>JBGALI010000015.1:0-134041 GCA_044223975.1 Phycisphaerales bacterium | reverse complement strand
GGGGTTGCGGAAACACTCGAGGGCGGCTGCCGCGAGATCGGAGGGGGGGAGATCGGGGGAGGGGAGGTCGGGGTTGTGAGGTCGTGGGTCCTGAGGTCCGGAGTCCTGGGGTCCTGGGTCCTGGAGTCCTGGGTCCTCGGGTCCTGGGTCCTGAGGTCCTGGGTCCTGAGGTCCTGGGTCTTGGGGCGTGCGGCTGGGGCGGTTGGGGCGGGAGGGGTTGTGGAGGTGGTTGGTGGGAAGGGGTTTTTCTGCCGCGGCGTCGGTTTGCGAGTATTCGCTGTTGGGAGACTCGTCTTCGGCAGCGTCGTCTTCGGTGGAATCGTCGTCGCGGGTTTCGTTGGAGGATTCGTCGTTCGTGGTTTCGCCATCGGCAGAGTCGTCGCCGGTGGGTTCGTCGTTGGCCGGCTCGTTGTCGGTGGGTTCGTCGTCGTGATCGAAGTCGTCGGGGTCGGTGGTGTGGGGGGCGGTGGAGTTGGTGCGCGCGGGGCGGGCGAGGTGGACGATTGCAGCCGCGGCGCGGCGGTGCTCGACGGGGTCGGCATCGGGGTCGTTGCAAAGGGTGCCGAGACGGTCGAGGGCGGTGTTGAGACGGGAGAGCGTGTGAAGATCGGTGGCGCGAGAGAGGAGCGCGTGGAGATCGGTGAGGTCGGTGTGGAGGTCGGAGTTGCGGGCGAGTTCGAGCAGGTCGAGGGCGGAGAGGTTGAGCGAGCGCACAGCGCGCTCGAGGTTGAAGCCGGAGGAGAGGAGGGAATTGAGGAGGGATGTCGGATGTGGGATGTCGGATGTCGGATGTGAGAGATCGGAAGGGAGCGGGATCGGCGAGGGCGCGGCGGGGTTGGGCGCGGGGGTTGAGGGGGTTGGGGTGGGCATCGTGCGGAGTGCCGCGGGGGACTCCGTAGAGGGGCGATGGCCCGCGGGGGTGCGCCGGATGGTGGAATTGCGCGGGGGAGGAAGGGGGCGCAGGTGGTGGGGCGGGCTTGGGTTATGGAGATGTCGGCGGGGAGTAGGATTTTTTGGTGGGGTGGCCCGTGGAGTGGCGCCGGAGCGTGGGCTTGGGGAGCTTCACTCGTCGTCGCGCTGCCACGCGAAGGGGATGTCCATGATGGCTGCCGCGGCGGGGTCGGCGATCAGGAGCTTGTCGCGACTGAACCAGACGGGGTCGACGCATTCGGGCTCATCGAGCGAGAGCGCGGGAGATGCCTCGGCCTCCTGGATCGCCAGATCGAGGAACACCGGGAGGCTCGATGCGACTAGATACTCGGGGCGTTCGGGAGCGTGGGCCTCGAAGAACGCGACGGGGGCGGGCGCGCGATCGGCGATGAGCACGTAGTGCTGGCCGCAGCCATCGTCTGCGATGGGGATCCAGCGGTTGGCGATCCACTCGGGGAGCAGTGCCTTGGCGATATCGAAGTGGCGGGCGCGGGTGCCGAGGAGGTGGACGATCGAGGGAGCTTGGACTTCGCAGCCGCGGCAGAGCGTGAGCCAGGACTCGAGCTCGGGGGGCGGGGTGAATGTGAGATCGCGGCGGAGTCGAGCGAGCTCGGCGGGAGTGGCGCCGGGCGGGATGGGGAGGCTGCGGGAGCGGAGGTGGGTGTGGAGGCGGGAGAGGATGTCGGAGCCTGCAGAAAGCATGAGATCGGTGATCTTAGGTGAATTCATGGGAAGTTCGCACTTCGGTCGCGCGTGTGGTACAACCTGGCCGTGCGGTACCGCGAGATCATTTCGTATCCGGACATGCTGCAGCGCGAGAAGATCGCGCTCCAGAAGGGGATGAACTTCAAGGTTCGCGGCGGGCACTCGGTTCTGCTCATGAGCGTGCGGAAGGGGGCGCCGTACCACGATCAGTGGCACGAGGACACCAAGACTCTGGAGTACGAGGGGCACGACGCGATGCGGGGCGGCGGGCGCGGCGTGGGGGCGGGCGTGGACCCCAAGCGGGTGGATCAGCCGTTGACGTTGCCGAGCGGGAGGCCGACGGAGAACGGGAAGTTCTTTGCCGCGGCGATGAAGTTCAAGGCTGGGGAGGCGCCGGCGGAGATCGTGCAGGTGTACGAGAAGATCGCGGATGGGATCTGGTGCGATCGGGGGAGGCACGAGTTGGTGGATGCGGAGTTGAAAGAGGTGGTGACGGATCGGCGCAAGGGCGTGACGCGGACGCGGAAAGTGTGCCGGTTCTTCCTGAAGCCGGTGGCGGTCGAGCGCGCGGACGAGGAAGTGTGGGAACTCTCGATCTCGCGGCAGATCCCGACGCCGGTGAAGGTCGAGGTGTGGAAGCGCGACCAGGGCAAGTGCGTGACGTGCGGGGCGACGGACAACCTGCACTTTGATCACGATGTGCCGTGGAGCAAGGGCGGGAGCAGCATTACGGCAGCGAACGTGAAGCTGCTGTGCGCGCGGCACAACCTGAAAAAGTCGGACAAGATCATCTGCCTGGGGCCGCTGCTTGGGGTTGGTGGCGGGGTGGCTGGTGGGGGTGGGGAGGGGGGCGTGAAGGCCGCTCCGCGTCTATGCCTTCGAATCTTGGGACGGAGTCCGAGCATCCTTCAGAATTCCACCAACGTGGGATCGCCCTGCCTGGTGTAGCGAGTCGAAAGCTCGAACCGCCCAAATGGCAAGCCGTCGATAGCTGCGGCGCACGAGCCAAAGCAACAAGACCATAGCCAGCAATACTCCCGACGAAACCGCCGCAGATTGCGCTGCCGACTTGATGTTTGACCACGGGGCAACGCAGACCTGCGCCCGTCGCTACGCTCGTGCGCCCGCAGCGGGCGAAGATTGCTGACCCGTCGTTCTTTGGCCATGCGCTTGCCCTGGGATGAAGTCGTGGGGTTGTGGGTGTGCAAGAGTTTCGTCCGCCCCTGTCCGGGCGAGGAGGGATTTGGGGGCAGTTTTTCAGGGGTGGCGCGGCGGAGTGGCTGGTGGGTGCGTAACGCCGGGAGCACGCGTCACTGATCGAGGTCCATTGCTTCGATGCGAACCAGGCGGAGTTCGTACGTGAGCTTGGAATCCGCGGCCTCGGTTTCCAGGTGGGTGTTTCTCAGAAGCGGGATCGGATTCTCGACAAAGCGCCCGACTGCTTTGAGAAACGATGAAGCAAAGGGCTCAAGCGTGCAGGAGTGTGACATGAATCGGAAGACGTTTCCGGCTTTGGGTCCGGATGTCGGAAGGGCGAAGTAGCGCCCATCGGCCTGCGCGACGACGAACACCGATTCGACGTGACAACCAAGAACTTTCAAACAACGGCGCACGCGGTCCGGGTCGTTACAGGCGGCGTGATCGACCAAGTACTTGAAATGCCGGAGCGCGGCACGCTGGTCGGCGACGCCGAGCAATTCGATGAGCGCATCGCCCGAGGGTGAACCATCTCGCCAGAAGAGCAGGGCGCCATCGTGCTCCCGTAGAAAGGCCCACAGAGGACGGAGCGAGGGAACATCTCGGGATCTGAAGCGCCATTGACGAAGCAACGCCGCGTCGCCGTGGCGACGGAGCCCGGTGCGGGCTGCTACCGCGATTCGTTGTCGGCGGACCGCTGTCGGGCCTCGCCGAAAGGTCGGAACAGCCCGCCGCCCCTTGCCCTTCGACAGAACTTCCAGTTCGGGAGCGCAGACGAGGTTCCACCTGGCTTGGCCAAGTCGTTCACGCAGGTATTCGGGGAGACGTTTGCTCGGCACCCTGCGGGGAGCTGTGCGAACGCGCCGCCGCGGCTCATCCTCCATCCAGATATTGCGAACCTGCCGGACTTGGTCTCGCAGCGTCGGCCATTTCAGGCTGAGCCAGGCGGGCTTGCCGCAAGGCCACAGTTCGCCCAAACGCGTCGGCGCATCGACGGGGCGTTCCGATGATTCCATCTCTTTCAATCCGCGGAAGTCGTGCAACTCGGCTCGGATCATCCGCCGTTCATCAGATCGCCTTTGGCTCTTAGCTTGCACGGGCCCATCGATCCAGAGAGACGCTGCGAATGGGCGGTCCGAGGGAGCGGCGAGACAGAGTGACTGGGCACCAACGACCGGCGCGCGGACCTGGGGTGTGCCAAGACTCTGGAGCAACACCTCCAGGCGGCTGTGCAGAGTCCGCAGCGTGCTCTGGTTTGCGCTTCCAGACTCGAGTTCGATGGCCAAAGCCTCGAACAGTTCGAGCATCGGCGCACGCGGGTGTGCCTTGCGGTACGACTCGGCTACTCGCCTGAGCTGTCGAGCCGCGAACAGATCGATCGCCCACTGTGGCAGCGATTGAACATCGGAAATCGTTACCCGTTTCATCGCGAAGGTATGCTATCCGCTGAAGGCGCCTGCATGGGTGCTTGGTCCGCCGCTTCCGGGGCGGGGGAGTTTCAGGGGTGGCTTTTGAGGGGTGGCGCGGCGGGGCACCGCTGGCCCCTGTAACGTTCGTGCCCCCCTCCGGGGCGAAGAAGATGAAGAGGGGCGGTGTTCCAGGGGTTGCGCTGCGCTTCACCCCTGGCTGTCGACGGGCGCCCCGGTGGGGCGGGAACGGGTGTGCGTGCGCTTGCGGGGGAGGCGCGGTGCGTGGGTGGTGATCATCATCGAGCGCCGGGGTGGGGCGAGGTTGGCGGGGCTTGGAGTTCGGCGGCGAGGTCGTACCAACCCGTGAACGGGATTATCGCGGGACCGCTGGGGCCGCCGAACATTTCGGCGAAGACCTGGGCGATGCGGTCGGCGAGGTCGGCGGTGTCGGTGGCCTGGTCGAGGGCTTGGAGGACACCGGGCATTTCGGGGTCGTATTCGTGTTCGGGGAAGCCGTATGCGATGAGGTCCATGGGGTCGTGGCGGTTGAGGATGATGCGGACGCGGAGCCAGCGCGCGGAGGGGGGACGGGGCGGGTTGGGCATGGGCGGTGTGTTGGGCGCGGGGGCGGTGAGATGGGTGGTTCGTCCGCCCCTCCGGGGCGGTGGGGATTCGTTGACCACAACCACGGGTCTCGGTCGCCCGAGGCGACCTCCACCCGTGGCTACATTCGTGCGCCCCGATGGGGCGAAGAAAGAACGGGCACAGAAACCCGCTCCCTTACGGTCGGGGCTCGTTGGAATCAGGCTCGTTGGAATCAGCCGCGGGCGCCGGCGCCTACGGCGACGCGGACCTGGACGAAGGTGGGCTTCACGCGCTTTTTCGAACTCGCTCCAGTACTTGTTCATGATCGTGCGCACGGCCCAGTTGTTGCCGTCGGCGAGGCCGCAGATGGTGGTGCCGGGCATGGAGCCCATGCTGGTTGCGATCTCGAGGGGCGAGGTCGAGGTCTTTGGTCTGGCGTTGCCTTCTTCGATGCGGCACATGAGCTGGTAGAGCCAGCCGCTGCCTTCGCGGCAGGGGGTGCACTGGCCGCAGCTTTCGTGCTTGAAGAAGCAGGCGATGTTGCGGGCGACGGCGACCATGTCGGTGTCTTCATCGAAGACGGTGGGGCAGGCGGTGCCGAGGCCCAGGACGTTGTACTTGCGACCAATGTCGAAGTCCATCTCGGCGTCGAACTGGTCGGGGCCGAGGATGCCCATGGAGATGCCGCCGGCGATGCCCTTGAACTTCTTGCCGCTGCGCATTCCGTTACAGAGCTTGGGGTGCTCGACGAGGGTGCGGAGCTTGATGCCGAGTTCGAGCTCGAAGACGCCAGAGCGGCTGACGTGGCCGCTGACGCCCATGAGCTTGGTGCCGGCGGAGGGGGCGAGTTGGGGAAGGTGGACTGGGAGCCTTGCTTCAAGAACCAGTCGGCATCGTGGGCGATGCTGGGGAGGTGGGCGAGGGTTTCGACGTTGTTGATGATGGTGGGCTTGCCGAAGAGGCCCTTAATGGCGGGGAAGGGGGCTTGATGCGGGGCCAGCCGCGTTTGCCTTCGAGGGCTTCCAGGAGGCCGGTTTCTTCGCCGCAGATGTAGGCGCTTGCGCGCGGTGGACGTAGCAGTCGACCTTGAAGGGTTCGTTCTTGCCGGTGTTGGAGCCGTTCAAGAGGCCCTTGCCGCCGAAGACGCCGTGGGCGTACGCCTCTTTGAGGGCGTTCTCGAGGACGTGGGCCTGGTGGGGTATTCGCCGCGGATGAAGATGTAGGCGGTGGAGATGCGGCAGGCGTAGCGGCAGATGGCGATGCCTTCGAGCATCAGGTGGGGTCAAAGTCCATGAGCAGGCGGTCTTTGAAGGTGCCGGGCTCGACCATCGGCGTTGATAGCGAGGTAAGCGCTGGCCGGCGTCGGGTTCTTGGCCGTCGGGGCCGGCGGTGACCTTGGGGAGAAAGGTCCACTTGAGGCCGGTGGGGAATCCCGCCCGCCGCGCCGCGGGAGTGCGGATTCTGACTTCGTCGGTGACGGCGCCGGGCTTGAGGGTGAGGGCCTTGCGGGGAGGCCTTCGTAGCCGCCGGTCTTGATGTACTCGTCGTACGAGACGATGTGGCGGAGCTTGGGATCGGCGTAAGGCCAGCTTGGGATGCGCTGGGTGAGGATGGGGCCGGAGAGGTTGGGGTTGAGGGGGGTGTCGGGCATGGCGCGGGAGTGTAGGAGATGTGGGATGTGGGATGTCGGGCGGGGAGGCGGTGGAGGAAGTGTTCTGGGGAGATTGCGCCGGAAGGGGGGGTGGGCGGCGTTCTGCTGGGGCAAGCCTTTGGGCATACGGAGACACTGACCATGAGCGGGATTTTCAGCGTGATCGGGAAGGCGGCGGCGGTGATGGTGGCGATGGTGGCGCTCGGCCATGCGGCGCCTTCGGAGGGGTGGGCGCAGGAGGGCGCGAAGGCGGCGCGGATGTTGCCGCGGCAAGACGGGGGGCGGGGAACGATCACGGTGGAGTTTGCGGGGGGGACGGTGGCGGAGTACATCGCGGCGCTGAAGGAGGCCAACAAACCCTTGCCGCTGAACGTGGTGCTTTCGGAGGGAGCGGCGACGGAGCGGCTGACGGCGATCTCGCTGCGGCAAGTGTCGCTGGCGGCGGCGGTGCAGGCGATCCCGGCGGCGTCGTCGAGCGGGGTGAACTCGTGGCAGATCATGCGGCTGATGGATGCGCTGCCGGGAGAGGACGCGGTGAACGACAGCAGGGACACGGCGCCGGTGTACCAGGTGTACCGGATGCCGGGGCAGCAGCGGCCGCGGGGCGGGGTGATCCTGGAGGTGTTCAGCGTGCAGAAGATCGTGGGGCGGGCGGCTTCGCCGGAGGAGGCGGAGAAGAGGATCGCGGCGGTGCTGATGGCGGCGGAGACGGCGCTGCGGATGGACGAGCAACGCGCGACGGCGCCGGAGATGAAGTTCCACAAGGAGTCGGGGCTGCTGATCGTGCGCGGCGAGCAGGCGGACGTGATGGCGGTGAAGGATGTGATCGAGCGGATGAGCGACGATTCGGGGCGGCAGGCGGATCTGGCGGCGCAGCGGCTGAGCGTGCAGCAGCAGATGGAGATCAACGTCCGGAAGGCCGAGCTGAACGTGAAAGCGATGCAGGACCAGGCCGACGTGGCGCGCAAAAAGCTCGCCCAGATCGAGCAGATGGTGGCGCAGGGGACCGTCTCGTCGACCGAGGCCCTGGAGATGAAGGCGGAGGTGGACCGGCGGGCGACGGCGGTGGAGATGGCGCGGCTAGAAGTCGAGGCGGCGAAGGTCGCGGCCAAGAGCGGCGGATCGGTCCCGTGGCTCTCTGAAATCCCCCTGATCCGTGGGCCGATCGGGAACCAGAAGGGCGGGGGCGCGGCGGTTGAGGGCCCGGATGTTGCCGCGGAACTGGCGCGGCTTCGCGACGAGAACGCGGCGCTTCGGGATCAACTGGCCGCGGTGAGCAAGCACCTGAAGGACCTGGAGGCCGCGATGGCGGCGTCGAAGGCGAACAATCAGAAGTGAGGTCTCCCGTGTTGTGGCCGCGGAGGGCGCGTGGGCGAGTCTGGGACCGACGCGAACGTGACGCGGGACGTGCCGTCCGATGAACGGGCGGCACGTCTCACGCGCGCGGTGTCACGAGGGGACCGGGGGGCGTGCGAGGAATTGTGCCGCGGGTGGTTTGACCGGGTGTACCGGATGGCGCGGGCGGCGACGAGGCGCGACGAGAGTTTCTGCCTGGATGTGGTGCAGGACGTGATGATGCGGGTGGTGAAGGGGATGAAGCCGCTGGAGGGTGAGCGCGAGCTGAAGGCGTGGATGGGCAAGGCGACGATCTCGTGCGCGATTGATCGGCTGCGCAAGGAGCAGAGGCGGGCGCGGCGGGAGCGGGAGGTCGCGGGCACGGCGCACTCCCCCACTGCTGACCACGCGGCGGATGGATCGCTGGCGGAGCGGATCGAGTGGCTGCGTGGCCAGATGGAGCGGATGGGGCCGGAGGACCGGGCGCTGATGGAGTTGAGATTCGGGCACGGGCGGACGCTGGATGCGGCGGGCGAGGCGGCGGGGGTGAGCGGGGATGCGGCGCACGGGAGATTGCGGCGGGCGCTGCGGGGGCTGATCAAGAGCGCGACGGAGATGTTGCCATGAGCGCGGGTGAAGAAGAAACGGTGTGGGGGGCGATGGAGGCCGGCGCGGAGGATGCGGTGGCGCTGAGCGCGGCCGGGGCGGCGCGGCGGGAGCGGATGATCGGTGATGTGGGGCGCGCGGCGGGGGCGAGGCGTGCGCGGCGGGTGGCGGTGCGCGGGGTGGGAGTGGTGGCGCTTGCGGGCGTGGTGACGGTGGGGATCTGGGTGGCGCTCCCGCGGGGCGCGGGGAGAGCGGGTGGACGCGGGGAGGTTGTGAAGATCGAGCCTGGAGCGGAAAAGGAGATCGGAAGAGGCGGAGTAGAAGAGCATGGAGAACACGAAGCCCTCACCGCCGCGAAACGCGGCACCTCTCCCATCGAAACGATGGGAGAGGGAGCGGAGGGGCGGGTGATTCGGGTGGAGATGGTGAAGGACGATCCGGGGATCGTGGCGCGGTATGCCGCGGCAGGGGCGGGCGGGGGCGTTGCGGACATTGATGATGCGGAATTGATGCGGTTGATGGAGGAGATGGGGAAGCCGACGGGTCTTGTGAAGACCGCGGGGAAGGTGATGTTGACGGCGGAGATGGAGAAGAAGAGAGAGGGGGAGCCGGTGAGCGTGGGGCGGGAGGGGGATCGGGTGGGGCGGGGGTGAGGAAGTGATACGGTGATACGGTGATACGGTGAGACGGTGAGAGGGGCCGCCGCGCAAGCGATAGGTCGCGTACGCGGGGGCGCGGTTGATCGGAACGGAAAGCCGCACGGCGGGTCGAATATCATTCGACCGTGAATGGCCAGCGTTGCTCACGGTGCCGATACGACCTTTCGGGCTTGGATGCGCGCGGAGGCCGCGTGCAGTGCCCAGAATGTGGTTCCGAGCAGGTCCTTTTGGTGCAACCCGTGATTCTGCCCGGCGCTCCGCCGCACACTAAGCGCTGGTTGATGGTCGGTCTTATGCTCGGCTTCGGAATGCCGCTGCTGGTTTCGCTGATTCTCATCCCGATTCTTCGCGCGACGCATGACTCCAGTCGGGCGGGCGAGGTGGAGAGAATGAGTTACTGGGTCTGGGCTATCTCGGTGGTAGCGAGCTCGTTGTTCCTCTCGCTCCTCCTACAAGCCCTCAGCGAACTCACTCGTCAGAAGAGAGATCGCCCAGCACTTGTGCCCGCCAGTCGTATCGGACTTGCAGTCGTGCGATTTCTGGTCGTGTTGCCCGTTTCGCTGTTTGCATATTGGCTCGTGATAGTGGTCATGTCGCTCCTCATCCCACCGCGCTGAATCGTGGGACCAACGAGCGACAGGTTGATGTTCTGTAATGTGGTACGAGTCGATGCGTTCGCCGTGGCCGAGAGTGGAGATCCGCAGTGGCGGATATCACCGCGAGCATGAGTGTGCGAAGGCCGGCGTAAGAGGTCGGTTGATGGCACCGGCTTTCGCCCGCTGCGCGGGCTTTCGTCGTTGACCGCTGGTATCCACGGGTTCCGCGACGGCGGGGCGCCGGCGCTCCACCCGTGGCTAACAGCTGGACACCCGCTGCGCGGGTTTGCGGATGTGGATCAGGGGCGGACTTGTTGCGATGCGTCCATGCGGGGCCGGGACCGAGGGCGTTGGCGTTGGACTTGACGCGCGCGTCGCGCTCAATTGGTGCCGCGCGGGTCGATCGGTTGTGTGAGCGCGAGGGGGTATGACTTCCCGGGTGCGGTGGTTAGGTCCCAGGTCTGGTCGCCGCACACGACCCGGCAGGGGAGGCCGGACTTGGAGTGGATCACGGCCTTGGTCAAGCGGCCGTTGTCCCAGCTCATTTCAACCTCGAAGCCGCCGCGAGCGCACAGGCCGGACACTTTTCCGGTCGGCCAGGCTCGGGGCAGCGCGGGGAGAAGATGGATCTGGCCGGTGTGGCTTTGCACGAGCATCTCGCAGACGCCTGCCGCGGCTCCGAAGTTGCCGTCGATCTGGAAGGGGGGATGGGAGTCGAAGAGGTTGGGATAGACGCCGGCGCCGCTCTCGCCGTAGATGGTCTTGGTCTCGCCGACCAGGTTCAACAGGCTTTGCAGCATGGTGTGGGCGTGGTCGCCGTCCCAGAGCCGGGCCCAGAAGTTGATCTTCCAGGCGCGGCTCCAGCCGGTGCTCTTGTCGCCGCGGGCCTGCAGCGAGACGCGGGCGGCCTCGGCCAGTTCGGGGGTGGCGGCCCTGGTGATCTGGCGGCCGGGGTACAGGGCGAAGAGATGCGAGACGTGACGGTGCGTGTCCTTGGGATCGTCCTTGTCCTGTTCCCATTCCTGCAGCTGTCCCCAGCGGCCGACCTTGGGCTTGAGCAGCTTGTCCCGCAGGCCGGCGATGTGGTCGCGGAATTCCTGGTCATCGCCGAGCACATCCGCGGCCTCGATCGTGTTGGTGAAGAGGTCGTAGATGATCTCCTGGTCGTAGGTCACGCCTGCTTCGGCGGGTCCGTGCTCGGGTGACCAGCCGTCGGGCGTGACGAGCGTGCCGTCGGGCCGGCGCGTGAGGTGGTCATCCCAGAACTGGCAGACTTCCTTGAGCACGGGATAGGCGGTGTTGCGGAGGTAGTCTTTGTTGCGCCCGAAGGCGAAGTGCTCCCAGAGGTGCTGGGCGTACCACGCGCTCCCCGGCGGGTTCCATTTCCAGAACGAAACGCCGCAGGCGTTGTTCATCGTCTGGACGGTCCAGCCTCGGACGTTGCCGTAGTTGCGCCGCGTGTTTTCGGCGCTGACCGCGCGGATGCTGGTGACGTAGTCGATGAAGGGCCGGTGGCATTCGGCGAGATTGCCCGGCTCGGCCGGCCAGTAGTTCATCTCGACGTTGATGTTCGAGTGGTAGTCACAGGCCCAGGCGGGCTCGTTGCTGTCGTTCCAGACTCCCTGGAGGTTGGCGGGCAAGGAGCCGGGGCGCGAGCAGCTGATGAGCAGGTAGCGGCCGAACTGGCAGAGCAGGGCTTCGAGGTTCGGATCGGGCGCTGCGCGCTTGGCGTAGGACTCCAGGCGTGCGAGGGTGGTCTGGGCGAGCAGGTCCGGAGCGGTGGTTCCGACATCGAGCGCGAAGCGGCGGAACAGGGATTGATAGTCCTTGATGTGGCGTGCGAGCAGGGCTTCCACGCTTTGCGCGGCGGCGGAATCCACCCGCCGGGTGACGAGCGCGTGGGGGTGCTCGCCGAGCCACTGCGTGGTGTGATCCTGGAGAAAGTTGGTGCCTGCGCTCAGGATCAAGGTCAGGCTATCGCTTTGCTCAAAGACAAGACTGGTGGCGGGGACGGCGATGCCCCAGGGGTTTTTGGCCAGGGCGTCGTCGGCTTTGGCTGCGAGCGTGCCGCTTTGGTTCCGCACGAGCAGCTGGGCCTCGTACTCGAAGCCGTCGTCGAGCTTGCCCACCGAGGTCAGTTTCTTGCCGTCGGCGGAGATGCGGGCCTGGTGCATGTCGGCGAGTTGAACGCGGCCGGTGAAGGCCGCGGGCTTGTCTGCCGCGAGGTGGATCACCACGACGCCGTCGGGGTGGCTGGCGAAGGCGGTCTGCTGGTAGCGCACGCCTTTGTACGTGTACGTCACTCGGTGCACGGCGCGATCGATGTCGAGTTCCCGGCGGTACTCGGTGACCTTGGCGAAGTCATGGCCGAGGTGGATGAGGACATCGCCGAAGGCCTGGTAGGCGCCGAGGTCTTGCTGCTCATCTGGCGGCTTGTCCGGGGCGGGGGCTTCGACGGCCGTGCGCGCGCCGCTCCAGAGACTGATCTGGTTGAACTGGATGCGCTCGACTTCGGTGCCGCCGAAGAGCATGGCGCCCATGGGCCCGTTGCCGATGGGGAGTGCTTCGGTCATCCATGCTTTGGCGGGCCGGTCGTACCACAGGCAGAGCGCGGCCGGGGCGTCGGACGGGGCGGGGCGCGGCTGGGTGAGCGCGGCGATTCCTGTCGGTGGTTCAAGGCCGAGCGCGGTTGCCGCGAGGGAGGCGGAGATCAGGAAGTGACGGCGCGAGACGGCGTTCGGTGGTGATGGTTCTCCGGTTGACATGCCGGAGCCTATGAGAGATTCACAACGGTCGCACCTGCCGGCGCGCTCGGCCCGGCTTGGGCAGGGGAATGAGTG
Source organism: Phycisphaerales bacterium (assembly GCA_044223975.1). GTDB lineage: Bacteria > Planctomycetota > Phycisphaerae > Phycisphaerales > UBA1924 > CAZCPB01. Next base: position 121,528 of record JBGALI010000015.1, on the reverse strand, counting down.
GCGGAAAGGCGCAGGCAGCACAAGGCATGTAGGTGAGGTAGAACACGAAGCCCTCACCCCCGCGAAGCGCGGGGACTCTCCCAAGGGGAGAGTGAGCGGAAGGGGCCGCTCAGTGATTACGGCCGGACCGGTTGCGACGCGCCCATTCCCGGGCCGAGGACGAGGGCGTTGGACATGACGCGGGTGCTGCCGCGGGTGGCGGCGCGGAAGGTTGGAGAGTTGGCGAAGAGGATGATCTGGCCGTTGCCGACTCGTTCCTGGGTGCAGTAGGCGGAGTTGGCGATGCGGTCGGCGGCTTCGGGCCAGAGGAGGCCGCTCATGCGGAGGCGGAGTTCGTAGCCCGGGGGGGCGAGGAGCCAGCCGGGCTTGGGGGCGTCGTCCTTCTTGTCCTTGGCGTCCTTGTCATCGGATTTGGAGGAAGAGTCCTTGGTCCTTGGTCCTGCGTCCTCGGTCGGGTTCTTGACGTCCTTGGGGTCCTTCGAGTCCTTCTCCTTCGATAGCGTCGCGTCTTTCGCGTTTGCCTTCTCGTCTTCGGGTTTGGGCGCGGGCTTGGTGGAGGGGACGAACGCGCCCATCAGGATCGGGGCGTTGCCGCCGGAGCTTGGGATGAGGACGGGGTTGTGGCCGTACATGACGGGAAGGATGTCGCCGCAACCGGCGGTGAGCCAGTGGCGGTCGTCGGTGCGCGAGGCGAGGAGCGCGCCTTGGGGCATGAAGAGGTCGCGGTACTGGTCGCGGCGCTTGGCCTCATCGTCGGCGAGCTTCTCGGTGTCGCCAAGGGTCCAGGGGTACTCGAGCTTCTCGGGCGGGTTGTAGGACCAGACCTGGGCGGGGTCGGGGGCGGTGTTCTTGCCGAGCCAGTCGCGGACGATGGCGGCGCGGAACTCGTCGAGCTTGGTGAGGACATCGGGGAGGAGGCGCGTGGAGCCGATGCCGTCCTTCTCCTTGCAGAAGGGCGCGGCGGCAGAGCCGATGGCAATGAGCGTGCCGCCCTGTTCGACCCAGGACTTGATGGCGGGGAGCTTGTCGGTCCAGCCGTCGGCGCCGCCGTCGGGGATGACGAGCACGTTGTATCGGCGCAGGTCCACGCCGCTGAGGTTCTGCGTGTTGATGAACGCGGCACGCATTCCCAGCTCGTGGTCGATCAGGTGCCAGACCTCGCCGACCGTGTAGGGGTTGAAGGGGTCGCGCGTGAGGACGGCGATGTGGGGCGTCTCAAGAAGGATGAAGTGCTGGCCGCCGAGGTCGGGGCTGTCGCCGGGGCCCATGCCGCTGGTGAGCGCGTGCATGGGGATGCTGAAGGTCTTGGTGGTTTCGGCGATGGTCGCGGCGAGGTCGCCGGTGAAATCCTGATTGTCCTTCTTGAGCACGAAGATCGAGCCGCGGGGGACGGTGATGCCGCTGAGCTTGGTGGGCTTGTTGATGCAGCGGACTTTGATGCCGCGGTCCATGAGGCGGGCGGCGAGGGCGATGGCGCGGTCGTCGGTGCCGTCGGCGAACCAGGCGATGGTGTTTGCGGGCGCGGGAGGGGCGAAGTCGCCGGTCTGCGTCGAGGCCTTGCGGGCGGACGAAGGGAGCGCGGCATCAATCTCAAACGCGTCGATGCCGAACATCATCGCGGCGTTCCAGCCGGTGATGTCGTAGAGGCGCGACTGTCCGAAGCGGAGGAGTTCGCGGCGTTCCTCGGTGAGGAACTCGGGGCTCATGCGTGGGTCGAGCTCGAGGATGGCGGAGGCGAGGCGGCCCAGAGGCTGGCGCGCGGGGACGATGACGGTGCCGGGAGGGAAGGCGCGGTCTTTGAATTCGCGGCCGAGCCAGTCATGTCCGGAGGCTTTGAGTTCTGCGGTGAGCTGGTACGACTCGATGCCCTGGAGGGCGAGGAGATCGGCCATGCGCTCCCACCGGCCGCCGTTGCCGTAGGCGCCGGCGAGGACGAAGAGGCGGTTGCCGAAGGGCGCGGCTTCGGAAACAGCCTTGCGCTTCTCTTCGACGAAATCCTTGACGATCGCGGTGCGGTTCTTCTGGAGCATGGAGAGATTGGAGAGGGAGCTCACGAGCTGCTTGTGGACGGACTCGCGGTAGGACTCGAGGGTGCCTTCGGGGCGGCGGACGGCGTCGGTCTCGATGCGGGCCTGCTCGTAGAGGTTGTCGATGGCGCCGCGGAGCGCGCCCCAGGAGCCGGAGTAGCCGGGGTACCACTCCTCGTTCCACTCGCCGGTGTAGTAGCGCCAGGAATGGGCGTCGAAGGCCTTGCCCTGGTCGTCGGCGAAGGCGGCGGCCCACTTGTGGATGGAGTCGGCAATGTTGGGGTTGATGGGGGCGCGGGGGGGCATGAAGAGGAAGGTGTCGAAGTCGCCCTGTTCGTGGCCTTCGACGAAGTAGTGCGGGTTCCACTCGCCGGCGGCTTTGATGCGGCCGCGGGACTCGGGCTGGGTGCCCCAGATCCAGTCGCGGTTCATGTCGAAGAGGTAGTGGTTCATGCGGCCGCTGGGCCACACTTCGGAGTGGATGATGGACTGCTCGTCGGTGGAGGGCTGGACGGTGCGGTTCTGGAGGATGCTGGCGATGCAGCGGTCGCGGCCGTCGGGGTTCATGAGGGGGTCGATGAGCACGACGAGCTCGTTGAGCTGGGCCTTGACGTCGTCGTCGGTGCAGGAGGCAAGGTGCCAGGCCAAGGCGAGCGCGGCATCGGTGCTGGACATTTCATCGCCGTGGATCACGTAGGCCATCCACGCGATGGCGGGGATGGAGGCGGCGATGCGGTCGGCCTCGGCGGCGGGGATGGAGCGGGGGTCGGCGAGCTTGGCGGCGTCGGCCTTGATCTGGTCGAGGTTCCTGATGTTGGCTTCGGAGCTGATGGCCAGGTAGTAGAGGGTGCGGCCCTCGTGAGTCTTGGCGTACTCGAAGAGTTTTACGCGCGGGGAGGCGGCGAGGGCTTTGAGCACCGCTTCGACCTGAGCGTGCGTGACAGGCTTGTCGCCGAGGCGGAAGTTGAGGATGGAGTCGGGGGTGGGGATGTTGGGGTCATGGTGCGCGCCGGGGAAGAATTCGGCGTCGTACTTGAGACCGGCGAGGGGCGCGGGAGGGGCGGAGGGGACGGGGGGTTGGGCGAGGGTGGCGGTGGTGAGGGCGAGGGAGAGCAGGGCGAAGGTGCGAAGCGGCATCGGGGGCTCCTTGCGGGACGGGGATGGTACCGGGGAGCGCGTGGGCCCATCGGAAGAGGCGGGCGGTTCATGTATCGCCCCGTCGGGGCTGGTCGACTTCCGGCGGCTATCCAGGGGCTGCCGCCCCTGGCTTTCTACGGGCGCCGCGTTGCGGCTTGGGAGGCGCGGTCGGAGGGCGGCGAGGTGCCGGTACAATCGCGCCTGGATGTCGTTCAGTCATTTTGCACGGAGTTCAGACGCCATGGCCACGATCTTCGACACCCGCACCGACAAGTTGTTCGAGCAGCTCAAGGAGCAGCGCGTCTGGAAGACGCTGCAGATGCTCGAGTCGCCCATGGACGCGGTGGTGAAGATCCAGGGGCCCGACGGGAAGCAGTTCGAGTGCGCGTGCTTCTGCTCGAACAACTACCTGGGCCTTGCGAATCACCCGGAGGTGGTGGAGGCGGGGCTGAAGGGGCTGAAGGACTGGGGCGCCGGGACGGCGAGCGTGCGGTTCATCTGCGGGACGTTCACGCCGCACGAGGAGTGCGAGCACGAGATCGCGCGGATGATGGGGACCGAGAGCGCGTACACGTTCGTGTCGTGCTGGAACGCCAACGAGGCGGTGTTCCCGACGCTGTGCGAGGCGGGAGACATCATCATCAGCGATGAGCTGAACCACGCGAGCATCATCGACAGCGTGCGCCTGGCGACGGTGATCAAGAAGGGGCTACACAAGAGCCTGTACAAGAACAACGTGCTCAAGGGCGAGAACTCGCTGGAGCAGCGGCTGAAGGAAGCCAAGGCAAACAAGGACGTGACGGGGCAGATCTGGGTGGTGACCGACGGCGTGTTCAGCATGGAGGGGTCGATCGCGGATCTGCCGGCGATGCGGAAATTGTGCGACGAGTACGGGGCGATCCTGGTCGTCGATGACTCGCACGGGCACGGGGTGATGGGGAAGACGGGGCGGGGGACGCACGAGCATTGGGGATTGATCGGAAGTGACGAAGTGACGAAGGGACGGAGTGACGAAGGGAAGAGTCAGGGCTTTGCATCCTCCGCTTCGTCACTGAGTCACTCCGTCACTTCGTCACTTCCCGGTCGCGTCGACATCTTTACGGGCACTCTGGGGAAGGCGCTGGGCGGGGGCGCGGGCGGGTTTGTGGCGGGGCCGCGGCGGGTGATCGAGCTGCTCATCCAGCGCGGGCGGCCGACGCTGTTTTCCAACGCGCTGCCGGTGACGGTGGCGTGCTCGTCGAAGAAGGCGATCGAGATCATGCTGCGGGAGCCGCAGCGGGTGGCGAAGCTGCGGGACAACGTGGCGTACGCGCGGCAGAAGATCAAGGCCGCGGGGTTCAACGTGCTCGAGTCCCCCACCGCTATCTGCCCGATCATCGTCGGGGACACGGCCAAGGCGATCGCGATGAGCAAGCGGCTGCTGGAACTGGGCGTGTTCGTGATCGGGTTTGGGTACCCGGTGGTGGCGGAGGGGCATGCGCGCTTGCGGTGCCAGGTTTCGGCGGCGCATGAGAAGTCGCATATTGATCGGTTGGTGGAGGCGTTGAAGAAGTTGTGAGTGAGGCGCGGCGTGACGAGCACAGAGAGCGATCAAGCCGAGCGTGCAAGTGCAAGACTCCCCCAAAACAGGTGCTCCGAAACCGCGCCGATTTGTCGGATGCGTGGTCGTCCTAGGAATTGTGCTTGCCTTCGCATTGTTTGCGGGTTGGAAATTTAAGCAGGCGTTCGATGCGCTGGTTTTGAGTGAAAAATACTTGCAGGCTCAACTCATGGTCTGCGACCTGGTCGGAGACTTCATCGAGAAGGACCCTGAACATCGGTGGCCGCGTTCCTGGGCCGATCTGGAAGGGCTGTCAACGAACGACCACTGGGTGTACAGTTGGCCTCGGGATGCGCGGGTCATCGAAGAGATGATCATTGTCGATTTTGACGCGTCACTCGATGACATTCTGCAGCAGCCCGAAGAAAGCTTCACGGCGATCCGCTGTAACCATCCGCATTTGCGTCCGTCGAATTATGGCTTTGTCGGTTGGCTCAAGTCCGGGGCGTATCTGACTCCGAAGACTGAACGGAAGGGTGTGAAATAGGCATCGCATTCAGCGTATGAGCTAAGCAAAGCCGCAAGCCGCACGGACGTGAGGATCCAAGCGGAATCGGATCGGCCTTCGCCCCCTGCGGGGGCTCTTGGGAATTTGGATAACGCTGACCACGGGTTGCGCCCGCGGGGCGCGGGCTTCACCCGAGGCTACCGGCCGGCGCCCGCTGCGCGGGCTGGGCGTGATCGGTCTTAGGGATCGATGGGATCGATGGGATCGGCGAGATGGTCGCGGGGTGATGCGTGCGGTGCGGTGCTTGGACACACGTCCCGCTTAATGGGTGCGCGATCTTCCATGCCGGAGGCGGGAGCGAAGTGGGTCGCGCGGGATTCAGCGATGAGTCGTTGGGCGCTGCGCGCGGGCGCGGGCGAGGAGTTCAAAAAGGAAGCGACGCCGGCTCTCTCTTCGAAGCCGGCGTCGCGGGGGGGCGCTGACGCGTGGTGGGGTTGTCGCGTCCGCGCCGCTTGGGGCTTGGGTTGGGTCCCGGGGTGGGCCCGGCGTCTGGGCCTCGGGTCGAGTCCGGGGTTGGGGCCGGATCGGGTCGTGGGGATCAGCAGCCTTCGGCGAAGCGTTCCACGAAGGTGTCGAAGTCGACGCCGGTGACGAAGCCGTCGAAGTCGACGTCGGACTTGATGTTGCCGGCGACGAAGTCGGCGACGAAGGTGTCGAAGTCGACGCCGTTCACGAAGCCGTCGGCGTTGTAGTCGGAGAAGCAGTCCTTGACCTCGTCGTCAGCGGGGGCTTCGGGGGGGAGGTTGTCGAGGGTCTCGAGTTCGCGGGCGTCGATGCCGGTGCGGCTCTGGGCGGTGAGGAATTCGCCGCCAAAGCCTTCTCCGCCGAAGCCGGTGTGGTCGGCGGGGAGATAGCGGCCGTCCTTGCCGCGGGCGAGCTCGGCGACCTTGCCGTTGTCGAGAACCAGAGCGTCGCCCTTGCCGGTGAAGCGGAGGCTCTTCACCAGATTCCCGAGGCCGGGGAGGGTGAACGACGTCGCGGTGAGGGGCGCGGTGGGCGAGGTGGGGCGCGTGATGGGGAAGACCGAGCCGTCGCCCTTGCAGATGTTCAGCTTGCCGTCGAGGGGGTTGATGGCCATGGAGGCGTGGGGCAGGAGCGCGACGGCTTCGGGGAGGGGGCGGTCGATGCCGGTGCCGAGGTCTTCGGAGAACTGGAGGAGGCGCTGGGGCTTCACGGCGATGATGAGGACCTCGTTGGTGGCGTCGTCGAAGTCGATCGCGTCGAGGGGCTGGTCGACCTGGCGCTCCTTGAGAACGCTGCCGTCGGCGAAGTTGATGGCCTTGAGGACGCTGCCATCGCACTCAAAGAGCTGGCCGTGGCGCCCGAAGACGACCGGGCCGGGGGCGTGGTCGAACTTGTGGACGACGCGGACGGAGCCGTCGCACATGTTGATGTCCAGGAGCATGCCGGGGTTCTTGGCGGTGGCGCCGGCGACGACGGCCAGGTGGGCGCGGAAGGGGTGCATGGCCAGGTGGAGGGCGGGTCCGTCGGTGAGGGCGGCGAAGCTGATGTTTTGCACGGCAGGGAGGGCTTCGCGCAGCCAGCTCACGGGATGGATGATCTTGACCTTGCCGACCACGGTGTCGATGCCGGCGCCGAAGTTGGGCCAGAGGAAGGCGTAGCTGGTGAAGAAGCCCTTGGTGTCGCCCGTGTAGGTGTCGAGCTTGTAGTAGAACGAGTTGTTGTTGGCGGGGTCGTTCTTGGGGCTGAAGAGGGCGTTGACGAGGGTGCAGGAGGAATAGCGCGTGGTGAAGGAGTCCTGGGAAAAGTTTGAGTCGCCGGTCCAGGGGTCGCGGTAGCCGATGGTGGGCGTGCTCGAGCAGGCGTCGGAGACCGAGCGGACCGCGACGTAGTGGCCGCCCTTGCGCTCGTAGTGGTTGCCCTCGATCTGGTACCAGGAGATGCCCATGCAGACCAGCCCGCCGATCGACATGATCTCGGCGATGTCCTTGGGCGAGGGACCGATGTACAGGACGTTGGAGAAGTTGGTGGCGCCCACCGACGACGCGATGAAGTAGTCGTCGGGGAGGCGGTTCTCGAGGTAGTTGAGGAGCCCGCCCACGCCGCCGCCGGTGCCGCCGATGGGGTCGGTGCCGAGGTAGGTGCCCATGGTGGAGATGCTGTTGGTGAGGCCGTTGTACTGGGTGGTGTTGCCGTCGGCCCAGTTCTGAGGGCCCTGCACCGAGGGCGCAAAGCCCAGCGCGTCGGGGTATCCGTTGTTGGCCATGTACGCGAGCCAGTCGACCCACGACGTCGGGACGCAGTACATCTTGCCGTCGTTGGGAAGGCCGAAAATCCCACTGGCAGCCTGACGCTTCTGGTCGAGGTCGGGCACGCCGTAGCGGCTGACATCGCAGATGTCGGAGGCCAGGGCCGAGCCGGCCAGGAGTGAAAGGGTCGCGGCCAAGGACGTACGGGCGTGACGGTGTGGTGTGCGCATCTGAATATGGCCTCCCGGGCGCCGGACCCGCTCTCTCCTTCGGGTCCGGCGTCCCTGAGTAAGAGCGAGGCGGGGCTCAGGAGGGGTCAAAGAATCCGGATTGGGCCCGGCGAGAACCATAATCCCGAACCGATGGCGTATCTCGTGTCGGGACGGGTCGTTAGAATCTGTCTAGAGCACATGCCAGACGCCCCCCAGACGCACATCACCCGCCTGATCGACGCCGCCGGCGCGGGGGATTCCCGTGCCGCGGAGGAACTCTTGCCGCTCGTCTATGACGAGCTGCGGCGGCTGGCGTCGGCGCACCTGGCGCGAGAGCCCTCGGGGATCACGCTTCAGCCGACAGCGCTGGTGCACGAGGCGTACTTGAAGCTGGTGGGCGGTGAAGGCGTCGAGTGGGCGGGGCGGGGGCATTTCTTTGCCGCGGCGGCGCGGGCGATGCGAAACATACTCGTCGATCGGGCCCGTCGCCGCGCGGCGGAGAAGCACGGGGGCGGTCGCGGGCGGGTGTCGATGGACGACCCGACGATGACCGTGAGCGCGCAGACGCCGGCGCCGGATGAGGCGCGGGTGGACCTTCTGAAGTTGAACGCGGCGCTCGAGCGTCTGGAAGCGCGGGACTCGCGCCAGGCGGACGTGGTGCTGATGCGGTACTTCGCGGGGCTGACGGTGGAGCAGACGGCGGCGGCCCTGGGGGTGTCGACGGGCACAGTGAAGAACGAGTGGACGTACGCCAAGGCGTGGTTGCGACGGGAGATCGAGAACCTCGGCGGGGTGGACGGCGACGCGGGGGTGTCGGCGTGAGTTCCGAGGCGCTGGCGCGGAGCAAGGAGATCTTCCTGGCGGCGCTGGGGGTGCGCGGCGAGGAGCGGCTGCGGCTGCTGGAGGCGCGGTGCGCGGGGAATTCGGCGCTGCGCGCGGAGATTGAGAGCCTCTTGAAGGCTTCGGAGCACACCGACTCGTTCCTGGAGAGTCCGGCGCTGGCGCGGGGCGCGGCAGGGGACGAGGCGGATGCTCTGCCGGGGTGGCTGGCGCCGGGGGCCAAGATCGGGCGGTACACGCTGGTACGCCAATTGGGCGCCGGCGGGATGGGCGTGGTGTTCGCGGCTCAGCAGGATGCGCCGCGCCGGACGGTGGCGCTGAAGCTGATGCGCCCGGGGTGTGTGGGGCCGGGGCTGCTGCGGCGGTTCACGCGCGAGGCGGCGGTGCTGGGGATGCTCAAGCACCCGGGGATCGCGCAGGTCTACGAGGCGGGGACGGAGACCGCGTCGGGAGCGGCGGTGCCGTACCTGGCGATGGAGCTGGTGGAAGGCGTGTCGCTGACGGAGTGGGCGCGGCGGACGCCGGGGCTGCGCGAGCGGATCGGTGCGATCGCGCAGGTGTGCGACGCGGTGGCGCACGCGCACCAGCGCGGCGTGATCCACCGGGACCTCAAGCCGGCGAACGTGCTGGTCGACGCGTCGGGCGCCGTGAAGGTGTTGGACTTCGGCATCGCGCGCCTGGTCGAGGGGGACGAGCCGGGGATGACGGTGCACACGGCGGCGGGGATGATCCTGGGGACGCTGGCGTACATGAGCCCCGAGCAGGTGTCGGGGGACCCGGCGCGGGTGGACGTGCGGTCGGACGTGTACTCGCTGGGCGCGCTGATGTTCGACACTCTGGCGGGGCGCACACCGATCGAGGTGGACGGTCTCTCGGTGCACGAGGCGGTGCGGCGGATCGCCGAGCACGAGCCGGCGCGCCTGGGCGCGGCGGCGCGCGAGCTGCGCGGCGACCTGGACACCATCGCGGCCAAGGCGCTCGAGAAGGACCCGGCGCGGCGGTACCAATCGGCCTCGGAGATGGGTGAGGACCTGCGCCGGTTCCTGCGGCACGAGCCGATCCTGGCGCGGCCGGCGAGCGCGGCGTACACCGTGCGGAAGTTTGCGCGCCGGCACCGGGCCGTGGTGGCGGGCGTGCTGGGCGTGTTCGTGGCGCTTGTGGCGGGGCTGGCGACGACGATGGTGCAGGCCCGGAGGGCCCGCGCGGCGGCGGACAGCGCGACGGCCATCAACGGGTTCCTGCAGGAGATGCTCCGCTCGGTCGAGCCCGACCGCGGGGGCAAGGACACGACGGTGCGGGAGGTGCTGGACCACGCCTCGGCGACGCTCGACGCGCGGTTCAGCGACCGGCCGGTGGTGCGGGCGGGGCTCCACGAGGCGATCGCCTCGTCGTACCTGGCCCTGGGGCGGTTCGCGGACTCGGAGTCGCACGCGCGGTCGGCGAGTGATATCTACCGGGATATGGGGTTGGAGGGAACGGCGCCGGGAATCCGTGCCGCGGCGGCGCTGGCGTCGGCGCAGATGGAGCAGGGTCGCTACCGCGAGACGATCGAGCCGCTGCGCGGGGCGCTGCGGGCAGCGGACGCGGCGGGTCTTTCCGATTCTGCCGAGGCGATCAACGTGCGGACCGAGCTGGCGTTCGCGTGCGAGAGCGAGGGCCTCTTCGAGGAGGCCGAGCGCCTGCACCGCGAGATCGTGGAGTCGACGCGGCGGCGTCTTGGGGGGATGAACCGCGCGACGATCATGACGGAGAGCAACCTGGGGCTGTTCCTGATCGACCGGGGCAACCTCGTGGAGGCGGAGGAGATCCTGGAGCGTGCGCGCGGGAGCGCGGTGCGCACGATGGGCGCCGATTCCGAGGCCGCGCTGACGACGACGATCAACCTGAGCGTGTGCTACAGCCGCGCGGGCCGTCCCGCGGAGGCCGAGCCGCTGATGCGCGACGCGGTGAAGATTTCGGAGAGGGTGCTGGGCCCGACGCACCCGGAGACGATCCACCAGCACGCCAACCTGGCGATCACGCTGACGGAGCTTGGCCGGCTGGAGGAGGCGGACGGCGAGATCACGTCGGCGGTGGAGGTCGCGCGGGAGCGGTTTGGGCTCCGGGACGAGCGGACGCTGCACGCGCTGGGGGTCGCGGCGCGCCTTCGGCTGGCGCAGCGGCGCCCCGAGGAGGCGCTGCACCTGGCGCAAGAGCAGTACGGAGGGTGCGTGGCTTTGTACGGCCGCGAGAACCAGCTGTCGGTCGAGTCGGCGAACCTGGTTACGAAGGTGCTCGAGGATTCGGGCAGGCCGGACGAGGCCCGGGCGTGGAAACGTGGCGAGCCCAGGGGCGGGGCGGCTCCCGCGTTCGTGGGAACAGCCTCGAGGTCCGATTAAAGGACCGGCGTCTCCGGTGCCCGCAGGCGCGGACGGAATTGACTTGGCGCCGCGGCGGCTTGAGTTATACTGACGTGCACTTCCGGGGGGGAGCTCTCATGATGGGGTACCGGCACGCGGTGAGTGCATCTTTGCTTTTTTCCGCGGCCTGCGCGGCGATCTGTTCCGGATCTCCGCCGGTTGTTGATCACGTGGTGGTGCTGGTCCTGGAGAACCGCGGGTATCAGGAGATCATCGGCAGTCCGGACGCGCCGTACCTGAACTCGCTGGCGCAGGGCGGGGCATTCTGCACGAACTTCTTCGCGTTGACGCACCCGAGCCAGCCGAACTACTTTGAGTTTTTCGGCGGTTCGAACCAGGACGTTCAGGACAACGCCAATCCGCCGCCGGGCGCGCCGTTCGAGAGCCCCAACCTCGGCTCGTCGATCATGAATGCGGGGCGCACGTTCACGAGTTATTCAGAAGCGCTGCCGTTCGTGGGGTTCACCGGCCCGACGGCGGGCAATTTCTATACCCGCCTGGTCAACCCGTGCGCCAGCTGGCAGGCGACGAATCCCGGTACCAATCAGCTGCCACCGACGGTGAACCGTCCGTTCTCCGACTTTCCGACGTGGGATTTTTCGCAACTGCCCACGGTGAGTTTCGTGGTGCCCACGATCGCGCACAGCATGCACAACAACAACGTCGCCAGCGGGGACGCGTGGGTGCAAACGTACATGGGGGCGTACGCCGACTGGGCGATGGCCAACAACAGCCTGCTGATCGTGACGTTCGACGAGGACAACGGCGTTACGCGCAACCGGATCCCGACGATCTTTTACGGCCCGATGGTGCGGCTGGGGCAGATCGAGTCGTTCTGCACGCAGCACGACCTGCTGCGGACCATCTGCGACCTGTACGGCGCGGTTCCGCCGGGCAAGGCGGCGGGGGCGCACTCCATCCCGGGGATCTTCGCGGAGAACAACCTCGCGGTGCGGCGGGTGTTCCAGCAGGGCAACTCGGGGTACAACTCGGCGCACGACAGCTGGCTGCACTCGTCGATCCCCAACGAGTCTACCAGCGCCACGACCTACCTCAATTGCGGGGCCGGGCGGCAGGTGTTGCTGCGGTACGACAACCTGTTCGGCACGGGAGCCGCGCGGGTCCCGCAGGGAGCGACGATCCTGTCGGCGAAGCTCACCCTCATGGTGGGCGGAGACCGCAGCCGCGACGCGTTCAGCATGCACCGCATGCTGGTGCCTTGGACCGACACGTCAACATGGAACTCGCTGGGTGCGGGCGTCAGCACCGACGACACCGAGGCAGCGTCGGTCGCGGAGTTTGAGACCATCCCGAACGTCGCGGTCACTCCGGCGGTGTTCGATGTGACGGGGGCGGTGCAGGCGTGGAGCGACGGGACGTCCCCCAACTACGGGTTCCTGCTGCACGCGCCCGGGACCGACATGGCCCAGTTCTACTCCTCGGAGTACGCGCAGGCGGCCGACCGCCCGGTTCTGGAGATCACGTACGACGGGGGTGCGCCGTGCGTGACGTTCACGCAGCAGCCCCACTCGCAGTCGGTGGTGCGCGGGTCCTCGGCGGTGTTCACGGCTCCGGCGACGTCCCCCGACCCGCTGTCGTACCGGTGGCGACGGAACGGTCAGCCGCTGTCGGACGGGGGCGGATACGCGGGGACGGAGACGGACACGCTGACCGTTTCTCCGGCCGATTTCCAGCACGCGGGGACGTATTCCCTGCAAGTCACGGCGTCGTGCACGACGCTGGTGAGCAACAACGCCACGCTGCTGGTCACGTGCGACGTCGTGCCGGAGATTGCCGAGCAGCCCCCGTCGATTCTGCCGGTTCCCTCCGGACAGACGGCGACGATCAGCGTCTCGGTTTCGGCGCCGGGGTCGGTGCAGTACCGATGGCAGCGGTCCTACTCGGACGACTTCGAGGACCTCACCGACGGGGCCAACATCAGCGGTTCCGAGACGACCACGCTGGTCATTGCCGCGGCGGGCGCGATGGACTCGGCGAACTACCGCCTCCTGGCGTTCAGCGACTGCTCGGTGAAGTCGTCGACATCGTGCTTCCTCGATGTTCACTGCCACGCGGACGTCAACAATGACGGGTTTGTCAGCGGCGAGGACTTCGACGTGTTCGTCCAGGCGTTCGTGGCCGGCGACATCGCGTCGGACTACGACGGGAACACCTTCGTGAACGGCGACGATTTCGACACGTTCATGTGGGACTTCGTGGCCGGCTGCTGAGGCACCGCCGGGCACCACACCGAGTATTCAGGCGGACGGGGATCGGCCGCGCCGATCGGCGGCGCGGGCGTGCGCTTCGAGCCCCTCGAGCCGCGCGAACGCCGCGGCGGCGCCCGCGACCGGCCGGTCGTGGTCGCCGGCTTCCAGCCATGTCCGCACGCGCAGGAACGTGAACACGGAGAGTCCTCCGGCGAAACGAGCCGTGCGCCCCGTGGGCAGGACGTGGTTGGGACCGACGCCGTAGTCGCCGAGGACCTCGGCGCTGCGGGCGCCGATGAAGACGGCGCCGTAGTGCCGGAGACGCAGGGCGACGGCGCGGGGGTCGGCGGTCATGACCTCGAGGTGCTCGGGGGCCAGCGCATCGCAGGCGGCGACGGCGTTGTCGAGCGTGTCGCAGAGGACGGCCGCGCCGTTGGCCAGGGCACGGCGGGCGGTGGGCGCGGTGGGGAGCGTGGCGAGCTGCTCGCGCAGCGCGGCGTCGACGCGCGTGATGAGCGAGGCGTCGGTGGTGACCAGCGTGGGGACGGCGTCGTCGTCGTGCTCGGCCTGGGCGAGCAGATCGGCGGCGATCAGCGCGGGGTCGGCGGTGCGGTCGGCCAGCACGACGAGCTCGGAGGGGCCGGCGAGCATGTCGATGCCGACGGAGCCGGAAACGAGCTTCTTGGCGGCGGTGACCCAGCGGTTGCCGGGGCCGACGACGATGTCGCAGGCGGGAACGGAGCCGGCGCCGTGGGCCAGGGCGGCGACGGCCTGGGCGCCGCCGACGGGTATCAGGGCGTCGGCGCCGGCGACGGCCGCCGCGGCAAGCGTGATCGGTGCGGGGCGCGGGGAGGCCACGATAACTTCGCGCACCCCCGCGACACGGGCGGTGACGGCGGTCATCAGCACGCTGGAGGGGAGCGGGAAGCGGCCGCCGGGGGCGTAGCAACCGGCACGGTCGACGGGCGCGATCGTGTGGCCGGCGCGTCCGCCGGGCACCGTCGTGTCGAGATCCCGCAGGCAGTCGCGCTGGGCCTGGGCGAAGGCGCGGATCTGCGCGGCGGTGCGCTCCAGGAGTTCGCGATCGTGGGCGGGAATGGAGCGCAGGGATCGCTCCAGCTCGGCGCGGGGGATGATGATCGGCGCGCCGGGCGGCAGGCCGTCGAGGCGCTGGGCGTGCTCGCGGAGGGCGGCTTCGCCGCGGGCGCGGACGTCGTCGACGATCGCCGCGGCGGCGGCGAGCGTGGCCCCGTCCACCGGTTGAGGGCGAGCGGGGGTGAGGTCCTGGGCGCGGATGGTTCTGAGAAGCGTTGAGCCGTCGCTCATGGGGCGTGGTCCTGCGGCTTGGCGTTGCCGGGGCGGCGGGAGATGTTCAGGGCGCGGCGGTCGAGTTCGGCCTCGACCTCTGAAAGTGGGACACCGGCGCGGGCGAGCGTGGCGAGGGTGAAGAACAGGATGTCGGCGGCCTCCCGACGGACGTGGTCGCGGTCACCGGAGGACGCTGCGTCGGAGAGCTCGCGTGCCTCTTCGGAGAGCTTGGAAGCGAGCAGCGATGGATCATCGAAGAGGCGGCGCGAGTAGGAGCCGGGGACGGCGGACGTGCGGCGTCCTTCGAGGGTGGATTCGAGCGCGGCGAGGCCGCGGGCGGGACCCCAGCAGGTCTGGGTGTTGAGGTGGCAGAATCCAGGGGCGCGCTGGCGGACGGTGAAGCGGAGCGTGTCGCGGTCGCAGTCAAGGTCGACGCGGAGGAGGTCTTGCGTCGCGCCCGAGGATTCGCCCTTGATCCACAGGCCCCGCGAGCGAGACTGGTAGATGCCGCGGTGCTCGGCGACGGCGCGGCGGAGGCTTTCGCGGCTGGAGTACGCGAGGCCCAGGGCGGTGCCGCGTTCGTCGGTGACGATGGTGGGGACGAGCCCGTCGGTGCGGTCGGTGGTGAGGGGCGCGGCGATCGCGTCTCCGAGGTCGAGGCGGTTGGTGTAGAGGGCCATGCCGACTTGGGCATCGGCGCCGAGGCGGTCGATGGCGGCGATTTCCTCGGGCGTCGTCACGCCGCCGGCGACGGTGACGCGGACATCGCCGGCCGCCCCCACTACTTCGCGCACGCGCTCCATGTCGATGCCCTGCATGCGACCCTCGCGCTCGACAAAGGTGACGAGGAAGCCGCCGACCATGGGGGCGAGCTCGCGGAGCACGTCGGTGGCGCGGCGGCCGGTGCGCTCACGCCAACCCTTGACAACGACTTCGCCGTCGAGGCAGTCGACGGCGGCGATGACGCGCTGGCGAGGGAGGGCTTGGAGGATGTCGGGTCTGGCGGCGGTGCCGAGGATGATCTTCGCGGCGCCGGCGTCGAGCCAGCGGCGGGCGGTGTTGATGTCGCGGATGCCGCCGCCGACGCGGCAGGGCGCGATCGAGAGGAGCGATTCGACGAGCACGGTGTTGAGACAGCCCCCGATCGCGGCGTCGAGGTCGATGACGGCGATCTCGCCGGCGAGGGCGAAGCGTTCGGCGATGGGGCGCGGGTCCCCGGCGTCGAGGGCCTTGTCGCGCCCGCCGACGAGCTGCACGGTCTGGCCGCCCATGAGGTCGATGGAGGGGATGATCATCGCGGCTGCTCCTGGCTCGATTGCTTGAGCGCGGAATCGCGGCGGACAGGGATGCCGCCGGCTTCGAGCTCGCGCTTCACGGCGTCGACGGTGAAGACCGAGTCGTGGAAGATGGAGGCGGCGAGCACGGCTGCCGCGCCGCCGCGGACGGCCTCGGCCATGTGGGCCGGGCCCGAAGCTCCCCCGGAGGCGATGATGGGCACGCCGACCGCGCGGGAGATGGTGGCCAGGAGTTCCAGGTCGTACCCCTCGCCGGTGCCGTCGCGATCGAAGCTGGTGAGCAGGATCTCGCCGGCGCCGAGCAATGCCGCGCGGCTGGCCCACTCCGCGGCATCGGCGCCGGTGCGGCGCGTGCCGGCGTGCGTGACGACCTCGAAGGCGCCCGGGCCCGAGCGAGCGGCGTCGAGCGCGAGCACGGCGCACTGGCTGCCGAAGCGCGTAGCGATCTCGGCGATGAGCTCGGGGCGCTCGACGGCGGCGGTGTTGACGGCGACCTTGTCGGCGCCGGCGTCGAGCAACCGGCCCGCATCGTCGGCGGTGCGCACGCCGCCGCCGACGGTCAGGGGGATGGTGAGGACGCGGCGGACGGCGCGGACGGTCTCGACCTGGTGGGCGCGCCCGGCGGTCGTGGCGGAGACGTCGAGGATGACGATCTCGTCGGCGCCTTCCTGGTCGTAACGCCCGGCTTGGGCGGCGGGGTCGCCTGCGTCGCGCAGGTTGGCGAAGCGGATCCCTTTCACAACGCGGCCGTCGCGCATGTCGAGGCAGGGGATGATGCGGACAGGCAGCGGGCCTCGGCGCGGCCGCGCGGGATCAGGTGCGGAGGGTCCGGGCGACAGGTCTTTGGCTGTCAACCATCGGTTGAGGAGGTCGAGACCCCACGCGCCCGAGAGCTCGGGGTGGAACTGGCAGGCGACGACGCCGTCACGCTCCATGGCGCCTACAAACGCACCCGCGTAATCGGTGGTCGAGACGCGCCACCCCGGCGGGGGTGCGGTGGCGCGGAAGGAATTGGCGTAGTACGCGTAACCGTCGCGGACGAAACCCGGACCCACGGGAGCGTCGACGCGGTTCCATCCAAGCTGAGGGACGCGTGCGGAGCCGGGGAAGCGCGTGATGCGTCCGCGCACGATGCCTAGGCCGCGGACGCCCGGGGACTCCTCGCTCTCCTCGAACAGGAGCTGGAGGCCGAGGCAGATGCAGAGCGAGCGCCTCCCGGAGGCGATGCGGGCGCGGAGGGGCTCGGCCAGACCGCGTGCGGCGAGGCCGGACATCGCGGCCCCGAACGAGCCGACACCCGGCAGAACGAGGCGCTCGGCACGCTCGATCTCGCTCGGATCTTGGCTGAGGCGCGGCGCGGCACCCAATCTTGCAAACGCCGCGACGACCGAGGCGGTGTTCGCGGTGCCGGTGCTGACGATGACGACCTCGCGCGGGGCGGTCACAGCGTGCCCTTCGTACTGGGGATGTCCTGCGACCCGTCGCGGGCGCAGGCCTGACGCAGGGCGAGGGCGAGGGCCTTAAAGGCGCTCTCGGCGCGGTGGTGGTCGTTGATGCCGCGGATGACGTCGACGTGCACGGTGGCGCGGGCGGCGGTGGCGA
The DNA here is from genome assembly GCA_044223975.1 of Phycisphaerales bacterium. Taxonomy (GTDB): domain Bacteria; phylum Planctomycetota; class Phycisphaerae; order Phycisphaerales; family UBA1924; genus CAZCPB01. Next base: position 104,180 of record JBGALI010000015.1, on the reverse strand, counting down.
GGCTGTGGATGACGTGCCCGATGTTCTCACAGGCGAGCGTGCCAATCATCGGGCGCGCGAGGCCGAGTTCGACGACCGCGCAGGGACGACCGGAAAAGTCGACCACGGCGCGGGAAAGGGACTCGTCGAGGGGTGCGTACGCGGAGCCGAAGCGCGCGATGCCGCGGCGGTCGGCGAGGGCCTTGTCGAGTGCGGAGCCGATGGCCAGGGCGCAGTCTTCGGCGGTGTGATGGTCGTCGACGTGGAGATCGCCGCGGCAGTTGAGAGAAAGGTCAAAGCGTGCGTGGCGGGCAAGGGCGGTGAGGAGGTGGTCGAGGAAGCCGATGCCCGTGGTGATTTCAGCCGCGCCGGTGCCGTCGAGGCATAGCGTGCACGTGATCTCGGTTTCAAAGGTCTGGCGGGAGATAGTTGCGGTGCGCGGGGCGGTGGTCATGGCGTGGCTCCGGGACGGGGCGCGAGGATCTCGCGGAGGGCCGCGGCGAGACGGGAGAAGGCTGGGACGTCGCAGGGGACAGTGATGCGCAGAGCGCCAGCGAGGAGCGGATCCCTGGGGAAGCCGCGGACGGCGATGCCGCGGAGACCGAGGGCGGCGCGCACGGCGTCGGCGTCGGGGAACCGAGCGAGTACAAAGTTGCCCTGTGAAGGGGCGGCGGTCACTCCGAGGGAGGCAAGGAGCGACCGTAGTTCGGCAACCTCGAGCCTCGAGCGGGCGACGGACGCCTGCATCGCGTTCTGGCCGCGTTCGAGGCACGCGCGTGCGATCGCAAGCGAGGGGCCGGTGACGGAGTACGGGCCCGCTGCCGCGCGGAGCCAGGCGATGATTTCGGGCGGCCCGAGCGCGTAGCCGATGCGGAGGGCGGCGAGTCCCCAGGCCTTCGAGAGGGTCCGGACCACCACCACGTTGGGAAGCGTGAGGGCCAAGGGCGTGAGGTCTTCATCGGCGAACTCGGTGTACGCCAGGTCTGCGAGGACCAGGGCTCCGCCGGAGAGCGCCCGGGACGAGATGCGCTCGAGGCCCGCGGCGTCGATCGCGGCGCCGGTGGGGTTGTTGGGGCTGACGACGGCAACCATGGAGGTGCGGTCGCTGAGCCGTGCCGCGACGGCGTCGGTGGGGAAAGGGCCGCCGGGCCAGTCGACTGTGGTGACCGTGGCGCTGGCGACGGCGGCGTAGCGCACGAACATCTCGAACGTGGGGACGGGGAGGATCAGCTCGCGGCCTGGGCCAAGCGTGGCGCGGCAAGCGCGGTCGATCGCTTCATCGCCGCCCGCGGTCACGAGCACGCGCGAGGGATCGACGCCGAACCTGCCGGCGAGAAAGGCTTCGAACTCGCGCGGCTTGGGGTAGCGGCGGAACGTCTCGGGGTCGAGACTCGAGAGGACCTCGCGCAGCCACGGGGGCGGCGCGGCGCCCTCGTTGGCGTCGAGCTTGAGCGTGACCGGGGCGATGGGCGCGGGGGGGGCGTAGGACGAGGCGTTGCGCGCCCACGGGGCGGGGGTCACGGCGGGCGAGCACGGGGTGGACGCGGGGCGGTTCACGCGGTGGTCCTCTTACGGAACGATCTGGGAGAGACCGGTGACGACGATGTCGGTCCCGCCGCGGGCTTTGATTTCGGGGATGAGCGCGGGGAGCTGTTCGCGGGGGACGGCGGCCTTGACGGCGTACCCGGCGCCGTGGTGGAGCGTGGCGATGGTCGGCTCGCGCATGCAGGGGAGGACCCCCACCACCGCTTCGAGTCGATCGGCGGGCACGTTCACCTCGAGCATGACGCGCTTGCGGGCCTCGAGCACGGAGCGGAGCAGGAGCACGAGGCGGTCGGCGGCGTCGCGCTTGCGCGGGTCGTCGAGGCTGCGCGGGTGGGCGTAGAGGCGTGTGGACGAAGTGAGGAGTTCATCGACAATGACCAGGCCGTTGGCGACGAGCGTGGCGCCGGTGGCGGCGACGTCGACGATGCAGTCGGCGTCTTCGGGGGGAAAGACCTCGGTGGCGCCGAAGCTCTTGACGAACTTGGCGTCGAGGCCCTTGGAACGGATCCAGCGCGTGGTGACCTCGCGGTATTCGGAGGCGACCACGAGCGGGCGGCTGGGGAGCTTGCCGCCGGAGACGAACTCGGAGGGCGCCGCGGCGACGAGACGCACGGGGTCGAGGCCGGTGTCGAGCAATTCAACGAGCTCCGCGCCGAGTTCGCCGGCCCAGTCGGCGCCGGCGAAGCCAAAGTCGCGCGAGCCGGCGTGGAGCATCTCGACGATGTTCTGGGGCTTCAAGACCTTGGCGTGGACGGCGAAGCCCGAGCCAGGGAAGGTGACGTCGGGGCGGTAGCCACGGGAGCTGGCGCGGATCCGGATGCCGGCATCGGCGAGGAGGGCGAGGACACCCTGCTCCATGCGGCCTTTAGGGAGGGCGAGGCGGATGATGGTGGGTGGTGTGGTGGGCATGGGGGATGAGGGGATGAGGGGATGAGGGGATGAGGGGATGAGGGGATGAGGGGATGAGGGGATGAGGGGATGAGGGGATGAGGGGAACGGATTTTGGCGCGGCCGATTTGAGCGAGTTCCTAAACGCACAACGCCGGCATTCGCGGGGGGCGAAGGCCGGCGTCGTTGATTGGTTCACGCTGTTGCGCGACCGCACCGCTACCCGGCCCGGAGTTCTCCGTGGTGATGATGGCCGAAATGCGTGCGGGCGATGGTCACAAGAAGAGTCTTGCGGATATAGGCACGTGGGTCAAGGGAATTCGCGGCAAATTGAGGCAACCGCGGGCTGGGGTGCTCTCCTCACTTGTTCGTTGCGGCATGCCGGATGCGGACGATGCGGTTGCGGAAGTCGTCGCTGAAGAGGACGGAGCCGTCTGGCGCCTGCACGCAGTCGACGGGGCGCGCGGTCACGGTGCCGTCGGGAGAAAGTCCCTCGACGATCTTCAGCAGGCCGTAGGGGTGGCCGTTGTCGAAGAGGATGCGTGCGACGCAGTAGCCCGCGGGGTCGCTGCGGTTCCACGAGCCGTGGAAGGACGCGAAGATGTCGCCGGCGTGGTCGGCGGGGAAGGCGTGGGTCTTGTCGTTGAGCGCCGGGTCGATGAAGCAGAAGCCGTTGGGGGCCCAGTGGGCGCCGAAGCACCACTCGGGCGGTGTGGTCTTGGCGGCAAGGTCGAGGATGTCGTCGCGCTTCATGAACTCGTAGCGCGGCACGCGGTTGCCGGTGATGAACGGGTGGCCGTAGAAGTTGCCCTCGTCGTAGCGGTTCAATTCGCACGGTGGGTTGCGGTCGGTGACGGGCTGGAACTTGGGCGCCTTCTCGCCCAGGCGCTCGCCGAAGTTGTCGGAGCCGTGGTCGAGGCCCCATATTTCGGTGGTGCCGGGGCGGAAACGAAGCTTTTCGGTGTTGCGGATGCCGGAGCAGAAGAGCGTCTTGCTCGAGCCGTCGTGCGTGAACTTCCAGATCTTCTCGCGCTCGGTGGCGGTCTGATCGCTGATGTTCTCGGGGTCGCCGACGGAGGTGTAGAAGCCGTCATCGGTGACCAGGAGCGAGCGCCACCAGTGGCCGTTGCCGCCGGGGAGCGTGGGGTTGGCGATGACGGTCACGAGTTCGGCGGGAGCGCCGTTGTCGGTGGGTCGGGCCTTGACGATGCCCTGGGAGAGGGCCATCCAGAGCCAGCCGTCGTGGAAGCACAGGCCGTGCACGAGCGTGAGGCCCTTGGCGAAGGTGGACCGCTTCTCGTAGACGCCGTCGCCGTCGTTATCGCGGAGGGCGACGACCTCGCCGCGGCCGGGGCTGGAGATGTAGAGCGTGCCGCGGTCGTCGAACTCCATGAAGCGGGCCTCGGGGACGTTGTCGGCGGCGAGAGAGACCTCGTAGCCCTCGCGGACCTTAAGACCGAGGGCCCAGGGGGGCGGCTGCGTGGAACCCGCGGGGGGCTGCGCGTGCGCGGCGGGAACAAGGAGGCTTATCAGCAGGGGCACGGCGAGGATGGTGGCGCGCATGGGGCAGAGGGTAGGGTTGCCGCGGCGTCGGGCGGTGTGCGGTACGCGGCGGGCGGGCGTCCGGAGCGCATAGCCTTGTTCGTGCGTCGCGCGTTCACGCTCATCGAGCTGCTGGTGGTGGTCGCGGTGATCGCGGTGCTGGTGTCGCTGCTGCTGCCGGCGATGACTGCCGCGCGGGCGACGGCGCGGGGGGCCGTGTGCCTGGCGAATCTCAAGCAGGTGTTCACGATCGCGCGGGCCTACGCCGACGACAACCGAGGGCTCGGGCCGGGCTTGGGCGCGCCGTACACCGCGCTGCCGCACTGGGCGCTGGTGGTGCAGCAGGGCGCCGGGGGTGCGGGGACGAGCGGCAAGGACCTGTACTCGACGCGCTCGGCGCTGGTGTGTCCTTCTGTTCGCGCGGCGTACGCGCTGCCCATGACACGCACGTACGCGATCAACGCGACGGGGCACGCGGGGCTCCTCGGGGACCCCGACAACTACGACAGCCCGGCGCCGGGGCGCGCGGTGCAGGTGCGGGTGGACCTGGTGCAGCGGCCGAGCGGGGCGCCGGCGTTCGTGGACGCGGCGATTGTGTCGTTTCCCGACGGCGCGCCGCCGCCGACGCAGTGCTCGAGCGTGCTGGACTTCAGGCAAGCGGAGCACGTGGCCGCGCGCGTATCGAGATTTCACGGCGCGGCGCGCGCGGGCGGGGCGGGAGCGTTCCAGGCGGCGATGTACGACGGGGCCTGCCACGGGTTTGGGGACGTGCCGGATTCGTTCGCGACGGCGTTGCCGTAAGCGGCGATTCGAACGCGACGCCGTGCGTTCGGGTACGCCAGATTACTTTGCCGCGGGCTTGGAAGGTTCCTCGGCGGCCTTCTCGATCTTCGCCTTGAGCACCTCGACGGCCTTGTCGAGCACCTCGTCGCGCCCGGCGGCGAGGCCGGCGACGGTGGGCGCGGCGGGCACCGTGGGCTGGATCCCTACGCCGTGGTGGCGCGAACCGTCGTGCTTGAGGACCTTCATGCCTGTGAACGTGAGCGAGTAGCCTCCGGGGAGTTTCACGGAAGTGATGTTGCCGTTGGTGCCGGCGGTCGGTCCGCCGACGATCTCGCCGAGCTTGTAGTTTTCAACGATGCCCATGCAGCTCTCGGCGTAGCTGATGGCGCCGCCGCCCGTCAGGAATGCAATCTGACCGGTGAGCCGGGGCTGCTGCGGCGGGAGGTTCCAGTTGCTCTTCTCGAAGGTGACCTTCTCGAAGTTGGGCATGGTGAGCACCGGGACGTTCCACTTGGCGCTCTGGAGCGGCTGGTCGCTGAGGTACGGCAGGACCATGGCGCCGGCAGAACCGGGGTAGCCGCGGAGATCGAAGATGACGCCCTTGGCCTGGAGCAGTTTCGGCCAGACGGTCATGAGCGCCGCGGTCTCGGCGCGATCGAGATTGAAGTAGAGGACTCCGGGAGCGACTTCGGAGCCGTCAGCGGGGAGGGGAGGTTGGAACGGTTTGGGGGCGCTGGTGCGGGGGACGTTGAGGCCAAGCTCGGCGCCCGCGCGGCGGATCGTGAGGCTTACGTTGCCGGGCCCGGCGGTCCAGCCCAGATCGTTGAGCGCACGGGCGCGGCACCATTGCTCGGTGGCGGCGCAGATGGCTGCGGCGGCGTGGGCGTAGAGGTCGGGCACGCGCTTGCCCTCGATCTCAAGGATGACATCGCCGGGTTTGAGCAGAGTCTGCGACGCGGCGACCGCGCTCACGACAAGTTCGTCGCCGGCCCAGGTCCATGCGAAGTCGCGGATGGCTCGCACCGGCGCGCCGGGTCCGCCGACGTAGCCGTGCCCGTCGTGGAGGTGCGCGAGCATGACGCCGAGCGTGCGGTAGAAGTCTTCGGGGCCCTTGTCGCGTGCGGCGCTCTCGAGAGCGGGCGGCAGGGCGGCATCCCAGTCGTCGGGGGTGACGTCGAAGTACGGATAGAAGTGGCGCAGCGCGCCCCACGCCAGGCAGATCGCGGCGAGACGGGTGGCGCGGTCCTTGGCGGACGGTGACCAGCCATCCGGGCGCGCCCGGGTATCGGGGAACTTCGCGGCCGCCTCGGGGAGTGTGCGTCCGGCGTCGGCATAGAGCGTGATCGGGACGATGGCGCGGACGCCGGCACCAAGGTCGAGCGTGACGGTCGTTCCGGGCGGGGGGATTTCGCGCTTGGCGTCGTCGCGGGCAAGGGGCTCGCGCACGCGCCTGGCGGAGTAGATGTTTTCCATCTGTGCCGCCGCCTTTTTTGCCTGCGGCAGGGCGTAGCCGAGGTAGCGCATGCCGACAATGTGGGTGGCGTTCTGCGGCTTGCCGGGGATGGTGGGGACAGTGTCGGGCGGGCCGGCCCAGACGCGAATCGTCGGCGCTAGGGGCGCCGTCCACGCGTTCAGACGCTCGGCGAGTTGGGCGGGAGTGGCGGCACCCTCGACGTCCTGCACGGCGCGGATCGTGTAGTCGTCCCAATCGAGCGATTCGGTTTCGGTGGCGGGATGAAAGTAGCGGACGACGCCCAGCAGGCGGGCCAGCGCGACGAGGTTGTCGGTGGCGCGGGGAGCGAGGGGCGCGGGGGCGATCGACCCTGCGTTGGCGGGGCCGACCACGCGGAGGGTCACGCCGTCGATCCAGGCGCGGCCGGCGCCGTTGATGAGGAAGAAGCCGACCGCCAGGTCGGTGGCGTCGTCGTCGACATCGCCGCGGATTGCGTAGGTCGCCCACGCCTGGGCCTTGATGGGGCGGTCGGCCATGTTGTCGAAGAAGCCCATGACGCCGCCGGGGCGGTCGACGCGGAACCACATCTGGGCGTTGCCGTCGCCTTCGAAGCGGACGGAGGCGAGGAGCTCGACGCGCTTGCCGCGGTAGGGGGCAGCGTCGATGACCTGCGTCAGGTTGGCGCGCATCGGGTTGTTGGGCGCGGCGTGGGGCGCGGCGACGAGCGTGAGGCACGCGCGGCCCTCGATGGGGTTGTCGAGGGAGATTTCGGCCTTGGCTCCGGACGGGCCCGCGAACCATCCGGGCGGGGGACTGCCCGGCTCGCCGGTCTCAAAGCCGGCGTTCTGGAGTTCGGTCGGGAGTGGCGCGGGCTGAGGGGAGTTCTGGGCGGCTGCCGCGCCGACCATGAACGCCGCAATCATCGGAGCGCACGCTCCCGCTCTCAGGATGTTCATGACCACCTCCGCGCGCCGGGGAGAGCCCGGGGCGCGGGGAGTGTACCGGCGGGGTGACTGGTGGGGTGTGCTGGCGAGGCGCCCGGCAGGTGGCGATCAGCCGCCGAGGTTGGGGCGGGCGGGGGTGTTCTGGCGGGTGAGCCAACGGTCGACCTCGAGGACGATGTCCTCGTGAAGGCGCTTGGCGGCGGCGCCGGAGTCTTCGCGCACGCCGTTGATGAGGATCGAATAGGCGACGCGGCGGGAGCCGTCGGGGGTGGTCAGGTAGCCGGAGAGGGAGCGCACGCCCTTGATGTAGCCGCTCTTGCCGCGGACGAGGTTCTTGGGGCGGGGCGACTGGAAGCGCTCGCGGAGGGTGCCTTCGCCGGGCTTGGCGAGAGAGTCGATGAAGGTGTCGGCGATCGCGGGGCTCTCGGTGGAGATGGCGGCGAGCCAGCGGGCGAGGGTGCGGGGCGAGACGGAATTGTCGCGGCTCATGCCCGACCCGTCGGCGATGACGGTGGTGGACGCGGCCTCGGGGTCGATCTTCTGTGCGAGGAGCATGCGGATCACGGCGGCGCCGCCGGCCCAGGAGCCGGGCTCCTTGGTGGTCTCGTGCGCGATGCGTTTGATGAGCGCCTCGGCGTAGAGGTTGTGCGAGTCGCGGTTGCAGCGGCGCAGAACGTCGGGCAATGGCGTGGTGATGCGGGCGAGGACGCGCTCGCGCCGGACCTTGGCTTCGGCCCCGATGAGCGACACGGCGGGGTTGGGGGCGCCGGCGTGGGGGCCGTCGCCCACGGGGATGCCGGCGCGCTCGATGCGGTCGGCGAGCACCTGTCCGAAGAACAGGGCCGGGTCGTGGACGGTGGTCTCGACGGCGACCTGCACCGCCGAGCGCACTTCGCCGCTCATGCGGAACTGGTTGTCGTCGCTGATGCGCACGAGCGAGATGGCGTTGTGGCCCTCGGCGCTGGTGACGGCGTGGTTCTCGACGGTCAGCCACGCCGCGGAGGGCTGGGCGGTGAACGTGGGGCGCTTGCCGGGGCCGTCGGGGCTGGGGCGCGGGAAGACGCTCAGGACGTTGGTGTGGAAGTTGAGGCCGCTGACCTCGGCGCAGTACCAGTCGCCCAGCTGCTTGACGGGCCACGAGGGGTGGATGAGCTCGCGGTCGAAGACCCGGTCGTCGACGATCAGGTGCGCGACCTTTTTCATGCCGGCCTTGGCGACCGAATCGCCCAGGACGCCCAGGAGGTCGTCGACGGTCAGGCGCGGCTCGAGCTTGTCGAGCACATCGGGGTCGGCGAGGGCGGGGTCGCCGGCCCCCACCACCACCAGGTCGTCGCCGTCCTTGACCAGCTCGGTCGTGAAGACAAACTCCGGTCCCAGGACGAACATCGCGGCGCCGCTGCTGAGGAGCTTCTGGTTGGAGGCGGGCGTGAACCCTTCGCCGGCGCGGATCGAGGCCAGCACCGCGCCGGTCCTGGTGTCGACGACGCACACGCCCACGCGGGCCTCGGGGCCGAGCTTGACGCCGCCGATCATTCGCTGGATGGGCTCGTTGAGCGTCTGCGCGATCGCGCCCGGGACCGCCACGGCCAATGCCACCGCCAACACGGCCCGGCGCATCCACGCACCGCGCGAGTCGTTCACGTACGAAACACCCATACCGGCCCTCCGTCGAGGCGTGACGCTTTGGATTTCGCCTTGTGAATCGGCGATCGGGGGCACGCGGCTGCACACGTCGGCGCCGCGTTCAATCGGCCGCGGGAACCGGCGTGGCACGCCGGGCCAGCGCGAGGGCCAGGACCTCGTCGAGGAGCGCCCGGCTGGTGATTTCCCACTCGACCCAGTGGACGCCGTCGACCTCGACGCCGTGCGTCAGGGGGTCGCGCGCGGGCTTGGAAAGCTTGCGGACGGGAACCTTGGTGAGTTCGTCGAGCGTGAGCGAGAGCACCAGGCGCGGCTTGCCGGGCTCGGGGACCAGGTACGCCCACGGGCGCGTCGACTCGCCCTCCAGACGGAACGCGAGCGTCCAGCGCCACGGAAGTCCCTGCCAGATCAGCTCTTCACGGACACGCGGCACCTCGCGCAGGCGCTGGCGGGCGATTTCGATCAGCTGGGCGTGGGGCTTGGCGAGACCGGCCAACAGGTCCTCGCGCGCGGGCGTGCGAAACTTGTTCTCCCAGACGCTCGCGGGTTTGTAGTTCATTCCGGGCATGGCGGATCACTTCTTCGCCCGGGAAGGCGCGCGGCCCTGTCTTGCCGCCGGGGTGCTCGCTCGCGCGATCCCGACCGGCCCTGGCCGCTGCGACTTTCCCGGCACGCACGATCGAAACCCTTAAATTCCTAGACCTTCCGCGCTCGGCGATCCACATCCGGGGGGCGTCGGGGGGTACACTGATCCTCGGATCCTGGGGTCGGGGAGCAACGTGGCATGGCTATAGGACCCACAAACCTGCCGCCTGCGGGCACGCCGGGAGCACCGGAGGCGTCGGGTGGCGACACCGACCTTGCGGGCGCGTGCATCCTGCTGGTCGACGACAACGAGCAGAATCTCGAGCTGCTGGCGGCGTACGTCGAGGAACTGCCCTGCCGCGTGGTGACGGCGACCGACGGCATCCAGGCTCTGGAGGCGGTGCAAGCGTCGCGGCCGAACCTGATCCTGCTGGACGTGATGATGCCGCGGATGAGCGGGTTCCAGGTGTGTGCGCGGCTGAAGAAGGACCCGGCGACGCGGGACATCCCGGTGGTGATGGTGACGGCGCTGAACGAGGTGGGCGACGTGGAGCGTGCCGTCGATTCGGGGGCGGATGACTTTCTCACCAAGCCGGTGAACCGCGCGGAGCTGCTCGTGCGGGCGCGGTCGCTGATCCGGCTGAGCCTGCTTCAGAAGCAGCTCAACAAGACGCTGGCCGAGCTGCGGGCGATGCAGGGCGGGTCACCGGGCCGCGGGTAACTCGGCTTCAGCAGCCTTCGATGAAGTGGAACGTGAAATCGTCGAAGTCGTCGCCGCTGACGAACGTGTCGCCGTTGAAATCGGCGCCCGGGTCGCCGATTTCGAAGAGCGCCACGAACTCGTCGAAGTCGTCGCCGGTGACGAAGCCGTCGTGGTTGAAGTCGGCGGGGGCGAACGTGTTGAAAGCGAACGAGGCGGGCGAGGACGCGGCGGACCCCGAGGTATTGATCGCGGTGACGCCCCAGTAGTACGTGGTGCAGTTGACGAGCGTGGCGGCGGGAACGACGTACGAGGTCGACGCGATGCCCGAGGCGGTCAGGATGGGGCTGGAGAGAGCGGGGTTGTCGGCGATCTTGACGGTGTAGGTGGCGGCGTTGCTGGAGGCCGTCCACGCGAGCGTGGGCGTCAGGGACACGCCGTTGGAGAAGTTGTCGGGCGTGGTGAGGTTGAAGGGGCCGGGCGCGGGCAGGGGCAGAATGAAATCGGCGATGACCGGCCGGTGGTCCGACGCGGTGCTGCTGGCGAGGGCCGCGCCGCCGGAGTAGCCCGAGAGCTGGGGCGGCTGCGCGGCGGCGCCGTAGTTTGTGGAGTTGAAGGTGAACGTGCGCCGGGCGACGGCGATCGAGTCCTGCCAGCAGATGTAGTCCAGCTTGTTGTGGCCGGTCGAGCTGCCGAAAGTGCTGTCGTTCCCGTTGATGGGATCGACCGAGGAATCGAACGTCGAATCGGAGCGGTCGCGGTCGGTGCCGTCGGTGCCGCCCGGGCTGGCGGTCAGGGCGCGGGTCATCCACATCGCGGGGCCGTCGCGTCCGTTGGTGTCCTCGTCCTCGTTGAAGTCGCCGCCCCAGACGACGGGGGTGAGGGGGCTGAGGATCTGGGTGGCGGCCGGGCTGTCGAGGACCACGCTGGCGGGGTCGGGCGTACCGCCGCCCAGGCCGTTGAACATGGAGTCGATGAAGTAGGCGATATTCTTGCCGGCGGTGAGGCGCTCGGCGAGATCGCTGCTGGCGCTGCCGCTGCGGAGGTGACCGCCGCCCATGACGAAATTGCCGCCGTAGCTGGCGTTGGGGAGGTCGATCTCTGCGAAGATGAAGCCGCGGATGCCCCCGGTGCCGCCAGGCGCGTACGACGCCGCGAGCATGGTGAAGCTTGGGATGACGGACTTGGTGTCGCCGGTGAGGTCGGTGAACGGGTAGCGCGACATGATGATGTTGCGGTTGAACCCGTCGTCGATGGTGCTGACGTAGACGTAGGGCAGGTCGTAGCTCGCGGCGTACTTCTGGACGAACGCGCCGACGGCGACGTTGCCGTTGAAGGTGTCGGTGCCGCCGTGCAGGAAGAGATTCAGGGTGGTGGTCAGTGTGGCGACCGAGTCGACGCCCGAGCCGGTGCCGTTGCCGGAGTTGTCGCCGGTTTCTTCCATGACGAGCACGTCGGGCTGCATGGCAGCGACGATCCGTGCCGCAGCGCACCAGCCGTTGAGGCCCTCGGCCTTGGTGTTGGTGGAGCAGACTTCATCGTGGATGTTCCAGACCATGACGCGCAGGTCGCGCGAGTCGGTCTTGAGCCACTGACCGGTCGACGGGTTCCACTGGGCGTGGGCGGTAGCGGCGGCGGCAAAGACCGATGCGCCGGCGGCGATGAAGGCACGGGAACGGTTCATGCGGGTGGCTCCAGCGGTCAGCACGATTCTACCGGACGGCTCCGCGGCGGCCGAGCCGATCGGGCGGCTCTGGGGTTCTTGCCCCGCGGCGGAAGGAAAAAGGGCCCCGGAACTGGCGTTCCGGGGCCCCGAGAATCAGAGGGTTAAGGACGGAACATCAGCAGCCCGCAATGAACGCCGCGGTGTAGCTGTCGAAGTCGTCACCGTTGACAAAGCCGTTGCCGTCAACATCGGCGGCGCCGTCGCCGGCGATGAACGCGGCGGTAAAGTTGTCGAAGTCATCGCCGTTGACGAAGCCGTTGCCGTCGTAGTCGGAGAAGCAGCCGTGCGAGGTGTTGCCGATGTAGAGGAGGGCGTAGTAGGCCTCGTCGGGGCTCGTGGGATCGCCGTTGGTGCGGGTCGGGTCGTCGAAGTCGTTGTCCTGGTCGACGTCGTAGACGATCTTCGCCGCCAGGACGAGCCCGCCCAGGGCGCGGGGGTCGGAGGTGGAGGCGAAGCTGGTCGGGTCGAGGTTGTTCCAGGCGCCCTGCGTGCCGTTGCCGGAGCACATGGTGCCCGAGGAGATGGAGTTGCTGTCGGCGATCTCCATGAACTGGATCTGGTAGCGGAGGCCGGAGTTGGCGCCGCTGAAGGTGTCGCCGAGCTCCATGACGAGCTCGAGGTCGTAGCAGAAGGTCGAGGGGTTGTAGGTGGCGCGGAGCAGGGCGCTGTCGAAGTCGGTGCCGAAGGACTTGTTGAGGGCGACGGCGCTGATGAACCAGATGTTCCCGACCGAATCGAAGACCGGGTTGGAGATCGAGGGGCCGAGGATGCCGGCGATTCCCAGCTCGGTCATGCTGGCCATGCGGCCGATCGGGGCGTCGTTGGCGTCGCACACGCCGTCGAACTCGCCGGTGTCGTTGGTGAAGGGGATGCCGTCCAGGCCGTAGTCACCCTTGATGCTCTTGCCGCCGAAGTTCGGCGTGTCGTTCCACGCCGCGAGCTTCCAGGTCGCGGTGCCGACGGGGTTGGCCGGGTCGAAGCGGCAGACCGCCAGGGCGTTGAAGGGGTTGATGAGGCTGGTGCGGCTGGAGGTGACGAAGGCGGCGAGGAGGCCGTTGCCGGCCTGGTCCTTGCCGATAGCGATCTGGCCGTTGCCGCCGCGGGCGGCGACCTGGCTGCTGTAGTTGCTGAGGCCGTCCCACGCGTTGGGAGACGTGTAGCAGCCGTCGCTGATGGTGTTGGGGACGGCGAGCGTGTACTGCGTACCGACCGACCCGTTGGCGTTGACGGCCCAGGTGCAGACGAGGCCGGCCGGGTCACCGCTCGACGTGGTGCTCTTGCCGATGATGGCCGCGGTGCCGACGCCGCCGAAGAGGTTTACCTGGCTGAAGTTGACGCCGCCGCGATGATCGGCGGTACCCGCGCGGTGGGCGGTGGTGGAGGTGAGCGCATTGGCGGTCGTTCCGTCCTCGTAGACGTAGTTGGTGAGGAAGTTGCTGCCCAGGAGCCGGCCGTAGGCGCCGACGAGTGACCCGGTAGTGAACGGAGAGGCCAGGTCCGACGGCAGGCAATTGGGCGTGTTGTGCGTCGTGGCCGAACCCAGGAGGATGCCGTCGGTAGCGCCGGCATCGCCGTTGGCGAGCACGGAGCTGATCAGGCCGACCTTCGAGGGGTTGCGGCTCAAGGAGCGCACGCGGTAGTAGTTGTTGCCCGCGACGGGGTTCGGGCCCGTCAAACCGAAGTTGTCGGCACGCAGGAAGAGGTTGCCGCTGGAGTCGATGCCGCCGAGGCCGAACTGCGAGCTGTCACCGGCGCCCGAGGCGCCCTCGTTGACGGCGGCGACGGTGCGGGTCACCCACATGCGGTTGGGACGCTCTGGGGCGTAATTCACGACGGCGGTGAGAATGTTGTTGACGCTTTTGAGGCCGTCGTCGGTGGAGAACTCGGCGATCGCGGCGCCGAACTGGTTGAAGAGGTAGGACGTCCACGCGATCGGGGTCACGGGCGTGCCGGCGAAGTTGTTGGTGGGGTGCACGCCGGCGCCCGCGTAGCCGAGCCACTCGGAGTACGTGGCCGAGGCGGTCCCGACTCCCGCGAGGGTGGTCTGGCTGAGCGCCTGGGCGCTGCTGAGGCTGCCGAAGTGGGCGGAGTCGGTCTTGCTCGTCTTGATGAGGGGGGCGATGCCGAAGCGCGTGCCGCAGGAGGTGTAGATCGGGGTCAGGTCGACCGCGTACTTGGAGACCTGGTACCCGGCGGCCGTGTTCCACGGGCTGAGCCCGTCGCCGGGGAGGCCGGACTGCTGGGTGCCGTTGTACTTGCTCGAAACGCTGTCCTGGGCGACCGCCGTACAGGCGAGCCCCGCCACCGCCACGAGTGACGCAAGAGAGGTTGCAAACTTCATTCTCGACTCCTTGGGTGCTGATGTGCTGACTGTCTGACCACCGAGATTGACGTGCCTGCAAGGATGGCACCGCTCGCGCCGATACCCGACCCTCCCAGGTCTGCGGCATCCTGAATCGCTCGCGAACGCGGCGCTGCGATTGGCTCTCGTACGGTGCGGAGCAACTGTTGAAAAGGGGCGATCGGACCCTGACCGCCCGTAGGAAGCAGACTTTATCAGATGACCCTTGGACGGAAAAGAAAATCCTCAGACCGGGGGTGAATAAGTTTGCGCGAACGGCGGGCGCGGACCGGGGAACTACCTTGAATTCAGGCTAGAAAACCCGTCGATTCGGTCGGAGGTCGGGTTTTCCCCGCTTTGTCAATTCCGCCCGCGGGGCCCGCCACGGCTGGAGTCACAAGCCGGCCATCTGCGCGGCAAGGCTGGCGGCAAGTGCGGTGTTGGAACGAATAAGGGAGATGTTCGTACGAAGGGTGGCGCCACCCGAAAGCGCGTGCAAGCGCGCGAGGAGGAACGGCGTGAGTTCGCGTCCGTGCACGTCGCCGGCCTCGGCCTCGCGCGAAGCCGCCTCCAGCCAGCGACGCCAGTCGGTCTCGTCGATCTCGTCGGGCGCGGGCACCGGGTTGGCCACGACCACGCCGCGCCCGGTCCGGGCCATCTCGGCGCCGATAAACCGTGCGAGGTCGACGGAATCGTCGAAACGAGCATCCACGCGCGCGGCGCTCTGACGCAGGTAGAACGCGGGGAACGAGTCGGTCTGGTACCCGACGACGGGGATGCCCAGGGACTCGAGCATCTCGCGGGTGGCCTGCACGTCCAGGATCGACTTCACGCCGCTGGCGACGACGGCGATGGGGAAGCGTGTGAACGCGGCAAGGTCGCTGCTGACGTCGAAATGCCGGGCAAAGTCGCGGTGAACGCCGCCGAGCCCGCCGGTGGCGAAAACGCGGACGCCGGAGCGCGAGGCGAGCTCCATCGTGGTCGAGACGGTTGTGGCGCCGTGGGACCGGCGGTGCATCAGCACACCCAGGTTCGCCGTGTTGGCCTTGGGAACCGCGGGAGCGTTCAAGAGTTCGGCCAGCTCGCGGTCGCTGAGTCCGACCACGGGGCGCCCTGCGAAGACGCCCACATACGCGGGGTGAGCGCGGCCGGCACGGACGATGTCCGCGAGTTCCTTGGCCAGCCCGGGCGCGTCCGGACGCGGCACGCCGTGAAGGAGCAGCGTCGTCTCCAGAGCGACCGAGCCGGCCCGCGCGCGGTTCAGGATGGTGTTCGCGCTCTCGTCCATACGGCTATTCTGCCCTCGCTCGGCCGGGCGTGCCCGGCCCCCACTACTCGGGAGAGATCATGCGACACTTCGGCGCGGGCATGGTATTGCTGGCCACGGCGTGGTGCGCGGGAGCGATGGCGCAGCCGGTCGTTGATCCCGAACGCATGGTCGAATGGCCCAAGGGTGATCGTGCGGCTGCCGCGGCGGTGATGGCCGGGGCGGTCGAGCGGCCCCGCGCGGCTGGGATTCGCGCGACGCACGACCTGCTCGCCTCCGAGCCTCACATCGCGGGCACACCGGGCGATGCCCGCACCATCGAGCGGCTGGAAAAACTCTTTGCCGACGCGGGGCTCGAGGTGAAGCGCCACGAGTTCTGGGGGTACCTGTGCCTGCCCTCGGCGGCGGCGCTCGAGATCGCCGCTCCCGATCAGAAGTCGCTGATCCTCAAGGAGAACATCCTCGCCGACGATCCCGCGGCGTCGGACCCGGCGCAGACGCCGGGGTGGAACGCCTACAGCGGCGACGGCGACGTGACGGCGCGGATCGTGTACGCCAACTACGGAACCAAGGCCGACTTCGCGAAGCTCTCGGAGCTCGGCGTTGACGTCAAGGGCGCGATCGTGGTGGCTCGCTACGGCGGGTGCTTCCGCGGGTACAAGGCCAAGTTCGCCGAGGAGGCGGGCGCGGCGGGGCTGGTGATCTACACCGACCCGGCCGACAGCGGGTACATGAAGGGCCTGGTCTATCCCGAGGGCGGGTTCTCGAACGACACGTGCATCGAGCGGGGATCGCTGAACACACTGTCGTACGGAGGTGATCCGCTCACGCCGGGCGTAGAAGCGACCAAGGACGCTGCGCGGCTGGACCCCAAGGACGTGGCGCTGCCGCGGATCCCGGTGCAGCCGATCGGGTACGGCGCGGCGCTCGAGATACTCAAGCGAATGAAGGGCGCGCCGGTGCCCGCGGGGTGGCAGGGCGGGCTGCCGCTGCCGTACCGCGTCACGGGCGGGGACGAGCTCAAGGTCCGGCTCATGGTGAAGCAGGATCGCGCGGTCAAGCCCAGCGCGAACGTGATCGCGACCATCCGCGGCAGCGAGCGGCCGGACCAGATGGTGATCATCGGGTGCCACCACGATGCGTGGAACTGCGGCGCGGCAGACCCCTTGTGCGGGCAGATCGCGATGGTCGAGGCGGCCCGGGCGCTGGGGGCGATGGCCAAGGAAGGCGTGAGGCCGAAGCGGACGCTGGTGTTCTGCGCGTGGGGCGGCGAGGAGTTCGGCTTGATGGGCTCGTCGGAGTGGGTCGAGGCCAACCGCGAGCTCTTGACGCGCAGCGGCGTGTCGTACATGAACATGGACATGGCGTCGATGGGCCTGGACTTTGGCTCGTCGGCGTCGCCGTCGCTGCGGGGCGCGATCGCGGCGAGCGTGCCGTGGGTGGCGCAGGCGCGGACGCCGGGGAAGAGTGCGTTCGAGGTGTGGAAAGGGCGGGGCGCGGACGATGTGTTCCCGGATCGCCCGAAGTTCGGGGACATGGGCGGCGGATCGGACCACGTCGGGTTTTTGTGCCACGCGGGCGTGCCGGTGTGCGCGGTGGGCGCGGGCGGTTCGCCGGGGAACTCGTACCACAGCACGTACGACACGCTGGCGTGGTACCGCAAGGTGGTGGGCGAGGATTATGAACCAGCGCTGATGGTCAGCCGCGCAGCCGCGGCGGTGGCGGCACGCCTGGCGTTCGCGCCGCTGGTGCCGCTGGACCCGGCCGATTACGGGCCCGAGACGCGGCGGCAGTTGGTGGCGCTGACCGCGCGGGGGCGCGAGCTGGGCATGTTCAGCAAGGAGAGCACGCGCGATGTGGCGCCGGAGCTGGCGCGGGTGGAGGGCGCGGCGGTTGAGTTCGGCCAGCGCGGGCGCGAGGTGATGGCGCGCGTGCGGCAGCGCCAGGGCGCGGGGGAGCTCTCGAAGGAAACGCTGGAGAAGGTGAACGACCTGCTGCTGAAGGCCGACCGCGCGTGGTTCGCGCCGGGGGCGCTGACGGACCGGCCGTGGTTCGGCAACATGTACGGCGCGCCCGATCGCGACTCGGGGTACGCGGCGTGGATGCTGCCGCTGCTGCGCGGGGCGATCGAGGACAAGGACCGGCGGCAGATCGAGGCGGCGGAGGATCGGTACTTGGCGGTGTTCGCGGGGTTGACGGGGGTGGTGGATGAGATCGATGCGGTGGTCGCGGGCGGAGAAGGCGCGAAGAAGTAGCGTCGGATTGCATTCAACAGCCCGCGCAGCGGGCGCACGCCGGTAGCCTCGGGTGAAGCGAGTCCGCGAGCGCAACCCGTGGACAGGCAGGCGTCGCGTGCTCCCGAAGCCGCGCAGCGGGCGCAGGCAGATGGTCACGCGGGGTGCTCATCGGCGACGACTGCTTTGGTGATATCAGAATCGGGATCGCGGAGAGTCGGTAGGCGGAAGAGCGCCGGCCTTTGCCCCCTGCGGGGGCTCCGGAAAGACAAGGGTAATGAGGTCTCTGTGAACCCGCTTCCACGGGTTTCGCTCGAAGACTCGCTTCACCCGAGGCTACCGGCTGTTGCCCGCTGCGCGGGCTTTCGTACTTGCGGTGCGGGCGCTCTTGATCGCTTTGGAGGCTTACGTGCGCGAAGCGCAGGAATCCGTACCCGGTGCGCGGGACCTGGGTTCGACGCGAGGGAATACGGAATGCACTGAGAGCGTCGCGCGGTGAGAGTTTCGCTCGCCCCAAAAACAACGGCGTCCTCCGCGGGGGAGGACGCCGTGCTGGTTCAATTCTGACTGAGCGGGTTGCTCAGTGCATCCGAACCGATCAGACCGTCAGCCTCACACCATGGCCTTGAGGGCCTTGAGGGGGCGGATCTTGATGACGGTGCGGGCGGGCTTGGCCTTGACTTCCATCATCTCGCCCGGCTTGAAGGGGTTGGCGCGGGTGGTGGCCTTGGTCGGCGGCTTGTAGATCGCGTTGACCTTCATCATGCCGGGGACCACGAAGACCTTGGGGCGCTCGGCGGCGGGCTTGGCCAGGTCGGCGGCCATCACGCGTCCGAGGACCTCGAACACCTGCGCGACCTGCTTGCGGGCCAGGCCGGTGTGCTCGGCGATGGTGGTGTACACCTCGCTCTTGGTGCGGACCTTGCCGGTCGCGCTGATCTTCGCCGGGGGCTTCACGCCCTTGGGGGTGGACTTGGTCGTTGCTTTGCCCTTCTTGACTGCCATCGGTGTCCTCCAGAAAAAGCCCGTGAATCACGGGAATTACGGCGGTTTTGTAACTCATCCCCGCCCGTCCGGCAAGTCGGATCGGTCCGAACGGGTCAAAATCATCTGGATTTTCGGGGTTTTTTGATCGCGCGGGGGCCGGAAGGGTTCAAATCTGCGTCGGAGCCTCCGGCCCGGCACCGGCGCGGGGAGTGCCGTCCCGGGCAAAAACCTCCATTTCCAGCAGCAAAATAGAGTGATCCGAGACCCGCTCAAGGCGCTCGGACTGCGAGTACCGCACGCCCACGACCCGCGGCAGCAACGACTTGGAGACAAACGCGTGGTCGACGCGGAACCCGGCGCCCTCGTGGCTGACCCACGAGGTTTCCCTCCCCTGTGGGTGAGACTCGCGGTAGGTGTCGCGGAATCCCAGCGTGCAGAATGTCCCCAGCAGGGCGGTTGAGCCGAAGGTCGCTCCGGCCTCGTCCACCCGATGCCTGCCGCTGTTGAAATCTCCCATGACGATGCACGAGCCTGTGCCGTGCACCCGGGCGTACTCGACCAGGAACTGCCAGTACGCGGCACGCTCGGTGGGGCGCGAATCATCGGGGACGTGGACGCCGGCGAGGGTCAGACCGAGCCTTGGCACATCGGCCTCGGCCCACTTGGCGGGCAGAGGGCACGGTCCCCCAACTGCCGCGGCAGGGGCGGCGAGTTCGAAACGCGAGGCGATCAAGATGCCGTTGCGGTCGGGCGCGGCGGGGCTGCGGCGCTGGTGGGTCAGGCCGTGGTCGGCGAGGACACCGGCGACCTGCCCGCCGATCGAGGCGCGGAACTCGGTGAGCACGGCGATGTCGGGGGCGTGGTCGAGGAGGCGCAGGGTGATCTCGGGCATGCGACGGGCGCTGCCGCCGTGGAGCAGGTTCCAGGTCAGGAGTCTGACGGTTGAATCGCCCATCGGCCTGCTACGGTACGCCCATGAATTCAGGCATCCGCGGCATGGCGGCTCCGATCGTGGCGGTGACGCGGGCGGTCCCCGGGGACGTGACGGCGGGGACCGCGGAGGTGCGCGTTCGTCCGGAGGAGCAGGTCACGCGCGAGGGGCTGCTGAAGTTCATCCGCGGCGCCACCGTCATCGTCACGATGTACTCCGACAAGGTGGATAAGGAGTTTCTGGATGCCGCGGGGCCGCAGCTGCGGGGCGTGTGCAACTTTGCCGTGGGGTACGACAACATCGACCTTGCGCTGTGCGCCGAGCGGCGGGTGGTGGTCACCAACACGCCGCACGCGGTGACGGAGGGGACGGCGGACCTGGCGTGGACGCTGATCCTGGCGGTGGCGCGGCGGCTGATCGAGGCGGACCGGTTCGCGCGGTCGCCGGAGTACGCGGCGCGGGGGCCGCTTGGGATCACCGAGTTCCTGGGGGCCGACATCACGGGGCGGACGCTCCTGATCGTGGGCGCGGGGCGGATCGGATACGCGACGGCGCTGCGGTCGATCGGCTGGGGGATGAACGTGCTTTACGTGGCCCGCGAGCGGCACGTCGACTTTGAGCTGGCGCCGCTGGCGGCCAAGCGCGTGACGCTGGAGGAAGGGCTGCGCGAGGCGGACGTGGTGAGCGTGCACACGCCGCTGACGCCCGAGACGCGTCACCTGATCGACGCCAAGGCGATCGCGCTCATGAAGAAGAACGCGATCATCGTGAACACCTCGCGGGGGCCGGTGATCGACGAGGCGGCGCTTGCCGCGGCGCTGAAGGAGCGTCGGATCTACGGCGCGGGGCTGGACGTCTTTGAGTTTGAGCCCAAAGTGCACCCGGACCTGGTGAGCTCGGTGCACTGCACGCTGGCCCCGCACATCGGGAGCGCTGAGGAGAAGTACCGGCGGCTGATGACGGAGATGGTGAGCGAGAACGCGCGGGCGATCCTGGCGGGGAAGAGGCCGCCGAACCAGGTGACTTGACGAGCCCCGAGCGTCAGCGAGCGGGCCGCCTTGCTCGTGCGTCGCTCAACCCACTCGCTGACGCTCGGGGCTCGTCGATCAGCGGCGCGAACCGTATTGCATTTCAAGATACCGCGCGACGTAGTCAACGATCGACTGAGCCTCGGGGATCTCGGGGTTGCTGGTCGGGCCCAGGGGCTCGAAACGCATGCCCTTGAAGCGAACGACGGCGTCCTCGACGGAGAGGCCGTGCTGGAGGGCGAGGCTGAAGGCGCGGCAGAAGGCCTGGCACATGCCGCTGATGGTCGAGCCTTCCTTGGCCATCTTGATGAAGATCTCGCCGGGGCGGCCGTCGGCGTAGAGGCCGATCGTGAGGTAGCCCTCGTGGCGCGCGATGGCGAACTTGTGGGTGACCGACTCGCGGGTGTTGGGGAGTGATTGGCGAAGGGCGACCATCGGCTGAGCCCCCGTCTCGGGCGCTCTGGCGCCCGTGCTGCTCTGCCGCGGCTTCCCAACGTGTCCCGGCCTTCGCGGTTCCATGACCGCAATGTAGCCGTCCGGGGTTGTCCGCGGCGGAGTGCATATCGGACGGGGCTCCGCGGGGGGATCAGATTCCGTGCATCCGCGTCGGTGATCTTCGCGGAACCCTTGCGTGCCGCGGGGATTGAGGACCCTGCACTGCCTTCGCGGGTCCGTACGTAGGCTTGGAAGGCGGGCCCATGCCGGGGCATAACGCCCGTCTTTCCTTGCTTCCGACCCCCGGCGCGTCGATACTTCTCCCGAACGAGTGGCGACCTTGGACGACTCCAACCCCACATTTCGTGCCCTTGGTGCACGGTCCATCCCGCGTCAAACGCTGGGGGGGCTGTCGCTCCTTCTGGTCGTCGCACTGACGATCGGCGCGGCGCGGTCCGGTGCGCTGGTGAGCGAGGCCGCCCGCCTGAGCGGGGTGGAGCGTGCCGCGGCGGTGCTGCCGCGGACGGTGCACCTCAGCGAGCGGAGACTCCAGCGGGAGCGCCCGGACGCGCGGCTTGCGCACGTCCTGTCAAAGGCCCGACTGATTCGCGACGACGCACGGGTTCCCGTGCTCGTTGAGCGCATCGATGGGGTCCCGACGCTTCGCGCCGGTCTGATCGATCTGCCCCCGCCCGCCCGGGCCTGACGCCGTCTGCTCTGCGCTTCCCCGCCGTATCGACGCGGGATCGTCGCGGAGTGTCGTCTCCCCGAGCGTTCGCGGACCCATACAACTTTGAGATTCCGAAGGGCGTTCGACGGGCCTTTGGCCCGCTGGCGCCCGCATTTTCCGAAAGCACAGAGCCATGGCTGAGCAGGGCATCCCACTCGTCGGTCCTCTTTTGAACATGCTGATCGGCACGCGCAACGAGCGCTTCGTGAAGAAGTACACGCAGCGCGTCAACGCGATCAACGCGCTGGAGGACCAGATTCGGAAGCTGACCGACGCGGAGCTGCGGGGCAAGATCCAGGAGTTCCGGGCCCGCACCGACAAGGGGACCAAGGCCGACGACCTGATGGTCGAGGCGTTCGCGGTGGCCCGCGAGGCGATGGACCGCGCGGTGGGGATCCGCAACATCTTCATCGACCGGCACGGGTTCGACGCGTCGAGGCTGGAGCCCTCGGTGCGCGAGCTGTACCAGAAGGTCAAGGCCGAGATGGACGCGCGCGAGCCGGCCCCGCCGACGGGCCCTCACCAGGGGTCACCGGCGCCGGTGCCCGGTGTGTACCAGGTGGACGTGCCCAACGAGATCTACGAGGCGGTCAAGGCGCTGTACCCCGAGAGCCGCCCGCCGTTCCGGGCCCGGCCGTTCGACGTGCAGCTGATCGGCGGCATGGTGCTGACGCAGGGCAAGATCTCGGAGATGCGGACGGGCGAGGGCAAGACGATCGTGGCCCCGCTGGCGACGTACCTGGCGTGCGCCCAGCGGATGAAGGTCCACGTCGTGACGGTGAACGACTACCTGGTGCAGCGCGACCGCGACTGGACGTTCCCGTTCTTCTGGGCCCTGGGGCTGACGGTGGGCGCAATCCACCCGCAGCACATGCAGGACGAGAACGAGAAGCGGGTGATGTACCGGTGCGACGTGGTGTACGGGACAACGGCCGAGTTCGGGTTCGACTATCTGCGCGACAACATGAAGCGGTCGGCGGACCAGCAGGTGCAGAAGCGTCGGCAGTTTGCGATCGTGGACGAGGTGGACTCGATCCTGATCGACGAGGCCCGGACGCCGCTGATCATCTCGGGCCCGGCCCACGACGACCAGCCCCGCTACGACCTGGCTGACCGGCTGGCGCGGGACCTGGTGCAGAAGCAGAAGCCCTGGGCCGAGGGCGACGAGGTCGTGCAGAAGTGCAAGATGCGGATCAAGGGGCTGGAGGGCGACATCCGCCAGGCGCGGGACAAGACGCTGATCCCGGGGCTGCAGCAGCAGCTCGAGGACGCCAAGAAGGACCTGCCGCGCCTGGAGGCGGAGCGGACGCGCCACGTGCAGTACTTCGAGGTGCACCTGGAGCGCAAGAGCGTGCACCTGACGCACCAGGGCGTGACCGAGGCGCAGCGGGTGGCGGGGATCGGGTCGTTCTACGTCGACCAGAACATGGACGTTCCGCACCTGCTCGAGCAGTCGCTGCGGGCGCACGTGGTGTACACGCTCGACAAGGACTACGTGATCATGAACGTGCCCGACCCGATGACGGGGCGGCAGGTGCCCAGCGTGGTGATCGTGGACACGTTCACGGGCCGGCCCATGATCGGGCGGCAATGGTCCGACGGCCTGCACCAGGCGGTCGAGGCCAAGGAGAAGGTGCCGATCAAGCAGGAGACGCAGACGGTCGCGACGGTCACGATCCAGAACTTCTTCAAGATGTACAAGCGCCTGGCGGGCATGACGGGCACGGCCGACACCGAGGCGCAGGAGTTCCACGACATCTACAAGCTGGACGTGGTGGCGATCCCGACCAACAAGCAGGTGATCCGCGGGGATTTCGACGACCTGGTGTTCCTGGTGGGCAAGGACAAGTGGAACGCGATCGTCGACGAGATCAAGGCGTTCCACGACGCGGGGAGGCCGATCCTGGTGGGAACGACCAGCGTCGAGAAGAGCGAGAGCCTGAGCCAGATGCTCACGCGCAAGCACGGCGTGCAGCACGAGGTGCTCAACGCCAAGCAGCACGAGCGCGAGGCCCACATCGTCGAGCACGCCGGCGAGCTGGGCATGGTGATGATCGCGACCAACATGGCCGGGCGCGGCACGGACATCAAGCTGGGCAAGTTCACGCGCGAGCAGCTGCTGGAGCACTGGCTGAAGCGCGGCATCGTGCCCCGGACGGTGACGGTGGACTCGACCGACGACCAGCTCCGCGAGGCGGCGTACCGCAAGATCGCGCCCCAGGAGATGGAGATCCAGAAGCGCGAGGCCGAGAGCATGCCCTTCGAGGAGCTTGAGATGAAGCTCCTGCGGCATTGGGCGGGCAAGTTCACGTGGGAGTCGCCCAAGGCGATCGAGAAGATGGACGCCGAGGCGCTCCGCGCGGCCCTGGACGAGCGCGGGCGGTTCCTCCTCCACCGCTTCCGGTGGTTCAACAACATCGAGGACATGGGCGGTCTGCACGTCATCGGCACCGAGCGCCACGAGGCCCGGCGCATCGACAACCAGCTGCGCGGACGCGCCGGACGCCAGGGCGACAAGGGCTCCAGCCGCTTCTTCGTGGCCCTCGACGACGACCTCATGAAGATGTTCGCCGGCGAGACCACGATGCGGGTGCTGGCGCGCCTGGGCATGAAGGAAGGCGACGCGATCGAGCACCCGATGCTCTCCAAGAGCGTCGAGCGGGCCCAGCGCAAGGTCGAGGAGCGGAACTTCCAGATCCGCAAGAACGTGCTCGAGTACGACGAGGTGATGGAGCACCAGCGCCAGTTCTTCTACGGGCTCCGCCAGCGGGTGCTCGAGGGGCGCGACGTCAAGGGACTGATCTTCGAGTACATCGGCCTGGCCGTGAACGACGCGGTCGGCGAGTACCTGGACCCCGACTACCCGGCGATCTGCGCCGCGGAGTTCGCCAAGCAGAAGCTCGACTGCTCGGTGCAGGCCGACCGCCTGAAGGGGCGCGACCTGGAAGAGATGATCGGGGTGATCAAGAAGGAGGCCAAGAGCGACGTGCGCGCCATGATCGACCTGACCCTGGGCGAGTACCTGCCGATGGAGGGGGCCGAGGTCAGCGTGGACTTTGACTCGGCGGGCCTGATCAACTGGGCCAAGACCAGGTTCGGAGTCGAGCTGAGCCCGGCGGACCTGCGCGAGGGCGGCGCCGAGGAGCGGAGGCACGTCTCGGAGCTCCTGGTCCACGCGGCGGAGGAGAAGATCGAGCAGGCCGATCTCTCGGGGCTGGCGCAGTACCTCGTGAAGGACTACGGCGTCGAGCAGCTCGTCGGATGGGTGAAGAACAAGTTCCTGGTCGAGATGTCGGTGGACGAGATCAAGAAGGCCCGCGAGGACGAGGCCCGGGGGCCGGCCGAGGTCCTGATGGAGAAGGCCGCGGAGCTGTACGACAAGCGCGAGGTCGAGTACCCCGTCGAC
Source organism: Phycisphaerales bacterium (assembly GCA_044223975.1). Classification (GTDB taxonomy): domain Bacteria; phylum Planctomycetota; class Phycisphaerae; order Phycisphaerales; family UBA1924; genus CAZCPB01. Next base: position 79,035 of record JBGALI010000015.1, on the reverse strand, counting down.
TTTGCGATGGAACTGACCATGATGATGATGCGCCAGTCGGCCCCCGAGGCCGCGCAGCAACTGGTGGGGTGGGCTAACCGCCGGTACAAGCTGGGGTGGACGGTGGACACGCTGGTCAAGACGACGCCCAAGAGCTCGCGCGACCAGCTCGTCGAGGCGTCGAAGCAGTTCCTGGCCGAGAAGCGCCTCGAGAAGGCGATCGAGGCGGCGCAGGCGATCCCGACCGACGAGGCGCTCGAGGAGCACCTGCAGAAGGAGTACGGCGCGGGATTGACCGAGAGCATGCGGTACCTGGAGGGCCAGGAGCGCTTGGACGCGATCCGCTCGCGGATCGAGAACATCCTCCGCGCCGAGCTCCTGCACCTGGAGCGCACGATCCTGCTCGACACTCTGGACCAGTCGTGGAAGGACCATCTCTACGCCATGGACCAGCTCCGCGACTCGATCAACTACCGCGCGTACAGCCAGCAGGATCCGCGGATCGAGTACAAGCGCGAGGGCTCGCGCATGTTCCAGCAGATGCTCGAGACCGTCCGCGACCAGGTCACGGACTACGTCTTCAAGGCCCGCCTGACGCCGACGCCGCCCGCGGGCTCGGCCTCTCAGCCGGGCCGCGGCGCGCCGCTGCCGCCGCGCCAGGTTGTGCGGCCGGCCGCCGCGCCGGCCGGGGGTCGCATCATGGGCAGCTCGATCAGCGGGCCGGGGTTTGACGGAGGCGCATCGGCCTGAGCGAGGAACAGTAATCGACGAGCCCCGAACCTGAGGGGGAGGACCCACGCGGCATCCTCTCGCTCACGTCCGGGGCTCGTTTTCCTTCCGGGACCGGTGCTCTTTGTTACCGGCCGCCGCGGGCCGGGCGCATCGGTCAGCGGTGGGCCCCGCCGCCGCCCCGGATGCGGCTGACGAGGGTCGCGGATTTCATCTCGACCCCCTTGAGGATGCTGGTCAGGGCCTCGCGGTTGGGCGCGTAGTCCATCGCCACGCCCATCGCCACCCACTCCTTCTTGACCAGATCGGCCAAGGCGTGCGTGAAGCTCTGCATGCCCTCCTCGTTGCGCCCCACGATCGAGGGCAGGTCGGCGTCCTCGCCCTGGCGGATCTTCTCGCGCACCGTGGGCGTGCCCAGCAGGACCTCGCACGCGGGCACCACGCCGACCTCGAAGCCCTCGACGGTCGGCAGCAGGCGCTGGGCCAGCACGCCCTTCATGGTGTTGGAGAGCGCGTGGCGGAGGAAGCCGTGCTCGGTGGTCGGGAAGAACTCCAGGATGCGACTGAAGGCCTGCATCGTGTCGGCGGTGTGCATGGACCCGAAGACCAGGTGGCCGGTCTCGGCGGCCTGCACGGCCGCGAGCACGGTGTCGTGGTCGCGCATCTCACCGATGAACACGACGTCGGGGTCCTCGCGCACGATGTACTTGAGGGCGTTGGGGTAGTCCGCCACATCGATCCCCAGCTCGCGCTGGGAGATGATGGACTTCTTGGGCGTGAAGCGGTACTCGACCGGGTCCTCGATGGTGATGATGTTCTCGGCACGGGTGGCGTTGATGTGCTCGATCATGGCGGCCAGGGTCGAGCTCTTGCCGCAGCCGGTCACGCCGACGACGAGCACGAGCCCTTCCATGGTCTGCTCGATCAGCTGCCCGTAGATCGGGGGCAGGTGGAGGTTCTCGTAGGTGGGGATCTCGGCCTTCACACGCCGGATGGCCGCGTGCGTGTGCCCGCCGGCGCGGAACATGTTGATGCGGAAGCGGTCGCCGTCGTTGAGGTGGGTGGCAAAGTCGAGATTGCCGGTCTGCTCGTACCTGGCCTTCTGCGTCTCGCTCAAGAGCGGGTCGAGGAGGTGGTCGGCCTCCTCGCCGCTGATCGGGTCGCCGGCGACCTGGCGCAGCGTGCCGCTGATGCGGTACACGGCGGGCACGCCCACCTTGATGTGCAGGTCGGACGCCTCGAGCTTCTTCATCGCGCCAAGGAGGCGCTGGATCGACATTGGGCCGGGCACCATGGCGCACCCCCGCTCGATTGAGCTTGGAGCAGTGTACCAGCAGATTCTGTGCGGCGACGCCGGGACGCCGTGAAGCGGCACAAAGCCCGGGATTTCAAGGGATAGCACGGAGCCGCGGCGCGTTCAGCCGGGCACCGTGATGCTCCCGCGGAGGTACGTCACGGCCCGGCCGGCGATGCCGACTCGCTTGCCGCGGAGCTCGCAGAACATCTCGCCGCTGCGGCGCGAGACCTGGTGGCCGGTGACGCTCTTCTTCTTCAGGCGCGCCGCCCAATAGGGCACGAGCGTGCAGTGCGACGAGCCGGTGGCGGGGTCCTCGGCGATGCCGGCCTTGGGGACAAAGAAGCGGCTGACGAAGTCGTGGCCCGAGCCGGGTGCGGTCGCGATCACGCCGAAGCAGTCAAGGGCCGCGACGGCGACGGGGTCGGGGTTGAGCTCGTAGACCTCGCGCCGGTTGTCGAAGATCAGCAGGAGGTCGCGGGCCTTGTACGCCTCGACGGGGGCGCAGCCCATGGCGGCGCAGATCCTGTCGGTCACGCGGACCGGAGTGCCGGGGCGTGCGGGGAAGTCGAGCTCGATGAGGTCCCCGCGCCGCGCGACGCTGAGCTCACCGCTCTTGGACTTGAACGCGACCTTCGAGCCCTTGAGTCCCAGATGATTCCACAGCACGTGTGCCGCGGCGAGGGTCGCGTGCCCGCACAGGTCGACCTCGATCGTGGGTGTGAACCAGCGGAGGTGGTAGCGCGGGGTTCCGCCCTTGGGCTTGTCCTTCACGAAGAACGCCGTCTCGGCGAGGTTGTTCTCGGCGGCGATCGCCTGCATCACCGCGTCGGGGAGCCACTTCTCCAGCGGGACCACGCCGGCGGGGTTGCCGTGGAAGAGCCGCGCCGTGAAGGCGTCGACCTGGTAGAGGGGGACCGTCACCGTGGCGGGCGCGGGGCGGGGTCGCTTCGTGGCCGCGGCCTTGGGGAGCTTTCTGATCGGGCTCTTGCGCGTCGAACGCTTCCTGGCCATCTCGCTCTCTCCGGTCCTGCGGACAACAACCAACGGGTTACTTGGGCGCCGGGGACGCCGTGCTCTTGACGTGCAGCTCCTTGAGCTGATCGTCCGTCACGAACGAGGGCGCGCCGGTCATGAGGTCCGAGCCGATCTGCGTCTTGGGGAACGCGATCACGTCGCGGATGTTGCTGGTGCCGACGAAGTTCATGACCAGGCGGTCAAGGCCGAAGGCGATGCCCGCGTGCGGCGGGGCGCCGAACGAGAGGGCTTCGAGCAGGAAGCTGAACTTCTCTTTGGCCTGCTCGGGCGTCATGCCCAGGAGCTGGAAGACCTTGCTCTGCACCGCCGGGTCGTGGATGCGGACCGAGCCGCCGGCGATCTCCTGCCCGTTGACCACGATGTCGTAGCCCGCGGACACGATGGCCTCGATCGTGACCTCGTCGTCGACGGGCGCGTTCACGAACGCGTCGCGCTGGTCGTCGCGCGGGGCGGTGAAGGGGTGGTGCATCGCGACCCACTTGCCCGTGTCCTTGTTCTTTTCGAACATGGGGAAGTCGAGCACGATCAGGAAGTTCCACGGCCCGCCCTCGGCGCCGGGCTTGGGCACCAGGCCCATGTCGCGTGCCACCTTCTGGCGCAGCTCGCCCAGCGACTTGGTGCAGACGCTGTAGGTGTCAGCCACGAAGAGCACGGTGTCGCCGGGCTGGAGGCCCAGGAGCGCCGTCAACTCGGCGCGGTGCGGCTCGAGGAACTTGGCCAGGCCGGTCTCGAAGACGCCCTGGGGGTTGACCTTCACCACGGCGCAGCCGCCGGCGCCGAACGAGCGCACGAACTCGTGGTAGCCGTCGGTCAGCTTGCGGGTAAGCTTCTCGGCGCCGCCGGGGACGCGGATAGCCTTCACCACGCCGCGCTGGCTGTTGAACTTCGGGCGGTCGGCGCCCTTGGCGAGCGTGTCCTTGAAGAAGCCGATGTCGGTCTTGGCGGCAAAGTCGGAGATGTCGACGATCTCAAGGCCGTAGCGCGTGTCGGGCCGGTCGATGCCGAACCGCTCCATCGCCTCGCGGTAGGGCATCTTGATGATCGGCGGCACGTCGTACCCGCACATGTCCTTCCACAGCCGGCGCACGAACCCTTCCATCATCTCGACGACCTGGTCGCGCCGGACGAAGCTCATCTCAAGATCGATCTGCGTGAACTCGGCCTGGCGGTCGGCGCGGGGGTCCTCGTCGCGGAAGCAGCGGCAGATCTGCATGTAGCGGTCGCACCCGGCGATCATCAGGATCTGCTTGAAGAGCTGGGGGCTCTGCGGCAGGGCGTACCAGCTCCCGGCGACGTGCCGGTTGGGCACGAGGAATTCGCGGGCGCCCTCGGGCGTGCTCTTGTAGAGGATCGGCGTCTCGATCTCGAGGAAGCCGTTCTCATCGAAGTAGCGCCGCGTGGTCTGGTAGAGCTTGTGGCGCATGCCCAGGATCTTCTGCATGCTCGGTCGGCGCAGGTCGAGGTAGCGGTGCTTGCCGCGGATGTCCTCGTTGGGGAGCTTGCCACCCAGCGAGTTGTCCTCGGGGACAAAGGGCAGGGGCGCGGTCTTGTTGAGGACCTCGAGCTTGTTGACGACCACCTCGACCTTGCCCGTGATCAGCTTGGGGTTCTCGCCGCCGGTGCGGATGCGGACCGTGCCCTCGACCGCGACCACATCCTCGTTGCGGAGGTGGTCAGCGACGTCGAGGACGCCCTGCTGGAGCGCCTCGCCCTCGAAGACGATCTGGGTCAGGCCGAAGCGGTCGCGGAGGTCGATGAAGACCAGCCCGGTGCCGTGGCCGCGGTAGGAATTGACCCAGCCGTTGAGACGGACGGTCTGGCCGACGTGGGAATCGCGGAGTTCGCCGCAGGTGTGCGAGCGGATGAGCATGGGGGGTTCCTGAAAAGTCGCGGACTATAGGTGATGAGGAGGTGAACAGGTGGGGAGGTGCGGGGTTGAATGGTGAGCGATCGGCGGCCGGTGAAACTCCCGCGCCCCGGTCGAAGCACGTGCGTGCCGCCGCCGTGGCGCCCGTTCACCCACCGGTGGTTCAGCCCGCCGCCAGAACCCGTGCCGCCCGCTCGCGCACCACGATCTGGATCGCCGACTCGGCCCCGGAGCCCGGGGCCAGCGATGCCGCGGCTTCCCCGTCGCACTGCACGAACGCCGGCGCCTCGCCCGCGTTGGCGATGACGACCTCGCGCCCCGTGCGGTAGACCAGGCGCGGATCGCGGAGGTGCCGGCCGAGGCGCGCCCTCAGCAGCCACCACAACGACCCGAGCGCGGTCTCCGCGGGGAGAAAGACCGTGTCGAGCAGGCCGTCGGACATCGAGGCGTTGGTCGCGGGCCCCAGCCTGGCCCCGTACTCGGCCGCGTTCGCCACGACGCACATGCCGCGTCGGCCGTCGACGTGCTGCACGCCGTCCACCCACACCTTCAGCGCCGGGGGGCGCTCGCGGAGCTCGCGGCAGATGTGCGGCAGGTACGTGGCGTGCGAGATCGATCCCTTGCGCTCGCGGTTCAGGCGGTGCGCCACCGCGGCGTCGGGCCCGACGCTGCACATGAGAGCAAACAGACGCCCGTCGACGTCGCCCAGGTCGATCGCCTCCACCCGCGCCGCCGCCAGCGACCGCCTTAGAGCGGTCTCCGATCGCGCCGTGCCGAAGTGGCGTGCAAAGAGATTCTCCGTCCCCGTCGGCCAGTGATAGATGGGCACGCCGGTGCGCGCGGCGTCGGGCAGCGCGTGGTGGACCGTGCCGTCACCCCCCACAATGACCAAGGCTCCGGCGTCGTGCAGGGCATCGTGGAGGGTCGGGCCTTCGGGGGCGCCCGCACGGACGAGAACGATCTCGTGCGCATCACCCGCGAGCGCGGCACGCAGATGCTCCACCTCCGCCTCGCGACGCGACCCGCCGCTCCGCGGGTTGTAGAGCAGAACGATCTTCATGACGGGCGCACCTCGTGGGCAGTGTCCCACATCGCCGCGGGCGCCCGCAAGTCAGGCCCTGGCCTCGAACATCCCGCCTGGCACGCTCCCGCCCGGTTCCCCGGCGTCGAGATCGAACCCCAGGCGCCCGGCCAAGGCAGCGATCCCCTCGCGGGCGTCGGGTGTTTCGTCGATCACCCGAGCCGCGGCGGTCTGGAAGGCGTGCAGGGAGAGGAGCAGCACCGCGGGCTCGCGGACGCCCGCGGCGAAGGCCAGGTGCTCGAGCCCCCTCCGCTCGGCTCGCCCGAGCTTCATCGCTCCGGCAAGGGTCTTCAGCACCACCGACCCTCGGCGCGCGGGGGCGGTGGGAGCGGGGGCGCGTCCGCGCCTGCGCACGATGATCGCGGCCACGATGAGTGCCGCGCCGACCGCCACCCCGGCGCCCAGCGCGATCGTCGGCTTCATGTCGCGCCACGGGGTGTCGGGCGCATCCCGCACCAGGGAGATCGGCGCCCCTTGGGCAAGCATGAATGCTGGAGCCGCGCCTTCGCTCATCGGCCCACTCCCGCCGCGGCGGGCTCAGACCGCAGGCGTGCGCGGAGCAGCCCTGCGCACTGTGCCGCGCGCACCCGCACGCGCGGATCGGCGTCGTCGGTCGAGAGGTCGTGCACCCGGACGCTCACCTCGGCCCAGCGCTGGCCGAGGCGCGCGGCGCCGTCGAAGGGCAGCACGCGCCCGGCGACCCACGCGCCCGCGAGGCGGTGCTCGGCCCGCACGTCCGACAGCATGGCGAGCAGCGAGTCGACCGCCGCGGGCTCGTAGACGCGCCCGCCGCCGGGCCGTCCCTCGACGAGCGACCCGGGGCGTACGAGCAGGGCCCGCACGGCGTTGGCGCGCACGCGGTGGTGCGGGTCGTCCTTGAGCTCGATCAGGCGCGAGCGCATCATCGAGGGGTCCGCGGCGGCGCGGAGCAGGATCCCAACGCCTTCCACGGCGTTGGCGCGCACGCGCGCATCGGCGACTCCGACGTGGCGTGTCACGGCCTGCGTGGCCGCGTCGGTACCCAGTTCCGCCAGGGCCGCGAGGGCCGTGGCCGCGACGCGAGCGCGGGGACCGTCCGCTGCCGCGTCGCACAGTCCCAGGAGCTCGCGCTCAACGCAGGCGTGCAGGGACAGGCCGCGGACCGCCTGCACCGCGGCCACCCGGTCCTCGGGCGCGCCCGACAGGAGCACGGCGCGAAGGTCGGCGACGAGGGCCTCGGGCTCGCGGGCGAGCCGGCGCCGCGCGGCGGCGCGCGCGGCGGGCACGCGGGGATCGAACCAGGCCAGAAGCTCGATCTCCTGGCGTGCCACGGCCCGCACCGGCGCGTGCGGCGAACGGGCCAGCCGTGCCAGCAGCTTCTCTCGCCCCGCATCGGCGCGCAGGGCCAGCCGCCGCCCGGGCGCCGGTCCGCCCGCGCGCTCTCCAACCAGCGACCACGAGAGCATGGCGGAGCGCGCGACCCGCGCATCGGGGTCGAAGCACAGGTCCGCCAGGGCGCCCGGCGGCGCCGTGCGCGTGCAGGCGTGGCGCACCAGCGGGTCGTCGTCGGCCAGCAGCGGCTCGATCACGCGACGACGCGCTTCCACCCCCGCGCCCGATGCTCGCAGGTACCGCGGCAGGCCGCGCCGCGCGGCGAGGGATAAGTTCGGCACGTCCTGCGGTGCGGGGAGGAACGCGGGAAGAGCCGCGGCACCGGGGTCGGCCGCGCGACCCGCTCTCCCGAGCATCGCGGCCCGACGCGCCCGCGCCGGGTGTGCCAGGAGGTGGCTTCTGGTCAGCACGCACTCGTGCTCGGCGGGGGTGCGCGCCCGGGCCAGCCGCTCCAGGGCCGCGGCCCCCAGCGCGTCCGTTGAGAGCCACTCGAGCGCGCGACGGCGCGCCAGGGTGCTGTCGGATGCGCGCAGCGTGTTCCGCAGCGCGCTCCTGGCCTCTTCGTCGGCGCCCAGCATCCACGCGCCCAGCGCGTGCTCGACGCCCGCCCGCGCTCTCGCCAGGGTCGCGAGGTCCAGCAAGGCCATCGCGCCCATCAGCGCCGGGCGCCTTCGCTCGCGTGCCGCGCACGCCATGACCGAGGCGACGCTCGCGACCAGGGCGTCGCGCACCGCGTCGTCGGTTCGGTCCTCGCCGCGCCCGTCCTCGTCGGCCCGCTCCTGACCGCGCTGTGGATCGACGCTCGCGCCGATGAAGGAAAGCCGCATCAACGCTCGCTCGGACGCGGATGCGATGGTTGCCTCTCGATCGCTGAACAGCGTGGCCAGGACCGGCGCGAGCGAAAGGTCCCCCACTTCCGACGCCAATTCGCACACGCTCATCCGGTCGCCCGGGTCGTTCGAGGCGGCCAGACCTGCCGCGGCGGCCGCAAACCGCCCTCGGCCCGCCACCATCACGACGTGGCGGAGATCATCCGGAACGCGGTCCCAACGCCTGATAATCGCGGCGAGCGCGGCCAGGTGTTCGCCGGCCCGGGCACGTCCCCGGACGTGCCCGACCAGGCGGATCAGGCGCGGGGCGCTCGTCCGAGGTCGTTCGTCGGAGGGCACGATCGCCAGGTCGAGCAGCGCGAGCACCACGGGGCCGGCTTCATCGGGACTGCAGGCGCCCAGCAACTCGTCGAGGAGCGAGATCCGCGCCGACGCGGGCAGCCTTCGGAGTGCTCCGAGGCGATCGCGAAATGCCTCGGCCTTTTCCATCCGGATCCTCCGGTTCTCAACATGTAGGTATCGGATCGCGCGTGATCGCGAGAATAGTAGTACAATGTTAGGTATTAATTATTGATTGGTTATGTGTGAAAAGTGAGTTTTTTGGGGTTTTTGCCTATCGATCCGATCCGGAAGAAAGATTCTCTCGGACCGTGGGGTACAACCGGCTAGACTGGTTGGGAATTCCCGGGGGGCGTTCGAGAACCGGGGGGTCATCCGGCGGGCCAAGGCAGGCCCGTCGCGTGGGGTTCCGAATGAGCAATCCACTGAAGCAGAACAATTTCCAAACACATCAGGTAGTGCTGTACGAGCGCGCTCTTCATCCCGAGCTCTTCCCGCTGAAGATGCGGAAGGTGCTCAACGGCGGGCCGTACGAGATCGAGGTCTGGCTCATGAACGGAGCTCACCTCCTTCGCTTCGAGCACGCGCGGCACTGCGCCACCGAGCTGGTGATCGAGCAGGACCGCGACCTGCCCTCCACCGGCCTGGTCACGGCGTTCCTGTGCGCCGGCGAGCACGAGTACGAGCACCGCTTCCCGCGCGAGGGGATGAACTACATCACCTCGGTGCAGACCGAAACGCTCTCGGAAAACCAGTACCTGTCGACCGTCGATGAGTTCTCGACGTTCCGCGGGGACGGCGAGAAGCTCTCGCACGCGTGGCGCGACGAGGCCGGCCCGTGCCTGAGCATCGTGGATGTGCAGCAGCACAACCGCGAGGTTCACGCCCAGTCGTTCCACCTCGTGGCCAACGCGCGGCTGGTGCTCCGCTCCCAGACTATCTTCGAGCTGACCCGCGATCCGCGGGCCGGGAGTTGACCCGGGGCGGGTCCGTGCCGATGCTTTGTGCATGACGGGTGCCGCGCTGCCACGCCTGACGATCCGAATTAGCCCGCCCCGCTGAGGGGCCGGGTGTGCGTCGTTCGCCGCTCGCACGGCGAATCACCCGGGTCTGGAGCGGGGCTGGATCGCGTCACCCCGGCGCTTCGAGCGCCCATCCCCATAACATCCCGGTCACTCCTTGAAGCACCAGTCCCGGCGCCGGTCGCTGCTTGATCGACCCCTTCGCGTCCGCCGCCGCACGAGCCCAACGACCATGCCCAACACGCCCCCCCCATCGCACCCGACCACACCCGCCGCGGCCGCCCCCGGGGCCAAGCCCGACGCCAAGGCTGAGGGCGACGGCAAGAACCGATACCGCGCCACGCTCAACCTCCCCGCAACACCGTTCCCGATGAAGGCCAACCTCGTGCAGAACGAGCCGGCCTCGATCAAGCGCTGGGACAAGCTGGGCCTGTACGACCGGCTGCGCGAGAGCCGCAAGGGCGCGCCGAAGTTTGTCTTCCACGACGGCCCGCCGTACGCCAACGGGTCGATCCACCTCGGGCACCTCATGAACAAGTGCCTGAAGGACTTCGTGGTGCGCACGCGCACACTGATGGGCTTTGACTGCCCGTACGTGCCCGGCTGGGACTGCCACGGCCTGCCCATCGAGCACAAGGTCATGACCGAGCTCATGGATGCCGGCAAGCTCGACAAGCTCAAGACGCTCACCGAGTCGCAGCGGCGCATGGCCGTGCGGCGCGAGTGCCAGAAGTACGCCGAGAAGTACGTCAAGCAGCAGGCCGGCGAGATGATCCGCCTCCTCACCGTCGCCGACTACGCGCACCCCTACCTCACCATGAGCAAGGAGTTCGAGGGCGCCACCCTCGAAGTCCTCGCCGGCCTCTGTGAACAGGGGCTCGTCTACCGCGCCCTGAAACCCGTCCACTGGTCGATCGCCAACGAAACGGCCCTCGCCGAGGCCGAGCTTGAGTACTACGACCGCGTGGACCCGTCGATCTACGTCGACTTTGAGGCCGAGGACGCGGACGCGGTGTACGACGCGTTCGGGCTGCCGAAGCACAGCGCCGACGACGCGGAGGATGAAGAGGACGCCGACGGGGGCGAGGAGCACAAGTCCAAGCTCCCCAAGCCCGGCGTGCGGCCGAGCGTCCGCCCCTCGTTCATGATCTGGACCACCACGCCGTGGACGCTGCCGGCCAACCTCGCGATCGCGGTGAACGAGAAGTTCGAGTATGCGCTGGCGTACATCGACGGCAACTACACCGTGCTCGCGGCCGATGCCGTGAAGCGCGTCGCCGATGCCGCGGACGCGGAGGACATCGTCGAGATCGCGCGCACCACGGGTGCCAAGCTCGTCGGGCTGCGGTACCGGCACGCGTTCATCAAGGACCAGCCCGAGCACGTCAACCGGCTTCGCCAGGCCGGCCAGGGGCCGAGCGTCGCGTCCGTCGTGGCCGACTCGGCGCCGTGCTTCACGCTCGTCGCCGCCGACTACGTGACTCTCGAGGACGGCACCGGCCTTGTGCACACCGCGCCAGGGCACGGCACCGAGGACTACCAGACCGGCCTGCGCGTGGGCCTGCCCACCTACTGCCCGGTCCAGGCCAACGGCACGTACGACGGCACCGTTCCGGACTGGCTCAGGGGCAAGGACATCTGGACCGCCAACAAGGAGGTCGTGGATCACCTCCGCTCCAGCGGGCACCTGTTCTACACCCACAACTTCAGCCACAGCTACCCGCACGACTGGCGCGGGAAGAGTCCGGTGATCTTCCGCTGCACCGAGCAGTGGTTCATCAAGGTCGATGCCTCTACGAAGCGCGAAAGCCGCAGCCTCCGCGATCTCGCGCTCGGCTCCGTCAAAGAAAACGGCGGCGTGAAGTTCGTCCCCGAGTGGGGCCGCAACCGCATGCGCGGCATGCTCGAGTCGCGCCCCGACTGGTGCATCTCGCGCCAGCGCGCCTGGGGTCTCCCCATCCCCTCCTTCTTCTTCACAGGTCCCGACGGCGCAGAACACACGCTCATGACCGCGGCATCCATCCGCGCCGTCGCCAAGGTCGTGCGCGAAAAGGGCTCCGACGCCTGGCTCCAATCCGAGCCAATCGAACTCCTCAAGCACTACGACCCCACCACCGATCCCGAATGCCCAGCAGCCGTCCGCTCCTTCCTCTCTTCCCCGCTCCCCACGCCCCACGCCCCACTCCCCTTCCGCAAAGGTGCCGACATCCTCGACGTCTGGTTCGAATCCGGCTCCTCCTGGAACGCCGTCATGCGCGAGCGCCACGTCGCGTGCACTTCCACCCGCCCCGACGCCCCCGCCCACACCGACCTCTACCTCGAAGGCTCCGACCAGCACCGCGGCTGGTTCCAGGCCTCGCTGCTGCTGTCGCTCGGCGCTACCGGTCGCCCGCCCTTCTCGACCCTGCTCACGCACGGGTTCATGGTCGACAAGGACGGCAAGAAGATGAGCAAGTCGCTCGGCAACACGCTGAACGTCGAGGACCTGCTCAAGGATTTCGGCGCCGATGTCTGCCGCTGGTGGGTCGCCTCGCTCGCCTACGAGAACGACGTGAAGGTCGACCGCGACTTCTTCGGCGTCGCGGGCGAGAGCTACCGCAAGGTCCGCAACACCCTCCGCTTCCTGCTCAGCAACCTGGCCGATTTCAAGGAGGCAGAGCACCGCGTCCCCGCGACCGCTTTCCCGCCGGCCTCCATCGACGCCTGGGCACTCGCCGAGTTTGATGCGCTCTCAAAGACAGTCCTCGACGCCTACGCGCGTTACGACTTCAAGAACGCCGCCTCGAGCATCTACGACTTCTGCAACGACACGCTCAGCGCCACCTACCTCGCCGCGATCAAAGACCGCCTCTACTGCGACCGCGCCGATTCGCCGCGCCGCCGCCGCACCCAGACCGCGCTGTGGACCATCACCGACGGCCTCGCGCGCCTCCTCTCCCCCATGCTCACGCACACCGCCGACGAGGCGTACCGCGCCCTGCGCAGTGCCCCCGCCGACGATACGTCAACCTGCGTTCACCTCGAGAGCGCGGCAGCTCCATCCGCCATCCCCGCCGATCCCGCGTGGGCCGCGTTCTTCGCCATGCGCGAGCGCGCCATGCTCGCCATCGAGAAGGCCAAGGCCCAACCCGCCGAAGGCGGCCTGGGCGTGGAAAACCCGCTCGACACCGGCGTCGTGCTCCCCAACGAAGGCGGCGCACTCACCGCCTTCGACACGCCCGACGGGCGCGTCGACCTGGCCGACTTCCTCAACGTCAGCCTCGTCCGCCTCGACCCCGCCGCCAAAGAGCCCAAAGTCCTCGACCTCCGCGACCAGCCCCGCTGCGAGCGGAGTTGGAAGCGCGACGGGACGGTGAGGGTGCGTTCGGACGGCGGCATGCTCAGCGACCGCGATGCGCAGGCGGTGGGCGTGGCGTGAGTCGGCGCTTTGCGAATCCGGTGGGTTCCGTTCTCCGAACGCAGGCCTTCCCCGTTCGTTTCCCGGCGTGCAGAGCCCGTGCGGCCAGCCCGCCACTTCTTGCGAGACACGCATGACCAAGACCGATCTGTTCACTCCCCTCAAAGTCGGCCCCTTCACCCTCCGCAACCGCGTGGTCATGGCGCCCATGACCCGCTGCCGCGCGGCTGCCGGGAACGTGCAGACGGAGATGAACGCCCGCTACTACGCGCAGCGCGCGGGCGCCGGCCTGATCATCACCGAGGCGACGCAGGTCTGCCCCGAGGGCGTGGGCTACCCGGGCACGCCGGGCATCTACACGCCCGCGCAGGTCACGGGCTGGCGCCTGGTGACAGACGCTGTCCACAAGAAGGGCGGGCTGATCTTCGCCCAGCTCTGGCACGTCGGGCGCGTGTCGCACTCGTCGTACCAGCCGGGCGGCGCGGCACCGGTTTCCTCGTCGGCCATCGCCAAGTCGGGCGAGATCAACACTGCCGACGGGTCCAAGCAGCCGTACACGACGCCCCGGGCGCTCGAAACCGCCGAAGTTCCGAAGGTGATCGAGCAGTACCGCGCGGGCGCCCAGTGCGCCAAGGACGCGGGCTTCGACGGCGTGGAGCTCCACGGCGCGAACGGCTACCTGCCCGACCAGTTCCTCCGCGACGGGGTGAACAAGCGCACCGACCGTTACGGCGGCTCGATCGAGAACCGCGCCCGATTCCATCTTGAGGCGACCCGCGCCCTGGTCGATGTCTTCGGCGCCGACCGCGTCGGCGTGCGCCTCTCGCCCTGCGGCACGTTCAATGACATGCGCGACTCGAACCCGCGCGAGACCTTCGGCTACCTGATCCGCCAGCTGGGCGCCATGAACCTCGCGTACCTCCACATCATGGAGGCGATGGAGGGCGACCTGAAGCACGGCAAGGCCGCCGACCCGTCCTACGAGACGATCCCGGTGTCGTTCTTCCGCCCGATGTTCAAGGGCGTGCTCATCACCAACTCCGGGTTCACGAAGGAGAAGGCGCAGACGTACCTCGCCGAGGGCTGGGCCGACGCGGTCGCGTTCGGCGTGCCGTTCATCTCCAACCCCGACCTGCCCGAGCGATTCCGCCGCGGCGCGGCGCTGACCCCGCCCGATCCCGCGACCTTCTACATGGGCGGGGAGAAGGGCTACGTGGATTACGCGCCGCTCGCGTGAGCGGTCGCGCGGAGTAGACTGGACGCCGGGAGCCCTATGACCTCGACGCCCGACTGGCAGCGCGACCTGGCGATCGTCAACGAGATCATGCGCGACGTCAGCCGCCAGACGGACCCGCAGGAGCTCGTGCGCATCTACTCGCAGGGAGTCCGGCGCCTGCGCGCGACGGACCGGCTCGTCTCGATGAGCCGGCGCGGCCTGGAAGCGCCGTGGTACCGCGTCACGCGCGATTCGCGCCAGACCGAACAGCTCGACCCGTGGCGCCAGCGCGATCGGCTGCCGCTGCTGCGCGAGGGGTTCCTGGGCGAGCTCCTGTACGCCGGCGAGCCGCGCGTGATCATGGACCTCAAGATCCCCGAATCCGACCCCACGCGCGAGTATTTCGACGGGATGCGCGCGTTGTACACGCTCCCGCAGTGGGACAACGGCGTGGTGCTGAACATGTCCCTGATCATGTACGCCGACCCGTCGCGCCTCGACGTCACGCAGTACCCCAACATGCTCTGGCAGTCCAACCTCTTCGGCCGCACCACCGCGAACCTGGTGCTGCGCCGCGAGCTTCGCGAGGCGTACGACGCGCTCGACCGCGAGATGAAGATCGTGGGAGACATCCAGCGCTCGCTGCTGCCCACGGACCTGCCCGAGATCCCCGGCCTGGAGCTTGCCGCCAGCTACCAGACCTCCACGCAGGCCGGCGGCGACTACTACGACCTCTTCCCTTTGCCCGGCGGCGCCTGGGGCATCTTCATCGCCGACGTGAGCGGGCACGGCACACCCGCGGCAGTGCTCATGGCCGTCACGCACGCGATCGCGCACGCGTACCCGGGCCCCACGATGCCGCCCGCGGCCGTGATGGAGCACCTCAACGGTCTCCTGTCGCGCCACTACACATCGGGCAACGGCTCGTTCGTCACCGCGTTCTACGGCGTCTATCAACCCGCGGACCGCACGCTGACGTACGCCCGGGCCGGGCACAACCCGCCGCGCTTCCAGAGCAAGGGCTCCATCACCCCGCTCGACGGGGTCGGCAACCTGCCGCTGGGCATCATGCCCGACATCTCGTACGACGAAGGAACGGTGCAGCTTGCCGCGGGAGACTCGATCCTGTTCTACACCGACGGCATAACCGAGGCGATGAACGAGGCGAACGAGCTGTTCGGAGAGGAACGGCTCGACCGCTTGGTGGCGACCGATCGCGCGGACGCAAAGACGCTTGTGGAGCGCGTGCTCGCAGAGGTGCGCGCGTTCGAGGGCGCTCGCCCCGCGGCGGACGACCGGACGCTGCTGGCCGTGCGCGTTCGCTGAACCTCTTTCGTTCTCAGCCCAGCGCCGCGGCGCCCGAGATGATCTCGGTGAGCTCGGTCGTGATCTGGGCCTGGCGTGCGCGGTTGTAGACCAGGGTGAGGCGCTTGCCCGACTTGCCGGCGTTGTCCGTCGCGGCCTTCATCGCGATCATGCGTGCCGCGTGCTCGCTGACGACGGCCTCGTTGAACAGCTGGAAGAGCGTGGCCTTCACCGCGGCAGGGAGCAGATCGTCGAGGAGCTCCTTGCCCTGAGGGCTGAACTCGTACAGCGGACGCATGCCCGTCGTAGCCTTGGCCTCGGTCTTGGGCGGCTGGAACGGCAGGAGCTGCATGACCTCGGGGGCCTGGCGCCCGGCGGAGATGAACCGCATCGACACCACGCGGACCACCGAGATCTCGCCCGCGATGAAGCGGCTGATGTAGTCGCTCGCCAGTGCATCCACCGCGTCGTAGGACGGCTTGTCGCCGAACTGGTTGTGCAGGCGGGCGATGGGAACCCCGTTGAACTTCAGGAAGCCCGCGCCCTTCTTGCCCACCAGCTCGATCACGCCGGCCTTCACGGCGGGGTTGGCGCGGTGGAGCCCGATGGCGCAGCGCAGGACCGACCCGTTGTAAGGACCGCACAGGCCGCGGTCGCTGGTCAGGATGAGCGTGAGCTCCTTGCCCTCGCGCGTTCCCTTGCCCGAATCGACCAGGGGGTGGGTGACATCGTCGAGGCCGCCGGCGATCTCGTTCACCAGGGCCAGCATCGCCGCGCTGTAGGGCTTGGCGGCCAGCGTCCGCTGGTTCGAGGCCGCGAACTTCGCGGTCGCGATCATCTGCATCGTCTTGGTGATGCGGCGGATGTTGCCGACGGCCTTGATGCGCTTCTTGATTTCGCGGGTCTTGCCCATAGGGGCGGAAGTGTAGGAAGCGGCCCGCGGCACGTCGAACCGAACGAGGACTGAACAGGCCGGAACTCATCCGGCCAAAGCCGAGCCGCCGCGGGTTCAGCGGCCCAGAATCTTCCCGTAGCACACGCTCATTTGAGCCTGCAAATACGGCCCGAACTGGGGGATGACGGTCCAGCCCTCACTCTCGTACATCGCCATCGCCTCGTGCTGCTTGGTCCCGGTTTCCAGCACCGCCCGCGTAAACCCCCGCCGAGCCGCCTCGCCCTCCAGGAACCGCAGCATCACGCGCCCGTACCCGTGCCCGCGATGTTCGCGGGCCACGAACATCCGCTTGATCTCGGCATGGCCCTCCCAGGGCCGGAACGCGCCGCATGCGGCGGGCGCACCGCCCACCCGCCCGACCGCGAACACCCCGCCCCGATCCTCGAAGCCCTGCTCTTGGATCCCGTTGGTCGGAAGGTCGGGGTAGCGCTCGATCAGGTCGCGGTCGAGGGCCGCGATGAGTTCGCCTGCCGCGGCAGACCGGGCGGGCTCGATCGTGATCACCAGTGCATCGGTCATGGGACGTGAGTCTACTCGCCCTCCCCCTACACTCGCCCGATGCGGATTCTCCTCACCAACGACGACGGCATCCACGCCCCCGGCATCGTCGCGCTCTTTGACGCGATCGCCGGCCCCATCGGCGAGTTCTCCGGGCCCCTGCGCATCGGGCCCGACGACAACGCCACCGACGATGTCTTCGTGGTCGCGCCGCTCACGGTGCAGTCGGCGACCGGGCACGGCGTCACCTTCAAGCAGCCGCTCATGGCCACCAGCGTGCAGGTCAACGAGCGCATGAGCGGCACGGCGGTGGACGGCCGCCCGGCCGACTGCGTGAAGCTCGCCGTGGCCAACATCTGGCCGGAGAAATTCGGGCCGCGGTCGCGCCCCGACCTCCTGATCTCGGGCATGAACGCCGGCGCCAACTGCGGCATCAACGTGATCTACTCGGGCACGGTTGCCGCGGCCATCGAAGCGGCGTTCCTGGGCATCCCGTCGATCGCGGTGAGCCTGATGCTCGGCAAGGGCCGCCCGCGCTTCGATGTTGCCGCGCGCCACGCCCGCGCGATCCTGGAGTCGCTGCTGGCCAAGGGCCTGCCGGACCGGCACGAGTGCCTCTCGATCAACCTCCCCGTCACCGAGGCCGATGCGCCGCTCCCACAGGTCCGCGTGTGCCCGATGAACACGCACGGCCTGGTGGACAAGTACGAGCGACGGATCAGCCCGATCGGGGACGTGTACTACTGGGCCGCGGGGCACGGGCTGGACTTCCACGCCACGCAGGAGGGCTCGGACGTCGAGCTGCTCAAGTCCGGGCACGCCACCATCACGCCACTTCACTACGACCTCACGATGCACGGCTCGCTGGGCAAATGGTCGAAACGGTAGGGAATCGCCGCGCGCGAGGTATACTGGCCGCGTCTCTCTGTTCACGGAGCGCCCATGCCCGAGCCTCGCGAGGCCGACGTTTTCCCCGCCACGATGATCTCGTGGATCGATGCGCGCCTGCGCGACGGGGCCGGGGGGCGGCAGGACGTCAACCGCCACATCATGACGGTGTACGACTTCCCGCTGCGGGTCTACTTCATGGGCACACGCGACCGGTGGCTCGGCGAGCCCGAGGATGTCGTGCAGGGCTTCTTTGCCAGCCGACTCTCGCGCGAGGACTTCCTCGCCCAGTGGCGCTCCAGCAAGCTCAAACTCCGCCAGTGGCTCATCAACGCGTTCTGCTTCTACCTCAAGGAGATGCACCGGGCCCGGCGGCGCGATGCCCGCAACGTGGCGCAGGCTGAGGAGCCGGTCTTCGAGCCCAGGCAGGCCGCGGCGTTCGACCGGGCGTACATCGTCTCGGTCGTGCGCGAAGCGCTGAAGAAGGCCCAGGAACAGTGCGACGCCGAGAAGCTCGGCCCGCACTGGGAGATCTTCGTCCGCCACTACTACAACGGCCAGGCCTACGCGGACTTCGCGGGTGAATTCGGGGTCGATTCGTCGCGCGCCGCCGTCATGGCGCGCACCGCACGCTCGCGGTTCCAGGCGACCCTGCGCTCGATGCTGTCGCGCGACGGCACCGGCGGCGACCCCGACGACGAGATCCGCGACCTGCTCGAAGGAGACGGCTGATGCCCGCCGATCCCAAGCCCGATTTCACCACCAGCTTCCCGGGGCGCGACTTCGCCGACCTGGGCGACGACCGCGCCCGCCGGCTTCTGCAGATGGGCCTGGTGCAGGCCTTCCGCCCCGTCGACACGCTGGTCGACAAGCTGCTCTCCCCTGGCGGCAACGAGTGGTTCCGGCGCACACTCGCCGGCCCGCCCTTCACGTCCGACCCGGCCCTGGCGGGTGGCCAGTCCCTGCTCACGGGGCGCGTGATGCTCACGCAGCTCGTGAAGCTCAAGGAAGCGAGCAAGTCGCAGGCCCGGGACGCCGACCAGAACTCGCGCCTGGCCGCGCGGGCCGGGTACGACCTGGCCATCGTCGCGGCGCTGGTCCACTACGGACACATGATCACGTCGCAGCGCAAGAGCGAACTGGCGATGGCGCTGGGCGACCTTGCCGAGGCGCTCCCCGAGCCGTGGGCGGCGCTCGTCACCTCGGCGATCGAAAGGCTCGGTACGTCCCAGAGCCAGCAGAAGTAGCCCGACACAACCGGAGGGCGGCGCTCGCGCCGTGAATCCCGTTTCACGCCGCGCCCGTAATCTCTCCGCGTCACGCCCCGCGCGGGGCGCGTTCCAATTCACCTCTCGTACCGGAGAACCGACGATGGCGTACCGAACGGCCGAAGCGGAATGGAAAGGCAACCTGACCGCCGGCACCGGCCGCATCAAGGTGCAGAGCGCGACCTTCGACGCCCCGTACGACTTCCGCGGGCGCACCGGCGACGGCAAAGGAACCAACCCCGAAGAGCTCATCGGTGCAGCGCACGCCGGGTGCTTCACCATGCAGCTCTCGGCGCTCCTGGGCAACGCCGGGTTCACCGCCGATCGCCTGCGCACCACCGCCAAGGTCCACCTCGAGAAGCAGGGTGCCGGGTTCGCGATCCCGCGCATCGAACTCGAGCTTGAGGGCACGGTCCCGGGCCTCGATGCCGCGGCGTTCCAGAAGCACGCCGAGACCGCCAAGGCCAGCTGCCCGGTCTCCAAGGCGCTGGCCGGCACCGAGATCACGCTGACGACCCGTCTCAAGTAGACCCTGGCGCCGGAACCACGGGGGAACCATCGGACCGCATGAGAAGGCGATGCGACAGAGGGTGCGGCAGGCACGCAATGACCCGGTCGGCTGCCGCAGCCGAACCGGCATGACCCATGGAAATCGCCCCGTCCCGCTCGCCCGAGTGCTCCGCCGCTACCCTCCCCCCGATGTCCGCTCTACCAGAGCCCAACCTCGACGACGCCGAGGACCGAGCGCTCGTCGCCGCCATCCGGCGCGGCGACTCCAGCGCGTGGGGGCTCCTAGCCAAGCGCTACCAGCACCGGCTGTATTCGATCTGCGTCCGGATGGTGAACAACCGCGAGTGGGCCAACGACCTGACCCAGGAAGCCTTCGTCAAGGTCATCCAGGGTTTCGAGACCTTCGACGACAAGGCCCGGCTTTCCACCTGGATGATCCGGGTCACCATGAACACGTGCCTCTCGGCACTCCGAGCGCAAAGAGTCCGGAAAACCGCCCGATTGGAAGCCGTACACGACGCCCGCGCGCCCGGAACGGTGCCGCGTGATTCGGATTGGGAACCGTCAGGCCGTTCCCGCGTCGAACACAGCGAAGAACGTCAGCGTCTTCTGGCGGCTCTGGATTCGATCGATCCCGAGCAGCGCGCAATCCTGGTCCTCCGTGACGGGCGGGACCTCGATTACGACCAGATCGCGGTGACGCTCAACATCCCGGTCGGCACGGTCAAAAGCCGCCTGTTCAGGGCGCGTGCCGCACTGAGAGAAAAAGTCGAAGAGCTGGGACGGTTCCCGGCGGAAACGGACGAAGGAACGGACACACGCGAGCGCGGCAGCGGCCCCGGCTCCAAGTAGAAGGCTTCTGAGGTCCACGGATCAGAGAGCGACCCGCGGCAGATTGAACGAGCAATGACGACCCGACCGACAAACCCCGATTTCCCCGGCGACGAGATGCTCAGCGAGGAATCGCTGCTGGCCCTCGTCGAGGGAGAGCTGAGCGAGACGCGCGAGCGTCAGGTGCTCGCGGCTCTGTCGACGCGGCCCGAGTTGCTCGCCACCGTCCGGGGGATGACCCGCGACCGAGCCCTGCTCTCGGACCTGTGCGACGTGGAAGCGCCGCCGGAAGTGATGGAGTCCATCGAGGCCGCCCTCGAGCGTGCCGCGCTGCTCGACGGGCCCGCGCTCTTTGCCGACCTGCCCCCGGCGCCGATCTTCATGCCCCGGGCACGGTCCGGCCGCCGGCTTTCGAGCATGCTCGCGATGGCCGCGGCGATCGCGCTGGTGGCCGGCGGCGTGGGATTCTGGGCGATCTCGCGTCAGGGGTCCGGTGCCGGCGGAGGGAACACCGGCCCCCTGATCGCGAAGAACGACAGCGTCCCGCGCCCGTCCGCCGAACGGCCCGCGACCAGCGCCACGCTCGCCAAGGGCGAGCCGGACGTCGCCGTGCCGGGCGCTCACGCCGTGCAGGGTGAGCCTCCCGTGCCGACCGAGCCGACCCGAGTCGCCTTCAACGACGCGCCGACGACGACGAAGGAGGCGATCGCCTCGCCGGGCGGGCCGGGCTTCGTGGGGCCCGAACTCCCCGAACATGCCGCGGCGCTCGCGTCCGGTGTGATCACCCCCGAGCTTGCCGTGGAGCTTGCTTCACAGGGACGACTGGCGGTGCGGGTGCGCTCGCGGGAAATGGCGCGGACGATCTCCGGTCTGGACTCCATCGCCTCTCGCGTCGGGGAGCGGTCCTGGCACCTCAGCCGCCAGTTGGACGCCGACGACGCGGCGGCAACCGGCGGCATGGGCGACCTGGCCCGCGCCGACGCCGATCGCGCCGAAAAGAAGGAACTGCAGCGCGCCGTCGCGTCCGAGTCCGGCATCGGCGCCGTGCGGCTGAGCGAGGCCCGCGCCGAGCGAGGCGCGGCCGTGAACCCCCGCGGCTATTTCGCCAGCATCGCGCTCACCCCTGAATCGCTCGCGTCGCTCCGGACGGCGCTCGAGACCGAGGGCGACGCCAGCGTCACGTTTGAGGAGCTCGCCGGCCCGGCCCGGCCCGAGGTCGAGCTCAAGGACGCTGAGGCGTTGTGGTGGGACGAAGCCCCCAGCCGCTGGGTGCCATGGGCGGACGTGCTGGTCGTCGTCGAAGAGTGACCAGGCTCAGCCGGTCACGATGTTCACGAGCTTCCCCGGCACCACGATCACCTTCTTGACCGGCTTACCCGCGATGTACTTCTGCACCTCGGGGTCGGCGAGCGTCGCGGCCTCGACGGCCTTGGCGTCGGCACTCGCGGGAACGGTGATGCGGGCCCGCACCTTGCCCTGGATCTGCACCGGCATCTCGATCGACTCGTCGCGCAGCAACGCCGGGTCGTACCCCGGCCACGCCTCGGTCGAGGCCAGCGAGCTCTTGCCCAGCTTCGCCCACAGTTCTTCGGAGAGGTGCGGGGCAAAGGGGCAGAGCATGAGCGTGAACCGCTCGATCTGCGGACGGGTGAGGCCGCCTGCACTCGTCGCGGCGTTCACGAACTCCATCATTGCCGCGATCGCCGTGTTGAAGGCCAGCCGCTCGATGTCGCCCTCGACCTTCGCCACGGCGCGGTGGAGCAGACGCTCGATCGCCACGTCGGCCTTGTCGAGCGTGCGCACCGCGCCCGTCTGCTCGTCCACGCACAGACGCCACGCGCGCTGCAGGAAGCGGAAGCACCCGGCGATGTCGCGCGGGTTCCAGGGCTTGCTGGCCTCCAGCGGCCCCATGTACATCTCGTAGAGCCGGAACGTGTCGGCGCCGAACTCGGCGATCACGTCGTCGGGATTGACGACGTTCTTCAGGCTCTTGCTCATCTTGGCGACGATCTGCGTCACCTTCTGTCCCGTGGCGGTCTCGACAAACGCGCCCTCGCCGCGCTCTTCCACCTGGTCCGTCGGCACCAGGCTCTTGTCGGCGCGCTGGAACGCGTAGCTGGTGATCAGCCCCTGGTGGAACAGCTTCTTGAACGGCTCCTTGTGCGACACGTGCCCGAGGTCAAAGAGGGCCTTGTGCCAGAAGCGCGCGTACAGCAGGTGCAGCACCGCGTGCTCCGACCCGCCCACGTACAGGTCGACCCCGGGGTGCTCCCCCGGCCCGCCCATCCAGTACTTCTCCGCCTCGCTCCCGCAGAACGCGCTCCCGTTCTTGGAATCGCAGTACCGCAGGAAGTACCAGCACGACCCGGCCCAGCCCGGCATCGTGTTGGTCTCGCGCGTCACGCGCGCCCCGGGCGCCAGGTCCGGAACGCCCGCCGCGCCGGCGGTCGTGCTCACCCACTCCTTGGCCTTGGCCAGGAGCGGGCGCGGGTCCTCGGACTCTTCGGGCTGGTATTCCTTCAGCTCCGGCAGCATCACCGGGAGCGCCGCCTCGCCCACCGCGTGGTGGTCGCCGTGCTCGTCGTACACGATCGGGAAGGGCTCGCCCCAGTAGCGCTGGCGGCTGAAGAGCCAGTCGCGCAGCTTGAAGTTCACCTTGCGGCGGCCGATCCCCTCGCGCTCGAGCCACGCGATGATCGCGGCGGTGGCCTGGTCGCGCACCAGCCCGTTCAGGCTGACCGACGCGTTCGCGGAATTCACGGCCGTGCCGTGGCCCGAAAACGCCTCGCCCCGGTGCGCGTAGTACCCGCGGCGCTCAAAGGCGCCGCGCAGCGCATCGAAGGTCGCAAAGCCGATGTCGCTGACCGAGTCCAGCCACGTCGTCGCGACCGAGCCGCGCTTGAACCCGACGGAGCCGGCCACGGTGGTGCGCGGGCCCGCGTAGTCGATGGGCACGGCCGTGCCGTCGCCGGAGCGCGAGCGGCGCGTGCGCACAACCTCGAGCGCCGCGCCGTACCCCGCGGGGGTGGTGTTCTCCGTGGTCGTGTAGCCAAGGAAGTCCGAGAGAATCCCCTGCCACCGCACCTCCGACCGCTCGTCGATCGTGGCGTGGGCCGCGAAGTACGCCATCGCCGACTCGGTCCGCGGGTAGATCACATCGCGGATCGGCAGCTTGAACGCCGCGGCAAACTCAAAGTCGCGCTCGTCGTGCGCCGGGACGGCCATGATCGCGCCGTGCCCGTACCCCATGAGCACGTAGTCGGCCGCCCACACCGGGATCTGCTCTCCCGTGGCGGGGTTGACCGCCATCACGCCCGTGAAGGCGCCGGTCTTGGTCTTGCTCTCCTGGCGCTCGACATCGGAACGGTTGCGGGCCGCGGCGCAGTAGTCGCTCATCGCCCGGCGCGTTGGCTCGTCGACGCCCAGGCGCCCCGAGGCCACCGCGTCGCACAGCGGATGCTCTGGCGCCACGACCATGTACGTGGCGCCGAAGATCGTGTCCGGGCGCGTGGTGTAGACGCGCAGGTGCTCCATCCCCGACGTCGGCGCCGCCAGCGGGAAGTCGATCTCGGCGCCCTCGCTCCGCCCGATCCATTCCTGCTGCATCGTGCGGGTCGAGACCGGCCAGTCCAGGCCCTCGAGGTCGCGGAGCAGCCGGTCGGCGAACGCCGTGATGCGGAACATCCACTGGCGCAGCGGCTTCCTGAACACCGGGAACCCGCCCCGCTCGCTGCGGCCGTCGATGACCTCCTCGTTGGCCAGG
Organism: Phycisphaerales bacterium; assembly: GCA_044223975.1. Taxonomy (GTDB): domain Bacteria; phylum Planctomycetota; class Phycisphaerae; order Phycisphaerales; family UBA1924; genus CAZCPB01. The sequence goes on along the minus strand of JBGALI010000015.1, from coordinate 54,854 downwards.
GCGGTGCCCAGCTTGGGGCACCAGTTCACGACCTGCTCACCCACGTACGCCAGGCGCTGGCCGTCGATCACGCGCCGGCGTTCGCGGGCATCGAGGCTCGACCACGCCCTTGCCGCGCCGCGCTCACGCTCGAGCGCCGCGGTCGCGGGCGACCGCATCGGAACCAGCCGCGCGTTCTCGCCGACCGCGTAATGGCCACGCTCGAGCGCCGCGACCAGCTCGGCGATCGGCCGGGCCCGGTCGGCCTCCGCGTCGTACCAGGCGTGGTAGATCCGCAGGAAGATCCACTGCGTCCAGCGGTAGTAGTCCTCGTCGATGGTCGCAAACTCGCGCGACCAGTCGTAGCTGAACCCGAACCGCTTGAGCTGGCGCCGGAACGTGTCGATGGCGCGGCGCGTCGTGATCGCCGGGTGCACGCCGGTCTGGATCGCGTACTGCTCGGCCGGCAGGCCGAACGCGTCCCACCCCATCGGGTGCAGGACGTTGAAACCCTTCATCCGCTTGAAGCGGCTGATGATGTCCGTCGCCGTGTACCCCTCGGGGTGGCCCACGTGCAGCCCCGCCCCCGACGGGTACGGGAACATGTCCAGGCAGTAGAACTTGGACCGCGCACCATCAAAGCCCGGCTCCCCGGGGTTGGGCGTGCGGAAAGTCCCACGCTCGTCCCAGCGCGCCTGCCACCTTCCTTCGATGTCCCCCGCGAGGCGCGCGGTGTATCGGAAAGGCGGGGTGTCGGTCGCGCCGGGCGCGGGGGCGCCCGCTGTCGGTTCCGGGTTAGGCGCAGGTGGGCTGGGCATAGAACCGAGACTTTAGGTGATCCGCCCGCGCGACGCCGCCACGGTCACGCCTTGCCCTGACCCTTGGTCGGCGGGCTGGGCTTGACCTCGATCTGGCTCGCCCCAGAAAGCGTGGGTCCGGGCGGGGTCGGCCCGGGCTTGGCCGGTGACCGCGCGCCGCCCGCCGCCGGACCTTCGCCGCCGCGGCGGGGCTTCTCGTGCATCAGCTTCTTGGCCTCGCCGGCGAGGTAGAACGAGCCGGTCACGCAGATCAGGTCCTCGCGCGACACCGCGCGCTGGGCGATCTCCAGCGCCTCGCGCAGCGTCGGAGCGACCTGCGACATCTTGTGGTTGATCTCCGAGAACCGCCGGTGCAGGTCGCGGGGGTCCATCGCCCGCGGGTTCCCCGACGCGCGGGTGAAGATGATCTTGTCGGCCCCGCGCGCGATCTCCGCGAGCATGCCCGGCACGTTCTTGTCGGCGTTGCAGCCGAAGATGACCACCATCGACTCGCACTTGACGTGCGCCCCGATCCCTTTCACCAGCTCGCGCACGCTGTCGGGGTTGTGCGCGCCGTCCACCATCACGCGGGGGTTCTGCGACACCATCTCCATGCGCCCGTAGTTGGGTGTCCGCGCCAGCCCCTCGGCAACCTTCCGCTCCGGCGTCGAAAAGCCGCGCCCGCGGAGCGTGTCCAGCACCGCCAGGGCCAGGCCGCAGTTCTGCGCCTGGTGCTCCCCCTTGAGCGGCACGGGGAGATGCTCGAACTCGCTCTGGCGCGTCGTGAGGCACACGCGGATGTGCGGGCCCATGTCCTCGGTGGAGCAGAACCGGTAGCTGAAGTCGATCCCCTGGCCCAGGACCGAGAACGGCGCCTCGGCCCCCGCCGCGGTCTCGCGCAGGACCTCCAGCACCGAGGGCTTCTGCTGCGGCACCGTGATCACCGGCACGCGCGGCTTGATGATCCCGGCCTTCTCCCGGGCGATCTTCTCCAGCGTGTCGCCCAGGATCTGCGTGTGCTCGAGCTGGATCGACGTGATGACGCTCACCTCCGGCGTGACCACGTTGGTCGAGTCCCAGCGCCCGCCCAGCCCGACCTCGACCACCGCGATGTCCACCGCCAGCTCCGCGAAGTACGCGAACGCCGCCGCCGTCGTGAGCTCGAAGAACGTCGCGGGCTCATCCTTCTTGAGCGCGTACTCGGCGGCCGCCGCGGCAAGGCCCACGTACTTGGTGAAGTCCGCGTGCGTGATCGGGTGAAGCCCCGGGTCGCCGGGCTGGAGGTTGGTGCGGATGCGCTCGCGCAGGTCGACCATGTGCGGGCTGGTGTACAGGCCCGTGGTATACCCGCACGCGCTCAGGCACGACGCGACCATCTCGCACGTCGACCCCTTGCCCTTGCTGCCGGCGACGTGCACGAACTTCACGCCCTTGTGGGGGTCGCCCAGGCGCTCCAGGATCGACTCCATGCGGTCGAGCCGGAGCAGCGCGGGGTCTACCCGCTCGGGGCGCATGCGCTCGACGTTCACCCGATCGGTCAGGTACCGGACCGCATCCTCGTACCCGTTGAAGGTCTTTGGGGGCATGGATCGACCGTGCTTCGCGCTTCGGGGGTGCGGAGCCTTCGACACCTCGTTCCCGGATCGCGAGTGTGAGCCCGCGGCTTCGCGCTTCGACATGGCGGGCCGATTGTAGCGACCCGGGGCGCGCCGTCCGAGAGAATTCGTCGCGCTCAATCCGCGACCCGTGTCACGCCCGGCCCGCCACGGCCCGGGCGCTGCGGCGCGGCCTTGACGAACAGCGCCATCACCAGGTCGTCGCAGTATTTCCCCGGCGCCAGTCGGATCTCGCGCACGCGCCGCCCCTCCTCGACGAAGCCCAGCGACCGGTACAACGCCAGCGCCGGCTCGTTGTTCGAGAATACCCAGAGGCACACCCGCTCGATGTCCGGATGATCGCGGCACCAGTCGATCAGCGCTGTCATCAACGCTCGCCCCACACCGCGTTTGCGCCACGCCGCCGCCACGCTCAGACCCAGCAGCCCGTGATGGTGCGTCCGGCGCGAGTGACCGGCCCGGAACGAGGCTTCGCCGATCACACGCCCGCCGTGCTCGGCCACGATCAGGTGGCTGCGCGGAGCGTCGAGCAACCGCCGGACCTTTCGCCGGCGCGCCTCCTCGTCCTCGTTTACCTCGCCTGGCTCGTAGATCGTGCCGACACCCGCCGCGACGATCTCAAGATCAAGGGCGATCAGCGCCTGGGCGTCCGCCTCGGTGGCCGAGCGGATCAGCACCGTCGCCCCCTTCACCTCGACGTGTCGCGCCGGGAGAATCGCCATCGGGACCCCGCCCTCCTGTCATCACCTTGGCGAGCAGCCGCCCCACCGCCGACCGACGATCACGGACGGGCCGCGTCGATCAGGGCCTTCATCTCGCGAACGGCCTCGCGCAGTCCCGTGTAGATCGCGCGGCTGACGATCGCGTGCCCGATGTGCAGCTCCTGCACGCCCGGCAGGGCCGCGACCGGCTGCACGTTGTGGTAGTTGAGAGCGTGCCCGGCGTTGAACCGCATCCCGGCGCCGATGATCCGCCTCCCGCAGTCGCGGATCTTCTCGATCTCGCGCACCAGCTCGGGGTTCAGGAAGTCCCCCCCGCAGCGGGCGTACACGTGCGCGTACGGCCCGGTGTGGATCTCGCAGACGTGAAATCCGCACCTTGCCGCGCTCTCGATCTGGCGCGGGTCGGGGTCGATGAACGCCGAAACGAAGGTCCCCGCGCCCCGGAGCGTCTGCACCACGCCCTTCATGCGGTCGATCTGGCCGGCCACATCCAGCCCGCCCTCGGTGGTGATCTCCTGGCGCCCTTCGGGCACCAGCATCGTGGTGTGAGGCTTGAGCCGGGCCGCGATCTCGATCATGGCGTCCGTGGCCGCCATCTCGAGGTTGAACTTCACCTTGACCAGGTGTCGAAGCAGCTGCACATCACGGTCCTGGATGTGACGCCGGTCTTCGCGGAGGTGAACCGTGATGCCGTCGGCGCCGCCCATCTCGGCCTCATGCGCCGCGCGGACCGGGTCGGGTTCGTCGCCGCGCCGGGCTTGGCGGACGGTCGCGACGTGATCGATGTTGACGGAAAGAAATGCCATGAAAGCGTCCAGTGGTCCTGAGTCCTGAAGTCCTGGGTCCTCCCCATGGCCGCGGGACTCAGGACCCACGGACTCAGGACTTCTTTGGAGCAAGTGCGGGCGACAGGGGTCGAACCTGTAAAGCCTTGCGGCCACGGGATCCTAAGTCCCGCGCGTCTGCCAATTCCGCCACGCCCGCGACGCGTGAAATGGTACGGGGGAACCGCCGGGGCTGGGGCTCGGAACTCATTCCCCTCACTTGTCATGAAAACCCCCGGGCGCAAGCCGAACAAGAGAGTTGAGCGTCGGTGCGCGCCCTTCGGCCCCAAGACCCCGCCCGCACGCTCTGGGGAGTAGCTCATGGCTCTGCGAGACAGGATGGCGATTTCCGCGGCCCCGATCTTTCTGAGGATCGGCATCGGCGCAACGTTTTTGTGGGCCGGGCTGGGCAAGCTGCTCTCGGACATGCCCGTGCAGGGACAGGACGCCGCCATTCTCGCGAACATGGGGGTGAACATCGGCCCCGGCACACCGCCCCAGCCCAAGCTGATCGAAGCCCCCGAGCCCACGAAGTCGCCCGCGCCGGCCTCTGAATCCAAGCCCGAAGCCAAACCAGACGCCAAACCCGCCGACCCCGCCCCCGCCCCCGCCGAAAAGGGCGCTGACAAGGGCGTGAAGCATCTCGATTCCAAGAAGAACAACACGCCGCCAGCTCTCATGATGCTGGCCGATCAGCCCCAAGCCGCGCCGGGAGCGCCCACGTTCACCATGGCCGATTTCCCGGAGCCCCGCAGGGTCAAGACCGTCAACCTCATCGCCCTGCTTGTATGGAAGGCCGCCCATCCCGCCCCGGACGCCGCGGGAAAGAGCGCACCCGCCTTGGCTCCGGACTGGGCGGGCACCGGCCCGTGGCCGATCCGCCTGGCGTGGGCCGCGGCGATCGCCGAAACACTCGGCGGCACGCTCGTGCTCGTCGGGCTCTTCACGCGGCTGAGCGCCCTTACCTTGGCGTGGACCATCGGAGTGGGATGCTGGCTCACCGTGGTCGGCCCCGCGATCCAGACCGGCGATGCGGCCCTGGGATTCCTGCCGCGGCACGACCGATTCGACGTCGCGGCCTGGTCGGTCCCCTTGTGGCAACTTTCCCTGCTGACCAGCGCCCTGGCCCTGTTTTTCGCCGGCCCCGGGGGGGCGTCCCTGGATTCGGTAATCTTCGCCAAAGACACGTTGCCGGACCCCAAGCCCAAATCGGTCGAATGATTAGGCGGCAGGCCGTGCCCGCCGCTCATGCGCCCCTACCCCTACAACCGCCGCGTCGTCGACCGCCGGGGCAAGTACCGCTGGCTGCAACTAGCGGTCGTGGCGCCGGTGGTGATCTCGATCGTGCTGCACACGGGCGCGGCAATCTGGGTACGGGCCTATTCATGGGCGCACTCGCGCCCCGATTCGCTCACTGACGTGCCGACGGTTGAGACGGTGCTGACGCTCGACACGCCGCGGCCGCGCGACCCGCCGCCCGAGGTCAAGCCACCCCCCAAGCCGGCGCCCAAACCAGAGCCCAAACCCGAGCCAATGCCCGAGGTGGTGGTGCGCAGGCCGGAGCCTCGCGTCGAACCCGCGCCGGTTCCCAAGGCCGAAGCCGCGCAACCCGAACCGACTACTCCCCCTCCGACAGCGCCCCCAGTCACCGCGCCAGCGAAGGAACCGGCCCCCACCGCCGCGCCGCCGCAGCCGACCGCGCCCACCGCCCCACCGCTTCCGGCGACCTTTGCAGGCGTGAAGGCCGATGTCGCCGGGCGCGTGGTCTACGTCGTTGACGCGTCGGGAGCGATGACCTCGAGCCTCAGCTTCGTCGTCGAGGAACTGGCGCGATCGATCGAACGCCTGGACGAATCGCAGCTCTTCCAGGTCGTGCTCTTCCGCGAACCTCCGCGTGATGCGAGCGCCGAGGCCTCGATCCGTGGCTACGAGATGTTCCGCCCCGGGGCGGGCCTCGTGCCCGCCACCCGCGCCAATAAGAATGCCGCGACCGCGTGGGCCCGCACCATCCGACCCCTGGGCAAGTCGGCCCCCCTCCCCGGCCTCAGCGCGGCTCTCGAACTCAGCCCCGACTTGGTGTTCTTGCTGAGCCGCTCCATCCAGCGCACCGGCACCGAGCCGCGCACCGCGAGCCTCGCCCTGCTGAACACGCTCGAAGAACTCAACCCGCCCAGCCCTTTCACCGGAAAGCGCCGGGCCGTCATCAAGACCATCCAGTTCATCGATGAAGACCCGTCAGGCCTCCTGCCCGCGATCGCGGCGCGGCACGGCGACGGGAGCGGGTCGTACAGGTTGCTGTCGCTGGAGGAGTTGACGGGAAGATGAGCGACGAGCCGCGCGGACAATCCGGGCGGACTACGCACCCACCTTCGCCCAATCCGGGGCGGGCTGCGGATCGGGGACAAGACCGCAGAGATCGTGATCCACGAGCGGCCTGACGCCCGACGCGTCTACCGAGTCGATGCGGAGATGCCCGGCGTGAGTGGCGACGAGCAGCCGACCGGCGTGATCCCAATCGGCCCATGCGGCATCTCGAATCTCCGTTGTTTGTCCCGACGGATCCCGAAGCTCGTACTGAGGGCGCTTGCCGTCAATTCCACCCGCGGTTGTGTAAAGACCGCCGTGCAATCGCAGCACTTCGATCCCTCCCGGGCGGACCTTCTGGAGCACCACGCTCCGCTTCTCGTCCCAGCGGTCGTTTGCGCCGCGCTCCGGGCAGTCTTCGGCTTCGATCCAACCGCGCCGACGCTCGTTCAGAAACGAGATGGTCTCATTCGGTCGGACCCACGTTTCCTTGCCGTCGATCGTGAGCCACGACGGGCTTCCACACGATTCCACCTCGGGATTGTCGGCGAAAGACCAACCGCGCCCCCATGTGCCTGTTTCTTCCCATCGCTTCAGTGGGTGCAACCACGGAACCCGCGAGATGCCGCCGAACACTCGATGGGCTCCCGTGACCGACGTGGGGTAATACGCGTCGCTGACCGTCGGACGCGGCGGGAAACCGCCCGCGAGGTAGAAACACATGAGCCCGCCGTCGGGCGAAAGGTCGCACCTGCGGGGGTACAGCTTTTTCTTTACCCATACGCCTGGTCCGAGCGAACCGTCTTCGAGGTTCCATTTGAGCAAGTGCCACCACGCCGACGGCCCGCGCCGAAACACCAGCGCGACGGGGGCCCTGGTCGCGACAATTGCGTACAGGCGTGGCGGAAGGGTTAACGCCATCGGTTCACGGTAGCGTGAATCACCGCAGACGAGCGCCCGGCGCCCCGGTACACTCCGCCCGTGCCAAGCGACCACGGATGGCCGGCCCGGCTCAAGGGCAAATTCATCGTCTTCGAAGGGCCGGACGGCTCGGGCAAGACCACGCAGTTCCGCCGCTTCATGGCCCTCTGCGCCGAGCACGCCGTGCCGGTGTGCGAGGTGCGCGAGCCCGGCGGCACGGGCGTGGGCGAGAAGGTCCGACAGATCCTGCTCGACCACGCGCACCAGGACATGGTCCTGCGCTGCGAGATGCTCCTCTACATGGCCAGCCGCGCCCAACTCGTCGAGCAGCGCATCGTCCCCGCGCTCAGCGCCGGCCAGCTCGTGCTCGCCGACCGGTTTGTGTCCTCCACGCTCGCCTACCAGGGCGCCGCCGGCGGCCTGCCCCGCGACGAGATCCTTGCCGCGGCACGCATCGCCACCCACGGCACCAACCCCGACCTGATCGTCATCTTCGACGTCGACGAGGTCACCGCGGCCTCGCGCATCAGCCCGCTGCTCGAGAGTGTGACGCAAGCCAACTCCACCAGAGAAAGCGGCGGGCCCGACCGCATGGAAGCCAAAGGCCGCGACTTTCACCGCAAGGTCCGCCAGGGCTACCTCGACCAGGCCCGCCACGAACCCGCCCGCCACCTGGTGATCGACGCCGCCAAGGGGCCCGAGCAGGTGTGGGCGCAGCTGGTCCAGGGCATGCAGGCTCGGTTCGAGTAGCCCGATTCATCAGCCGACTCGACGCCACGCCCCCAATACTTTCCGGCGATGCCCCTGGCCCTGGCCATTCTAATCGGTTTCCTGTGCGGCTCCATCCCGTTCGGCCTGATCATCGCGCGCACGCGCGGCATCGATATCCGCAAGCACGGCTCGGGGAACATCGGCGCCACCAACGTCGGCCGCGTGCTGGGACGCAAGCTCGGGTTCATCTGCTTCGCGCTCGACGTGCTCAAGGGTCTGGCCCCCACCCTGGCATTCGGCCTGTGGGCCGGGTACGCAGGACGTTTCACAGTTGAGCCCTCGGATTCGTGGCGCTGGCTGGGGGTCATGAGCGCGCCGGTGCTCGGCCACATGTTCTGTCCATGGGTCGGGTTCAAGGGCGGCAAAGGCGTGGCGACCGGGCTGGGCGCGCTCTTGGGCGTGTACCCGGTGCTCACGCTCGCCGGGGTCGGCGCGCTCTTTGTCTGGCTCCTGACGCTGCGGGTGTGGCGGATGGTGAGCGTCTCTTCAATCCTCGCCGCGGCAAGCCTGCCGATGTGGATCGCGTTCTCGTTTCTCGGAGCGCGCGAACGCGGGATGATCCCGCCCGATCGCGCGTGGACCGAGATCGCCTGGCCGTACCTGGTTCTCGGTGCCGCGCTGGCGTTGCTCGTGATCGCCAAGCACCGCTCCAACATCTCGCGCATCATGAAGGGCACCGAGTCGCGCGTCACGTGGCTCGGCGGCACTGCGCCGAAGCAAAGCCCCGACTCCAACGCGGCGTGATCGCGGGCTCGCGGCAGTTTTTGCGCTCGATGCCGCGTGATTATCAGACGACGTTCACGCAACGCTCACCGCGCAGCCGATCTGTTCTCATGCTTCCGGACTGGGGGTCTCACCCCCACCGTTCGGTCGTGAGGGTCCCTTCACGTGGTTATCACCTTCAGACTCATCCCGCCCCCCCGCCGCTCCGATGAGTGCCTGTGGCCCGATTCGGGCCCCCTTGGGGGACAGCAGATGAACCACTTGACGTACCGCCCCGGCCCCGACCGCCACGAGAGCACGCCCGACGACTCGCTGAAGTTCCCCGGCGCCCGCGCCAGCCAGACTCGCGCCGACGCGACCGGTGATCGCCCCGAGAGGCACCCCGCCGAGCTCGCGATCGAGCGCGCCCAGCGCCGTCTCGACAATCTCCGCGAAGTGCTGGGCCCGGCCTTTGGCCGCGATTGCGACGGCCCTCGCGCCGCGTAAGCAGCTCTCGCTTTACCGCCATACGCGTACGCAATGTCACATGACCGCGGCTGTGGCTGCGCCCGCAAGCGCTTTCGACTCGCGGTGTACACCGGCGCGCAGTCGCCTGACGCCTGGCGTCCGGTCCCCGCGCAGCACGACCCCACCAACTCGCCCGGCGATTCGCCTAGAGGTCGTCGTCCTCGTCATCCTGGGCCGCGTCCCGCGGCTCGCGCTCCGTGGTCGTCGCGGCAAACGGGGCCGCCTCGTCCGCGGCCTCTGATTCCAGACCGGCCTCACCGGTCAGGGGGATCGGCTTGGACGTGTCGAACAGTTCGCGCTGCCCGCTGGACTCGGCCGCCAGGCGCTTCATCTCTTCCCACTCGGCGGGGGAGATCAGCACGTCGCGGGCCACCGAGCCCTTGTGGTCGGAGATGATCCCGGCGATCCCCATGAGATCGATGAGGCGGCTGGCGCGGGTGTACCCGATCGCCAGGCGCCGCTGCAGCAGCGAGACACTGCCGCGCTTGCTCTCGAGCACGATCTCGACCGCCCGCGGGAAGAGCGGGTCTTCCTGGGCCGCGGCAAGCGACGCCGACGAGTTGTTCTGGCTCTCGAGCAACCGCTCCTCGTCGCTCTGGGGCGCCGTGCCCCCGCCGGTCCGCATGACCATGAGCTGACGCTCGAAGCTCGGCCCGGCGACGTCGCGCATGAAGCGGACCACGCCGCGGATTTCCTTGTCGTCGACCAGCGTGCCCTGGGCGCGGCTGAGCTTGCTCGAGCGCGGCGACAGGAACAGCATGTCGCCGTGGCCCAGGAGCAGTTCGCCGCCCTTCTGGTCGAGCACGATGCGCGAGTCCATGCCGCTGGCGACCTTGAACGCCACGCGCGACGGCATGTTGCTCTTGATCAGGCCCGTCACCACGTTGGCCTGCGGGCGCTGCGTGGCCAGGATCAGGTGGATGCCCACCGCCCGCGCCTTCTGGGCCAGGCGGATGATGTGCGTCTCGACCTCCTTGGTCGTCATCATCAGGTCGGCCAGCTCGTCGATGATGAACACCATGTACGGGAGCTTGCGCGGGATCCGCGCCTCCTCCTCGGGCGTGGTGATGTGCAGGCGCGACTTGAGCTCGTCCCACGGCAGGTCGTTGTAGGTCCCGATGTTCTGGCAGCCCGCGTCGGCCAGGAGCGCGTACCGCTCGCCCATCTTCGTGCACGCCCACTCCAGGATCGCCGCCGCCTTGCCCATGTCCGTCACGACCGGGCACATCAGGTGCGGGATGTCCTTGAACTGCGACATTTCGACCATCTTGGGGTCGACCAGCACGAGCTTGAGCTCGCTGGGCTTCTTGGTGTACAGGAAGCCCATGATGATCGTGTTCATGCACACGCTCTTGCCCGAGCCGGTGGTGCCGGCGATGAGCATGTGCGGCATCTTGGTCAGGTCCTCGATCAGCGGCTCGCCCGAGGCGTCCTTGCCCAGGAACATGGGCAGCTTCATACCGCTGAACTTCTCCGTCTTGCCCATCAGCTCCTTAAGCCGGACCTTCTCCTTCTGGGCGTTGGGCACCTCGATGCCCACCGTGTCGCGCCCGACCTGGTTGGGGACGACGCGGATGTTGATCGCCCGCAGGGCCCGGGCGATGTCGCTCGACACCGCGTTGATCGCCGCGACCTTGGTCCCCGGCGCCAGGCGCACGTCGTAGAGCGTGATCACCGGACCCGACTCGATCCCCACCACCTCGCCGTCGATGCGGTACTCGCGGAGCGCGGCCTCGAGCGCCGTCGCCTGGTCGCGCACGTACTCCTCGAGCTTGGCGTTGAAGTTCTCCTCGGGGTTCTCCAGCAGGTCCATCCCCGGGAACCGGTACTCCTTGGCCTCGCCGTCGGGCGCCGCGTCGGCGTGCTGCAGGCTGGCCAGGTCGGCGTCGGTTGCGATCTGCTTGTTGTTGTGGCCCAGCGCGATCGGCAGCTTGGCGATCTTGGCGCGGAGCGCCTCGGTGTCGAACACCTGCGGGGCCCCGGGCAGGTCGTCGGCAACGTCCTCGGCCTCGGTCTCGTCGTCCTCGCCCTCCTCGTCCTCGTCCACGACCAGCCGCTCTTCCTGATCGTCGTCGCTCGCCTCGTCGTCGTCCGCAACGACCTTGGAAGCGACCGCGGCCGGGGTCGGCTTGCCCTCGATCTCGGCGACCGCGGGCGCATCGGGCCCGACCTCGTCGTCGCTGCGCGCCGGCCGCTTGCGCCCCGCCACGCGCGGACGCGGCATCTCAGAATCGTCGTCCAGATCGTTCACGCGCACCGCCAGCGGCTTGCGGCCGCGGATCATCTCCGAAAGCGCGGCAAACAATCCGCCGCCCGCCCGCGCCGTCGCTCCACCGGCGCCCCGCGCCATCGCCAGGGCCGCATCACCGGCCAGGCCGCCCGTCGCGCGCCCCGCCACGACCGCCGCGGGCACCGCACGCTCGCGCGCCCACCGCCACGTCCAGCCGAACGCCGCCGACAGCCACTCGTCCATCGCCACCACGCCGCCCACCAGGGCCATCAGCATGAGCCACAGGAACGTGCCCAGCGAGCCGAACCGGGCCGCAAGTTCAGCGACGCCGACCGTCCCGACAAGCCCGCCGGGCAGGTCCGGCAGCGGCCCAGACCGCGGCATCACCAAGGTCTGGAACCCCGCCGCCGCGGTCGACAGCATGACCAGCCCGAGGAACCGAACGATCGGGTGCTTCAGCCCCGGCCCCATCGCCGCCGAAAGCAGCCCGAGCCCCGAAAGACCGACCAGCACCCACGAGCCGAAGCCCGCGAGCTTGAGCAGGTAGTACGCCACGCTCGCTCCGAACGGTCCGCACCAGTTCGAGACCGGGTCGTTGGGCGGGTACACCAGGTGCGAGGGCGGATCGGCCTTGTGAAAGCCGATGAGGCTCGCGGCCACGAATGCCCACGCGACGAGCATCACCACCAGGCCGGCCTTGGCGACCAGAGAGGCGGTGTAAGACGCTTCGCGGGCGGACTTTGCTCTCTTTCCCTGCTCTGCCATAGCGGTCCGTTATCGGCAGAGCGACGAACGGCGCGAGAGAAAGATCGGGACCGTCCGGAGCCCGGTTCGCGATCTGTGCGGATCGCCGGGCAGCGGGGGGAGGTGGGGAGGTGATCAAAGCTACCGGGCTGCGCTCCTCATCCCCTCATCCCCTCATCCCCTCTTCTACTCCCCATCCCCTCACTTCCCCCACGCCCCCGTATCCACCACAATCCGCCCCGGTTCAGCCTGCCACGGCAGCATCGGGCGGGGATACGCCGAGCGCGCACCGCGGGAATCGACCCGTTCCAACCCCACCCGCAGCGTCCCATCGGGCTCGATGCACCAGTCGGGGATCTTCACCTCGCACACCCACTTGGCCGCCCGCGATGCCACCGTGACCCCCGCCGCGGGGTCGGGCGCGTCGGTCCCGCCCGCCCCCGGGAGCGCCTGCTCCACGTGCGCGTACCCCGATTCGCCGACGCGGAGCACCAGCCGCGGCCGTGCCGTCGGGCCGATCCACAGCCGCACCGTGTCTTCCTGCGGAGTCGCCGCGGCATCGCCGGCCCGGGCGCACTCCATGAACAGCGTCCACACGCGGTCCTTCCGCAGGAGCATGGCGGCCCCGACCCACGCCGGATCGGGTGCGACCGTCGAGCCGCCGGCGATCCACGTCTCCAGCGTGAAGTCGGGAATCAACGGGCCGAGGGCGACCCCCGGCGGCGCCCCGGGCACTCGCGACACCATCGGGTGCAGCGTCGCCCTAAGCGACCCGACCGCCACGCCGATCGCGGCGTCGATGGGCGCCTCGTTGGCGTAGCTCACGTACAGGCGCATCGCCGTGTCCGGGCCGAGCTCGCGCGGCTCGGCGTCGGTGATACGTTCGCCCGGCACCGCCGCGGCAAGCACGACCCGCTCGGAAAGGTTCGCCACCCCCACCGCCACGCTGGGGCGCCCGGTCGTCGCATCGGGCGTGCCCGCGTCGTCAATGATCCACGCCGTGGCCGCCGGCTGGGCCATCAGGAACGCCTCGGCGCGCTGGGCCCGGCGCGCCCCGTCGAGCGTGGGGTCGAGCAGATCGGGCAGGAGCGCATCAAGGTCGGCCTGCGAACTCGGCCAGGTGGGCGCAACCACGCCCGCGCCGAACGTGGTTGTCGCGACCAGCCGCCGCGCCACGCGTTGCGCCAGGTCGCGGTCGGCCATGGCGAGCGCGCGCAGCGCCCACGACCACCGGCCTTCTTCCTGGCGCGCCAAGGCCTCGATGATCGGATCCTCGAACGCATCGCCCGGCTCGGACGCGGCGTGCGCCAGAAGCCGGTACCTCCAGCGCCGCACGGGGCTGCGCCGCTCGGGCTCGAGCAGACGGCGCAGTGCCGGCGCGTCGACCGCCGGACCGGGCCCGATCAGGTCGATCTCCTGCCGCGGCGCGACGGTGCCGGGCGTCGCGAGCGAACCAAGGACGTTCAGGCGCACCCGCGATGTCCCCACCGTCAGCCAGCGCGACGAGACGTTGAGCGGCAGGTCGACGCTCACCATCGAGGATGCGAGCGCCGAGACGTGTGGGTCGGCCGCCACCGGAGCCACTTTGGCATCAAACGCCGTCGCCCTCCACACGCCCGCCTGCGGCAGCCACGAGGCCCGCCCGGGGTCATATTCCACCGTGACCCGCCACAGCTTCCCTGATAGCTCGCGCCCGTCTTCGAGGGTGACCGGGACCGAGGCGGGCGATCCCTCCGCGGCCCGAACCGGGATGAGAAGGGTGCGCCCGGGGAGGGCGTCGATGCGGGATTCGAGGGGGACGAGTTGGCTCGGCTCTGCGCCGCCCGACCTGGGTTCGACCGAGGTGCACGCGGGGAGTAGAACACCGATCATCACCACGAAAAGAGTGGGAAGTCGTCCGGCCCGAATGCAACGGCGCGGCATCATGTTCCGCCATTATCGCCGGCCACCGAGGAGGAACGAAGGCGCATCCGAAAGAATACACGCCCGAGCATCGCGCCGAGCACGCCCCACGCCAAGACCACGACCGCCACGGAGATGTCCATCCCCAACGGATGGCGCAGTCCCCATGAAGCGATGGGAAGTGCCCGTGTGATCAGGGGCCCCACGACCAGCCCGCCAACACCGAACCACAACAGCAGCCACGTGACGATCGGTGCCACCGCTCGCGAGCGTCCGCCTTTTCCGGTGTACGGAGCGCAGGGCGTACCGGCTACGACTCCCGCGCGCAGCACCGGGCGCACACGGCCTCTCCCCGCGAGCCGCCATCGCCGACGCACAAGCGCGATGGCGATGCCGGCGCCGATCGAGAGCCAACCAGCGATCACGGACACCTCCGTCAGCACATCCTGATCATCCCACGTTCCCCCGCCCATCCAGGCCGCGAATGTGCGCACGCCACTGACATAGACGATCAACCAGAGCAACGCGAGCGAGCCCATCGCGCTGGAAAGCGTGCCCCGCCGCCGCACCTCGATAGCGGGCGTGATGATCCCGGAAATGCGCAGGTCGGAACCGCAGCCCGGGCAGCACAGGCCGGGCGCTTCAGCGACGGATCGGCGGCAAACCTCGCACGCCGGTTCGCGCGCTCCGGCGCGCGGCAGGGCGGTCGGCATCCACGCGTGCCAGGCGAGCCACGCAATCGCAACCCCGAGAAGGGTCAGCCACACCAGGGAATAGAAGGAGGAATAAGCGTTCATCCGGATGTGTCTCCGGACGGTGGTGCGGGCGGCGCAGGAGCAGCAGCAGCCACGGGCAACGCGACAACTGGGGCGAATCGCTGGAGCAGGCGTTGGCGCCTGCGGTAGAAAAAGGTAGCTATCCAGAAGCCAAGCCCAAGCCACGCCAGGACGCACACCGTAAGGACGAGGGCGGGTGAGTAGGACGACCCGCTCTCGACGGGCACGGTCTTGAAGGACGGGCTGCCGGGATCCGCCGTTGCGGTCACGATGGTCGTGGCGCCGGGCGCGCCACCGAACGAGGCCACCACCGCGTTCAGGATCCCGGCTACATCTCTAGCTTCAGCGATTTCGGCGGGCGTGGAGACTCCGAGCCCCGCGCCCTGGAGAAGCGTCGCGGCCTCCGACGCCGTGAAAGCGGATGTGACGATGTGGCCTCCGTCGGGCGTGGTAACGGTGAATCGATACGAGCCGAACGTGCCGGCCATACTCACGCTCGCCGCGCCCTTCGGGCCGGTGATTTCCATGCTTGTTGTGAAATGCTGACTGGCACCGACGCCGCCGAACGTGGAAACGGCCGTGAGAGTGCCCGTCCATGTCCTTGAGGTAGGCGACACGGTGTACTTCCACGTGGCCTCCGACTGCATCCCGCCCATCGGTCCGGCGTTGAATGCCTGCGCGATGAGAAAACTGAACATGGTTGAACCGACGGCGCCCAAGAGCATCCACAGCACGGACCACGCCAGTAGCGCCGAGACCAAGCTGCCTCGTCGACGGAGTTCCATGCCGCGCGTGATGATGCCGGTGCGGCGCAGGTCGGTGCCGCACTCGGGGCAGGTGAGTTCCGTGAGTCCGGCAACCGGGTAGCGGCAGACCGCGCACGCCGGCTCGCGCACGGTGCGCTTGGTGATGGTAAGGGGCACCACGATCGAGCGGATCAGCACGAAGCCGAGCGTGGCGAGGAGCAGCAGCCCGAGGAACGAGGCATAGTTGAAGAGAAAGCCCACGGCGGGAGTCTACCGTGAGCCCGTCGCGGAAGGAGAAAGCGACCTCCTACACCGCCTCCACCGGCAGCGTCGACACGATGTTCTGCACGATCGTGTCCGTCGTCACGCCCTCGGCGTGGGCCTCGAAGTTCAGGATGATCCGGTGCCGCAGCGCCGGCAGCGCCGCGCCTCGCAGGTCGTCGGTCGACACGCTCGCCCGCCCGTCCAGCATCGCGCGGCACTTGCCCGCCAGGATCAGCGCCTGCGCCGCACGCGGCGACGCCCCCAGCCGCACGAACTGGTTCACCACCGGCGGCGCAAACTCCCCGCCCCCCTGCACCGTCCTGGGCTGCGTCGCCAGCACCAGCCGCACCGCGTAGTCCTGCACGCTGGGCGCCACCGGCACGCGCCGGATCAGGTGCTGGTGCTCGACCACCCGCGCCGCGTCCAGCACGGGCTCCACCGTCGCCTCCTGGTCGCGCGTCGTGCGATCGATAATCTCCGACAGCTCCGCGCGGTTCGATACGCCCACCAGCAGCTTGAAGAAGAACCGGTCCAGCTGCGCCTCGGGGAGCGGGTACGTCCCTTCCTGCTCGATCGGGTTCTGCGTGGCCATCACCAGGAACGGGTCGGGGAGCCTGTGCGTCGTCCCCCCCACCGTCACCGATCGCTCCTGCATCGCCTCCAAGAGCGCCGACTGCGTCTTGGGCGTGGCCCGGTTGATCTCGTCGGCCAGCACGATCTGGGCGAAGACCGGCCCGGGCTGGAACCGGAACTCCCGCCGCTTCTGGCCCCGCTCATCCTCAAACTCGTGCACCACGGTCGTGCCCGAGATGTCCGCCGGCATCAGGTCCGGCGTGAACTGGATGCGCCCGAATGACAAACTCATCGCGCGGCTGAGCGTCCGCACCAGGAGCGTCTTGCCGATCCCCGGCACGCCCTCCAGCAGCACGTGCCCGGCGCAGAACAGCCCCGTCAGCACCCCGTCGACCACGTCCCCCTGCCCCACGATCACCCGCCCCACCTGCTCGCGCACGGCGCGATAATCCGTGCGGAACCGCTCCGCCGCGGCACGAACCTGCTCGGGTGTCTCCAGCGTGGGCATGGCGGGCATCGTACGTCGTCGCCGCCAGCCGCGGGGCAGGACCCAGAACCCCCGCGCGCTCCCGCCCCGCGCGGCACCGCCCGCGCCCCCGTCGCACGCCGCGAGAACTGAACATGCCCGCCTTCAAGGCGGGCGCCGCACCGCCCGATCGAACGGACGAGCATGCGCCCCTCACGCACAACCCGCGGCAACCCCCCCTCTCGCCACGGTTCTCGGGCACTCTTCGAGAGCCTCGAGGGTCGCTCGCTGTTCTCGTTCTCGTGGACCGCGCAGGAGGTCTACCTGCTCGAGCTGGTCAACCGGGCCCGGTACGACCCGCTCGCCGAGGGCGCCCGCCTGGGCGTCGATCTCACGCAGGGCCTGACCGCCGCGGAACTCTTCCGGCTCGCGCCCACGGAGCCGCTGGCGTTCAGCGTGCCGCTGACGCAGGCCGCCCGCGCCCATGCGCAGGACATGGCCAACCGCGCCTTCTTCGCGCACATCAACCCCGACGGCCTGGACCCCACCCAGCGCGCCCTTGCCGCGGGCTACGACGGCCAGGCCGGTGAGAACATCGCCGCGGGCTACGCCGACATCGACATTTCGCACAAGGCATGGCTCGAGTCGCTCACGCACCGCAAGAACGTGCTCAGCCTGCACGACGACTTTGATTCGAGCTTCCACTACAGCGAGTTCGGCCCCGGCGTGTTCTTCCCGTCGGTGACCGCCCCGTACTCCAGCTACTACACCGAGGAGTTCGGCATCGAGGGCACGCCGCGCACGTACGTGCTGGGCGTGGTCTACGACGACACCGACAGCAACGGCTTCTACTCCGTCGGCGAGGGGCGCGCCAACGTCCGCGTCGACGTCTTCTCCGCCGAGGGCGGCGCCCCCGTCAAAACCTACACCACCGACGCGGCCGGCAACTACCAGCTCTCTCTCGTCGGCGGTCACTACACCGTCACGTTCACCGATCTCAACACCAGCGCCACCCGTTCGGTGCCCGTCGTCGTGCAGGGCCAGAACGTCAAGGTCGACGCCGTGGGCCCCTCGCTCGTCCCGGTCACCTACTCGTTCAACACCGCCATGCCCTCGGCCGTCGCCAACGGCTCCACCCAGCCCGGCGACCTGCTGACCATCGCCACGCTCGACCGCGCCGGCCGCTTCATCACGTTCACCCAGGGCCCCGGCAACACCTGGTACATGACCGACGTGTCCAGCGCTACCGGCGCCTCGCTCCCCACCGGCCAGGTCAGCACCTGGACGCGCCCGGGCGACGACAACACCTACGCCGCGGCACCCTCCGCCGCCGGGCTCATCCTCTACACCCGCGACAGCGGCGGCTCCTGGTCATACCGGAACATCACCGCCGAAACGATCGGCTCGACCAACATCACCGGCGCCACGACGGCATACCTCGACCCCGCCAACCTCGCCCACATCGCGGGCCTCGACGCCTCCGGCCACCTGGTCCTCTACGTCGAGCTCCCCGACGCCTCGTGGATCTACACCAACCTCACCACCGACCACATCCTCGCGCAGGCCCAGACCATGCCCACCCTCACGGGCCCGCTGATCAGCTACGTCACGAGTTGGGGCGGGCAGAACATCGCCGGCCTCGACAGCGCGGGCAACATCCAGTCGGTCTGGTGGGCCCCGGGCATGGATCTCTGGCGCACCGACAACCTCTCGGCCATCACCGGCGCGCCCGCCATCACCGGCGGCCTCACTTGCTACCTCACCGGCTGGGGCGGGATCAACCTCGCCGGCATCGACGCCTCCGGCAACGTCTCGGTCACCTGGTGGGTCCCGTCCTTCGGTGGCAACTGGGAGACGTCGAACCTCTCCCAGCTCTACTCCGGTCCGTCCCTCAGCAGCGTCAGCATCAACAGCTACACGACCTCCTGGGGCGGCCTCAACATCACCGGTCTCGATTCGAACGGCAAGATCGTCGTCTACTGGTGGGCCCCCGGCATGGACGTCTGGCAGGTCTCCCCCCTCACCGATCTGATCGGGGGCGCCACCTCGCCAGGCGGAGCCATCCGCGGCGTCACCTCGCCCGAGGGAACCATCAACCTCCTCGGCATCCGCGCCGACGGACACCTGCTCCGCTACCACTGGACCATCGGCGGCCAGTGGGAAGTCGACGATCTCACGCTGATGGTGTGAGGCCCGCCGCCTCGGCACACCCTCGAAATACAGTTACCAACCGGCGGTGGCGTGCGGCACCTCTCCGGTCGGGACAATTCTGGCATCCCCAAGACCGCGAAACTCCTCGCCGCGGCTGGCGTTGGCGCCGTGCATTCCTACCATCCGAGCCGCGCCGCGCACGACGTTCCTGGAGCCCAACTCCCCATGTCCTCCGCTCTTGAATCATTCAACTGGCAGCCCCAGCCTCTGGCCCAGAAGCTCGTCAGCGAGCTGGTCATCGACTTTCTCTCGCGCTGCCCCGGCGCCGCCGAACTGGCGCGCCACATGAAGACCGACTCGGGCACGCGCTTTGCCGACTGGATCGACTTCATCGAAGAGCCCGCCAGCCCTACGCTGAAGAAGCGGCTCCTCGAAACGGGCTTCACGCACGAGCCGGCGCCGGGCGCTCCCGACTGCTACGTTCACAAGGGAGCGATCTTCCCCGCCGTCATCCTCGGCGGCGACCGCACCACGCGCGTCGGCATCAAGGTCGATTCGGTCGACGACTTCCTCGCTACCTGGAAGCTCGACCACCCCGTCGAGGGCGAGTGCCTCACGCAGTTCCGGCGCGCCAGGTGCTTCACCGGAACCGACGCGGAGATGTGGGCCGTCGAGCGCCACGGCTGGCGCGGCTTCGAGCCCGTCCCCGCCAGCCCGGCCGTCGCCCTCGCCGCCGCCAGGCACCTCGAGGCTTTCCGCCGCCGCAGCCGCGACTACGGCATCGGGCCCGAGGCCGACCTCCGCGGCTTTGCCCGTGCCATGGCGCTCATCGACAGCGCCATCGACGACCTGGGACGGGACTGGACCTGCGACCTGTTCTTCCAGGCCGAGCGTGATTTCTGGCAGCGTCGCAACCGCGCCGCCCGCGTGCAGAAGGCGCGGCAGGACGCGCTCGGCCTGGGCTGGGCCAACCACGACCACCACACCTACCGCTCCTCGCGCACCTTCTACCCGCAGCTCATCGCCGCGCTCGAGAAGCTCGGGTTCCACAGCCGCGAGAGGTTCTACGCCGGCGCCGAGGCCGGCTGGGGCGCGCAGGTGCTCGAGCAGCCGGTGACCGGCATCACCATTTTCGCCGACGTCGACATGAGCCCCGAGGAGCTGCAGGGCGACTTTGCGCACGAAGGGTTCGCCGCTGAAAAGGACGACGCGGGCACCATCGGCCTGTGGTGCGACCTGCACGGCGAGGCGTTCCTGCAGGCGGGCATGCATCACCTGGAGTGCATCTTCGACTGGCACGCCCTCAAGGACCAGCTCGCGCTCGAGGCCCAGATCCGCACCATGGACCCCTTCACCACGTTCCCCTACCTCCGCCAGGCCTTCACGCAGGGCGAACGCTGGCCCGTCGACCCGCGCCGCATCGAGCTGGCGCTCTCACGCGGCCACATCACCGCGGCACAGGCCGAGAACTTCCGCGCCTTCGGCGCCGTCGGCTCGCACCTTGAGAACCTCGAGCGCAACGACGGCTTCAAGGGCTTCAACCAGACCGGCGTCAGCCAGATCATCGCCAAGACCGACCCCCGCAAGCTCGCCGGCACCGGAGCCTGAGCCGCTCAGGTCCAACCGCCGTCACGGCGCACGAAAAGGGCCCGCGGCACACGCCGCGGGCCCTTGCTCGATTCCATCACTTCGTCACTCAGTCACTTCGTCACTGCGTCACTTCCTCCTCAGCATCCCGCCTCGAACGCCAGGACGAAGCCGTCGAAGTCGTCGCCGTTCACAAACGTGTTGTGGTCGAAGTCCGCGGAGGGATCGCCCGCGACGAACGCGTCGACAAACGCGTCGAAGTCGTCGCCATTCACGAACCCGTTCTGGTCGTAGTCCGAAGGGCAGAAGCAGTTCACGATCTGGAGCTTCACCGCGTCTACCGCGGCCTCCACGACCGAGCCGGTGTTGAGGTCCGACGCGTTGAACCGGACCTTCATCTGGTTCGTCAGGGGCAGCGTGTTCGAGAGCCGGAAGATACGCGTGTTCCACCCGCCGCTGGACTGGATCACCGGGCCCACGGTCTCAAGGCCGACCCACGAGCCGCCGTTGTTGTTGGAGAGCTGGATGACGAACAGGTCGTTGTTGGGGTCGGCCCCGCCGCCGGCGCCGGTGTTGTCGTACCAGCGGGCGTACGAGAGGTAGGCCTCGCCGGCCGAGGCGTCCAGGGTCGGGCTGGTCAGGATGACCGAACCGCCGTCGATGTCGTAGCTGCCCACGCCCGTGCCGACGCGGTTGTCGGTCACGAAGCACTGGCCCGAACCGTCGTAGTCGGTGCCGGGGGCCGAGCCGTAGGGATCGGCGGGCACGCCGCGTTGCCATTGGCCGGTTGTGGCGCCGCTAACGGTCGCGACCCAGCCCTGGTCGGTCTCAAAGTTGTCGTTGAAGGCCACCGTCACGCCCGAACCCACGAACGACACGTAGTACGACGAGGGTGCGTTCCCGGGGAGGGTGGTCACCGCCGCGTTGGTGGCGGTCGCCGCGACGTACCAGCGGACGCGCGCGCCGCACGCCGTCGCCGGGAAGTTCAGCTCGTAGACGTTCGTTGAGATCTGGTTGAGCGGGTACTGCACGTAGGTGCCGTCGTCCTCGGCGTCCACGAAGAGCACGCCGGTGTTGGGCTGAGGGGTCTGGCCGCACTGCGCCCCGACCTGCACGGTACCGATCACGCCTCCCGCGGGTGAGATGAGCGAAGGGGTGCCGCTGGGGATGGTGATGGCCAGCCCCGCGCCGCCGGCGGCCGCAAGCCCGTGGGCCGCGAACGCGTTGTTGATCTGGCAGGTGTGCGCTCCGCCGTCGAGCGTCAAGTAGTCCGTGTAGATCTGGGCGTTGATCGACGTGCCATCGTGCAGCAGAATGGCGTTGGTCACCAGGTCGGCGAGGATCGTCTTGTAGTCGGAAGGGTTCGAGGCCAGCAGGTTGTTCCGCAGGCTCCACACGCACCCGGAGATCAGCTGACCGCAGGCGTGGATCTCGCTGCCGCAGCTCGAGCACCCGCCCACGCTGTACTGGCAGGAGTTGTTGGCGTCGCGGATACCCACGGCGCAGTTGTTCTGGAAGCCGTAGCCCAGGACCGACTGGTCGCTGATGAGCACTCCCATGCAGTCGCCCGTGCCCTCGCCGTACTCGCCCTGGCCCGAGCCGGCCATCTGCACGATGTGGTGGCCGTACTCGTGGTGCACCACGTCGTTGTACGCCGTGTTGGCGCACCCGCCGCCCGCGCTGTAGAAGTTGAGCGACGAGCCGTCGTAGAACGCGTTGCACGTGCCGCTCACGGCGACGTTGATGCGGAAGTTGGTCTGCGACGCGATGGTCGGGTAGCCGGGCGAGTGCAGCAGGAGGAAGTCGCGGACGACGTTGGCCTGGTAGTACGCGTTCACCGAGGCGCGCCTGGTCTCGTTCGTGTTGGCCGTGTTGAACTGGATGTTGGCCGGACCCGGCGGCGTCACGCTGGCGGTGAGCGTGGGCTCGAGGCTGGTGGGCGTGTACACGTTGAAGTACTTGCCCTGCAGGCTCCCCGTCACCGTCACCGCGGACGTGCCCGCGTTGGGGATCGTGAAGTTGCCGGTGGCGTTGGCGTACACGGTCGTGGCGCCGATCGAAGCCCGCGCGTAGGGCAGGCCCCGCGAGGACTCGGTGTTGCACTCGGCCGATTTGATGCCGTCGGTCGAGATGCCGGTGATCTGGCCCGACACGTCCGTGTGATGGATCATGCTGTCGCTGAAGATGATCGCGCCCGTCGCGGCGTCGGCCACGATGCGGTACTTCGAGTAACCCGCATCAACCACGCTGCCGATCGTGCCCTCGAACACCACCGCCAGCGTCGGCGGCACCGGACGCGACACGTCATCGCCCGCGAAGATCACCACCTGCGGGGGGGTGAAGTCGCCGATGCCGGGGTACTTCTCCTTGGCGTTCGTGAGCGCGCCCGCCACGTTCGGGTTGCCCGCGACTCCCAGGTCGGGGCGGAAGGCGCCCAGCGTCCGCAGCCCCGACCGCACCAGCGTGACCGGCGAGTTGGCCTGGTTCGCAGCAAGCAAACGCACGTTCCCGAGGTACACCGGGATCCCGTCGCGGCTCTGCAGGTACGACACCAGCGTGAACTTGTAGCCCCCCGTCCACTGGCCCTGCGCATCGCGCTCGGGCATCACGCCGCGCACCGCCGCGCCGTCCGCGGCCAGCGACCCTTCGGTCAGCTCGCCCCGGGCAATCCCCAGAACGTCCCCATGCGTCTGCAGGAAACTTTCCGCGCTGTCCACCGGCGAGTCCCCGATGCTCAACTCGGCTCCCGAGATCGTTGTGACGGTCGAGCCCGTGCGGAAGAGCGTCGCGCCCGGGTGCATCGAGGTCAGCCTGGCCTCGGCAGCCGGTCGGCTCGACCTTTGGGCCGCCTCGTCGGTGCCGAACCCCGAGGGAGAAGCGGCAACCGAGAGACCAGCCGTTGCCAGCAAGGTCACGATGAGCGTTCGAGTGCGCGCGGCAATGGCCATGACAGTTCCTTAATTACGCCCCACGAATCCACGGTTCGACGTGCCCGGCGGCCCAGCGCCCCCGGAAAACAGAGAGCGCGCAGCATAGTGAACTGCGACGTCCGACTCAAAGGAGAAGCAGATCCCGTCCGAGATACACGCCCTTTCGAGTCAGTTGGCTCATGCCGCGTCCCCCGGCGCGGGACTGTCTCTATCGGCCGCGGCACGAACCTCTTTATTCGTCACTGCGAATCAGGTACCCTATTGACAGGGTGGGGCGGCTCCGAGGTTCAATCGTCTCGAGAACATTTATCGGACCGCACCGAGAAGGGTGGAACCTGTGCCTTATCGACTCCGCACACGTGCCGGGGCCGGGCTCAGCGCGGCGGCCTTGGCCTGTGCCGCCGGAACCGCCCACGCGACGTGGTCGATCGTCATCGTGGACATGCGCACGCGCGAGGTGGCCGTGGCCTCGGCGACTTGCCTCACCGGCTTTGACCTGCACGCCAACACCCCGGTCGTCGTCGTCGGCGTGGGCGGCGCCACCGCCCAGTCGGCGGTGGATTCCGACGGCGTGAACCGCACCATGATCCGGGACGGGTTCTACGCCGGACTGTCGCCGGATGAAATCCTCGCTGTTTTGGCGGTGCGCGATTCGTCGCACCAGTCGCGCCAGTACGGCATGGTCGACACGCTCGGCCGCGCGGTCACGTTCAGCGGAACGCAGGACGGGGCCTGGGCCGGCGGGCGCACCGGGCAGAGCGGCGACCTGGTGTACGCCGTCCAGGGGAACGTGCTCACCGGCCCGCCGGTCGTCGACGCCGCCGTCGAGGCGATCCTCACGACCCCCGGCGACATCGCCGAGAAGCTCATGGCCGCGATGGACGCCGCGCGCATGATGGGCGGCGACGGACGCTGCTCGTGCTCCTCGTCCAACCCGCCCGGCTGCGGCAGCCCGCCGCCGAGTTTCACCAAGTCGGCGCACATCGCCTACATGATCGTCGCCCGCATCGGCGACCGCGACAGCAGCAACGGGAACTACCGCGCCCTGGGGAACTTGGGACAGATGGGCCTGATCGACGTGAACGGCGATGGCCTGCCCGATTACGTTTCCGGCGGCGCCAGCGGTATCGGCGTGCGCCCCAACCTCTCGAAGCCCGGCCAGCCGCCGATCCTCGGCTCGTACTCGATCACGCCCAACACCGTCGCGCTGCGGGGCATCGCGCCCGGCGACTTCAACGCCGACGTCGCGACCGACCTGGCCTTCTGCGACCTGAACAATGACCGCGTGATTCTCTTCGGCGGAGCGAACGGATTCGCGTTCGCACCCGGCGCTTCGTTCCCCACCGGCGACGGCCCCACCGCCCTGGGCGTCGGCGATTTCAACCACGACGGCCTGCCCGATATCGCCAACCTCAACGCCACGGCCCTGACGGTATCGGTGCTACTGAACACGGGCGGCTCCCTCGGACCGCCCTCCTTTACCGCTGTTCCGACGGGCACCTCGCTCTTCCAGGTCGGTGACCTCGATGCCGACGGCGATGGCGACGTGGTCGTCGCTTCGCCAACGACCAAGCAGATCGTGATCTGCCGCAACTCGGGCGCGGGGGTGCTGACCGCCGAAACACCGATCGCGCTTGCGCTTCAGCCGGTCTCGCTGCTCCTGGCCGACATCAACGGCGACTCTCTGCTCGACATCGTGTACGTGCTCACGGGAGAGAAGCAGGTCCGGATCCTCAAGCAGAACCCCGCGGGCGACTTCAAGCCCCTGGCGTTCGCCACCACCCAGGCCCCCACGGGCGTCAACATCGCCGACGTGAACGCGGACGGATTCCAGGACATTGTCTTCGTGCAGTCCCTCGCCAGCGGAGCCCGGCTCGCCGTGATGCGCGGCCAGGAAGATGGCTCGTTCGCCACCGCCGTCACCTACCCCGTCGGCTTCTCCGGCACCGGCTGCCTCGTGAGCGACCTCAACGCCGACGGGCTGCCCGACGCTCTCATCCCCCAGCCGAGCGGCACCTTTACCGTGATGACCAACTCGGGCGGCATGTTCAACGCCAATTCCGGCCTGGCCGGGGGTGATTACTACCTCGATTTCAACATCGCCAACCAGCCGGCCGGCGCCGAGGACCCGGTCTACCAGCTCCGTGCCAAGTTCGATCAGTGGGCCGACTCGCTCGTCGGCGTGCCGGACGCCGTCCGGTCGGTCGCGGCGTTCGACCCCCCGGCGGTCTGGGCCAACGGCGCCTCGGTGGCGTTCCTCACGCTGCACACACGCGACCGCTACGACGCGCCCGTGGCCATCAACGCCGCCGACGTGACGGTCGAGAGCCTCGCCGGCGTGCCCCTGGGCACCGTGGGCGCCGCGCTGGACGGCCCCGAGGGGGCGGTCATCGTCCCGATCACCGCGAGCACCGCGTGCGCCAGCGAGACCTTCCGCGTCAAGATCAGGTCCGGCTCGCGCACCGTCACGCTCATGCCCGACGTGACCCTCGTCTACACCTCGCCCGCGGACCTTGACCGCAACCTGTTCGTCAACGGCGATGACTTCGACACGTTCGTGAGCGCGTTCGAGGCGGGCGATCAGAACATCGACGTCAACGGAGACGGCTTCGTGAACGGGGTCGACTTCGATTACTTCCTCGACCGCTTCACCGCGGGGTGTTGACGAGGAAGTGACGAAGTGACGGAGTGACGCAGTGACGGAGCTGGAGCCGGGCGTCCGACGCCGCCTCTTCTCAGTCACTTTGTCACTCTGTCACTTCGTCACTTCCTCGTCAACACCCCAGCTCGAACCGTTCCGTGAACTCGTCGAAGTCCTGGCCGTTGGTGAAGCAGTCGTTGTTGTAGTCCGCGGCGGGCGTGCCGAGCTCGAACTCCAGCACGAAGGCGTCGAAGTCGTCGCCGTTCACGAAGCCGTTGCCGTCGATGTCGGCGGGGCACGGGCCGTAGGGCTTGTCGTACACGAGCGTGACGGTGCCCAGGCCCGAGGTTCCCGACGCGGTCGTGACGGTGAACGTCAGCGTGTCGCTGCCGCACGGGTTGCCCGTGGGCGTCACGACCCGGTACCCGCGCGTGGTGGCCGTTCCGACGGTCGCGCTGGCCGGGTTCGACACCACCGCGTAGGTCGCGCCGCTGGGATCGTTGTCGAAGCTGGCGGGCAGCTCCACCATCGCCGGCCCGATGTTCTGAATGTGCTTCGTATAGCTGAAAGCGACGGGAGTCGCGCCGCTGGCCGCGTCGGCCCAGTACCCGACGCTCAGGGGGACGCGCGAGCTGCGGGCCCGCCGGCCGTCGGAGAACGTGACCTCCGCCTGGACCTGGTGCGTGCCGGGGCCGAAACCCCACCCGCGCGCGAACACCACGCCCGTCCCCGCCCCGGCGCCCGCGCCCACGACGCGGTTGTTGACCAGGATCCGCGTTTCAACCGGCGCCCCGCCCGCGGCCGAAACATCGAACTCGTAGCTGTGGCTCAGGTTCGCCGGCACGGCGGCGGGAATGACCAGCGATGCCGAGTGCCCGTAGTTGTTCGTGGTGATCGAGCCGACGAAGCGCCCCGACGACCTGGTCACGGTGTTGTCGTAGGCCAGGACGCGCAGGTCGTGCCAGCCGTCGTCGAGCAGGGTGGTGTCGAGCGTGATCGTGCCGCCCGGCGTCGCCGTGCCGCGGAGCACCCCGTCGACGAGCAGGTCAAAGCTCGCGATCGCGGCGGTCGGGTGCGCGGTGGTGGCCGAGGGCGTGAGCGCGACGAAACCCGAGGCGCTGCCGCCGGGGATGCCCGACACGTTCACGACGGGGATGTAGGTGAATGCGCGGGTGAGAGGGTCGCCGTAGAACAGCCCCTGGTAGGGCACGTACTCGAGCGAGCGCAGGCACGCCTCGCCGATGCTCATGCCCGCGAAGTAGCGCGAATGGATGCGCGCGTTGGGGAACTTGCCCGTGAAGTTGCACGGCTCCTCGACCTCGCCGTACGAGGCGCTGGCGCCCTTGCGGATCCACGATGACACCCGCGTCTGGGCCCCGGCGTCGAACGCGGCGGCCCAGCTGGTGAGGTGATCGCAGAACGCGCCGGGGAG
Source organism: Phycisphaerales bacterium (assembly GCA_044223975.1). Classification (GTDB taxonomy): domain Bacteria; phylum Planctomycetota; class Phycisphaerae; order Phycisphaerales; family UBA1924; genus CAZCPB01. Next base: position 27,248 of record JBGALI010000015.1, on the reverse strand, counting down.
CACCGTGAACGCGCCCGTCTCGGTGGCCGCATCCAGCGCGTAGCCGGACATGATGCCCAGGCAGTCGTTGGACCCGATCGGCAGGTTGCCGTTGACCTGCACACCGGTGCCGCCCAGGCCGGTCAGCGCGGAGATGGCCCCGGCGAACTGCGGCTGACGCACGTTGCGGATCGTGTCGGTCGTGTTCATGAAGTAGAACGTGCCGGCGGGGCGCGTGCCGTCGGCCGCCACCGACCGGTCGATCATCGCGGTGATCTCCGCGAGCGTGTTGCCGCCCGCGCCGGTGAAGCCGAGCATGGCGCCGATGTAGTACCGCCGCGCCGCCGGGTCGGTGCTCGGCACCCCGTTGAGCCACGCGGTGTTGCTGTCGAACGCCGTCGTGAGGTTGCCGGTGGCGTAGTACCCGTTGGACTTCGTGGGCGATTCCTTCGGGTTCACGAGGATGTCGTTGCGCAGGTGCGCCATCGTGAAGACCGACCCGATCGAAAAGCGCGTGACCGCCGAGCAGTTCACCGTCACGTAGTTGGGAGCCGAGACATAGAAGATGTTCCCCGGCGTCACCACCACGTAGTCTGCGTGGTCGTCGATCCGGGCGTTGGCCATCATCCCGAAGAACCCGTCGAGCACGCCGTTGGCGGCAGAGAACGTCGCGTAGTTGGCGACCCCCGGCTCGACGTACAGCACGTTGGCGTCGGGAATGTTCCGGGCATTCTTGTAGTACGCCCCGATGTACATTGACTCCAGGCTCGCCGGGTTGATGACCAGCACGGCGTTCTCGGCCGACCCGCCCGCCAGCACCGGCGCCGCCAGCCCCGCCGCCGCGACCAGGGACGACACCGCCCGTCCCCATCCCCGCACACACCCGCCGCTGCAATGCGCCATCGGTGAACGCTCCGTGATCAAGCCCTCGAGCCCGGGATACACCAGCACGAACCGACGCACACACCCGCCGCGTCGCCGGTCCGAAAACCCGCGGCCGGTGCTATTCGTACTCCATCCTGACCGAGCTTCACCGAAGAGGCAAGAGGAATTGTGATTCGGACGATCGGATCGTCCGGGCGACGCGCCCGCTCGGGCGTCGTCAGGGAGCGGCGGGCCGAGAATTCGGAGCCGCAAAGGCCGGGGTGGGATTCGAACCCACGAAGCTTGCGCAACGGATTTGCAATCCGTCCCATTTGACCACTCTGGCACCCGGCCGAGGGTGCAGATCATATCGGCCAGGACGACGCCCGGCGCGCACGGCCACGCTCGAAGACGCCCACCCCGGTACGATGCGCCCGAGCCTCCCCGGAACTCCCATGGCCCACCCCGCCCTTCATTCCGTTCCATGCCCCGTCACCGGTGAAACGCCGATCGTTCGCCGCGGCGCCGGGCGCGCTGCCGCCGCGATTCTCGTGCTGCTCACCGCCGCGCCGGCGTGGGCGCAACAGCCCGCCCACGCCGCCAGCGAACCCGCGCAGAACCAGCCCCCGCAGAACCAGCCCTCGCCGAACCAGCCCTCGCCGAACCAGCCCAGCACCGACCCGCAGCTCCACGGCGAGAGCGTCGAGAACGCGCTCGAAGCGATGCGTAAGCGCGACGGTTCGATCGCGGCGCCCGTGCAGCCAAGCCCGGTCCGAACGCCCGTCGCCACCGCACCCGCGGCAGGCCAGGCACGATCCTCCGGCACCGACACCGTCACCGCGTCGCCCGGCGTCCGCCGGTGGCGCGAGGGAGTTTTTCTCACGCGCCGCAGCGGCACCTTGATCAAGGCCCGAACCGGCGACTGGATCTTCGTGCCGCGCCCGACCGCCGAGGGCTCCTTTGACCCGCCCCTGGTGCTCCTGCCCTCGCAGAACCTCGAACGGCTCGAGAACGCGATCGGCACGGGCGTCGAGCGGCCCGCGGTGTCGATCTCCGGACAGGTCTTCGCCTACCGCGGGCACGACTACCTGCTGACCAGCGAGGCCTCGTCGCCGCTGGTGGAAGAGCCCGAGACTCCCGCCGCGACCGCCGCACCTGACAAGCCCGGCGTGCCCGACCCCGCCGCGCAGGCCGAGGATCTCCTGCGCGACCTCGAGACACGCCGAACCCGACCTCGCGCGCTGCCCCGGGCAACGCCCGCCGCCGCTTCCGAGGGCACGGCCCGGGCAGCCCAGACAACCGGCCCCGCCGAAGGAACGCTGATCACCGCGCGCCGAGGGCGCATCGTCCGACTCCCCGACGGCGACCTGGCGTTCACGCCCGACAACGACGCTCCATCCCCGGACCGCGCCATGCCCCTGGCCCCGTGCGCCACCCTGTCGCGCATGGAGAGCGTCAGCCTGTGGCGCGGCGACGGCGTGGCGCTCGAAGTGAGCGGACGAATCCTGACCTACCGCGGCAAGCGCTACCTCCTGCCCACGATGTTCGTGGTTCCGGGCGTCACCGATGTTTCGCCGCTGCAGTGACGGGGCGCGGCCGGGCGTCGGCACGCTTTTTTATGAAACCCCGGCCCTCGCCGGGGTCGAACATTGGTTGCCGCTATCGCTGCACCCCGCCACAAGCGGGCGCCCGTTGCGATGCGGCCGGGAGAGACACATGCCGCGGAACCGTCCAAGTGCGCGATCGTTTCGCCCCGCCTCACTTGAACCTCTCGAGCCGCGATCGCTCCTGTCGAGCAACTTTGCCTTCGTCGCCATCGGACAGGGCGGAGGCGCGTCGCCCGAACTGCAATGGGGCGAGGGGAGTTTCAACGACGACGGGACCGTGACCGGAACCTACACCTTCGCGACCGCAACCACCGACGCGCAGACGCAGGCGCTCCCCTACGACCACGCGTCGTTCCTCCCCGGCGGGCGCTTCAACGTCACTCCCGCGCCCGGGTCGCCGGCCCTCACCGCGCAAGTCGGCCTCAACCCGCTGACCACGCAGGGGTACGCGCTGGGCGCACTCAGCGTCGAGTACGACACGCTCTTCGGCCCGGCCCGCACCGACGGCTTCCTCACCCAGCAGTTCGAAGGCTTCAGCAACTGGGCCGGGGGGTACAACTTCCGCGCCTTGCGCATCACCGCCGCGGGCCGCCAGATCATCAGCGGCAGCGTGTCCTTCAACACCATCGCGGACCAGAACCCGCTCGAGGTCACGTGGACCATCGACGGCGAGGCCCCGGTGACCAAATCGATCTCCAACCTGGGGCCCCGGGGCAAGGTCACGCTCGCGACCGGCGAAGTCATCTTCCTTACCCACCCCGGCGAGAACGCCACGGGCAACTCCGTGGCGCTGATCGCCGACCTCGACCGCACCGACGGCCAGATCCTCATCGGCATCGGCGCCGGCGAGCCGCTGTTCTCGTACGGAGATTCCGCCGGCGTCTCGGGCCTCTACCGCGGCCTGGCGATCGCCGACGGCACGCTCGGGCGAACCTTGCTGGGCGCGACCGCGGAGGGCGCCGCCCCCTTCGTGCTCGACCTCACGTACGACGGAACATTCAAGCTCTACGAGGCAAAGGCCTACGACGCCGGCCAGCGCACGCCCGTGACCACCGGCACGTGGCGGGTGTCGCGGTTCAGCGACTCGCCCACGTTCGAGCCCGACCGCCTCCTCCTGACCCAGCAGGGCTCGGGCGCCACGCTCGTTCTTGCCGTCACGCCCGACCAGCAATGGACCTTCGAGACCGCGCGCGTCGCCGACGGCACGCCCGTCGAGGAGATCGTGGGCGCCATGCGCATGTTCCGCCCCTTGCAGGCCGAGCAGGGACCCGAGGGCATCACCGTCAACCTCGAGAACGGCCGCCCCGTCGTCTACCAGATCAGCTACCACGACACGAACTCGACCGCCTACACCTGGTATTCGCTCGACCTCATCGACCGCGCCGGCGGCAAGCCCCTCTCGACCGTCCAGATCGTGGCCCAGGAGCAGTCCAACCACGAACACGTCATCGCCGGCATCGCCACCGACGGCGATGTGCTGGTCTGGGAGCGCGATTACCGCGGGGTGTGGATCTTCCGGAACCTCACCGAGACCCTCGCCGGTCAGGGCGCCGTGCGCATCGCCTCCGACGGCGTGGTTTACAGCGGTCTGGCGTACCAGGTCCGCGCGAGTTCCACGGGCAACCTCCCGGTGCTGTACATCGCCGGCCGCTCGATCACGGGTGACCTGGTCAGCTACGCCGTGGGATCGACCGTCGATGACTACGGCACGCAGGCGTGGACCTTCACCAACGTCTCGCAGACCCAACTCGCCCCCTACGGAGAAACCGCGCCGGCGTGGACCAGCTCCGTGATCGGCTACGGGACCACCTGGGGCGGGCAGAACATCGCGGGGCTCGACGCGAGCGGGCAGATCATCGTCGCGTGGACCGCGCCGGGCCTTTCCCGCTGGTACGTCAACAACCTCAGCCAGAACGCCGGAACCCCGGCCCTCGCCGGCAGCCTCATGGCCTACGTCACCGGCTGGAGCGCCATCCACGTCAACGGCCTGACCCTGGACGGCCACCTTGTCTCCACGTGGTGGGCCCCCGCGAACATCGGCACCTGGTACGCCAACGATCTCACCTCGCAGTTCTCGGGGCCCGTCCTCCCGCAGCAGCGCCCCAACGACGCGGTCAACAACCTCGTCTACTTCGCGGGCGCCGGGGGCTCGCTGAACATCGTCGCCTACGACAACGCCGAGAACGCCGTGGTGTACTGGTGGTTCCCCGGCGCGCCGGGGTGGCTGGTCGCCAACCTGACCGGCTCCGTGCCGATCAACGAGCGCCCGCATGAGCTCATAGGCGCCGACACGTTCCGCGGCTACGCCGACAACCAGAGCCTGAGCACGCGCCAGAACATCTACGGCCACGACGACACCGGCAAGCTCGTGCGCCTCTACTGGGAAGAGGGCGGCCCGGACGTGTGGCGGGCGCAGAACATCACCGACGTGGCGGTCGCGCTGCCGGAGTGAGTCGGACGGCGACGCGTTGCAGCGCGGGGGCGGGCCCGCCGCGTCCGTGCTCAGCGCGGGCTCTGTCCGTCCGGCCCGGCGTGCTCCCCGGCCAACTTCGCGTACATGAAGTGGTCCTGCCACGCGCCCGCGATCTTGAGGTAGTCCTTCGCTAGCCCCTCGCGCCGGAAGCCGCACTTCTCGGCCACGCGCACGCTCCGGACGTTGCTGGGCATGATGTTGGCCTGCACGCGGTGGAGCCCCACGCCGCAGGGCGCGGGCGCGAACGCCAGGTCCAGGAGCGCCGTCACCGCCTCGGTCGCGATGCCGCGCCCTGCGCATTCGACGCTCACGCTCCAACCCGCGTACGCGTTCTCGAACGGCCCGCGGAAGATCTGCGACAGGTTCACCAGGGCCGCCATACGCCCGTCGTCCGTGAACCCGACCAACCGCACGTCCGTGCCACGCTCGCGCCCCTCCGCCGCCCGCGCCAGCTGCGCCTCAAACAGGCGCTCGTCGGTCTGCCCCGGCGGCGGCGCCGGCCACCACGGGCCGAAGTGGTCATTGTTCACGGCGTGGCAGCGCACGAACTCGGCGCGGTCGGACTCCTCGAGAGCGCGAAGAAGCAGCCGCGCGGTGCGGATCTGGAACGGGGGCAGCATCCCCAATCATCGGCCGCGCGACCGCCATTGGCGAGCGCCGGCCGTCCGTCCCGGCGGGCTCGTACCCTTCCGCATGTTCGAGCACAAGCGCCGTCCCCTCGTCAGCCGCGCGGAATTCCTGCGGCGCCAGTGGCGCCACCTCATGCTCGCCAGCGTCCTGGTGGGGGTGGCCATGACGATCGGCACGATCGGCTACCACGCCATCGAGGGCCTGGGCTGGATCGACTCGATCTACATGGCGTCGAACATCCTGACGGGCATGGGGCCGACGACCAACCTCACCACCGACGCGGGCAAGATCTTCGGCAGCGTTTATGCGCTGTTCTCCGGCGTCGTGTTCCTCACCGCCGCGTCGGTGCTGCTGGCCCCAGCCGTGCACCGCCTGCTGCACAGCCTCCATATGGAATTCGAGGAAGAGGACCGCAGGTCCGAGCCCGCCCCGCCGGCCAAGCGCCGCAAGAAATAGCCCCGCCCGCGCGCAGGGGTGCCGTCACGCCGCCGGGTTCTCGAGCATGTCGCGCACGTACATGTCGTGCAGCTCCCACGCGCCGCCCACGTTCAGGTAGCTCTTGACCTGCTGCTGGCGGACAAAGCCGCACCGGGTCGCCACGGCGATGCTGGGCGCGTTGTCGGGCCGGATCCCCGCGAACACGCGGTGCAGCCCCAGGCCGTCGGGCAGGTCGCGGACCGCGTAATCCGCCAGGGCGCGGAGCGCCTCGCTCGCGTAGCCGCGCCCGCAGAACTCGGTGCCGATCCACCAGTTGCAGTCGCTCTCAAACTGCAGGCCGCGCGAGATCGAGTTGAGGTTGCACGCCCCGACGAGCGTGCCGTCGGCCAGGAGCACGGCCCGCCGCACCGCCGTCGAACGCCGCTCGCCCGAGCGGGTGAGCTCCAGCTGGCGGTCGAACAGCTCGTCCTCGCTCTCGCCGGGCCGGTGCAGGGCGCTCCATCGGTCCAGCTGCGCCCGCGAGCGGCGCACCAGCTCCACGAACGCCCGCCGGTCCGTGTCGATCAGCGGGCGCAGCACCAGGCGCGCCGTCCGCAGCACCGACCGGTCGCTCACGTCCAGCGCGGGCACAGGCACCATCGTGCCCAGCAGCTCCCGGTGCGTCGACGAGACCATCCGGGGACCTTCGCCGTCGATCAGTTTCAGGGTCACGAAGCGGCTCCTTGCCCGGCGGCTGCACAAGCCTGCGGCCCGGGAGCTCCCCAAGTCCGCACCGACCGCGCGGCACCCCGCCGGGTGCCGGGCGCGCCATGTCCGTTCGCTCCGCGGTGCACGGACGCGCCGATCCTCCGGACCGGCCCACTGGGCGCCGTGCAACCGCCCTCTATCGGAGCAACCCCCCCGCGCGGCTTTCCATTTTGATGCCGCAACCCGCGCCAACCGGCGCCGGTACAGTCACCCGACGCCCCACCGGAGAACCGACATGCCCCGCACTGGATCGTTCACGCGGCGCGCCGCGGCTCTCGTTTCCGTCACGCTCCTGTCCTCCCTTGCCGCGGCACAGCCCGCCAAGGTCGACCTGCGCCCCAAGTTCATCACCGGCCACGAGCTCCGCTACCGCATGTCCGTGCACAGCGTGGGCTCGACCTCCATCCCCGGCCTCGAGGACACGCCCGCCGACGTCCCCGCCAAGAAGACGCTCCCCAAGAACCCCGGCGCCGCCAAGCCGCCCGCCCCAGGGGCCGAGCCCGACCAGGAGATGACGCAGGCCGTGGACGTGCGCTTCCGCGTCGTTGACGCGTCCGCCGAGGGCGGCGCCACGGTCGAGATGATCTACGACGCCATCAAGCTCACCACCAAGGGCCCGCTCGGCGACACCGCTTTCGACAGCGCCAAGCCTGCCGCGAAAGACGGCGACGACCCCGGCGCCGCGTACCTCCGCAAGATCGTGGGCACCACGCTCACGCTGCGCGTCGACCGTGACGGGAACATCACCGACATCAAGGGCGGCGATTCGCTCCTGCCCGCCGGCCTCGGCGACGCCGCCTCGTCGCTGGTGTCGGGCCCGGGCGTGCAGCAGACCTGGGGACCGATCTTCACCGGGCGCAAGGGCTCGGGCGAGGCGAGCGTCGGTGAGAAGTGGACCACCACCGACACGCTCAACGTCTCCCCGATCGGCGCCTTCACCATCACGACCGAGTCGGTGCTTTCAAGCGCCAGGGCCGGCAACGCCGAGGTCGACTTCAAGGGACGCATCGAGCCCGCGCGCGAGAGCTCGCGCCCCGGCGAGGGCATCCAGATCCGCTCGGCCTCGCACGCGGGCAAGTACGTCTGGGACGTCGCCGCCGGCTCGCTCCGCACCCTGACCATGAAGCAGTCGATGGAGGCCGGCGGCACGCTGGCCGGCATGGCGATGTCGACCACCCAGAAGAGCGAGACCACCGTCGAGCGCCTCGAGGGCCGCTCGACCAACCCCGCGCCCGCGGTCAAGCCCGCCGACAAGCCGCAGAAGCCGCTGGATTTCCGCCCGCGCCGGGACGGATAACCGCGTCCTTCATGAGATTCCCTTAAGGGGCTTCCGCCAACCCCCGAATGAAAACGTCCATGGGGGACCCTGAGCACCCGTCACTCTCGGACGTTGGCAGCGCCAAGGACCGTCGCCGCTTCGGACGCCTGCGCACCCACGAGATCCGCACCAGCATCGGCCGGGTGCTCGACCTCTCGGGCGGGGGCATGCGCGTCGAATCGCGCTGGCCCATCCGCCTCCGCGCCGGCGACCTGGCGATCATCTCGCTGATCTCCGAGGCCGGCGAGGTCGACCTGCACGTGCGCGTGTCGTGGGTGCGCCCTGGAGGGCTCTTCCGCTGCCAGGCCGGGCTTGAGTTTGAGCGCCTGACGCCGCGCCTTAGGGCGATGCTCAACTACCTCGCCCAGTCCAACGTGGCCCACCACGAACCCTCGACGGGCTGGGTCACCCCGGGTCGGTAGGACGGGCCGCCGGCGCGCAACGTCAGTGCAGAACGCGGTAGATCTCCGCGGCGTCCGTCAGGCCGCGCGACGCCTTTTCTTCCGCGTCGTCGCGCATCGTCTTGTACCCCGCGTTGCGGGCCGCGTCCGCGAGCGTGATCGAGTCGGCGTTCTGCGCCGTCAGGCGGCGCAGCTCGTCGTTCATCGGCATGATCTCGTACACCGCCAGCCGGCCCTTGTACCCCGTGCCGAAGCACAGCTCGCACACCTCGCCCGCGGGCCCGACTTTCGCGCCCTTGCACGCCACGCACACCCGCCGCAGCAGCCGCTGGGCCAGGACCGCCATCAGCGAGCTGGTCACCAGGTAGGGCGCCACGCCGATGTCGATGAGGCGCGTGATCGCGCTGGGCGCGTCGTTGGTGTGCAGCGTCGCCAGCACCAGGTGGCCCGTCAAGGACGCCTGGATCGCCAGCTGCGCCGTCTCCTCGTCGCGGATCTCGCCCACCAGGATCACGTCGGGGTCCTGGCGAAGCAGCGACCGCAGCCCCGTCGCGAAGGTCACGCCCCGCTTGATGTTCACCTGCATCTGGCTGATCCCGTCGAGGTGGTATTCGACGGGGTCCTCGATCGTCATCACGTTGCGGCTGGCGCGATCGACCTTCTGCAAAGCCGCGTACAGCGACGTGGTCTTGCCCGAGCCCGTCGGCCCCGTGACCAGGATGATCCCGGTGGGCCGGTCGACCAGCTCCAGGAGCTGCGCCTGCATCGGCGCCGACATCCCGATGTCGTCCAGCGACAGCTGCGTCGACGTCTGGTCGAGCAGGCGCAGCACCAGCCGCTCCCCGTACACCGTGGGGATGCACGAGAACCGGATGTCGACCTTGCGGCTGCCGACGCGCACGCTGGTGTGCCCGTCCTGCGGCGAGTGGCGGTTGGCGATGTCCAGCTCGGTCATCACCTTGAGGCGCGAGCTGATCGCCGACGCCAGCGAGATGGGCGGGCTGAACGCGTCCACCAGCATCCCGTCGATGCGGAACCGGATCAGCAGCCGGCTCTCCTGCGGGTGCACGTGCACGTCGCTGGCCCGCCGCCGCAGCGCCTCGAACAGGATCATGTTCACCAGGCGGATCACCGGCGTCTGGCGGGCCAGCTGCAAGAGGTCCGTCGCCTGCCCCACGCTCCCCGCCAGCGACTGGATGCTCCGCTCGTCGAGCGGGATGTCCTCGACGATCTCGGTGACCAGATCCTGCTTCTGCTCGTAGCCGCGGTTGATCAGGTTCGCCACCGCCGCGCGCGGCGCCAGCACCAGCGACACCGGCTGCGCCAGCAGGTCCTCCAGCAGCGTGAACACCGCCGGCGAGAGCGGCTGGGCCGTCGCGACCGTGATCGATGCGCCGTCGCCCTCGACGCCCGCGACGTGGTGCTGGCGCGCCACCTCCGCCGGGATGGTCTCGTAGAAGCGTGCCCCCGACTCCTGCAGCTTGGGCTCGGCCAGGTACCGCAGCCCGGTCCGCTGGCCCAGGAGCTCGAGCGCCTGGTGCTCGTCGATCGCCAGCATCGTGAGCATCACGTCCCACGGCTCGGTGTCGGAGCCCTCGATCTGGGGGAACCGCCGCGCCTGGTCGGCGGTCAGCCGGAACGCGCCGAACAACTCCGCGACCCGGGCCGGGTCGGCCAGCGTCGACAATCCCCCGCTCGTCGCCGGGGAGGTCGCGGTCTTCGCTCGTTCCAGGGCCTTGCTGCGTGCCATGCGGTGGGGTGCGCTCTTTCTCAGGGTCCGGGGAAAAAACTCAACGCTCGACGAACAGGCCCGATCTTGGCTGCCGCGGCACTACCGCGGCGTTGACGCCCCCCCGCCCTTGCCGTCGGCCGCCGGCGGCGCCGACGGAGTCACGGGCGGCACGGGATCGTTGACCGTCGGAACGATCGGCGCGGCCGTCGCCGGGGGCTCGGTCACCACCGGCGGCTCGGGCTTGGCCGGCATGGCCGAGGGCGCCCCCATCTGCATCAGCCCCGGGTCCACCGGAACCGAGCTGGGCTCCATGATCGCCGGCAACAGCGTCGGCGTGCTCGGCGGCATCTTCACCGCCGCCTGCGGCCCCTGCGCGATCAGCAGGTAGTCGTCCAGCGTGGGGTCCTGCAGGATCCGCGGCGTGAGGAACACGTACAGCGTCGTCTGCCGGTCGTCGCGGTTGTCATCGCTGAACAGCGCCCCGACGATCGGGATGTCGCCCAGGAGCGGCACTTTCACCACCGTGTGCCGCTTGGAGTCCAGCACCAGCCCGCCGATCACGACCGTCATGTTCGACGGCACCGTCACCGACTTGGACTTGAGCGTGTTGTCCTGCTTGGGCGGCGGCAGGCCGTTGGCGGCCACGCCGTCGAAGCTGGACAGGTTGATCTCGTATTCCAGGCGGAGGTACCCACCCGAGGAGATGTGCGGCGTCACGGTGAACTTGGTGCCGGCCTCTTCGTAGCCGCCGAAGCTGGTCTGGGTCGGGTTGCCCGAGGTCTGGGTCGTCGTCGTCGTGGGCTGCTGCTGCACGCTGACCACGGACGATTCCTCGTTGTCGTCGACCAGCAACTGCGGCGTGGAGAGGATCCGCGAATCGGTGTCGCGGGCCAGCGCCGTCATCACGATCGGCACCTGGTCGGACTTGATCACCGCCGCCACCAGCCCGTTCAGGTTGGTGTTCACGACCTTGGGCTTCAGGATCGGCTGGCCCGCCGCGGCAGGGGTCGAGAGCCCGAAGTTGGTCTCGAACACGCCCCCCGTGCCGTTGGCGTTGATCAGCTGGGTCTCGAACGCCAGGCGGAACTCTTCGCCCGCCGTGACGGCCACGATCTTGGCCTCGATGTACACCTGCGACTTGCGCTGGTCCAGCGACGCGATCAGCCGAATGAAGTCCTTCTGCTCGCGCCCCGGCGCCTTCACGATCACCTGGTTGTTGCCCTTGTCGGCCAGCACGAAGGCGTCCTCGCCGTTGATCGCAAAGCCATCCTCGCCAGGAGCCCCGGGCGTGATGGTCGTGGTCGTCGCGCGCGCCGAGTTGCGGTTGTACGTCGTGCGCGTCACGTTTCCGCCGTTGAACCCCGCGCTGGGCCCGCCCTGGGACAGCAGCGTCGACGACCCCACCGGCTTGGTGTTCTGGATCAGGTTCAGGATGATGTCCGCCACCTGCTCGGCATCCGAGTGCTTGAGCTTGTAGGGCCGGATCACCACCCGCTCGTCTTCAACGTTGAGCTTTTCGATCAGCTCGCGCAGGGCCGCGTGCTGGTCCTGCGTGCCGTAGTAGACGATCGTCCCGTTCTTCTCGTCGATCACCATCACCGGCCCGCCCGCCGAGGGCGCCGTCTTCTGCTGCTGGGGGTTGCTGCCGTCGCCGGTGTTGAAGTACACCGGGTACGCCTGCCCGGTGTTCTGCTGCTGCGGTGCGCTGATCAGCGTGATCTCGCCCAAGCCGCGCAGGCGGGCGATGTCCGCGATCTGCTTGGCCCGCGAGCCCACCTGGTACTCCTCGGGCTTGAGCGTGTTGGGCGCGTCGATGATCTCCAGGATCTTCTTCACCTGCGCGATCTCTTCGGGAATCCCCCGGAAGATCAGCGCGTTCCCGAGCGGATCCACCGTCAGCCGCTCCGACAGGTTGTCGATCCCCCGCGACTGGCCGAGGCCACCGCCCTGAAACTGCTGCTGCTGCACCGGCTCGCCCGTCTGCGGGTTGATCTGCCCGGTCTGCTGCCCCGTTGTCTGCCCGACCAGCTGCAGCGCGCGGAAGCGGGCCTGCGGAGCGGCCACGTACTTGAGCTCCAACCGGATGTACTCAGCCTTACCGTAACTCTCGAGCAGGCTCTTGATCAATTCCTCGATCGCCACCACCCGGCGCGGAGACTCGGTCACCACGATCACGCCCAGCTCGTCCACGTACGCGATGCCCTTGGAGGTCGGCGTCTGCCCGGGCTGCGTCGGCACCGACGTGCCCCCCGCGGCACCGAAGAACTGCGAGTCGATCGCCGGCTTCAGGTACGACGGGCGCACGTTCGGCGTCGGGATGATCCGCGTCGTCGGCGCCTCGCCCCCGAAATTGAACACCACGTCCGTCACGGGGTGCACCGTGTAGAACTGGCTCTCACTGTCGTACGTGATCGTGAACCCCTGCTGCTCCAGCAGCGCGTCCAGCAGCTTCAGTAGGCGCGCCTTGGGCACCGACACCGGCGCGTTGAACACCACCGTGCCCGTCAGCGTCCCCTTGACCGTGGTGTTCAGGTTCAGCGCTTTGGAGACGTACTCGACCAGCGCCGTCAGCTCCACCGGCTCCGCAAACGCCGAGAGCGTGATCTCGTCCGCGCCCGGCGCGGCCTCGGGGAGCTGGTGCGACTCGCCCGTCTTGACCGCCGGAGTCTTGCCCGCCGGTGGCGTCACCGCCTGAGGCCCGTACGCCGGGGCCGTCGTGGGGAGCTTCGCGGGCGTCGCCGCAGGCGGGCGCGTCGGGGGCACGCGCCCGGGCTGGGGCTGGGCCGAGCCCGCCGAAGGCCACGCAAACAGCGCGGCAGCCGAGAGCAGCGCCGCCGCGGTGCGCACCGGGTGCGCGGGAGATTTCCGTCCGTGGTTCTTTCGTGACGACCTGTGCACGTGCAGTCTCCGTCTGGCCCGCCTGCCGCCAGGACCCGGGCGCTAAGGATATCGAACCGATCCCTCCGGCCAATCTACACTTGCACCCGGCCCGGTCGGTCCCTCATTTCCCGTTCCGGACCGCTGAACGCCCGTCCCCCCTCCGCATGACACCCCCGACACGGATTGTCAGCCTCGTCCCCTCGGCCACCGAGATCGTCGGCCTCCTGGGGGCCGCCGACCGCCTTGTCGGCCGATCCCACGAGTGCGACTTTCCGGACGCGGCACGCCCGGCCGCCATTCTCACCTCCCAAACCAGCGCCCCGGGGACCTCTGCCCCAACAACCTCCGCCGAGATCGACGCCGCGGTTCGCCAGACCCTTGCCGCGGGGAACCCCCTTTACCGTCTCGACACCGACGCCCTTCGCCGTCTTCGACCCGACCTCATCATCACCCAGGACCTCTGCGCCGTCTGCTCGATCGATCTCGACGCCGTCCGCGCGGCCGCCGCGGCACTCGATCCTGTACCGGTCGTCCTCAGTCTCAACCCCACCACCATCGACGGGGTGCTCGACGATGTCCTCCGCGTCGGTCAGGCCTTGGGCCTTTCTGACGAGGCCCTCCGCCAGACCGTTCGCCTGCGCGAGCGCATGCACGCCGCCGCCGAGCACGTGAACCCATACGTCGAGGGCCCGGTCGTGGCTTTCCTGGAGTGGACCGATCCTCTTTATGTGGCCGGCCACTGGGTCCCCCAGCTCATCGAACGCGCCGGCGGACGCCACCCGCTCAACCCCACCGCGCCGCGACCAGGTTCCGGTGCCGCCGCAGGCCCTCAGCAGGCCGAGCGAATCGCGGGGAAGTCCCGCGTCATCTCCGCTGAAGCGCTCGTTGCTGCCGCGCCCGACGCGATCATCATCAGCCCCTGCGGCATGAACCTGGAAGCGACCCGCAGCGCCGCCGCGGCGCTCGCCCGCGCGCCGTGGTGGGGTGAACTCCCCGCCGTGCGACACAATCGCGTCGCGCTGGTCGACGGCAACCAGATGTTCAGCCGCCCCGGGCCGCGCCTCGCCGACGCCTTCGAATGGCTCGTGGGCTGGCTCCACGACCTGCCCGCACTGATCCCGCCCGGGTTCCCGTGGGAACCCTACCCCGGCACGAACCCGGCACGCGGCAATTCGTAATACAAGCACCAGGGATCGCCTCGCCCCGATTCGGCGCGGCGGAAGTCCGGAAAGCCTATCTTTCAGGGCTTCGTCAGGCCTCGAATCTGCATCCGCCGACGGAATCGGCCGAAGATGCAAAGGTCCCCCCGCATGATGCACCCCTCGCCTTCCTCCGCCCCACGCCCCGAAGCCTCGCGCGCGATCGTCGCACGGGAGGACGCGGGCGACCTGCGCGCCGCGGCCAAGAAAACCCGCGACGACGGGGCCCCGGATGGCGAGCCGCGCCGCCCCGCGCGGCGCCCGGGCTCTGAAGGCGACGGCGACAACCGCGGCAGGCCCTCGCCCGCCGCGCCCCCCAGCCGCCCGTTCTTCGGCGTCGTCGTGCTCATGCTCCTGATCGCCATCCTGTTCATGATGTTCAACGCCAAGACCCGCGAGCTGCCCATCACGCTCTCGGACTTTGAGAACGCCTACAAAGCCAACAGCATCGCCCCCGACTCGGTCGAGATCAGCGACACCAAGATCGTCGCCAAGATGAAAAGACCCGACGGCTCCGAGGAGAATGTCGCCATCCTCCTCAACGCCGCCACGCAGCAGACCGTCGCGGCGGAGGTCATGAAGGTCACCGGCGGCCACGCCAAGACCTCGCAGTCTTCGCCGTGGATGGTCCTGACGCTCATCTTCGGGCCCTTCCTCCTCCTCATCCTCGTCATCTACTTCGTCGTCTCGCGCGGCCTGCGCAGCGCCTCCATGGGCGGCGGCGTCCTGGGCAACTTCGGCAAGTCGCGCCACCGCACGCTCACCAAGGAACTCACCAACGTCACCTTCGCCGACGTCGCCGGCATCGATGAGGCCAAGGACGAGGTGCAGGAGATCATCGAGTTCCTCAAGAACCCCAAGAAGTTCACCAAGCTCGGCGGGCGCATCCCCCGCGGTGTGCTGCTTGTCGGCGAGCCCGGCTGCGGCAAGACGCTGCTCGCCAAGGCCATCGCCGGCGAAGCCGACGTGCCGTTCTTCAGCATCTCAGGCTCTGACTTTGTCGAGATGTTCGTCGGCGTCGGCGCCAGCCGCGTCCGCGACCTCTTCAAGCAGGCCAAGGACTCGGCCCCCTGCATCATCTTCCTCGACGAGATCGACGCCGTCGGCCGCCGGCGCGGCGGGGGCTTCAACCAGGGCGGCCACGACGAGCGCGAGCAGACCTTGAACGCCATCCTCGTCGAGATGGACGGCTTCTCGACCAGCGACGGCGTCATCGTCATCGCCGCCACCAACCGCTCCGACGTGCTCGACCCCGCGCTCGTCCGCCCCGGCCGCTTCGACCGCCAGATCGTCGTGCCCCTTCCCGACCTCAAGGGCCGCATCGAGATCCTGCGGGTCCACGCCAAGAAGATCAAGCTCGGGCCCGACGTCGACCTCGAGAAGATCGCCCGCGGCACGCCCATGTTCAGCGGCGCCGACCTTGCCGCGATCATCAACGAGGCCGCCATCATGGCGACCATGGCCAACAAGGACTTCGTCGAGCACGAAGACCTCGAAGAGGCCCGCGACAAGGTGAAGTTCGGGCGCAGCAAGAAGAGCCGCGTCCGCGAGAAGGAAGAGAACAAGCTCGTCGCCTACCACGAGGCGGGGCACGCCGTTCTCCAGGAACTCCTCAAGGACTCCGCCGACCCGCTCCACAAGGTCACGATCATCCCGCGCGGCGGCACCGGCGGCGCCACCTTCAGCCTCCCCGAGAAGGACCGCATGGGCTACGGCCTCAAGTGGCTGAACGCCACCATGCGCGTGCTCTGCGGCGGCCGCATCGCCGAGGAACGCGCCATGGGAGACGCCTCCAGCGGCGCCTCCATGGACATCGCCCAGGTCACGCGCCTGGCCCGCACCATGGTCTTGGAGTGGGGCATGAGTCCCAAGCTCGGCTTCGTCCGCTACACCGGCGAGGACACCCGCGAGTTCTTCGCCCCCGACAAGGACTACTCCCCCGAGACCGCGCACCTCATCGACGAAGAAGTTCGCCGTCTCGTCGACGAGGCCTTCACCGATGCGCGCCGCCTGCTCGACTCCAACTGGGACAAGGTCGTCGCCGTCGCCGAGGCGCTCCTCAAGTACGAGACGCTCTCGGGCGACGATGTCGAACGCCTCATGGCCGGGCAGGAACTGATCAAGCCCACCGTCGGCGATCTTCTTCGCGCCGAAGCCCGCCGCAAGGCCCGCCCCGAAGGCCGCCCCGAGCCCGACGCCCCGCCGCCGGGCGCGCTGCCCAGCCCGGCGTAAGCAGGCTCACGCCCGCGCCAGGCTCCCCAGCTTCATGGTCACGCAGAACACCACCGCGCACCCGACGGGGAACAGCGCCTCGTTGAGCGCCCGCGCCGTCAGCGCCGCCATCGGCGGCCGCGCCGGCGCCCCCGCCAGCACCATCCCCACCACCACCGCCGCGAACACCACGCCCACGATCGCCCCCAGCCCGGCGAACCACCGCAGCCCGCGCCCCGGCGTCCGCGCCAGGCGCGCGAGCGCCCACCCGAACACCGCGTACTCCGCCCCCTTGAGCATCGCCAGCGTGAGCGCCGTCGGCGCGCCCGCCGGCGACGGCGGGATCTTCAGCATCTCCTGCACCCACTTCTGCGCCACCTTGGCCACCACGAACGCCAGCGGCGCCGCGAGCAAGCCCACCACCCCCGTCACCATCGGCAGCAGCCGCGCCGCCGCCGCGCCCACGGTCAGCCCCACGCACACAAAGACTGACCACGACACCTTCTGCGTCAGCTCGGCGACAAACGAGTTCACCTCGGGCGATTTTCCGAACGCCAGCCCGACCGCCAGCGCGGCAAGCTGAAGCGCCAGCCCCAGGGCGACCGACATCCACGCGCCGTGGAACACCAGCCGCGCCAGGTCTGGCCCCGCGCCGCTCTCCCTCGGCACCTCGCCCATGACCGTTTCCCCCAGAACCCCCGCTGTCACGTAGTTCGGCTTTCCCATGATAAACGAGGCCCCGTCCGCGCCCGGCCGGGATCAGCCCGCACCCATCATTTCCTCCGCATCCCGCGGCATCCCCCCCCCGGCCACCCCGCGTACATTCCCACGCCATGTCAGTCTTGGTCGAGGAACATGGCGCCTCCACCTGCTACCGCTGTGGCTACAGCCTCGCGGGGCTGCCCCTCAAGGGTCGCTGCCCCGAGTGCGGCGAACGCTACGTCGCCGGCGTCGTCCCCGTCTGGCTCGACAACCACGCCGTCCCCCACTGCAACCGCTGCGGCCACAGCCTCCGCGGCCTCCCGCGCCGCGGCAACTGCCCCGGCTGCGGCGACGGGTACAACTGCTCGCGCCTCGTCATGGCCCCCGGCTTCCGCCGCCGCCGCATGGCCCTCGGTGCCTGGATCGGCCGCACGCTCTCGCGCATGATCCCGTCGTTCCACACGCTGGCGATCGCGCTCTTTCTGATCGCCAACGCCGCCATCGTCACCGGCATCGCCTGGTACGCATGGAGGCAGTTCCTCAAGTCCACCGGCACCACGACGTGGTGGTGACCCGCGCGAACGGTCGAATCTGATCGCGCCCCAACGTAACCGAGTGGAGCCGCGTGGAGCCGCCCACGGAAGTGGGCGGGCCGTTCCACACCTGATTCCCATCTGATCAGCGACGAGGGATCGTTCCACTCCAGCACGCCCAATCGTCCTACCGCCGACCCTCCCGCTCACACCCTCACCGCCGCCGCCGCAAGCCCAGAGCCGCGAGCGCAAGCACCCCGGTCGACGCCGGCGCCGGCACGTGCGGTTCGGCAAAGTAGTACCCCACGCCGTCCCCGATCGTGTTGAGCGTGGGAAGATCGGCGTAGATGCGGATCTCAAGCGTGGTCGCCGGAATGTTGTAGAAGAACGCCGCGTTGGTGTGGACGCTGCCGGAAATGCTGTTGCCCGGGTACAGCTCGCCGGTGGTGGGATCGAAGTCAAGGTTGTGCCGGCCGGCGACGTCGAGCGAGTTCTGGTCGTTGCCGTACTTCAGGATCATGCTGGGCGTGGTCACGCCGTTGTTGAGGTCGAGCAGCTCCATGCGGTACACCGGGCGCGGCGCGCCCCCGGGGCCGACCGGCCAGGAGACCTCGTCGGTGATGTTCCAGATGCCGAACATCGTGCCCGAGGGCGAGATGTTGTAGTTCTGCATCTTGAACGTGACGACCGACTGGTAGCCGTAGACGGTCATCGCCAGGTGACCCTGCACCGGCCCGGTGCCGGGGAACAGGTTGGGGAACTGCGAGTTGATCAGGGTGTTGTTGTTGTCGTACTGCCCGACGCCCGAGGGGCTGGAGAACGAGTGCGTCACATCGATCCACCCGTTGTAGTTCCCCCCGGTCTGCACGCTGTTGAACGTGCTGAGCGCGCCGTTGCCGGCCACGCCGTTGCCGCTGACGGTGAGGAAGTCGTACGTGGTGGCGTGCGCCGAGGGCGCGAGGGCGCACGAGGATGCCGCGGCGGTCGCGCAGAACAACGTGTGGATGCGGTTCATGTTTGCTTCCTTCCTGTTGCTTGTCACTCAAGGCCGGCGGGCAATCGCTCACCGGCGTGTCCTGTCTGGAAGGACTTGCCACAGCCGTGCCGGACCTTGCACGGTTCGTTGCGGCATTCGGCGAAACCTTTTCCTCGTCACCCCGAGTGTGCGAGAATTCGAGAGGCCGAGAGTTCTTCGGCGCCCCGGTCCAGCAATGCCCGGAGCCCAGACCCTGACACGCTTTGCGTCGCCCTACAGGGCTCGTGGCAGTTGCCGGGGCGTGCCGCGCTTCGTTAGCCCATAGTGAGCAAGGCGCGTCTGCTGACGCGCCCTTCGGGGGCGGGCGAGTGGTCCCCTCCGGACCTGTGTGAGTGCGGGCACGATTCCGCCCTTCTGAATCGCATTCCGGAGCAAGCACAGAAATCCGTGGCGCGAACTCGATGGCATTTTCAAGCTGTGCACTCTGTCAGTGCAATTTCAACACCCGACATAAAAATGATCCACAAAGTAGTCGAAGTCGTCGCCGTTCACGTACGTGTTTTCGTCCACGTCGGCGGTTTGGTAGCCGAAGAAGAAATCGTCCACAAACAAGTCGAAGTCCTCCCCGTTCACGAAGCTGTTGCAGTCGTAATCGGCGGCACACACCGTGAGGGTCGCGGTGTCGCTGGTCACGCTGCCGCAGGCGTTGGAGACGACGCAGCGGAGCGCGGAGATCACACCCAGCGCCCCTTGCGGCGGCGCATCACGGGCAATGCTGAGCGTGTCGGCGGCGGCGCCGGTCGCGACGAAGCGAACCACGGCCCCGGAGTCCGCGTTGGGGCCTTCGGCGAGATTGGTCCAGATGCCGGGAGCGCCCGCCTGCTCCCATTGCCATTGGTAGGCGATTGTGCCGGTGCCCGCGGCGGTGAGGCAGAACGTGGCTGAACCGGAGGGGCAGGTCTCCGTGGCGTAGGGCTGGTCCTGAATGGATGGCGTGTGGCACGGCGTAAGGATGTAGGGATGGTTGGAATTACCCTCGTTTCCGGCAATCTGTCCCGCATTATTGATCGCGACCGCGCCTCCCAAGTTGAACGCGTTCGCCGGGATGATCAGTGTCTTGAGCAGATACATCGCTCCATTCTCGATGATCATCCCGCCGCCAGTGGCAGAGGTGGAGACCGCTCCCACAATGGTGCCGGAGCTATTGATTCCCGCTGCGCCCGTGCTGCCACAAAATAGAGTTCCCTGCGGGACGATCAGGGCGCACCCGCCAAGGTCTTGTGCCGGTCCGGTCCCGATCCACGACATCGCATGGACCTGGCCGTTCTCATATCCTCCATTGCCAACGATCTGGCCGGCGATGTTGACGGCCGCGGCCTCGCCTCCTGTGCCTCCGGAGGGCAATCCGAGATCCACCAACCCATCGGCTTGTGTCCAACGGAACGGGTGAATGGCTCCGGCGCCGCCGGCACCGCCAATTGTCGATTTGCCGACGATGATCCCGCTATCGCTGATTCCGAACGCTTGGCTCCAAGCCAGCTGGTTCGTACCGATCGTTCCAAGGCTGTGCATGCCGCTCGAACTGGTCCAGAGGAACGCCCGGTAGTCTCCGACGTAGTAGTGCCGCCCGCTCCAATCCTCGTAGTACAACAAGGGTCTCGAGGTGCCGACGACCTCGCCGAGATTATTGATGGCGGACGCGCCGTGATCGCCGTCATCGCCACCAAGGGTGCCAAGGTCCTGGCCGACCCCGGCCGCATTCCAGAGCCAGACACGCGAGACGATTCTGGGAGGACCCCACGTCAGCACGACGGTGCCAACCGTCGTTCCGCTGTCGTTGATTCCCGATGCAATGCTTGCCACCCCTCCCTGCAATCCGAGATCTTCCAGCCCAACCCCCGGTGTCCATCGGACGGCATGCATGACGCCGTCGGGCGTCCTCGACCATCCCACGGCCTGGCCGACGTTGTTCATCGCGGTGACCCAGGACTGCCCGCCGCCGAGATCGCTGAGCCATTCGACGGTGTAGCGGGTCTGCGCGGATGCGGGCAGTGCGCCGGCAAGCAACGGAAGCGAAGCGCCGGCGAGCCGTGGGAGCAAACGCAGCACCAAAGGAAATGAATCACCTCGAAAGACCATGATTGCTCCTTCTTCAATCGCCCGCCGCAGCCACGCCCTCAGCGGACCGGTCGCGACGGTCGAACCAGACATGCGTTCTGCGCCGCTGATCCCGACGAAAGACATATTACCGAACGGCAACAGATCATTCACTGCAAACTGCGGATGATTCGGCGGGGCGGCAGGACCTGAACACGGCACTGCAAAGTACCACGGGTTTAGTGTTCCTCGCCAAACCGAGTTCCGGGCGAGCGATTCCGACGGTTTCAGGTGCTCGCACGGTATTGCTCCAGCCTCATCGTTCCGACCCCGCACCGCGGCGCGGGGCCCGGCGGCCCGGTTCACAGCTCTCAGAATCCCACGACCGGACTTTCGTAGCCCCGCGAGTGATTACCTAAACAGTCGCGCCCCAACGCTCAAACGGGGCAGCCCCGAGGCGGCGTTCCCTCGTCGCTCTGGTGCCGTTGAACAAGGGGCCTCCGCTCACACCCCCGCCTCCTCCTGCATCTGCGGCCCGCCCCACAGCCCTCCCTCCAGGTACAGATCCAGAGCCGCGTGCACCTCCGCCGCCGTCTTGGCCACGCGCACCGCCTCCTTGAACGGCCGCACGCCCACGCGCCGTCCGTCGGGCAGGTTCCCCAGCCGCTTGGCGAACCACGTCACGCGCCGGTTGATCTGGAAGACCGCGTACCGCTCATCGCGCTGCGCCAACATCATGTCGAAGAACCGCCGGATCGTCGCGATGATCTGTTCTTCCGTCGGCGCCGCGGGCTTGCGTCCGGTGCGCAGGAACTCCGCCGTGTCGCGGAAGATCCACGGCGTCGAGAGCGCCCCGCGCCCGATCATCACGCCGCTGCACCCCGTCTCCTTCAGCATCCGTGCCGCGTCCTCGGGCTCGCGCACATCGCCGTTGCCGATGATCGGGATCCGCCCGTTCACCGCCTCGACCACCCGCGCGATCCCCGCCAGCCGCACGCTCCCTGAAAACTTGTCCTCCGTCGTCCGCCCGTGCACCGTCACCCCCGCCACCCCCGCATCCGCCAGCGCGCACGCCAGCCCCGGCGAGCACGCGCTCCCCGCGTCGTAGTCGGCCGTGTGCCAGCAGAGGCGGATCTTGCAGGTGAGCGGCACGGGCAAGCGTGAAAAGGAGAGCAGGGGAGCAGGAGAACAGGAGTCAATCCCACTCTCCTGTTCTCCTCTTCCCCTCGTCCCCTGTTCCCCACCGACCAGCCTCGCGTCCCCCAACCTCCTCCCCCACTCCTCCGCCGACAGCGGGCACTTCTCAAGCTCCCGCGTCACCCGCTCGACAATCCTCGCCGCCCGCGGCAAGTCGGTGAGCAACTTGCTGCCGCCATCCTTCTTCGTGACCTTGTCAACCGGGCACCCCATGTTGATGTCGACCACCGTCGCGCCGTGCTCGACCGCCCAGCGCGCGCCCTCGGCCATGATGTCAGGGTCGCTGCCGTAGAGCTGCATGCCGACCGGCTTGTCGAACGCGTTGGTCTTGGCAAGGTCCAGGCTCGCCGACGTGCCGCGGAGCAGGCCCTGCGGGCTCAGAAGGTCCGTGCACGCCAGCCCCACCCCGCCCCACTCGCGGCAGATGGTCCTGAACGCCAGGTCGCAGTACCCCGCGATCGGCGCCAGGAGCAGGTTGGTCGCAAGCTGAACAGGCCCGAAACGCAGCATGCACAATCGTAGAAGGCACGGCCCCGGCGCGTTCCCGCGATCACGTACAGTCCCGCCCATGGACCGCGCCCGCTACTCCTTCATCGCCCACACCACCCACGACTACTGCAACCCCATCTCCCCCGCGGGCGTCGAACGCTTCCTCGACATCATGGCCCCCGCCCGCGGCTGCCGCGTCCTGGACATCGGCTGCGGCAAGGGCGAACTGCTCGCCCGCTTCGCCGAGCGCTTCGCCGCTCGCGCCGTGGGCGTCGACACGTCCGATCTGTTCCTCAACGAAGCCCGCCAGCGCACCGCATCACGCGCCGGCGAAGGCTCCGTCGAACTGCACACCCGCGACGCGGCTGAGTTCCTCGCATCAACCTCTGCCGAGTTCGACATCGCCTGCTGCATCGGCTCGACCCACGCCCTCGGCGGCCTGGACACGACAATGACCACGCTCGCCCGCATCGTGCGTGCCCCCGGCTGGGCCCTTGTGGGCGAGGGCTACTGGAAGCGCTCGCCCGCGCCCGAGTATCTCCAGGCCCTCGGCGCCTCCGCGTCTGACTTTCAGACGCACGCCGGCAACATCGTCGCAGGCGTCCGCGCGGGCCTGGTCCCGATGCACGCCTCCACCGCCAGCGACGACGACTGGGACCGCTACGAGTGGGCCTACTGCCGCAACATCGAGCTCTTCGTCGAGCAGCACCCGCACGACCCCGACGCCGCCGCGATGCTCGACCGCGCCCGCTGCTGGCGCGATGTCGTGCTGCACTGGGGGCGCGACACGCTGGGCTTCGGGCTCTACCTCTTCCGCGTGCCGCGCACCTGATCGACGCGCTCGATCACGACCCCCACACTTCGCAGCACCATCGGCCACGGCGCGCCGCACTCCGGGCACCGGCGCGGCCCGCTCGACCCCACCACCCACTCCCGCGGCAGGTCGTCCCCCAGCCCCGCAAGGTCGTACGCGCACTTGGGGCACACCAACCCCGTCGCCCGCGCCCGCCGCGCCCGCTCCGATTTCCTGCGGTGCACCTCGAGCATAAGCGCCGGGACGCTCACGCCGACAAACGCCAGGGCCATGATCCACCCCACCACCAGCGTCACGCCCAGCAGCACCGCCAGCCACGCGAGCAGCCCCGCAATGACGAGCGCTCCGCGCCCGAACGTCTCGCGCTGGGCGCGGTCCGCCGCGTCCTCGCCGTCCTCGAACCACCTCCCGCGCCGCTTGAGGTCCGCCGAAACCAGCGCCGCCAGGGGCGCCACATCACCCTGCGGCGCGCCCGGCCGCCGCGCCATCTCGGCGAGCGTGTCGTAAGCCTCCAGCGGGAACGACGGCGTCGGGTCGATCATCGTGACCGGCCATGCTACCTCCACGCCCGGCGCTCACCGTCAGAATTGAACCCGGGCGAACGCACGTCCACCGCATCCGCAAGAACCGCCCACCGAGCCGCAAGCGCGGCAGATACCACCGGGGTTTTTCTGCGTGCCCGCCCGTTTCCTCCCGGTCGGCTTCGGCCGCCGCACGTCCATACCCTCGACCTATAAGGCGTTATGCCCTCGCGCTCATCGCCAGTCCCATGTACGGCTTCCATACTTGTCCGGCTCAGACTGCCCGCGCACGGTGCCTCTCGGCCGATGTGGAGGGAACAACGATTCCCCGTACCGATTACGAACGCGGCTGTGCGCCGGTGAGGCCGCTGCCGCGGCCGTCATCCCTCGACGATCTCAAACCTCGCTCCGCCGTACACTTTCTGCCCTCCGGCCCCGAGCGCCAGCTCACCGGGGGTCGAAGAAGGATGTGGAGGTTCACGATGCTCACCCTGCCCTTGAAGAACCGTTGTTCCGCCCTCGCCGCCGCCGCCCTGGCCCTCGCGCTGGTGCCCTCGCTCTCCTGGGCCCAGATCCAAGGGGACGACGGCAACGAGCAGCGCGGCATTTTCGAGCAGGGCGATCCGGCCCGCGCCGCCGTCACCTTCAAGACCGATTCGCACGACATCGGCACGGTGCTCCAGACCGACCGCCCCGAGTTCGAATTCGAATTCACCAACTCCGGCGCCAGCGAGCTTGAGATCGTCAAGATCCAGCCCTCCTGCGGCTGCACCTACACCGAGCTCGTCAAGCGCAAGTACGCCCCCGGCGAGAGCGGCAGCATCCACGTGAAGTACGACCCCACCAACAAGGTCGGGCCGCAGAACAAGCACATCACCGTCACCACCAACGACCCCAAGCACCCCGAGGTCACCCTCAAGCTCACCGCCAACGTCGAGCCCGCCGTGCTCGTCGAGCCCCGCGTTGTGAACTTCGGCTCCGTCAACAAGGACGAAGAGCGCAAGGTCAAGATCGAGGTCACCGGCCGCACCGAGGACTTCGACGCCACCTTCGCCACCGTCCAGCGCACCGAGATCCTCGACATCAAGAAGCTCGACGACAAGCCCGTCGAGGTCGAGGTGGCCGGAAAGAAGATGCGCCGCATCGCCTTCGAGCTCACCCTCAAGCCCGGCGGCGGCGTCGGTCGCCTCGTCGATCTCCTCAGCATCCGCACCACCGACGCCCGCGAGCCCATCATCAACTGCCAGGTCGCCGGCCAGATCCTCCCCGACGTGCGCTCCGAACCCATGGTCGTCGCCTTCGGCGCCGTGCAGTCCGGCACCGACTTCAAGGGCGAAGCCCGGCTCACCCACCGCCTTGGCAAGGATTTCAAGGTCACCAAGGTCGAGGTGAACCCCAACCCCGGCAACGTCGAGGTCATCCCCGAAGCGTCCGGCGTCGGCTCCTACATCCTGCGCTGCACCGGCAAGGCCCCTGACGGGCGCATGGCCGCACCCCTGACCGGCAAGATCCTCGTCTACACCGACATCACCGGCGAAGCCACCATCGAAATCCCCTACGCGCTCCAGCTCCGCCTCCGTCCCGTGAAGCCCCAGCCCGCCGTGCCGACCGCGGCCCCCGCGGCAACCCCCGCCGGCAAGTAACGAGCACACCATGACCTGCTGCTGCGGTCAGGGCGCGTGCGCGGTGCTGGTGCGATGTGCCGCGCTCGCGGGTATCGGCGTGCTCGTCGGCATGGCCCACTCGGCCCGCGTCAAGCTCGTCGGACCCATCGACGCAACGCCTCCCGTGGTAGCGCCCGGTCCCGAGTCGCACGCGGCAACCTCCACGAACCCCGCAAGCGCCACTCCCTCCGCCGCCGTCCCCGCTGCACTCGGCCTGCACATCACGCTCGCCGATGCCAAGCGCCTCTTCGAAGAGGGCACCCCGTTCATCGACGCCCGCCCCGACCACGAGTACGTGCTCGGCACCATCCCCGGCTCCTTCCACATCACCCCCGCCAGCTTCAGCACCCCCGAGACCGGCAACCTCCTGGTCTTCATCGATCAGGCCAAGCCCGTCGTCATCTTCTGCACCGGCGGCGACTGCCACGACTCCGAGAATCTCGCCGCCCTCTTGAAGGACGCCGGCTACAAGTCCCTCCACGTCTTCACCGAGGGCTTCCCGGCGTGGCAGAGCGCCGGCTACGAAATCGACATCCCCAAGCCGACGGGCGGTGCCTGACCCATGCCCCCAACCCAGCCCGCCGTGCTCCGCCTCTTCCTTCTCTTCTGCCGCGTGGTCATCGGCGGCCTCTTCGTCTTCGCCGCCCTCGCCAAGCTCCTCCCCGTCGACACCTACACCATCATGGGCACGACGGTGAAAACCGTCGGCCCCCAGCAGTTCTACTTCTCCATCCGCGCCTTTGACATCCTCCCCGACCACCTCGCGCGCCTGGGCACCTTTGCGATCCCCTGGACCGAAGGCCTCGCCGGCCTCTTCCTCATCTTCGGCCTCTGGTCGCGCGCCGCGGCATGGCTCCTCAGCCTCGCCCTGGCCGCGTTCATCGCCGCGATCATCTCCGCCCTGCAGCGCCACCTCAGCGTCTCCTGCGGCTGCTTCGGCAGCTTCAAGCTCTTCTGCGGCGACACCCTGGGGGTCTGCAACATCGTCCAGGACGGCGTGATGCTGGTCCTCGCCCTCGCCCCCGCCCTTTTCGGCCCCGGCTGCCTTGCCCTGGACAACTGCCTCGCGGGATCCTGCCGTCCTGCCCCGGGCGAGCCGATGGACCCGGCCGCCCCGAAGTCCTAACCTATCCTCCCGTTCCCCGTCGCCCGGGCCCGGTCGGTTGTGCCGACCGCCTCCCCGGGCAACCCCACGACGGAGCCCGCCAACCGCGGGTCAGCCATGTCAAAGTTCAGCCGCTTCACCCCCGTCCAGCGCGCCCGCGTCGCCCGCACCTCCTCCAAGGGCGCCGTCACCGTCGACTGGAAGGACATCGAGACCCTCCGCCGCCTCATGTCCCCCAACGGCAAGATCTACGGCCGCAAGCGCCTGGGCACCAGCGCCCGCGAGCAGCGCATGCTCAGCCAGGCCATCAAGCGCGCCCGCTTCATGGGCCTCCTTCCCTACACCTCCGCCACGCTCTGATCTGATCCCCCTCCGCCCTTGCGGAGGGGGTGGCCGAGTCTTCGAGGCCGGGGGAGGTCCGTCCGCACACCGCGTGCGTCCGTACAACTCATGCCCCCCACCGCGCCATCCCGCGACTACGCCCCCCTCCTCGCCCGCGCCGCGCGCGAAGGCCGCGCCCTGCCGCGCCCCCGCGCCATGCAACTCGCCTGCGACCTCATCTGGGACGCCTTCGGCCTCGCCTCCCCCGGCCTGACCCGCAACAACCTGCCCACCCGCATCTCCTGGATCGGCTTCTACGAAAAAGCCGTCGCCTCCGACGAGATGCTCCT
>JBGALI010000014.1:0-137291 GCA_044223975.1 Phycisphaerales bacterium | reverse complement strand
TGTCTTGATCCGCCCCCGCCCCCGCCCCCGCCCCAGCCCATGAAATGGGCGTGCGGCGGCCCCACACCTTACATTCCACCGATCATTCACCCGACCGCAACAACAGCCACACGCTCCTGCCCGGGATTGGCACCGAAGGCCAGGCCCGCCTCAAGCAGTCGCACGCCCTGATCGTCGGCTGCGGCGCGCTCGGCTGCGCATCCGCCGACCTGCTCTGCCGCGCCGGCGTCGGCACGCTCACCATAGTCGACCGCGACCTGGTCGAGTGGACCAACCTCCAGCGCCAGTGCCTTTTCGACGAGCGCGATGCCGCCGAGCGGGCGCCCAAGGCCGATGCCGCACGCCGGCGCCTCGCCGCCGTGAACTCCGAGGTTCGCGTCAACGCCATCGTCGCCGATTTCACGCACCGCAACGCGGAGGCCATCGTCCGCGGCTCGCTCGCTTCCGACCGGACCGGTGAAGCGCAGCCGCGCCCCGTTCATGTTCTCATCGACGGCACCGACAACTTTCAGACCCGCTACCTCCTCAACGACCTTTCCATCAAGCTCGGCATCCCCTACTGCTACGCCGGCGTCGTCGGCACCCGCGGCATGCAGATGACGGTCCTCCCCGGCACGACCGCCTGCCTGCGCTGCCTTTTCCCCGAACCGCCCGCGCCCGGAACCACCGAGACGTGCGACACGGCGGGCGTGCTGGGGCCGGCGGTCCAGATCAGCGCCGCGTGCCAGGCGGCCGACGCGATGAAGGTGCTGCTCGGGCGCTCCGACCTGGTCGCCCCCACGCTGCTGGAATTCGACCTCTGGTCGACGCAGCGCCGGCGCATCGACCTGTCATCCTTCATCGACGCCGCCGCTCGCCGCGACTGTCCGTGCTGCGGCACGCACAACTTTGCGTTCCTTGACGGCCGCGCCGCGGACGATGCCGCGATGCTCTGCGGACAAAGCGCGGTGCAGGTGGCCCCGGCCGCAAGCGCGGGCGACGCACCCGCGCCCGGCAGGCCGGACCTGAACACGCTAGCCGCGCGCCTGCGCGCGCACGGACACGTCGAGGTCACCCGGTTCCTGGTTCGCGCTTCACTCGATCACGAGCTGGCCGAGCACGGACCGGTAGAGCTGACGGTGTTCGCGGACGGCCGGGCCATCGTGCGGGGCACATCACGTGCCGACACGGCGCGGTCGATCGTGAGCCGGTACGTCGGTGCTTGAATTCTGGAGACCCGACGCGTCCGAGCGGATCGGCGCGGGACTCAAACCCCCACCCGATGCTCAGTCCTTGCGCGGGCTGTTGATCCAGCCCCACTTGTGCGAGCTGGTGGGGTAGAGGGCCCACCAGTCGTCGTCGCGGTACGACGCGGACACGAAGATGTCGTTGGCGCAGAAGTTCTTATCGTCGCGCGATGCCTTGGTCAGGTCCGACGAGTGCACCGGCGGCTTGAAGATCTCGGCGTCTCCCGACAGGTACGCGATCGACCCGCCCTTGAAGTGACGCTGGGTGACCTGGTCCCAGTTGCCCCACAGGCCGTCCAGGACGTCGTCGTTGTACCAGTAGGTGCTCTCCTCGATGAAGAACGGCACCGACCGGAAGTACGTCAGGGTGCTGGATTTCCCGGCCCCCAGCTTGGCGGGAGGGTCGCCGGCAGCGGGCGGGATGTAGGCGGCCTTGGTGATCAGCCCAAGCTTGGCTCCGCCGGTGTAGCTGATCATGCAATAGTCAAAGTCGAGTGCGCCCATGTTCTGGTAGAGGTTGTTGTCATTCTTGGTGCGCGTGGTCCGGTTGTTGATTCCCTTGCGCTTGTTCTTGGGACACTCCATCGCCTTGTGGCCGTCCTCGAGATACTTGAACACCAGGCCGGGAGTCTTCTTCCCGCCCTCGTAGGTGATGCACCAGTTGTTGCTGGTCTTTCCGCTGCGATCCCAGTCGTACCAGATGGTGTCCTTGTTATCCTGGGCGTACGCCGTGCACGCGAAGCTCAGGCCCTTCATGTTCGCGAGGCACCCCAGCGCCTGCGCACTGTCGCGCGCCTTGCCCAGCGACGGCAGCAGCATGCTTACCAGGATCGCAATGATCGCGACCACGAGCAGCAGCTCGATCAGCGTGAACGCGCGCCGGCGACGAATCCTTCGGCCTTGCATGCGGCACCTCTCCCGGTCCGAAAACCCGGACCGCGGGCGGCAGAACGCCGCCTTAGGAATAGTCTACACGGTACAACCGCATTCGCCATAGGGGACTTTCCGGGGGGGATCGATGTCGCAGTTTGGGTCACTTGCCCGATCCCACATGCGCTTGCCGCACGCCCGCCTGCCGCGGCACCAATAGAATTGCCCCCGTGCCGACCTCGCCCGAACCATCGCATATTCACGCGCCCCCGGACTCGCCCGGGCCCGCGGCGTTCGATCCCCTGGGCCTGGCCTACGACGACTTCCTGCCCGCGGCCAAGGCTGCCACCGGGCTCTCCGCCCCAGCCGCCACCGACGCCTACCACGCCATCTTCCGCCGCGGCATCACCGACCACCCACGAGTACCGGTCCACCTCGGCCCGGTTGCAACCGTCCAGCCGGAAGAAAGCCCCGAGGGCGAGGTCGTGAAATTCACGCAGCGGGTTGCTGCGGCGGGCGGAGCGGGGCCGAACCCCGTAAGCACCCCGGGCGCCGCCCTCCGCGTCGCGCAGTTCAAGACCCTCGAGACCGAGAGCGTGCTGATCCCCATGATCGGCCGGCGGGGCTTGCGCAACTACACCCTCTGCCTGTCGAGCCAGGTCGGCTGCGCCATGGGGTGCGGCTTCTGCGAGACGGCCCAGATGGGTCTCATCCGCCACCTCACCCCCGGCGAGATCGTCGGCCAGTGGTACACCGCCACGCACGTGCTCAAGCACCACGTCCGCAACATCGTCTTCATGGGCATGGGCGAGCCGCTCGACAACTACGACAACCTCATCACGGCCATCGGCGTCCTGATCGATCACCACGGCGCGGCCATGGCCGTGAGCAAGATCACGGTCTCGACCGTCGGCCGCTTGGACGGACTCGCCAAGCTGCGCGAGCAGATCCACAAGACCGGCTGGCACCGCCTCAACCTTGCCGTGTCGCTCAACGCTCCCAACGACGAGATCCGCTCCAAGATCATGCCCGTCAACCGCGCCATGCCCATGGCCGACCTCCGCCGGATGCTCGCCGACTGGCCCATCTACGGCGGCGGCAAGCTGTGCCTCGAGTACGTGCTCATCCCCGGCGTGAACGATGCCCGCGAGCACGCGGCAGAACTTGCCGAGTTCGTCGGCCCCATCAACCGCGCCTACCAGCAGAAGACCGGCCACAACACTGCTCGCGTGATGCTCAACCTGATCCCCTACAACCCCAGGCGCAACTCGCCGTGGCCCGCGCCGCGCGAGGAAGACGTCGACGCGTTCCTGGGCTGGGTGGGCGAGGCCGGGATCTACGCCAAGCGCCGGCGGACCAAGGGCCGCGACCTGATGGGTGCCTGCGGCCAGTTGGGCTCGGCGAGCATCAGAGGAAGGAAGCCGGTCGCGGCGGTGCAGGATGTGACCACGGACAAGGCCGCGGGCTGATCGAGGCCCGCTGCGCGGCCGCGAATTGGTGGTCGAGGCCCGCACGCTGTCCGCAAGACCGAGGCCGGGGGAGGTCCAGAGTTCTTGCCGCGCGATCCCGATGAGCACACGCTGAAGACCGAGGCCCGCGGGCTGCTGCGCTGGATGCGGCGGTACTGGTGGGTGGTGTGGGTTGTGCTGCTGGCGGAATCCAATGTCTGGATTACTGCCGCGCACGAATCACGAGCCCGCAACGTGGGTCAGGCGGAGTTCCTGGCGTGGAATGACACCGGGATATGGCGCCTTGATGAATCTATTGAATCCTCGCGAGATTCGGAAAATCCGTTTGTGGTGTCGTCCCTGATTTGGCCTGAGCAGTCCGTCAACGACGCAGCCAACAGGACGATCGCTACGAAGCTTGACGCCAACCCTCCGTTGCTCGCGAAGCTTGATAACGGCAAAGAACCCATCATTCTGCTGCATGGCTCACCGGGTCAGAGTACCGACTTTTCCAGCCTTGCCGCTTTCGTTTCAAGATCAAACCGCCGTTGCTTTGCCGTCGATCTCCCCGGATTTGGTGAATCCGACCGTTGCCCCACCGGCTACTCCATCCGCTCTCACGCCGAAGCGGTCATCGCCCTGCTCGACCGTCTCAGGATCCACCGCTTCCACCTCGTCGGCTGGTCCATGGGCGGCGGCGTTGCCCTCAACATGGTCGACCTTTTGGGCGACCAGGCCCAAGGCCGCATGGCCAGCCTCACCCTCATGGCCTCGCTGGGAGTTCAGGAAGGCGAGGGCTCCGGCAGCTACGCCTTCGAGCACTTCAAGTACGCCGCCGGTTTCGTGGGTCTCGTTGCCGCGCCGGAACTGGTCCCCCACTTCGGCCTGCTCGGCGACCGTCGCGACCGCTACTCGTTCGTCCGCAACTTCTGGGACACCGACCAGCGCCCCCTGCGCGGCATCATGGAACGCGTCCGCATCCCCACGCTCGTGCTCCACGGCAGGCACGATGTGCTCGTCCCGTCGTGGGTCGCCGAAGAAAGCCATCGGCTCATCCCGACCTCGCGCCTGGTCATGCTCGACGCCAACCACTTCCTGCCGTTCATGCAGGGCGAGGAATCCGCGAGGATTCTCGAAGAGCATTTCGCCCGCCACGACCCGCCCGGCGTCGAAGCCCGCACCGACACTATCGACCTGGCGCCCATCATGGCCCCCACGACCCCCGTGACCAGAACCCTCGCGTGGACAGCGCCGATCATGCGCGCCGCGCCGTGGTGGCTGACCGTGGCCGTCATCGCGGCGCTCACGCTCGCCTTCCCCGTTATCACCGCCGTACTCGCGGCATTGCTCTGTGCCAACCAGCAACTCGACCTCTTCGAAGCCGCGACCGGCATCGCTGCCGGATGGATGCTCCACGGGGCGGGTCTCTGGCTCCTGGCCCGGCTGCTCGGCGAGCGCGCGTACACGCTTCCGATCATCGGGCCGCGCCTCGCTCGCGTATCCATCCCAGACTGGAGTCGTCGCTTTCAATCCCCCGCATTCCGGAACGGCTGGAGAGATCACTTCGTCCCCGCCCGGCGCACTCGCGGCGAGGTTGCCGCCGGACTGCTTCACCGCCTTCCACCTGCCTTCCTCGCGGGCCGACTCGTGGCAATTCTCGCGGGCACCGCCGCGGCATTGCT
The DNA here is from genome assembly GCA_044223975.1 of Phycisphaerales bacterium. Classification (GTDB taxonomy): domain Bacteria; phylum Planctomycetota; class Phycisphaerae; order Phycisphaerales; family UBA1924; genus CAZCPB01. Next base: position 132,065 of record JBGALI010000014.1, on the reverse strand, counting down.
CACTCCCTTCATCCTGTTCACGCTCTGCGGGCGCGGCGTGCGCACGCCGCCCCTGATCGGCTCCGGGGCGTGGACCGAGGTCGGTTTGATCGCCGGTGTGCTGCTGACGACTTGGTTCGCGGCCCACGCGCTCTCGCGCCCCGGCCGCCAGTTCATCCGTGCTCGCCTCGCCCGCCTCGCCCGCCACGAGTACTGGCCCGCGTGGCTCTTCTACGCGCCGCTGTACGCGTACCTCGTTCCCCTGTCTCTGCGCCACCGCGGCCTGATGACTCCAAGTTGCTGCAACCCCGGCATCGAGGCGGGCGGCGGCTTGATCGGAGAGAGCAAGTGCACCATCATGCGGGCGCTCGGGCAGAACGCGCCGGCGCACGTGCGTGCCAGCGTGCTGCCCACGTACTTGATCGAGAAGGACGACGACCCGGCGCAGCGGGCCGCGCGGGTGGAGCAGTTGCTCGCCGACCACTCGCTCACCTACCCCATCATCCTCAAGCCAGACGAAGGCCAGCGCGGCTACGCGGTCCGGCTCGTCCGATCCGCCGATGACGCGCACCGCTACCTCGCGACGATGACCCGCGACGCGGTGCTCCAGCCCTATCACCCGGGGCCGGAGGAGTGCGGAATCCTGTGGGCACGCCAGCCGCGGCAGGAAAACAAGGCGTTTTCAAGCGACGGCAGGGATCACGACCTCGCAGCACGCCGTCGCACGGGCTTCGTCTTCTCGATCACCCGCAAGCAGTTCCCCATCATCACCGGCGACGGCCGGCGCACGCTCGAGGAACTCATCGACGCCCACCCGCGCTTCCGCTGCCAGGCGGAGGTCTACCTCCAGCGGTTCTCCGACCAGGCGTCGCGCGTGCTGGCGCAGGGCGAGACGATGCGTCTGGCCGTGTCGGGCAACCACTGCCAGGGCACGCTCTTCCGCGACGGCGCCGACCTTATCACGCCCGCGCTCGAGGACGCGGTCGATGCGCTTGCCGCGGCGTTCCCCATGCCGGATGGCACGCCCGGAGGCCTGGACTTCGGCCGTTTCGACGTGCGCTACACCGGCGACGACGAACTCCGCGCCGGGCGCGGCTTTGCCATCGTCGAGCTCAACGGCACCTTCAGCGAATCAACCAATCTCTACGACCCGTCCCGCTCCCTGCTTTGGTCGTACTCGGTGCTCTTCCGCCAATGGAAGCTGCTCTACCGCCTCGGCGAGGAGCGGCGCCAGACCGGTGGCGTCGCCATGACCGCGCGCGGACTGATCCGCGCATCACGCGACCACTTCGGCGAGCGCGACGGCCCGGCCCTGGCCGACTAAACCCGGATCCTGCTCCGCGCTCACATCACCGGCGGCAGACCGAGCGCCCGGCGCGACGAGCTGAGCTGGCCGGCGTGCCACCCCTCGTGCCACGCGGCACGGTCGGCGACGTCCTGCATGTCCTTGGCAAACCCGCCCGAGTCTTCGACGCAGAGCTTGGTCATCGCGTCGTCGGCATTGGCCTCGAGGGCGTTGATAAGGGCCTCGAACTGTGCCGCGTGGTGCTGCTTGAGCTCGGCCAGCGGCGGGTAGACCTTCGGATCGGACTTGGGCGTGGACTTGGAGCCAAACAGGCTCTCGTAGCTCTCGGGCATGTGGGCCTTGCGACCCGTCACGAGCGAGGTGAACCACATGTTCGAGATCGCCAGATGCCCGAGCGTCCACGCGAGGTGGTTCTCGGTGGGCGTCGTCTGGAACGTGGACTTGGCATCGGGGATACCCGCGACAAGCTTGTCGGTCAGGCCACGGACAAAGCGAAGGTTGGCGACGGCACGCTGCTTGGGGGTCGGCACGGCGATCTCCTGGGGGTTGGTGTGCTCGGGCCAAGCGTACGCGTCGACCCGGCGGCGACCCCCTTCAACGCCGACAGTTTCGCACGCGGAAAGAGGGTGAACGTGTTCACACCGCCGCAAGCGCACATACGCTTGGCGACCCCTTTCCCGGAGTTTTCATGTCCCTACGCATAGCACTGGCCAAGGGCGACGGAATCGGCCCTGAGATCATGGACGCGACCCTCGAGCTCTTCAAAGCCGCGGGGATCATGGACCATGCCCAGTTCGTCGACGTCGAGATGGGCGCCTCCGTCTTCGCCCGCGGCAACACCCGGGGCATGACCGACGAGGCGATCCGCACCGTTGAGGACTGCGGCATCCTCTTCAAGGGCCCGATGGAGACGCCCAAGGGCTCCGGCGGCAAGTCGATCAACGTCACGGCCCGAAAGCTCTGGAACGCCTACGCGAACCACCGCACGTTCAAGACGCTGCCGGGCGTGCAGACCGTGTACTCCAAGGCCGGGCTCTCGATCGACATGTCCATCGTGCGCGAGAACATCGAGGATACCTACGGCGGCGTCGAGCACCGGCTCTCCAACGACATGATCCAGTGCAAGCGGCTGATCTCCGCTCCGGGCTGCGACGAAGTGCACCGCTTCGCGTTCCAGACGGCAAGGAAGATGGGCCTGCAGAAGGTCCACTGCGGGCACAAGGCCAACATCATGAAGATGACCGACGGCCTTTTCCTCGAGCGATTCCGCCAGACCGCCAAGGACTTCCAGGAAATCCAGACCGCCGACGTGATCGTCGACGCCCTCTGCATGAACCTCGTGGTGAAGCCCCAGTCGTTCCAGATGATCGTGCTCCCGAACCTTCAGGGCGACATCGTCAGCGACCTGTGCGCGGGTCTCGTCGGCGGGCTGGGCTTTGCGCCCAGCGCCAACATCGGCAACCACATCTCGATCTTCGAAGCGGTCCACGGCACGGCGCCCGACATCGCCGGTCGCGGCATCGCCAACCCGACCAGCCTGATCCTCTCGGGACTCATGCTGCTGCGCCACGTGTGCCTGACCCGCGAGGCCGCGATCATCGAGAACGCCCTGCTCGCGACGCTGGAGAGCGGCGTGCACACGGGCGACTTCGGCGACGGGAGCAAGCCCCCCGTCGGAACCCGCGAGTTCACCAGGGCGATCGTCGACCGGCTCGGCGAGAAGCCCAGGACCGTGCCGGCCGCCGCGGTGCCGGAGTCCAACGGGCTGAGCTTCTCGCGTCCTCCCAGGCCCGTCGGGCAGGAAGTGATCCGCACGTTCAAGAACATCGTGACGCAGGTGGTCGGCTGCGACATCTACCTCGACACGCCGCTCGCGCCCGTCAGCCTCGCCGAAGAGATGAACCGCGCGGCCCAGGACACGCCCTTTTGCCTCACGCTCATCTCTAACCGCGGCACGCAGGTGTGGCCGACGGGCAGCGTCTACACCGAGTGCGTCGACTACTACCGCGTGCGCTTCGAACTGCGGGAAGGCACCGTCCCCGGCACCTTCGGGCAGTCCCGCTGCGTGGCGCTCATGGACAAGATCGCCGAGAAATTCACCGTGTGCAGCTACGAACTGCTGCGCACGTTCGACGGCGTGAAGGGGTACAGCCTGGCGCAGGGGCAGTAAGGCTCACTCCCGCGGCCGGACCATCCGACGCACCTTGCCGTCGGCCTGCCCGATCAGGATCTCGTCGGCCTCGTCGAGGTAGATGCCGTGGTCGATCACGCCCGGGACGTGGTCGAGCTCCTCGGCGAGCTTCTCGACGTTGAGCTCGCCGACCATCACGTCGAGGATGAGCGACGCGTTGTCGGTGAAGAACAGGCCCCCGTCGAGCGTGCGGCGGACCACGCCGTTGAGGCCGATGTTGCGGAGGTCGGCGCGGATGGACGCCAGCGCCCAGGGCAGCACCGCGATCGCCAGGGCCGACCGCAGGCCCAGCTTGGCGACGACCTTCTGCTCGTCGACCAGGTACACGCGCTTGTCGGCGGCGCGGGCCATCAGCCTCTGGCGGACGATCGCCCCGTGCTGGCCCTTGAGCATGCGCATCTGCTCGTCGACCTCGTCGGCGCCGTCGAACATGTAGTCGACGCGCTCCATGAGCGTGAAGTCCACGAGCGCCAGCTGGTGGGCCCGCGCCAGCGTATCGGTCACGTGGCTGGTCGAGACGCACTTGATATCCAGGTGCTCGTCGCGGACGCGATCGGCCAACGCAAGGATCGCGCGCGACGCCGTCCGCCCCGTGCCCAGGCCCACGATCATGCCCGACGTGATCGGGGCGACCGCGGCATCGGCCAACGTATCGGCTACCTTCGGCTCATTCAAAGCGAATCCCCTGTGCAAGCTTCAACTCCCTGCCCGCGTGGATCGTAGCCGTCTGCCGACGCATGTACGCCTTCCACGAGTCGGATCCGGACTCCCTCCCCCCGCCCGTGTCCTTCTCCCCGCCGAACGCCCCGCCGATCTCCGCTCCGCTCGTCCCCGTGTTCACGTACGCCAGCCCGCAGTCGCTGCCGGAAGCGCCGAGGAACCGCTCGGTCACGCGGACATCCGTCGAGAAAATCGCCGAGCTCAGGCCCTGGTCCACACCGTTGTGCAGCGCGATCGCTTCGTCAAGTTCACGGTACGTGAAGACGTAGAGAATGGGAGCAAACGTTTCTTCAAGCGCGATAGGTAGGGGTTTCCCCACCGGCGCACGGACGATCGTCGGCTGTACAAAGTGCCCGCCCAGACCCGCGACCTGCGCGCGCACGCCCCCTGCGAGCACTTCTCCGCCCTGGCGCTTCGCCTCGCTCACGGCCCGCTCGAATCCTTCCACCGCCCTCGCGTTGATGAGCGGGCCGACCAGCGTGCCCTCCTTGAGCGGGTCACCGACGGTGATCGTGCGGTACGCCGCGACCAGCCGGTCGATGAACCGGCCGGCGATCGACTCGTGGATGATCAGCCGGCGCGTCGTGGTGCAGCGCTGCCCCGCGGTGCCCACGGCCGCGAAGACGATCGCCTTGAGCGCGAGATCCAGGTCCGCCGTCGGGTCCACGATGCAGGCGTTGTTGCCGCCCAGTTCAAGGAGCGATCGTCCCAGCCGCTCCGCCACCACCGCGCCCACACGCCGCCCCATGCGGCACGAGCCCGTCGCCGAAATCAGCGGCACGCGCCGGTCGGCGATCAGCCGCTCCCCCACCACGTCGTCGGCCCCCATCACCAGCCGGAACACGCCCGGGTGCCCCATCCCCGCCGCCACACGCTCGGCGATCGCGTTGCTCGCCAGCGCCGTGAGCGGCGCGAGCAGACTCGGCTTCCAGACCACCACATCCCCGCACATCGCGGCAACCATCGCGTTCCACGCCCACACCGCGTTGGGAAAGTTGAACGCGCTGATCACACCAACAAGCCCCAGCGGGTGCCACTGCTCCTGCACCCGGTGCAGCGGCCGCTCGCTGGGCATCGTCATGCCGTACAGCTGGCGCGAGAGCCCCACCGCAAAGTCGGCGATGTCGATCGTCTCCTGCACCTCGCCCACGCCCTCGGCGCGGATCTTCCCGACCTCGAGCGAGATCAGCTCCCCCAGCGCACCCTGTTGCTTGCGGAACTCTTCCCCGATGGCACGCACCACCTGCCCGCGCACCGGCGCCGGCACCTCGCGCCACGCTTTGAACGTGGCCGCCGCGCCCGCGATCGTCGCCTCGTACGTCTCGGCCGTGTCCGGCCGCACCCACGCCAAGGGTTCGAGCGTCGCAGGACTCGTCACCTGCACCCACCCGGGCTGCGCGCGCTCGCTCACCCGTTCGTGGCTGGAAAGGCCCAATGACGCGAAGACGTGGTGCGGCATCGCCAAATGCTAGCGACGACCGCCGCCCGCAGCGTGCCGAGCTACTCCGGCTCCGGCAACTCCCTGAGGAACTCGACAACCCGTTCCCGGCTCGGAGACGCCGCGTCGCGGACGTACGCCCCGCTCACCGCGCACCCGACCGCGAGGCACTGCTCCATCGGCAGCCCGAGCGTCCGCGCGAACGCAAACCCGCCGTTGTAGTGATCGCCCGCGCCCGTCGACAGCCGGGGCGAGGCCGTGAACGGTCCGTCAAACCATGCCGCGGCACCCTCCCGGTCCGCTCCCGCGGCGCCCTCGCGGGGATGAACCGTGACGCACGACAAATCCGTCGCCTCCCGAATCGCGCGGCAAGCCTCGAGCACTTTTCCTCCGGCCGGGGCCCCCTTTGCCCCGTCCAGCACGCCGAGCCCCAGAACCCGCGCGATGCGCTCCGCTTCGGAGAGATTCAGCCCAAGGGCGACGGAGATCGAACGGTCAAGCGTGCGTAACTGAGCAAGCGCCGCGCGGATGTCCTCGTCGGATCGCTTCGCCGGGTCGGAAAGATCAATGAACAGCACGCGCCGCACCTTCGCGCACCTGGGCAAGACATCCCGCGCCAGCCCCTCCCAGATCCCTGGCACGCCGCCCAGCAGCGACCAGTTCACGATCCCGATCAGGCGTGCGGCGTCGACCGTGCGGACAAGCTCATCGAGCCCCGCAGCGGCAACGATCCGCTCCCACGTCACGACCTGCTGCCCTGCCGTGTCGTTGAACATCAGCTTGCCGTCGTCGAACTCAAGGCACAGCGTCGCCGAGGGCGTGCCCGTCGGGATCACCCGCCGGCACCGTGCCGCGAAGGGCGCAAAGACCCGGTGCACTCGCGCGGCCCCGCCGTTCACGGGCGCCTCCTCCCCCACGGCCCCGATGTACGTCGTCGGCATCCCCAGCCCCGCCACCGCCGACGCCATCAGCGGACCGTTGCCGCCGAACCGGTCCTCAATCAGGAACCGCTCGATGTTCGTGCTCTTCCCCGCGGCAGACGCGCAGCGGGCGGCAAAGTCTGTGATCGTCCGCAGCCGCACGTACCCCTTGGGCGACATGTCCGTCCGCCGGTCCACCATGTGCACGATCGAGTCGATGAAGCCGTCGAACCCGACTAACGCCGGCGGAACCTGGCCCGCGGCGCGAAGAGCATCAGAAGCGGCTCGGGCGATGTCGGTGCGCGATGGCATGGGCAGATGCTACGTGCCGGGACGTCCACGTGCCGCGGCGCCAAAGATCGCCCATGCTCGAACTCGTCCTCGCCACCGGCAACCCCCACAAAGTCGAGGAACTCCGCGCGATCTTCGCGACCGTCCCCGAGGCGCGCAACGTCCGCGTGATCGGGCTCAAGGACGTGCCGGAGGCCGTTCCCTTTGCCGAACCGAGCGAGACCGGTGCCACGTTCGACGAGAACGCCGCGATCAAAGCGGTGTCTTACGCGGCCCAGACCGGCAGACTGTGCCTCGCCGACGACTCCGGCCTTGAGATTGATGCCCTCAATGGCAGGCCCGGAGTCATCAGCTCGCACTACTGCACCGAAGGCAGGGAGACGGGAATGTCCCGCCCCCAGCGCGACGCCGCCAACAACGCGCGAGTCCTCCGCGAGCTTGAGGCGGTCCCCCCCGAGGAGCGAACGGCGCGATTCGTCTGCGTGATGGCCCTCGCCGAACCCCCCGGCCCTCGGGCCGGCCCCAACCCGGTCCTCGTCGCCAGCCGCGGCACCTTCGAAGGCCGCATCGGCATCCCCCCCGCCGTCCCCCGCGGCGGCCACGGTTTCGGCTACGACCCGCTCTTCCTCGTCGCCCCGGACTTCATCCGGACCAGCGCCGAACTTCCGCCCCAGGACAAGAACGCCCTCAGCCACCGGGGCGCCGCCGCCCGCGCCATGATCGCCAAACTCCACCTGATGGGACTCATCCCCGCCTGACTCTTCGCAACCGGCGGCCTTGCCGCGCGGTAGAACCCTTCATGATCTCCTTCGCCATCCCGGCCCACAACGAAGAGTCGCTCCTGCCGCGCACGCTGCAGGCGATCCACGCCGCCGCCCGCGAGCTCGGCGTCGAGTACGAGATCGTCGTCGCCGACGACTCTTCGACCGACGCAACGTCTGAGGTTGCGCGCCGGCACGGGGCACGGGTCGTGCGGATCGAGCGCCGGCAGATCTCCGCCGCCCGCAACGCCGCGGCCCGCGCCGGCACCGGAGACCGCATCGTCTTCGTCGACGCCGACACCGCCATCACGCCCGCCACGCTCCGCGCTGCCATGCTCGCGCTCGACCGCGGCGCCGCCGGCGGCGGTGCCGTGATCGCGTTCGACGGCCAGGTGCCGCGGTGGGCACGCCTGGCCCTGCCGCTTGCTCAAGGCCTCCTGCGCCTGGCCCGTTGCACCGGCGGCGCCTGCATGTTCTGTCGGCGCGATGTCTTCGACCAGGTGGGCGGCTTCGACGAATCGTTCTTCGCCTCCGAGGAGATCCACTTCGCGCGGGCGATCAAGCGTCACGGCAGGTTCGTGATCGTGCGCGACCCCGTCGTCACGTCGGGGCGCAAGCTCCGATCCTTCACCGGCAGGGAAATCCTGGCCCGCATGTTCCGGATGGGCCTGGCGCCCTGGAGCGCCGCACGCCAGCGCGAAAAGCTCGACCTCTGGTACGGTCCGCGCCGCGCCGACCCCGGTTGCCCCGTTGCGCCGGCAACGCCGCCCGCCGTTACGCCGTGATCACGCCCGTCTCGGCGTGATAGACCGGCACCACGCTCATCGTGTCCGGCCGCGCGCAGAACTCCACGTCGTCGCCGAAGCCCATGGTCACCAGCCCCCGCCCGCCGCGGCTGGCCTTCATGGCCGCCACGATCCCCACCGGCCCGCGCGACGCCGCTTCGCGCCAGGCGTGCAGGCACAAGAGGGCCGAATCGTCGGCGATCAGGTGACGCCCCGCGGCGATGAGCTTTTCGACCATCACCCCCGCGGGCAGGCAGTCATCGAGGCTCACCTCGTCGCGCGTCCCGGCGCACACGATGTGCACCGGTCGCGGCTCGCTCTTCACCGCCTCGCACACCGCTGAGAGGTTGCACAAGGAACCGATCAGCACCCGCGTCGCGCGGGCCGAGTGCAGCAGGGCCGCCGTGCCGTTGGTCGTCGTAAAGACCAGCGACCGCCCCTTCACGCGCTCGGGCGTGTACTCCGCAGGGGAGTTGCCAAGGTCGAACCCCTCGATCCGCACGCCGCCCCGCTCGCCGCCCAGGAGCGCGCCTCTCAGGTCCGGCCGCGCCGCCGCCGCGCGAGCATCGTCAACGCTCAAGGTCGGCACCACGCGCAACGCCCCCGACTCGATCGCCCGCGCGATCGTCGTGCTCGCGCGAAGCGTGTCGATCACGATCGCCAAGCACCCCGTGAACGCGTCGGCCTTGTACATCCGCGGCAGCAGATGCACGGCAAGCGCACGTTCCTTGATCGCGTGCTCGGATGGAGGGGGCAGGTCCGGCGCGGGCATCCCCAAGCATACTCGCGGGCGCCGCGCCACGGCGCGCGTCGGGGCCGCCCCGGGGTCCCACCCGCCCCCGCGGCGGCCCGACGCGTTTCACGGCCCACGGGGGGAAGGGCCGGAATCCGAGCGGCACGATCGCTCGTGCCGCTCGGCTCGCACGGGCCGTGCGATCTCTCTTCAACGCCCTCCCGGCGGCCCGTCCCGTGCACAGTGTGCTCGCGAATGTCGAAACCCGACTCTCTCCGTCCGCACCCGGAGAGAGCCCGAAATCCCCCCGCCGTGCGCGCTGCGGACCGGATTTTCTGCTGTCGGGGAAAAAAAAGCCCCCGGCTCGTGCCGGGGGCGGGATGCGTTCAGGATGTTCTTGGCGCGGATCAGTCTTCCTTGACCTTGAACTCCGCGTCGATCACGTCGTCGCCCTTCTTGCCCTCGCCCGACGGTTGCGCGCCCCCCGCGGCTCCGGCACCGGCGGACTTGGTGGCCTCGTACACGGCCTTGCCGAGCTCCATCGACGCGGTCTCGAGCTCCTTCATTGCGGCCTCGAGCGCGGCCTTGTCGTCGCCCTTGATCTTGCCCTCGAGGTTGGACAGGGCCGACTCGATCTTGCCGCGGACCTCTGGACTGACCTTGCCGCCGTGCTCTTCCAGGGCCTTGCGGGTCTGGATCACCGCGGCGTCGGCGCGGTTCTTGAGGTCGACCACCTCGCGGCGTGCCTTATCCTCGGCGGCGTGCGCCTCGGCGTCGCGCTTCATGCGGTCGATCTCGTTCTTGTCCAGGCCGCTCGAGTTGGTGATCTTGATGTCGGCCTTCTTGCCCGTGCCCTTGTCGGCCGCGGTCACGGTCAGGATGCCGTTGGCGTCGATGGCGAACTCGACCTCGATCTGCGGCGTGCCGCGCGGGGCCGGGGCGATGCCGGTCAGCTCGAACTGGCCGAGCGTGCGGTTGTCCTTGGCGAACTCCCGCTCGCCCTGCAGCACGTGGATCATCACGCTCGACTGGCTGTCGCTCGCCGTCGAGAAGACTTCCTTCTTGCTGGTCGGGATCGTCGTGTTGCGCTCGATGAGCTTGGTCATCACTCCGCCCAGCGTCTCGACACCCAGGCTCAGCGGGGTGACGTCCAGCAGCAGCACGTCCTTGACCTCGCCCTTGAGCACGCCGCCCTGGATGGCCGCGCCCAGCGCCACCACCTCGTCGGGGTTGACGCTGCGGTTGGGCTCCTTGCCGAAGATCTCCTTGCAGATCTGCTGCGCCTTGGGCATGCGCGTTGAGCCGCCCACGAGCACGACCTCGTCGATCTTGCTCCTGTCGATCTTGGCGTCCTTGATCGCCTTGTTGCACGGGTCCTTCAGGCGCTCGAAGAGGTCGTTGCACAGCGACTCGAACTTCGAGCGCGTCAGCGAAATCTGCAGGTGCTTCGGCCCGTTCTGGTCGGCCGTGATGAACGGCAGGTTGACCGTGGTCTCCTGCATCGTCGACAGCTCAATCTTGGCCTTCTCGCCGGCTTCCTTGAGCCGCTGGAGCGCCATCGGGTCCTTCTTGAGGTCGATGCCTTCCTTCTTGCGGAACTCCTCGGCCAGGAAGTCGATCACCCGCTGGTCCCAGTCGTCGCCGCCCAGGTGCGTGTCGCCGTTCGTCGAGAGAACCTCGAAAACGCCGTCGCCGATGTCCAGGATCGACACGTCGAACGTGCCGCCGCCCAGGTCGAAGACCGCGATCTTCTCGTTCTTCTTCTTGTCCATGCCGTAGGCCAGCGCCGCGGCAGTCGGCTCGTTGATGATGCGCTCGACCTTCAGGCCCGCGATCTCGCCCGCGTCCTTGGTCGCCTGACGCTGCGCATCGTTGAAGTAGGCCGGCACGGTGATGACCGCCCGCTCGACCTTCTCGCCCAGGTAGTCCTCGGCCGTCTTCTTCAGGTCCTGAAGGATGAACGCCGACACCTGCTGGGGCGTGAACTCGCCCTGGTTCACCTTGACGTGGACGAACTCGTCCGACCCGCCCGTGATGGTGTACGGAACCTTGCTCTCTTCGTTGCTGGCCTTGCCGTACCCGCCCTCGCCCGTCGCCGAGACCTCCGCCCGGCGCCGCCCCATGAACCGCTTGATCGAGTAGATCGTGTTCTTGGGGTTGGTCACCTGCTGGTGCTTGGCGGGCTGGCCCACCAGTCGCTCACCCTTGTCGGTAAACGCCACCACCGAGGGAGTGATGCGGTTGCCCGAACTATTGATGAGCACCTTTGGCGCCCCGCCTTCCATGACGGCGACGCACGAATTGGTCGTTCCCAGGTCGATTCCGATGATCTTGGACATGCGGCTAACCTCCGATGTCCCCCTTTAATGCAACCTCGGTGCCATGCGGCACGCGTCATCCCAGCATACGCCACCGGCGCGAGGGACGTCGTTGGACAGCGCGGGGGGCGTCATTGTTTGGCGGGGACCCGGCCGGCCTGCCGTTCTGGCAGGCGGGATGGTACCGGGGCGAAACGCAATCCCCGCTTACTATCGACCCAAAGCCATGCCCGACCATAACAGCCCGACGCAACCTTTCGACGATTCGTCTTGGCCCCCGCCCCCGCATGGGTCCGACCCAGGCACCGCCCCGATCGATGTGCAGATCGGCCCTTACCGCGTGCTGGAGAAGCTCGGCGAGGGCGGCTTCGGCATCGTCTACCTGGCCGACCAGCGCGAACCCGTGCGCCGGCGCGTCGCCCTCAAGGTGCTCAAGGCCGGTATGGACAGCGCCGAGGTCATCGCCCGCTTCGAGACCGAGCGCCAGGCCCTCGCGCTCATGGACCACCCCGGCATCGCCAAGATCTTCGACGCGGGCATGACCACCCAGGGCCGCCCGTACTTCGCCATGGAGTACGTGCAGGGCGTCCCCATCACCGACTACTGCGACTCGGCGCGCCTCGGCACCCCCGAGCGCCTCAAGCTCTTTATCGAAGCCTGCCGCGCCGTGCAGCACGCCCACCAGCGCGGCATCATCCACCGCGACCTCAAGCCCTCCAACGTGCTCGTCGCCCTCGTCGACAACGCGCCCGTCGTGAAGGTCATCGACTTCGGCATCGCCAAGGCCCTCACCCAGCGCCTCACCGGCTCGACCGTCCACACCCAGGCCGGCCTGATGATCGGCACGCCCGAGTACATGAGCCCCGAGCAGGCCGGCACCGGAGGACTCGACGCCGACACGCGCACCGACGTCTACTCGCTGGGCGTCATGCTCTACGAGCTCTTGACCGGCCTGCTCCCCTTCGACCCCGGCCAGCTCCGCAAGGCCGGCTTTGCCGAGATCGCCCGCATCATCCGCGATGTGGACCCGCCCAACCCCAGCACCCGCCTCAGCATCGTCGCCCAGCGCGCCGCCAGTGAAGAGATCGCCCACCGCCGCCGCACCAGCACCGACGGCCTGAGGCGCGTCGTCCGCGGCGAGCTCGACTGGATCACCATGAAGGCCCTGGACAAGGACCGCACCCGGCGGTACGAGTCCCCCAGCGCCCTGGCCGGTGATGTCGAACGCTACCTCGCCGAAGAGCCCGTCCTGGCCAGCCCCCCGAGCGCCACCTACCGCGCCCGCAAGTTCATCCGCAAGCACCGCTTCGGCGTGAGCATTGCCGCGGCGTTCCTCCTCCTGCTCACCGGCGGCCTGGTCACCACCTCCGTTCTCTACCGCCGCGCCGACCAGCAGCGCGCCATCGCCGAGACCGCGCGGGCCGACGCCGGACGCGAATCCGCCAAGTCCCGAGCCGCGCTCGAGTTCGTCGCCGGCATGTTCGGCGCCGTCGACCCCAACACCGCCCAGGGCCGCGAGATCACCGTCCGCGAGATTCTCGACACCGCCGCCGGACGCGTCGGCGACGAACTCAAGGACCAGCCCTCGGTGGAAGCCTCCGTCCGCGAGATCCTCGGTGAGGCCTACCACGTGCTCGGCAAGACCACCGAGGCCGAACGCGAGTTCCGCCGCACGCTCGCCCTGCTCGACTCGACCGTCGGACCGAGCGACAAGGAATCACTCCAGACCGCTCACAACCTGGGCGCCGCGCTGCTCTCTTCCGGAAAGTTCGCCGAGGCCCGGACCCTCCTCGAACGCGCCGTCGCCGGCCGCCGCGCCCTCTACGGCGAGGCCAACGCCGACACCCTCGCCTCGCTGAGCATGCTCGCCTTCGCCTACCAGCGCAACGACGACGCCGCCAGCGCCGAACGCACCGTCCGCGAGGCTCTCGCCGGTCAGGAAAAACTCCTCGGCCAAGGCGCCCGCGACACCATCGACACCCGCAACTCCCTCGCCGACCTCCTCGACCAGCAGGGACGGCTGAAGGACGCCGCGGCAGTCGCCGAAGAGAACTCGCGCCTCGCGATCCAGTACCTCGGCGACACCGACACCAAGACCCTCGAGGCCAAGAGCATCCATGCCTCGATCCTCCGCACGCTCGGCAACCTCGACGCCGCCGAGCGCATCGCACGCGACGTCGTGACCTCCAAGGACCGGATCTTCGGCCCCGAACACCCCGACGCCCTGATCTCCCAGAGCATGCTCGCCCAGATCCTCCACGAGCAGGGGAAGAACACCGACGCCGAAGCGATCCGCCGCCAGGTCGTCGATCGCGCCACGCGCACCCTCGGTCCCGACCACCCCACCACCCTCAGCTACCAGAACAACCTCGCCCAGTTGCTCCACGCTACCGCCCGCCTTGAAGAGGCCGAACGCATCTACCGCGCCGTCTTGGACACCCGCCGGCGCGTCGTCGGCCCCGGCAACCGCGACACGCTCATCTCCATGAACAACCTCGGCCTGCTCATCCTCGACGAGCACCGCCCCGAAGAGGCCTACCCCTACCTCAGCGGCACGCTCGACGGACTCCGCAAGGCCCTCCCCCCCGACCACTGGATGATCGGCTGCTCCTGTGGCTACGTCGCCGACTGCCTCGCCGCCATGAACCAGCCCAACCAGGCCGAGAAGCTCTACACCGAAGGCTACGACATCATCATCAAGAGCCTCGGCCCCGACCACGACCGCGCCCGCAAGCACGCGGCTTCCTTTTCCGCCTTCTACGAAAAGCAAGGCAACGCCGCCAAGGCCGCCGAGTGGAAGGCCCGCTCACTTCTCCCCGACAAGAAGTAACACGCTCACGCCGCCCGCCGCGCCGCCATCGGCCCCTCGCTCCACCACCGCGCGCCCACCGCGCCCTGGCAGACCAGCGCCAGCACGCTGAGTCCCGCCAGCACCGCATCCACCCCATCGCGCGTGAACCACGCCACGCGCCCGATCGCAAACGCCCAGTACGCGCCCCACGCCACCATCACCACCAGTCCGAAGCGCCGCCGCAGCGTCGAGCGCGACGTGCTCATCACGATCGCCGCCACCACCGTCGCAGCTTCCATCAGCGTGATCGCCAGGCCCCACACCCCGCGCATCGGGTACCACCACGCCGCCACGTCGTACGCGGGCATCGCCCGGTGCAGCACGGTCACCATGCCGCGGCTGCCCCCCACCGCCGCGCAAGTCAACAACACCGCCCCTTGCGCAAACGCCGAGAGAAACGCCACGCCGATTGCCAGCCGCACCGCCGTGGCGGAAAGGCTGAACGCCGGGGGCCGGGCCGCATCGCGCGTTACCAGACTCATGTTGACTCCCCTCGATCAAAGCGTGTGCGCCCGCGCCACCGCTTTGGCCCTATCCTCAGGCACCTTTCAGTCTAGAGTGAAACTTTCGCGGAGTCCCGATGCCCGCCCCCACCCTGACCTCCCCTCCCCCAGCCGCCGCCCCGGCCCCCGCCGCGACGACCGCCTCGACCCCATCCGCGCCAAGTTATCCCGCAGCGAGCGCCTCACCCTCGACGACGGCGAACTCCTCTTCACCACCCCCGACCTCTGGTCCGTCCTCGAAATGGCCGACCAGGTTCGCCGCCAACTCCACGGCAGCAACGCCTACTACAACATCAACCGCCACCTCAACTACTCCAACATCTGCGCCCTCTCGTGCAAGTTCTGCGAGTTCTACGCCAAGGCAGGGGACGAAAAGTCCTACACCCGCGACATGGACTACGTCCGCGAAGAGGCCCGCAAGGCCGTCGAGGCCGGCGCCACCGAGATCCACTCCGTCGGCGGCCTGCACCCCACGCTCCCCTTCTCCTACTACACCGACCTCATCTCCACCATCCGGGATGAAGCCAAGCGCCTCGGCTCCGACCTCCACGTCAAAGCCTTCACCGCCGTCGAGATCGTCCACCTGGCGCGCATCGCCAAGGTCTACAAGGGCGCCAGCCTCCCCGGCGAAGAAGGCCGCGCCGCCCGCCGGGACGCACTCCGCTACGTCCTTTCCAAGCTCAAGGACGCCGGCCTCGGCTCTCTTCCCGGCGGCGGCGCCGAAGTCTTCGACGACCGCGTCCACGACGAAGCCTTCAAAGGCAAGATCCGCTCCGATGTCTGGCTCGATGTCCACCGCACCGCCCACGAGCTCGGCCTCAACACCAACGCCACCATCCTCTACGGCCACATCGAACAACGCCGCGACCGGCTCGTGCACATGGAAATGCTGCGTCGGGCCCAGGACGAAGCCTTGGCCCGCCTGGGATACACGGGTGTTGGCGAAGGCACGGAGGCACGAAGGCACGAAGGCACGAAGTGGGATGCGGCGAGTGAAGGAACCGAGTCCGGCCACCTCGGCTATCGCGCCGAGTCCTCCGATGCCCCGGTGATCACCCTCACACGCCCGGGCGCCCCACTCCCCGAACACCTCACCTTCGGTTCCCCCTCACCTCATCACCCGCTCACCTCATCTCCTAATCAGCCTTCATCACCGTCTCACCGTCTCTCCGTTTCGCCGTCTCAGCCCTCCCCCACTCCGTCACTCCGTCACTCCGTCACTGCGGCACTTCCCGGTTACTACC
Organism: Phycisphaerales bacterium; assembly: GCA_044223975.1. Taxonomy (GTDB): domain Bacteria; phylum Planctomycetota; class Phycisphaerae; order Phycisphaerales; family UBA1924; genus CAZCPB01. The sequence continues at coordinate 116,025 of JBGALI010000014.1, read as the reverse complement.
AAACCATCATCCCCCTCCCCTTCTTCCCCGACGGCTGCGAACTCGAACACCTCCCGGGCCCCAGCGGCCTCGAAAACCTCCGCACCCTCGCCATCGCCCGCCTGATGCTCGACAACTTCCCGCACGTCAAAGCCTTCTGGATCATGCAGACGCTGCCGATGGCGCAGCTGATGCTCCAGAACGGCGCCGACGACATCGACGGCACCGTCATCTGGTACGACATCACCAAAGTTGGCGGCAGCAGCACCCACCAGGAAGTCAGCGTATGGACGCTGGAGAAGGCGATCCGGGAGGCGGGGTTCGAGCCGGTGGAGAGGGACACGGTGTACAGGCGCGTGAAGCGCGATGGGGTGCGATGGTCGGTCCAAGGTTGAGTCGACACCCAAGGCCCAGTGATCGCGGTCGGAGCGTACGTGATGGCCACGCGTGACACGATCAAGTGGACCGGACTTGGCTTTGTCGGCCTGTTCGTACTGATTTTCTTCTGGACACAGGCCTCGGGCATTCACGACCTGTTCTCGCCGCTTCCAAGAACAGGGAACATCGACCCGGCGACTTACACGCCAGGCGTGACCGGCAAGTTTCTCCTATCTCGCGATCGGTCTCAGCGTGAAGCCGCGATGACCGCGATGCGTACCGCGGGACGATCGGTCGGTGATGAAGACCTGCGATGGGCGATGAACTACGCCTCCGTCGCGCTCACCGACTCGCTCCTGGTGTCCCCAGGCCTCGAGCGCGCCCAATTCGACGCGGCAATCGACCTGTTCGTCGATTGCCGGGCAAGGACCGAGCCTTGGCTGGTGTTCTGCTTAAAGTCGAAGGCGTGTCGCAACAACCCGCCCGACCTCGTTCGATGCACCTTCGCCGCAAAGACGTTATCGCGGATCTCCAGCGACTACGCCAGCGCCTTCACTTGGGCTGCCGATGAGCTGACGCTCCAGAGCGTGAATTGCGAGGCGTTCGAGAGAGCGTCGATTCAACGCTCGCAATAGGCACGCCACGCAGGCCACGCGTATCGGGCTCGTCCCGCTCCATCCTCGCCCCAACGGGGCGCACGAACATAACCACGGGTGAAGGGGCGCCCAGCCCCGTCAAACACTGGCGCGTCGGCCGAGCCTTCGCGCTCCCGCGCGGTCTCTTCCCGATTCGACGACGCTCAAGTTCCTCGCTCGCGCATCAAAGTCACCGCCTCTCGAGCAACCCGGTCATCCGCCGGTATTCCTCGGCATCGCGCCCGCCGGCACGCAGACCGTCCTCGATCACGGACCTGGCCTGCTGAACCTGCCCGAGGGCCAGGTACGACATGACCAGGGCCCGGTCGGTCTCGGGGCGGTAGCGCTCCATGACCTTGGCGCGAGCCTTGACCAGGTACGGCACGGCAAGCTGGTGCTGCCCGAGAAGCTGGTGCAGAAGCCCCACGAATCGCTCGGCCTGCCCGGTCGTGCTGAAATTGTTGTCGATGATCAGCCGCCCACGCTCCAACGCCTCCGCCGCCACACGCTTTTCCTGGTCGCTCAACGCGCCCCGGGCCTGCAACGCGGCGGTGAGCGCCCAGTACTTCAGTTCAATTTCCCAGCTTCCGTACGGTGTCACGCTTGAAGCAGCCACTCGGAACAGCCGTTCGGCCTCCTCAAAGCGTGCGGACCTGAACAGAGCGGCGGCCACCATCCCGCTGACCGGGTACCGGTCCGTCAGGCGCGCGGCGGGGTCGGTGTACGACCGCAGCTTCTCGACAATCTCGGCCGGCGACTCGGACTCCAGCCTCCGGCAGAACTCGTCGTTTCGCACCCCCAGTTCGGGATTGCTGCGCTTGAAGAACGGGATCTCTCCCAGCAGCCGCATCGCGTGCGCCACGCCGTACAGGTCGTACGGGTTGACTCCCTGCCTCTCCGCGTACGCGCGCCAATCCGGGAGAGCGTCGACCACCGACGGATCGATCGCCAGCGGCGACTTCAGAGAGCACATGGCGCGGACGATCGTGCGCGCCGCCAACTCCTGGCCGCGGAGCGACGGGTGCACGTGGTCGTCCATGAGGTCCCACCCGGTCGCCCCTCCCTCGCTGGCGTCACGGAAGGCGCGCTCCAGATCGGCCACCACGGCACCGCGCGATTCGGCGGCGCGCCGGATCGCGGCCACCGAAGACGCCGGCGGACGCCACGGCATCGGGTCCAGATCGACCGACGCGCGGAACTCATTCGCCGCGTCGTGGAATCGCTGCTGCGCAGCGAGGGAGCGTGCGAGCACGAAGCGAGCCAGGGCGTGATTCGGGTGGATCTGGAGCGCCCGCCGTGCCGCCTCCTCGGCGCCGGCAGGATCAGTGGCGAGCAGGTCCTTGGCGGCGTTCATCGCGTTCGCGATCGCGTCTCGGTCCGGCGCCCCCAGTCCTGTCAGATCGGGCTCGCCGAGGGGTGCCATATCGCGCTCGTTGGCCGGGGGTGTGCACACGATGATCGGCACGCCGCGGGCAGCGCAGCGGTCGATCATCTCGCCCACGAACACCTCGAGGTTCCGCGCCGCCGCGGCCCGTGCCGGGTCGTCCGGCCCGATGTGCGACTGGCCAACCATGGCCTCCATCAGCGTGCCCTGGTGCAAGGGCCCGGAGGGGCGCATCAGTCGATCGATCCCTTGGCCGATCGCGGTGCCGTGGTACGCGCGGATCAGGCGGATGGTCGACGGAAGCCGGCCGGCGCTGTGGAGGGACGAGACCCCGAACGCGCCGTAAAACTCGTTGTTGCCCAGGTACGCCACGACCAAGTCCGGCTGATAGTCGAGCGCCTCGGTCAGAATCCCGAGCACGGGAAACGCCGCGATCCCCGGGGTGCCGACGTTGATGACCTCGACCGTTCGGTCAGGCCACACATCGGACAGCATTTCCTTCAGGAACGCCGACGCGCGGAACGGGCGGGGTTGCGGGATCCCTTTCGCCGCCGATTCGCCGACGAGAATCACGCGCACCGTGCCGCGCGGCTTGGGCATGACCAGCGCCGTCGGATCGAGCGCCATGCCCTCGGAGCGGTTGGCGAAGAAGTACGAGTTCGGACCGAGCACGTCGGTCATCACGAGCGTCGAACCGTCGCTCAGCTTCCCGACCGGATGAAACGTGGGGGGATAGCCACCGAAGCCGAACAGCCGCAGCACGGCCTCGATCACGCCAATCAGGAGCAGCGGGAGCAGCAGCGCGACGATCTTAAACACCCGCCGCCGACCGCCCTGCCGGCGATGACGCTCAGAAGGCGTGGCGGGCGCCGCGCGAGGATCGGGCTCGGTGATAGCCATCGGGTGCTGGCTCATAATCTCCGCCCGGCGGCGAGCGTCGCGGCTCGCCTCGCTGGTCAGTGTACCTGCGGGCAGGATTCCGGACTCCCACCAGCCGATCGTTAGCGGAGGATTAGGGGAAATTACCAGCGCAGGTCCTTGCCCAACCTCTTGAAGTCTGGGCACTCATGGGCGGCGGGACAACCGTGGCCACCTCCACGGCTCGACGATCTACGTGCCCCTCGCGGACGGCACGCAGCGCGCCACCGGCGCCGCGTGGGCCCCGGGCGCGCTGGTCCCGACTCACTTCACCCTCGGCCTCGCCGGCCTCGCCGTCGGCATCGCGGCGCGCCGTCGGCGGTCCGCCCGCTGACCCGAAGCGCCGGATTCTCTTCGGCGATCAACGATCCCACGCAACGCCGCGGCATCACGCCGCCGCGTTTTTTCATTCCCGCCCGATCACCCCGCCGCGCGCGATCCACGTACCCTCTGCCGCGTGCCCGACTCTCCCCGCCACGACCCCTACGCCGCGATCCGGGTTCCGAATTTCCGCGCCTTCGCGGGGGGGTTCGCGCTCTCGTCGACCGGGCTCCAGATGCTCGCGATGGCGATCGGGTGGGAGGTGTACCACCGGACCCACTCGGAACTGGCTCTGGGCATCACCGGGCTCTGCCGCGCACTGCCGGTCGTGCTCCTGGCGCTGCCGGCCGGGCACGTCTCCGACGTCTTCAGCCGCAAGTGGATCGTGGTGTTCGGCCAGGCCGGCTTCGCGCTGGCCACCGCCGCGCTCGCCGCGTGGTCGTACTTCGACGGCCCGCTCTGGATGGTCTACGCGCTCTTGGTCGTCACCGGTTGCGTGCGCGCGTTCGCGGGCCCGGCCCGCGGCGCGCTGATGCCGCTGATCGTGCCCAAGGAAATCTTTCAGAACGCCGTCGCGTGGAACACGGGCGTCTTTCACGTCAGCGGTGTGCTCGGCCCTTTCGTGGCAGGGAAGCTGATCCTCTGGACGGGCGAGGCGTGGCCGGTGTACACGTCGACCGCCGTGCTCACGGCCATCATGGCGATCACGGCGTCGTTCATCCGCCCCGTTCGCCCGCAGGTGACGGCGGGAAAGCTGACCCTCCGCTCCATGCTCGGCGGGCTCGGGTACGTCCGGAAGGAAAAGACCGTCCTGGGCGCCATCCTGATCGACTGCCTAGGCGTGCTGCTGGGGGGCGCCACCGCGCTCCTGCCTGTCTACGCCGCGGACATTCTGCACGTGGACGCCGACGGCCTGGGCATGCTCCGTGCGTCGACCTACGTCGGTGCCGCGCTGATGTCCCTCTATCTCGCCCACCGGCCGCCGTTCATCCGCGCGGGGCGCGCGTTCCTGACTTCCGTGATCCTGTGGGCCGTGTGCGCGATCCTGTTCGGGCTGTCAACAAGTTTCTGGCTGTCGCTGTTCCTTCTCGGTGCGCAGGGCGCGATCGACAACATCTCGGTCGTGATCCGGCACGTGCTCGTGCAGGTCCGCACACCCGACGAGCTGCGCGGGAGGGTCTCGGCGGTCAACACCATGTTCATCGAGGTCAGCAACGAACTCGGCGCGTTCGAGAGCGGCGGCGCGGCGTGGCTGTACCGCCTGCTCACGGGCGCCACCGTCGCGGGCGGGGCGGTGTTCTCGGTGGTCACGGGCGGCATCGGCACGCTGCTGGTCGTCGCGGCGGTGGCGTGGAAGATCCCCGAACTGCGCCGGCTCGGCTCGCTCCACGAGGAAGACACGAAGCGGCCCGACCGACCGTCCGGCGTCGCGTAGCGCACAGGCCCAGGTTACTGGTAATCGAGTTCGGCCCATTCGCGCGGCAGCGTGGTGACGGGGGGCGGCTCGACGGCGGCGATGCGGCACGTCTCTTCGAGTCGCTGGTGGAGCTTTTCGTGGTGCGGCACGGCGTCGACTGCCGCCAGCAGGTGCTCGACACGGAAGGCCGCGGGGAGCTTGGGGTTGACGGCGGCGATCGCCGCGTCACCGAGCGCTTCGCCGGCGGCGCAGAACCACTCCAGAGAGGGAGCGTCCATCGAGTTGTCGCGGGTCGATCCTTCGCCGGTGAAGGTGACGCCCGCGGGCGGGTCGACCTGGGCGCGCACGGTCGTCATGCCGATCAGGCGCGACTCGCCCACGGCCGCGATGGGCCACTTGCCGGCGCGGGTCATGGGTTCGCGGCAGAGCACGAAGGCTGGGACGCGCTTGCGGTCGGCCTGCTCGCGGAACGTCCGCGCTTCGACGGCGATCAACGGGGGCCGGAACAGGAAGCACGCCGGTTCGCGCGGCGTGAATCGAACGGGCGAATCGCCGATCACGATGATCCGGCCGCTGGATTCGGCGGCCTGACGCTTCTGGCGCCGGGCTTCGAGAAGCGGCAGGCAGATGCGGGCCATGCGCTCAAAGTCGCCCGCGGCGCGCGCCGTCGCCAGCGCGCGGACGCAAAGGCGTTCGGCCTCGAAGTAGTCCGTCGCGACCAGCGCGATGCTGGCCTTTTCCATGCTTTCGTCAATCAACTTGGCCTGCCGGTCTGCGGGCATCGGCGCGTGCCTCCGCGGGGGTGAAAGGAGCGGGCTCACGATCGTCCTTGACATGGGCCGGTCTCCATGAACGCGGCGAGAAGTCTGTCCCACCGCCGGGCGAGGGCGCCCAGGTCGTACTCGAGCAGGTCGGCGAGCGCGGCGACGTCCTGTTTGGCAATCGCGTCGCGGAGCGACGAGAGCGTCGCGGCCAGCGTGTCGATCTCGTTGCGCATCGGGCGCGGGCCGTCGCCGACGTCAAGGGCGAGCGATTCGACGGGGGTGGACAGGAGGACGCCGGCCTGCTCCGCGGCCGTGCGCACCCGCTGCCATGCGCCCACCACGTCGCGAAGTTGGACGACGCCGTCCTCGAATTCGCCCAGCATGAACGCGTCGGCGGCGCGGGTCTGAACCGCTCGCAGGTCGGAGAGGAGCCCACGGGCATCGCCGATCGCTTCGCGCACGAGCGCGAGCGGTTCGGCGGAAACCAATCGCAGTTCGTCGACGGGGCTGACGGAAGGCGTGCCCAGTTCGTCGGGCCCGACCGATCGGCCGTCGGCGATGATGTCGATGATGATGCGGCCGCGGCGCTGCGCGGCGTTGGCGCCGGCGCGCAGGGCGTCGTCCGCGGAGGCGGGGTCGGGACGGAGGGGTTGGTCGTCGAGGTAGGCGCGCATCTGTGAATCCGTTCACGAGACGGGCGGCATGGTATCAGGACCGGGCGCCGGGTGGGGCGGGGCGGCGTGAAGAGTCTTTGAACCTGCGAGCCGCGTTCAGGCGGACTGGGCCGGCGCCTGGGCCAGGGCGCGGGCTTCGCGCCTGCGGTGCTTGTAAAGCAAGCGGAGATTCCTGCCGTAGACGACGATCCCGGGGGCCTGGCCGAGGATGCCGACGACGTCCTGGCGCCAGCCGAAATAGGCAAAGAGCACCACGCCGCCGCAAAGGCTCATCCACCAGAAGGCGGCGGGCACCACGCTCTTCTTTTCTCGCTCGCTGACAAGCCATTGGAGGATGATCCGCCCCGAGAACACCACCTGGGCGAAGAAGCCGACGCAGATCCACGCGACGCCCACCCACGAGGTCGTGTTCAGGAAACTGAACATCCAGTTGCGAGGCGCTACGGCGTCGGCGTAACGGCGTTCGCCAAACATGTTGACGAACTCTTCGGGTGTCATGGAGGGCGAAGATCCGCCGTCGCGGAAGAGGATGCGCAGGGTTGGTTCCTGCCCTTTGACGCGGAGTACCTCGATCCTGCCGCGGGAGTTGCCGATGCGGACTTCTCCGGTCATCTCGGCACCGGGGCGCCTGATGTCATCGTAGTGGTAGAGCAGTTCCTCACCGCCGGCGAGCCAGAGGCCGAGCCCGAGGAGGCCGAAGATCGCCAGGACCAGCTCCCACTTGATGAACTGCCACTTCTTCATACCGGGGCGCCCTCGCGAGAGTGCGGCGTCGGAAAGGACACCGCCGGCGGGACCGCCGCGGATGGCGCGGCGACTGTTGCATCGGGCGTCCGCGGCAACTCTGAACTTTCCGTGGGCCGGCGGCGGGAGCGCATGTAGCGGACAGCAAAGAGGTCGATCAGACCCGGGATTGCACGCTGGACGATCCCCATGCCGTACTTGGTGGTGCCGGCGGCGCGGGGGCGGTGGTTGACGCGGCACTCGACGACCTTGCCGCCCAGGTGCGCGACCGTGACGGGGATGAAGCGGTGCATGCCGCGGAGCTCGAGGGGGAGTCGGAGGGCGTATTCGCGGCGGAGGATGCGGAGCGAGCAGCCGGTGTCACGGACGCGGTCGGACAGGAGGGTGCCGCGGAACCAGCGGCCGACGGCCGAGCCGGCGCGGCGGACGGTGCTGTCGCGGCGTGCGTGGGAGCGGTCGCCCTGCACGAGATCGGCGCCGGTGGATCGCATCAGGGCCAGCATGGCGGGCAGGTCGGCGGGATCGTTCTGGAGGTCGGCGTCGAGCGTGGCGATGAGATCGGCACGGGCGGCGCGGAAGCCGGCGTGGAAGGCGGCGGACTGGCCGTTGCCCTTGCCGGGGGGCGTGTTCTGCATCGCGATGCACCGGAGCCAGGGCCGGGAGGGCATGAGCTGTTCGACGCGGGCGCGGGTCGAGTCGGTCGAGCCGTCGTCGACGATGATGAACTCGAACGGGCCGACGGGGGCCAGCGCCGCGCCGACCTGGCGGACGAGTTCGGCGATGTTGTCCTCTTCGTTGTGCGCGGGGGCGACGACGGAGATCATCGGAGGTGGTTGGTCGGGGTTGCGGCGTTCGAGCACGGGGAAGGATAGGAAAGTGTTCACGGCGAATCGTGGCGCCCCCGGACTCGGAGCACGGTGCGTTCAGGCCACGCTTGCCGCGCGGGCCGGTCGGGTCACTCCCGCGCCAGCGGTGTGGCGGCCCAGTTGAGCTTGCTCGAGAGGATCGACCAGAAGCTGCCGTCGGGGTTGGTCACGAACCGTGCGCTGCGGGGTTCGCGCGTAAGGACGATGCGGTCGTCGCGGCGCAGGGGAACCTGGACCTGGCCGTCGAGGACAAGCGTGGTGCCGGCGCCGCCGGGGCCGGTGTTGGGGTGGGCGACGGTGATCTCGATGCGGCTTGAGAGCGGCACGACGATGGGCCGGAAGGAGAGTGAGTGCGCGGCGATGGGCGTGATGGTCGCGGCGTCGACGCCCGGGGCGACGATGGGGCCGCCGGCGGAGACGTTGTACGCGGTTGAGCCGATCGGCGTCGAGACGATGAGGCCGTCGCCGCTGAGCGTGGGGCCCGGCTTGCCGTCGATCGCCAGCGAGAGGGTGATCATGCGGAAGGGCGGGCCGGCGGTGATCACGGCCTCGTTGAGGCACGTGCCACCAGCGCGGGGTGCGGACGCGCCTTTGGCGAAGACCTGCGCGGCCAAGAGGGGAAGCTCGCGCGTCGGGAGCGTGCCCTCGGCGAGCACGAGGTCGGCGCGGCGGGTAAGGGAGTCCATGTCGAACTCGGCCATGAAGCCGAGCTTGCCGAAGTTCACGCCCAGGAGGGGCACGCCGGTGCCGGCGAGGCGGCGGGCGGCGGCGAGCAGGGTGCCGTCACCGCCGAGCACCACGGCCAGATCGCAGGGCTCCGATGGCAGGGGCGAATCATCGGTGGAATCCCGCTCGGCAACGATGCGGGCGCGGCCGGCGAACAGGGCGCGGAGCGTGGGGAGCGCACCCACAGCCTCGGGCTTGAGGCGGTTGAAGAAGACAAGGACCGAGCGGGGCATCGACGCTCCGGGTTGATGGCACGCGGCGGATTCACAGGGCGTCGCGGAGACTACCGCGCCGGGCTCGGGTGCGCGGCTTGGGCTCGGGCGGGCGCGGCCACGGGCGCACGCGGGGCCGGCCCACGCTCGCACAAGGCGCGAATTTCCCGGGTAATCGCGGGGGCGTCGAGGCCCGCCTCAGCGAGTTGATGGGTGCGCGAGTCCTGCATGATGAACGAATCGGGGAGCCCCAGCCGGGCGATCGGTGGCGGGGTGATGGCCATGTCCTGGTAGGCCTCGAGCACCGCCGCGCCGAACCCGCCGATGACGGCGTGGTCTTCGACCGTCACGATTGGAGTGCCCGACGCGGCGAGGGCGCGGAGGAGATCGGTGTCGACCGGCTTTGCGAACCTGGCGTCGTAGACGGCGACGCTGTAGTCGCGGGCGAGCGAGCGGGCGGCGTCGGTGGCCTGCACGGCAAGCGCGCCGAAGACCAGCACGGCCGCGTCGGCGCGCTGGGTGCGCGGGTCGGGGCCGCTGAGCAGGCGGGCCTTGCCCAGCTCGAAGGGCGGACAGGGGTCGGCGAGGAATCGCTCCGTCACGGTGTCGCGCGGGTAGCGGACGGCGGAGAGCCCGTCATCGCAGGTGCGCATGAACTCGAGCGCTGCGCGGAGGGAGGGCTCGTCGATCGCGGCGGCGATGATGGCGCCTGGGAGCGTGCGGAGCAGGGCGATGTCGCAGAAGCCATGGTGCACGGCGCCGTCGCCGCCGACGAGGCCGGCGCGGTCGAGGAGCAGGCGCACGGGCAGTCCCTGGAGCGAGGCTTCTTGGAAGGCCTGGTCAAAGGCGCGCTGGAAAAAGGTTGAGTAGACGGCGAAGAACGGGCGGAATCCGGTGCGGGCGAGGCCGGCCATCATGTCGAGGGCGTGGCTCTCGCAGATGCCGGTGTCCCAGGCGCGGTCGGGGAACTGGGCGAGGACCTTCGTGAGGCCGGTGCCGTCGGGCATGGCGGCGGTGCAGGTGACGACCTTTTCGTCGCGCACCATCATGTCGGCCATGGCGTCGCCGACCGCCGCGGTGAACGAGCGGCCCTCGGTCTTGAGCTCGATGCGGCAGCCCTCGTCGTCGAACTCGCCCTTGACGCTGAACGCCGGGGGCGAGTGGAACTTGGAGCTCTCGCCCTCGCTGAAGCCGTAGCCCTTGCCTTTGACGGTCTTGACGTGCAGGACCATGGGCCGGTCGAAGTCGCGTGCCTCGGAGAGGAAGCCGATCAAGGAGGACAGGTCGTGGCCGTCGATGGGGCCGACGGTCACGAGGCCGAAGTGCTCGAACCAGCCGCCCTCGTTGAGCATGGCCTTGGTGGCTTCGCCGGCGCGGTGGTAGGCCTCTTTGACGATGGAGCCGCCGGGCATGTGCTTGAGGATGCCGCGGGCGGATTTCTTCAAACCGCCATAGAGGTGGGAAAGGCGGACGCGGTCGAAGTACTGAGCGAGGGCGCCCTGCGGGTGGCTGATCGACATGCCGTTGTCGTTGAGGACGACGAGGAACTGTCGCTTGAGGGTGCCCGCGTTGTTGAGGCCTTCCATCGCGACGCCGTTGACGATCGAGGCGTCGCCGATGAGCGTGACGACGCGCCGGCCCGGCTTGTTCTTCGCGGGGTCGAAGGCTTCACCGGCGAGGGTGTCGCCGCGGGCCATGCCTACCGCCGTCGAGATGCCGGTGCCGGCGTGGCCGACGCGGAAGAGGTCGTACTGGGACTCGTTGGGCTCGGGGAAGCCGGACATGCCCGCACGGGTACGCAGGCCGTCGAGCATGGGGAGTCGGCCGGTGAGGAGCTTGTGGGGGTAGCACTGGTGGCCGACGTCGAAGAGCAGGCGGTCGCGCGAGAAGTCAAACACGTAGTGCATCGCGATGGTCAGTTCGACCACCCCGAGGTTGGGGGCCAGGTGCCCGCCGCTGCGCGAGACCTGCGTGCAGATCGCCTCGCGGATTTCCTGGGCCAGCTCGGACAACCGCTCGACGGGCAGGGCGCGGAGATCGGCGGGTCCGTGGATCGTCGGGAGAATCGTCATTGGGCCTCTAAAGGAGGGTATCGACCGGGGTTTCAGTGTGCGCTGAAAACCCAGAAAGTCTATGCGGGGGTGCGTCGGGGCGTGGCGTCGATGGTTGCCGAGCGGATCACGTCAACGGAGTACGCGAGGGATCGTCACTTTGTGCGTTCGGCCATGTCGCGGCAGAGGGCGCCGAGGCCGTCGGCCGAGGGACCGAGAACCGCGATCGCTTCCAGCGCTTCGTCGCGGAGGCGGGCGAGTTCGGCGCGGGTTCCTTCGACGCCCAGCACGCCCGGGTACGTCAGTTTGCCGGCGTCCTGATCCTTGCCGGTGCGTTTGCCGGTGTGCTCGGCGGACTGTTCGACGTCGAGCAGATCGTCGGCGACCTGGAACATGAGCCCCACCGCCGTGCCGTAGCGGGTGACGGCGGTGAGCGCGAGCCTGGACTCGGGAGTGGAGGTGTCACCGTCGAGTGCGCACAACGCTCCCATGCGGACGGCCGCGAGGATAAGGGCGCCGGTCTTATTGGCGTGGATGGTGCGCACCTGCTCGCGCGGCGGGGTCGATTCGTCGAGCCCCCCGAGCGTGTCGTAGACCTGGCCCTCGATCATGGCCATGGTGCCGGTGGCGAGTTCACGCGTCAGCAGCGCCGAGAGCGTGTCGCCGCGGGGCAGGTCGACGAGGCAACGGAAGGCCATGGCCATCATGGCGTCGCCGGCGAGGATCGCCATGGGCTCACCGGCGTGGCGGTGGAGCGTGGGCCTGCCGCGGCGGAGGTCGTCGTTGTCAAGGGCGGGGAGGTCGTCGTGAACGAGGCTGAAGGCGTGGATGAGTTCGACGGCGGTGGCGGCGGGGAGCGCGTCTTCGCCCCGTCCGCCGCAGGCGATGCTGGCGTGCCAGGCCAGGAGCGGGCGGATGCGCTTGCCGCCGCCGAGGAGCGCGTACTCGATGGCATCGCGGAGGCGCGAGGGGAGGGCGAGTGTTCGCACGTAGTGCGCGAGGTGGGGATCGATCTTCGAGACCGGTGCGTAATGAGCCGGGCGTGGCATGGTCTGACCCGGGGGCTGGAATGCCGTGTCCGGCGTCGCGGTCACGGCTTCTCGTGGGCCTTGAGGAGCTCGTAGATCTCGCCGGCGTTGGCGGCAGAGTAGATCCGCTCGCGGAAATCGTTCATCGACATGAGCTTGCTGATGCGGGCAAGAGCCTGGATGTGGTCGGTGGTCCGGTCGGGGGGGCTGGCCAGGAGCACCACGAGGCGGACGGGTTGGCCGTCGATAGCTTCGAAGTCCATCGGGCGGGCGGGGCGACCGATCGCCATGGCAACGCTGGTCATCGAGGGGCTCTTGCCATGGGGGATGGCCAGGCCGTTGCCGATGCCCGTGGTGCGGGTCTGCTCACGGGTCCAGACGGCTTCCTTGAGGCCCTTGGGGTCGCGGACGCCGCCGGCGGCGGCGAGGCAATCGACGAGTTCGTCGATGACCCCTCGCTTGTCCATGGATGCCAGCGGCGACACGATGCTCTGCGGGCTGAGAATGTCGAGAAGGTTCATGCTCTCTCTCGGGCGCCGCTGGACGCTGGGGGTGAGGCTCATCTGGAACGCAGAGTGTACCCGGGTGAGTGGGCGGGAAAAGGAGTGTGTTTCCCCCGGGTCAGGCGGTGAGGATCGCCGAGTACGAGCCGTCGCGGTAGGACGACGGTGCTTCTCCGGGGAGGCCGACTGGGAGGGTGAACCGCTCGGTGCGGACGGACAGGCCCGATTGCGATGCGGCCCGAGCGGCGCCTCCGTTTTCGTCGTGCTCGAGGCTGCAGGTGGAGTAGAGGATGGTGCCGCCGGGGGCGAGGAGGGCGCGGGCGTCGCGGAGAATCTGCTGCTGGAGCGCGACGAGCCGGGCGAGCTGCTCGGAGCCGCATCGGTGCTTGGCGCCTAGGCGTCGGGCCAGGACGCCGGTGTTCGAGCACGGGACGTCGAGCAGAATGAGATCGGCGCGGCCGATGCCGCGGGTGCGAACTTCGCCCGAGGTCGTGACGCGGACGTTGGGGTAAGAGCCGGGGAGGTCCGCCAGAACGCGAGCCCGCGCGGGGTCGGGGTCGCAGGCGACGATCTCGGCGTTGGGGAAGGTCATGGCGAGTTGGCGGGTTTTGGTGCCGCGGCCGGCGCAGAGGTCCAGAACCAGACTGGGGCGCAGGTCGGCGACGGACTGAACAGCGAGGGCGGCGCTGGCGTCCTGGACCCAGATGTCGCGCCGAGCGCTCAGGAGCGAGAGGAGGTCTGCGCGAGTCATTTCGGCGACGGTGGCGCCGGGCTGATCGTGCGGCATGAACCGGACTCCGGACGGAGCCACCAGCGGGGAGCGGGCGTGGGCGACGTTCAGGACTGTCGGGGCGCGGACGAGGCTGTGCAGCGCGAGATCTCTGGCCCGGGCTTCGCCGAAGTGCTCAATCCACCGGGCAATGAGGGGGAGAGGATTCCCGGTGGCGATGCTCAGACGCTCAATCAGCGGCTCGGGGAGCACGGGCTGTGCGAGCACGACCACGCTGCCATCGGGGAGCGGGAGTTCATCGCGCTGACCGGACCAGATTGATCGTCGCACCTGCGTGGAATTGGGGCCGTGGAGGACGAGTTCGGCGACGCGGCGGAGGATGGCGTTGACGAGTGCGCCGGCGCCGGGGCGCAGGGCGTGCTTGACCCATTCGACGCATGTGTCGAGCGCGGCATGAACAGGGACGCGGTCGAGGATGACGATCTGTGCCGCGCCGCCGAGGAGGGCGCCACGCACCCCGGGCTCGTTGGAGCGGAGGGGCTGGCGCATGAAGCCGGAGAGGAGATACTCGAGGGTGATCCAGTGGCGGACCGCGCCTTCGAGGATGGCGTGGGCGAGCGCGGCGTCGCGCGGGTCGAGGCCGGATTCGTCGATGGTCTCTGGGAGGCCCTCGGGGAAGGTGCGAACGCCCTCGGCGAGCGCGGCGAAGGCGCGGGCGCGGGCGTCGGGGGCACCGGGAACGCGGGGGCGGGCCAGGGAAACGGGCCTTGAAGCGGGAACGCGGCCGGGGGAGGATGTACGGTCTTGGGGCACCGCTGCGATCGTAGTGGGCGTCGGACCACGATCACGATGACAATCGTTCCACAAAGTTCTCAGCCCGCACCGAACGGCGCCGCGGCGCCCAGGCCGGAGGGTGCGCGTCGACCGGAGTTCAAGCTGCGGCTGCTTCAGACCCCGGCTGGGTTCCTGGCGCGGCTGCGGATCCGCAAGAAGCTCATCGTGCTGCACACGTTTTTCACGCTGGGGCTGGCGGGCGTGCTGCTGGCGCTGGAGCGGCCGGCGGCCAACGAGATCGTGATGCGGGCGGAGATCGACGGGGCCAAGGCGGCGCTGCACGCGGCGGTGCTGGCGGACCGAACCGGAGACCCGGCGCCGACCGTAAACGCCGACGCGATGATCCGCGAGGGAGAGCCCGAGGGGCTGGGGATTTCGGCCGAGGACGCGGCGCGTGCCGCGGCATCGCCGGATGTGCCGATCCATGCGCCATCTCCGGGGCACGAAGCGCGGGTGATCGTGTTCGTGCCCGGGGCGCCGGATGTGCAGGCGAGGTATCGGGTCGCGGAGGTCCGGATCGCCGAGGCCCGCGCGGCGGTCATGCGGCTGTACGGGCTTACGGCGGCGGCGCTCCTGGCGGTGTACGCGCTGGTGGCGCTGGCGCTGGAGTTTTTCGTTCTGCCCCAGCACGTGTACGCGCCGATCAAGCGGATGCTGGACGCGGAGCGGGCGGTGCAGGACGGGCGGCCGCAGGACGAATTGATCCCCGAGCACGCGATCCCGGCGGATGAACTGGGCGAGATCATGCGCTCGCGGAACGGCTCGATTGTGTCGCTGCGAAGGAACCAGGCGGCGCTCGCCGAGGCGCTCGACCGGCTGGAGGAGGTCGCCAACGACCTGAAGAAGAAGAACCATCTGCTCGAGGCGGCGCGGCGGAATCTGGCGGACGCGGACCGGCTGGCGAGCCTGGGCATGATGTCGGCGGGGATCGCGCACGAATTGAACACGCCGCTGACGGTGCTGAAGGGGCTGGTCGAGCGGCTGGATGCGGACCCCCGCGCCGGGCTGGACAAGGAGACCTCGGCGCTGATGGTGCGCGTGGTCGGGCGGCTGGAGCGGCTGGGGGAGAGCCTGCTCGACTTTGCGCGCGTGCGCCCTGCGGAATGGCGCTCGGCGGAGCTGAGGGCGATCGTGGAAGAAGCGGCAACCCTGGTGCGGCTAGACCGCGATGCGCGCGATGTGCGGCTCGCGAACGATGTTCCCGACGGGGTCATCTTGAGTTGTGATTCGGACCGTGTTGTGCAGGTGCTCGTGAACCTCTTGCGCAACGGGGTGGACGCGGTGCGGCGCGGACCGGCTGATGGAGAGCCGGTCCCGATGCGGAACGGCGTGCGAGGTGAGGTTCGCGTTTCGAGCGAGCGGGCGATCAAGGACGGTCGAGACTGGGTGACAGTATCGGTGGCGGACGACGGGCCGGGGATTGATCCCGAAGTGCTGCCGCGGCTGTTTGAGCCGTTTGTTTCGACCAAGCTCGATTCGCGCGGGACGGGGCTGGGGCTGGCGGTGGCGGACGGGATCGTGCGCGAGCACGGTGGGATGATCGTGGCGCGGAATCGGCCGGGGAAAGGCGGGTCGGTGTTCGAGGTCGTGCTGCCGGTGAGCGCGGGGTCTACGTTGGCGCCTCATCCCGATTGAGCGTGCCGCGTGCGGATAGAGGATGGACCGGTACCGCCGCCGCACTCCGGGCATGGGCCTTGGCGAAGTCCGGCGAGGTCGTATCCGCAGCATCGGCAGTGGCCGGGCGGTGAGCGTCGCCGGTCGGTGCGCCACAGCCACGCGGCGGGAACGGCTGCCGCGAGGAAGGGGATCCAGAGGGGGATCCATGCGATCTGGGGGAACCGTCGTCCCCAGACCTGAGCGGGGATCGGACCCGGGCCGAGCGATGAGGAGACGTAGGGCCCGTCGGACGCGAACGCGGGGGTCCACCCGATCGCCGGACCGTGAACACGGACATCACAGCTCCACGATGCGAAAATGTGCGTGGGGCTGGGTGGGATGCAGGTCTCAACGCGGACGCCGCCGCCGAACAATCCGATCTGAAACTGGGACGTGCCGGCGTCGACATCAACAAAGGCTGAGAATCCGAGCACCGCGCCCAAAGCGATCGCGCCCGAGGCGAACAGGCAGGTAATAAGTCGCGTGCGGCGCACCACCGATGGATATCGACGGGGAGTCGGGAAGGCATTGAATCGGACGGTGGCGGGCGCTAGCCGCGGGCCGAAGGGTCGGAGCAGGCGCATAATGCACGACCTGTTCTGAGAGGCTGCCGATGCCCGCAACGCCCGGCCCGACCAATCCGGACCCGATCCCACCGCTGTCCATCGTCGCGCTCGACGATGACGCGGACTTCCGGCAGTACATCCGATCGGTGCTGGAGGGGCAGGGGCACGAGGTGCGCTCGATTGCCACGCCGCGGGAGTTCTACGCCGCGTGCGAGGAACGGCTGCCGGACGTGGTGCTGCTGGACATGAAGATGGGGGACGACAGCGGGGAAAGCGTGCTGGCGGAGATCCGGAAGCGCTGGACGCGGCTGTGCGTGATCGTGGTCACGGGGTACCCGTCGATGGAGGGGATGCGCCAGACGTTCAAGAAGGATGTGTTCGACTATCTCGCCAAGCCGTTCTCAACGGCCGAGCTTTCGCGGTGCCTGGAGCAGGCGGTAAAGGCGTTCGGGCTCGGCCAGCGCCCGCAGGACCGACTGCGGCAGGAACTGGGGCGGCAGATCCGGCTGGCGCGGGCGGAGCGCGGGTGGACGCTCAAGGAACTTTCAGAGGCGTCGAGCATCAGCGTGAGCCAGGTCAGCTCGATCGAGCGCGGGGCGCATCTGCCGAGCCTGGAATCGCTGCTGGCGATCGCGGGAGCGCTGGGGCGGGAGCCTTCGAAGTGGCTGGAGAGTGCGGGGTTCTAGGGAAGCGACGAAGCGACGAAGCGACGAAGCGACGAAGCGACGAAGCGACGAAGCGACGAAGCGACGAAGCGACGAAGCGACGAAGCGACGAAGCGACGAAGCGACGAAGCGACGAATTTTATTTGGGGCTTGAGATTGGGCGGGTTTGGGGGTGGGCGGCTTCGTCGTTGATCAGGGCGGCGGCGGCATCGTCGCAGGCTTTGGCGGCGACATCGCCGGCGGCGTTGGTAGCGACGAGGACGGCCATTTCGCGGTCGGGGGCGGCCCATACGACGCAGAACCACATGGTGTTGCTGCCGTTGTGCGTGATCACGCGGCCGTCTTTGACGTCGGGGTGATCGCGCGGGGCGGCCCAGGGGCGGCGGGTGGCGCCCCACCCGTAGCCGTATTCCCAGCCGTTGGGCGGTGTGTGGAGACGAACGAACGTCTCGGGCTTCAGGAGCGTTGATCCTCCGCGTTCGCCAACGATGTGAGCGGAGACGTACTTGGCCCAGTCGGGGAGGGACATGTGGCACGTTCCGCCGGGGCCGATGGCGGGCGGGTTGTCGGCGCCGGGGCCAGGTTCAACGGGGGTCCACATGCCGCGGGTGGTGTTTTCGGTGCGGTGACCGCGGGGCTGATCGATGGACGCGGCGGTGCCGGGTGCGCCGAAACCGGCCGTGGTCATATGGAGCGGCGTGAAGAGCCGCTCGCGCATGAGGTCTTCCCACGACCTTCCGGTGGTGCGTTCGGCCATGGCGGCGGCGATGGTGAAGCCGGCGTTGGCGTACTCGAACTTCTCGCCCGGCTTGGACCTTGGCGGTTCGCGGAGGAGCGCATCGGTGAGCATGAGGCGCTGGTCGGTGGGCGTGCCCTCCTGCTTCCAGCACTTGGCCCACACGCCGGGCGGGATGTTGCCGGGGACGCCGGCGCGGTGACAGACGAGCAGTTCGACCGTGACATCGCGCCAGCCGGGGTTCCAGTCTTTGCTTTCTTCAGGGAAGACGTCGGCGATACGGGTGTCCCAGTTCAGTTGCCCGGCCTCGACGAGGGTGGCGAGCATGGTGGCGGTTATCGATTTCGTACATGAGCCGAGGTGGAACTGGTCGTCGATCGTGATCTTGTCGGGCGAGCCCGCGGCGCGGAGTCCGGCAGCGCCCTGCGCGACGATGGCGTTTCCCTCGATGACGACGGCGGCGAGGCCGGGGAGCTTGGATTTTTCGAGGATGGGCGCGAGGATCGCGGAAATGTCGCGCGGCGGAGATTGCTGCGCGTGCGCGATGCCCGCGATGAGGACGCCGGCCGCGACGACGGCGAAGAAAAAGGGCGAGGAGCGTTTGGAGCGGAAGCGCCGATGGACTCGAGGGGAGGAGGCGGGGTGGATCCAGAGCATTGGGGAGTCCTTGTGCGCTCGGTGCTGATTCGCGGTCTTTGGCCGCTCGCGCTGACGCGACGCCCTGAAACTAATCCAACTTCACGGCGCCGACGAGGTCGGCGATGGAACCGACACCCTGGGAGGCGACCCACTTTTCCAAGCCGCGGATGACGTTGAGGGGCGAGCGGGGATCGGCAAAGAGTGCGGTGCCCATCTCGACAGCAGAGGCGCCGGCGAGGATGAACTCGGCGGCATCTTCCCAGTGCAGCACGCCGCCGATGCCGACGATGGGCGTGGCGGTGGCCTTGGCGATGGCGCGGTGCACATCGTGCACGAGCTTGACGGCGATGGGGTGAATGGCGGGGCCGGAGAGCCCGCCGGTAATGTTCGAGAGGCGCGGGCGGCGGGTGCGGACATCGATGGCCATCGCCGGGGTGGTGTTGGAGATGCAGAGGGCATCGGCGCCGGGGCGGCTGTTGGGACCGCCGGGGGCGCCCGGTCCCTCGCCGCTGCTCAGGCGCGAACCGGGCTCGATGGCGGCGCGGGCGATCTCGGCCAAGGAGACGGGCCCGCAGGAGATCGGGCTGAGCTTGATGAGCATGCGGGTGCGGCTGAGGACCGGGCGCAGGGCGGTGACGAGTTCGGCGAGGAGTTTCGGGTCAGAGCCGAACTCGACGCCGCCGTGGACGTTGGGGCAGGAGACGTTGATCTCGACGGCGTCGATGCCGTCGATCTCGTCCATCTGCGCGGCAA
Source organism: Phycisphaerales bacterium (assembly GCA_044223975.1). GTDB lineage: Bacteria > Planctomycetota > Phycisphaerae > Phycisphaerales > UBA1924 > CAZCPB01. The sequence goes on along the minus strand of JBGALI010000014.1, from coordinate 96,846 downwards.
CCGCGATGTAGCCGTCAATCGAGAACCCGGCGATCGAGGCGATCACGCGGGTGGGAACAAAGGGGATGCGCGGCGCGACATCGGCGACGAAGCGGTCGATGCCGATGTTGGCGAGGCCAATGGCGTTGAGCATGCCCCCCCCGCCGCTGCGTGATTCGAGGATGCGCCAGGTGCTGTTGCCGTCGCGGGGCTGCTGGGTGATCGACTTGGTGACGACGGCGCCGATGCGCGAGAGGTCGAGGACATCGGAGAGTTCGTCGAGGGTGCCGGCGGTTCCGGCGGCGAGGAGAACGGGGTTGGGGAGCGCGAGGCCTGCGAGGGAGGTGGCGAGGGTTGGGGTGGGGTTGGTGGAAGGAGTGGGCACGGGGAGAGAATAGCAGTCGGCAACGGGATTACTTAGACGCGGGCGGGATGAGTGCGGCTTCCTCGATCGCTTCGTTGAGTACGGGCGTGATGACGATGGTGGACCGTTGGGTAAGCGCTGCTCCGAGCTCCAGGTTCGGCATCTTGGCGCGGTCAAAGAGCTGAACGCAGTGCACCTTCCGGATGGCGAGGTTGCTGTCAAGCCAAAGCGTTACGGCTGTATCGCCGATCGTCTTGCCCTCGATACGCGAGCAGTCGACGCCGTTGATCATCTCGGTACCGGTCTCGATCGGGCCGAGGAGGTCCGTAATGCGGGGCCCCCACTGGAAGTCGACGTCTTTGAGAAGCAACGGGAGAACGATCGCCGCCGACCCTCCCGACAATCCGATCCATCGATCCATGGCACGATTGATCGTTTCAAACTCTGATCTCTGTTCGCCGGCGCTGCAGAACGAGTTGAATGCTCTGTGATCCGTTGACCACACGGTGCAGACCAGGTCAGGCGGCGCGTCCGCCGATGCCAGGCCTTTGCACTGCCAGCGAAATCGCCCATCTCGCTCGAAAGCCATCGAGGAGGGAATCGTGCAACTCGACGTGGAGCCTCCGGTCTGTTCAACCTCGATCTTTAATTCGCTCTCATCGCGGTACGTGCTGGCGGTTGAGTACCGCTCGGCACAGGCCTTGAGCTTGTCCGCGGCGGAGAGCGACACCTGGCGAGGCTGGCCGCCGGCCGGACCCGCATGCGGCGGTCTGATGGTGTCCTTCGGCATCTCGGCGCACGCGGCGAACAGGGAGGCGACCATTGCCGTGGTCATGAGTTGTCTGGCGTGCGCCGAGGGGAGGGGTGAGGATTCGTTTGTGTTCATGTACGGCGCCCCAGGACCGTTGTCGGTTACAGACAATTTCCACACGACCATACCGAACCGCACATTGTCGCGGCACCCGAGGGCGGCGAGGAGCGAGGCGGCGCGGGATCAGAGTATCATGCGGCGATGGTCCTCGGCCAACGCTCGCCGCATAAGCAGAGTTCAAAGTTCGTCGCAAAGCGGGCGGCGCTGGTCGCGGCGTTGGTGTTGCTTGGCGCGCCTTCCGTCGCGTTGGCGAATTCGGGCACGCCGATGATGTGGCTGAGTTGGGTGCACCTGGCCCTAGGGAACGTGATCATCGGGTTGGGGGAAGGGGTTGCTTTGACGCCGCTGCTTCGGGGAAAGATTCTCCGGAGCATCGTGATCATGATCGCCGCCAACTACGCCTCGGCGTGGTGCGGCTACGCGGCGCTGCCGTGGGTTCAGTGCGCGGGCAAGGCGGTGTGTGGCGATGCGACCCTGGAGAACGTAGGGTCGCGATTGGCCGCGATGGCGATCGTGTATCTCATCGCGACGGTGCTCATCGAATGGCCGTTCGTGTGGTTTGCCGCGGCTCGTGATCGGCGCTCGGTGTGGCGCGTGACGGCGGCGTGCGTGGCGGTGAACGTGGCGAGCTACGCGCTTCTTGCCGCGCTGTACTATTGGGTCAGCGGGCCCACGCTGCTGACGCAGTTCTCGCGGCGGCCCGTCGGCGAATTTGCCCACCGGAGCGCTGGTGTATGGGTGTACTACATCGACGATGCGACCGACCGCCTGGCGCGGGTGCGCACCGACGGGGGCGAGCGGGAGGTGCTCGACCGACCGCTTCCGGCGCACGCCGTGGCGGAGTCACGGGTGGACTGGTTCAGCGGAGGGTTCCTCGCCGGGCGTGATGAGGGCGACGGGACGTTCACGTTGCGGAGCAATCCTGGAGACCCGACCCGGACCACGTTGGGCGAGCTCGACACGGTGTACGGGCCGGCGCCCGGAAGCGGCGCGGCATCCACGCGCGTCCTGGGGCCCGCGTGGGACGACTGGATCCCGGAAACGTTTCGATGGTCTTTCAGCCTGCGCGAGCCTGCCGTCCGACGCAAGGTGCAAACCGGGTTCTGGCCGCTCGAAGGGCTTTCGGTCGAGGAGGGAGAGACGATGCTCGCGTGGGTCGCGTGGGAGACGCCGTTTGAGGCGTGGACGGCGCGATCGGCGACGGAACTCGAGGATGGATTCGTGGTGTACCAATTGGGCAAGGACCAGATCGCCTTGCTCGACCCGGTGAACCGCACGATCGGCCTGCTGGCAAGGGGGCGGTGCCCGGTGGTGGTTGAGGAGCGGTAGGCGGTGATCAACGAACGTCCCAGGCGTTCCTATCATCGCCCCATGGACGTGACTCAACGCATCGCACAGTTCGAAGCCATGGTCCGGCCCGAGGCGGACCCCAACAACGACATGGCGTGGTTCAGCTTGGCGGGGGCGTATGCGCAGGCGGCGCGGCACTCGGACGCGGCGAAGGCGTACCTGCGGTGCGCCGAGCTCAACCCGGAGATGTCGAAGGCGTACCAGCTCGCAGGGGCGGCGCTGGTGGCGCTGGGGGACTCGAAGCGCGCGGGGGAGGTGCTGAGGAAGGGGTACGAGGTCGCCGCGAAGCGCGGGGATTTCATGCCGCGCAAGGCGATGGGCGAGATGCTCGAGAAGCTTGGGGTGCCGCTGCCGGAGGTCGCGGAAGCGGCGGCGGCGAGCGCTGCGCCGGCGGGCACGTTTGTCTGCCGCAAGACCGGTCGGGCGGGGACGAAGATGGCGCGGCCGCCGTTCAACGGGGCGGTGGGAAAGTGGATCGCCGAGAACATCTCGCAGGAGACGTTCAAGGACTGGATCTCGCAGGGGACAAAGGTGATCAACGAGATGCGGCTGGACCTTTCTCGCGAGCAGGACGCGGAGACCTACGACCAGCACATGCGGGAGTTTCTGGGGATCGATGAGGCGATCTATGGGGAACTCGTGAAGAGGAATTGAAGCACGAAGGCACAGGGACTCTGAGAGGGAAAAAAGGAGTGCCCTGTTTGATCTTGACCGAGAGAAGATGCCTTCGGCCTTCGACGGCTCTCCGTCCTACCGCAGCAATCCGCCGCGGCGCAGGGCGCCCATCACGAACTCATCCACCTTGGTGTCGGACGGCACGAGGGCGTAATGCATGCCGCGGGCGCGGCAGTCGGCCTTCAACGATGTGCAGAGGCGGTCGAGCGCGGTGCGATAGCGTTTGATCATCGCGGCGGAAACAGTGACTTCGGCGGCATCGGAGCTTTCGGCGTCGGTGAGGCGGAGATCGCCGAAGAAGCCGCGCTCGCGTTCGCCGGCGGGGTTGAGCTCGCCTGGAGAGAGGATGTGGAGGCACCAGGTGTCGAATCCGCCGGCGCCGAAGAGGGCGTTGAGGCCGGGGCGCCAGCCTTCGCGGACGAGGAAATCGGAGAGGACCACGGTGACGCCCGTGCCGCTGCGCGAGCGGGCAACGGCGCGGAGGGCGGCGTTGAAGTCGGCGGCGGGGATGGTGCGCGAGCCGGGGCGGGGGGGGGAGTCTGAATCAGGAAGAGGAGAGGAGGCGAGCGCGGGGCCTGAAAGGCCCCGCCCCGGGGCGAGGGCTTCGAGAAGCTCGGCGGCAATGCGGCGGGCGTTGGGCTTGCCTCGGACAGGGACGAGCGATCGCATCCCCACGCCCGGGCCGAAGTAGGTGGTGAGGGCGACGCGGTCCTGGTTGACGAGGCCGATGTAGGCAAGGGCCATGGCGAGTCGCGCGGCGAAGACGAGCTTGCCGGGTTCGCCGGCGTCCATGGACGGCGAGGCGTCGAGGACGATCTGGAGGGAGAGGTCCTGCTCCTCGCGGAAGAGCTTGATGAAAAACTTGTCGAGGCGGGCGAGCACGTTCCAGTCGACGTGGCGGAGGTCGTCGCCGGCGACGTAGTTGCGGTAGTCGTCGAACTCGACGCTCCTGCCGCGGCGCTTGGAGCGGCGCTCGCCGGGGAGCTTGCCCGCGAAGACGCGCTGGGAGAGGAGGTCAAGGCGGTCGAGGCGTGCGGCCAAGCCTGGACCGAGCAGGTCGCTCAGCGACTTGGGGCGGTCGGTGGTTCGGGCGACGATCATGATGGGAACCGGAGGAGCACGGTGCGGCGCAGGGCGACTACGCTTTGCTTTGGCGACGATCGCGGTGACGGACGACTGTAGGAACGCGAGCCGCGCACGCCGGGAGCTTGCCATGAGCCCCTCGTTGAACACGATGACGTATGTCCGGGTGCGCCCTGACGGGCCGCGCATCCTTTGCCTTGGCGTGGCGGCGCTGATGTCGGCGGTGGCCCTGCCCGCCGCGGCTCAGGAGGCCGGGTCCCCCACCGCCGCGAAGCCCGCGGCGTCGGCGGAGGACCTCGCCGAGCGGGTCCGGCAGCTTGAGAGCGAGAACGCGGCGCTGCAGCGGAAGGTGTGGGACCTGCAAGCGCAGCTCGAGCGGTTCCGCGGCACGGCCAACGACGATTCGACCGAGGCGGCGCCGCTGGACCCTTACGCGTCGCCCGCGTCGTTGCTGCGGGAACTGAAGCGGCGGTACGCGCGGCAGTTGAACGACCTGCCGCGTTCGACGCAGTCGCAGCGCGAGCGGTTTGAGGCCCAGGCGCGGCACTGGTGCGAGAAGACGCAGAACGAAGTGCGCGGGCGGACGCGCTGGCTGGCGCTGGTAACGGACGTGCGCACGCCCGACCGTGGTTCGCCGGATGCGCTGATCCGCGTGCTCGACGAGTTCACGCACAAGCCTCTGGGAGACGCGGTGCGAGTGCCCATCACGCGGACCATGGCCGAGCGGTTCACGTCGATCCGGCGCGAGTTCGAGCTTCGTCATGACCGCACGCCGACCTCTGAATCTTCGCAGCTGGCGTACCAGATCAATACGCTCGTGATTGCGACCCCTGAGTTCAACGCGGAGCGCCAGGATGTGGGCGTGTTTGATGTACCGCCCTTCATCGGGCCGTGCGTGGAGTTCGGGATGAAGCTGGACATCGACACGGTGGCGGCGGTGGAGCTTTCGCGGGAGACTCCCAAACCGGCTCTGAAGCCGGCGACGGATCCGGATGCCGCGCGGCCGCCGCGATAGATTGAAAATCAGCCCGCGACCTGGTCGGGCTCTGCCGACGCGGGCGGTGCCGAGGCCCTCTTGCTCGCGGCGCGCCTGGCGGCGTCGGCGATGCGCTCCAGCAGTTCTTCGACGAGCACGTGCCGGGTCTGATCCATCGTCGGGCAGCGATCGCCAAGTTCGCGCTGGAGGCTCGTCACCGGCCTGCCGTGGAGCCCGCAGGGCACGATGAGGTTGAAGTGTTCAAGGTTGGTGGCGACGTTGAGGGCCAGGCCGTGCATGGAGACCCAGCGGCGGACGCGGACGCCCATGGCGGCGATCTTGGCATGCGCCGCGCCGCCGCGGTCGGTCCAGACGCCTGTGGCGGCCGGGTCGCGGCGGGTGGCGACGCCGAAGCGAGCGCAGGCGCCGATGACCGCGTCCTCGAGGAGCCGCATGTAATCGTGCAGCCCAAGGTTGAGCGCGTTGAGATCGAGGATGGGGTAGACCACGAGCTGGCCGGGCCCGTGGTAGGTGATGTCCCCGCCGCGGTCGGTCTCGGCGAGCTCAACGCCGGCGCGGGAGAGCAGCTCGGGCGTGGCGAGCAGGTGCGCGGCGGCGCCGGCGCGGCGGCTGATGGTGATGACGGGCTCGTGCTCGACGAGGAGAATGCGGCCGAGTTCGGGGGCCGCAGCGCGGGCCGCGATGATCTCGTCGAGGTGACGGCACTGCTCTGCGTACGCGTCGGTGTAGCGTGAACGGCCAAGGTCGATGACGCGGGGGGAGAGCATTCCTGCACGATCGTAGAGGGCGGGCGGCGATCTGAGTTACGCCTTCCATTCTCCGAACTTGGCGCGAGGATCTCGAAATCACGGGAGTCTTGGGGCCAAGAAATGGCCGCGGGGTGCAACGTGGCGCACACTTGGGCGAGTCAGAGTCAGCGCGCACCAAGGTCCGAGAGGGGGCGGATTGAACAGCACAATCGTCGTTGCGGGGTTGATGGCGATGACGGCGGTCGGGGCTTGGGCCCGGGCGGGCGTCGCCGGGCTGTACGGCTCGCAGAGCACGGGGCCTTCGTACGGGCTGGTCCGGTTCAACACGGCACCGCTCGACGGGACGAGCGCGCGCATCGGCAGCAACGGCGGCACGGGGGACATGGACTTTGACTCCGGCGGCCTGCTGTACGCGCCGGACTTCAGTGGTCTGCAGCGCATCGACACGGGGACGGGCGCGAAGACGCTCGTGGGGGCGTGGGGCTCGCTGGGGGGCGCGCTGATGCAGTCGATCGCGTTTGCCCCCAACGGCACGTTGTACGCGGTGGACTACACGCCCAACGGGTCGCGGCTCTACACGGTGAACAAGGCCACCGGCCATCCGACGCTGATCGGCGCGGTGGGGTCGGTGGTGTTCGGGCTGGAGTTCGGGCCCGACGGGACGCTGTACGGGAGCGCCTTTGAGGTGTTCAAGATCAGCACCGTCACCGGAGCCAAGGGAGCGACGGTCGCGACCGGCTTTGACAGTTCGCACCCGGTGCAGGCGCTTGACTACGGCCCGGACGGCACGTGGCGGATGATCGTCGGCGAGGGCGGGCTGGCGGGCGCGGACCTGCTGTACGAGCTCAACATCAGCGATGGATCGCGCACGCTGATCGGCGCGACGACCGAGACGGACATGAGGGCGCTGGCGTCGATCCCCGGTCCGGGGGTCGGCGCGGCGGGGGTTGCCGGGGCCGTGATGATGGCTCTGCGGCGCCCGCGCGGCAGGCCTTGAAGCGGGGCACGGCAAGGGCTGCCGCGGATCAGAGCTCGGCGATGCGGCGTTCGGTCTCCTGCGCGAGCAGGTCCTTCATGAGCTTTGAGAGATCACCCGCGAGGACGTCGCGCAGGGAATACTCGCCGGGGAGGCGTTCGTCGGCGACGATGCCGTCCTTGTAGCGGTAGGTGCGGATCTTGTCGCTGCGCTCGCCGCCGCGGATCTGGCTTTTGCGTGCCGCGGAGCGCTCGGCGTGCTGACGCTGGCGTTCGGCCTCGTAGAGGCGGGTGGTGAGGAGGCGGCGGGCGCGCTCGCGGTTCTGCTGCTGGCTTTTGGCCTCCATCATCTTGATGATGATGCCGGTGGGCTTGTGGTGGATCTGCCAGGCAGTCTCGACCTTGTTGACGTTTTGCCCTCCCGGGCCTTGGGCGCGGGTCGCGAACTCCTCGACCTCGTTGGCCCAGTCGATCTTGATGTCGACGTCCTCGGGCTCGGGGAGCGTGGCCACGGTGGCGGTGCTGGTGTGGACGCGGCCCTGGGCCTCGGTGGCGGGAACACGCTTGACGGAGTGGACGCCGGCCTCGAACGCCAGTTCGCTCCACACGTTCTCGCCGCGGATGTTGAGCACGGCGCTGCGCACGCCGCCGGCGTCGGACTCGGGGGTGAAATCGAGGGTCTCGACGCTCCAGGCACGCTTGGCGGCGTATTTCTGGTAAATCTCAAGAAGGTCGCGGGCCCACAGCGCGGCCTCGTCGCCACCGGCGCCGGCGCGGATCTCCATGATGACCGAGCCGACCTTGCGGTCGTCGGCGGTGACAAGCCGCGCGACGAGTTCGGAGAGGCACTCTTCGGCGGCGCGCCTCGTCGCGGGCAGTTCTTCGCGGGCCATGGCGGCCAGGTCCTGGTCGCCGCCCGGGGTGAGCGAAGCCTCAAGGTCCTTGATATCACGCTCGAGACCGCGGTAGCGTCTGAACCCGGTGACCACGGGCTCGAGGGCCGAGCGCTTGATCGAGGCGTCACGGACAGCGCGGTGATCGGCCAGCACGGCGGGGTCCTCGAGCATCCGTTCGAGATCGACGAACTGCTTCTCGATCGACTCGAGCTTCTCGATGACTTGTCGTGCTGGGGCGGCGGCCTCGGGCATGGGCAACGGTATCGGCGGCCGCCGTCTGCGGCGACTGAACGCCCGACCGCGCGTTGCCTAATAATGACACCCGACGGGAGGCACCCTCACATTGAACGCGGCCATTGAAATACGCGGCGTGACGAAGACCTTCGGCGCAAAGGTCGCCGTCCGGAACCTTGACCTCACGGTGCGGCAGGGCGCGCTGTGCGGTTTCATCGGCCCCAACGGCGCCGGCAAGACCACGACGATCCGGATGATCATGTCGATCATCTTTCCCGACAAGGGCGAAATCGCCGTGCTGGGGCGGGCGTCGGCGGTCGAGAGCAAGGACCGGATCGGGTACCTGCCCGAGGAACGCGGCGTCTATCGAAAGATGAAGGTCGGGGCGTTCCTCAATTACATCGCCCGCCTCAAAGGGATCGACACCTCCGCCAGCGACGCCAAGGTGCGCTCGTGGCTGGAGCGGATGGGTCTGCCGGACTGCTACCGCAAGAAGTGCGAGGAGCTGTCCAAGGGCATGCAGCAGAAGGTGCAGTTCATCTCGGCGGTCATCCACGAGCCGGACCTCCTGATCCTGGACGAGGTGTTCAGCGGGCTGGACCCGGTGAACCGCCGCCTGATCCGGGAGCTGATCGACGAGCAGCACAAGTCGGGGCGCACGGTGATCTTCTCGACGCACGCCATGTTCGAGGCCGAGGCGCTGTGCGACCAGATCTTCATGATTCACAAGGGCGACAAGGTGCTCGACGGCACGCTGTCCGACATCGTCGCCCGCTTCGATCCTCGCTCGCTGATCATCGAGGCGGTCCACGGCGACGGGAAAGAAACATTGTCACGTCTGCCGGGCGTTCGCGACGTGGCGGTCGGGAGCAAGGGCGTCTTCGAGGTTCGTTTCGACGACGCGACGGACCCTGCCGCGGCGATGCGGTCGATCGTCGAGGCGATGCCGGTGCGCCGGATCGAGGTCAAGCGGGTGTCGCTTGAGGACGTGTTCATCGAGCTGGTGCTGGGCGTCAAGGGCGCCGGCGAGACCGACCGTGAGAAGATCCGCTCGCAGCTGGCCGCGGCTTCGTCGGAGGAGAGCGCATGACCCGTACGCTGCTGGTTGCGTGGCGCGAGTTCACGTCGGTGGTTTTCACCAAGGGCTTTCTGCTGGGCGTGCTGATCCCGCCGCTGATGGCGGGGGTGGCGGGCTTTGCGATCCTGCTCATCAAGAACGCCGAGGGGCCGCGCGTGCAGGGGCGGGTCGCGATCATCGACCTGGGCGGGATGACGGGCGAACTGGCGGTGAAGAAGGTGCCCGAGGAGATGGCGGCGCGGCGGAAGGCCAAGGCCGAGGAAGTATCCAAGAAGATCGAGGAGACCTCGAAGAAGCTCAAGCTCCCCGAGGGACAGCTCGATCAGGCCAAGACCATGGCTGACGCCCAGGCCGGGGTGATGTTCCCGCAGGCCGACATCCGCGCCGAGCTGCTGCCCCCCGACACCGACCTTGAAAAGCTCAAGACCACGCTCTCGGAGACGCAGATCAAGGCGCGCGGCGAGCAGGGGGACGCATACCCGCTGCTGGCGGTCGCGGTGATCCCTCCCGAGGCGACGCGGGCCGGGCCCGACGGCAAGTTCGGCCTTTTCGACCTGTTCGTGGCGCCCAAGCTCGACGTTGAGATCCAGAACGGCATGGAGCGCGGCGTGGGCGAGGCGATCATCGACGCCCGCATCGCCGGCGACCCGCGGATCAAGGCGGCGGGCCTGGGGACCGAGCAGCTGCGGGCCATGCTGGCGCGGCCCAACATCGACGCGGTGACGATCACCAAGGGAGGGGCGGAGCGCAAGTCGATGGGCGAGCTGCAGATGCTCATCCCCGTGGGTTTCATGATGCTCATGATGATCTCGGTGATGACGACGGGGCAGTACCTGATGACCACCGTGGTGGAGGAGAAATCCAGCCGCGTGATGGAGGTGCTGCTCTCGGCGGTGTCGCCGATGCAGCTGATGAGCGGCAAGATCATCGGGCACATGTCGGTGGGCGTGCTGATCATCGGGATTTACGGCGGCGTGGGCGTGGTGAGCCTGATCTACTTCACGCTGACGCAGCTGGTCACGCCGATGATGCTGCTGCTGCTGGTGGGGTACTTCGTGGTCGCGGCGGTGACGATGGCGGCGATGATGGCCGCGATCGGGAGCGCGGTAAACGAGCTGCGCGAGGCCCAGACGCTGATGACGCCGGTGATCATGCTCACGGTCCTGCCGTGGATGATCTGGTTCTTCATCCAGCGAGCCCCCAACTCGCCCTTGGCGACGGGGCTGAGCTTTGTCCCGATCGTGAGCCCGTTCGTGATGGTGCTGCGGCTGGGCGGCAGCGAGCCGGTGCCGATGTGGCAGCACCCGGTCGCGCTGCTGATCGGCGTGCTGTCGTGCGCCTTCATCCTGTGGGCCGCGGCCAAGATCTTCCGAATCGGCGTGTTGATGTACGGCAAGCCGCCGAACTTCAAGACGCTGGTGAAGTGGGTCCGGATGGCGTGAGCGAGGATCGCGCCGCGGCAGGGGAAGAATAAACGGGCGTGCTCGTGGTCGGGGAGGTTGGACACGCGTGAAACGCCGCGGCAACTCTCCCTTGCTTGACCGCTTCGATCTGTACGAACTCTGCGTGACCGAGCCGGTGCGGCTGGCGCGGTTTCTTGCCGCGGTGCACGCGGGCTCGCCGTTCACGCTGCGCGAGGATTTCAGCGGGACGGGCGCGCTGGCCCGGGCGTGGCCTGGCGTGATCACTGGCGGAAGATCGATCGCGGTGGACACCGACCCCGAGCCGCTGGCTCGCTGCCGCGGCGCGCCGGACGTGCGGACGATCGTGAGTGATGCCGCCCGCTGCCGCGCAAGTGCGGACCTGGTCGTCGCGACCAACTTCCCGATCGGATACTGGCACGACCGACCGTCGCTGGTCCGCTACCTGCGCACGGTGCGCGCCAGCCTCCGGCCCGGGGGCGTCTTCGTGTGCGACACGTACGGCGGTCGGGACGCGATGTCGAGGGTCACACTGACCCGTCGGCTGCGCGGGCCGCGCGGCGAGCGGATCGAGCAGGAATGGGAGCAGCGCGACGCCGACCCGCTCACGGGGATGGTCACGGACGTGCTCCACTTTCGCGTCAAAGAGGCGGGAGCCCGCCGGGCCCGCGTGCTTCGCGACGCGTTCGTATACCGCTGGCGGCTGTGGTCGATCCCGGAACTGCGAGAGGCGATGGCCGAGGCGGGCTTGCCCGCGGTCGAGGTGTACGACCGGCTGGGCGGGGCGGTAGACGGGCGGGGAGGGCTGCACGTGCGACCACTGGGGCCGGGCGAAGAGCTCGACGAGAACTACGTCGTGTACGTCGCGGCACGCCGGCAAGGCCGCGGCTCCCGGAGGGGCAGCCGGGTACGATGACCGGTTGAAAGTGCCTGCACGGAGGATCCGTCGATGAGCGGGGACCGCTGCGTTCTGTGGCTTGCGCGCGGGCTGACGCCCGATCCCGAGCTGCTGGGCGCCCTTGAGCGAAAAGGCCTGACGGTCGAGGCGTGCTCGAGCGCGTACGAGGCGCTCGCCCGGATCTGCGTGGCCTCACGCCTGGGCGCTGACGCCTCTCGGGCCAGCGCCGCGGTGCTCCTCTTGTGCGATCCCGATCGCCTCGACCGCGCGGGCGAGGTGGCGGCCCTTGCGGAGCGGTATGCACCACGGTCCAAGTCGTGGGTATTCGAATCGGGGAGCCGGAGGCTTCGTGCCGCGACGGCGGAGGACACGGCGCGATGGAACGGGACCGAGGTTCGGTTCGGCTCGGCGGTGCAGGGTGCGAATGCTCATGGAGCGCAGTCCCGTCCTGCGGTCGCGGTCGCGATGGCCGCGGCACCGGCGCCGAGCGCGGTGCGGCCTGGATCGCCCGCACTCCGACTGAGCGGGCGCGGGACGCTGCCGCCGATATCGGATGCTGACCCCTTGGCGACGCCCGATAAGACCGGGGCTACCGGCGAGAGCGAGGGTTCGACCCTTCAGAATGGCCCGGCGGACCTGCTCACCGACGAAGAGCTTGCGATGCTCCTTTCCCCGGACGACCCGGCGCGTCAAGATTGAGTGGCCGAAGGGGCGGCGCGCGTCGCACGGCCGCGGCCGCGGCGGCGTAGAGAGGTGAGAGGACTCCATCGGTGAACGAGTCGGAACATCAACCCGAAGTGCGCGTGATCCTGGTTGGCAGGACCGGGCTCGACGCGTCGCTCCGCCTTGATCCCGGCGTCGAGCTGCTGCGGGTGCGCACGGCGCTCGAGGCGATCGGCGAGCTTTCGGACCCGATCGACGACGATTCGCCGGCGGGCGCGGTGATCGTGGTGGGTCCCGACGCGGAACCGGGGCCGCAGGCCAACGGGCACGGCGTCGGAAGAGCGGAGTTTCTCAAGGCGGTTCGCCTGGTGGATCCCAAGGCCCGGGTGCTGCGGGCGATGGAGCGCGGAGCCGCGGCGACCATCGACGACCTTGCCGCACGCGGGTACGACGGCGTGATTGACCCTGATTTTTCGGCGCAGGTTGTTTCGTCGCTGATTCGGGGAGTTGAAAGCTCGGGCGCCTCCAAGTCGGGAGCGGCGGCGCCGGAGAATGGGCACGCGGTCCAGCCGCGGCCGGCACGCGCGGCAAATTCCGTCCCACCGCCTTCCGCACCCCCACCGCCGCCCGCGCCATCTGCACCAGCGGCACCGGTTCCGTCACCGCGCGCGCCCTCGGCTGCTGCGCATGCCCCCAGCCCCGTCGATGTTCCGCCGCTGATCCCTGCGGCGCAGGTCGCGGCGTTCGGCGACGCGGCGATGGTGCGCGTCCTGCTCCGCGGGGGCGAGATTTCGGCGCCCGCCATCGAGCTTCTTCGCACCCGGACGAGCGACGAGGGAGTGCGGTTCATCGCGCCCGGGCAGCCGTTGCCCGAGGGCGTCGCGCCTGTGCCGGTGACGTGCGACGGGCACGCGTACGGGCACCTTTGGTCGGAGCGGACGATCCCCGAGGAGCTGAGGCTGCACGCCGAGTGGCTGGCGCTGTGGTTGCGGCTGGCAGAGCAGCAGGCCCAGCTCCGCGAGGCGGCGTTCACGGACCCGCTCACGGGGGCGTGGAACCGGCGCTACTTCGACCGCTACCTCTCGGCGGCGATCCAGCGGGCCCGCACCGCGCGCCAGCCGGTGACGGTGATGTGCTTTGACATCGACGATTTCAAGCGGTTCAACGACACGTACGGGCACGGCGCGGCGGACGAGATCCTGATCGAGACGGTGCGCCTGCTGCGGAGCGTGATCCGTCCCTCGGACCGGGTCTGCCGCGTGGGCGGGGACGAGTTTGCGGTGATCTTCCACGAGCCCAGCGGGCCGCGCAAGGCGGGGAGCGCTCCGCCCGCGAGCGTCTTTGACATCGCGACGCGGTTCCAGCAGCAGATCTGCGAGCGGCGGTTCCCCAAGCTGGGGGTCGAGGCGCCGGGGACGCTCACGGTCTCGGGTGGGCTGGCGACGTTCCCGTGGGACGGGACCACGCCCGAGGAGCTGATCCGTCACGCCGACCTCCTGGCGATGGAGAGCAAGCGGGCGGGGAAGAACGCGATCGTGATTGGACCGGGGCGGACCACTTCGAGCCCGGCCCAGCCCTGAGGCGGGCTCAGGCCCGGGATGCCTTGGCGTCCAGTTCACGCACGAAGGTCTGAAGCGCGGCGCTGAACTCTTCGGGGCACTCCACCATCGGGGCGTGACCGCAGCGATCGAACCACACCAGGCGCGAATCGCGGATGGTCCGCTTGAAGATGTCGGCGGCCTCGGGGGGCGTGACGACGTCCTGCTTGCCCCACACCAGCAGGGTCGGGGCCTTGATCTCGCCGATGCGTTCGCCCAGGTGGTCGCGGCGGGCGGAACGGGAGAGCCGCACCATGGCCCGCGCGCCTTCGCGGCGGGTGAGCTCGCGGTGGGCGCGGTCGATGTCGGCGTCCTTGAGCTTGGTGCGGTCGAAGAACAGCTCGCCGATCTTCTCCACCAGCCACTCGCGGCTGGGGTGAATCTGGACGTCCTTGACCATGGTTTTTTCGATCAAGCCGGACGACCCCGCCAGAACCAGGCCGCGGACCAGTTCGGGGCGGTGGAGCGCGAGGCGGAGAGCGACATGGCCGCCGAAGGAGTTGCCCACCAAGACGGCCGGCTCGCCGACGTGCTTCTCGAGGAACTGCACGGTGAGGGCCTCGACGCCCTGGATGGAGCAGTCGTCGCCCTCGAGCTGGAGCAGGGGGAGCTCCAGCATCACGCAGCGGCAGGTGCCGCGGACACGCCGGACGACGTCCTCCCAGTGATCATTGAGCCCGACGAGGCCGTGGAGGAATACGACGGGGCAGCCGGTGCCCACGTCGCCGACCTGGGCGACGACCGGCCCGTCGGCGCCGCGAAGGGTCACGGTGCCCGGCGGTGCCGCGTGGCTGGAGGGGTTCGCGCTATGGCGTGTCTGAGTCAATTCTGCTCCCAGCGGGCCCGGCCCGGGGCGCCCGCTCCAGATAGTAACGGCCCGCGGCGGCCGCGTCATTCGGGGGCGGTCAAGAGCGGCTCGGAACCGACCGCTCCGCGATCTGGACGACCGGAGAAGGCCCTCGGGGGTCGGGTTCGGGGGAGCGGAGGGCGGAGACGAGTCGGCCGTCCTCGATCCTGACCACCCGGTCGGCCCGACGGGCGGTTTCGGGGTCGTGCGTGACGACGACCAGGGTCTGGCGGTCGCGGTCGTGGAACTCGGCGAGCAGGTCGAGGATGGAGTTGCCGGTGGCGCGGTCGAGGTTGCCCGTGGGCTCATCGGCCAGCAGAAGCGTGGGGCGGTTGATGAGGGCGCGGGCGATGGCGACGCGCTGGCGCTCGCCGCCGGAGAGCTCGATGGGGCGGTGCCGGAGGCGGTGACCGAGCCCGACGCGTTCGAGGAGGGACTTGGCGTACGCGGTGGCCTTGGAGCGGCCCGCGAGGTACCCGATGCCGTCGCGGGCCATAGCCGCGATGAGGACGTTCTCCATCACGTTCAGTTCGGGGAAGAGGTGGTAGAGCTGGAAGATGAAGCCCACGGAGCGGGCGCGGTAGGTGTCGAGCTCGCGCGAAGATAGCCGCGAGAGTTCACGACCCTCAAATTCGATGGAGGATTTCTGCTCCTGGCGCGGCGACGGCCCGCCACACTCCGGGCACACCTGTGATTTCAGTCCCTTGGTGGAATACCCGCAGCGCACGCACGCAACAACACCGCGATCGGGTCGGTCCAGCGCGCCCAGCAGGTGCAGAAGGGTCGATTTGCCCGACCCCGAGGCGCCGAGCACCGCCAGGCATTCGCCGCGCCGGACCTCGAGCGACACTCCCTTGAGCACGGGCACGGCCACGCGGCCCAAGCGGTACGTCTTGTAGAGGTTGCTGGCGACAAGGATGGGGTTGTCAGCGCTCATGTGATGCGAAGGCCCGCTCCTGCGGCTTTCCGTTCTGCTGCCTCAACGCGTCCTACTCAAACCGCAACGCCCGCACCGGGTCCATCCACGCGGCCCGGATGGCCGGGATCAACGCGCCAAGCACGCTCGACAGCAGCCCGCCCGTCAGAACGTACGCCGCCTTGATCGGGTCCATCTTGCTTGGGATCTCGCTGAAGTAGTAGATCCGGGGGTCCCAGATCTGGATGCCCAAGGCCCGGCCCATCCACTCGTGGATCGGGTTGATGTTGTGCACGATGGTGAATGCCAGCACGCCGCCCAGGATCGAGCCCACCAGGCCGATCGCCAGGCCGTAGGAGAGCCACACGCCCGCGACGCCCGATCGGCCGGCTCCGATCGCGCGCAGGGTGCCGATGTCCTTGGTCTTCTCGCTCACCATCGACCAGAAGATCGCCAGCACCAGGAACACCGCCGTGAGTGAGATGAAGCTAAAGAGGCTGAGGACGAGGCTGGTCTCCTTCTTCACGGCGGCGATGAACGTGCGGTTCTGGTCCTCCCACGTCGTGACGCGGATGGTTTCGGCGTCGGGCACCTGACCCTTGTGGGCGGCGGCGAACTCTCGATAGATCTCGCGGCAGCGGTTGGCGAGGAGACGCGCGCCCTCGCCCTCGAGAGTTTCGGCCTTGGAGCGGATCACGATGTTGGTCGCGCGCGCGGGCTCGTCGACGAACTGGGTCGGCCTGACGATGACGTCGTCGCCGGTGGCCGGGTCGGTCGCGATCTCGATCTCGCCGGCGCCTTCTTTGACGCGCTTGCCGCCGTTCATCTTGACCAAAGCCTGCAGGGCTTCGAAGTTCACGAGCACGGAGCGGTGATCGATCTCAAAGAGGCCGGAGTGAAACTCGTTGGCGACCGGAAAGGTCCGCGAGGCCATGTCCATGACGCCGCCGCGGGTGTCCTGCGGGAAGACGCTGAGGGTCACGCTGCCGTTCTGCGGCAGGAACGTCCGCATGTACTCGACCTTGCCGTTGGGAGAGCGCAGGAGCGGCGTGAGCGGATCGAAATAGCCCTCGGGCTGGCGGCGGTTAAACCCGCTGACCTCGATGCCGAGCACGACCGCGGGGCGGTCGACGTTGCCCTCGCGGCGGGTCATCGTCATGGCGTTGTCGTACATCTGCTGCCATGACGGATTGTCGCCGATGGGCGGCTCGCGCAGGCGGAGGTCGCGCTGCTCGGTGTCCTTGGCGAGGGGCCTTTCGAGCGGTCTCCACCAGATCGTTGAGGCGTAGTCGGTGACGTTGGCGAAGCGCTTGCCGTCGATGCCGCGGAGAATCACGCCCTGCACGCTGCCGTCGGGGAAGCGGACCTGGCCGAAGGTCTCGATCATCGGCATGGCCGCGGCAACCTCGGGGTCCTGCTCGATACGGGTGACGAGGTCGTCGTAGTAGGGGAAGCCGACGGTGGGCCAGGCGATAACGACGTCGCCGACGAGGGTCCTGCCCGAGTTGACGAGCTTGGCGAGGAACCCCCCCATGACCGACCAGACGACCAGCACCATGGCGGTGCAGAGCACCACCGCGAGCGACGCCAGGAGGGGCATGACCTTGCTGGTGAGGTAGCGCCGGGTGAGGAGAGCTTGGTACACGGGCACAGTGTAGGGAGTCGGCGTGTGGTGGTTTCACGCGCGCGGAACTTGCGCACCGTGGCGGGGGTTGACGGACGGATCGGCCGATGGCTGCCGCGGCCGGGCCCTCGTCAATCGTCGTCCGAGGTGGACACCGCACCGGAACCGATTCGGAACGCGCTGGCCAGGGCCAGGATGGCCCAGAGCCCGTCCCACGCGGAAAGGTCTTCGAAGGCGCCGGCACCGGCGATCCCGGCGGAGGCGCCCTGCAGCTCACCCATGAAACTGGCCTTGATCTGGGCGCGGTAGTCCTGCTGCTCCTTGGGGGACATCTGCGCCCATCGGGATTGCATGTCCTTCCACAAGTCCGGCGGGTAGTCCTTCTCTTCCTCGGCGGATTCCTGGTCCTTGCCGTCGGGCCACTTGAGGGGCTTCCCGGCTTCCTCGTACTCCTTCACGAGCTGATTGACGATGTAGCCCTGCGCCTGCTCGTCGTTGATCTCGATCTTGCTTGCGGCCTTCACCATCGACTGCACGGTCAGGTAGGCCGCGGCATACTTGCCGCCGGCGATCGATGCCAGTGCCAGGATCGACGCGAGCACCCCGAGCCCGGCACCGGAGGCGCCGCCGCTGGTGAGACGCACGCCCATGCCGACCACCACTCCCACGGCCCAGGCGATCCATCCGATCTCGTAGCCCGTGAAATAGGCGATGGCCCCCCAGATCGCGGCCCCGATGAGACCACCAACAAGGCCGCCGACCACACATTTCATTGCGTCCATATGCGCCCCCAATGCGCCCGGATACCGCCCCGCCGGTGCGGCCGAGTATGAAACGCAGTATGCACTATTCCGGGGTCGCGGTCAAACGCTTTCAATACCTTAGAGAATCGTTACTTAGGTTCATTGCTCCACAGCATCTGAACGCCTCCGGCCGGGCTTGGACCCAGGCTGACACCTTCTACGGCGCTCATGCCTTCCAGCCACACGCTGCTTCGCAGCACCACCACGTCGGGGACGCCGACACCGGATGTGAAGTAAGGAATCCGGTCCGTGGCTCGCATGCCGGCGATTCCCGTGCCGCCGACGATGCCGATCGTGAACTTCCCGACTTGCGCAGCACACAGGCACCCGATGTCGTCGCCTTCGATCGCGCGCCCATCGACAGTCAGCCGGCCCGTCCCCATCGTTACCGGGAACTTGTCGCCGAGGATGTGCCAGAGACGATTGCTGCTGGAGTTTCCGTAGAGGATGATGTTGGTATTGGGCGCGAAGTCAACCATCCGATCGAGGAACGCCGTGTCGGGCATAACCCGCGCCGTACCGTTGCCGCGGTACCACCATTGCTCGGCATCGAACCGCGCCTTATTGAAAGCCCACGCGTTCTCCTCGGCCGTTCGGCCCGTACCGTAAACGAGGATGAAGTCTCTGTCGAAGACCCGCTTAAAGCTGCCGCGGGGGAAGCCGCGATCGTCGATCGGCGGCTCGACCTTAGGACGCGGCGCGTCGCGTTTGATTTCGCACTTTGCGAACATCTCGAAGATCGGCGACCAGTCCATGCAGGCGGCGCCGGAGTGTTCATCGCCCCACCAGTGCCCGGCGCCGGGCTGCTCGTGGTATTCGAACGGAATGCGCAGGGCTTCGAGGAGTTCCTTGGCTTGACGGGCCTGCGCTACCGGTACGTTGTCGTCGGCATCGCCGTGGAGGATGTAAATGCCGTGGTTCTCGAGGTTGGCGAGCATGGATTGCGTGTTGCTGCTCGCGGCCGCGTTCTTGAAAGCCTTGGCCATCTCGCTTTCTTCTGGCTTTGGCGCGTCGGGGCGCGCGTTGACGTAGCTGTCGAAGCTGAGCCACCCGGCGCTTGGGGCGATGGCGGCAAAGCGGTCGGGGTAGAGAACGCCGAGCTGCCACGTGCCGTGGCCGCCCATCGAGTGGCCGGTGAGATACCGGCGGTTCGGGTCTGCGTTGTACTCCTTGGCCGCGAGGTCCATGACTTCGATCGCGTCGATGCGTCCCCAGTCCTCCCAGTCAAAGCCGAACGGGCGGCGATTGGTCGGGCACACGATCACCATGTTGGGCTTGGGCTTGTAGCTCGAGGCCTGGCTTGTTGCTTCGACGCTGGCGCCGTGGAGGGAAAGGACGAGCGCCGGGTGCTCGCTTCGACGCTCCTGGGGCGTTGGCGGCGCGGGCGGGACGATGGAGAAATACTGCACGCTCCCGTCCACCCTACTGATGTAGGTGCTCCGGTGCCGGGCCTGCTTCTCAAGAACCTTCAGCGTCAGCACGTGCGCCGCGACCGTTTCGCACTTGCCTTTCTCCCATGCTTTGATCTCGATCCGCGCTTTAACCTCGGTCGGCCTGCCCATCGCCTCAACCCAAAACTCCGCCGGGACTTTGGTGACCGAACACGCCGGTAGCGGAACAAGCGTCGGCCGGTTCAGCTTCCACTTTGAAGGGATTCCAGGCAATTCAACCTCGATCGACACCATGAGTTCCCGGTTGGACGCGTTCATAATCGGAACGCCGATCTGGGAAAACCCCTCTCGCTCCTCGACGAGGTCTGGAATGGTCAAGTCGAGATCGATGACTTCAAGATCACCGCCGGGCTCCACCAGCTTTGCCGCCACACCCCCACGCCCCGCGCTCGCGAACAGGAACTGGTTTTCACCCTTCTTGAGCGGCACGGGCAGGCGCATGAATCCCGCTCCGTACGGGTCCCCCATGCGCGGCTCACCGTTGACGTACACCATCGCGTGCCCGCGTGCCTCGAGAACCATCACGCGTTCGGCGGCGCTGTCGACCGTGCAGAGCAACCAGCCCGGGCGTTCGCCTGGAAAGATGCCTTTCTCTTCGGCCTTCACGCTCTTCCACGCGGGCTCGCCCTCCATGCCGCGGGGCAGGGGGACTTTGTCGCCCTCCTTCACCGGCCCGAGTGTGCCCGCGACGATCATCGCCTGCACGCCGTCGATGTTGATGGCGCGGCGGCCGGAGCGACCGGTGCTTTCGACGGCGAGGCCCTGATCGAGGATCAGTTCATGCGCACCGGCGCTCAGGAGCTGCCGGGCGAACACGCTCGGTGGCGCCGAGAAGATCGCGACGGCGACGAGCGCGAGCCGGACGAGGGATCGGGTCTTCATTCCCTAAGCCTATCGCGCACGCATGATCTCAACCCAGTTCACGCCGCGGCCGGGGATTTCCACCCGCACCACCGCCACGCCGTCGCTGTCCACATCCACCGTACGCGCCGCGCTCTCGCCCACGCGGACCGTGGCGCGGCCCTGCACGCCGGTGTACCGCAGCGGCAGCCGCACATCGCGCACCACCGCCACCGGCAGCGGGTTGTAGATCGCGGCCAGACCGCACATTTCGAGCGCCGGGTTTACGTGCAGCCAGCCGTCCCAGTCGCGCCCGTCGGCGCGCCGAAGCACGATCATCTCGCTGTCGAGGATCGCTCGCCTGGCCTTGTACCACGCGACCCACTTGGCCACCATCGCCCTCGTCTCGGGCGTGTCGTAGAGGCGCGGGCCGCGGAAGCAGGCTTGGACCCCCGCTCCAAGCAGGTTCTGGAGGCGGCGCTCGTAGTGATCGAGGTGCTCGTGGAGCGGCTCGATGGTTGCCGCGGCCCCGCCGCCCTGGTACTCCGTCAGCGGCACGAACATCCACCCCATCGACGGCGTCTTGAAGCGCGTGCCGTCGGCGATGTTCTGCCGCTCGATGATCTCCTGTTGCTCGCGCGGCAGCGACCAGTTGGTCTCGCGGTACCCCATCCCCGTCTTGTTTGAGCCGTTCATGAAGTACCAGTCCGGCACGTTCAGGTACACGCCGCGCCCGCGGCACCACCGGTAGAACCTCGCGATCCGCTCCCACTGGTTCCAGCGCGAGTCTTCGAGGCCGCGATGCCCGGGGTGCGACGTCGAGGCGCACACGTCCCCCGGGTACGAGCCGTCGTGCTCGAGCACATCGCACCCGGTCTCTTCGAAGAAGCCGGTCATCGCGGCGAAGTAGCGGTCGGCCCACGCGCTGCCCAGGCACGGGCTGTTCCCGAAGATCGCAAATCCGCCGGGCTTGCCCGTCTTGGGGTTTACCACATCGTCCGCGGCGCTCACCGAACGGCTCGCCAGGAGCGAGTACCCGCCCAGTGCGATGTGCTTGGAATGGGCGTAGTCCGCGAGTTCCTTGATCTGCGCGCGGTACGCGGGCGTGGTGTTCTCGATGTCAAACCCGCTCCCGAAGGTCATGATGATGAGTTCAAACCCCACGTCCGCGGCCTGATCGATCGCGGCACGGACTGCCGCGGGCTCGGCCGATCGGACGTGGAAGATCAGCGGGTTCTCCTGCGTCCACGGCGAAAGCGTGCGGTACATCCGGCCAAGCGCCAGCGTCCGGCGTGTGGCGTCGGTGCTGTCGTGCACCAGAATCCAGGTGCGAAAGCTCTCGAACGTTTCCCCCGGCTTCACATCCTTTGCCGGACCGATCGGGGGCCAGCACTCCAGCACGCACGGCGTCTTGAGGTCGTACCCGACCTGCGTCGTGTACGTCGGATCCGGCAGCCAGCGCACAGTGTCGCGCTGGGCCACGTCGGGCATCATCGCGACGGTCGTGAAGTCCGTCTCGACGTGCACGCTGGGGAGCGCGGGCCTGGGGTTCACATCAACGCTGCTCTCGGCCTCAACGAAGGCCAGCGCCTCGCTCGCGAACGAGTCCACGCGGAACGGCGCGGCTCCCGTGTTCTTCAGCGTCAGCCACTTGCACACCACGGGGAGCCCGTCGTACATCTCGTAGTGCACGACCAGCTCACCGGCGTATGTCGCGCCCTCCGGCGGCACGAAACTCAGCGCCAGGTCCACCCCCGCCGGGGGCCACGCCGACGGGCGCGACACCCACTCGGGATGCGGCAGGTACGCGAACCTCGCTTCGATCGGCCCGCTCTCGTACCCCTGGAACCGCCACGCTCCGGATGTCGCCTTCATCGACTTCACCCACTCGGGGAGCAGGTAGTTGCCGATCGGCTGCCCCACCAGCCCGCCGACGGGCACGGCCTTGCCATCGATGGTGACCTCGGCTTCGGGGCGCACAGCCCGCAGCAACTGGCGACCGTCACGCAGGTCTTCAAACGACACGCACGCGGCGGCGGGTCCGCCCGGCGCATCGGGCGGCACAAGCCGAAATGTCCGGCGAATGAGCCCGTTGTCCAGGGTGATCTCGCCGTTGTGCGCTCCCGCGAACACGCCGGCATTGCGTGTCGGGGCTGCGACCAACCAGTCACCGCTCTGCGGCGACGGGAGCGCGGGCGGTGCGGCGTGCGCGGTGACGACGCCAACGATCAACGAGGCGAAGGCTAGACGATTCATCGCCCCAAGGTACCGCATCGGGACCGGAGCGTCCTCCCCGAGGCGCGGCACCACAGGGACGGGGCTGCTCGCGAGGGCGAGGTCGTCGTGTGGGTCCCAGGCGCGACGATCCCGCGGGTCAGACCGCGCCGCGGCGTTCCGCGGTTTCGAGCGAAACGAGTACATCGTGCAGGGTGAACGTGATCGCCAGCGCCAGCGGCAGGCTCGTGAGCAGGATCGCGTCGCAGCGGGCGGGAGGTGTGTGGAGCAGCACGTACGCGACCATGGAGAGGTTCAGCAGAATCTGGGCGGCGAGGAGCACGAAGTGCCAGCCGCGAAGAGCGGCGAGGTAAACCCATAGCGGCGATAGGAGCACCCCCACTACCGCCACGGCCGATCCGGGAGAAGCGTCTCCGCGAAAGGCACCGACGACCGCCGAGAGTGCGAAGAGCCCGAGCGGGCCCGGGGCGGGGTCGCCGACGGCGACGACCATGGCGGTGCAGCACATCACGACCGCGGAGAGGCCGGCGGCGCGGAGGGCGCCGTGGTCTTCGGGCTGGCCTGCCTTGGGCTGGTCCGCTGCCGGCATTGCCAGAGTGTGCCCGCGCACTTGGACGCTTGCAAGGAGAGAACATCACTCACAATTTCTCCACGACCGCACGGCGATCCTCATGCTTCCGGCGGTCGTCCATCAACCGGATAGCCTTGACGGCACGGCCCCGCAGCACGGGCTTTCGTCCGCTGCGCGGACTTTGGGGGTAGTGGAGAGGGGGTTGGAGTTCCCTCACTGTCCAGGGGTTGCGCTCGAAGCGAGCTTCACCCGGGGCTGCCGGATTGGCGCCCGGCCAGCTGAGTCACGGCGCAGAGACCATCGGCTGCCGCTCGCGTCTTGTACGTTTCTTGCGCGCACGCCGCGCTTCGGCGATTTCTTTCTCCGCAACCGCGGGAACCGAAAGCGCGCATATCTGCCCGGGGCCGTGCCGCGGGAGCGACCGTGGACGGACCGGCCCGAGGGAGAACTGCTGTGAACTATCGCTGTACCGCCACGATTATGCTGTTGACTTCAGCCGCGGCGCAAGCCTCGATGATCGCCATTTCGCCGTTTGTCGGCGATCAGCGTGAGCCGCTCAACGCCGCGGGCACGCTGATCACGAACGATTTCCCGATCTTCGGCGGCCAGGCGCACCTCAAGAGCTTCGACGGGGTGACCACCGCCGTGCACTACCTCTTCAACGATTCGCTCGGCGGCGACTCCGTGAGCCCGCGCACCGGCTCGCACATCCTGGGCTGGACTCAGGGTCCCGGCAACTTCACGTTCAGCCCGCCCGTCACGAAGTTCGGCGCGTATTGGAACAACAACAGCGGCGCAAACGACGCAACGGTGCGGTTCTATGACAGCGGCGGTGGGCTGATCGACACCGCCACCGCTTCGGTGGCCGCGCCGGGGACCGCGTGGGCGTGGAACGGATGGCAATCTACCGGCGCTGCTATCGCGCGGGTCGAGGTCACGGGAAACGGGATCCTCAACGGGTTCCTGTGGTTTGAAGATCTGGAGAAGACGATGGTGCCGGGACCGGGCGGTGCGCTTGTGCTCGCATTCGCGTCGGCCCTCGTGCGGCGCCGTCAGAGAGACGTGGCGGCGAACTAGGCGACCGAAACGACCCTCTTCCCAAACTCCAACCCCATCGCCTTTTTCGCCAGGAAGAGCGTGTCTTCCGCCACCACGTTGGCCCGCCTCACTCCGGCGCGGATGACGTCCTGCACCATCGCATCGCCACGCTCGCCGTCGAGTTCGGACCGCTTCTTCCGCATCGGCTCGATCAGCGCGTTGACGGCACCACCCACTTCGGCCTTGATGTGCCCGTCCAGGACTTCCTTGCCGCTGGCGTACGCGGCCTTGATCTCGTCCACGCGCTCCGCGGGCAGGAACGCTTCGGCGTACTGGATCAGCGGGTTGGCGGCATCAATGGGGCTCGTTACCGTCGCCCGACCCGTCACGATCCCGTTGATCTTTTTCTGCACCTGCTTCTCGGTGTCGTACAGGAAGATCGCGTTGCCGAGGCTTTTGGACATCTTGTTCTTGCCGTCGAGACCGACCAGGCGCGCCACGCGGCCGACCTTGGCTTTGGGGATCGGGAACAGGCCGCCGGCCTTCACGTGCTCCTCGGGAACGACGCGGTTGCCCACGCCGCAGTAGAGCTGGTTGAACTTCAGGGCCACATCGCGGCACATCTCGATGTGGGCTTCCTGGTCCTCGCCGACCGGGACCAGTTCGGGGCGGAACGTCAGGATGTCGGCGCACTGGCCGACGGCGTACATGGGGAACCCGAACGAGTGGCTCTCGCCCAGGCCCTTGGTCTCGATCTCGGTCTTGAGCGTCGGGTTGCGCATCACCTTGTTGAACGGCAACAACATGGCGAAGAGGAACGTCAGCTCGGCGATCGCCGGGATCTCGCTCTGGAGGACGAAGGTCGAGCGTTCGGGGTCGAGGCCGACGGCGAGCCAGTCCTTCACGATGCCGATGGTGTTGGCGCGGACTTCCGCGGGCTTCTCGGCCAGCGTCGTGAACGCGTGGACGTTGGCGATCAGGAAGTAGCAGTCGTACTGGTCCTGCAGCTTGAGGCGGTTCTCGAGCGAGCCGACGTAGTGGCCCAGGTGCAGGCCCGTGTGCGTCGGGGTGTCGCCGGTGAGGATGCGAGGCTTGTGCGAGGAGATCGACATAGGTCAGGAGTCTACGCGTGAGGGGTTGGGGGATGGGGACGGCGAGGAGAGTTGAGCGGTTCGGCTTCGGGTCTGAGTCCTTGGTCCCTAGTCCGCAGTCCTTAGTCCTGAGTCCTCGGTCCTGGGTCCTCGGTCGGGGATGCTCGGGCGGGCGTGGTCGAGGCCGGTGCGAGTTGCCAGCCGCGGCTTGGTCAGGTCAGCACGGCCAGGGCCAGGTTTGCCGCGTTGAAGGCGGTGTGCATGACGATGGGTACGCCAAGGCTCCGGGTCCGCTCGTATGCGATGCCGAGGGCGGCTCCGAGCGCCATGAGCGTCGGCATTGCGTACCACGGCACGGCATTGACATGACTGAGGCCAAAGATCAAGGACGTCACCGCTACGGCGAGCGACGCACGCCCGGTCAGCTTGAGCAGCGCGGTCTGGAGCAGGGCGCGGTACATCACTTCTTCCACGATGGGTGCGGCAAGGACCGCGACACCCGCGACCACCCACACCCAGGGGTCGTTGGGCGAGGCTTTCACGGCATCGAGCGTCGAGTGCGCCACCACGGGGATGCTGGTGCCGCTGAGGGCGGTGTACAGGAATGTGCTGGCGATATTGACGGCGTTTACGAGGGGAGCCCCGGCGAGCAGTGCGAGCAGCCCGACCGGCACGTCGCTCGCCTTGACCCCGAGCCATCGCGTCTCCCATTGGGTTCCCAATCGCCGACGCAGCACGCGGATGAGGATCGCGGACGTGGTGATGGACGCGGCGTAGCTGCCCAAAGCGGCGACGCCCATGGCCCGGACGTCCTGAGCCCTTCTCGCGGCCGCCCTTGCTTCTTCCTCAGTAGTACGTGGCGCGGCTGACGCTTCACGAGATACGGCGTTGGGGAATTCCGTGCCGGTGATCGAGAGGGCCAACTGACCGCCGAGGGGCGCGGAGAGAAAGACCAGGACGGCGCCCGCGATCCAGAGCGTCCAAGGATATTCGGGGAGCGACCGCACCCCCGCCCGAAGGAACGATCCCGGGCGAATCACGTCGGCCCGCCACAAGAAAAAGAGCGCGACGGGGAGGGCGAGGGAGGTGAGCCAGAAGCTCACCAGCGAAGCAGAGGACGTGGCCTGCGCGGTGTTCACGCCGGCGGGCGGGGCCGCGGCGGGGGTGGCTTCCTGATCCGTGCCCGAAAGAGCGCCCGCGGCCATCGCCGCCGTGTGGCTCTCGCCCGGCGGGGAAATTGTTGCCGCGCCCGCGACGCCCGACCCCGCAACAATGACCGCCGTGAGCACGCAGATTCCCGCGACCCTTGCCGAGATCATCGACCACAAGCGGGCGGAGGTCGCGGCCGCGAAGGCGACCACCAGTTTCGCGGAACTGGAGGCGCTGGTCGCGCAAGAGGAGCCGCCGCGGAATTTCTTTGCCGCGGTGACGCGCCACCCGTACCCGACGCACACGGCGGTGATCGCGGAGATCAAGCGGAGGAGCCCGTCGGCGGGCCTGATCCGGCCCGAGTACGAGGGCGGCGGTTTTGCACCCGAGGACATCGCCAGACGGTACCACGCCGCGGGGGCGTCGGCGATCTCGTGCCTGACGGACGAGAAGTTCTTCGGGGGGAGCCTGTCGTTCATCCGGCGGGTGAAGGAGGCGGTGCCGCTGCCGGTCTTGCGGAAGGACTTCATCATCGACCCGTGGCAGCTCTGGGAGAGCCGCGCTCACGGCGCGGACGCGGTGCTGCTGATCGCCGAGTGCCTGACCGAGGGGCAGCTGCTGGACATGATGATCCTGTCGCAGCAGCTTGGCCTGACCGCCCTGCTGGAGGTGCACGAGTTGGACAACCTGCTCAAGGTGCGCCCGCACGTGGGGTTCCCGCACCCCAGCTACGGCCTGCTTGGGATCAACAACCGCGACCTCTCGTCGATGAAGACCGATATCAACCACACGTTGCGGCTTGCCGATCTTGTGGAGGATCGGAGCGTACTGGTGAGTGAGTCGGGGATCCGCACACCGGCCGACCTTGACCGCTTGCGCGATGTGGGCGTGCGGATTGTGCTGGTGGGCGAGCACCTGATGCGTCATGAGGACCCGGGAGCGGCGTTGGGCGCGTTGCTGAAAGGGCGTCCCAAGGGCTGAGCCGCGGGAACGCCTGAGTGGAAACGGAGTTCGCGGATGACGATCAACACGCTACTTGCTCTCGCGGCCATGCTTACGGGGGCGGCGTCGCAGCCCCCGGCGGAGGTCGAGCCGACGCAAGAGCAGCCTCCCGCCGGCGAACAGGCCCCCGCTCCGGTGCAGGCCCCCGCTCCCGTGCAGCCTGCCGCGCCGAGTCCAGCACCGGCAACACCGACTCCCGGCTCTTCGGCCGATCCGCTGGCGAACCTGGCGGGCTCACTGGAGGCCAAGGCCGCGTTCGCGCAGGCGCTCGAGGCGCTGCGCGAGGCCAAGACACTGGTGTTTCACGTCAAGACCACGAACTCGGGCTACCTCGCCGGGCACGCCGCGGACACGGACACATCGGTGAAGATGCGGCGGCTGACCGAGCGGGCCGGGGCGTGGCAGCTGCGCATCAGCGGCACGGGGATTCACAAGGGCGATGAGCAGTCGACCACGATCGACGTGGTGTGGGGCCCGACCGGCGCGTCGTGGCTGGATCACGCCAAGAAGACGCTCTATGAGCGCCCCTTGGCCCAGAGCACGGGGCCGCTGGTGCAAACGGCCCTGAGCTCGGTGCCGACGCAGCTGATCGAAAAGACGCCCTTCACCAAGGAGATCCACTCGCTGGTTGTCACGCTTGATGCGACCGAGGCGGTGGACGGGGTGGACTGCCAGGTGCTGACCTTCAAGCCCAAGAAGGGCAGCTCCACCTCGCGCATCTGGGTGGCGACGTCCGATCACCTGCCGCGCCGGTTTGAGCGCTCCAGCGAGCTGAAGCAGTACGCCAGCACGACCATCGTCGAGTTCACGGACCTGCGCGTGGACGAACCGCTGACGCCCGAGGAGTTCAAGCTCGAGCTGCCCGAAGGATTTGAGCGTGAAACGGTGTGGACGGGCCAGCGCATCCCACCCCGCGAGCCGACCAGCCGCGTGGAAGGCGCGGCGAACACCGATACGGAAGCGCCCGTCTCGCCCCCTGCGCCGGGCGCAGGGCGCGAGGCCGAGGGCCCGCACCGCACCCGGCCGGCCGCCCCTCCCGCCCCCGCCTTCGACCTGGTGACCCCCGCCGGAGAACACATCACGCTGGCCAAGCTCAAGGGCAAGACGGTGGTGCTCTATTTCTGGGGCACGTGGAGCCTGCCGGGGCGGGCGGGGATCGAGGAACTGCAGAAGATGCAGGATGAACTGGGCGTCGACAAGGTTCGCACCCTGGCCATCGCAGTCCGCGAGCGCTCCAAGGACGCTCCGGCGGAGTTCATGAAGGCGGGTTCGCGCACCGTGACTCTCCTGCTCGACGGTGACAAGACCGCGGCAGAATACGGCGTGGTCGTATTCCCCACCTTCGTGGTTCTGAACGCGGAGGGCGTGAAAGTCGGCCAGATCGAGGGGTTCCGAAAGAACTCGACGACCGAGGATGTGCGGACGCTGATCACCAACGCGACCCCCGAGTCGGCGCCGGTAACGGCGGCCGATGGGGCCCGGCCGGGGGCGGGGACGTGAAGCGCGGGGTCGCACGCCGGGCGCGAGGGGATCTTGAGCGGGTGGCGGCGCCGGTCTACTCTTTGCCCATGCCGGCCACGCCCACCACGACGACGCGCACCAACTCATCCCGCGGGTGAGGCCGGCATCCGCACCAGGGCAACGCAACCCTCTGAACCCGGCCCCGAGGCCGGGTTCGTTGTTTTCGTCCGTGAGGAGTTCGGTCATGAAGGATCCGCACCTCTGCAGTCGATGCCAGACCGCGATGGAACAGGGATTCGTCGCCGAGGAGGGAGCCACGGGCCATCTCGTGGCGCGCTGGTGCGCAGGCCAGCCGACCAAAGGGGTGCTCGGTGGCATGGGAGAGGTCGATTCGAAGCAGCACCGTGAAGGAATACCCATCGCCAGCCTCCGTTGTCCCAAGTGCGGATTCCTCGAGTTCTTTGCGCGGCGAAACTCGTAAGCGGCCCATTCCCCGCGATCGACTTCAGCGCAATGCCTTTACTTTCGTTCAACCCAGGTGAGCCTGGCTGATTTGGAGTTCTCATGCCCACCGTCACTCTCCCCAACGGCGACAAGAAGTCCTTCGACAAGCCCGTCTCGGGCGCGGATGTTGCCGCGTCGATCGGCGCGGGGCTGGCAAAGGCCGCGATCGGCTGGAAGGTCGACGGCGAGCTGCGCGATCTGTCGGCCACCCTCGACCGCGATGCCGCCATCGAGATCGTGACCTTCCCGCGGGCCGGCCAGCAGCCGAGCAAGGACGCGTTGTACCTCATGCGTCACTCCGCGGCGCACGTCATGGCCGAGGCCATCCAGGACGTGGTCGGCAAGGAAGTGCAGCTGGCGTACGGGCCTCCGACCGACACCGGGTTCTTCTACGACATGTTCATCCCCGAGAGCAAAAAGCTCTCGACCGACCACTTCGAGAAGATCAACGCCCGTATCGCCGAGATCATCAGGGAAGACCGAAAGTTCACCCGCTACGAGGTGGGCACCGACGACGGGCTCAAGAAGCTGCGCGCCGAGGCCAACAAGTACAAGCTCGACAACGCGGAGCGTGCGCTCGGCCTGCCCTCGTCCGTCTACAAGGGGCACAAGTCCGCGCCCGCTCCGGCCGCGGCGCCCGACGCCCGGCACGCGGCGCTCTCGTTCTACGCCACCGGCTCGCCCGGTCAGAACTGGGAAGACCTCTGCCGCGGGCCGCACGTCCCCACCACTTCGCGGATCGGGGCGGCGCGGGTAATGTCGCTGGCGTCGAGCTACTGGCACGGCGACGAAAACTCCGACCGGCTCATCCGCGTGTACGGCACCGCCTTCCCGACCCAGGCCGACCTGGACGCGTACCTCGCGCAGCTCGAGCAGGCCAAGCAGCGCGACCACCGCGTGATCGGCAAGAACCTCCGGCTGTTCCACATCGACGAGGACGTCGGGCAGGGGCTGATCCTCTGGACCCCGCGCGGCTCGGTGGTCCGCAAGGAACTGCAGAGCTTCATTGCCGCGGAGCTGAAGAAGCAGGGCTACACCGAGGTCTTCACCCCGCACATCGGGCGCCTCGAGCTGTACAAGACCTCGGGGCACTTCCCGTACTACAAGGACTCGCAGTTTGCCCCGATCATCGAGCGCAACGCGCTCGAGGAGCTGAGCAAGCAGGGCTGCACCTGCGCCGAGATGATGAACCGGGTCGAGGCCGTGAGCGAGAAGCTGGCCAAGGGCATCAACGAGCGCACCGGCGCGGTGACCATCGCCCCCGACCGCATCAAGCCCGACGCCGAGCTGGTCGAGGGCTTCATGCTCAAGCCCATGAACTGCCCGCACCACGCCAAGATCTTCGGGTCCAGCCCCCACTCCTACCGCGACATGCCGGTGCGCCTGGCCGAGTTCGGCACCGTGTACCGCTGGGAGCAGTCGGGCGAGCTCAACGGCATGACCCGCGTCCGCGGCTTCACCCAGGACGATGCGCACCTGTTCTGCACCGACGACCAGATCCCCGCGGAGATGCAGGGCTGCCTCGACCTTGTGAAGACCATCTTCGCGACCCTGGGCATGAAGGACTACCGGGTCCGCGTGGGCCTGCGCGACCCGGACTCCTCCAAGTACACCGGCTCCAAGGAATCGTGGGACAAGGCCGAGGCCGCGTGCATCGCGGCCGCCGAATCCCTGGGCGTCCCGTTCACCAGGGAGCCCGGAGAGGCGGCCTTCTACGGCCCCAAGATCGACTTTGTGGTCAAGGACGTCATCGGCCGCGAGTGGCAGCTCGGCACCGTGCAGGTCGACTACCAGATGGGCAACCGCTTTGACCTCTCGTACGTCGGGCCCGACAACAAGCCGCACCGGCCGGTGGTGATCCACCGCGCGCCGTTCGGGTCGATGGAGCGGTTCTGCGGTGTGCTGATCGAGCACTTCGCGGGCGCGTTCCCCACCTGGCTGAGCCCCGAGCAGTGCCGCGTGCTGCCGATCAGCGAGAAGAGCAACGAGTACGCGGAAAAGGTTGCCGCGGCTCTCCGCGCGGCCAACGTGCGCGTGACCACCGACCTGGGCAACGACCGCGTGCAGGGGAAAATCAAGGTCGCGGCGGACGAGAAGATCCCGTACATGCTGATCGTGGGACCCCGCGATGCGGAGAACAACGCGGTGAGTGTTCGCGCCCGGGGGACCGAGAAGGACCTTGGGTCGATGCCGCTGGAGAAGTTTGTTGAGGCGATCAGCGGGGAGATCGCGGAAAGACGGGCGGCGCTTACGGTCAAGCCCTGAACCCGAAGCGGGGTGGGGTGCAGTGATGTCTTCCCCCACGATGTGCACGCTGCGTACGGAGCGTCCCAAGTCGCCACCCCCGCTCGAGCCTTGTCATGCCGACCCGATCACCCAGTACCTGGCCCAGTCACCTCGACGCGCTCATCGCCGCGCCACGGCACCACGCGCTGCTCCTGGAGAACGACCGTGTCCGCGTGCTCGACACGCGCATCCCGCGGGGCGAGACCGTGCCCGTTCACACGCACCGCTGGCCGTGCGTGCTTCACATCCTGAGTTGGAGCGATTTTGTGCGACGCGATGCCGACGGCAACATTACCGCGGACAGCCGCGGCAAGGCCCCGCCCGCGCGCATCCTGTGGCTGGAGGCCCTCGGTCCTCACTCGCTCGAGAACGTGGGGACCGCGGAGTTCCACGCGGTGAGCGTTGAACTCAAGGGCGATGCGTTCACCCTTCCACCATCGCCCTGAGTCTCTCAATCGCCTGGTCCCACTGGGTGGAGATGATTTCCAGGTACTGTCGCGTCTCTTCGATGCGGCGCGGCTCGACTTCCCACAGCCTCTCGCGGCCGCGTCGCGTCCCGCGCACCAGGCCCGCTCCTTCGAGCACGGCCAGGTGCTTGGTGACGGCCTGGCGCGTGACGCCCGAGCGGCGCGTCAGGCGTGTGACCGACTGCGGGCCGGCCTCGCACAAGCGCGAGACAAGCCCCAGGCGCGTCGGGTCGCCGAGCGCGGCAAAGACTCCCGCGGATTCCTCGATGCCCGCTCGTGAGCCCGTGGGGGCGCGGCGTGCCGCTCTCATGGATGTTCGCCCACCCACGCGGCGATCGCGCTTGCCTGGAATTCCCAGCCGCCCTCGTTGCCCTTGAAGGCTTCGGCGCGCCGGGCGAGCGGGATGCCGTCGAACCCCGACTCGGTGATCGTGAGGCGCGTGCCGCCCGGGACGTCCTCGAGCAGGAACTCAACGAGCGTCGTCGGCTCGCTCGAGTAGTCCTTCTTCATGTCGATCGCGTTGGGGTGCCAGCGGTACGAGAAGAGGCGTTCGGGCTCGATCTTCTCGATCCACACGTCGAAGGTGACGTGCTCGTAGCCGGGGAACTTGACCCTGCCGCGGCGGTGGGCTCCCGGCGTGAACGGCCCGTCAAAGTCGACCTTGAACCATGCGCCGAATTCTTTGGCGTCGGAGACGGCCCGCCAGACGCGGCTCCTGGGGGACTTCAGCACGATCTGCCTGCGGATTCGGTCGGCGCTCGTCTCGTTCACGGGGTTCTCCTGGTTGCGGGCAAGGCTGGCACGCAACTGAATGGTTGCACTTTACCGCGGGCCCGTGCTAGACGCAACCTGACGGTTGCCTTTTTGAGGTGCGGCGCGCGGTACGCTGCGGCCATGCTCACGATCACCAAGGACGCCGTTCTGCCCTGCACTGTCACCGGTTCGTGGCCGCGCCCGCGCTGGATGGATGTGTCGATGTGGGGGCAGCCGCTGGACACGTGCATGATGGACGTGCGGTACCGCGAGAAGTTCCTGGACGCGATGGCGGTCGTGATCAGCGACCAAGACAGGGCGGGACTGGACATTCTCACCCACGGCGACCTGCACTGCGACGAGGACTACGCGGGGCGGGCGTGGCACCACTACCCGCTGCAGCGGTGGAGCGGCTTTGAGGGCGACCACCTTCAGTCGTGGCTCACGCGCTCGCCGTGGCTGAAGTACCCGCCGGGGACGATGCTCAACGAGATCTACACGGGGTGGCGCTGGCCGCGGGTGGTCGGGAAGATCGAGCACCGTCCGCTGGACTACCCCAAGATCTGGCGGATCGCGCAGGGCAAGTCGCGCAAGCCGGTGCGCTTCGGCACCTGCTGCTCGCAGGTGATGGGCCTGTTCCTGGACATCCACACGCCGCACTACAAGGACAAGCGCGAGGTGCTGTGGGACATGGCGGTCGCGATGAACACCGAGCTGCGCGCCCTCCGCGATGCGGGCTGCCGCTGCATCCAGATCGAGGAGCCGTGCTTTCACTTCATGGCCAACACCTACGGCAAGGACCACGACGAGGTGCGCTTCTACCTCAAGTGCTTCAACCGCGAGGTCGAGGGGCTCGACGACGTCGAGCTGTGGGTCCACACCTGCTGGGGCAACCCCAACATGCAGCGCGTGATCGAGAACGACAGCTATACCGCGTCGCTGGACATGTACATGTCGGAGGCCCGGGGCGACGTGTGGACGATCGAGACCAAGGACCGCGACATGCGCGAGCTCGATCTGCTGGCGCCTTACATGAAGA
The DNA here is from genome assembly GCA_044223975.1 of Phycisphaerales bacterium. Classification (GTDB taxonomy): domain Bacteria; phylum Planctomycetota; class Phycisphaerae; order Phycisphaerales; family UBA1924; genus CAZCPB01. Next base: position 62,938 of record JBGALI010000014.1, on the reverse strand, counting down.
AACCCGGCAAGAAGGTATGCATCGGCGTCGTCAGCCACCGACGGCTGCAGGTCGAGCAGCCCGAGGAGATCGCGGCGACGATCCGGCATGCGCTCAAGTTCATCCCGGCCGAGCGGCTCATCATCTCGACCGACTGCGGCTTCGGCCGGCAGGGGTGCAACCGGGACATCGCCTTCTTCAAGACCGTCTCGATCGCGCAGGGGACGAACATCGTGCGGAAGGAGCTGGGTCTGCCGGTGAGCAGCGTGCCCGCGGCAACGCCTGAGCTCCAGACCGATCTCGTCCCGGACATGCCCGCCTAAACACGCGTGCGCCACGATGCGGTCGCCCGGCGGCTGCACGACCCTGCCTTTGAACAATGGAGCCCGCATGCAGACCGAGCAACCGACCCCCCCTTCGTCCGGCAAGCCTCGCCTCAAGCTGCATCCCTTCACGCTCCTGTTGTCCCTTGCCGTCATGGGCACCGGCCTGGGCGTGAGCTACGTCTCGCACACGCACGAGAACTTCCTCTGGATCTCCAACGGCGTCGGTCGTTTCTTCGGCGCGGTGCTGGCCTGCGCGACCATCGCGCTCGTCGTGTACCTGATCGCGAAGCGCTCCAGCCGCGCGTTCAACATCGCCATGTCGACGCTTCTGACGCTGTCGATCGTCTCGAACGGCGTGTCGATCCTGAACCACCGGCGTGCGGCGGCCGCGGCTGAGGCCGAGCGGACCGTGCAGAGTCTCGACGCGGCCCGTCAGGAACTCGCCGAATCCGTGCGGAAGAACCGCGACCAGCCCGACGCGGCGGCACGCAACGCCCAGGACGTCGCGGGAATCACTGACACGATCGAGAACCGGGCCGCCAATCTCACCGGCGACGGCGCCGTGGTGATGAGGGTCGGCGCTGCCGTCATCAAGTCCGTGACCGCGGTTGCTTCGAAGGTTGGCGAGGCGTCTGACCGCTTTGCTCAACTCGGCGGCATCGACCCCGTCTCTCTCAAATCCCCGCGGGACATCATCGATCGCCTCGCCCTGCTCGACGATCTTGCGGCAAAGAACAAGGCCCTCGCCGACGGCATCCGCGCCATGCCCGAGGAATACCGCCTGGGTCTCATCAAGGCCGGCTTCGACAAGGGCAAGGCCGGGCTCCACAGCGACGAGTTTGCCAAGGGCGCCAACATCCCCAGGCAGATCAACAGCACGCGTCTGCGCGACGCCTCGATCGCCGCCAACAGGGAGTACCTCGCGCTCCTCAAGGACCTTTGGGGCAAGTGGGCCGTTCAGGACGACCAGCTTGTTCTCGACGACGATGCTGCCATCCAGAAGCTCCGTGCCGCGCTTGAACGCATCGAGGCCGCCGAGAAGGCCGAATCGGACGCGGCCAACGCCAACGTCGACGCCGCCGCGGCAAGTCCGAGCCGACCGAAATAGCAGCGCAGGCAGGCTTGCCACGCGACCACCTGACCGCTCTTCAGGCGGGACCGGGCCGGCTGCGATACGGGTCGATCGGAGGGATCAGGAATCGTCCTTGGAGGTACGACATTCTCTTGGACACACCGATAGATCATCCGCTATCGTGCATGCGCCGTGCCGCGGGGACCAAATTGAAAGGCTTTCAACCATGCGATACGCGCGCGGCGGTGGCGGCTTGGGAGTTGGGTGTTCGATCGTGGCGATCCTGTCCGGGGGGACGGGTCTGGTTCGGGCCGATGACGGCATCGTGATCGGGCGTGATGCCTCCGGACGCCTGAAAGCGCACGTTCACGAGCCCTCATTCGAGGTGCCGATTTCGACCTTCCCGCAGGCCTCCGGCTGGGCCTTTGGCATCCTGGGCATCGAATCGGTCGTCATTGACGAGCCCGACGAGGACCTGTTCGTGCCTGATTCCTCGGCGGATGTCGAGGTCGTTCTCGTGTCGTCTGATGCGGGCTGCGCGGTGTGGGGACCGATCGCCCCCCTTGTAGCGGGCGAGTCGCTGCACGTCGGCAGCCCGTTCTTTGACTACCACCCGCTGTGGCAGATCGAGGACGGCCCCAGCGGGGAGTCGTTCACGCTTCGGTTCTACGCCCACGACCGCGCGGCCGTGTACATCGACAGCGAGGAGTTCGAGGTGGTGCTCACGGCCGCGTTCTGCGCTTCAGATTACGACCTGAACAGCTTCGTGAACGGCGACGACTTCGACGCGTTCGTGCTGGATTTCGAGCTTGGCGATCCCCGCGCCGACGTCGACCACAACACGTTCGTCAACGGCGATGACTTCGATTATTTCGTGGATCATTTCTATCTCGGATGCTGACCGCGGGTCGCACGTCGCTTGCCAAGAATTCTCTGGCCCCTGGCCGGGTGGCGCATGGCTCGAAGATGCGCCGAGGTGCAGCCTAAAAAAATGAATGCAGAGCCACCCCGGCGTGCACCGGGGCGGCTCTGCCTGGACTCCGCATGGTCGCTCGATCAACCGGTCAGGCGCGCCGGCGGCGCACGGCGAGCAATCCGCCGAGCGCGAGCACCGACGCGGCGCCGGGCGTGGGAACCGGCGTGAGGAACCCGCGGATTTCACCGCCGCCGAACGCCGAGGTATGGACGTTGAGGTACGCCTTGCCCGCCGCGATGGCTCCGAACAGCGCGGCCTCGGCCGTAGCCGCGGTGCCGCCGTTAGCGGTGACGAAGCTGGCGTTGTAGCTGGACGCCAGGGTCATGTCGAACGTGTGGTCGTAGACACCGGAAGTCACGCCGGTGGGGAACCCGGTGAACGTGGGGGTCTGCGTCGCGACGCCCGCCGTGCCGACGCCCGGCAATGCGGTCGCGGCGTGGATATGCGATGCGGTGGTCGGCCCGAGAAGACCCGTAAAGCTCACCTGCACACGCATCGTGTGAAGGACCGTGTCGATGTCCACGAACGCCTGTCCGGTTGCGGGCGACGCGTTGGGCGGGCTCTCCGACGGACCGTCGAGAAACGCCGAATAGTTGATGATCGTCGCCTGGGCGCTTGCCGCGGCCGCAAGCATCGCTACCGCCGTCGACAAAGCAAGCCTGCCTGAATTCTGAATCATGGTCCTGTCCTCCTCGTGGCGCCCCGCGGCGCCGATCTTCTGACCTTGCGAACACGGAAACAGCCGACGCTCGATCCGGCCTGTGTGCGCCGTAACACCCCCACGTTGACGGCGCACCCACAGCCGGTCTCGAACACTTGTGAATGTCTTGAAGGGGGGTGCGCCATGCAATCCCGCACACGCACCGCAGAATAATCTGGGGTACGGGATCCAGCCGCAATGCGCATCCCCTTGTCCTCTGGCGGTCGGACGCCGGGGCCACGATGCGGGTGCTGATCGCTCACGCCGATCTGTGTTTAAGCGCGTGCGGCGGGGCCGGTCGCGGCTCTTACGCGGCCACGACCACGCTGTACATGAAGTTCCGCCATACGCAGTCCACGCTCCGGAAGCCTGCCGCGCGGAGAAGTTCGAAGTGCTCCGGGAGAGCCACGTAGTGATCGTGTGCCCCGGCGTGGTCCACGAGGCTCTTCACCTCGTCCTCGGTGCAGTTGCCCGGCTGGCGGCAGAATTCGAGCCAGCGATCCCAGAAGACCCGCTGCGCGTGCTCGGTCGCGCCCAGGAGTTCATCGGCGAAGCACAGGCTGCCGCCCGGGACGAGCCAGCCGCGGATGGAGCGGTAGATCGCCGCCTTGTCGACGACGTGGTGCAGGCTCATGCAGGAAACGACCAGGTCGAAGCTCCCGGGAGAGAAACTCAGATCCTCGAAGCGGGCGGTGAGCGGTCGAACAAGGGCCCCGACGCCGCGCGGGGCGGCGCGCTGGGCGGTGATCGAGATCATTTCGGGGGCCGCGTCCACGAACGTGATGGCAGAGCGAGGGAACCGCTCGGCCAGGCGGAGCGTGAGATTCCCGGTGCCACAGCCGAGTTCGAGGATTCGGAGTGCGTCCGGCGGCAGGTGCTCGACGAGCCGGTCGATCATCTCGTCGTACCGCGGCACGGCCCGCCGGATCAGCGAGTCGTAGCGATCGACCATGGCGCCGAAATAATCGGAAGCGGTGGGCTCGATGCCGCTCATGGCCGGAGCATATGTCGCCGGCCGGGTCGGGCGTCAGGCGCCCACGCTCGGCGCGGGACTCGCCGCCGCGGCTGCGGGCATGGGGGCGACGTGGCGCGTCGCCCACGCCGCGAGACACCAGCCCATGGCGCACATCACGGCGCCGACGAGGAAGCTCGATCCCGGCGGCAAGATCGAGGAGCCCTTGCCGATCGAATAGGCGAAGATCGAGCCGCCGATCATGGGGCCCAGGATTGCCGCGGCGCTCTGCAGGCTCGTGATCGCCCCCTGCACGGTTCCCTGCTCCGTGGGCTTGACGGTGCGGGTGATGAGCGACTGCGCGGCGGGCTGCGCGATTCCGCCGAGTGAGCCGAACGCGATCACCGCGTAGATCATCCACCCGTGGGTCACGAGGCCGTACCCGATGTAGGAGAGCACCCCGATCGCCACGCCCAGGAGCAGGGCCCGTCGCTCGCCCAGGAGCGGAACGACCTTCCGCGCCAGGCCGCCTTGGACGATCGCGGCGCCGATGCCGACGGTGAAAAGCGAGAGCCCGACGTCGACCGAGTCCCACCCGAAGCGGTGGCCCATGTACAGCACCCACGTGACGTGCAGGCCGAACTGGGCGAGGTTCATGAGGAACATCGACGCGGCAAGCCCGAGCACCGCCGGGTAATGCGACAGGGCGGGGATCGCGCCGACGGGATTGGCCTTTTTGAGCGTGAACGGGACGCGCCGCTCGGGCGGCAGCGATTCGGGCAGCACGAACATGCCGTAGACCCAGTTCACGAGCGTGATCACGCCCGCGACGTAGAACGGCAGGTGGATGTGGCCGTGGCCGATCAGGAGGTTTGTCTTTTCCGAGCCGAGCCATCCTCCCATGAGCGGGCCGATGACGAACCCCATGCCGAAAGCGGCGCCGACCATGCCGAAGGCCCCGGCCCGCTTCTCGGGGGGCGTGATGTCGGCGATGTAGGCGCTGGCGGCGGTCATGCTGGCGCCCGAGAGGCCGTTGATGGCGCGGGTGATATAGAGCAGTTTCAGGGTCGGCGAGAGCGCCATGGCGAAGTAGTCAAGGCCGGAGCCGAAGAGCGCGATAAGGATGACGGGCCGGCGCCCGACCATGTCGGAGAGCACGCCGAGCATGGGCGCGAAGACGAACTGCATCGCCGCATAGGTGGTGGCGAGCATCCCGAACGCCAGCGATGCGTTGGCCTCGTTGCCCCCCATGAACTGCTGAACCAGGTGAGGGCCCACGGGGATCAGAAGCCCGAAGCCCAGGACATCGAGGAAGAGCGTGAACAGGATGAAGCCCAGGGCGGGCTTGTGAGATCGCAATGGACACTCCCAACGCTTCGAACGCGGCACGGGTTGAAGCTGCCGCCGAGGCGAGTGGAGACAGTAGACGCCCCGGTCGCCGGCCGTCCCGGGCCTCACCGGCCCCAACCCGGCGTGCTCGCGCGGAACACGCGGCCGATGGGCTCGAGGGCGGAGGATGGGAGCCGGACGGCCCGCCAAGGCCGTGGGCGTTAGACTCTGGCCACGGAGAACCCCATGCCCCGCATCACCCGAGCCGCGCTCATCCAGGCCAGCAACCCCGTCAGCGACACGACCGACCTGAAGAAGATCAAGTCGGCAATGATCGAGAAGCACATCGGCCTGATCAGGCAAGCCGCGGAGAAGGGGGCGCAGGTCTGCTGCCTCCAGGAGATCTTCTACGGCCCGTACTTCTGCGCCGAACAGAACACCAAGTGGTACCAGACGGCCGAGCCGATCCCCGACGGTCCGACGATCAAGCTGATGCAGGACCTGGCCAAGCGCCACGGGATGGTGATGATCGTCCCGATCTACGAGGAGGAGATGGCGGGCGTGTACTACAACACCGCGGCCGTCATCGACGAGCGCGGCGAATACCTGGGCAAGTATCGCAAGCACCACATCCCCCACTGCCACCCGGGGTTCTGGGAGAAGTTCTACTTCAAGCCGGGCAACCTGGGGTACCCGGTCTTCCAGACGCGCGTCGGAAAGATCGGCGTGTACATCTGCTACGACCGCCACTTCCCGGAGGGCGCGCGGGAGCTTGGCCTCAACGGCGCGGAGATCGTGTTCAACCCCAGCGCAACGGTGGCGGGGCTCAGCGAGTACCTCTGGAAACTCGAACAGCCGGCGCACGCCGTGGCCAACCAGTACTACGTCGGCGCGATCAACCGCGTGGGCACCGAGCAGCCCTGGGGCATGGGCGAGTTCTACGGGCAGAGCTACTTTTGCAACCCCCGCGGCAAAATCATGGTGGAAGCGTCGCGCGACAAGGATGAAGTCGTCGTCGCGGACCTCGACCTCGACATGATCCAGGAAGTGCGGAACGTGTGGCAGTTCTACAGGGACAGGAGGCCGGAGAGCTACACGCAGATTGCGAAGGCGTGAGGGCCAATGGACTTCACTCGTCGGGTGATTTCGATTTGGTGTACGGCAGTCGCATCAACCGCGTATGCCCAACCGGCTCACTCGCCGCCGGTTGACGTGCCGATCCAGCAGCTTGGCGGTGCGTTTCGACTGATCGGCAAGCTGGGGCTTCCACTCGGAACAGTCGTGCGAATTCAGGGTATCGTCGTCAGCGGACCTTCCAAGGGATACGACGACGGGCCAAACCTCCTGGTACAGCGAATCGACGATCGCTTCATCATGGAGAACATCCGCATCAAGCTGGAGCCGTACTTCGGCAGCTTTGGCGATGTCGAAGCATCCGCCGATCACCGACTGCCGAGCCTTGAGGACCGGATGACGTACGAATTGGAGGGGTACGAAACTGGCGGAATTGTCGGCGTTCCGCCAATGGCCTACGAGCGGGCAGGCATCGATCTGCAATCGCAGATCGGCACGAGCTTCCACTCGTGGTTCGTCGCGTACAAGGGCAAGACCACTGCCGCGATTCGCTTTTCGCCTTCCGAGTTCATCGGACGAAGCGCCCTCCTCGTGGGAACCGCTCGCTCCAAGGACGGCCAGTCGTTCATTGTGGACGAGGGGTGGGAGTTGCTGACGGATCCCAATGCCGCATGGCCGTCCCACATCGAAGGGAAGCGGACTGAAGCATTCGGAGTAATTCGGGCCGGCACGAGCGACACCAGCTTTAAGGTCGAGGGCGGAGTCACTCGTCTCGTGCGGCTTGAGGATCAAATCGGGCGCGAGGTTGCGCTACGCGGCACCGCCTGGAGTATGAACGGGCGCTGGTGGTTCAACTATCGGGGTGTCGACCTCTACGTCGACGGGATGGAGAAGATGTCCGGTTGGACGGGCGAGCATCATGGCCGTTCCGTCATGATCCGCGGCACTCTCGCACGCGAATTGCTGCCCAGAATTGACAAAATTACACTCAAGGCCGACCCCGATCGAGAAGAGTGCTTCATTGTCCGTAGTCCATCATGGGAACCGCTCGATGGACTGCTGGGACCTGAACAGCCCGGGCGCGAAGGTCACTGATTTCTGTCCGGACATTTCCCTGACTCGTAATGCTCGATGCGTCGGGGAATCGGCAATTGCACCAATCTTCGTTCGTTGAACGATTGTCAGGTCACAGACATCGCGCACGCACCCGCTCGAGGATTCTCTCAATGCTCGTTTCGATCTTGACCGCGGTTCTATATCTCGCAACTTTCCTCCAACCTCCCGCTAAGCCCGCCGACGCGACAAAGCCCGACTCTCCGGCGACGACGTCTTCCGCGGCGCACGCTCCCTCAATTCAGAAGCACCTCGACTGGACCATCGACGGCGTCAAGCGCGAAGCAATCGTGCTTGTTCCTGCCGCCGCAGCGACCACACCGACCCCCATCGTCTTCGCCTTCCACGGTCACGGCGGCAGCGCCCGTCAGGCGTCCCTGTCGTTCCACATCCACACCGTCTGGCCCGACGCGATCGTCGTGTACATGCAGGGCCTCCCCACGCCCGGCGCGCTCACCGACCCGGAGGGCAAGAAGAACGGCTGGCAGAACCGCGAGGGACTTCAGGGCGACCGCGATCTCAAATTCTTCGATGCCGTGCTCGAATCACTCCGCAAGGAGTACAAGGTCGACGATCGCCGCATCTACGCCATGGGCCACTCCAACGGCGGCGGGTTCACATACCTGCTCTGGACTGCACGGCCCGACGTCTTCGCGGCCTTCGCCCCGTCGGGCGCCTTCACACCCCAGGCCCGCAACCTCAAGCCCAAGCCCGCCATGCACATCGCGGGCAAGAACGATGAACTGGTGAAGTTCCAGTACCAAGAGCGGACCATCGAGGCCGTGAAGAAGGTCGATGGCTGCCAGGAGAAGGGCGAGGCGTGGGCCAAGGACTGCACGCTTTACCCATCGAAGACCGGCACGCCGCTAATCACCCTCATCTACGACGGCGGGCACCAGTACCCCGTCGAAGCGCCGGCGCTCATCGTGAAGTTCTTCAAGGAGCAGGCCAAGCCCGCGCCACCTGAACCGGGCGCGAAGCGGCCCGATTGAACACAGCGCCCGCACGCCGAGGGCGCCAGCCGTTTCACCGGCATGTTGGTAGCCTGAGGGGATGAGCCTCAGCCTCTCCAACCCCGACCTTGCCCCCACCACTCCCGCGCAGCGCACGTGGTCCACGTGGCATATTGCCGCGCTGTGGATCGGGATGGCGGTGTGCATCCCCACCTACACGCTCGCGGCGGGCATGATCGAGCAGGGGATGGCGTGGTGGCAGGCCGTGCTCACAGTCGCCCTGGGCAACCTCATCGTGCTGGTGCCGATGATCCTGAACGGCCAGCCCGGGGGCAAGTACGGGATCCCGTTCCCGGTGCTCATGCGCGCAAGCTTCGGCACCAAGGGCGCCAACATCCCGGCGCTGGCGCGGGCGCTGGTCGCGTGCGGCTGGTTCGGGATCCAGACCTGGATCGGGGGCGATGCGATCTATCAGATCCTGGGCGCGACGCACGTGATCGATCTGGGCGCCGAAGCCGCGAGGATCCACGGCGACGGGACGTTCCTGGGCCTCACGCCGTGGCAGGGCGCGTGTTTCCTCTTCTTCTGGGCCATCAACCTGCACTTCATCTGGCACGGGATGGATTCGATCAAGTGGCTCGAATCCTGGGCCGCGCCGTTCCTGATCGCAGCGGGACTGGCGCTCCTCGTCTGGGCCATGTGGAAGGTGGATTCGGTCGCGGCGCTGTTCGAGCAGGGATCGAGGTTTACATCGAACGGTGAATTCTGGCGAGTCTTCTTCCCGCAGCTTACGGCGATGGTCGGGTTCTGGGCCACGCTGTCGCTGAACATCCCGGACTTCACGCGCTTCGCCAAGTCGCAGAAGGCCCAGGTGTGGGGCCAGGCGATCGGGCTGCCGACCACGATGACGCTCTTTTGCTTCATCGGCATCGTGGTGACGCAGGCGACGGTGTTCATCTACGGCAGCGCGATCGGCGATCCCGTGGCGCTGGTGGCGAAGCTGGGCTCGATCCCGGTCATCATCGTTTCCCTGGTCGCGCTGTCGGTGGCGACGCTCTCGACGAACATTGCCGCGAATGTGGTGAGCCCGGCGAACGACATTTCGCACCTGAACCCGCGGCGGATCTCGTTCCGCGCCGGCGGCATGATCACCGCCGTGATCGGCGTGCTCATGATGCCGTGGTACCTGTACACGAACCTGGGCGCGTACATCTTCACGTGGCTGATCGGGTACGGGGCGCTCTTGGGTCCGATCGCGGGGATCATGCTGTGCGACTACTACCTGATCCGGCGGACGCGTCTGAGCGTCGAAGCTCTGTACGACGCGGGGGGCGAGTATTCGTACGGCGGCGGCGGGATCAACTGGCGGGCGGTCGTCGCGCTGGTGCTGGCCGTGGCGCCGAACGTCCCGGGCTTCGTGAACGCGGCAACGAATCGGACGCACGCGATAGCAAGGCTAGATCCGAAGATTGTGCCGGTGTTTCCGGAGGTGTTCGACGCGGTGTACGGGTACGCGTGGTTCGTGGGACTTGGCTTGGCATTGGTGGTGTACTTTGTGTTGATGCGGAGGACGAGTCGCTCCTCGGAGATTCTGGCATGACCGCCGCACCAAGCCCATCGACCACGTGCCCGAAGTGCTCATCGAAGATGGAGTTCGGCCTCCTTGCCGACGCGACCTTCATGGCGGCGACGCACGTGGGCTCGGAGCGCCCGCTCGAGTGGGTGCGCGGCACGCCGAAGAAGTCGTGGTTCGATCTCTCGTTCCGCACCAAGCCGGCCGACCGGCTGCAGGTGGCAACCCTGCGTTGCACGGGGTGCGGGTACCTCGAGCTCTTTGCCCCTGCGTCGGACTGAGGGGCACCTCCAACTCCGTCCTCCCCGGCCCGTATTATCTCGGCATGACCACCGCCCCCGCCCGTCCCACCGCCGCCCCGACGACCCCCACTATGCCGCCGTGCGCGATGAAGCCAGCGCCGTACACGGGCCCGAGCAAGGCCGAGGTTCTCGCCATGCGCCGCGAGTTCCTCACCCCCGCCCTGCTCACGTACTACAAGGACCCGGTGATGATCGTGCAGGGCCACATGCAGTGGCTCTTCGACGAGACCGGCAAGCGGTACCTCGACATGTTCGCGGGCATCGTCACCGTTTCGATCGGCCACTGCCACCCCAAGGTCGTCGAGGCCGTGCGCCGGCAGAACGAACTGCTCCAGCACACGACCACGATCTACCTGCACCCCAATATCGCGCAGTTCGGCAAGAAGCTCATCTCGACGTTCCCCAAGGGCTCGGGCCTCGACAAGGGCGTGTGCTACTTCACCAACTCCGGGAGCGAGGCCAACGACCTGGCCATTCTCATGGCCCGCGTCAAGACCGGCTGCTTCGACGTCATCGCGCTGCGGAACGCCTACCACGGGATGTCGAACTTCACGATGGGCGTCTCGGCGCTGAACACGTGGCGCCAGCCGATGCCGCTGGGCTTTGGCATCCACCACGCCAAGCTCCCCGACCGCTACCGCGGCACCTTTGGCTACGACGACGCCGATGCGGGACGCAAGTACGCCGACGATGTGCTCGATCTGATCCGCACCGCGACCAGCGGCAGCGTTGCCGCGTTCATCGCCGAGCCGATACAGGGCGTGGGCGGCACGGTCGAACTGCCCCCGGGCTACCTCAAGGCCGTGTACGAGCACGTCCGCGCCGCGGGGGGCCTGTGCATCAGCGACGAAGTGCAGACCGGGTTCGGGCGCACCGGAGATGCGTTCTGGGGCTTTGAGTCCGTCGGCGGCCCCGGCGTCACGCCCGACATCGTCACCATGGCCAAGGGCATCGGCAACGGCGCGCCGCTGGCGTGCGTGGTCACCAAGCCCGAGATCGCCCAGGCCATGACCAAGAAGCTCCACTTCAACACCTACGGCGGCAACCCCGTCAGCATGGCGCAGGGGATAGCCACCCTCAGTGTCATCGTTGAAGAGAACATCCAGCAACGGGCCAAGGAGATCGGGGCGTACTTCCTCGACGGGCTCCGCGACCTGCAGATGCGTCACGCGATCGTCGGCGATGTGCGCGGGCGCGGGCTCATGCTCGGGATGGAGATCGTCGAGGACAAGAAGTCCAAGGCGCCGGCGGGCCCCAAGTGCGCCGCGGTGTTCGAGCGGTGCAAGGACCTTGGCGTGATGGTCGGCAAGGGCGGGCTGTTCGGGAACGTGCTGCGGATCAAGCCGCCGATGTGCATCACGCGCGAGGACTGCGAGTTTGCCTGCAAGGTGCTCGACATCGCGCTCACGGACGCGGCTCGCGCCTGAGGACGATCGGGTTCACCACAGCGACACAGAGGCACAGAGGAGAAAAAAACTGAAGCGCGGCACGGGGAATCGTGCCGCGCTCATGAACCAACCTGCGAGCCCGGCGAAGGGCAGGCTCCCCCCGTGCGGAACGCCTTGTTCCAAGGCATCAGCCCGAGCACCGCCGCCATGCCGCACATCCCGGTGGTTCCCGCGAACACGAGCCCGGCGCCGAAGAACCCGGTCAACAGAAGGAAATACGGCGAGACTAGGTAGGCCAGAACGCTGGTTGCGAGCACAAGCGTTCCGACCGTGATCTGCACCTGGCGCATGATGCTGATCGGCACGCGGGCGTTGAACTCAACCGGCCCGCCTGCGGCCTTCCACGCCTCGATGCCGCCCTTGAGGTGCATCACCGGCGCGCGTCCCGCGGCAACCAGGCGTGCGGCCGCATCCGCCGAGCGGGTTCCGCCACGGCAGTGAAGGACGACGCGGGCGCCGTTGGGAGTGGGCACGTCCGAAGGGTTGAACGCGGACAAGGGAACCGAGCGGCTGCCGCGGATGTGCTCGCGGGCGTGCTCGTCGGGTTCGCGAACGTCGACGACTACGACCTCGCCCGAGTCCACCCACTTGCGGAGCGTGACGGGATCGACTTCCTGGATCTGGCTTGCGGAGGTCATGATGGGGCCCCATGGAACGCCCGGCGCCGCGGCGGGGCGCTCGGATCTCAGTCTATGCGCGACGCACAGCCGCGCATCCAGAGCTCTAAAAGTACGCCGCGCGAGGCCCGTCCGCGTCACCTGGCCTTGCGTGCGGCGCGCGTGGGCTCAACGGGGGCCGCCTCGGGCTCAGGCGGGGGCTGCTTCTGCTCGAGCAGCATGAGCTCCTGCTTGAGCTTGATGGAGCGGTCCTCGAGCGCGGGCTCGACCGCGGGCGTGTCGTCGTGGGAGGTAAGGCGCCATACGACCGCCGCCGCGCCGACGACGCATAACCCGAGCGCGGAGACCACGCGGAGGCGTTTCGAACGGGCGGGCGTCGCAGCGATCGGCGTGCTCATGGGAGGTCGCGTCCGCGGATGCCGTCGCGGGTCGCCCAGAAGAACGCGGGGTTGGTGTAGTCCCACGTGAAGTTCGGCGCGCCGTACAGCATCTTCTTGTCCATCTCGATCTTTCCGGGGTTCCACAGTCCCGAGGGCGCGGGCAGCTTGGTCGGGTCCGTATCACTCGGGGAGGCGGTCGCGGCGTAGATGTCCGTCATGTTGACCGTGCGACCGCTGCCGTCGGCCAGGAGCACCTGGGGCTTGGCGTAGATGCTGTTCCACATGGGCTGGAGCGGGGCCACGAAGTCCTTGCCCTCGAAGATCATGACCTTTTTCGCGGGGAACATGCACTCGGAGAAAGTGTTCCTTCGCACGAAGTAGTGGTTCTTGGGCTGACCCGTCGTGCGTGTGACGTCGGAGAAATGCTCGGCCTCCTGCCAGAACACCGGCGGGTACCAGTACGAACTGGGGAAGATCCACGTCAGGTCGGTCTGCGCGTTCTGCCCGCGATTGTTCTTGAACCAGTTCTGCAGATCGCGGTCGGCGGGCGCCACGCTGGACTTGACGCGCGACGCGGTGTCCTTGTCCTGGTACAGGGTGTGCGAGATCCAGTGGTACCCGAAGCTCTCGGTGCCGCTTCCGCTGTACGCCGCCGGCCCGTACGCCCACCCCGAACTGCACTCCTGGTTCTGCACCCACACCCACGCCACGTAGGTGCCGTTGGTGTCCCACGAGCACAGGGGGCGCGGCTGGAACGGGTTGACGAAGCAGTCCTTGTTCTGAACCGCGTAGCCGGACATGTAGGTGCCGTTGGATCGGAGGTTCTGGAGGCTGGCAATGCGTTGCCCACTCTTGCGGGCTTTGCCGAGCGCCGGCAGCAGCATGCTGATGAGGATCGCGATGATGGAGATCACCACCAGGAGTTCGATGAGCGTGAACGCCCAGGTGGCCCGGCGCGGAGCGTTGAGCACGGCGGCACCTCCATGTCCAGGATCGCGACAATGACAACCGGAACGGCGACGCGGCGAGCAGAACGCCCGCCCATCTCCCAAACACAATAGACCCGAAACGGGCGGTCCGGTCAAGGAGCGGGCGCGGAGATTAACGCCGCGGCCCCCAGCCGCGCCAGGGCCGGTCCGCTCAGGCGGAACACCGTCCACTCGTCCATCGGCGTGGCACCGAGCGCCTTGTAGAAGTCGATCGCGGGCGTGTTCCAGTCAAGGACCGCCCACTCGAGCCGCTTACAGCCGCGTCCCACGGCGATGGCGGCCAAGCGCGTCAAGAGGGCTTTTCCGAGTCCGCACTTGCGGGCGGCGGGCCGGACGAACAGGTCCTCCAGGTACACGCCGGGCGTCCCATTCCACGTGGAGAAGTTGGAGAAGTACAGGGCCATGCCCTGTGGCTGGTCGTCGATCGTCCCGATCAAGCACTCGGCGACCGGCCCGCGGCGCCCGGGCCGACCTTCGAACGAATCGCCGAAGAGGTGCCGACGCAGCGACTCGATGGTCGCGACGGCCTGCTCAGGCGCACGCTCGTACTCGGCGAGTTCGCGGATGAGGGACAGGATGAGGGGGAGGTCGGATTCAACTGCAGGGCGTACGGCAATCGTGGGCATGGCAGAGCGTACGGGGCAGATGGGATGTGCGCCGAACGCTCGCGGGCACCTCGCCGTTCCCCACGAACCCCATCACGGCCGAGCGACCGAGGGTTGTTCTTCGAACAAGAGCCGGGCCGATACTCGGTGCCGGGGCGCCCGCGCGGCGCCGACGGAGATCTCAATGGTCCGGCTTGTTCATTACGGAGCCGTGGTGTTCGTCATCCTTGCGCTGGCAGCGCTCGCGGCTGGAGTCCGAACGCTCGCACGAGCGCGGCACGGTCGCTGCACCGGAGGAAGGACCGGCCTGTGGGTCTGGCTCTGGCCCGCCAATTGGTTCATGGCGCACGGGTGTGGCTACGACCTGTCAGGACTACCGCGATCCGCGGACGGTTGCGCCGAGTGCCCGGAATGCGGGGCGCGCCGTAGGTCGATCGCCGCGCCGACCGCGCGAGCGATCGGACACGGCGCTGCCTCGCTTGTACTGCTCGCGGCCGGCGCGGCATGCTGGAATGTCCGCTCGGTTCTGGGGTGCCATTGGGTGTCGTACCTGCCGACCCCCGCGCTGGCCGCGATCGAGCGTGCAGCGCCGCGGTGGACGCATGGGGAGGCTCGCTTCACGCTCGCCTTGCGGCTGGAACGCGGGGATCTGACGGCGTGGAGCCGACGACTGCTCGCACGGACGGCCGTTCATGATCTGGGCAGCGATGATGTCGCTTGGAATATGGACTGGGCGATGGAAGTGCTGTCTGACCTCGGCGACGAGGCTCTCCCCTGCCTCGAGGCCGCCCTGCGCGACAAAGACTGGCAGCGTCGGCAGGCCGCGGCTCACTTGCTCCGGCAGAAATGGATGGTCGGTGCCGGGCTTACCGACGAGTTGGGTCCATTTCAGCCGTGGGAAGCCTCTGACGCGCTGCTGGACGTAAGCGTCGAGGCCCTCCGCGACGACGCGGCAAACAACTGGCACGCCATCGGCCTGAACAACGCCTGTTCCGCGTGCGCATTCCTCGGCGCCATGAACGATCGGGCGGATCCGTGGTTACGGCGTGCGATGGGTTCCGGTGACCGACAGCAGAGCGTTCTGGCCGCCGCGGCCGCGGCGTGCGGCGGTCACACGGCGCTTTACGAGCCGGCCACCGCGGTCCTGATCGATCGCCTTGCGGACAACGGCGATGAGTATGACGGAGCGATCGCGGCCTACGCACTCTTCCAGATTGGACCGCGCGTGATCCCTGCCCTGGGCGCCCACTTCGACGACACCGACGGGCAACGCCGAGTTCTCTCGCGCCACATCGCCGGGTCGCTCGGGAGCGATGCGCCCCCGCTTGACGACGAGGATCGCCAGACGCTCAAGGCACTGGAACGGGGCGCGGCGGGAGATCTCTGCCGCGGCCTGAAGACCGGCAGCGTGGGGAACGAGCTTTCAGAGCTTGTGCGCCGGCGCTCCCCGGCGCTGGCGTCGGTCGCGGTCACCGCATTTCCCTGAGGACTTCCGCGATCACAACGAGTTCGTCCCGGGCCTGGGGGAATACTGGTCCGTTGCCGGGAACTCCGTCCCGGGTCGATTGTGCTCGATTTCGCGGGTACCCGCGGTGCGGTCGCCCGCGCCGACCAGCGAACACCGTACACTGCGCCGACATCATTCCAGGGAGTGCGTGATGGCAGGCCAAGATTCGGCGCGCCCGGTGCTCATTTCATCATGGAACGGCCGCCCGGCAACCGGTCGGGCAGTCGAACTCGTGCGCGCCGGCACGCCCATGCTCGACGCGATCGTCGCCGGCGTATCTCTCGTCGAGGACGATCCGGAGGAAATGTCCGTCGGGTTCGGAGGATTGCCGAACGAGGACTGTGTGGTGGAATTGGACGCCGCGGTGATGGACGGGCCGCGCCACCGGGCCGGGGCCGTGGCAGGGCTGCGCGGCGTGCGTCATGTGTCTCGGGTGGCGCTGGAAGTCATGCGGCGCACGGACCACACGCTGCTGGTCGGCGAGGGCGCCCTGAAATTCGCGCGCGTGGTCGGGTTTCCCGAGGAAGACCTGCTCACGCCCAAGAGCCGCGAGGCGTACCTGACGTGGAAGGCCGAGCTGAGCGAGAAGGACGCCTGGGTGTCGCGCCAGGACAAGCCGAGCGATTTCGGCGTGGCGCGTTGGGCGGGGCGGACCGCTGCCCCGGGCAAGGACGATGCGCCGGGGCCTCAGAAGGCGGGCCAGCACGGCGCGGCACCGAAGGCGCCGTTCACCTACGGAACCATCCACGTCTCGGGGCTCGATCCTTCGGGCGACCTCTGGTCGGTGACCAGCACCAGCGGCCTGTCGTACAAGCTCGCGGGGCGAGCGGGCGACACACCCATCGTCGGCGCCGGCCTGTACACCGACAACGCGGTCGGCAGCGCGGGCGCGACCGGGCGTGGCGAAGCGGTCATGCAGGTGTGCGGGTCGCACTCGGTGGTGCAGCACATGGAGAACGGGCTCCTGCCGGTCGACGCGTGCCTGAGGGTGCTCAAGAAGATCGCGGACTGCACCCGCGAGGCGCGCCTGCTCGATGAGAAGGGCCGGCCGCGGTTCAACGTGACGCTCTACGCCCTGCGCAAGGACGGCACGACCGGGTGCGCGTCGATGCACGAGGGGTACGAGCACATCGAGCAGCGCGGGGATGGGTGTCGCGTCGTGGGCAATGCGTTCTTGTTTGAGAAATAAGAAGCCAGATCGCGGCGAACATTCCGCTCTCGATGGCTCACCTCCCCCGGCTCGCGGACTCGCCACCCCCTCCGGAAGCCCGGCGGGGTATCGCGCACGCGTCTTGACAATCGTGGGCGTGGAGGTACGCTGACCTCGTCATCGGTGCCCCGCTCGCGGGGCTGGAAAGAGAAGTGTGGTGTAAATCCACCGCGGACGCGCCGCCGTGAGGGGTGCTGACGCGGGACTAACGGGGAGCGATCTCCGTTTCCGAGGGAGCGTGCCGAACGCACCTTCGGGGACCACTGCGGGAGTCAACGACTCTCGCGGGAAGGTCGGGCCCGCCGAGCCCCGAGCCGGAAGACCTGCCGATGATCGCCGCGGGACGCTTGAGAAGAGGCGTCCTGCGGCGCTGGCGGCCCTCGCGTTTTCGGGGCTCTGCCGGCGGTCTGCCGCGCACGCGGAGCCCGCTTGCAGAATTCCGAAAAGGGGTTTGTCGGCTCGGTGTGCGCCCCGTCCCCGGCGCCCGCCCGCCGCCCTCACCGACCCTCGCGTTCGGGCCACGACCATCACGGTCGGGGGCCGCTCCGCGCGAATCGGAGCGAGCGGTGCGCCGGACCGTTGGGACCGGTGCGCGGGAGTTGAATCGAATGGTTCTTCGTTGTGTTGTTGGCGCCCTGAGCGCCGCGGCGGTGTCGCACGTGTGCGCCGGCGTGTACGGAACGAGCGTCGAGTCGTACGCGGCGGGCACGGGCGTGAACCCGTCCTACACGAACCCGGGCTCGGCGATCGGGGAGCCAACCCGGTTCACCGGTGTGGGCGCGTTCCCGGGCGCGGTCACCCCGTTCAACCCGGCGTACATGACCGACGAGGTCGTCCAGATCGGGCGCGGCGGACATCTCACCGTCAAGTTCGATCACGCCGTGATCGATGATCCGGCGAACCCGTACGGAGTCGACCTGCTCGTCTTCGGCAACAGTTTTTACTCCGACCCAACGTACCCCGCAGGCATTGCCGCGGCATTGTTCGCCGGCGGCGGACGCGTTGATGTCAGCGCCGACGGGATCGACTGGCGCCCCGTGCCCATTGCTGCCGCGGACGGAGCGTTCCCCACGCTCGGGTACAGCGACCTGACCGATCCGTACTCGCTCCTCCCGGGGAACGTGCTCAGTGACTTCACGCGCCCCGTTGACCCGGCGTTCGACGCGATCGGCAAGAGCTTTGCGCAGATCTCGGCGGCCTACGCCGGGTCGGGCGGCGGCGTGGGGATCGACCTGGCGAGTGTCGGCCTTTCGACGGCGTGGTACGTGCGGGTCAGCGCCGACCTGAACTCCCCCACTATCCCATCCATCGACGGATTTTCCGACGTGGCGCCCACGCCCGGGACCCTGGCGATTGCCGGCCTTGTCAGCACCTTCGCTGCGCGGCGGAGGAGATGATGCCATGAGATCACGGCTTGCCGCGGGCACGACGACCTCTGTTCTGTTGTTGATGGCGCCGACGACGGCGCTCGCTCAGCATGAGTGGACGCAGTTCGCCGGCAATCCTCAACGCATCGGTGCGGCGGCGATCATCGCGCCATCGATCTTGACTCCGGCGTGGGTCCGATCGACCGATTCCCAGGGCAACACGATCGCGTTCCCCGGACAGTCGGGCGTCGCCGTGTCGCTCGACGTGGTTCTTGCGCAAGGATCTGTGACTCCTGCCGCGCAATCCAAGCAGCACAAACTCTTCGCGTTCGATCGGCGTGCCGGTGGCGTGGTGTGGGCGGCCGCGGTGCCCGCGCCGGCGCTCGACTCATGGTCCACCCCGGCGGTTGACGCGGTGCATCAGACGGTCATTGTCGCGTCGGGTGCATTCGTGACAGCCCTGTCCCTCAAGACCGGAGCGCAGGTGTGGCAGGCCGCGCTCACACACGCCGTCGTCGACGCCTCGCCCCTGGTCACGTCGGGCTGGGGCCCTGGCGGGCTCGGGGTTGCGAACCGCTGCTTCATCACCGAGTACGACGGTTTCGGCGACGACGGGCGGCTGACGTGCATCAACATCGACCCGTTCCGCACGGGAAGCAACCCGTTCCAGCCGGGCGAGGTCGTCTGGTCGATCCCGATCGGCGCTTCGTCCGGCAACACGCCGGCGCTGTGGAACGGACGGGTGTTCGTGACCACCGCCGGGCTGTACGGTTCAGGCCCCGGGCAGGTCCTTGCGTTCGACGCTCGGGCGATCGAAGCCCCCGCACCCCTGTGGACCTCGGACAACCCCGCGGGCGAGGCGTTCTTCGGCGGCGTGTGCGTGCGCACGCGATCCGGAGGCGCCGATTTGTACTGCGCGTCCTACGCGTTCTTCGGCGGCACGACGTCCGCGAATCTGCTGAAGCTCGACGCCGCGACGGGCGCGTTCCGGTGGACCGTGCCCTGCAATCGCACGAGCGCCACTCCGCTCGTGCTTCCAGACGGACGCGTCGTGCTCAGCGGCGGCCTGGCGGGGTATGGCACCACCCCGACGCTGCAGCTGTTCCGTGACGAGGGCGCGTCCGCGACGCTGCTCTGGGAATCTGCCGCGGCAACCTGGGTCGATGGGAACCACAACAGCGCGATGGACCTCGGCGAGTACCTCGTGCTCGGAGGGTGGAGCCACCAGCCGCTGGTGACCAGCGCCGGCTCGGTGAGGCTCGTCGTAGGCGTTCTTCCCGTATCGGCGGGCGGCGCGGGCGCGTGCACCGACCTATACACGATCGACGTTTCCAAGCTGCCCACCACGCCCGGCGCGGCACAGCCCGGCTACCTGGCGCAGCACTTCGTCGGAGCGGGAAGTTCTCCCGGCGCGGCCGACTCGAACATCTACACGCTCGGGCCGGGCGGGCTCCACGCGTTCGGCCCGGCGCCGTTCCGCTACGACGTCGACGGCGACGGCCGCATCGGGATCGACGATCTCTACGCGTGGGAGCAGGGCGCCGGATCGCGCGACGTCAACCTCGACGGACAGGTCACCAGCTCGGATCGCGATGCGCTCGTGCTGGAGCTGCGGAGGAACGAGTTCGAAGACATGCGCGCGGGGAGGGCACCGTGAATCGTTCGCGTGCGTTCACGCTCGTCGAGCTCCTGGTCTGCATCGCGGTCATCGCGCTGCTCGTCGGCCTGCTCATGCCCGCCCTGGGGGGCGCGCGCGACAGCGCCCGCACCGCCGCGTGCATGAACAACCAGCGCCAGCTCGCGATCGCGTGGACGATGTACGCGCAGGCCCACGCCGACCGCGCCATGCCCCTGGCCTACTGGGAAGCCGCCGACATCGGCGGCGGCCCGCAGGTCTTCTGGTGGGGAACCCACGGCACCGCCGCGACGCCGCCCGATTACTCGCGCGGGTTCCTCTCCCCGTATCTCGACACCGCGCTCGCGGCACGGTCGGTGCTCGAATGCCCGAGCCAGGCCTGGGGCACCTACCGACCCCAGGGACCGTCCAAGTCCGTCACCAGCACCTACGGGTACAACGGGTATTTCCTGTCTCCGGCCAAGACTCCCGGCTGGGGCGCGGCTATCGGATTCCGGCCCTGGCAGCGCGTTTCGAACTTGACCCAGCCGACGGAGCTCTTCGTCTTCGCCGATACGCTGCTCGCCTCCGGCTCTCCCAAGGCGCTGCCCAGCAACACCGCGCTCCTCGACCCTCCAATGCTGTACTCGGGCGGCCTGTGGACTCCAAACCCGTTTGCCACAACCGCGTTTCGTCACGCACGCGAGCGAAGCGGACCCGGCAGCGCCGTGACCGCGCGCGCCGATACCAGTGTGCGCTCGGCGCACATGTCGACAACACGAGCAGCAGATTCGCTAGTCTTTATTGGCGCGACGGACGACGTCAACGATCCGCACTACATTCCTGACTGGCGCACGTGGTGAACGCGATCGTCCGCCGGTGCGGAATCGCGGGAACCGCAGCGTGCACGCGGGGCTCTACCACACCGTGCCGATCGACCGATGCTACTGCCGCGAGATTCCCTTCACGGAACTGCACGAGCGCGCGATGCGCGACGGGCTGAACGTCGAGCAGCTCTGCGCGACGACGGGTGCGGGCACCGGGTGCGGGCTGTGCCGCACGTACCTGCGCGTGGTCCTCGCAACGGGCCGCACGTCGCTGCCGGTGATGAACGAACGGGAAGTCGCGGCGGCGTGCGGCGCGGCCATCGCACCGCGGGCCGGATCGAGCGCGGCACCGACCCCGCGCGACGGGTGAACACGGCCACGCCCGCGAGTACCCTCGGAACGTTCAAAGCGTTACACGCCGATCCCGACGAGCGGCACGCTCAGACTCAAGGACGCTGACCGCTCGGTACACTGCGCCATGCGCGCGATTCTCTTTGCCGTGCTGGCGGGCCTGTGCTGGGGCGTCGGCGAGATCTTTACGAAGAAGGCCCTCAACACGGGGCTGGTGGGCCCCATGACGGCGCTGTTCGTCCGGGCCTGCGTCACGGTAGTTCTATCCGCGGGCGCCTATGTCGGCGCGGCGCACGTGCTGAAGTCCGAGCCCGCGAACTGGGCCCGTGAGGCCGGGCTGCCCGTGTGGCTGATGCTCACGCTGGGGTCGGGGCTGCTGGCGGGGTTCGCGGGCGTGTTCTTCTTCTACGCCGGGCTGGCCTCGCCGGGCGGTGACATCTCCAAGCTCCGCCCCATCGCCTTTGCGCTGGCTCCGGCGACCGCCGTGATCCTGGGCTGGGCCGTGCTGGGGGAGGGCATGAGCGTGCGCAAGGGCGTGGCGTGCGGGCTCATTCTCGTCGGGATCGTGATGCTGACCGGCGGGAGTCGGACCGGCTCTGAGAAGGCGGGAGCCGTCTCCGCCCGCGCCGAGGCGGCCGGGGTCAAGTAGACTGGGCGCGGTAGCTCCGCCCGATCGCGCAGTCCACGCACGCCAAGGACCATCCATGCCCACCTTCTCACGCCGCCAGTTCGTGTCCACATCCGTCGGATCGATGATCCTCCCCGCGGTGATCGCGGGCACGGCCAAGGCACGTCCCGTCAACGCCGCGCGTATTGGCCGGGCCCTGAGCGAGATGGCCGCGACCCCCGGTGCCCCGGAGGACCTGGCGCGTGACGAGGACTTCTGGCTCCCCGTGCAGCAGGCTTTCACGCAGGACCGCTCGTACATCAACCTCAACAACGGCGGCGTGAGCCCGGCGCCGCGCGTGGTGCAGGAGGCGATGCGCCGGCGGCTCGAAGAAGCCAACAGCCTCCCCACCTCCTACGCGCTGTGGCAGTTGCAGCACCCCCGCTACGAAGAGGTCCGGCAGCGCATGGCCCTCCAGTGGGGCGTGGACCCCGAGGAGCTCGCGCTCACGCGCAACAGCTCCGAGAGCCTCCAGATCTGCCAGCAGGGGATCGACCTCAAGGCGGGCGACGAGGTGCTGACCACCACCGTCGACTACCCGCGGATGATCACGACGTTCAAGCAGATGGAGCGGCGGATCGGGATCAAGCTGGTCCAGATCAAGCTGCCCATCCCGTGCGAGGACCCGTCGCAGGTTGTCCGGCTCTTCGAGGGCGCCATCACGGACCGCACGCGCATGATCCTCATGTGCCACATCGTGAACATCACGGGCCAGATCCTGCCCGTCAAGGACGTGGTCGCGATGGCCCGAACCAAGAACGGCGGCGTTCCCGTCGTGATCGACGGCGCCCACGCGCTGGCGCACTTTGACTACAAGATCTCGGACCTTGGCTGCGACTACTACGGCGTGAGCCTGCACAAGTGGCTCGCGGCACCCCACGGTACCGGCCTGCTGTACGTCCGGCGCGACAAGATCAAGGGGCTGTGGCCGCTGATGGCCGCCGACAGCAAGCAGGACGACAACATCCGCAAGTTCGAGGAGATCGGCACGCACCCCGAGGCCAACCCGCTCGGCGTCGCCGAGGCCCTGACGTTCCATCAGGCGATCGGCGGCAAGCGCAAGGAAGCCCGCCTGCGGTATCTCCGCGACTCCTGGGCCAAGCCCCTGCTCGAGGCGGGCAAGGGCAAGGTCCGCCTGCACACGAGCCTCAAGCCCGAGTTCTCCTGCGGCATCGGCACGGTTCAGATCGAGGGCGTGGACACCGCCAAGCTCCAGGCGTGGCTCTGGGAGAAGCACGCCATCATGACCACCGGCATCAAGCACGACGAGTTTGAGGGCCTGCGCGTCACCGCGAGCGTCTACACGACGCGGGAAGAGGTCGGGCGCTTCGTCGCGGCTATGGAAAGGGTCATCAAGGACGGCATTCCCGCCGCCTAGTGGCCGTACAACTGCACCCCGCATACCCGACAGGCCGATGTTGAACGGCCGGAATCCCCCGGCCGCGCCATGCTGTTCAACTCCCTGCCGTACCTGATCTTCCTGCCGCTGGTGGTGCTCGTGTACTACCGGCTGCGCCAGCGCGGGCGCCAGTGGTTCATCCTGCTGGCCAGCTACTTCTTCTACAGCTTCTGGGCTTTCTCGCGCCCCGGCCCGTGGACCGCCAAGCTCATCAACCTCGCCACCACCGACGGTCTGCTGCTCATCACCACGGTGGTCGACTACACGGTCGCCCGCTGGCTCGATCGAGAGGACGATCCATCGAAGCGGCGATGGATCTGTGCCGTCTCCATGGCGTGCAACCTCGCGCTCCTGGGCGTCTTCAAGTACGCCAACTTCCTGCGTGACTCGTTGACGGGGTGGTTCGGCGTGGCGCCGTAGCCGCACCTGGACGTGGTCCTGCCGCCGGGGATCTCGTTCTACACGTTCATGTCCATGGCTTACGTGATCGATGTCTACCGGCGCGAGATGCGGGCCCGCGACACGCTGATCGACTTTGCCGTCTTCGTCGCGTACTTCCCCCACCTGGTCGCCGGGCCGATCCTCCGCGCCAAGGAGTTGCTCCCCCAGCTCACGACGCTCCGCGTCCTCGACTGGAACACCATCCGGCGCGGCGTGGCCCTCATTCTCTGGGGGATGATGTTCAAGGTTCTCCTCGCCGACCCGATGGCCCACATCGTGAACGAGGCCTATCTCGATCCCGACCGTTCGTCGGGATTCGGCCTGCTGATGGCCACCTACGCCTTCGCCATCCAGATCTACTGCGACTTCTCCGGCTACACCGACATCGCGATCGGCTCGGCGCTGCTGCTGGGCGTGCGCCTCCCGGAGAATTTCCGCACGCCGTACCTCTCGCTTTCGATCCGCGAGTTCTGGCGGCGCTGGCACATCTCCCTCTCGTCGTGGCTGCGCGACTATCTCTACATCCCGCTGGGCGGCAGCCGCAAGGGCGCCGGGCACACGTACGCCAACCTCATGATCACCATGCTGCTGGGCGGCCTGTGGCACGGCGCGGGGTGGCACTGGATGGTGTAGGGCGGGATCCAGGGCCTCGCCATGGTGATCGAGCGCTTGTCGGGCCTGAAGGAAGATCATCCCGCATCGCCCATCGCCCGCCTGCTGCGGTGGTTCGTGACGTTCCACATCGTGCTGCTCTCGTGGGTGTTCTTCCGATCCGCGGGGATCAGCGCCGCGACGCACACGCTGGAGCGAATCTTCAAGCTGGCGCCGGGCGAGTATTACTTCGGACTGAGGCCGCTCGTCGTGGGCGCGCTGGTGCTTACGCTCGACCGCTCGGGCCTGCGGGCGCGCTGGGTGAACGCGATGGAATCGCGGCCCGCGGTGCTCCGCTGGTGCGCGTACGGCGCGGTGGTTCTGCTGGCGGTGGTGTTCCAAGGCGCATCCAATCCGGAGTTCATCTACTTCGCGTTCTAGCGATCGAACCGATTTCATCATGCACCAGACCGGCGAATCCATCTCTGAGCAGCACGCGCCCCCCACCGTCGGAGCGCGGCACATCGGCCGCACGCTCGCGCGCGACGGCGCGGTGCTGCTGGTTCTCGTGATCGTGCTCGAGCTTGTGCTTCAGGTTGCCGCGCCCGCGTACCGGCGTCACCTCTTCGATGACCGCTTCACCGGCGGCTTCCCGATGGAGCGCGGCCCCGAGGGGCTTCGCGGCACGGTGCCGCCGAAGGAACCGGTGCCCGGCGAGCTTCGCGTCATGACGCTCGGAGACTCGGTCGCGATGGGGACGGGTGTCCCGGCCTCGCGCACGTTCGCGCACGCGCTCGCGCCGGAGCTGGCGCGGCTCGCCTCGCGCCCCGTCACGACCATCAACGCGGGCGTTGAGGGCTGGGCCCTCAAGGAAATGCGCACCGCGTTCGAGAGCCGCCTGAGCGGGTACCGGCCGGGCGTGGTCGTGATCGCGGTCACCGGCAACATGGTGTCGCGCGCGTGGATCGAGCGTGATCGCGTCGTCACCGCCGATGAGGTCGCCGTGGGCGAGCCGCCCGAGCCCGCGGGACTGCGCGCCCTGAAAACACGTGCCAACCGGCTCGCCAAGCGGCTCTGCACCCCGTCGTTCGTGTCGCTCAACGTGCAGCGCGGCATGTACGCCCTCGGCCTGCTCAATCATTCGGTCGACCCGGGTGCGCCGTTCGGCGCCATGCTCGCGCACGGCTGGGAGCAGATCGGCCTCGATCCCGCGATCGCGGGCGAGGCGTGGACGCTCTTCGAGCGCGACCTGGGCGCGCTGTGCGCGGCGGTGAAGGCGCGGGGCGCGACGGTCATTGTGACCGCGACGCCCGCGCGATTCATGCTCAGCGATCGCGCGTTCGACAACGAGAAATTCGTGGCGCGCGAGCGGATCACGATCGACCCGGGGAAGCGGGTGCGCGGCGCGTGCGCGGCGATCGGCGTCGAGTACGTTGATGCGCTCGCGGCGCTGCGCACCGAGCGTGCGAGCCACGGGGACGCGCCGCTGTACATCCAGTTCGACTACACGCACCTTGATGAGCACGGGCACGCGGTGGTCGGGCTGGCGTTGGCGCGGGAGATCGCGGCGCACCCGGCGCCGTGAGAGTTCGCTTCGAATCGGGGCTCAAGAGCGCGGCGGTTAGCACATCGTCATGCCGCCGTCGACGCAGATCGTCTGGCCGGTGATGAACCCGGCCTCGTCGCTGGTCACGTACGACACCGCCGCGGCGATGTCTTCCGGGGCACCCAGACGCTTCACGGCCATCAGGCCCAGCACCGCCTCCTTGACCTGCGGCGGCAGGCCCTCGGTCATGTCGGTGGTGATGAACCCGGGCGCGATGCAGTTGCAGGTGATGCCCTTGCTGCCCAGTTCGCGCGCGATCGTCTTGGAGAGGCCGATCAGGCCGGCCTTGGCCGCGGCGTAGTTGGCCTGGCCCGCGTTGCCGACGACGCCGGAGGTCGAGCCGATGTTGACGATGCGCCCGAACTTGCCGCGCATCATCGATCGTGCCGCGGAACGGATCGACACGAACGCCGCGGTCAGGTTGGTCTGGATCACCGCGCCCCAGTCCTCGTCGCTCATGCGGAGCACCAGGCCGTCCTTGGTAATGCCGGCGTTGTTGACCAGGATGTCGAGGCGGCCGTGATCCTCGGCGACCTTGTCGACCGCCGCGGCAAGGGCCTTGGAGTCGGCGACGTCCACCGCGACCACCGAGGCCGTGCCGCCGGCCTGCTCGATCTGGTACTTCACCTCGTTGAGCGGCCCGGCGCTTCGCGACAGGAGCACCGCGTGACGCCCGTCGCGGGCGAGGCGCAGGGCGATCGACTTGCCGATGCCGCGGCTGGCCCCGGTGATGAGAGCGATTCGCTTGGTCTGATCGGTCATGGTCGTCCTTGGTTACTCGGGCGAGATGAGAGCCCTGGCAAAGGAAAGAATCTCGCGCTGACTCTGCTCGATCGTCGTCGACTCCGTCAACCGCCGCCGGGTTTGCCGCCGGGGTTGGGGATGTTCACCGGGCCGTTGGGCGTCTTGCGGATCTTGGTTCCGTCGTCACCGGGGGTGGGTGCGGCGTCCTTCTTCGGAGCATCTCCCGGCAGCGATTCGGGCTTGCCCGACGGCGGCGCCCCGGCATCCACCGGAGCGGACGAGTCGTCACCGGCCGAGATCGCCAGCGTGTCGAACTCCGACGCGCGCGGCCTGACCACGCTCGGCGTCGGCATCGCGGTGAACACCACGGTGCCCGCCGCCTTGGCCACCGCCCACGAGAGCGGGTACGCGCCGCGGGGCTCCTGGATCGCGAGCATTACCACGCCGCTGTCGCCCGACTGCGTGAACTTTGCCACGCGGACGGCCTCGACGGACTTGCCCGTGGACTCCTCCCACTGCCCGGCGGCGACCAGCTTGTCGAGCACCGCCTTGCCGCCAGGGTCGAGCATGGACTTGAACTTGTCCGCGTCGCCGCGGGCAAGCGCGTCGGCGAAACTGATGATGGCGCGGGCCAGCGTCTCGTCGGTCGGCGCCGCCGAACTGGCGAACTGAACGCGAGCATCCGCCTTCATCGTCTGAAGGAGGGAGTCCACGCGTACCGGCTCGGGGGGCGGCGGCGCTTCGACCTTCTTGGGGGCCGGGGGCGGGGGCGGCGGGGGCTTGCTGCAGCCGCCAAAGAGCACCGCGCCGGCCAGTGCCGCCGCGAGGCATGCGTTGAGGTCAGTTCGTCGGGTCGTCATGAGTATTCACCTTAATCGACTTGTCGATGCGGCGCATCAGGCCCGCGAGAGTCTTGCCGGGGGCGAGCTCGTGGATCTCGGCCTTGACGTTGGCCGCGAGCCACGCGCACGACTGGGCCCAGCGTACCGGGCTGGTGAGCTGCTCGACAAGCCGGCGACGGATGGAGTCGGGGGAAGGGTCGTGCGGCAGCGCGGTGACGTTAGCCACGACCGTGCACCGGGGCGCCGCAATGGCCGTCCGGGCCAGCTGCGCCCCGAGGCGGTCGGCCGCGGGGGCCATCAGAGGCGAGTGGAACGCGCCGGCGACCACCAGGGCCGTGGCTCGAAGGCCCATCTCGGCGGCCACGAGCGCGGCACGATCGCAAGCGACCTTGTGGCCGCTCAGGACAATCTGGCCGGGGGCGTTGAAGTTGGCGCAGACGAGAACATCGGAAGCGCGAGCCTTGTCGCAGACGGCCTGGGCCTGGGCCTCGTCGGCGCCGATCAACGCGACCATTCCGCCGGGTGACGCCTCTGCCGCGTCCTGCATCGCCCGCCCGCGGAGCGTGACGAGTTCGAGAGCCTCCTCGAACCCGATCGCACCGGCCAGGTGCAGGGCGGTGTACTCGCCCAGCGAAAGCCCCGCGGCCGCGGCAAGATTCGCCTCGCCGTTCCCGAAGCTCCACTTGGCCAGCAAGCCCCGCCAGCACGCGACGCCCGTGACAAAGATCGCGGGCTGGCTTACATCCGTGCGGTTGAGCCGGTCGGCGGGGCCGTCGAAGCAGAGTTGCGAGAGAGGTGCGCCCAGGCGGGTGCCGAGGATGGAGTCGGCCTGCGTGAAGACGGCGCGGGATTCGGGTGAGGCGTCGAACCAAGCCTTGCCCATCGTGACGGCTTGGGCGCCCTGGCCGGGGCAGAGGACGGTGAGGGGAGGTGTGGTCATGCGCGGGATGATAGGTGCCGGGAACGCGTCGATTGAAGCACCGGGCGGTCGCGGATGACCGGCCGCGGCACGCACACCCAATGCTCGACCCGCGTGGCGGATTTGCTCAGCACGAGAGCGTTCTCGTGCGCAGCACCACCGAAGCTCAGGTCAGAGCTGCCAAAGGCTTGATCCCCAAGTGAGCCCCGCGCCAAACGCCACCATCATGACCTTGTGCCCCTCGCGCACGCGACCGCTGCGCCGCAGCTCGTCGAGGCACAGCGGCACCGACGCCGCGACGGTGTTGCCGCAGCGGTCGATGTTCACGTACAGCTTGTCCTCGGGCAGGCCGAAGCGGTCCCGCGCGGCGTGCAGGATCCGCTGGTTGGACTGGTGGCACACGAACATGTCGATGTCCGAGGCCTTGAGGTTCACCTTGTCCAGCGTCTCCTGGATCAGGTTGGGGAACGTGCCCACCGCGAACTTGAACACCGAGGCGCCGTTCATCTGCACGCGCCGGATCTTCTCGGGGTCGGGCGTCGCGCCGGGGGCGAACTGGCCGACGTGCTCGGGGATGTAGATCTCCTTCCACCCCGTGCCGTCGGCGTGCATGGCCTGGGCGAGCACGCCCTTGGAGGTGTCGTCGGTGGCGCGGAGGATGGCGGCGCCCGCCGCGTCGCCGAAGATGATCGCCGTGCCGCGACCGTTGGTGGAATAGTCCATGTAGTTGGAGAGCGTGTCGGCGCCGACGACGCCGATGGTGCGGTACGGGCCCGTGAGGATCAGGGCGTTGGCGACGTTGACGGCGTGGATGAAGCCGGTGCACGCGCCGTTGATGTCGAACGCGCCGGCGTACCCCGCGCCCAGCTCGCTGGCGACGAGGCAGGCCGTGGGCGGGCAGCTCATCTCAGGGGTCATGGTCGCGATGATGATGAGATCAAGGTCGCGCGGACCCAGGCGAGCATCGGCCAGGGCGTTCTGCAGGGCCTTGACGCTGAGCGTCTTGGTGCACTCGCCCTTGGACTTGTCGATGATCATCCGGTTCCGGATGCCCGTCCGCTGGACGATCCACTCGTCGGTGGTGTCCATCAGCTTCTCGAGGTCCGCGTTGCTGAGGGGCTTGGACGGGAGGGCCGAGCCCGTGCCCGCGATCCGCACGCCGATCCTGTGGTGCGAAGTACCGGACGCTGCGGACATGAATCATCCCCGGAAGGCCACTTTGCCGTCTCGGCCCGCTCCCGGGCCACGCGCCGGGGAGAAAACTACGCCGTCTCTCGCTCCGCCTCGAACATCGATCCCATCAGACCGTTGATCTCGCTCAGGCGGGCGACGATCGCGCCGTTGACCCCCGCGCTGACGTACGCGCGGCAGTTGCGGATCGCGGCGGTAATAGTACGGGGCTCGCTCGATCCGTGCGCGATGAAGAACGACCCGTTCACACCCAACAGGGGCGCCCCGCCGTACTCGTGGTAGTCGTTCTTGGCGTAGATCCGCTTGATCACCGGCTCGAGCTGGTTGATGAACGACGGGTCGGACTCGAGCAGCTCGTGGGCGATCGCGTTGAACAGGCTCTTGGCCATGCCCTCGGCCATCTTGAGCAGGGTGTTGCCGACGAATCCGTCGGTGACGACCACGTCGCACACGCCGTCGAAAAGGTCGCGCCCTTCGATGTACCCGACGTAATTGATCCCCGGCGTCTGCTTGAGCAGGTCCCGGGTTTCCTTGATGACGCCCGTGCCCTTGGCCTCTTCGGAGCCGATGTTCATCTGGGCGATGCGGGGACGGGGGATCTTGAGCGTCTGGCGCGCGAAGACGTCGGCCATCACCGCGTACTGCCAGAGGTGCGTCGCCTTGGCGTCGGGGTTGGCCCCCGCGTCGACCAGGATCACCGGGCCGTGAAAGGCCGGGAACGTCACGGCGATGCCCGGCCGGTGAACCCCGCGGAGGCGCCGCATGTGCATGATCGCGGCCGACACGCACGCGCCGGTGTTGCCGGCCGACAGCACGACGTCGCACCGCTTCTCGGCCTTTTCAGAGCCGAGCAGGGCCATCTTCACGATCGAGGAATCGGGCTTGGACCGGACGCTCTTGGCGGCCGACTCGCCCATCTCGATCACCTCGGAGGCGTGCTCGATGACCAGACGAGGATCCTTGATCCCGCGGTCGTCCAGCACCTCGCGGATGATCTCCTGACGCCCCACGAGAACGAGTTCGTCCTCGGGCGCCAGGTGAGGGATGGCCCCGATACAACCTTTGAGAATCGCGTCCGGGGCGTGATCGCCGCCCATGACGTCCACGGCCACGCGCATCGCGCCAACTCCCGAATGCCGCGCCCCGCTTCATGGGCCGCGCGGAGAGGCCCGTTCGCCCCTACGTTCAGTCGTTGTCCACGCCGATACCGAGCTTGGGAACGCGGATCTTGAGGCCCGGGCGAACGTAGCCGGATTCCTTGCAAGCCCTGTGGTGCTGCTTGGGCATGCCGCTCAAGGGGCAGACGGTGACCGTCTTGGCCTCGAGGGCGTGATGGGACCGGCGGCGGCGGGTGCGTCCGTAGCTCTGTCGAAATGCGGGAAGCATCGTGATCGCTCCAACGAAAATAGTGACGCGACAAGCCGCGCACGTGCCGAGCGCCGCTCCGCGGGACCGTACAACGCCCCGACGAAGCGGCTCGGACAGGTGGTGACGGTAGTCTCCCCAGCCTACCCGGTCAAACCCCGACGGGAGGGAGTCCGGCCGCAAAGAAGCGCACCCCGCGCCAGGGCCCCCGGCACGCAGCTCGACCAACCCCGGCAGCCCGCGCGCCGGCATGCCGATCTTCGCGGCCAGTGGACCCCCCATCTGACCGGCGTACACTCCCCAGCAGGCCCTCCTAGCTCAGTTGGTAGAGCAGCTGACTCTTAATCAGCGGGTCGAAGGTTCGAGTCCTTCGGGGGGCATTGGGCGAAAAACCTCGGGAAACCGAGGTTTTTTCGTGGGCGTCCGGAAGCAGGGAACCCCGGCACCGGTCGATACCCGGGCTCATGGACCGCGGGCTTGATCGCGGGCGCCGGTTACGGTCACTTCTCCGCCAGCAGCACCTGCTTCACTTTGGCCAGCTCGGCCAGCTTGGATCTCCCAACCTTGGGGTAGTGCAGCCCGAGCGAGGCCAGTGCGTCGATCACCGCGGCCGCAACGACAAGGCGGGTGAACCACTTGTTGTCGGCGGGCACGACGTACCACGGGGAATCCTCCGTGGAGGTCCGGCTGATCATGTCCTCGTACGCCCGCATGTACTCCTTCCAGTGGGCGCGTTCGCGCACGTCGGTGGGCGAGAACTTCCAGTTCTTCTCCGGGCGTTCGATGCGCTCGAGGAACCTCCGCTTCTGCTCGTCGCGAGAGACGTGCAGGAAGAACTTCCGCACCACGATGCCGTTGCC
Source organism: Phycisphaerales bacterium (assembly GCA_044223975.1). Lineage (GTDB taxonomy): Bacteria > Planctomycetota > Phycisphaerae > Phycisphaerales > UBA1924 > CAZCPB01. The sequence continues at coordinate 31,048 of JBGALI010000014.1, read as the reverse complement.
GGTCAGGTAGCGCTCGTAACTTCGGATGTCGCGGTAACGATCCTCCCAGACGTCCTTGCCGATCAGGCGCGGCGGGATTTTCTGGGCCTCGAGCAGCTCGGGGTGCACGCGCACGACGAGGGTCTCCTCGTAGTACGAGCGGTTGAAGATGCCGATCCGCCCGCGCTCGGGCAGGTGCCGGGCGCACCGCCAAAGGTAGTCGTGGTCGAGCTCTTCGTCGGAGGGGGCCTTGAACGATGCCACCTGGCAGCCCTGCGGGTTCACGCCCGACATGACGTGCTTGATCGCGCCGTCCTTGCCCGCCGCGTCCATCGCCTGGAAGATCAGCAGGACCGCCCACCGGTCCTGGGCGTAGAGCATGTCCTGCAGCGACGCGAGCGCCTGGATTCCTGAGCGCAGGGCCTCGGTGGCGCGCGGCTTGTCCTCCGAGCCCAGTTTCCCCGTGTCTCCGGGATCGATCCGCGAAAGGCGGAACCCGTCACCGTCATCCACGCGGTATGGGGACGAGAGCTTCCGTGCCGCCTTGACGATCTGGCTCATGTTCACGGCGGTTTTCCCCTTCGGCCGTCGAGCCGGGCTCGCGGATTCTCTCTCGCGATCAGCGCCAGCGCCCCGCGTTTTCCTGCCAGTAATCCAGCACCGCCTGGGCCCGGGCGCGGACCCGATCCATCTCGCGCGTGCGGTCCTCGACCTTGGAGTTCTTCCAGAACGCCTCGGGCCGGACCGCGCCGGTTTTCGCGAGCTGCGCTACGGCGACGTACGCCGCCGTCTGGCGCGGGGTGAACGCGTCGGAGTCGCCGCGCGGCAACTCGGGGATGAGCCACTCGAGCGCGCCCGGCTCGGCACGACCCAGCGCGTTGGCCGCTTCCCGATCTCCGCTCGCCGCCCTGAAGAGAAGCGCCTCGACGCATGGCTTGGTCGCGATGGCCGCGATCATCCCGTACAGGCGCGACCGCTCGGTCTGGGTCAGGTCCGGCCGGTCGAGCAACGCGACCACGTCGGGGGCCGCGCTGAACATGCCCAGCCGCCACACGGCCTGGACCGCCATGCGGACCTCGGCCTTGGGCGCCTCCTTGTTCGTGATGATCGCCTTGTACCGCTGGTCGTACAGCTCGTTTCGGTATTTGCGCGACGCGGCCGCAAGGCGCTCCGCCAGCGCCTCGGGGGTGGCGACATCGCCGGGATTGATCTGGTCGAGCACCTGCCCTTCGGGGGTGACCAGCGCGACGTACAGCCCAAACTCGGTCGGGAGCCCGAGTTCGCGGCACTCCTCCAGCACGCGGCTGTTCCGCGACACCCTCACCGGCACAAACCTCTGCTGGGCGATCCACGCCACGATGGGGTCGCGGAACGCCGCCTCCTGCGCATCGCGCAGGTCCCCGTCGTCGTTCCAATTCACCCTCTGGTCGACCCAGAACATCAGCGGCAGGGACATCTCGCGGGCACGCTCGATCGACAGCCGCGCATTGCCGCTCCACTGGATCGGGTTCTGGGCGCTCGCGGTCGTCGTCCAGAGCGCCGCCGTCAAGGCCACCACCAACACCCAGAACTTGCCCGTCATGGTCGTCTCCTTGGCATCACCGAACCTCGGCCGGAGAATGCTCCCGTGAGTTGAGCATACGGGCCACCATCGAGGCCCGGCGGCTCCCCTTCCTGCCCTGGTCGCCCCGGTCTCGTAGCATGTCCGGCGCCCGGGCCATTTTCCCGGGTTGCCGACTACCCGGGACCTCGGAGGTGACCCGTGCCCAGGTTCAACCGCCTGCTGCTCCCGACGGGCTTTTCCGAGCTCTCGCGCCGCGCCAGCGCCTGGGCGGTGCCGCTCGCCGAGGCGTTCGGGTCCGAGGTGCACGTGGTTCACATCGTGCCGCACACCGAATTGATGCTGGCGGGGCCCTCGGTCGAACCCGGGATCGGCATGGCGATGCCCCTGCCCGGGCCGCCGGCGGAGGAACTGCTCGCCAACGCCCGGTCCGGTCTCGGCCGGTTCGTCGCCGAGATCTTCCCCTCGATCGCGCCGCGCGTCCGGACGCATGCGTCGATCGGCGGGGTCGTCGATGAGCTCGTGCGCTACGCCGAGCAGAACTCGATCGACGTCATTGTCATGGGCACGCACGCCGACGGGATGCTCAAGCGGCTGGTGTACGGCTCGGTCGGCAAGTCGGTGCTCGAGATGGCGCCGTGCCCGGTGCTGCTGGTGCCGGTGCGGGAACTGCCCCGGAAGTGACCGCACGAGCCAGCCCCACGCCGCGCCCCCGCCGACGTATATTGCGGGAGTGAAGATCCCTCATACCTGTCCGGCGGTCTGGCCCGCGCCGATCGCGCCGTCGCGCTTCGCCAGCCTCGTTGGCACCGGCTCGCCCGAGGGCTGCTCGGTCGCGATCCTCGGCTTGGCGGATGACCTTGGCGTGAAGCTCAACGGCGGACGGCCGGGCGCTAAGAACGGGCCGCGGGCGTTCCGCGAGGCGCTCGCGCGGTACGGGGTTGCCGACCCGCACGGCTGGGAATGGCCGAAGGTCTTCGACGCCGGGGATATCGTGCCCGCCGAGGGAGACGGCGAGGCGTCGTTGCACGAAACGCACCGACGCGTGACGGAAGCGGTGAGCGCGGTGCTCGACCTGGGCTTGTTCCCCGTCGGCATCGGCGGCGGGCACGATCTGACGTTCGCGTTCATGCGCCCGGTGGTTCAGCGCTTTGCGATCAAGATGATCATCTATTGCGATGCACACCTCGACGTGCGGGCCCAGCCGGGCTCGGGGATGCCGTTCCGGGCGCTGGTCGAGCAGTGCGGCGTGCAGCGGCTGGGGGTACACGGGCTGGTGGACCTCGTGAACAGCTGCGAGCATTCGGAATGGTTCGCGGCGCACGGCGGCAAGATCGATCAGCCGGCGTGGGACCCGGACGATGAGTTTTCGACTGAAGCGTGCGCTCTGAGCATCGACCTGGACGTTATCGACGCCGCGTTTGCGCCGGGCGTGAGCGCGCCGAACCCGGGCGGCTGGTGGTCGTGGGAGGCATTCCGCTACGCGCGGGGCGCCGGGCGCAGCGGCCTCGTCCGCGCGTTTGACGTCATGGAACTCAACCCGGCGCACGATCAGGATCAGCGCACGGCCCGCGTCGCGGCGCGAACGTTTCTTGAGTTTCTTCACGGCTATGCCGAACGCGCAAAGGACCAGGGCGCGTGAGCTTCCTCATCCGCAACGCCCGCGCGCTCACGTTCGCCGGCCCGCACCCCCGCCGCGGCCCCGGGCTCCGTGACCTCGGCGTGGTCCCCCGCGCCGACGTCCTCATCGAGGGCCCGGCCATCGCCGCCGTCGCGCCCTCCCTTTCTCTCCTTCGCTCCCCCGACACCGAGATCGACGCCGCCGGACGCGTGCTCATGCCCGGCTTCGTCGACTGCCACACCCACGCCTGTTGGGCGGGCGAGCGCATCGGCGAGTGGGAACGCCTGCTCGGCGGCGAGAAATACCTTGACATCCTCGCCTCCGGCGGCGGGATCATGGCGACCGTCCGCGCGGTCCGCGCGGCAACCCAGGAGGAGCTTGCGTCGAATCTCCGTGCTCGCCTCGACGCCATGCTCCGCCTCGGCACGACCACCGTCGAAGTGAAATCCGGGTACGGCCTGACCACGCGGGACGAGATCAAGATGCTCCGTGCCGTGCGTGATGCCGCGGCAACGTGGCCCGGGACAGTCGTGTCAACGGCCCTTCTCGGTCACGCGATCGACCGCGACCAACCGGACTTCGTCGACCGCACGATCAACGAAACGCTCTCGGCCGTCTCCGAGGAGTTCCCCGGCATCACCGTCGACGCCTACTGCGAGAACGGCGCTTGGTCACGGGCGGACACGGTGCGGCTCTTCGAGGCCGCACGCTCGCGCGGCCACCCTGTTCGCGTTCATGCCGATCAGTTCAACTGCCTGGGCATGGTGGGCGAGGCCATCCGGCTGGGAGCCCGGAGCGTGGATCATCTGGAGGCTTCGACGCCCGCCGACCTGGCCGCCCTGGCACGCTCCGACGCCTGCGGTGTCATCCTCCCCGTGTGCGGCCTGCACACGGACGGCCGATACGCCAACGTTCGATCGTTCATCGACTCGGGCGGCCACCTCGCGATCGCCACCAACTGCAACCCGGGCTCGGCCCCGACCGTTTCCGTGCCCCTGGCCGCAGCGCTGGCGTGTCGCTTCTGCGGGGTCACGCCCGAAGAGGCGATCGCCGCGTGCACGGTCAGCGCGGCGGACCTGCTCGGCCTCACCGATCGCGGCACGATCGCGCCCGGCCAGCGTGCCGACCTCATCCTGCTGGGCCACACCGACGAGCGCCGATTGGTATACGAGCTCGGCGGCAACCCGGTCGACCTTGTCATCTGCGGCGGACGCGTTCGTACGGCACCGTGACGGCCGCGGCCGCAGAAGGAATGTCAGGCGATGCTCAATGCCCGCTTCGATCGCGCCGGTCCCGTCCTCGCCGTGCTCTGCGCGGGCGCTGCTGGGCTCGCGTGGGTCAACCGCTTCATCCAGGACGACGCGTTCATCTCGCTCCGGTACGCCCGAAACATGGTCGACGGCTCGGGCCTGGTCTGGAATCCCGGGGGCGAACGCGTCGAGGGGTACACCAACTTCCTGTGGACGCTCGTGCTCGCCGTGCCGCTGAAGCTCGGGATAGATCCGTACCTCTTCGTATCGGTGCTGGGCGTGCTGATGATGCCGCTGACGGTGTTCCTCACGTACCGCCTGGCGATGACGCTCTTTGACTCCGCTCCGGTCGCGTTGATCGCGGCGCTGCTTCTGGGCACCAACTACACGTTCAGCTGCTACGCCACGGGAGGGCTCGAGACACACCTCCAAGCCCTCCTGTGCACCGCCTCGCTCTTGCTTGCCGCGCAGTCTTTCGCGGCGGGGAAGGGCCCTTCGACCGCGCGACTGCTGGCGCTTTCGGTGGTCTCGGCGCTCGCGGTGCTGACGCGGCTGGATTCGGTGCTGATCGTCGGACTCAGCGCCGCCGTCTCAGCCTACGCCATCCTTCGAGATGCACGCGCCGGTTCGCGCCTGCTGGTGCTTGCACTGCCCGCGGTCGTGATCGTCGGCGCGTGGCTTGCCTGGAAGATGCAGTACTACGGCGAGTTGCTTCCAAACACGTTCTACGCCAAGGCCGCGGCCAAGAGCCTGCCGGTGCGCGGCGTGTTCTACCTGGTGTCGTTCCTGTGCTCGTATCTACTGGCGCCCTCGGTGGCCGCGATCCTGTTCTACGTGCCGCGTCTCCGGGGCGTGCTCGGCATCCCGCGCACGCTGCTGGTGCTCGGCGTCCTGACTTTGTGGGCCCTGTACCTCGTGAAGGTCGGCGGCGATTTCATGGAGTTCCGGTTCATGGTCCCGGCCTTGCCGCTGTTGATGGTCCTGACGGCGTGGGTGATCGTGTCCGCGGTGCGCCGTCCGATGTGGAGTGCCGCGGTGGTAGCGCTGCTCGTCGCGGCATCCGCCGTCCACGCCTTCTCCTTCAACCGCTCCCCGCTGAAGCGCGGTCTTGAGTCGATCCAGGATCTCAAGCGCAACCTGCGCGATCCCGAGTATGACTGGGTGGGGATCGGAAATTACTTCCACGATGCGTTCGCAAGCTCCAAGGACAAGCCGATCATCGCGGTGACGCCCGCGGGCGCGATCCCCTACTACGCCGACCTGCCTGCGGTCGACATGCTGGGACTGAACGACCGCTGGATCGCGCGGCACGGCGCGCCGCTCTCGGACCGGCCCGGCCACCAGAAGATCTCCACCGTGAAGTACCTTGTCGATCAGGGCGTGACCTTCGTGATCGGCCACCCGGTTGTTGTCAAAGAGAACGCTCGATCGCCGGAGCTCGATGTGCGGACGTACCGCGACGGTGTCAGCGTGGATGAGTTGAAGAAGATGTTCGTCGGCAAGCCCGTGCCCGACCCCGAGTCGTTGCCGGAGGGGGCAAGGATGGTGCTCATCCCGATCGCGCCAGGCCGCCACCTGGTCGCGATCTACCTCACGCCGAAGCCCGCCTGGGACCGCGCCATCGCCCGGCTGGGATGGGAATTGATCGAATTGAAACGATCGCCATAGAACCGAGCGCTCAGGCACGACGCGGGCCGTCGTCGCCGGACTACTCGATCACGTCCTTGGTCTCTTCCAGTCCCTCGGTGAGCACCTTGGGTCCGTTCGACGTGATCAGGATGTCGTGTTCGTAGTGAACGCTGAGCGATCCGTCCGCCGTGCGCTCCGGCCACTTGCCCCGGGACGGCGCCAGATCGGGCGTCCCCACGGCGATCATCGGCTCGACCGCGACCAGAGTCCCCGGACGGCAGGGCGTGTTGCCGTCGGGCCACTCGCCGGCGTAAGTGGGGAGCACGTTGCTTACAAACGGGGGCGCGTGAAGACCCGCGTCGTTGCGGGTCCGGCGAGAATACCCGTGCCCGCCCAGCCCGCGCACGAGGTGAAAGCCGCACTCACCCTCAACGTACCCCTGCACCGTCCGAGCCCACTCGGAGTACGTGTTCCCCGGCCGCAGTTCCAGCACACCGCGCCGGAGCGATTCCTTCCCGGTGTCCGTCAGCCGCTTCACGAGCGGGGACATCGGCCCGAACACGTACGTCCATGCCGCATCGCCGACCCATCCACGGAAGTACACGCCGATATCGACCTTCAGCACGTCCCCGATCTGCATGGGCGTGGCGTGCGAATCCGGTGTGCCATGAACAACGCAATCGTTCACGCTCAGGCACGCGTGTCCCGGGAACGGGGGCTTGCGCCCCACCCGGTAGCCCTTGAAGCACGACTGGCAGTCGATGTCCTCGAGGGTTTTTCCCACGAACGCATCGATGACCGCCAGGGTCTGGCCGGGCCGAAGGAATGAACTGACTCGGCGGTGGACCTCCACCACTTTCTGGGCGGCGGCGTACGCGGCGTCGGCATCGGCGGGTGAGATGGGGGGCGCGATCCCTGCCATGGGGCGGATCGTAGCGAGAGGGAGCGGCCCCGACAGCCCGAGCTCAACGGCGACCGTCCCCGCGGTCGATACCATGGTCCACCGATGCCCGACGGAACCGCCAACCCCATGTCGCTCCCCAAGGGCCATCCCTCGCACGTCGACGCCTCGCTCTACCTGCACCCGCAGACCCTGTCGCGCCTGGGGTCCTTCGAGCTTCGGGCCCGCATGATCATCGAGGGGCTTTCCAGCGGCCTGCACCGCTCGCCGTTCCAGGGGTTCTCCGTCGAGTTCGCCCAGCACCGCCCGTACGCGCCGGGTGACGACATCCGGCACCTGGACTGGAAGGTCTACGGCCGCAGCGACAAGCTCTACCTCAAGCAGCACCAGCAGGAGACCAACCTCGACCTGCTCGTGCTCGTCGACGCCTCGGGTTCGATGGCCTACGGCTCGCGCAGCTTCTCCGAGGCCTCCGGCGTCGGACGCAAGACCAGCCTCGACGGGCGCAGCGACTGGACCAAGTTCGACCATTCCACCGCGCTCGCCGCGGCACTCTCGTACATCACCATCCAGCAGGGGGACCGTGTCGGGCTGATCGTCTTTGCCGACAGCGTCCGCGCCTCGGTGCGCCGTTCCAGCAGCCAGGGTACATGGCGGCAGATCGTCACCGCCCTGGCGACCCACCCCGTCGAGGCCGCCAACCGCAACCGCAAGACCGACCTCGCCCGCGCCGTCGACCAGATCCTCGCCAAGGTCACCAACCGATGCCTGGTCGCGATCGTCAGCGACTTTTTCATGGACGTCGACGAGCTGCGCGATGCGCTGGCCCGCGTGCGGCACCACCGCCACGACCTCATGGCGTTCCAGGTCATGGACCGAGCGGAATTGACGTTCGATCTTTCCGAGCCCGCGCCGTTCGAAGGGCTGGAGGGGGAAGGACGCCTGCGGCTGGACCCGCGCGCCATCCGCGACGCGTACCTCGAGGCGGTCCGGACCCACATCGGCGGCGTCGAAAAGGCGGTGCGCGGCGCTGGGTTCGACTACCAGCTCGTGGACACCCACGACTGGCTGGGCCCGCCCCTGGCCGCGTTCATCGCCCGGCGCAACGCCCAGATCAAGCGCAGCAAGTACGGGTGAGGAAGAAGTGACACAGCGACAAAGTGACGGAGTGACGGAGTGACGGAGTGACGGAGTGACGAAGTGACGGAGCGGCCAGAAACACGCGAGACTTGGGATCGAACCGCGCGGCCGCTTGTCCTGAGCGGCTATTCATGGCTCCGTTCGCCCGCGCTCGGTCTCCTTTCACTTCGTCACTGCGTCACCTCCCCCCCATGACCTTTCTCAACCCCATCCTCCTCTACGCCGGTCTGGCGTGTATCGCGGTGCCCATCATCGTGCACCTGCTCACGCGCCGGCGGCGCAAGCCGATCGCGTGGGGCGCTATGCGGTTCCTGCTCGAGGCGTACAAGAAGCACCGCCGCCGCCTCACGCTCGAGCAGCTCATCCTTCTCGTTTGCCGCTGCGCTCTCGTCGCGCTTGTGGCGCTCGCGCTTGGCAAGCCGATCGTGGACGGGATGGCCGCGGGCGTCAGCGGCCCGCGCGTTCTTTACCTTGTGATCGACAACAGCCTGACCTCGGCGCTCACCGCCGACGACGGCCGCTCGGCGCTCGACCGTCACAAGGACGCCGCGGCCAGTCTTCTCGCCAAGCTCGACACGCTGCGTGGTGACCGGGCGGCGCTCATCGCGCTGGGCGCCCCGGCCGAGCCGCTGATCGTCCCGCCGTCGAGCGACCTCACGGCCGTCGGACGCGTCGTCGAAGGCCTCGAGGTGACCGACGGCCGGGCCGACGTCGTGGGCGCCGTCTCCCGCATCGCCGCGGACCTGGGGACCGGCGAGCCGGGCGCCAACGTCACGGTCGCGCTCCTCAGCGAATGGCGCGCGGGCTCTGCCGATATTGATCGCCCGCTTCCTTCACTGGCCGCGTCCGTCCGGCCGGGCGAGGGCATTCCGCTTGTGCTCGCGGCTGAGCCGGCCGTCGACGCCGTCGACAATGTCTCGGTCGTGCGCGCGGAGCCGCTGCGTCCCATCCTGGTGTCGCACGAATCGCCGGACTCCAAGGACGCGCCCGAAGCCGAGAGCAACCCGGTCCGGGTCGTGCTGGCCCGTCGCGGCCCGGGCGTCGGTGCCGCGGCGGTCACCAACCTCAGCGTCCGCGTCGATACCGTCGGCTCCGGCGGCAAGAAGGGCACTCCCACCGAAGCCAGCGTGCGCTGGAACCCCGGGCAGGAACAGGCCAGCGTGACCGTCGCCGTCGCCACTCCGGCACCGGTCACCTCAACGAGCGCCCCGGCGATCATCGCCGAGATCGACCGCGACGCCCTTGCCGCGGACAACACGCGCCGGCGCCCCATCGAATCGCGCCCGTGGCTTGCGGTCGGTCTGGCCACCACGCCGGGCTCGGCCCGGCCCGCGAGCATCGACCGCTTCGCCGCGGCGGATTGGTTGCGTCTCAGCGTGTCTCCTGACCGGGACGGAGCTCCTGGGGCCGACCTGCGCGTTCTCGACGTCGAGCCGCGCACGATCGGCGCCGGGGGGGCACTCTCGGGACTCGACGCGTTGATCATCCCGTCACCGGACCGCATCGACGATTCGGGCTGGACCCGCATCGGAGAGTTTGCACGCGGCGGCGGGCTGGTGGTCGTGTTCGCTCCCGCCGAGGAGGGCGTGCAGTTGTGGGCCGATGGATTCCTGAAGGCTGTCGGCGCCAACTGGACCGTGGCACGCGAAGCGCGCGGGTACACCCCCCCCACCGACCTGGCCGACGCCCCCGGCGCCTCCGACCTGCTGGCGCTGCTCTCCGGTGAATTTGCAGAGCTCGCCAAGCCCGTGCGCGTGTCGCGCGTTGTGCCCGTCGAAGCCGCCCAAGGATCGGGGGATGTCCTTCTTCGCCTGCGCGACGGGACTCCCTTTGTGCTCGCGATGGCGCCGCGCGGCGCGGAGGACGCGTCCAAGGGCTCGGCCTCGCGAGGATTGGTCGTGCTCTTCGCCGGCGCGTGCGACCTGCGCTGGACCGACCTGCCCACCAAGCCGCTTATGGTGCCGTTGATGCAGGAGATCGTGCGTCAGGGCATCGGCGCGGCTCGGGGCGTGTGGGCCGGCGATGCGGGCGGCGTACCTTCGGTCCCCGCGGGCACCGTCGAGCTGCGTGCCGTCGACACGAGCGACGCGATCTCACTTACCGGCGGGGCCCCCTCCGCGGTACGCCGTGCCGCGCTGTGGACGGCCCGCGATGCCCGGGGCTCCTCGCTCGGCCTTGTCGCCACCAATCCGGATCTTGCGGGGGCCGACACCACGCCCAGGGCAACGGCGCAGCTCACGCCGTGGCTCGGATCCCTGGCCGGCCCGCAGCGCGTGCAGTGGAGCGCCGAACTCGCGGGCACCGCGCAGGCTCAGGGGCGTGCCGCGTCTTCGGCGCTGGAAACCGAGAACCGTCCGCCGGTGTCCGCGCCGCTGCTGGCCGCGGCGGCGGCCGTCGCACTCCTTGAACTGTTGCTGGCCCGGATCTTCAGCCACGCGACCGTGGCCTCGGGCACCGCGCCCGCGTCCCCCGCACGGAGCGCGGCATCATGAAAGACCTGCTCTGGAAGCTCCTGCACGTTGAACGCTTCGCCAGCGGTGACGCGGACGTGCGCTTCGAGATGGCGCGGCAGTTCCCCGCCTGGGCGTGGGCGCTGGCCATCATCGCGCTGGCGATCGTCGCGGGCTGGAGCTACGCCAGGCTCAGCGGTCCGCGCCCGGCGCGCATCGCGCTGGCGACGCTTCGGACGCTGGTGCTGGCGTTCATCCTGTGGCTTGCCGCGGGGCCTCAGTTGGTGAAGCGCCCCGAGCGCATCGAGCGTGACTGGGTGGTGGTCCTCGCTGATCGCTCGCGCTCGCTCACCGTTGCGGATGCGCCGGGCGGGCCCGGCGGTGCGCTCCGTCCCCGCGAGCAGCAGCTTCGGAGCGCGATCGAGGGCGCCTGGCCGGCGTTCAGCAGGCTAGCCCGCGACCGAAACGTGCTGTGGCTGGGGTTCGACGCGGGCGCCTACCCGCTGGGTGTGAAGCCCGACGCGGCTCCCGGCGGCTCGGCCTCGCCGACGGCCCCCGAATTCGCCGATCCCCTCGGGCGCCGCACGGCCATCGGCCGGGCAATCGAACAGGCCCTCCAGCAGGTCGCCGCCCGCCCTGTCAGCGGCATCGTGATCCTCTCCGACGGCCGCTCGGCCGATCAGGTCCCGCGCCAGGTGCTCCGCCGCCTCGAGGCCGAGCAGATCCCCGTCTTTGCAGTGGCGCTCGGGAGCGCCAGCCCCGTGCCCGACTACGCCGTCACGCGTGCCGACGCGCCTTCGGTGGCGTTCATCAACGACGTCGTGCCCGTGAACGCCGAGATTTCCGTGAGCGGTATCGAGACCTCCGGGCCGCTCCCCGCCAAGGTCGAACTGGTCGATGACGCCACCGGGCAGGTTCTCGATTCGCGTCGGCTCGACGATGCCGCCAGACTCGCCGGGCAACCCGCCAGGGTCACACTCTCGGGCTCGAGGGACCGGGCCGGAAAGGCCGCGTGGAGCCTCCGGGTCGTGCCCGATGCCCCGGACCTTTCGAAGGACAACAACTCCGCGGCCGTTCCCGTGGACCTGGTCGACCGCCCCATCCGCGTCGTGTACTTCGACGGCTACCCGCGCTGGGAGTTCCGCTACCTCAAGACGCTGCTCATCCGCGAGAAGTCCGTCCGCTCCTCCGTCATGCTCCTGTCGGCCGACAAGCAGTACATCCAGGAGGGCTCCGAACTCCTGAGCGCCATGCCCAACTCTCCCGGAGAATGGGCGGGGGTGGATGTCGTCATCATCGGCGATGTCCGGGCCGAGCTCTTCGGCGACGAGCAGATGCGCCAGATCCGGGAGCTGGTCTCGCTCCGCGGCGCCGGCCTCCTGTGGATCGGCGGTCCGGGCGCGACCCCTGGCAGCTACCGCGGCCGGCCCCTGGCCGATCTTCTGCCGTTCGCTCTCGACACGCACGCGTCGGGAAGCTCGTCGTCGGGCACCAACGTTTATTCAGAGCCGGTGCTCCTTGAGCCCACACCATCGGCGGCGCGTCTCGGGCTGCTCCGGCTCGGCGAGGCGGGGATCCAGTCGTGGCCCGCGGAACTCTCCGACGCTCGTCTGGGCTGGCCGCAATTCCATTGGGCCCAGCGGATCGCGCCGCAGAGCCTCAAGCCCACCGCCGAGGTGCTCGCTACGGCGGTCCCGGTCACCGAGCTGGGTTCCGCGTCAACCGGCACTCCGCTGGTCATCACCATGCGCTACGGCGCCGGGCGCAGCGTCTACGTCGGCACCGACGAGATCTGGCGCTGGCGCTACGCCCGCGGCGAGGCGCTCCCCGAACGCTTCTGGCTTCCGCTCCTGCGATACCTCGCGCGCGAGAGCCTTGGCCGATCCGGCAAGCAGGCTCTGCTCGAGGCTTCCCCCGACCGCGCCCTGGTCGACCAACCGGTGCGGATCACCGTCCGTCTGCTCGATCAGGCCCTGATCGACTCCCGGGCCGGCGCCCCCAGCGTCGCCTTGCGCATCACCCGCGCACCCGATCGAGTCGGCGCTCCTCCCGAGCCCGGCTCGGCGGTCTCGCTGGCACGCGAGGGACCCGGGGTGTTCAGCGCGACCTGGATCCCCGGCGAGCCCGGGACCTACCACGTCGAATCCAACGAGGCGATCCTCGCCGGCCTGGGCCTGGGCGCGACGGTCGATGTTGCCGCGCCGGACGATGAACTCCGCCGTCCCCAGACCGACCACGCGTTCCTGGGAAGCCTCGTCGACGCGACCGGCGGCCGAATCTTTCCGGCCGATCGCCTGTCGGACCTCCCCGCCAGCCTCCCCAACCGCCAGCTTCGACTCCTGGGCACGCCGGAGATCGAAACGCTCTGGGACAAGGCCGCGATGCTGGCGGCGGTCATGGCTCTGGTCACGGCCGAGTGGCTCGGACGCAAGTGGATCCGGCTCGCCTGACGACCGGAAACCGCCCGGAATTCGGGTGAACCCCGCGACCGCACCGTGGTACAACCATGTGACGAAGCCGATCCCCCCTGGCGCCCGTAGAGTTTGACAAGCGTTTGGGGCGGATCGCCGATGGACTATTCGGGGGGATCCGGGGCGATCGGGGCACGCGGGGAAGGACGGACCATGACCACGGCGCCCATCGCGCACCATCCCGACGGCCCCCCCAACGACCCCGCCGGCGCGGCCATCACGGAAGAGCTCTCCCGCCCCATGGCGAAGGTCCGGGCCGGCGCTCGCCGCCTTCTGGTCGCGCGCGAGGCGGCGTGGATCGTCGCGTGCTTCTGCGCCGCGCTTGTCGCGATGGGCCTTATCGACTACGTGCTCCGCATGCCCTGGGGCGTGCGCCTGGGCTTCTGGATCGTCGGCATCGCCCTCCTGGTGATCGATACACGCAAGCGGCTGGTCCCGGCTCTCCGCTTCAACCCGCCCCTCCGCGAGGTCGCCCTCCGGGTCGAGCGCACGCGCGACGCGGCATCGGCCGGGCTCCGCGGCGTGCTCACCGCCGGGCTCGAACTGTCGTCGTCGCCGGACCACACCGCCGATCACGGACTGCGCGACCGGGTCGTCTCGGCCGCGCGCACCCGCCTCAAGCTTCTCTCGCCCTCCCACGCGACGCTCGTGCCCGGCCCGACCCGGCGCGTCCTTCTCCTGGCCGCGCTCGCGTTGGCCCCACTCGCGGGATTGATAGCGTGGCAGCCCGTCCTGACCACGATCGGCCTCCGCCGCGTGCTGACCCCGTGGACCGTCGCCGCGTGGCCAAAGCGCACCGCCGTCGCCGACGCCACGGGTCTCTCGGCCCATCCGATCGGCTCGGCCATGCCGCTGCGCGCGATCATCTCCCGTACCGACCGGGGATCCGGACGCACCGACGTCTGGGCCATGTACCGGCTGGTCGATGGGGGGCGCGAGACACCGGTCCGGCGCGCCCTGCTCACCGGGCAGGGCCGCAACGCGACCGTTCCCGGCGATGCCGATTCGAGGGGCGAGTTGTACGAGCGTCTCATAGAACCCACAGGCCTCGCCGCGCCAATCGACTCGTCGTCCGCCCAGACACCGACATCGCTCACCGTCGAGTACTGGTTCGAGACCGACGACGACCGTACCGCGCCTGTCCGCGTCGCCCTGGTCGAACCGCCGATCATCGTCGGAGCCGCGGCCGACCTCACGCCGCCCGCGTACGCCGCCGGCGCCGGCGACTTCCTCTCGGGCACCCGCGAACTGGGTAACGGTCGCGACGAACGCGCCAGCGCCGCCCCTGTGCTCGCCGGCTCGCATGTCTCCCTCCGCCTGTCGCTGAACAAGCCGGTCTCGCCACCCAGCCACCTCGGCGCCGCGTTCCCCGGCACCGTCCTCCCTCCGGACGCGACCGTTCGGGCCGACGGCGCCGCGTGGACCCTGTCCTGGATCGCCCGTGAACCGCTCCGACTGCCCGTGATGCTGGTCGACGAGTACGGCATTCGGGCGGATCGCGACGCCGTGTTTCAATTCGGAGTCGTTACCGATCGCGCTCCTGCCGCGGCGGTCGTCGATCCCGCCTCCGACGAATCGGTCCTCGCCACGGCGCTTCTGACTGTCGCGGGCGAGGGACGCGACGACGTGGGCCTTGCGTGGACGACGCTCGATATGCAGATCGCACGCCCTCCCGCTCAATCGGTCGGGGCGCCGCCCGAACCATCGGACGCTCCCGCGGTTCTCGCGCGGATTGACGGGGCCGGCGATGCGACCAACAGCGGCTCTGCGGTTCGCCAGATCCGCGTCATGGCCGACGTCGACCTTTCCACCCTGGCCCTCAAGCCCCGGGACGAGGTCTGGCTCACCGCGCTGGCCAAGGACACGTTCGCGGCCGACGCGGACGCTCACGAGCCCGTGCGATCGACGGTGCGGCGCCTGCGGATCATCGCCGAGAGCGAGCTGGTGGAGCAGGTCCGATCGGAACTGGCGGGCGTGCGGCAGGCCGCCCTCCGCCTCGACCAGGACCAGGGAGACATCGCCCGGCGTGCCGAGACCGCGGCCCCGGCTGATCTGCGCCCGCTGCAGGACGGGCTGACCCAGCGCATCGCCCCGCAGGGCGAAGTGATGAAGCGCCTTGCCGACCGCGTCGCCCGCAACAATCTCGTCGACCGTTCGCTCACCGGCCTCCTCCAGGATTCAGCCGCGGCGATCCAGCAGGCCGAGAAGTCCAGCAACGAGGCCTCGCACGACTTCGAGCAGGCCGACCGCGCCGCCGAGGATGCCGCGGCACGCGAACGTCTCACCAAGGAAGCGACCGACCGCCAGCGCCAGGTCCGCGACCAGCTCGGCCGGCTCATCTCCATGCTCGACCGCGGCCAGGACGGGTACACCGTCCGGCGCGAGGTGCAGCGCCTGATCGAAGAGCAGCGCCGGCTGATGGAGCAGACCAAGGAGCTCGGCCAGCAGACCCGCGGCCAGAAGCCCTCAGACCTGCCGCAGAACCAGCGCGACGCGTTGGCCCAGGCTTCCGACCAGCAGCAGGACCTGGCGCGCCGTGCCGCGCAGATGCTGACCGACATGGCCCAGCGCAGCGTCGACCTGCAGCGCCAGGACCCCGCGCTGGCGCAGGCGATGCAGAAATCCGCCGAGCGCGGCAAGCAGGATCAGGTCGCCGACAAGCAGCGTCAAGCCGCCGAGCAGCTCCGCCAGAACCAGACCGGCTCGGCCAACCAGAGCCAGGAGCAGGCGATCCAGAGCCTGCAGCAGATGATGGAGGATCTTGACCAGACCGAGAAGCAGCGCGACGAGGCGCTCAAGCGGATCCTCGAGGACGCCATCCAGTCCATCCAGGCTCTTATCGAAGAGCAGCAGAACGAACTGACCTCGCTCGGCCGCGCGTTGCCCTCCGCCGCGTTCAAGGGGCTCGACGCGGGCATGATCCGGCTCAACGCCGACACCATCGGTGTCGCCGACAAAATCCGCTCCTCGTTCCGCGAGATGGCCGGCGTTGCCGACCTCCTCGACGGCGCGGCACGTGCCCAGTCCACCGCCGTCACGATCCTGCGGACCGACTCTCCCGACGGCGCCGAGGCCGACCAGGCCGAGCGCACGAGCCTTGAACGACTGCGCGCCGCCAAGGAAGAGGCCGAGCGCCTGCGCCGCGAGGCCGACGACAAGGACCAGGCCAAGAAGCGCGAGGATCTGCGCCGCGCGTACCAGGAGTCGCTCGAGGCCCAGGTCGCGCTGCACGCCAAGACCGCGCCGCTGCTGGGCCAGGAGCTTGACCGTCGCCAGCGCGCCGGCGTCCGCGGGCTGAGCGATCAGCAGGTGCAGATCCGCACCAACCTCACCACCCTGCGCGATAAGAACCCCGGCATCGGCGATGCCAAGCTCTTCGAGTTCGCTCACAAGCGTCTCGACGATTCGACAGGCCGCGCGGCTACGGTGCTCGCCGAGGGCGCGGTTACTGCCGCGGTCGACCGCGATCAGTTGAGCGCGATCCGCGTGCTTCAGTCGCTGGTCGAGGCGCTCAAGAATCCCAAGAGCAAGGATTTCCGCGACTCACCCGAAGACGGCTCGGGCGACGGGGCCGGGGGCGGACAGAAGGGCAAGGACCAGCTCATCGCGCCGCTCGCTGAACTCAGGCTCCTCCGGCTCATGCAGCAGGAGGTTGCCGACCTGACCCGCGCGGCCGACGAAGACCGCGGCACGGGCAAGGCCGACGCGAGCGCACTCGAAGACCTTGGGCGGATGCAGGGCGAGCTGACCAAGCGCGCCGAAGAAATGCTCGATCAGGAGCGCCCGGCGGACGAGCCGGCGCCCAAGAGCACCGGGGCTAATTTCGGCGCGCCGCCCGTGGACGGCCCACCCCAGAAGCCCGCGCCGTCCGCCCCGCCGGTCTCGCCTCACCCAGCCGATGGGGAACCGCCCAAGGGCGATCCGTCGGACCCGCTGCCGTCGCTCGACGACCTTTTGGGGCTGCCCAAGTCCGGCACTCCGGCGCCCGACGATGGCACCACCGTCCCGACCACCGATGCGGCGCGTGAAGAACTCGAGCGCCAGCTCTCCCCCGAGCAGGCATCCGGCGCCCAGGCCGAACTGCTCACGCTGCTGCGTCAGGCATCGCAGCGGCTGGGCACGCAGCGTGATCCGGGCGTCGCCACACAGCGGGCCCAGGCGGAGGCGATCAAGCGGCTGGACCAGCTCATCGACATGCAGGAGAAAAACCAGCGCCAGTCTCAGTCGCGCTCCAGCCAGAAGCAGCAGAAGCAGCAGCCTGAACCTAAGCCATCGCCTCAGAAATCGCAGGCTTCCAAGCCCGAACCATCGTCGGGTGACAACCGGCAGTTCATCGACCCGCCCGCCCGGCAGGATGGCACCCTGAAGGCGCCCGCCCCGGGCGCTGGCGCACGCTGGGGCACGCTTCCCGAGCACATCCGCGACGCGCTGACGCAGGGCAAGAGCGATCGCTACAGCGCCATCTACCGTTCCCTCACCGAGGAGTACTACCGGCGGCTCGCCGAAGAGCCCAAGCCGGCAGGGAGTCCGCGATGAACGTCTGCCGCGCCGTTGCCCGCCATCGATCTCGCCGCGCGATGATCGCTTGCTCGATCATCTCGGTGACCTTGTCGGGCGCTTCGTGGGCCCAGGTCGCGCCGCCCCCCGAGGCGGAACCTCCCGCTCCCGCGGCTGCCCCCGCTCAACCCGCCGACCCGCACGAGTCGGCGCAGAACAACGCCCTCGCCGGCGAGATCACCCCTGAACTCGATGCTGCCGTGACCAAGGGCCTTGCCGCGCTGGCCAAGATGCAGAACGAGGACGGTTCGTTCGGCGACGGACGGTTCGGCCGCTCCGTCGCGATCACCGCGCTCGCCTGCCTGGCCTTCATGGGCGACGGCAACCTTCCCGGGCGCGGCACCTACGCCGAGCACGTGTCGCGCGGCCTCAACTTCGTGCTCGACAACTGTTCCGAGAGCGGCCTCATTGCCGCGGACGCTTCGACCGGCCCGATGTACGGTCACGGCTTCGCCACCCTCTTCCTGGGCGAGGCCTACGGGATGACGCAGGGGGGCGGTGACACCGCCCTGGCCACGCGCGTGCACAACTCGCTCCTCAAGGCCGTTCGCCTCATCCAGTCAACGCAAAACACCCAGGGCGGCTGGCGCTACAACCCGATCCCCTACGACGCCGACGTCTCGGTCACCATCTGCCAGATCATGGCCCTGCGCTCGGCCCGCAACGCTGGGCTCGAGGTCCCCAAGGAAACGATCGACAAGGCCGTCGAGTACGTCCGCAACTGCCAGAACCCTGTCGATGGCGGCTTCCGCTATCAGCTCGACTCCGGCGGCAGCGCCTGGCCGCGATCGGCCGCGGGGGTCGCGAGCCTGTACTACGCCGGCATCTATACCGACCGCGCGATCGACAAGGGACTCGAGTACCTCACGATCAACTCCATGCCCGGCAAGGGCGATGCCGCCACCAAGGCCCACTACTACTACGGCCACTACTACGCGGTGCAGGCCATGTACCTTGCCGGCGGCAAGAACTGGGCCGAATGGTGGCCCGCGATCCGCGGCGAACTCCTGGGCTCCCAGGGCCCCGACGGAAAATGGGAGGACCAGAGCGTCGGCGAGACGTACGGAACCTCGATGGCCCTCATTATCCTGCAGATGCCCAAGCGTTATCTGCCGATCTTTCAGAAGTGATGCGTTCATACCCCGCCGCCGCCCGTTCGGCCCGCCACGCCGCGCTCCTTGCGTGCGTGCTGCTATCGCTCGGCGCCACCGGACTCGCCAAACGCCCCGGCGATCAGAGCACGCCCGCGGCACGCGCCCCGGCCCCCATCCGGACGCTCCTTGACCGCTCGCTGGGCGAAACTCCAGCCCGGGTGGTACGGATCGACAGCGCCGGCGTGTGGTTCACCGGGCCGGGCGAACCCGCCGGCAGGGCGCCGCGCGTCCGACCCGTCGCGGACCTGGTCGCCATGATCAACGCCGAGCACGTGCGCGGCCCACGCCCCGACGATGCCGACGAGCGGCCGCTCCTCACCGTGACTCTCGCCGACGGCCAGCGTCTGATCGGCCGCGTGGCGCGCGAGCCCGAGGGCACCACGCCCGGCTCGGCCTCGAGCAAGGACGCGCCGCTCACGCTCGATACGGCCCTGGGTACCGCCCGCGTCGTGCTGGACCTGGTGGCGGGCGTGTCGGTGGGGGTGAGCCCAAGCCTCGGCGGCGAGGCACCCAAAAAGGACGTCGTGCTGCTCCGCAACGACGACCGGATGGAAGGGTTCGTGGAAGCGATCGGCGCCACCGTGGTCGTTCAGCCCGAGGGTGCCGCGAGCACGACCGTCCCCCTCGAACGCGTCCGCGAGATCACTCTCGCCAACCCCCGCACCGCGCCCCGCGGCGCGATCGCGTGGCTCGCGGACGGCTCGGTCATCCGTATCACCGATCTCGCACAGGCCGTTGATGCACCCGCGACCGCGACCGTCCCGATCCTGGGCAAGGACTCCCCAACACCGCTCCCCGGGCTGGTTTCGATCGTCTTTGATGCCTCGCGCCTCGCACCACTCTCGCGCCTGGCTCCAACGCAGGTGCGCCCCTCGCCCGACCGCCGCTGGACGCGGTCGCCGCGTCCACTGCCCGGACCCGCCGTCCTCGATGCGCCGGATCTGGAACTCCCGGGCCCGATGAGCGTGGAGTGGGATCTTCCCGACCGGGCGGTGCGGCTGGCTGGGGAAGCCGAGCTCTCGCGGTTCACCGACAACTGGGGCGACTGCACGATCTCGATCGAGCTGTCGTCGGGCGCGGCACCCCGGCGCCTGTGGACGCAGCACCTGGGCGGCTCGGGCGCCTCGGCCCGGTTCAACATCGACCTTGGTGCCCCGGCGCCGGGACGGCACCTCCGGCTCATTCTCGAGTCCGGATCACGCGGCCCGATCCAGGACCGCGTGATCCTGCGCCGTCCGCTGCTGCTGCTCGAAGCCGCACGCTGACCGCCCGAACCCGCGGTCTCGCCCCCCACCCCGGCCCTGCGCTACCGCACCTTGATCGACGCCAGCGCCAGCACGACCAGGATCACCGACACGATCCAGAACCGTGCCACGACCTGCTGCTCGCGCCAGCCGCCCATGTGCAGGTGATGGTGGTACGGCGCGCACTTGAACACGCGCTTGCCCTTGGTCGCCTTGAAGTACCCGACCTGGATCACCACCGACCCGATCTCGAGCAGGCACACCCCGCACATGATCAGCGCCAGGATCTCCTGGCGCACCACGACCGAGATGTACCCGACCAGCCCTCCCAGGCAGAGCGAGCCCGTGTCACCCATGAACACGGCCGCGGGCGAGCAGTTCCACCACAGGAAGCCCAGGCAGGCCCCGCCCATGGCCCCGGCGACGACGGCCAGTTCCTCCGACCCGGGCACATAGGGCACCAGCAGGTACTGGGCCCACGACTGGGTGCCGGCAATGAGGGCCAGGACGCACAACCCCAGCGACACGATCGCCGCGATCCCCGCGGCAAGGCCGTCCATGCCGTCGGTGATGTTCACCGCGTTGCTCACGCCCGCGACCATCATGGCGGTCACGAAGATGAACACGCCCATCCCCATGTAGATGAGACCGGGCGCGGGCTGGATCGCGGGGGTGGTGTACGTCTTCTGGAACGGCAGGTTGAGCACGTGCGCCAGGTTCGGGCCCTCGGTGGCGGCCCCGTGCGAGAACGTGAAGTATCCGACCAGCACGCCCAAGCCGAGCTGGAAGACGAGCTTCTCCCAGGAGTACAGCCCTTGGCGCGAGCGCGATCCGCGCGATTTGCTCGTGAGCTTCAGCCAGTCGTCCGCGGCGCCCAGCAGCGCCAGCCACACGAGCACGACCGAGCCGAGCTGCACGTAGAACTTCGTCACGTCGGCCAGCAAGAGAATGCTGAGCACGATGGCGCCGGCGATGAGCACGCCTCCCATGGTGGGCGTGTTGGCCTTGGACTGGGCGTGCATCCGCAGCGCCTCGGCGTCGCTCAGGCCCGAGTCGCCGATCTTCAATCGCACCAGGGCCGCGATCGTCCTGCGCCCGCCGATCAGCACCGTGGCGAAGCTCACGCCCGCGGCCGCGAGGGCGCGGAACTGCACCTGCCCCAGCACGCTGAAGTAGCGATAGAGCTCGTGCTTGTCGAGCCACTCTTCGAGCCATCCCAGGAGCAGGTAGAGCATGAGAGGGGCGCGCCCGCGGCGCGGTCGACTCCGTGCGACTCACGTCGCGGACTGTGCGGGCGTGCGACGCGCACGCCCGTTCTCCTGCCCCTGGGGCATCGCCGTCCCCGCCTGTGCCGAGACCGCCTTGAGCACGCGCTCGATCGCCATCCCGCGTGACCCCTTGAGCAGCACCGTGTCGCCCTCGCGCAGCATCGCCGCCACCCGCTGGGCACCCGCCGGGTCCAGCGGCGGCACGTGCACGACGCGGTCCTGGCCCCACGCCGGGCGCACCCGCTCGGCCGCGTGCGCTGACAGCGGCCCGACGAAGACCGCCAGGTCGACGCCGGGCAATCTCGCCACCGCGTCGCCGATCTCCCTGTGCGCCGCGGAACCCGCTTCTCCGAGCTCGAGCATGTCGCCGAGGATAACCACGCGCCGCCCCGGGTGCCCGCGGGTGGCGTCGGCAAAGACGTCGAGCGCCGCCAGCACCGACTCGGGGTTGGCGTTGTACGCGTCGTTGATGAAGTGAATTCCGCCGGCGCTGACACGCTCCAGCCGCATCTCCGGACCCTCGGCCACGCGCAGGCCCATGTCGATGGCGGCGCTCTCGACGCCCATCCGCCGCCCCACGCCGATCGCCGCCGCGGCGTTCGACGCGTTGTGGCGGCCCAAGAGGTGCACCGTGTGTACCGTGCGATCGTTGAGCGTGAACTTCAGCCCGCCCGGCCCCTGCTCCACGCCCGTGATCCGCAGTTCCGCATCCTCGCACTGACCGAACGTCAGCACGCCCCACGCCTGGCGGGTCTTGGCCCCGGCGCTCGCCAGGGAACGGACTGCCGGCAGCAGCAGCGGCGCATCGGCGTTGACCACCGCCAGGCCGCCGGGCCGAATCGCCTGGACGAGGCTCAGGGCTTCGGACACCGACCCTTCAATCCCACCGAGGCCTTCCAGGTGCTCGCGCCCGATGCTGGTCACGACGACGATGTCAGGGCTGATGACCGGCGCCAATTCCCCGATCTCGCCGATCGCGTTCGTGCCGACCTCGCAGACCAGGTACTGATCGCCGCGCCTGGCCGACAGGATGGTGAGCGGCACGCCCACCCGGTTGTTGAAGCTCTTCATCGACGCCGTGCCGCGGAGCCCCTGGGCCAGCACCGACGCGACCAGGCGCGTCGTCGTGGTCTTGCCGTTCGATCCGGTGACGGCGATCACGCGCGTGCCGTCGAGCGTCTTGCGGTACGCCGCCGCAAGCCTCAGTAGCGCCACGCCCGTGTCCTGGACGTGCAGCACGCCGAGCCTCGCGGGCAAGGGCGAAGGCAAGGCTTCCGGACGGTCCACGATCGCCATCGCGGCGCCGCCCTCGGCGGCCTGCCCGACCATGGTGTTGGCATCGAACTTCTCGCCGCGCAGGGCGACGAACAGCGCGCCGACGCGCACCGTCCGCGTGTCGGTGCTCACGCCGTCCAGCTCGTGCGCCTCGGGGCGCGCCAGCCACGTTCCCCCCACCGCCGCCTTGATCGATTCCGGTGACCAGAAACTCATCGGTCTCTCCGCCCCCTCCTCCCCCGGCCGCCGGGAGAGGTGCCTCGCCCCGCGGCGGAAAGGGCCTGGTGTTCTGCGTGCGTGTTCTCCGCTTCCGCCGCTCCCGATCATTGCTTTGCCGCCCGCGCGTCCTGCCCCTCGCTCACGCGTGTGCCCGCTGTTTCTTCGGCGACGCGCCGAGTTCGGCCAGCACCTTCCCCGCGACCTCGCGGTCGTCGAAGTGGGCCCGGATCAGTTCGCCGTGCTCGTCGCTGGTGATCTGCTCGGTCTCGTGCCCCTTGCCCGCGATGACCACGACGTCTCCCGCCGACGCGTTCTCGATCGCGTGCCGGATCGCGGGCGCCCGCTCGACATGCACGACCACCTTCGATCGCAGCGCCTCGGGGATGCCGGCCAGCACCTCGTTCACGATCGCCGCGGGCTTCTCGCTCCGCGGATTGTCGCTCGTCACCACCACGCGGTCGGCGATTTCCGCCGCCGCCCGTCCCATCCGCGGCCGCTTCGTGCGGTCCTTGTCGCCACCGCACCCGAAGACCGCCCACAACTTCCCACGGTCTCCCATGGCGCCCCGGGCCGCGCCCAGCACGTTCCGCAGGGCATCGTCGCTGTGGGCAAAGTCGACAAAGACCAGCGGCCGGTCGCGCCCGGCACTTCGCGACGCCGCACCCCCGCGCGCCTCGTGCGCACGCACGGGCTCCAGCCGCCCCGGTGGCGCCTTGATCGTTGGAAGTACCCGCTCGATCGTCTCGACCGCGAGCCCTCCGAAGGCCGAGAGCACCGCGTGGCTCGCCGCGACCGCCTGGAGCGTGTTCATCACGTTGTAGGAACCGATCAGCGGCACGTGCGCCTTCGCCGTTCCCCAGGGGCCCTTCAACCGCAGGTCCATCCCCTCGATGGACGAACCCAGCACCTCCGCCGTCGCATCACCCTTGGCTCCCAGGCTGCACCGCACCACCGGGGCCTTGCACCCTCGGACCACCTTGTCGTGCCACGCATCCTCGGCGTTCACGACGGCGCACCCGCCCGGCGGCAGCATCGAGAACAGGCGGGCCTTGGCCGCGCCGTAATTCTCCATGGTCTTGTGGTAGTCCAGGTGGTCGCCGGTCAGGTTGGTGAAGACGCCGACGCCGATGTTCAGCCCGTCCACCCGCTTCTGATCGAGCGCGTGGCTCGACGCCTCCAGCACCACGGCCTTGCACCCGTTCTCCACCATCACCGACAGGCTTCGGCTGATCTCGATCGCCGGGGGGGTCGTCATGGCCGCGGGAGCCACCGTTACGCCGTCGTCGATCTCGACCGTTCCGATCAGCCCGCAGCGCACCTTGGCGGCGTTGAGGATCTGCCACACCAGGTAGGTGATCGTCGTCTTCCCGTTGGTGCCCGTGACTGCGATAACGCCCAGCCTGTCCGACGGGTTCCCGTAGAACCGTTCGGCCACCTTCGCCGTCGCCAGGGCCACGTCGGGCACCACAGCGACCGGCACCCGCACCGAGCCGGTGATCGACGCGTCGTCGGTGAGCACCGCGACGGCCCCGGCCCCGACCGCATCATCGACAAACGTGCGACCGTCGGCCTTCAGCCCCTTGCGCGCCACAAACAGCGACCCCGGCAGCACCGTGCGGCTGTCTTCCGTGAGGTCGCACACGCGCACCGGCCCCGCGGTCTTGCCCGAGACCTTCGCTCCGCACACGCTGAGAAGCTCGCCAAGCTCCATGGCTCTCCGTGGCCGGGACGCTCAAACTTCGCGCACACCGCACAGAATCGCGTGGTATCGGCCTCCGCCGCCGCGCCCGCCCAACTTTACGCACCTTCCCGGGGTTCTCCTTCCTTCACTCCGTCACGGCATCACCAGCATCGCATCCCCGTAGCTGTAGAACCTATACCTCTCCCCCACCGCCTCGGCGTAGATCTTCTTCAATCGCTCCGCGCCACCGTCGAGCAACGCCGCCACCAGCGCCATCAGCGTCGAACGCGGTAGGTGGAAGTTCGTGAGCAGACCGTCCACCAGCTTCCACGAGTACCCGGGGGTTACGAGCAAACGGGTCAACACGCCCGCGGCTGCTTCCGCCGCCGATCGATCCGCCAGCGATTCGATCGCGCGAGCGGCCGTCGTCCCCACCGCGATCACTCGCCCGCCCGCCGCCCTGGCCGCGGCGATCTTCGCCATCGCCCCCGTGTTCGCGCGGCACCATTCCGTGTGCATCGGGTGCTCCTCCACCCACTCGGTCTCGACGGGCTTGAACGTCCCGGTGCCCACGTGCAGCGTCACGTCCGCTCGGAGCACGCCCATCCGCGACAGCTCATCCAACAAGTCGGGCGTGAAGTGCAGCCCCGCCGTCGGCGCCGCGACCGACGCGCCCTGATCCCGCCCCGCGTACACCGTCTGGTACCGGTCGCGATCGTCCGATTCGGGAACGACCAGGCCCGCGCGCTTGCGTGCTCCGAGGATGTACGGCGGCAACGGTGTGCGCCCGACCCGCTCCAGGACGGCGGTCGTGGCAACTCCCCGGGGTTCGTCCAGCCGCGCCACCCACGACCCCGGACCATCGTGCCCCTCGGCCTCCAGCACGAGCGCGGCCCCGGCTCCTCCCCCTTGCGCACCATCAAGATCAACGACGCACCCCTCGCGCAGCCGCTTGGCGCGCAGCAACACCCGCCAACGCACGCAGCCCGGCTCTCCTCCCGTGTCCAAGGGCTCTTCTCCCAGGTACAACCCTTCGACCCGCCCGCCCGTGTCGCGTCGAATTCCCACGAGTCGCGCCGGGATCACCCGCGTGGTGTTGAACACCAGCAGATCGCCCGCGCGGAGGAATTCCGGGAGACCGCGCACCGAGCGGTGCAGCACCGCCGCACCCGCTCCTCGCCCGGTCACCAGAAGCCGCGCCGCATCACGCCGCTCCGCCGGCAGCGTCGCGATCAGTTCCTCCGGCAGGTCGTACTCGAGCTCGCTCGTCCGCAGCACTGTTGACCCCACGCAACGCTCGCGGCATCTCTCCCGCGACACGACGGAATAAACGGACCTCCCCCCACTACCACCCGCGACCGCGAGACCGCGACGGTGCCCGCGCCGGGGCGATCTTATCGGCACCGCCCGGATTCTCGCCGCCGCGCACGCCCGTTGAAGCCATCCGTGGCGTGTGCCACGTCGCTCCCATACTCGATCACTGCGCGATCGGCCCCTGCGCCCTCGGGTGGTGGCGTGGCCCCTACCTGCTCCCCGACGCCTGCGGGATCCCGGGCATCTACGGCCCCGGTCGCGTGGCGCTAGGCCACATCCCCTTCTACCGCGCGGTCGAGTGCTGTGACCGGGCGTGCGCCGACCCCTCCAATTGCCCGCCGCGCACGCGCGACACCTTTGAGCAGGCGATCACGCTGGATTTTCCCGCGGACTCGGCGACGCCGATGCTCGAATGCAGCCCGGAGTACCCGAGGGGGAACGACGACTTCGAGAAGCCCGAGCCGCCCGCGCCGCCACCGTCTCTTCGCGCCTGTTCATCAGCGGCCAAACTCGGGGAGGTCCTCCCGGTTCGTCGGGAGCAGGTCATCAACGTGACTCGGACAACCACCCGCTTCGTGACCCCCGGCCTGCCCGGCCGGATCATCGACCTGGTGGTGTGAAGCCGCTCGGGCCGCGTACCTCCTAAGACGAAGTCTTCAGTACACCCTGACGACCTCGACCCCGGGGTAGAACAGTTCGGCCATGTGCCGCCAGTTCTGGCCCTTGTCGGCCATGCCCTTGGCGCACCACTGGCACATGCCCACGCCGTGCCCGAAGCCGCGGCCGGAAATCTTCACCACCGCCCCGCGCACGTCAATCGCCAGATCGCCGCTGTTCACCCGCGTCTCCCGCGTGATCGGCGCCAGTCCGTCGGCGTTCTGGTTGCACGCGACGCGCAGTTCCTCGGCGCTGAGCGAGAACGTCTTGCCCTTGTCATCGGTCACGCGGTACCGGGCCGGGCGCCCGCTCGCGCTGGCCCGCTCCATCTCAACCCCGCGCAACCGCCCCATCGTCTTGACCGGGTTTCCCGCCGAGCGGCCCCACGCTCGCAGTCGCTGCGACAGGTCGTCCTCAGAACGGGTCACTTCCCAGCGGAACAGCGGCGAGGGTTCGCAGGCAAACTCGCGCGATTTCCCCTGCAGCGGCGCGGCACGATTGAACTCGAATCCCGGGCCTGTCGGCCACACGTCCGCCGCCGCCGCAGGCCGGCCGCCGCAGCAGCTTGAGTAGTACGCCCGCAGAAGCTTGCCGTGGTCCGTGAGAACCACGCCGCGCGTGTCCTTCACGGCGTCGCGGGCCGCCAGTATCGTCGTGGCGCCCGAGTACGCCTGGTCCAGGGTCGAGGCCTCGACGTCGAACGGCTTTCCGCCCACCCGGGCGCGGTCGCGCTCGTGGAGCGCGTACGTCCGCGCGCACACCGCCTGCATCGCGAACGCCTCTTTCGGCCAGTAGGTGTACATCTCCTTCACGATCACACCCGGGAGGTAGTCCTCCACCGGCATCGCCACGACCACATCGAACTTGTCGGGCCCTTCCTCGGAGCGGCCCTGGAACGAGGCAAAGCCCGGCTGTTCGACGCCGTCCACCCGCAGCATCTTCTTCGCGTCCGACAACGCCGGCGACCCCCCGGTCGTCGCGTCGTAGGCCACGACCTCCGCGTTCACGCCGAACCCCATCTCGACTTTCTCGTGAGCGTCGCTGAACGTGAGGCCCCCGATCCCGCTCCGCACGCTCACCGGCGACGACAAGAGCCTCGACCGACCGCCACCCGCCGGGCGCACCACCAGCTTCGAAGGCCCGTCGACCTGCGCCGTGGTGGCGCTGCGGCGCACCCGGACACGAACTTCAGGTTCGACGGAGAACATGGCCACGTGCGCCGGCGGCGAAACCGTGTCCCGCAGTGCCGAGCACGACGCCGACACCGCAACCCACGCCCCCAGCGCTGCCGCGCTCACCCCGCCTGCTATCCACGAACGGTCGCGCGTCACCAGCCCCCGCCGCACCGTCGCCATCAGCCGTTGTCCTGCCGAACGCATGATCCCTCCCGGCCCTTCCGTGGTCCGTCATCGATTCCGTTACGATACTCAACCTTCCCTTGGAGATCGGTCATGCGGCCCTCCGCGGCACAACCACTGCGATATTCCAACCGAACCCGGTTCGGCGCGGCCCTCGGGCTGCTCGGGGCGCTGCTCGGGGCCTGCTACTCGTCGCCCAGCATGCCCGAGCCAGAGCCCGGCGCGTACGACGGGCCGGCGATCACCTCGGGCGCGCTGGCGGGAGAGCACGTGCTGATCGCCTCGCTGTCGGCGCCCGGGTACGAATTCATGCTCGATGGAACACGGGAGACATTTCAGGGTCAGGACGTGTACGTGTCCCTCAGGCGGCCAAACCCCGCGATCCTGTACTCCCAGATACCCGTGAAATTGCACCTGTCCTCCGGAGTACCGGTGCGGTATTCGGCCCGGGTGCTGGCCCGGGTGATGAACTACGGCGAAAAAGATGGACCGGGTTACCGGGAAGCTCTGGCCATCACCGCCGACACCTCCGGGGTGGTCCCGCCGCCTCCCCCCATCTCCACGGACACAACTCTCCCCCAATAGCCTGTTATTTTCCTAACAGAACTTCGGCGAGTCGCTCTCCGTAACGTCCGGAGTGGCCCTCGCCAATCAGGTTGGTGCGTCCCCGCGAACGCCCGTTACGTATCGCCGATCCTCATTTCGGACTCTTCTCTTCGGTGGTATTGCGGTTCTCGGTACTCTGGCTCGAAGCCTGAACGTAATGACTGCTGCGCCGTTGCGCACGGAGACCTGCATGATCCGGACTGGATTTTATCGCTCAACCTCGCGACTCCACGCCCTGACGGCCGTCGCGGGGCTCGCTCTCGTGCTCCCGACTTTCGCCCAGAACAGTCTCAGGCGGCCCGACCCAGCCGGAGCGGCCTTGGAACTCCGCAGCGGCGCGGTCCGCACCACCGACGAGGTGAACCTGCTCGCCAAGGCGGCGCCGTTCACCGCAGGCCGGCGGTACATGCTCCAGCTCAACGGCCCGATCACGCCGACCCGCCAGCTCGCGCTCGTGAACGCCGGCGTCCGGCTCGGCGACGCCATCCCACAGAACGCCTACATCGTCACCTTTGACGGCACCACTCCCGCGGCACTCAGCGCCCTCGGGTTCGTGACCTGGGCCGGCGAGTTCCGCGCGGCGTGGAAGCTCGACCCCGAACTGGGCGTCAAGCGTCACGCGACCCCCGAACGTCAGGGTCTGGACGCCGCGGGCACGCCGCACGTCGTCGTCGTCACGTTCGACGACGAAGACCCCAAGCCGGTGATCGACGAGATCGCCCGCCTCGGCGGCGCGGCGTTCGATGCCAACCCGTGCGGCAATCAGTGGATGATCGACGCCACGCTCCCCGTCGCGAGAGCCGCGGACCTGGCGAAACTCGACGCGGTGCAGTTCGTCGAGGACGCGCCCGAGGGCCAGTTCCGCAACGACTCCAACCGCTGGATCCTCCAGAGCAACGTTTCCCCGCAGACCCCGATCTGGGACAAGGGCATCCACGGCGAAGGCCAGGTGGGCGGGCACATCGACGGAACGGTCAAGGAGGCACACTGCTCCTTCGACGATTCCGTCGCCCCGGGGCCGACGCACCGCAAGCTCGTCGCCCTGCGCAACGCCGGCACGATCGACTCGCACGGCACGCACACCGCGGGCACGTTTGCCGGTGACCAGGCGCCGTACGGCGTCTACACCACCAACGACGGCATGGCGTTCGCGGCCAAGCTCAGCTTCAGCAACGTCGACCCCATCTACTCGAACACGTCGACACTGAACCCCCGCCTCACCGACGCCCACAACGACGGCGCCCGCGTCCACAGCAACTCATGGGGCGACGACAGCACCAGCGCCTACACGACGTGGTGCCGCCAGATCGACCTCTTCACGTTCAACAACGAGGACAGCCTCGTGGCGTTCGCGGTCTCCAACGGCAGCGTGGTCACCACCCCCGAGAACTCGCTGAACGTGCTGGGCGTTGGCGCTTCGGGGGACACGCCCAGCCAGGGCAACCACTGCTCGGGCGGCACGGGTCCGACGTCCGACGGCCGCCGCAAGCCCGAGATCTACGCCCCGGGCTGCAACACCACGTCGTCTGATTCCAGTTCCTCCTGCGGCTTCGTCAGCTCGGGCTGGACCGGCACCTCGATGGCTTGCCCCGCCGTGTCCGGCAGCGGGCTGCTCATCCGCCAGTACTTCACCGAGGGCTGGTACCCCACGGGCGCCAAGGTGCCCGCCAACGCCTTCACACCGACGGGCGCGCTCATCAAAGCCGTTCTCATCAATTCCGCCGTCAACATGACCGGCATCGCCGGGTACCCGAGCAATCTGGAGGGCTGGGGGCGCGTCCAGCTCAACAACTCCCTCACGTTCGCGGGCGATCTCCGCAAGACGTACGTTGTCGACGTCCGCAACGCCAACGGCCTCTCGACCGGGCAGCAGAACGTCTACACGTTTACCGTCAATTCCAGCACCACGCCGCTCAACGTGACGCTCGTCTCGACGCACCCCGCGGCAGCGGTAAACGCGTCCAACCCCGTCGTCAATAACCTTGACCTCGAGGTCATGGCGCCGGCGAACAACCTGTACCGGGGCAACTTCTTCGCCAGCGGGCAGTCCGCCATCGGCGGGTCCGCCGACGCCAAGAACAACGTCGAGCAGGTCATCCGCACCGCCCCGGTCGCCGGCACCTACACCGTCACCGTCAAGGGGACCACGGTCAACGGCGGCACGGGCACGCCCTTCAAGCAGGGCTACGCCCTGGTCGTGACCGGCGATATCTCGACCTGCACCGGCCCCGCCATCACCGACCAGCCCGATGCGCTCAGCGTCCGCGTCGGCGACCCCGTCGCCTTCACGGTTGCCGCGAGCGGCACCGAGACCCTGTCCTACCAGTGGCGCCTCGACGCCGGGAACGTCGGAACTAGCAGCCCCACGTTCTCCATCGCCAGCGCCCAGCTTTCGGACGCGGGCAACTACTCCGTCGTCGTCTCCAACGCGTGCGGCAGCGCCACAAGCAATGACGCGCTGCTCCAGGTGTTCTGCCCCGCCGACTACGACCAGAACGGCTTTGTCAACGGCGATGACTTCGACAACTTCGTGAACGCGTTCGTCGCGGGAGATCCTGCCGCGGACTTTGACCGGAACACCTTCGTCAACGGCGAGGATTTCGACGGCTTCGTGGAGGCGTTCGTGGCCGGCTGCTGAACGCGGGCGCCATGGCCTGCATTCAGTGGCCGCCCGTTGCGACGTTGAGTCCCACGATCCCCAGCACGATCACCG
>JBGALI010000013.1:0-140781 GCA_044223975.1 Phycisphaerales bacterium | reverse complement strand
CGTGGGGGCGGGGCTGACGGTGAAGGTGATCGACTTCGGGGTGGCCAAGGCGATCGCGGGCTCGCTCACGGACAAGACCCTGTACACGCAGCAGGGCCAGATCGTGGGGACGCCGGAGTACATGTCCCCCGAGCAGGCGGAGATGGGGTCGGTCGACATCGACACCCGGAGCGATGTGTACTCGCTGGGCGTCGTGCTGTACGAGCTGCTGACGGGGATGCTGCCGTTCGATCACGACCAGCTGCGCAGCCGCGGGTACAGCGAGATCCAGCGGGTGATCCGCGAGGTTGATCCGCCCAAGCCCAGCACGCGCCTGACGTCGCTGGTGGCGCCGGTGGGGCGGGGGGCGCCTTCGGCGTCGGTGGACATCGCGCGGCACCGGCGGGCCCACGTGGGGGACCTGGTGCGCGAGCTGCGCCAGGAGCTGGACTGGATCCCGCTCAAGGCGCTGCGGAAGGACCGGCGCGAGCGGTACCGCACACCGGCCGACATGGCGGACGACGTGCGGCGGTACCTGGACGGCAAGCCGCTGGATGCGCGGCCGGAGTCGGCGTCGTACCGCGTGCGGAAGTTCGTGCGCCGGCACCGCGGACCGGTGGTGGCGGCGTCGGTGGTGGTGACGGTGCTGCTGGCGGGCGTGATCGGGACGACGGCGGGGTACGTGAAGGCGGCGCGGCGCGCGGAGGCCGAGGCTCGGGCTCGCCAGGATGCGCAGGGGGCGCGACGGCGCGCGGAGCGGATCACTGAGTTCGTGACGTCGTCGCTCAAGAGCAGCGACCCCAGCAACGCGGGCGGCCGGCAGGGGACGACGATCGCGGAGGCGATGAAGAGCGCGATCAGGGACATCGACGGCGGGCGCTTCAAGGACGATCCGGAGACGGAGGCGGCGCTCAACACGACGATCGCGATCATCCTTCAGAACAACGGGCGCGCGACGGAGGCCCTGCCGCGGCTGGAGCGGGCGCTGGCGGTGCGCCAGCGGCTGTTCACGGGCGATCACGCGGACGTGGCGGCAAGTTTGAACAACGAGGCCCTGTGCCTGGACGACCTTGGTCGTTCGGCCGAGGCGCTGGTGCTGCACGAGCGGGCGCTGGAGATGCGGCGACGGCTGTTCGCGGGGGATCACGAGGACGTTGCCGCGAGCCTGAACAACGGGGCCAACTGCCTGAGCAATCTCGGGCGATCTGAGGAGGCGCTGGCGCGGTTCGAGGCGGGGCTGGAGATGCACCGGCGCTTGTTCGCCGGCGATCACGCTGAGGTGGCGGCGGGGCTGAACAACGTGGGGAACTGCCTGAATGCGCTGGGGCGCACGGAGGAAGCGCTGCCGAAGTTCCAGGCGGCGCTCGAGATGGACCTGCGGCTGTTCCCGGGCGACCACCCGGGCGTGGCCACGAGCATGAACAACGTGGCGAATTGCCTCGTGAGCCTGGGGCGCGCGGAGGAGGCGCTGCCGCAATTTGAGCGGGCGCTTGAG
Organism: Phycisphaerales bacterium; assembly: GCA_044223975.1. Classification (GTDB taxonomy): domain Bacteria; phylum Planctomycetota; class Phycisphaerae; order Phycisphaerales; family UBA1924; genus CAZCPB01. Next base: position 139,307 of record JBGALI010000013.1, on the reverse strand, counting down.
ATGCGGCAGAGGTTGTTTGCAGGGGATCACCCCGAGGTGGCGGTGAGCCTGAACAACCTGGCGTCGTGCCTGCACATCGTGGGGCGGACCGAAGAGGCGATCCCGAAGCACGAGGCGGCGCTGGCGATGCGGCAGCGGCTGTTCACGGGCGATCACCCCGATGTGGCGCGGAGCATGAGCGGGCTGGCGAACTGCCTGAACCGAGGCGGGCGCGCGGGCGAGGCGCTGCCGCTGTTCCAGAGCGCCCTGGCGATGCGCCAGCGGCTGTACAAGGGCGATCACCCGGACGTCGCGACGAGCCTGAACAACGTCGCGTTCTGCCTGGACAACCTGGGGCGTTCGGCCGAGGCGCTGCCGAAGCACGAGGCGGCGCTCGAGATGGGACGGCGGCTGTACCCCGGAGATCATCCCAACGTCGCGATCAACCTGAGGAACCTGGCGCGGTGTCTGGCGGCGCTGGGCCGCATGAACGAGGCCATGGAACGGGCGCGAGAGGGCGCGGCGATGGCCTCGCGGGCGCTGCCCGAGGGTCACCCGATGCGCAAGGCGTGCGACGGGACGCTGGCGGAGATTCAGGGGAGGGTGGCGGGGGTGGAAGAGAAGGGCGAGAAGTAAGAAAGTGGTGGGGTGCGGACATCCTTTGATGTTGTGGGTTGGGACGAAACGAGAACCGTGCCCGCCCACTTCCGTGGGCGGCTCCACGCGGGCGCGCGGCGGACCGCTTATGCCAATTGTCCGACCAGGATGCAGTACCCGTCGGGGTCGGTGATGCGGAGTTCTCCGGCCGGCATGTAGTCGCGGCGGACGATTTCGAACACGGTGCTGGGTCCGTCGCGAGGGCCCTTGGCGCCGGAGTATGTGCCGCCGTCGCGGAGGCCGCGGGCGAGCAGGTGGTTCCGCAGCGCGCCGATGTTGGTGCTGTACATGTAGAAGAGCACGGCCTGCTGTTCTGCATCGACGGGGCCGCTGGCGCGGGCGAGCATGATCTCGGCGGTGCCGCTCTGCGCGAGCGACCAGAATGCGTGGCCGCGGAGATCCTTCATGGTGTTGCGCGGCAGGAATCCCAGGAGGGCGTAGAAGGCGAGCGAGGACTCGACGTCGGCGACGTGCACGAAGGGCACCAAGCGGTTGATGGCGGCTGAGGCGGTTGGGGAGGGGGGTGCGGCGGAGTGCATCCGGTGAGAATACGGCGTAGTGCAGACTTTCGGGGCGGCGTGGCTATGGACGATCGTGCGGTTGGGACACGATTGGCGTACCCGCCCACTTCCGTGGGCGGCTCCACGAGGCGTGGCCACTTTGCGATGATTGATGGACGGGCCGCATTGGCGCAGAGTTGCCGCGCCGGGGGGCGGCGCGGCGGGAATGATTGGCCATGCTCCGCTTTGCCGTGCGCATGCTCGTGGGGGACGCCATCAAGTCGGGCGGGGTGGTGCTGGGCGTGCTCTTCTGCGCGTTCCTGATCACGCACATGCTGTCGATGGTGTCGGGGATGCTGGTGCGGACGTACGCGCTGGTGTCGGACATCCCGCAGGCGCAGGTGTGGGTGATGGACCCGGCGACGGAGTACGTGGACGAGCCGGCGGGGCTGCCGTCGACGGCCCTGGAGCGGGTGCGGAGCGTCGAGGGGGTCGAGTGGGCGATGCCGCTGTACGCGGGGTCGCTGCAGACGCGGATGCCCAGCGGGCGGTTCCGGGCGGTGCTGGTGATCGGCGTTGATGACGCGACGATGACGGGGGCGCCGGCGAAGATGATCTCGGGAGATGTCCGCGACCTGCGGCGGGCCGACGCGGTGATCGTCGACAAGTCGACGGCCGAGACGCTATTGCGGATGCCGCTGCAGATCCCCGAGCGGCACCCGGGCGTGAACATGCCGGACTTCACGGGGCCGGACCGGGCGCTTGAGATCGGCGATGAACTGCTGCTGAACGATCACCGCACGGTGGTGGTGGGGGTGGCGGACCTGGGGCCGCGGTTCCTGGGGCGGCCGCTCTTGTACACGATGTACTCGCGGGCGCTTGAGCTGAGCCCGCCGCAGCGGAACCTGCTGTCGTTTGTCCTGGTGAAGCCGGCGGAGAGCCGGACGGCGGCCGAGGTGGCGCAGCGGATCCAGGAGACGACGGGGCTGCGGGCCCGGACCTCGCGCGAGTTCTCGATGGACACGCTGTGGTACTACATCAACGTGTCGGGGGTGGTCAGCCGCATCATCTTCATGACGGGGCTGGCGGTGTTCGTGGGCGTCTCGGTGAGCGCGCTGCTGCTGTTCATCTTCACGGCGGAGAACGCGCGGTTCTACGTGACGTTCATGGCGCTGGGGACGCCGACGCGGACGATCGTGGCGATGATTGTGGTGCAGGCGGTGCTGTGCGGGGCCATGGGGTACGGGCTGGGCATCGGGTTGTCGGCCACGCTCGGGTGGGTGATCCGCACGCCCGCGATGCCGTACATGCTGCTGTGGCAGACGATGGCGTTCACGGGCGTGGTGGTGCTGGTGGTCTCGACCGTGTCGGCGGTGCTGAGCGTGCTGAAGGTGTCGAAGCTGGATGCTTCGACAGTGTTCAAGGCGTGAGGAAGGGACGGAGGAACGAAGCGACGAAGCGACGAAGCGACGAAGCGACGGAGTGACGGAGTGACGGAGAGAGCGGACTCAAGCGGTTGTGGGTTGGATGGTGATGTGTTCGCGGGCGTCTTGGCGGATGATGATCAGCTCGGCGTCGCGGCCCTGGGCGCGGGAGACGGCGCGCTGGAGGTCGTCGGGCGAATTGATGATCCGGCCGTCGGCCTCAACGATAAGGTCTCCGGGCCGAAGGTCGGCGCGGTCGGCGGGGCTGTCGGCGGCGATGCTGGTGATCTCGACGGCGGACTCGTTGAGAAGGTCGAGCTTGCGTGCCGCGGCGGGGCGGAGGCGGACCATGGCGACGCCGACGCCGATGACGGCGCGGCGGACGCGGCCGTGGGCCAGCAGCTCGCTCATCACCCAGCGCGCCGTGCGCGACGAGACGCTGAAGCCCAGCCCCTGAGCCACGCCCATGGGCGTCTGGATGACGGCGGTGTTGATGCCGATGACCCTGCCGCGGCTGTCCACCAGAGGGCCTCCGCTGTTGCCGGGGTTGAGCGGCGCCGTGTGCTGAACGACATCGTCGATGAGCCTCCCGCTGTAGGCCCGCAAGCTGCGCGAGAGCGCACTGACGACGCCGGTTGAAACGGTGCTGGCGAGTCCCAGAGGGTTGCCGACGGCGATGACGAGTTGGCCGACCTTGAGGGCGCCCGAGTCGCCCACGGGCGCGGAGGGGAGCGAGCGCGAAGAGAGGCGCAGGAGCGCCAGGTCGGTGCCGGGATCGTCCCCGAGCACCTGCGCATCGATGCGGTCGCCCTCGACGGTGGTCGCGGTGAGCTTCTTGCGGCCGCCGACGACGTGGCTGTTGGTGAGAGCCAGGCCGTCGGTGGAGACGACGACGCCGGAGGCCGAGCCGCCGCGGCTGTCGGCGCGGTCTTCGTCCATCCACTCGCGGCCGCCGTCGGCGCCGGTCACGCCGATCACGGCGGGGGAGATGGAATCGACGACGCCGATGACGGCGGCGGAGTACGCGTCGAGAATTTCGGCGGCGACGGGGTTGGTTTCGCGGGCGACGCGTGGTTCGCGGGGGTCGGGGTCTGTCGGGCCGTTGCTCACGAACGAAAGAGCGGACATGGGGGGCCTTTCTGCCGTTTTGTCAGGACGCGCGGGGCTGGAACCCGCGCCCGGTGATGACCACGGGGATTCGTTGCAAGCGGCGGGCCGGAGTCGGAAAGCAGGGCGGGAGGGCCGGCGCGGCGGTAGCATCGCGGCGTGGCCTCTGGCGACGATCAACCTCTTGCCCCGACTCCGCCCGCGCTGCGGCGGTACGAGCACCGCGTGCTGGCGCTCTTCGCGCTGCCGGTCGCGGGGTTGCTCATCATGCCGCTGGTGATGATGCGCGGCGCGCGCGGGTCGTTCCCGAACCTGTGGATCGATCTGGGCATCCCCGCGTTGTGCCTTGCGACGATGTTCGCGACGTTCGTGTTCGCGCGGCGGCGCGCGAACTGGATCAGGCGAGCGGTGCGGGCGTCGTCGGGGCGTTCGTGCGTGGGCTGCGTGTACGACCTCAGCGGCCTGGGCGACACGGGCGTGTGCCCGGAGTGCGGTCGGGTGTTCGACGCGGCGGCCGATCGGCGTGCGTGGGAACGGGCGCGGATTCTGTGAGCTGAACGGACATGTTGCGCTCGCGTCGACGGGCGCGTACTGTTCGGCGTGCTCCGCTGGTTCACCATCTTCGTGGCCGTGATCGGCGTCGCGGTCGGCATCTTCGCGGTCGTCGCGAGCAACGAGAAGCCGCCGGTGCCGCCGCTGGCGCGTCAGCCCTCGGTCAACCCGTTTGATCGCGGCGTGGCGGCGCTCGGGTTCGTCGAGCCGATGGGGCGGGCGGTGTCGATCGGTGTGCCCGAGTCGGGGCTGGTGAGCGAGGTGCTGGTCGATGTGGGGGACCGGGTCGAGCAGGGGCAGGTGCTGCTGAGGCTCGATGACCGTGCGCTCAAGGCGCAGCTGGTGAAGGCGCAGGCGGCGGTGGGGGCGGCGCAATCGGAGATCGAGCGGTGGAAGGCGCTGCCGCGGGCGGAGGATGTGCCGCCGCTGCGGGCCGAGGTTGAACGTGCCAAGGCGCTGCTTGCGGACCGGCAGGAGCAGCTCAAGCAGACGGAGGACGCGGCCAAACGTGGCGCGGCAACGGATCGGGACGTGTCGCTGATGCGGTTCACCACGGACGCGGCGCGGGCCCAGTTGGATCGTGCCGCGGCGGACCTGGCGAGGCTGGAGGCGGGCGGGTGGAGCGCGGACCTGGCGGTGGCTGAGGCGACGCTGGCGCAGCGGCGCGCGGAGGTGGACTCGTTGCAGTTGCTGCTGGACCGGCTGGCGGTGCGAGCGCCGCGGGCCGGGGTGGTGCTGCGGCGCGATGTGGAGCCGGGCCAGTTTGTGACGGCCGACGGCGGGGGGCGGACGCCTGCGCTGATCGTCGGCGACCTGTCGCGGCTGCGGGTGCGGGCCCAGGTTGATGAGGAGGACATCGCGCTGGTGTCGCCGTCGTCGCGGGCGGTGGCGCGGTCGCGGGGGTCTGTGGTGGTGGAGACGCCCCTGAAACTGGTGCGGATCGAGCCGTTCGGGCGGCCCAAGGGGGACTTGTCCGGGGTGACGACCGAGCGGGTGGACACGCGGGTGATCGACGTGGTGTTCGAGTTCGTGGGCGAGCCGGGCGTACCTCTTTATACCGGGCTGGCGGTGGATGTCTTTATTGAAGCTTCGCGCCCGGGACAGGCATCGCCCGAAAACAAGCCCAAGTAATTCCCAAGCAGCGTTGCGTGGCATGTCGGGCGGAAGGTCTGCGCGCCGCGCTTGCTTCGGCGTGCGGAGATCGGGTAGCCTGACGTGCTTGCTGTCTTCGAGGGACGGGGGCCTGCCGCGGCGTGCCGACGGCGGTGGTGGGACGAATTAAGAACGGAGCGAGTTCATGCCCAGGCGTCTGAAGGCGGTGTGGGTGGCGTCGGTTGCGCTAGGAACGCTGGCGTTGTGCGGCGCGATGATCTCGCGCGATGAGCCGCGGAACGCCGCCGGTCCGCGCGCGTGGCCGGCGTTCGTCAACTTCGAGACGCCGCAGGTGCACCCCTTGGAGATGACGCCCGACCGGCAGACGCTCCTGGTGTGCAACACCGCGGACAACCGGATCGAGGTGTTCAGCCTCGATTCGGGGACGCCGGTGGCGGTGGGGTCGGTGGCGGTCGGGCTTGACCCGGTGTCGGTGCGGGCGCGGACGAGCACCGAGGTGTGGGTGGCGAACCACGTTTCGGATTCGGTGAGCGTGGTGGACCTCACGACGATGAACGTAGTGCGGACGCTCAAGACGCTCGACGAGCCGTGCGATGTCGTGTTCGCGGGCACGCCGATCCGGGCGTTCGTGAGCTGCTCACAGGCAAACACGGTGCAGGTGTTCGACCCGGCCGATCTGGCAGCGGCGCCGGTGAGCGTGGCGATTGATGCGGAGGACCCGCGGGCGTTGGCGGTGAGCCCCGACGGCCAGACGGTCTACGCGGCGGTGTTCGAGTCGGGGAACGCATCGACGCTGGTCGGCGGCGGGGCCCTGGGCGGGCAGACGACGATCGGGTTCCCGCCCAACGCCGTGAGCGACCCGGCCAGTCCGTACGGGGGCGTGAACCCGCCGCCCAACGCGGGCGCGGGCTATGAGCCGCCGGTGGCGCCCGGGAACAACCCGCTGATGCCGGTGAGCCTGATCGTGAAGAAGAACGCGTCGGACCAATGGATGGACGACAACAACCACGACTGGACGTCGATGGTGTCCGGGGCGAACGCGGCCAAGAGCGGCCGCCCGGTGGGGTGGGACCTTCCCGACCGCGACGTCGCGGCGATCAACGCGGGCACATTGAGCGTGACCTACGCGACGGGGCTGATGAACATCTGCATGTCGGTCGCGGTGAACCCGGCGACGGGCCGGGTCACGGTGGTCGGGACGGAAGCGACCAACGAGGTGCGCTTCGAGCCCAACGTGAAGGGGAAGTTCACGCGCGTCGAGATGGCGGGGGTCGATCCGGCGAACTTTGCGAGCAAGTCGATCGTCGATTTGAACCCGCACCTGGATTACCTGTCGTCGAACGTGCCGCAGAGCGAGCGCGACAAATCGCTCGGCGATCCGCGCGCGATCGTGTGGGCGTCCGACGGCGCCAAGGGGTACGTTGCGGGGATGGGGTCCAACAACGTGGTCGTCATCGACAGCACGGGGGCCCGCGCGGGGCTGGCGCCGGCCATCGATGTGGGCGAGGGGCCGACGGGGCTGGTGCTGGACGAGGCGCGCGGCTTTCTGTACGTGCTGAACCGCTTCGGGGCGTCGATCACGCTCGTGGACCTGGCGAACGAGACGGCCGTCGGCTCGTTCCCTTTCTTTGACCCCACGCCGCAGGCGATCAAGGTCGGGCGCAAGCACCTGTACGACACGCACCGCAACTCCGGCCTGGGACAGATCGCGTGCGCGAGCTGCCACGTGGACGGGCGGATGGACCGCCTCGCCTGGGATCTGGGAGACCCGTCGGCGGGGATCGCGCCGCTGACCGATCTGAACAAGGGCTTCGGCCTGCCGGGGCTGGACCCGACGGCGAACCCGCCGCCGCAGCCGCCCTTCGCGGATCACCACCCGATGAAGGGTCCGACGACGACGCAGACGCTGCAGGACATCATCGGCAAGGAGCCGCTGCACTGGCGTGCCGACCGCTCGGGGATCGAGGCGTTCGCGGGCGCGTTCCAAGGGTTGCAGGGCGATGATGCGCCGCTGGACGCGGTCTCGATGCAGGAGTTCAAGGCGTTCCTGGCGACGATCTACTTCCCGCCCAACCCGTTCCGCAATTTCGACAACACCATGCCGACCAGCCTGCCGCTGCCGGGCCATTACAAGACCGGCAAGTTCGGCAACGCGGGCGATCCGTTGCCCAACGGCAACGCGGCCAACGGGCGGGCGCTGTACCGCAGCCTGTCGCGACGGCTCGACAACCTGGCGTTCGCGTGCGTCACGTGCCACACGCTGCCCACGGGCGCGGGGCCGGACCACCGCTGGAGCGGCTCGTCGTGGCAGCCGGTGCCGGTCGGGGCCGACGGGCAGCACCACCTTGGCGTCGTGTCCACCGACGGGGTGACCAACGCCACGATCAAGGTGCCGCAGATCAGGAACGCGTACGAGAAGGCCGGCTGCACGATGATCAAGACCTCGAGCAACGCCGGGTTCGGCTACCTGCACGACGGCGCTGTGGATTCGATCGAGCGGTTCATCACCGAGCCGGTGTTCCGGCTGAACAGCGACCAGGAGGTCGCGGACCTCACGGCGTTCATCCTGTGCATCTCGGGCTCGGACCTGCCGGTCGCGTCCGGGACCAACATCGGCGAACCGCCCGGGCCGCCGAGCCAGGACGTGCCCGCGTCGGTGGGGGCGCAGCTCACGCTGGGAGGGACGCCCACGGCGGGCGAAGCGGCGACGCTGGCGTCGATGTTCTCGCTCGCCAACGCGAACAAGGTCGGGATGGTGGTCAAGGGCCGGGTCAACGGCGCGGCACGCGGCTACGCGTACATCGGCGCGAGCACGTGGCAGTCCGACCGGGCCGGCGAGACCCTGACGAGCGCGCAGCTCCAGGCGCTGGCGGCGCCGGGCGGCGAGATCACGTACACCGTCGTGCCCAAGGGCTCAGAGACGCGCATCGGCATCGATCACGATCTGGACGGCTGCTACGACGGGGATTCGGGCGTGACGTGCAACTGCCTGTCCGACTACGACCACAGCACGTTCGTGAACGGGGTCGACTTTGACACCTTCATGGACGACTTCGTGGCGGGGTCGATCGCGGCCGACATCAACCACGACGGGTTTGTGAACGGTGTCGATTTCGACACCTTTGTCGAGCATTTCACGCAGGGGTGCTGAATACAGGCCTTGGGGCCCTCGAAATAGGACCGTACATATACCGGACGTGACTTGCGGGAACGGGGTTGGCTCTGGTACGCTCTGCCCGGAACTTCCGAACTCACGAGACGGTCCACCGCCATTCCGCCGGCGGCCCGTCGCGGAGGGAGCGCGATGATCATGCGCCTTGATTCGCTAGGGGTGTCGTTTTTCGCATTGGCCGGGCTGGTGGCGGCCGGTGCGCTGAGCAGGCCTGCGCTGCCGCGTGCGGCCGATGTGCCCCAGGGCACGAACTTTGTGAACTTCGAGACGCCGCACGTGCACCCGCTCGACCGGACGCCGGACGGGCAGACACTGCTGGCGGTGAACACCGCGGCCAACCGGATCGAGGTGTTCTCGATGGCGAGCGGCTTGCCGGTGGCGGCGGGGTCGGTTCGCGTGGGCCTTGACCCGCTGACGGTGCGGGCCCGCACCAGCACCGAAGCGTGGGTGGTGAATCACATCTCCGACACGATCAGCATCGTCGACCTGACGACGATGAATGTGGTGAAGACGCTCAAGACCGCGGACGAGCCGTGCGACGTGGTGTTCGCTGGTTCACCGCAGCGTGCGTACGTGAGCTGCGCGCAGGCGAACGCGGTGCAGGTGTTCGACCCGGCCAACTTGGCGACGGCGCCGGTCACGGTGCCGATCAACGGCGAGCGCCCGCGGGCGCTGGCGGTGAGCCCGGACGGTACGACGGTGTACGTGGCCATCTTCGAGTCGGGCAACGGCACGACGGTGCTCGGCGGCGGCGTGGACACGACGCAGGCGCACGGCATCGTGTCGTTCCCGCCCAACGCGGTCAGCGACCCGGCAGGTCCCTACGGCGGCGTGAACCCGCCCCCGAACTCCGGCACGTCGTTCGACCCGCCGATCAACCCTGCCGTGGACCCGCCGCCGAAGGTCAGCCTGATCGTGCGGAAGAACGCGTCGGGCCAGTGGATGGACGACAACAACCACGACTGGACGTCGATGGTCTCGGGCGCGGACGCGGCGCTGAGCGGGCGTCCTGTGGGCTGGGACATGCCCGACCGCGACCTGGCCGTGATCGACACGGGCACGCTTGGGGTCACGTACGCGACGGGCCTGATGAACATCTGCATGGCGGTGGGCGTGAACCCCTCGACGGGCGCGATCACGGTGGTGGGCACCGACGCGACCAACGAGGTGCGCTATGAGCCCAACATCAAGGGCACTTTTGTGCGCGTCGAGATGGGCAGCGTGGACGCGTCGAACCTTTCGAACAAGTCGGTCGTCGACCTCAACCCTCACCTTGACTACCTGACGCCGAGCGTGGCGATGAGCGAGCGTTTGAAGTCGATCGGCGACCCGCGCGCCGTGGTGTGGAATGCCGCGGGGACCAAGGGGTTCGTCGCGGGCATGGGCTCGGACAACGTGATCGTGATCAACCCGTCGGGGGGCCGGTCCGGGCTGACGCAGACGATCGACGTGGGCGAAGGTCCGACGGGGCTGGTGCTCGACGAGTCAAACGACGCCCTCTACGTCCTCAACCGCTTCGACGCCTCGATCACCGTGGTCAACGTGAGCTCGGAGACGATCGTTCAGACCGTGCCGTTCTTTGACCCCACGCCGGCGAGCATCAAGGACGGGCGCAAGCACCTGTACAACACGCACCTGCACTCGGGCCTGGGGCAGGTCTCGTGCGCCAGCTGCCACATCGACGCGCGGATGGACCGCCTGGGATGGGACCTGGGCGACCCGACGGGGACGTGGGCGGCGTACAACGGGAACAACCAGGGCTTCGGCGTTCCGCTGCTGGAGCCGGCCACGACCACGCCCGGGTACCAGAACTACCACCCGATGAAGGGCCCGATGACCACGCAGACGCTGCAGGACATCATCGGGCACGAGCCGCTTCACTGGCGCGGCGACCGCGGCACGCTCGAAGACTTCGCCAACGCGTTCTTCTCGCTCCAGGGCGCCGACGGGCCGCTGACCGGCCAGGACATGGACGACTTCAAGGCGTACCTGGCCACGATCACCTACGGGCCAAACCCGTTCCGGACTTTCGATAACGTCATCCCCCAGGACCTCCCGCTCCCGGGCCACTACAAGACCGGGCGGTACGGCGCCAACGCGGGCGACCCGTTGGGCAACGGCAACGCGTTCAACGGGATCTCGTACTTCCGCAACAGGACCCGCAAGGTCGACGGCGGACGCTTCGCGTGCGTGACGTGCCACACGCTCCCGACCGGCACCGGCCCGGACATGACGTGGAACGGCACGCAGTACGTGCCGATCCCCGTGGGCCCGACCGGCGAGCACCACCTGGGCTGCGTCACCGTCGCGGGCGTGACCAACATCACCATGAAGATCCCGCACCTGCGGAACCTGTACAAGAAGACGGGGATGGACCTGCACCACACGTCCAGCAACGCCGGCTTCGGCTACGGGCACGACGGCACGATCGACTCGATCGAGCGGTTCATCAACATGCCCGAGTTCCAGCTCGCCAACGACCAGGAGACGTCCGACGGCACGGCGTTCCTGCTGTCGTTCTCGGGATCGGCGCTGCCCGTCGCCAACATCACGGTCATGCTTGAGCCGCCGGGCGTCACGAGCAAGGACGTGCCGGCCTCGGTCGGCACCCAGCTCACGCTCTCGGGGCCGCCGGACGCCAACCAGCTCGCGCTCATCACCTCGATGATCACCCTGGCCAACCAGGGCAAGGTCGGGCTGATCGTGACCGGGGTCGTGGGCGGCCAGCAGCGCGGTTACACGTACGAGGGCTCGGGCTCGTGGCAGACGGACCACGCCGGGCAGCAGCTCACCAGCGCGCAGGTGCAGGCCCTGGGCACGCCCGGGGGCGAGATCACCTACACCGCCGTTCCGATCGGGTCGGAGACGCGCCTGGGCATCGACAGCGACCTCAACGGCTGCCTCAACGGCGACGAGGGTGTGAGCTGCGACTGCCTCTCTGACTTCAACCACGACACGTTCGTGAGCGGCGACGACTTCGACGCCTTCACCGACGCGTTCATCTACGGCGATATCTCGGCGGACATCAACGGCGACACGTTCGTGAGCGGCGACGACTTTGACCTTTACACGGAGCACTTCGTCGCCGGGTGCTGATCGGCGGCTTGGCGCGGCGGCGCGTGGGCTTCTGGGGAGCCGGGATTTTGCGTCACCGCCGTTTCCCCCTGGCACGGGCGATCGGGCGGGCCTCGCGCGGATCGTGCAATATCCGACAGGCGTGGTGACATCAGTCCCTCCGGGGGGGGCCTGAGGTATGCCACGCGCGGTGCTGCCGCGCGGGCGCGGAGTGCCGTCATGATGAGCATCGCGGGAAAGGTCGTTCGTGCCGCGCACCTGGCGCTGAGCCAGTCGCGGTTCCGGGGCGTAGCGGCGGCGGTGGTGGGGGCGGTGGCGGCGTGCCTGTGGACGCCCGGTGCGCTCGCGAGCTTCCACCTCATGCAGATCGAGCAGGTGATCGGCGGGGTGAACGGGAACACCGCGGCCCAAGCGATCCAGCTGCGCATGCGGAGCGCGTTCCAGAACCTCGTGTCGAACGGGCGGGTCCGCGCGTGGGACGCGGCGGGCCTCAACCCGGTGCTCATCGTCGACATGACCGCGGACGTGGCCAACAGCCTGACGGGCGACCGCGTGCTCATCTGCACATCGGCGTTCGTGTCGAGCACCACGCCGGCGTGCGTGCCCAACTTCCTCATGACCAACCCGATCCCCGCGTCGTACCTGGCGGCGGGGCGGATGACGTTCGAGGATGATTTCGGGACGATCTACTGGTCGCTGGCGTGGGGCGGGGCGTCGTACACGGGGCCGAACACCGGCTCGATCGCCAACGACGCGGACGGCAACTTCGGCCCGCCGTTCGCCGGTCCCTGCCCGAAGACGACGCTGCAGGCCTTGAAGTTCACGGGCGCGGCAACGGCGCTCAGCACGAACAACGCGGCCAACTACGCGCTGACTAGCGGCGCGGCGGTGTTCACCAACAACGCGCGGACCAACTTCACCGTGGTCTCGACGTGCACCGGGCCGGCGATCACCCAGCAGCCCGACCCGCCGGACATGCCGCACGTCGGCGACGTCGTGAACTTCATCGTCACCGCCACCGGCTCGCCCACGCTGAACTACGTGTGGCGCAAGGACACGGTGCCGCTCACCGACGACGGGCGGATCATGGGCTCGCACACCGCGGCCCTCACGATCACGACCGCCGAGATCGGCGACATCGGCGAGTACGACGTGGTGGTGAGCAACGGCTGCGGGTCGGTCACGAGCGACCCCGCGTCGCTGGCGGTGTTCTGCTTCTCTGACTTCGATCACAACGGCTTCGTCAACGGCGACGACTTCGACGCGTTCGTGTTCTTCTTCGAGGCCGGGGACATGCAGGCCGACGTGGACGGGAACACGTTCGTGAACGGAGACGATTTCGACCAGTTCACCGAGCACTTCGTCGCGGGCTGCTGACCCGGCCCCGGCGCAGAAAAAAGCCCGGGAAGGGCCCGCTGGGGGGCTTCCCGGGTTTTTCGCTGATCGGAGTGCGATTACTTGGTGACCGCGGCCATCTTGGCGGCCTTGTCGGAGTCCGACATCGCCTCGAACTTGCCCTTGCAGCCGGCGCAGCAGAAGCCGACGTTCTGGCCCTTGTACGACGCGGTGGTGACCTTGGGGTCGACCGGCTCATTGCCGATCGGGCAGGTGGTGTTGACGGTCTTGGACGCCACGGTCTTGGTGGCGTCGGACTTGGCCTCGGTCTTGGACGTCGAGCTGCAGGCGCCGAGCGCCAGGCACGCGGCGAACAGACCGGTCGCGAGAATCATCCGCTTGGACATGGATCAACTCCTAAAGAACCGCGCCCGGGCAGAGAACGCCGCCCCGGCCGGCACCGACGGGACATCCGCCGGCCCCGGGCGCACGGGTGCGTAGCTCGATTCTACGTGCAATCCGCGGCGAGGGCGCGGTCCCGGCGTTCCCGGGGAATCAGGCGCAGACCCGCTTCACTTCCTTCACCAGCACGCTCACCTCGTCGTCGGTGTTCCACATGCAGCAGGCGACGCGGGCGGTCTGGGGCGTGTAGGGCGAGACGCTGGCGGTGATGCCGCGCTGCTTGAGCTTCTCGACGACCTGCGTCGGCGTCTGGCCCTCGACCATGAAGCAGGTGATGCCGGCGGAGAGCTCCCAGTCGCGCGGGGTGTGGAGGGCGAGGCTCGGGATGCGGGCAAACTCGTCGCGGACGCGCTCGTTCATGGCGCGGAGGTGCTGGGCGACGCGCGGCTTGCCCAGGGCGAGGTGGAACTTGAAGGCCTCGTCGGCGGCCCAGCGGTTCTCGAACGAATGGAAGCCGCCGGGGGTGAAGCGCTGCGCGGGCGTGTCGTTGCCGCTGAAGGAGCAGATGGAGGGGATGACCTGTTCCCAGAGGGCCTCGCGTCCCCACAGGATTCCGGTGCCGCGGGGGCCCAGGAGCCACTTGTGCGTGCCGGCGGAGAGGAAGTCGACGCCGAGCTGGGGCATGGTGACATCGTCGATGCCCGAGCCATGAACACCGTCGACGCAGAAGAGGAGCCGTTCATCCATGCCGCGCCCGACGTTGGCGTCGGCGACGACCTCGGCGATGCGCGCGAGGGGCAGCTTCACGCCGCTGACCGAGTGCAGCCAGGTGAGGGCAAGGATGCGCGTCTCGGGCGTGATGGCGGCGCGGATCCGGGCGACGATGTCCCCGGCGCTTGCCGCGGCGGGGTTTTCGTAGAGCGTGATGCGGTTGACCTTGTTGCCGGTCTTGGCGGCGCGCATGTCAAGGGCGGCGTTGGTGGCCCAGTGGTCGTGGACGGTGGAAAGCACGTGCTGGCCGGGCCGCATGATGATGCCCGCGTAGAGAAGGCCGAGGCCCATGGTGGTGCTGTCGGTGAGGGCGATCTCGCGCGGGCCGTTGACGCCGAAGTACTCGCCCGCGGCAGCGCGCACGGCGTTCTCGGCGCCGGAATGGCTAGATTCCCAGTAGCCCATCGGGTCCTTGTCGAACTCGGCGCGGTGGCGCGCGACGGCATCGCGGACGGGGCGCGGCACCTGGGCGAGGAAGAAACCGGCGAAGTTGAGGGTGTCGGGGGAGAGCTCGAACTGGTCGCGGAGGGTGTCCCAGGAGACGGGGGCGGCGGGGCGCGAGGGAGAGCGCAGAGCGGGGGTTGTGACGGCGCGGGCGCGGCCGGCAGCGGCGGAGGCGAGGGTGGCGCCGGTGAGGGTGAGGAAGTGGCGGCGTTGCATGGGGGGCTCCCGCAGGGCGCGAGGGAATGAGGATTCGTGAGCAGTCTACCGCACGCCCAAGGGACGATTGGGTGGCTGCACCGGGGGGCTCGGCTGGCGATCGCACCCGGCTTGTATTGGGGCAGGCGTATCCAAACCCCAGCCGTACATTTGAGTGGTCGAATTTCGACCACAAGGTGGTCAAATTTTGACCATTGCGCGGTTGATTTTCGACCATAGGATGGTCGAAATTAGACCATGGTCCGACGGAATATGGAATCCTCGGTCGCCGCGGCTCTGGGGGACACCCCGGTGGTCCTTCTCCACGGGGCGCGCCAGGTCGGCAAGTCCACGCTGGCGCGTGAGATGGACCCCGCGCGCCGGTACATCACGCTGGACGACGCGGGGGCGCTGAGCGCCGCGAGCAGCGACCCGGCGGGATTCGTGGGCGGGCTTGACGGACCGGTGGTGATCGACGAGGTGCAGAGGGCGCCGGAGTTGTTCCGCGCGATCAAGGCGGCGGTGGACCGGAAGCGGACGCCGGGGCGGTTCCTCTTGACGGGATCGGCGAACGCGATGCTGCTGCCGCGGGTGTCGGAATCGCTGGCGGGACGGGTCGAGATCATTACGCTGTGGCCGCTCTCGCAGGGGGAGATCGAGGGGCGGCGCGAGTCGTTCATCGATGCGGCGTTCGCGAAGAAGATGCCGGTGTTCAACGCCAAGGGCGAGAGCGAGCTGGCCGAGCGGATCGTGCGCGGCGGGTTCCCTGAGCCAGTTGCGCGCGACAGCGAGACTCGCCGGGCTGCGTGGTACTCGTCTTATGTGGCGAGCGTGCTCGGGCGCGACGTGCGCGACATGGCGAACATCGAGGGGCTGACGGAGCTGCCGCGCTTGCTCGCGCTGCTGGCGTCGCGCTCGGCGGGGCTGCTGAACCACTCGGACCTGTCGCGCTCGCTCGGGATTCCGGTGACGACACTGCGCCGCTATATGACGCTGCTGGAAGCGACGTTTCTGGTCGCGCCGTTGACGGCGTGGTCGACCAATCTGGGGCTGCGTCTGACCAAGTCGCCGAAGTTGCACCTGGTGGACACGGGGCTGACCGCGCACCTGCTGGGCGCGGACACGCGACGGCTGGAGGAATCACCGACCCTGTACGGGGCGCTGATCGAGAGTTTCGTGGTGAACGAACTGCGGAAGATGGCGGGGTGGAGCGAGGAGCGCGTGAGCCTTCACCACTTCAGAACGCTCGCGGGGCGCGAGGTGGATGTGGTGCTGGAGAACCCCGCGGGAGAGGTGGTGGGGGTTGAGGTGAAGGCGGGGGCAACGGTGGGGGCGGGCGATTTCAAGGGGCTGCACGCGCTGAGCGAGGTGGCGGGGAAGAAGTTCAGGCGCGGGGTGGTGGTGTATGACGGGCGGGAGACGGTGGGGTTTGGGGGGGGGATGGTGGCGGTGCCGGTGGGGGCGGTGTGGAATCTATGACGCGGCCGACAAAGTACACTGAGCGAGCATGAATCGTGTTGCCCGATCTTCACGAATCCGATTGGGCCTGAGGCTGGCGTTCGTCGGCCTGCTTGCAACCGCACTTGTGCTCGGGTTGGCGTGGGGCGCAGCACTCTGGCAGCAATGGCCTTATCGAAAGAACCGTGGATACCAGCCTTCGGTGGGCGTGATTATCGACAAGGCCGTTTTGCCGGCGCGAGTGTTGGTGGGGATGACTCATCATGGGCCGGGCTTTGAGAGTTGGACCTTGACCATCGCTCCAGTCACCGCAGAGAAGGTCAAAGGAAATCGAGTATCGGCACCGAGCTGGGTTCCAACGCCCGCGCTTGCACCAGACGCGGCGAGCGGGGCCGACGCGTATGGGTGGCCGATGCTGTGCATGTTTGTAACGACATCGGGGACGAGCGCCATCCAGGCCGGAGTGACCAGCACCGATATGGACATCGACGGAGGATGGGCGGTGCAGATTGGCGGGAGGAGTTCCGGCACTTGCGTGCCGCCCTGCCGCGTCCATTGGATCGGTGCGGTAGTCAATTTCGTGCTGTGTGTCCTGCTCGTGTCGGGTCTGGTCTTTGGCGTGCCGTGGGCGCAGCGGTGGAATCGATCGCGTCACAACCGATGCGTGACGTGCGGTTACGATCTTGCCGGAACGAACGTGACGTGCCCGGAGTGCGGCGAGGCGATCACTCCTCATCGCTCTCCCTCAACCTCGCCACCACGCTGAAATCCTCCAGCGTCGTTGTGTCCTGCGTGATCTTTTCGACGCCCGCGGCAACATCCCTCAGCAATCGCCGCATGATCTTGCCGCTGCGGGTTTTGGGGAGCGCTTCGGCGAAGCGGATCTGGTCGGGCTTGGCCAGCGCGCCGACTTCGTGGGCGACGTGGGCGGTGAGTTCGGCTTTCATGGCCTGGTCGGGCTGCTGGCCGGGGTGCTGCGTGAACCACTTGGTCTTGAGGGTGACAAAGGCGCAGATGGCGTTGCCCTTGATCTCGTGGGGGATGCCGACGACGGCGGCCTCGGCGACCATGGGGTGGGAGACGAGCGCGGACTCGACTTCCATCGTGCCCAGGAGGTGGCCGGAGACTTTGATGACGTCGTCGATGCGGCCCTGGATCCAGAAGTAGCCGTCTTCATCGCGGCGGGCGCCGTCGGCGGAGAAGTAGTAGGGGGCGCCGGTCTTGGCGTCCTTCACGCGGCTCCAGTAGTTGCTCACGAAGCGTTCGCGGTTGCCGTAGACGCCGCGGAGCATGCCGGGCCAGGGCTTGCGGATGACGAAGAGACCGCCCTTGTTGGGGCCGAGTTCCTGGCCCTGCTCGTTCACGACGGCGGCGTCGATGCCGACCATGGGGAGCGTGCAGCTTCCGGGCTTGGTGGGGATGGCGCCGGGGAGGGGTGTGCAGACGTGGCCGCCGGTCTCGGTCTGCCAGTAGGTGTCGACGATGGGGCATCGCTTCTTGCCGATGGTGTCGTGGTACCACATCCATGCCTCGGGGTTGATGGGCTCGCCGACGGTGCCCAGGACCTTGAGGCTCGACATGTCGTGGCGGTCGGGCCACTCGGGGCCCCACTTCATGAAGGTTCGGATGGCGGTGGGAGCCGTGTAAAACTGAGTAACGCGGTGGCGCGAGATGATGTCCCAGAAGCGGTCGTTGCTTGGGAAGTTTGGCGCGCCCTCGTACATCAACGTCGGCACGCGGTTCATGAGGATGCCGTAGAGCACGTAGCTGTGGCCGGTGACCCAGCCGATGTCGGCCGAGCACCAGAAGAGCTGGCCGGAGTCGGGGATGAGGTTGAACGCCAGGCGCGCGGTGGTCTGGACGAAAGTCAGGTAGCCGGCGGTGGTGTGGAGGATGCCCTTGGGCTTGCCGGTCGAGCCGCTGGTGTAAAGAAGGAACAGCATGTCCTCGCTGTTCATGGCCTCGCAGGGGCAGGCGTCGGAGGCGCCGGGGACCAGGTCGTGCCACCAGTGGAACTTGGTGGCGTGGTCGTTGAGGGAGGCGGGCGATTCGCCGGTCTTGAAGCGCTTGCTGGGGGCCTCGTGGCCGGAGCGTTTGAGCACGAGCGCGTGGTTGACGATGTGGCCGTGGTTGGAGAGGGCGTTGACGGCCTCTTCGACGTTCTTGAGGAGGGGAACGACCTCGCCGCGCCGGTAGCCGCCGTCGGCGGTGATGATCACGCGGCTCTTGGCGTCGATCATGCGCTCGGAGATGGCGGTGGGGGCAAAGCCGCCGAAAATCACGCTGTGCGCAGCGCCGATGCGGGCGCAGGCGAGCATGGCGATCGCCAGCTCGGGGACCATGGGCATGTAGATGGTGACGACGTCGCCCTTGTGAACGCCCAGGCTCTTGAGCACGCTGGCGACGCGGCTGGTCTCGATCTGCAGGTCGCGGTAGGTGAGGCGGCGGATCTCCGGCTCGTGGGCGTAGTGCGAGCCGGGGGCGGGGTGGCTGGTGCGGGGCGTGACGGGCTCGCCCTCCCACACGATCGCGGTCTGCTCGCCGAAGCCGGCCTGCACGTGGCGGTCGACGCAGTTGTAGCAGGCGTTGGTGGTGCCGCCGCCGAACCACTTGGCGTCGGGGGGTTCCCACTCCAGCACGTGCTCGAAGGGGTGGAACCACGACAGGCGAGCGCCCTCTTCGCGCCAGAAGCCGTTGGGGTCGGCGATCGAGCGGGCGTGCAGGGCGCGGTAGTCCTCGATGGAGGGGACGTGCCACTTCGGGAAGCCCAGCGACACGGGCGTGGGGGGCTGGAAGACCCGCTTCTCGCGGAGGGTGGAATCGATATCGCCGGTCACGCCGGGTGCGCCGGCCGTCGGTGCGCTCATCACAAAGGCTCCCGCGGTGGTTTCAAGAGGTGGCAGTGTACCGCGCGGTGCGACGGGCGAGAAACACCGTTCGCACTCCGCTCGTCGGCCCGGTGGCCGACTCGAAGCGGAGCGGGAAACCGATACGCTGCGGGTGCTCCGAGTCTCCCAGGGTTCGAGAGAGGGAGGAGCGTCAGCGTCCGCCGCCGTGAATCAAGTCGGGCCGATGCAAAGACCCGACGGCCAACCAACGAAGGCCGTGACAACCTACGACGGCGCGCGAGAGAAGAGCCCCGTGAGAGGGGCTCTCTTCTTTAAAGGACACGGAGTCGATTACTTCGTGCCGCTTGCCGCGGCGGTCTTGTCGGTGGAGGCGGGCGCGGCGGGCTTTGCCGCGGCGGGCGCGCCGGGCTTGGTCGCTTCAGGCTTGGCGGCTTCTGCCTTGGCGGCTTCGCCGTTGGTCGCATCGGTCTTTGGAGTTTCAGTGGGCGCGTCGGTCGGCTTCGCGGCTACGCGGGCGCCGGCCTCGGGCTTGGCGATCTGATCGTTCCTGGCGCGGCCCTTGGCCGAATCGGGGCCTTTGCCCTTGCCGCCGGGGCCGCGCTTGCCTTCGCCGTCGGCGGCGTACGGGAGGCCGTCCTCGCCGACGGCGTACCCCGCGGCCGTGAGCTGGTCCTTGTCCCACGAGCGCCCGAGCACCTCGCCGGGGGAGGGCTCGCGGAGCAGGACGACCTGGTTCTCGGTGAGGCCCGCGGAAATCTCCGCGGTGGTGTCGGAGCGGCGACCGAGCTTGATGGGGACGCGGACGAATTGCGATCCTTCGGAGGCGTAGACGAAGCGGACGGCGCCGTCGTTGAAGACGGCCTGCACGGGCACGCTCGCGGCGTCGTCGACCTTGCCCAGGACCAGCTGCGACTCGCAGCGCATGGAGGGCTTGAGGCCGCTGGCGTCGCCCACGTCCAGCAGCGAGATCTTGACGGTGTACTCACGCAGGTTGGGATCGCGCCAGCCGCCGCTCTCGGCGAGCACGCCGATTGATTCGACCTTGCCCGAGTAGGTGCGCCCGCCCGCGGCATCGACGCGGACGCTCGCAACCTGCCCGGGCCGGACGCGCCCGGCGAGACTTTCCTGCACCTTGACGGAGGCGACCATCTCGCTGGTGTCGGGCAGGACCATGAGGAGCATGTTGGGGTAGACCTCGCGACCGACCTGGAGCGCGCCGTCGCCGCCCATGCCGAATCGGTTGCGTTCGAGGCTGGTGCCGTAGACCACCAGGCCGTCGGAGGGCGCGATGATCGTGCACGCGGCCTTCTGCTTCTGCAGCTTGGCGAGTTGCTCGTCGCGGCGCTTGAGCTGTTCCTGGGCCTTGTTGAGGGCGGCCCGCTTGTTGGCCAGCTCGCTCTGGGCGTTGAGCTTGGTGCGCTCGAGCTCGGCCGCCGCGTCCTCGACGTCGGAGAGGTTCTTCTTGCGTTCTTTCTTGTAGGTGAACTCTTCGTAGATGGTGTTCTCGAGCGCCGACTTGGCGACGGCGGCCTCGGATTCGATTTTGGCGATCTCGTCGAGCTGGAAATCGTTCTTGCTCAGGAAGCCGCGCTCGAGGAGGTCCTTGCTGCGGTCGAACTTCTCACGCAGACGCTTGACGTCGCGGTCGGCCTTCTCGATCGCCAGCGCGAGGTCCTGGCGCTTCTTCTTGACCTCTCCCTGCTCCCACTGCTCGAGGGTGATCCTGGCCAGCTCGACCTTGAGCTCGGCCTGGCGCGTCTTGGTGGAGTTGTCGGTCTCCTGGATCTTGAGGTTGTTCTCGGCGGTGGTGAGGTCGGCCTTGGCGCCCTCGAGGGCGATCTGCGCATCCAGCAGCGAGCTGTCGATCTTGTCGCAGTTGAGCTCGATCAGGACGTCGCCCTTCTTGACCGAGACGCCCTCGTCCACGATCTTGACGATCGTCGACTGGGCCTCGAGCTGGCTGCGGATCTCGATCTGGTTCTTGGCCTCAAGCTCCCCCGACGCGGTGGTCGTGATGTCGAACGAAGCCTTCTTCACCTTCGCCCGGTCGGCGGTGAGGGCCGAGGCGGGCTTGCCGGTGCCCGCGTCCGAACGCGTGCACCCTACGGCCAGCACGGCCCACGCCGCCCCGGCCACGGCCAACCCCCCGGCCAGGCGGACCAGCCGCCGCCCCCCGGCTACCGTGTGCGACGTGTGATGGTTCAATGGACGACCTCCTGCCTTGCGGCGCCGACCCTTAGAGATGGGCCCGCGGGGCCTTCCCGTTGGATACCGGTAGGTCCCTCCGTGGTTTCTCTCCCGCAATCGTATTCCGTTGAGCTGGCGTGTCCCGTCACCCGAACATCGACCGATAAATCCGAGCAGCCTGTATGACCGCCGCGAGCCGACCCGCAGCCAGCCGATGCCTGATCGTGGTGGCGGCCCCGGTTGAGGCCGAGGCGGTGTGCCGCGCCGCGTCGGTGCCGTGGCGCGTGCCTGCGCTTTGGGAACCGTTGGCGATTTCGGAGAGCGTTGAGCTGGTCATGTGCGGGGTCGGCAAGGTGAACGCTGCGGCGTGCGTGGCGCGGCTCCTGCCCGGGCCGTACCGGTTGGTGCTGAGCGCGGGGATCGGCGGCGCCCTCCCCGGCTCGGGCCTGGAAATCGGTCAAAGCGTGGCAGCGACCGGCTGCGCCTACGCGGACGAAGGGATCGTGACGCCGGAGGGCTTCCGCGATTGCGCCCAGATGGGGTTCCCGCTGGGAGCGTTCGGGGGTCGGACCGTGCCCGTCGATACGGCGCTGCTGCACAGGCTTGGTCCCTTCTCCGACCGCGCGGGGGTCATCGCGACGGTGTCGACGTGCTCGGGGACCGACGGCGCGGCTGCCGAGGTGGTCGCGCGGACGGGCGGGCTGGTCGAGGGCATGGAGGGTGCCGCGGTGGCCCACGTGGCCGGCGCGCTCGGCGTGGCCGCGGGCGAACTGCGGGTGGTGAGCAATACGACGGGGGACCGCGGCGGGCAGCGGTGGGATGTCCCGCGTGCCACGGCGGCCCTCGCGCGAGTTCTCGGACAGGCCCTTGGAGTGCTGTGACGCGGCTCTCTGACGACTGTTCCGGCTGGGTGATGTGACCCGCCGGGGTGGGTGGCGCAAAGGCGACCGCTCGCTCAATGATGCGCCGCCGAAGCCCGATCTTCCGCACGAGCGCCCCGGTCTCCCCGGGTCGCCATTGTTCGGGAGATTGCCGCCTATGGGCTTCGGACCGCTGCGCCGGCTGAGCTCGATGACCCCCAAGTCGCTCTTTGGAGCACCGCCGCTGCCCATTGCGCTCGATTTCGGCGTGGGCGGGCTGAAGGCCCTCCAGGTCGCGGCGGGCGAGGTGCCGACGCTGGTTGCCGCGGCGTTCCTGCCGACGCCCGAGGCGCTCCTGACGGATCACAACAAACGCTTCAGCTTCCAGATCGACGCGCTGCCGCGGCTGATCCGTTCGGGCGGGTTCAAGGGGACCCGCGCGGTGTGCGCGATCCCGTCGAGCCAGACGTTCTGCAAGCACATGCAGTTCCAGCGTTCGGAGGGCGTGTCGCTGGAGACGATGGTGCAGGTGGCGGTGTCGCAGCAGCTTCAGTGCGACCCCGCGGCGCTGGTGTACCGGCACGTGGAGGTTCAGCAGCCCCCGCACGGCGCGGGCAAGGTCGAGGCGATCGTGACGGCGGTGCCGCGTTCGCTGGTGAACCGGCTGCTGGGCGCGGTGAAGTCGGCCAAGCTGGGGATCGTGGGGATGCACGCGGAGTTCGCGGCGCTGCTCCGTGCGTTCGACGCGCTGGCGGCCGAGGGCGAGAAGCCTCAGACGACGATCTATCTGGACATCGGGGCTTCGTCAACGAAGGTCCTGATCGCGCACGGCAAGTACCCGGTGTTCGCGCGGTGCGTGGATATGGGCGGGATGCAGCTGGACCGCGCGGTGGCGACGCAGCTTGAGTGCGAGATCCCGCAGGCCCGGGCCCAGCGTCGCGTGCTGGACGCGCTGGCGTCGGGTGCCGCGGGCCAGTCAACGGCCGCCTCGCCCAACGGGTCGGCCAGCGCGGGCGCGACGGCGGTGCAGGAGGGGGAACTCTCCGACGTCGACCTGACCGAGCCGATGGAGATCCTGACCGACGAGATCCAGATGTGCCTGCGGTACCACGAGTCGCTGTTCCCGGGGCAGCGTGTGGACCGGGCCGTGTTCGTCGGCGGCGAGGCCCGCCACCGCGGGATGTGCCAGCACATCGCCCGGATCCTGCGTTTCCCCGCCCAGATCGCCGACCCGATGGCCCGAGTCGCCCGCAGCGGGCGCGAGCCGACGGGCGGCGTCGACCTTTCCGAGCCTCAGCCGGGGTGGGCCGTTGCCCTGGGCCTGTGCCTGAGCCCCACGGACCTGTGACCCGTCCTTGCCGGGCCCTCGCGGGCCAGGAGCCATCGACATGGATTTTCTGAAGCGACCGAGCACCGAGAGTTCCGGCAGTTTCCTCCCCGAGGACTACATCGAGCGCAAGACCGCCGGTCGCGCGACGATCATCGGGCTCACGCTCTTCGGGGTGGTGATGTTCGGCGTGGTCGGCGCGTTCCTGGTGACCAACCGCCGCTGGACGGAGATCCGCGTCGAGCAGCAGAAGATCAATGAGGAATACGAGCACGAGGCGCGGAAGATCGAGCAGCTCAAGAGCCTCGAGGCCCAGCGCGCGGTGATGATGGCCAAGGCCGAGGTGACGGCGGCGCTCATCGAGAAGGTGCCGCGCTCGATCCTGCTGGCCGAGCTGATCACGCGCATGCCGCGGGACATCACGCTCCTGGACCTGGAGCTCAAGAGCAAGCGCCTGGACGTGCAGCCCAAGGCCGTCACGGACGCCTCGCAGGCGGGCAAGGACGCGGCGGCGAAGGTGAAGAACCTGACCGCGTCGGTGGGCAAGGGCGCCAAGGACAAGGGTGAGAACAAGGGCGAGCCGGCCAAGCCCCAGGCGCCGCGGTTCGAGTTTGCGCTGACGCTGGCCGGGGTGGCCGCGAACAACAACGACATCGCCGAGTACCTGGGCCAGCTGCAGTCGTGCCCGCTGCTGGCGTCGGTCGAGCTCCAGTACATCAAGGAAACGATCATCAGCGACGTGGGGATGCGGCGGTTCGAGATCGTCGCGCAGCTGAGGCCCGAGGCCGACGCCCACGACCTGATCGCGCTCCCGGTGGCCAAGGCCAAGCCCGCCGCCGCCGAGGACGCGGACGACGACGAGAAGAACGCCAAGTCGGCGGACGCGACGCCGAAGGAAGGGAACTGAGCCATGGCATTCGGAGCCGGACGATTCCTGCTCGTGCTCACGCTGGTGGGCGTCCCCGTGTCCAGCTACTGGCTGGTCTTCCGCCCGCGCAACGCCGAGATCACCTCGGCCCGGGCCGAGATCACGCACCGCCAGGAGCTCCTGGCCAAGCTCCAGGAGGAGACGCGCCGCAACACCGACCTGCAGCGCGCCAACGACGAGATCGGCAAGAGCGTCTCGGCCATCGAGGCGCGCCTGCCCAACACCAAGGAGCTGGACAACATCGTCCGGCAGGTGTCGGACCTGGCGGTCGAGGCGGGTCTGCAGGCGCCGGCCCTCAAGTCGGCCAAGCCCGTGAAGGCCGCGCTGTACATGGAGCAGCCGCTTGAGATCCAGATGAACGGCGACTTCCGGAAGTTCTACGACTTCCTGATCCGTCTCGAGCAGCTGCCGCGCATCACCCGCGTCCCCGACATGAAGATCAAGCGTCTGGAGGACGGCGACGGGAACACGCGCGCGGAGTTCACGCTGAGCATCTACTTCCAGGACACGCCCAAGCAGGGATCCAAGTCATGAGCACCAAGCCCGGGGCCCTCGCCAACGTCGCGCCCGCCGAGGCCCCGCAGGGGGCGGAAGCGGCCGCCGGCACCAGTTCGTTCCTCACCGAGATCCGGTCCGGCGGAACAGGCGCCGACGGCGCCCCGGTGCCGGAGATTCCCAGCGCGCCGCGCTTCAAGGTGTCGGGCCCGACCGCGCTGGTGCTGGTGGTCGCGGCGGTGGGCATCGGCGCCCTGCTGGGGATGCGCAAGCTCACCTCTCCGGGGCAGGCCGTGGCGTCGGTGAACATCGACTACACGCCCGGCGTGCGGACCGCCACCGAGGCCCACAAGCGGATCGTGGAGGTCCTGGACCGGAGCACGACGCCGGTGCAGGTCCCCACCGACCAGATCAAGAAGAACCCGTTCCAGTTCGCGACGGCGCCGCGGGCGGAAACCACGACCGACAACCAGAGCGAGAAGGAAGCCCTCGAGGCGGCCCGGCGCAGCGCCGCGGAGGTCGCGGCACGCCAGAAGAAGATCGTCGACACGCTCGGGTCGCTCAAGGTCAACGGGGTGATGGACGGCGCCGTGCCGGTGGCGCGGGTGAACGGCGACATGGTCCGCGTGGGCGACCAGCTCGCCGAGGGCCTGTTCACCGTGACGGCCATCGGCGGGCGCAGCGTACGGCTGCAGGTCGACGGGCACGAGTACGAGCTGACCATGGACGAAACGACGCCCGGATCCAAGTCTCCGCGGCGGCGCTGAGCAGCGCGGGGTGATCACGGGACCGACAGATCGGGGAGCGAGGGAAGCCGGTGGGCAAGCACAATATCGACGACATCCTGAACGAACTCGGTGTTGAGTCGCCCGAGGGATCGCCCCGGAGCCCCGGACGCGAGGGCCCGCGGCGCCTTCGCCGGCCCGGAGCGACCGACGACGATGAGGCGGTGTTCCACCCGCTGCCCTCGATGCCCGCCAACCAGAAGCTCTACGGCGGCGCCGACGGGGCCCCGCCCAAGCGCGTCACCCCGCCGACCAACAGCGCGGGCGCGCCCAGCAGCCCGGCCTCCGCGGGCCCGGCCCCGGGCGTCCGCCAGATCTACCAGCCCGAGGCCAACGCGCTGGCCCGCACCACCGAACTGGTCACGATCCTGCAGGCCCGCGGCATCGTGCCCACCGACAAACTCAACAACGCCCAGCAGGTCGTGCGGCAGTCGCCCGGCCGGCGGCTGGTCGAGGTGCTCATCGAGCAGGGCTGCGACGAGACGGCGGTCCAGCAGGCCGTGGCCGAGGCGGCGGGCGTCCCGTTCGAACGCATCGACCTGGCCAAGGGCGTCGACGGCGGGTTCGACGGGAAGCTGACGCAGCGCCTGGGCGTTGACTTCTGCAAGGACCGCCAGATCGTCCCGCTGCGCACCGAGGGCTCGCGCGTCGTCATCGCCGGCATCCGGCACGACGACGTGTTCCTCACCGACGAGATCAAGTCCAAGCTCGGCGTCGCGGGCGTCAAGATGGTCCTCACGACCGCGTTCGATATCCGCGGCGTGCTGGAGATCGTCGGGGGCGGTGAGACCAAGCCGGCGCAGGAGGACGTGGACCTCACGTCGATCCTGTCGGAGGTCGACGAGAGCGACGTCCAGGTCGAGAAGGCCCACAGCACCGAGGTCGACCTCGAGAAGCAGGCCGGCGAGAGCCCGGTCATCCGCTACGTGAACTACATCATCCAGAACGCGGTGAAGGAAGGCGCCAGCGATATCCACATCGAGCCGGGGGAGAAGAAGCTCTCGGTGCGCTTCCGCATCGACGGCGAGCTGTTCCCCGCCATGAACCCGCCGGCCTCGATGGCCTCGGCCATCACCAGCCGCCTGAAGATCATGGCCAACCTCGACATCTCCGAGCGCCGCCTGCCGCAAGACGGGCGCATCCGCTGCACGGTCCAGGGCCGCAAGCTGGACCTGCGCATGTCGACCTTGCCGAACAACTACGGCGAGAAGACGGTCATGCGTATCCTCGATACGCGGTCGATCAACGTCGAGCTCGACGGCCTGGGGTTCGACCCCACGACGTACGAGGTCTGGCGCAACCAGATCGACTCTCCGCACGGCATCATCCTGGTGACCGGCCCGACGGGCTCGGGCAAGACCACCACGCTGTACGCCAGCCTCCGGCAGCTCGACAAGAGCACGATGAACATCTCGACCGTCGAGGACCCGGTCGAGTACCACCTCGACGGGATCACGCAGACGCAGATGCACGAGAAGATCGGCATGACGTTCGCCGCGGCCCTCCGCGCCCTGCTGCGCCAGGACCCCGACGTGATCATGCTGGGCGAAATCCGCGACTCGGAAACGGCGCGCATCGCCGTGCAGGCCGCGCTCACGGGCCACCTGGTGCTGAGCACGCTGCACACCAACGACGCGCCCAGCTCGATCACGCGCCTGGTGAACATCGGCCTCGAGCCGTTCCTGGTCGGTGCCGCCGTGAACGCGGTGCTGGCCCAGCGCCTGATCCGCAAGCTGTGCACGCACTGCCGCGCCATGGAGAAGCCGACGGAGGAGATGGCCGAGTTCCTGGCGATGCAGAGCTGCGAGAGCGACCAGATGTGGGCGGCCAAGGGCTGCGACCGCTGCCGCCACTCGGGGTACTCGGGGCGCGTGGGCATCTACGAGCTGCTGGTGGTCGACGACCAGCTCCGCGACATCGTGGCCCGCAACCCCAACGTGGCCGAGTTCCGCCGCCTGTGCATCGAGCGCGGCATGGTGACGCTGCGTTCGGACGGGATGCGCAAGGTGGCCAAGGGTGTGACGACGGTGCAGGAAGTGCTGCGGGTGACCGAGGCGCACTGACCGCGCGGCTTAGCGCTCCGGCCGGCGGAGCATCGGCTGGGGCGTCAGGTACGTCAGGCTCCGCCACAGCCACTCCATGGGACCGAAGCGGAAACGCTTCTGCCACACCACGCTGAACGCGACGATCGCCGCGTAGATCGCCAGCACCACGCCCACGGCCTGCGGGCGCGAGAGCAGGCCGAATTGCCCGAGCCCGTAGTGGTAGAAGACCAGCGTCGCCAGAATGGTCTCGAGCAGATAGCACGTAAGGGCCATGCGTCCCGCTGCGGCAAGGGCACCGAAGAGCCCGGGCGCTGCGCCGCGCGCCACCAGCAGGCGCACGACGCCGAGATATCCGAGCGCCACCAGCGGGCTTGAGACCGCCATGATGGGCGCGTAGAACAGGATCGCCCCGGTCGACTGGCCCAGAAGCTCGGGCGCCACGGCCGCGAACACCGCCAGCGGCAGCCCCACGCCCAGGCCGACCGCGGCGAAGCGCTTGTGCCAGTGCAGGCGTTCGGGGGCGAAGGCGTTCCACTTCGTCATCGCCGCGCCGAACAGGAACATGGCGGCGATGGTCCACCCGAACCCGAGGAATGTGACGATCAGGATGATCCCGTACGACATGGCACGGAAGAGCACAGCGTCGAGGTACGGCCCGCGCCGGTAGGCCTCGGTCTCGGTCTCGAGCCAGATCGGGTGGGACATCGGGGCGATCTGGCGGCCCTGGGCATCGTGCGTGAGGTCCTGCGTGCGGAGCGTCTTCATGAGACGCATGAACGGGCCGGTTCCTTCGGGCATCGCGCCGACAGGGGATGATGCAGCGGTCCCCGGCGCGGTTGCCGGCGCGGCAGGCGGCGAAGGGGGACCTTCCGTGTTCGCCGCGGCGGACTGCTCCGGTGCCGCGGCGGTCAGGAGCGTGAAGCCGGTGGACAGGAGGATGCCCATGCCCATCAACGCGGCCGCGATGATCGCCAGCACCCGGGGCCTGCAGCGTCCTAGGGCCAGCAGCAGCAGGCCCATCACCGAGTAAATGAACAGGATGTCCCCGTACCACAGCAGGAACGCGTGCGCCAGCCCGATGACCGCCAGCACGGCGAGTCGGCGCAGCCCCAGCGGCCAGAATCTCCGCCGCGCGGCTCGGGCCCGCTGCATCTGGATCGCCATGCCCACCCCGAACAGTGTCGAGAACAGGGGGTAAAACTTGCCCTCGCAGAAGATCTCGACGAAGTAGTGCACGGCCTTGTCGCCGGGCGGGATGTCGCCCGGGGTCAGCTCGACGAACCGGCCGAAGGGCTGGGAGAAGAGCATGATGTTGACCATGAAGATGCCAAGGAGCGCAAGCCCGCGGGTGGCATCGATCGCCCCGATGCGCTCGCTGTCGCGGACCGGCACTGAAGTGAGGGCGGCGGACTTCTGGCTCATGGCGCGGCAGGATACCGTGTGGTGCGGCGAAAGTGTCTCCGGTCGGCGTTCATCTCCGGCCCGCCGCTACGATCGGCGATTCCCGGAGCATCCGCATGACCGCAATCCCGACCGCACGTCCCAAGCCAGCGCCGTTCGTGCCCGCGAGCTTTGACGGCACCAGCTGGGGTCAGATCGAGCCGCTGCTGCTGGCGCTGCTGGAGCGGCCGGTGCGCAGCCGCGCCGAGCTGGAGCGGTGGCTGATCGACCGCGGGGAACTCGAGGCCGCGTGCGGCGAGGCCCGGGCGATGCTGTACATCGCCATGACGTGCGACACGGAGGACAAGGCGACGCAGCAGGCGTACAGCGCGTACATCGAGGATGTGCCGCCGAAGTTCAAGCCGCTGTCGTTCGAGCTCGACAAGCGCCAGGTGGCGATGACCAAGGAGCACCGGCTGGTCGAGGCCCCTGAGCGCGGCGACCGGTTCATGGTGCTGGCCCGCGACACCGAGGCCGATGTGGCGCTGTTCCGGCCGGAGAACGTGCCGCTCGAGACCGAGCTGACCCTGCTGGCGCAGAAATTCGACCAGACCGTGGGCGCGATGACCGCCGTGTTCGACGGGCGCGAGCAGACGTTCCCGCAGATGGCCCGCTACGCCGAGAGCACCGACCGGGCCGTGCGCGAGGGAGCGTGGCGCGCCGTGTCGGAGCGGCGTCTGAAGGATGCGGACACGGTCGACGCCATTTTCGACGAGATGCTCGGCCTGCGGCACAAGGTCGCCAGGAACGCCGGGTTCGACGATTACATCGAGTACACCTTCAAGAGCAAGCACCGTTTCGACTACGGCCCCAAAGAGTGCTTCGACTTCCACGCCGGGTGCGAGAAGGCCGTGGTGCCGCTGATCCGGCGGCTCGACGAGCAGCGCAAGCGGGCACTGAAGGTCGATGCCCTGCGGCCGTGGGACCTGGCGGTTGACATCAAGGGCCGCGCGCCGCTGCGGCCGTTCAGCGGCGGCGTGGACCTGGTGAACAAGTCGCGCGTGGTGTTCGATCGCCTGGACCCGCGCCTGGGCGAGATGTTCCGCTCGCTGGGCGACGGCGCCAACGCCAAGGGGCCGGTGGACGGCGCCTGCCTGGACCTTGACAGCCGCAAGGGCAAGGCGCCCGGCGGGTACCAGTACATGCTCGACCGCTCGCGCCGGCCGTTCATCTTCATGAACGCCGCGGGCATGCAGCACGACGTCTCGACGATGCTGCACGAGGCGGGTCACGCGTTCCACTCGATGCTGTGCATCGACGAGCCGCTGCTGGCCTACCGCTCCTCGCCCATGGAGTTCGCCGAGGTGGCGAGCATGAGCATGGAGATGATCACGCTGAACCACTGGGGCGACCCGGGCGCGTACTACGCCGACGAGGTGCAGCTGGCGCGGGCCCGCCGCCACCAGATCGAGAGCGCCGTGTCGGTCCTGCCGTGGATCGCGACGATCGACGCGTTCCAGCACTGGATCTACGCCAACCCGACGCACACGCGCGACCAGCGCCGGGCGTTTTGGCTGACGCTCGACGACCGCTTCGGCCACGCGGTCGACTGGCGCGGCCTGGAAACCGCCCGCGCCAACCACTGGCACCGCCAGAAGCACATCTTCGATTACCCGTTCTACTACATCGAGTACGGCATCGCGCAGCTGGGGGCCCTTGGCCTGTGGTTGATCTCCCTCGAGCAGGGAGAGAAGAAGGCCGTCGAACTGTACACGCGGGCGCTGTCGCTGGGCGGCAGCCGGCCGCTGCCGGACCTGTTCGCCGCGGCGGGGCTGAAGTTTGATTTCGGGCCGGCGACGGTGTCCCGGTTGGTCGAGCGGGTGGAGCGGGAGTTGGAGAAGTTGCCGGAGTGAGGCTACTTCGGAGGCGGATCGAACTGAGGACCAGCTGAGAAACGCAAGTCCTGAAGTTCAAGGACTTGCCTGTCGTATGGCAAGATGCACGGTTTCGAATGGATCGGTACTACGTAGTTCGAAGGGTAGTTGGGCATCAACGACTCGCAAGCGCGCAGGCGCCACCGCTCCGTGGGACTCAACCGGTCCGAAATGGCGAGTCTCGCGTGCCCTGTAATCAGCAGGAGTTCGTTGAGGCAGCACTGACTTGACCAGGCGAGGATGCCCGAATTGCCACAGCGCGGCCCGACGAATGGCTCGCATCGAATGAGTGCGGTGCCATCCCCAAGATCGCGGATCACCTCGATTCCTTGTGCGCACGCGGCTTGGAGATATGCGGTGTCGCACGCGGTCGATTCCGCATTGGCGCGCGGTCGTATGCCAGCGAGTCGGAACGATCTTCCGTCGGCGAGATCGATGACGAAGCCCCCTACGTTCACGACCTGAATTGGAGAGACGAGCGGCTGCGACCTCACGATCTTGGTACGTTGGCCATCCCAGAGGATTGAGGCCGTCAGAACGACGATTGCCAATGCCACCAGAATCTCTATGGCTCGGTTCACGCAGTGCAATATCCGGGGACTTCTCGCGGGGTGTTCCGAGCGTCCGAGGCTATTCTGATCGTAATGAGCCCCCAGAATCAAGCTGCGCGTCACATGCCCCCCGACGACTTCCGCCGCCTCGGCCACCGCATGGTCGACTGGATCGCCGACTACTGGGAGCGCGCCGAATCCTTCCCGGTCCTCTCGCAGGCCAAGCCCGGCGATGTGCTGGCGAAGCTGCCGTTCGCGCCGCCGGAGCGCGGCGAGCCGCGGACGTGGGACGCGATCTTCCGCGACCTGGATTCGATCATCCTGCCGGGCATCACGCACTGGCAATCCCCCAACTTCTTCGCGTATTTCCCGGCCAATTCGAGCGCCCCGGGCGTGCTCGCCGAGCTTCTGAGCGCGGGGCTGGGCGTCCAGGGCATGCTGTGGGCGACGAGCCCGGCGTGCACGGAACTTGAAACACGCATGCTCGACTGGCTGGCGGGGATGATCGGGCTGCCGGAGCGGTTTCTTTCGACTTCGCCGAGCGGTGGGGGAGTGATCGAAGGGACCGCGAGCGAGGCGACGCTGGTGGCGATGATCGCGGCGCGGGAGCGGGCGCGGCACGCTCATCGAGTGGTCGGCGCCAACGTCACGGCTCAGTCAGACGGTGCGGGTCCTGACTCAGACCTCGGTGTCGAGCCGCTGGGGCTGCGCGGGTCGGCGCCCCACCTGGTCGCGTACACCTCGACGCAGGCGCACTCGTCGGTGATCAAGGCCGCGATGATCGCGGGGATCGCGAAGGGGCCCGATGACCGCGAGCACGTGCGGTTGATCGATGTCGATGATCGCATGGCCATGCGGGCCGACCTGCTCGAAGAAGCGATCGCGCAGGACCTGGTCGAGGGGCGCGTACCCTTCTTCGTGTGCGCCTCGGTCGGGACGACCAGCACGACGGCCCTCGACCCGATCGACGGGATTGCCGCGGCGATCAGACGGTCCACCGAGGCTGTTCCTGGTACGCCGGCAAAGGTTTGGTTCCACATCGACGCCGCCCACGCGGGCGCGGCCTGCGTGTGCCCCGAGTTCCGCGGGATGCTTCGCGGCGTGGAGCATGTCGACTCCTTTGCCTTCAACCCCCACAAGTGGCTGCTGACCAACTTCGACTGCAACTGCTTCTGGACCGCCGACCGCGCGGCCATCGTCAACGCCCTTTCCATCACCCCCGAGTACCTGCGCAACGCGGCGACCGACACGGGCAAGGTGATCGACTACCGCGACTGGCAGATCCCGCTGGGCCGGCGCTTCCGCTCGCTGAAGCTCTGGTTCGTGATCCGGCACTACGGGGTCGAAGGTCTGCGGGCCTACATCCGCGAGCACGTGCGCCTTGCCGCGGTGTTCGAGGAGCTGGTCCGTACCGACAGCCGCTTCGAGATCGCCGCCGAGCGAACGCTGAACCTCGTGTGCTTCCGGCTCAAGGGAGAGGGTTCTGAGAGCGATGCCCGCAACAAGGCCCTGATGGAATCGCTGAACCGCGCCGGCCGTATCTACCTGACCCACACCGTGTTGCCCAGGGTTGCCGAATCCAAAGATGGTCACCGAAACCCGCTCGCGGGGCGGTTGATCCTCCGCATGGCCATCGGCGCGACGGCCACGCAGGAGCGGCACGTCCGCGAGGCGTGGGACCACATCCGCGCCGCGGCTCGGTGAAGAGAGCCACGACACTCGCTATGCTGTGCTCCGCGTGAACCTCCGACGTCTTTCATCTCTCGCGGTTGCCGCCCCCGCATTGCTGCTGGGCGCGTGCGCTTCGGAACCAACCTCGGTCGAGGTCGAAGTCCCCGCCGGCGAGTACCAGCGGGCGTTCGCCGCGGCCCGCACGGTCGTGCGCGAATACCGCTTCCACATCGACCGCGTGGACGCCGCGGCGGGCGTGATCTCGACCAACGCCAGGCCCTCCTCGGGCATCTTCACGCCATGGGACCCCGATCAGAGCACGTTCGAGCAGGAGCTGGACGACACGCTCAACTTTGAGCAACGCCGGGTGCGCGTGACCTTTGCGCCGCACCCGACCGAGCCCGCGCCGCCCGACGATGCGCCGGTCCCGGATCTGCGCGAGACTAAAGAAGCGCTGGTGTGCCGCTTCGAGGTCGTTATCGAGCGATACGAGCGGCCCGGCAGGCGCGTCCCGGCGCGGGCGGTACGACGCGGCACGCAGACGATGGATCCCGAACTGCGGGCCCGCAACATGTGGCCCACCTACACCGTGCCCATCGAGCAGGACCCGCTGCTTGCCGCGCGGCTGGCTCAGAAGCTGCGGGAGACTCTGGAGCAGCCCATCGCGCCGGAGACTACGGAGCCAGCGCCCGAGACCCCAGCGTCACCGTGATGAGGGTGATCAGGCCGATCCCCACCAGGTCGAGCAGGAACCCGACGCGCAGCATCGACCGCATCGACGCGTGCCCGGTCGCGAACGCCAAAGCGTTGGGTGCCGTCGCGACCGGGAGCATGAACCCGCAGCTTGCCGCCAGCGTGGTCGGGATCAGCAGCGTCCCCGGCGCCAGATTGAGCTTGACCTCAACGGCCCGCATCACCGGCAGCATCGCCGCCGTCACGGCGATGTTGCTCGCCAGTTCGCTCACGAACGTCACGGTCGCCGCGATCACCAGGATCATCAGCCACACCGGCAGGTGCTGCAGCCCCGTGAACATCGATCCCAGGTAGACGTTGCACCCTGAAGATGTCATGGCGTCGGCGAGCGAGATCCCGCCTCCGAAAAGCAGCAGCACGCCCCACGGCAGGCGCGACGCGGTGGGCCAGTCGAGCACGAACCGCCGCTCCTTCACGCTCACGGGCACGGCAAAGAGCAATAGCGCCGCGGTGATGGCGATGCCCGAGTCGGTCAGGAGCAGCGTCTCGCCGCCCTGGGCGTCCTTGCGGACCAGGCCGAGCACGCGGCAGAGCTGGGGCCTGAAGATCCACGCCCCGGCCGCCGCGAGGAACGTCGCCAGTGTCGCCCATTCCGTGGCGCGCATGGGCCCCAGGGCCGCGAGCTGCTCGCGGATGAGACGGCGGGCCCCGCTGATTTTCGCCCCGCGCACCGGGAACACCACGAGCGCCAGGATCACCCACGCCAGCGGGAGGAACAGGCCCAGCAGCGGCAGGCCCACCCACAGCCAGCGGTCGAAGCTGAAGGTCTGACCGACGGCCTTCTCGAAGAAACCCGCGAAATAGGTGTTGGGCGGCGTGCCGATCAGCGTGCCCACGCCCCCGATCGATGCCGCGTACGCGATGCCCAGCACCACGCAGGTCGCAAAGTTGCGGATCCCCCTGGCGTGGGAGCCGTCGTGATCGGGAGCGCCGCCGTGGGCAGCGCCCGCCAGCGCGGTCTTCACGACGCTCATGCCGATGGGCAGCATCACGACGGTGGTGGCAGTGTTGCTGACCCACATGCTGATCAGCCCGGTCACGAGCATCAGCCCCGCGATCAGCATGAGCGGCGAGGTCCCGACGATCGACATGGTGACCAGGGCGATCCGCGTGTGCAGCCCCCATCGCTCCATGGCGGCGCCGAGCATGAACCCGCCCATAAACAGGTAGATCTCCTTGCTGGCGTACGGCGCGGCGGCCTGATCCATCGAGTTGACGCCCAGCACGGGGAACAGCACCAGCGGCAGCAGGCTGGTCGCCTCGATCGGCAGCGCCTCGGTGATCCACCACACGGCCATGAGCGTGCCGACCGCCACCACCGCGCGCCCCGCGTCGGAGAGCCCACCGCCGTCGGCCCCGGCGCTCGGGACAAAGTGGTACATCGCCAGCGCCGCCAGCGGCCCCAGCGCCATCCCGGACCACTGCACCCACTTGGGGGGCGAGGCTTCGCCGATCGTTTCGCTGGCGATGGGAGAGCTCATGCCTGCCCCCGTCCCATCATCGCCACGGCGACCGCGGCAAAGATCAGCGCGAACGCGATGTAGTCGGTCACCCGGGGCCGCTCGTGGGCGACGAAGATCGTAAAGAGCGTGAAAACCACCAGGGTTATGGCTTCCTGCATGATCTTGAGCTGAGAGAGCGTGAACGGCCCGCCGCGGTCGATGTGGCCCATGCGGTTGGCCGGGACCTGCAGGATGTACTCGGGCAGCGCGATGAGCCACGAGATGCCGATGGCGACCAGCAGCGGCCAGGTCTTCTGCTTCACGTGGTAATACCACGCAAAGGTCATGAACGAATTGGACGCGATGAGCAGGAGCAGCGTTCCGAGCCAGCGGGGAATCATGGGGGACAGCGTACCGGGCGGGCTCGCCCTGCACCCGGGCCGATATCCAGGAATTCGGGGTTCCGAGGCACACAGAAGGTGCCGCGTGGTGTCATGCTCTCGGAGAACCCGTTACACCCCCCGGAGGAACCAACCGATGCCCCGAGTCATCCAAGCCCGTGTGCTCCTGAACGCCGTGATTCTTGCCGCCACCCTCTCCTTCACCGCGCCCGGCGCGAGGGCCCAGGACGCCATGCCGCCGTCGCCCCGGCAGGTCGCCCAGCCCAACGCGGCCCTGGTCTACTGGCCCGCGTGGGTGCAGATCCCCTCGGACGTTGGCGAGAAGCTCCGCGCCATCGACTGGGCGCAGGTGGGGACGCGGACCGACGTCTCCGCGCTCCCCGCCGCGTACCGCGAGGCGGCGGCCATGCCCACGCTCTCCTCGGTCGCGGGCGAGCTGGTGTTCGCCAGCAAGCAGCCGCGCTGCGACTTTGAGATCCGCTACGACGACGGGTTCATGGCCGTGCTCCCGCACCTCTCGAAGATGCGCGACGGCAACCGCCTCCTGCGCCTGGCGGCGCACCAGGAGCTGACCAAGGGCAACGCCGACGCGGCCGCGGCGTACGTAGCGGCGATGGCGCGCGGGGCGGGGCAGCTCTCGGGCGACGGGGTCCTGATCAGCTCACTGGTCGGGTTCGCCACCGCCAATTCGGCGTGCGAGGAGGTGGCGGCCGTTCTGGCGTCGGGCACGCTGACCGCGGCGGGGCGGGACGAACTCCTCGCGTCGCTCAAGAGCCTGGACACCGCCGACCCGATGAGAGTCCGCGCCACCCTGGCGTTTGAAGGGCAGGTGGTGCCCGCGTACCTCGAGCGGGTGTACCGGGGTCCCAAGGCCGGCGAGGAGATCGCCAAGCTCCTGGGGTCGTTCATGTCGTCCGAGGGCGAAGGCCACAAGGTCCCCGATCAGATACAGAAGCTCGACGAGATCGGCCTGAAGGCCGAACTAACCAAGGTGCGGAAGGTCTACGAGCAGATCTACGCGGCGTGGAACCTTGACTCCGACGGTGCGTCACTCAAAGAAATCTACCAGAAGGTCTCGTCCGGAGCCTTCGGCCCGCTCGCGCAGCAGCTGTGCCCGTCGCTGGAGAAGTCCTTCGGGTCGGCCCAGAAGTTCAGGTCCACGCTGCGTGCAACCATCGCTTCGGTCGAGAAGTACACCCCCGCGGCAAAGTAATGGAGCCGACGATCGGATGCTGATGGACGACCGTCAACTGCTGGTCGAGACGCGCGACGGGCACGAGCCCGCCGCGCGTCTGCTTTGGGAGCGTCACGCGCCGCGCCTCCTGGCGTACGCCCGGGCGATCCTGCCGCCGCGGCTCTCGCCCGATGACGTGGTGCAGTCGGTCTTCTGCCGCGTGGTCGCGCTCGACCGCGCGACGATCAAAGGTGTGGCAGATGTGGCGGCGTGGCTGACAATTCTGGCGCGACGCGAGGCGCTGAACGCGATCCGCGCCGACCGCCGGGAGCGGGCCCGGCTCGCGCTGCGTGCCCACCGTGAGGAAATTCCACCGGCCCTCGGCTCGCGCGACGACCTTCAGATCGCCCTTGATTCCCTGCCGCGGCGGCTCCGCGAGATCGTCACGCTCAAGCACGTCTCGGGGCTGACGTTCGACCAGATCGCCCTGGCCCTGGCCCTGAACCGCAACACCGCGGCGGCACGGTACCGAGCCGCGATCGAGACCTTGCGCCGGTCGCTCAACGATGCGCCGGCGGGACCAACGCCTCGCGCCAATCCCATGGAGGTGCTGCATGGCTGATCTGCACGACAGCCTCGAACAGGCCCTCGATCGCCTCGCACCCGGCCCCGCGGTTCGCACGGCCGAACCTCCCGCGGCGTTCCTCGCGGCGGTGGGGCGGCGGCGCACGCAGCGTCGGTTGCGCGTGGCGTCGGTGGCGATCGGGGTGACCGTGATGATGGGTGTCGGCGCGTTCGTACTTTCGCGATCGCCCGGGCGCGGCCCGACGCAACCCGCGAGTCCAATCGCCGACGCGATGCCATTCACCATCGGATCGGTTCACGAGCGTGTTGTGGTGTCACATTCGGCATCCGGGACGACAATGAGCGTCGGGTCGGACCCGGCGGTCCTTGCCGCGGACTGGCGCAACGAGGCGAAGCTCGCGGCGCTGGTCGGGAGTTCGTGAGCGAGGCTCTAGCAGGGAAGGCGACGGCGGCGTTCTTCGTGCTGCGCGGTATCGGTCCGATCACCCGATCGGTCGTCCACACTCCGGGCAGATCGGCAGCGGAAGACCGCGAACCTCGTAGCAGCAGTGAGGGCATAGCCCGCGAGTTTGCCGCGACGCTCGAGTTCGACGGATTACCGCCTCACGCACCCAGCCGAGTGACCACACGAATCCAGCAATCGCCGCCAGTGTGGCGATGTTGTGTGCGTACCCGGCTGGGATCGGCACCGCAACGTCTGAAGTTTCCGGTAATCGAAGGTTCTTCACGATCTCGTCATGGAACTCCAGATCCGGGGACAGCGACTGTGCACATCGCTCTCGAATCTGGTCACGCTCAGACGGCGAGAGAACCGGACCGACGAACATGGTTACGCGTAGACGCGAATCGAAATGGCGTTCGGTCTGCGCCCACCGTCCGGTCGTCGAGCTTCCGACCGATACCAGTTCTTCGGCTTTAGGAGAGGCGTAAGCACCCTGATCCGACCAAGGGTCCACATAGCGAAACCCATCGGCAGCGCGCGCGATGTACCACTTCGTAGGAGTACGAGGCTGCATCGTCACGAACGCAGGCTCGCGGAGCAGCGCTCGTCTTACTCCCGCCAATGGACTGGCCCACGGCGAAGTGTCGGATACCCACAGTGCGTCACCAAACAGTACGAGCAGCAGCGCCGCAGAAATCCAGGGCTTCTGGAACCGTCGCAGCCGGAGTGGCGCGGCGTCGCGCACCCTACTCCTCCGGCACGTGATCGCTCGTGACGATCTCGCGGAACTTCATGCGCAGGCGGTTGGTGATCGGGCCCTCGCCGTCGGTGAGCACCTTGTCGTCAATCTTGGTGACGGCGATGATCTCGGCGGCGGTGCCGGTGAGGAAGACCTCGTCGGCGGCGAGCACCTCTTCGATCCGCATCATCTTCTCGGTGCACTTCAGGCCGCACTGGCGGCTCAGGTCGTCGATGACGAACTGGCGCGTCACGCCCTGAAGCAGGCCGACGTCGCTGGGCGGCGTGAAGAGCTCGCCGTTCTTGACGATGAAGATGTTGTCGCCCGTGCACTCGGTGACCCAGCCGTCGGTCGAGAGCATGATCGCCTCGTGGCAGCCGGCCTCGATGGCCTCGACCTTCGCGAGGATGTTGTTGAGGTAGTTCAGGCTCTTGACGCGCGGGTCAAGGCACGCGATCGGCGTCTTGGGACGGTTGGCGACCACCACGCCCATGCCGGTCTCGTAGAACTCGGGCGGGTAGAGCAGGATCTGGTCGGCGATGCAGATGACGCCGGGCACCGGGCACTTGCGCGGGTCGAGCCCGAGCGTGCCGTAGCCGCGCGTGATCACCAGGCGGATGTACGCGTCGGAGAGGTTGTTCTCGCGGACGCAGCGGCGCTGGACCTCGACCATCTCGTCGACCGAGATGGGGATGGTCAGGCGGATCGCCTCGGCGCAGCGCCACAGGCGCTCCATGTGCTGCTTGAGCTTGAAGATCTTGCCCTTGTAGACGCGGATGCCCTCGAAGACGCCGTCGCCGTAGAGCAGGCCGTGGTCGTACACGCTGACCATCGCCTTGCTCTTGGGGAGCATCTGGCCGTTCACGTAGATCAGCGGGCGCTCGCCGGTCGGCATGCCGGCCTCGAACACCTTGGGCAGGGCGCGG
Organism: Phycisphaerales bacterium; assembly: GCA_044223975.1. Taxonomy (GTDB): domain Bacteria; phylum Planctomycetota; class Phycisphaerae; order Phycisphaerales; family UBA1924; genus CAZCPB01. The sequence goes on along the minus strand of JBGALI010000013.1, from coordinate 99,649 downwards.
GCGCCCTTGGGCGCGCCCTTGATGGCGCGCTTGCCGGCGGGCTTGGCGGCCTTGCCGTTCAGCCGCGCGGCGTGCTTGCGGGCCGCCTTCTTGGGGCTCGAGGGCTTGCGGGCGGCGGACTTGTTCTTCACGGCGGTCTTCACGCTCGTCCTCCCTGGGGTCCTTCGGACGCGTCGGCCATCGCATCATACGCCCGGCTTCGGCGCTGTCCGCGCGGGTGAGTATTCGTGCAAGAAGATTCACCGGGGTGAAGGCGGGGACGCCGCCGGTGCCAGAAAACAAGCCCGATCCTGGGGCTTTGATCCCGGTCCGCCCGGTCAGGCCAGCTGGTCAGGCCGTCCGCACCTCGGCCCCGACCTCGCTCTTGAGCATCGCGACCAGGCTCTCGATCTGCGGGTCGACCTCTTCCCGGCGCAGGGTCCGGTGCTCATCGCGGAAGTACAGCCGCATGGTGACCGACTTCTTCCCCGGCCCGACCTGCTTGCCGCGGTACGTGCCCACGAACTCGAGCTTGTCGAGCCACTGCAGGCGGGCCCGCGCCACGCTCTCGTCGATCTTGGCCCAGCTCACGGCGTCCCCGACCGTCACGGTCAGGTCGCGGTCGATCGCCGGGAACGCCGGCAGCCCGACGATCCGCGCCTTGGGCGGGTACAGCTCGACGAGCGTGTCCAGGTTCAACTCGGCGCCGACCACGGGCGCATCGAGCCCCGCCGCGGTGACGAGCGCTCCGTTCAGCAGCGCGATGTACCCGAGCGGGCGCCCGCCAACCACGACGTTGGCGTACGCGCCGCGATCAAACGCCTCGCACGGCGGCGCCGCGGGCTCGAAGATCAGAGATTCCCCGCCACCGGTCATCGCCCGCACCAGGCTCTCGACCGTGCCCCGGAGCAGGCGCAGGGCCGTCTGAGTTTCCGCAGCTCCCGGCCTGGCGCCCGGCACGTCCATGAGCAGCGCCAGGTGCCGCCGCTCGATCGACCTGCCGCGGGCGGCGGAAAGGCCCGCCTCCGCCGGGGTGCCGCTCTCCTGGCCGAAAATCGATGCGATCTCGAACAGACGGACCGCGCCCGGGGCCGTGGACCGGCGGTCCTGGTTGGCGCGGCGGCAGGCAATCAGGCTGGGAAGCACGCTGGGGCGCAGCACGGGCTCGGCGGCGCGGCGAGCGTCATCGATCTCGATCAGGTCCATCCCCGCCAACGCGAACGGGGCGCTCTGCTGGCGCGACACGAAGCTGAACGTCACGGTCTCGTGGAAGCCAAGACCGGTCAGGATTGCTCCCACCTCGCGCACCGCCCGCTCGCGCGGCTGCGCCGATGAAACCGAGATCGGGAGCTTGGGAGAGACGGGGATGGCGTCCAGCCCCTTGAGCCGCACGACCTCCTCGATCAGGTCGATCTCGCGGAACAGGTCGGGACGCCACGCCGGCACGATGCAGCGCAGGTCGTCGCCCGCGCGCCCGATCAGCTCGATCTCGACGCCCACCGCCCGCAGGTGCCGCACCATCTCCTCGGTCTCGATCTGAATCCCTGCCAGTTCGCGGCAGCGAGTCGGGCGGAACCGGATGCTGAGCGGGTCGGCCAGCGATTTTCCCGCGGTCAGAACGCCCTCGCAGAGCTTGCCGCCGGCGACCTCGAAGATCAACGCGACGGCGCGCCGCGCGGCCCAGTCGATGGTGCGCGGGTCAACGATCCGCTCGAAGCGGTAGCTCGCGTCGGTGCGAACGCCCAGGCGCCTTGCCGCGCGCCGGACGGTCACGGGGTCCCACGTCGCCATCTCAAAGACGATGTCGGTGGTGGAGGCCGAGACCTCCGAGTCCTGCCCGCCGATGACGCCCGCGAGGCTCTGGGCCCGCGTCGCGTCGGCGACCACGAGTTCATCGGCCTTCAGCGTGCGCTTCTTGCCGTCGAGCGTGGTGAGGGGCTCGCCCTCTTTGGCGTACCGGACCACGAGCGCGTGCCCGTCGAGTTTCGCCAGGTCGAAGACGTGGCAGGGGTTGCCCAGCTCGAACGAGATGAAGTTGGTGATGTCGACGACGTTGTTGATGGAGCGCTGGCCGACGGACTCGAGGGCCGAGACCAGCCACGCCGGGCTGGGCCCGATCTTGACGCCGCGGAGCACGCGGGCGGTGAAGAGCGAGCACACCTCAGGGTGCCGATTGTCGAGCTTGAGCGCGAGCGCCACGGGGCCGGCGGCGGGCTCCGGGTCCTTCCACTCGGGGAGTTTCAGCGCCCGCCCGGTCTTGGCCGCGACCTCGCGGGCCAGACCGGCGTGCGACAGGCAGTCGCCGCGGTTGCTGGTGATCTCGACGTCGAGCATCACGTCGCCCGAGGGCAGCGTCTCGCGCGTCTCGATCGGGAACCCGGCCTCCATGAGCGACCGCTCCGCCTCGTCGGTGGCGACGGGCGAACTCAGGTACCGGTTGAGCCAGGCGATGCTGATGTGCATGGGCGAAAAGGGTAGGGGGTTACTTCGCCAGCACTCCCCGCGCCTTGAGCAGGTCGAGCACCGCTTGCACGCTCTGCTCCACGCTCATGGTCTCGGGCTTGAGCACCAGCTCGGGCTTGAGGGGCGCCTCGTACGGGTCGTCGATCCCCGTGAAGCCCTTGAGCTCGCCCGCCCGCGCCTTCTTGTACAGGCCCTTGGGGTCGCGCTGCTCGCAGACCTCGATCGGGCAGTCCACAAAGACCTCCAGGAACGTGATCGCCCCTGCCTTGTCCTTCTCGTGGAGCTCGCGGCAGATGTCCCGGTCCTTGCGGTAGGGGCTGATGAAGCTCGTGAGGGCCAGCGTGCCCGAGTCGGCGAAGAGCTTGGCGACCTCGCCGATGCGCCGGATGTTCTCGGCGCGGTCGTCGGCCGAGAAGCCCAGGTTCTTGTTGAGTCCGAAGCGGATGTTGTCCCCGTCGAGGCGGTAGCAGTGGGTGCCCTGGTGGACCAGATGTTGCTCGAGCGCCGAGGCGATGGTGGACTTGCCCGAGGCCGAGAGCCCCGTGAACCACACGGTCGCGGCGCGCGTCTTCAGGGCCTTCCAGCGCTCCTCGCGCGTGAAGTTGCCGGCGTGCCAGTGGATGTTGGTTGCCTTCTGCTCTGCCACGTTGGATCCCTTTCTCGCCGGCCCTTCGCCGGAAAACCCTTGGAAATCGCCGGTCCGTACGACTATTCTCGCTCTTCCCCGTTCCCCCTGAGGCCGGTGAAGGAGATGACTTTATGCCCGGACTGATCGACCCGCACGGAGGCACGCTCACGGCCCGCCTCGTCGCCGGCCCCAAAGCCGCGGAACTCGCCCGCGAAGCCGCGTCGCTCCCCAAGGTCACGCTGACCGCCAAGCAGTCCTGCGACCTCGAGCTGCTCGGCAACGGCGGGTACAGCCCCCTGACCGGGTTCATGGGCAGCGCCGACTTCAAGAGCGTCTGCTCGAGCATGAAGCTCGCCAGCGGCCGGGTGTGGTCCGTGCCGGTGCTCCTGAGCGTCGATGCCGCCGCGGCACCCAAGGTCGGCTCGCGCATCGCCTTGGTCGCCCCCAACGGCACGCTCCAGGCGGTGATGAAGGTTGAGGAGACCTACCCGCACGACAAGAAACTCGAAATCCCCAACGTGTTCCGCACCGAAGACCCCGCCCACCCCGGCGTCGCCATGGTGCTCGCCGAGGGCGACACGTGCATCGCCGGGCCGGTCGAAGTCCTCACGCTGTGCGTGGATCCCAAGGGCCCTGAAGCGTTCATCCCCCAGCGCCTGACCCCTGCGGACACCCGCGCCGAGTTCGACAAGCGCGCTTGGAAGACCGTGGTTGCCTTCCAGACCCGCAACCCCATCCACCGCGCCCACGAGTACGTCTGCAAGTGCGCCCAGGAAATCTGCGACGGCCTCCTGATTCACCCGCTCGTCGGCGAGACCAAGAAGGGCGACATCCCGGCGGATGTGCGCATGGAAGCCATCGGCGCCCTGACCGCCAAGTACTTCAACCCCGCGACCACGATGGTCTCGGTCCTGCCCGCCGCGATGCGCTACGCCGGCCCCCGCGAAGCCGTGCACCACGCCCTCATGCGGAAGAACTACGGCTGCACGCACTTCATCGTCGGGCGCGACCACGCCGGCGTGGGCAACTACTACGGCACCTACGACGCCCAGAAGATCTTCGACGGCATCGACCCCAAGGACCTGGGCATCGAGCCTCTGAAGTTCGAGCACACCGGCTACAGCAAGTCCTACGGCGGCATGGTCTCGGGGAAGAGCTACCCCAAGATCGAGGGTGACATCGTCAACCTTTCGGGCACCGCCGTGCGTGACATGCTCGCCAAGGGAGAGCGCCCGCCGGTCGAGTTCACCCGCCCCGAGGTCGCCGACGTTCTGATCAAGTGGGCCAAGAGCGTGAAATAACCGGGCCCCCACCCCTACCCCCTACCGAGATCGGAGACCCGGAGCCGCGAATGACCGAAGCGCCCTCTCCAGCCCCGGCGAGCTTCGACGTCCGTTGGCTCGCGTCGTACCCCAAGAGCGGCAACACCTGGGTCCGCTTCCTGCTCTACCAGTACTTCCACGGCAAGGCCGAGGCCAGCCTGGACGTGGCCCGGTTCATCCCCGGCATTCACGGCCGCAAGCAGGTTCGCGACGCCAAACTCTTCGACGGCGCGCTGTTCGCCAAGACCCACTTCCCGTACGGCCCCGATATCACCGGGCGCGGGCGTGCCATCGGCTGCATCTACGTGGTGCGACACCCGCGCGACGTGATCCTCTCGTGTCTGAACTACGCGCGCCTTACCGGCATGCTCGGCGACTCCCAGGGAATCACCGACGAGATGTACGTGCGCTCCTTCCTTCAACTCGGTGGGGCGTCGGAGTATTTCCGGCACCGGTTCGGGACTTTCGAGAATCACTACCGGAGCTGGCTGGATCAAAGGACGGTTCCGACTATTCTGGTGCGCTACGAAGACCTCAAGGCAGACCCGTCGCGCGAGCTCTCCCGCATCCTCGAGTTCTTGGGGCACGCGCCCGACCCCGCGAAGATCGAACAGTCTGTCGCCCTCTCCACGTTCGAGCGCCTGCAGGCTATGGAGATGAGCGAAAAGGCGTCGGGGTCCGAACAACGGCTCTTCGTGGGCAGCGCCGAGCAGATGAAGAAGGGCCGCATGTTCATGAACAAGGGGCAGAGCGGCCGCTCGCTCGATCCCATTGCCGCGGGCCTCGACCGCGCCGTCGAGGAGCGCTTCGCGGACGCCATCAAGAGATTCGGGTACTGACGCGGGCGTCAGTTCCCGAACAGGTTCTTCTCGCCGTAATACCCGTTCTTCTCGAAGTACTCGAGCGCCTCGGGCACGCTCTTGAAGATCCGCGTCGCCGTCTCGGTGATGAACGGCGACGGGTGCTTCTTGGGCTTCCACACCACGAACACCTCCTTGGTGTGCTCGAAGGCGTGGTGCAGCTCGCGCTCGACCCCGCTCGACAGGCCGGGAACGCCGCCGGGCAGCTCGGGGATCAGCGACACGATCATGTCGCTCTGGTCCACCAGCTTGAAGTCCCGCATGTAGATTTGACCGTCGATGTCGCCGGCGATGTCCAGAACCTCGCGCACCTTCACGCGGATCGGCGCCGCGTTGCTGGCCTTGCTCCCGCCGTAGCTGTGCGGCGAGACGTCGAGGAACTCCTTGCCCTCGCGCGCCGCGGCGATCGCCCGCTCCAGCAGCAGCTTCTCGTCCACATCGCCCGGATCGAACGTGATGAAGTGCTCCGCCAGGGCTGCGCGGAACCCGTCGATCTCCGCCAGCACCTCGGGCATGTCCACCACGTGGCTCATCGGGAAGCTGGGGTACACCTTCCGCATCCCGGGCCGGCAGATCAGGCGGAAGAGCGTCCGCGTCGTCGGCGCGTGCCTGCCGCGGCTGAGGATGTAGAACTTGCTGTCGGGCACCGTCTTGCTCATCAGCTCGGTCGCGAGGATCTCCTCCTCGCGCCACACCATGCAGTCCTTGAGCGCGGCGTCGATCTCGTGCTCGCCGTGCAGGCGGTGGTGCACCACCTCGATGTTGTCCACCAGGCACACGAACAGGTCGGGCTTGATCTTGGCGATCTGGTCGTAGTCAAAGGCGCTGAACAGCCCGTGCCGCCAGCGGAAGGTGGCGTGCGTGTTCACGGCCATGTTCTTCTGCTCGCGCGAGTCGGCGATGATGTCCTTGAACGCGGCGCGACGCAGCGAGTTCAGGCGGCTGATGGGCAGGTCCAGGATCTTGCCGCGGCTGACGTCCGGCCCCTCGCGGTACATCATGTCTCCGACGTGGTACACGTCGAGCGACTCGCCCTGCCCGCCCGCGAAGGCCGCGGCCTGGTCGAGGTACTGCTTCTTGTCCATCCCGATCTGGCCGGTAACGATCGCGCGCATGAAGAGCTCCGAAGGTGGTCGGGGATCGTAGTGCGATCGCCGTGCGTCGAGCGACGGCCGTGCGTCAGGACCCTTCTCCCAGGGACGCGGGTCGCCCCCTTCGCCCACCTCGATCTGTTTTACTTGGACCTCGCCGCCCTCACCTTGGCCAGGTTCTCAATATCAGCCGCGACCTCCGGGCTGGAGGCGCCCTTGGTCCGCGTCCGCAGTTCCATCGCCGCGCTCAGGTGCTTCTCGGCCTTCTCGAGGTCCCCGAACGACTGGTACGCCAGCCCGAGCGTTGAAGTCAGAGACGCCGCGGTGTTCGAATCCGGGACCTCCCCGGCCTCCAGCCGCGCGGCCGCCTGATCGAGTGCGGCACGCGCGTCGGTGTCCCGGGCGCTCCCTTCGGCGGCAAGGATCGCCTTGCCAATCAACTCGTCGATGGCCGCGGCCCGTTGGGCCTGGGCCTTGGCGCCATCCTCGACCGGTCGCGCCCGCTGCGCTTCCTCTTCCGCGCGCTTGGCCTCGGTCTCGGCCCGCTCCGTCGTTTCGGCAGCCCGGAACTGCATCTGCTCCGCCTGCTGCTGCATCATCGCCGCCATCTCGGCCGCACGCCGCGACGCGAAATAGCCCCAGAGCGTCCCGCCGCCGGCGATCGCCGCCACCAGCGTGATCAGAACGATGGCCAGCACCCACGCGGACCCGTCACCCTTGTCGTCGGCCTCCGGTCTCATCTCGCCCATGGTCACTTCTCCCGGCGCGGGCCCCGCCTCGGCTCAGGATCATTGACCCTGCCGCCCGCTCATGATCTTCTTACGCGCGGCGGTGAACTCCCACCAGGGCCGTTCCCGCCCGGTCCTGGCAAAGTCCACGACCGCCATGAACGTGTCGAGCACGCATGGGTCGTGCCGCACGCCGTCGAGCCGCGCAAGCCGCTCGTACATCTTCAAAGGGTCGCGGGACCTCAGGTCCGACAGCCTCCGCACGCCCAGCCGGATAAGGTCCTCGGCCATCGCCTGGCCAATGTTCGGTGCGGTCCGGAGTTCGCGGCGCACCGCGGCCAGCCCGTCATCGCGGGCGCGGCCGGCAGCCGGGGCCCGTTTCCGCGATTTCTTCGCGCCCGCCCGTGCCGCTCGGATCGCCATCGCAAGCCCTCGTGAAGGTCGGCCGGCGCACGCCTACTCAGGGTGGTTGTACCCCAGCAGCGCCAGCGTCTTCTGGTACGCCGCGTTCCGTTCGAAGCGTTCCACCAGCCCGGCCTCGACGGGCTTGCGCGCCAGCGCGACGATCTTCTCGACGCCGCCGCGCGAGCCGGCCCGGTCCCCGGTGATCTTCTTGTAGCTGGCCCACTTGTGCTCGAACGTCGGGTCAAAGTCGATCTCAAGCGCCGTGCAGATCGTCCGCATCGCCGGCGCCGGGTCGCGCGTGAAGTCCTCGTACCGCACGAACCCGATCTTCACCGCGTGCTCGGCGAACTCCAGGCACCCGGTGAGGAATTGCTCGAGGGTCAGCTTGTCGTGAACCACCGCCACGTTGTTCAGGCTGATCCAGTGGTCGATGGGGTGGCGCACCGTGCAGTACCGCAGCAGCCGGAACCGCGGCGACAGCAGCTCGGTCGTCATCAGCTTGTGCGGCGGGTTGGGGACGTACGGCATCCCGTGGAAGTCCAGGTGGTTCCACTCGCGGATCACGAGCTTGAGGCCGCGCTCCTCGCACCGCCGCCGCGCCAGGTCGATCGCGTCCGCGAACTCCATGCGCCGGGCCTGGCGGAACCCCTCGATGTCCTGGGGCGTCAGGAGCCCGAACCACTCGTGCGCCTGGCGCAGGGGGTTGAACATCTTCAACCCCATGGGATGGATCTCGCTGAGCAAGGCCACGTTGGGCATGACCGCCAGGCACTTGCTGATGATCGTCCCGCCGGTCCGCGCCAGGTGCAGGAGCAGGCGCACGGTCGGCTTGGGCGCGGTCGATGGGGTGGTGTCCGGCATGGCCCGAATCCTTGTCCGGGTGCGGACCCGCAGCAACCCGGAAACCCGCTCTGGATCGCCCCGCCCGACGCCCCTCCCGCAACCTACGCTCCGCCCATGGCCATCCTCGTCAACGCTGAAACGCGCGTGCTCTGCCAGGGAATCACCGGCTCCTTCGGCGCCGTGCACACCAAGGGCTGCTTCGAATACGGCACGAAAATGGTCGGAGGGGTCACCCCCGGCAAGGGCGGCACCAAGGACCCCAACGGCCTCCCGATCTTCGACACCGTCGACAAGGCCGTCCGAGAGACCGGCGCCACCGCCACCATGATCTTCGTTCCCCCCGTCTTCGCCGCCGACGCCATCCTCGAAGCCGCCGCCGCCGGCATTTCAGTCATCTGCTGCATCACCGAGGGCGTGCCCGTCCAGGACATGATCAAGGCCCGGGCCGTGCTCGACGAAATGAACGCATCCCCCTCCGCGCCTGCGGAGGGGGTGGCGAGTCCGCGAGCCGGGGGAGGCCTTGCATCCACACCCGCCGCTCTGACTCGCTTCACCCTCATCGGCCCCAACTGCCCCGGCGTGATCACCCCCGGCCCCAAAACCGGAGAGGGCACCGCGGCGAGCAAGTTCACGAGCGCCGGCTGCAAGATCGGCATCATGCCCGGCTACATCCACAAGCACATCTCCGAGAGCAAGCGCGGCAAGTCGGTCGGCATCGTCAGCCGCTCCGGCACCCTCACCTACGAGGCCGTCTGGCAAACCAGCAACCTCGGCCTCGCCCAGTCCACCTGCGTTGGCATCGGCGGCGACCCCGTCCGCGGCGTCAACCACATCGACTGCATCCGCATGTTCGACGCCGACCCCGACACCCACGGCATCCTCATGATCGGCGAGATCGGCGGCACCGACGAGATCGAAGCCGCGGCGTACATCAAGGCCAACATCAAGAAGCCCGTCGCCGCCTTCATCGCCGGCCGCACCGCGCCCCCCGGTCGCCGCATGGGCCACGCCGGCGCCATCATCGGCGGCGCCGACGACACCGCCGATTCCAAGATCAAAGCCCTGCAGGCCGCGGGCGTCGAAGTTGCCATGAGCCCCGCGGACATGGGCAGCGCGATGCTGAAGGCGATGAAGCTGAGCTGAGTTCTCCGGCAGGGATTGCGTCGAAGGAGCTTGCGAGCCCGTATGAGCCCTGCGATGATCTGAAGTCGTATGGTCGTTGGACTTCCGGGAACGCGGCACAACGTCATATTGCGGTGGCCGCTGCTCACCGTGGCGATTCAGTGCATTTTCGTCGAGATCTGTCCAATTGACGTCGGGCACTGGCCCACGCCGGTTGGACTCGGATTCGCGGCACTAGCCCTTGGAAATCTTCCAAACGACTCCAGGCTGTTGCTCGCAATCACCCTGCCCCCTGCGTCAATGCTCGTCGCGCTCGTTGGGCGTTGCATGAAATCCCCGAAAGCACGAGCCGTCGTCATGCTCGTGGCAACAGGCTTGAACGCGTTCGTCTGGTTCGCAGCGCTTCAGGACGCCATCGCAGGCGTTCTGATGATGCCGTTCGCGGCGGCGGGGGTCACGACAGTTGCAGCGTGCTTCTTCACGCTCTTTCGGACTCGCAGAGAACAAGCCGCCACCGCGTGACTTACACGTCCAGATTCTTCACATCGAGCGCATGATCCTCGATATACCGCCGCCGCGGCTCTACTTCCTCCCCCATCAGCACGCTGAAGATCTGGTCCGCATCGCTCGCCATGTCCCACGTGACCTTCATGAGCACGCGTTTGCTCGGGTCCATCGTGGTCTCCCACAGCTGCGACGCGTCCATCTCGCCCAGGCCCTTGAACCGCTTGATCTCAAGCCCGCGCCGGCCGATCTCGAGCAACCCGTCCAGCAGCTCGCGGATGCTCGCCGCCTCAACCACGTTGCCGCCGCCCTTCACCTTGGCCTTGGTGCGGCCGGTCTCTGCCGCGGCATCGGCGTGCTCTTCCTCGTCGGCGTGCTCTGGTTCCTCGGCGGTCTTGGCGGGCGCGGCCTCCGGGATGCTCGTGACCCACGCGTACTTGGCCGGCATCCGCTCGCCGCTGGGCGATTCTTCCTGGACCAGCGCGTAGTCGTCTATGTTCACGCCGAACCCGGCCAGCTCGACGAACAGGCGCTCGAGCTCGCGGTTCTCGTGCAGCTCGCGGATCGTCGCGATGCCGTGGGAGCTTGCCGCGCCGTTGACCTGCGCCTCGGTCGCGGCGGGCGTTTCGCCGTGGGCGCTGGCGGTTCCGTTGCTCGCCGCGATCTCGTCGGCAAGACGGAGGTGGTTCTTGGCCACGATCGCGTGGGCCTCCTGCTCGCTCCACGCCCACTTCTCGCCGCCCCGCCACGACACGCGGTGCGTCGGAAGGCGGTGCTGCCCCGCCGGATCCGAAGCTCGACCCGCCAGCAGGTCCTGGAACTTCACGCCGCGGCGCTCGGCGACGTGGACCAGTTCCGCAAGCCGCCGGAGCAGGTGCACCACGCGTCTGGCCTTGTCGCCGTCGACCTTGCGGGCCACCGGCGCATCGGCCCCGGGCCGCGCGGCGGACATGTCCCGCACCTCGAGCGCCGAGCCCTCGAGCCCCAGGTCGCTGAGCACATCGCCCAGCACCTTCTCGTTGAGCACGTAGCGGCTGGACTTGCTCTTGCCGCCCTTGAGCAGCTGGTACAGGGGCGGCTGGGCGATGTAGATGTGCCCGCGCCGGATCAGGTCGGGCATCTGCCGGAAGAAGAACGTCAGCAGCAGCGTGCGGATGTGGCTGCCGTCCACGTCGGCGTCCGTCATGATGATCACGCGGCTGTACCGCAGCTTGCTCATGTCAAGCTCGGCCCCGATGCCGCACCGCAGCGCGCCGATCAGCGTCCGGATTTCCTCGAAGCCCAGGATCTTGTCGATGCGGGCCTTCTCGACGTTCAGGATCTTGCCCTTGAGCGGCAGGATCGCCTGCGTCTCGACGTTGCGCCCCTGCGTCGCCGACCCGCCCGCCGAATCGCCCTCGACCACGAAGATCTCGCTGCGCTCAAACTCCTTGGTCTTGCAGTCGCGGAGCTTGTGGGGCATCGAGCCCGAGTCGAGCGCGCTCTTGCGCCGCGTCAACTCGCGGGCCTTGCGGGCCGCCTCGCGCGCCTGGGCCGCGACGATGCCCTTCATGCACAGGCGCTTGGCCTCCTGCGGGTGCTCCTCCAGCCAGCTCTCGAGCCCCTCGGCCACCGCCTGCGAGACGAACGTCTCGATCTCGGGGTTGAGCAGGCGCTCCTTGGGCTGGTTGTTGAACGTCGGCGACGGCAGCTTGACGCTGACGACCCCGACCAGCCCCTCGCGCAGGTCTTCGCCCGTCGGGACCGGGTCCTTCTCCTTGATGATCCCGGCCTTGCGGGCGTAGTTGTTCAGGGCGCGGGTGAGCGCGACCTTGAACCCCTGCGCGTGCGTGCCGCCGTCGCGGTTGTTGATGTTGTTCGCGAAGGCAAGCAAGGTCTCGTTGTACCCGTCGTGGTACTGCATCGCGACCTCGCAGAGGAAGCTCTGCGCGGTGTCCTCGCGCCGGATCGCGACCGGCGCCGAGACGGGGTTCTTCCCCGACATCAGGTGGGCCACGTACTCGGCCAGGCCGTCCTTGGCGCGGAAGGTCTCGGAGCGGGTCTTGCCGTCGTGCCCCACGCGCTCGTCGCTGAAGCGGATGGTGACGCCCGGGTTCAGGAACGAAAGCTCCCGCAGGCGCGTCTCGAGCGTCTCGTACGAGAACGTCGTGTCGGGGAAGATCTCAGGGTCCGGCCGGAAGGTGACCGACGTGCCGGTCTTACGCGGGCTGCCCGCGGGGATCTCGCCGACGACGGTCAGAGGCTTGGTGACCTTGCCTCGCTCAAACTCGATCGAGTACACCTTGCCCGCGCGGTAGATCTCAACGTGCAGGTACTCCGAGAGCGCGTTCACGCACGACACGCCCACGCCGTGCAGGCCGCCCGAGACCTTGTACGCCGAGTCGTCGGCCCCGAACTTGCCGCCCGAGTGCAGCACGGTCAGCACGATCTCGACCGCGGGCTTGCCATCGAGCGCCGGGTTCTCGTTCTTCATGGGGTCGACCGGGATGCCGCGCCCGTCGTCGGTCACGCAGCACGACCCGTCGGCCTGCACCGACACGCTGACCGTCGTCGCGTGCCCGGCCATCGCCTCGTCGATGGAGTTGTCGACGGTCTCGTACACCAGGTGGTGCAGGGCCGACAGCCCCGTGCCGCCGATGTACATGCCCGGGCGCAGGCGAACGGCCTCCAGCCCCTCGAGCACCTGGATCTGGTCGGCGTTGTAGTCGCCGCTGACGGCGGCGGGCATAGCGGGCATCGGCTTGGGAGTGATTTCAGCGGGCTCGGGCATCAGCGTGGTGTCTCCGGGCATCGGTTTGCGTACCTCCGTGCGCGCCGCCGCGCGGCCATGACGGTCGCACAAATCGGCCCTCAATCTCGTCCGAAATCGGGCCGCGGACCGTACCGATCGGATTCCGAATCTTGACCTCGGACACGCGGCGTCCGAAGTGGCGTTATCGTAGCGTCATCGGCATCTCCGGGCCTCTTTCGGGAGGCCTTTTTCAGGGGGGGTTCGACATTGCATAACATGTTCATTGACAAGGATTTGTGAGCGATTTCAAAGTTCCATTCCCGGCCGCCGCTTCGGACTCCTACCGGGCATCCCCCCGGGAGGCACCCGACGATGCCAATCGCTTGGCACACACGGTGCACTTTGCAGGCCTCCGCGGCCATGACCCGCGGCGACCAAACGCCCCGGCGCAGACTCCGTCGGTGTTCTGGCAGGGCAGTTCTTTCTACGTGACCCTGTTCGTTATTTACACCGCGTACTTCATCACGCGCGGCATCTCCTCCCTGCTCGGCGGTCCGCCCTGGCTTGCGCACGCCACGATGGGCGCCACGGGCGTCGCCGTGGTGACGTGGTCTCTCGCCCGAGCGCGAACCCAGATCCGACTCCGCGCGGCCGCGAAGCGCTCCGGCGCCGATCAGACCGATGAACGGTTCCGCGTGCGCTGCGTCGGCTGGAAGCCCCGTCGCGAGCGGCTCGACCGACTTGGTGCCGTGCAGGACCGTCCTTTCGAACCTCGCATCTTCCCCGGCTTCTTCGCGGTGTCCCCCTCGAAGGGGCTGATGTGGGCGTGGGGATCGCTCCTGTCCGTGTTCATCGTCGCGGCCGTGGCCGTCGTTGCGGTGAGACCCGGCCTCGGGGACATGATTTCCGGCTACCAGATGCCCTTTGCCGCGTTCCTGGCCTCGGCGATCCTGTTCCTCGCCTGCCCGACGTATTTCCGCATCGACCCCGGGCGCATCGAGGTGCTCCACTACTCCGCGTTCACGCGCCGGGCCCGCCGATGCGAGGCCCACGACCTCCGGACCGCCCGCGTGCTCGTCGACCTCAACACCCGCCAGCTGATCATCGAGCCGCCGGGCACCGTCGCCTCGCTCGACGGCGTGACCTGCTTCTGGTTCGGCTGGATGCCCCGTTCCGACGATTTCGCCCACGCCGTGCTGGAGGCGGCGATAAGCACGGCGCCCACGCCGCCGTTGCCCGAGGACGAACTGGTAGGCTGATAGGCCGAGCTCCACCCGTGGACCAGAACGCCCAAGCCAGCCTGCCGCGGTCCGACAGGTACACGGTCGAGGACTTCCAGAACCTCGTGCATGTGTCATGGAAATGCGAGCAACTGCCGGAAAACCGGTCGTTGACGATCCTCGGCTTCCGTGTGCGAACGTGCATCGAATACGCGGTGATTGCCGCGTTTGTCCTGGCGGGCAGCGCGGTGGTGCCGGGAGGATGGCGAGCGATGGTGGTGTGCGGCATGGTCGCCACGGTGTCCTCGCTGATTTACTTGGTAGTCCGGCACCGTTCGACCACGCTGATCTCTGACGAAACCGCGGCATTGATCGCGTCGCGCCCCGATCCCCGCTTCAGGCTCCGCCTGACAGCGCAACGCGCCCACGCCGGTTCATTCCGGGGCCTTGGGAAAGAGCCGTTTGAGCCGCGCATCTACCGATCGATCACCGGCCCCGCCGCGTTCACCGGTGCCCGACGCACCACGATCCTCTGCTGCTGTATCGCGGTGTACGGCGCTGTTCTCGTGGCCGCGCGTCTGGTGCTGGGCGGCCTGTACGAAGTTGCCTTCTACATCATGATGACGAGCCTTGTCGGTCCGGCGGCCCTGATCGCCGCACTGATGTGGCCGACGTACTTCCGGATCGTTCCCGGCCGGCTGGATGTGCTCGCCTACGGACTCCTGGGCCACGGCAAGCCGCAACTGGCATCTATCGACCTCCGCACCTCGCGGTTGCTCGTGGATACGAACAGGGACATGGTGATCGTCGAGCGCGATGGGCAGGAGGCGGTCAGCCTGACCTTCGCCGGAGTCCCCGACCGCCTCGGGTTCGCCCGCAGCGTGCTCGAAGCCGCTCGCTGCACCTTGCCGACGCCGCCGTTGCCGGAGGATGAACTGGTTGGATAGCAAACCCGGGCGTCAGCGACGGAATGCGGGGGCGCCCGAGAATCTGAGGAGCGCCGGTTCGGCGTCGTCGTGGTCGTTCACGGGGCTCGCCGCCTCCGCGGTCCGCGCATACACGCGCAGCCGCAGCCCGTCGCTGACGCTCCGGGTTCGCACTACACTTCTTAATGGACCGTGACCTCGCCAAAGTCCTCGTCAGCCGCGACCAGATCGCCAAGCGCGTCGCGGCTCTGGGCCAGAAGCTGGCCTTGGACCTCGAGGCCGCGCTCGCCAAGGACGGCGCCACCGACAACGACGGCCGCATCGTCCTCATCCCCATCATGACCGGGGCGCTGGTCTTCGCGGCAGATCTCATCCGCCAGATGCCGCTGAAGCTGAGCCTCCGTCTGGTCGCGGTCTCGAGCTACCCCGGTTCGTCGGTCACCAGCAAGGGCGCCAAGCTCGCCAGCGAACTGCCCCCCGACCTGGCCGGCAAGCACGTGATCGTGATCGATGACATCCTCGATTCCGGCCAGACCCTGGGCCTGGTTCGCGAGCTGATCGAGGCCCAGAAGCCCGCGAGCGTGCGCCTCTGCGTGCTGCTCCGAAAGCCCGACAGCGTCCGCAAGCGCGAGGTGCACGCCGAGTACATCGGCTTTGAGATCCCCGACGAGTTCGTGGTCGGCTACGGCCTCGATTACGACGGCTACTACCGCAACATCCCCGACATCGCGACGCTGAACCCGTCGGTCGCAGGCATCGCGCCCCCGTCCGCTCCCCGGTGATTCTTTGCCCCCGGCGGTACTACACGAGTGAGCGACCACCCCCGCCCCCAACTCATCCCCTCCGGCGAGCGTGTCCTGCTGGATATCCGACCCGCGACGCCGTCGATCGTTCTGCGCCCGCTCTTCACGGTGATGGCGATGCTTGCGCTGGGTGTCCTGGGCGCGTGGACCTTCGACCTGCTCGCCGACCGCGTCGGCCGCGGCGACCCCGACCTTTTCGCCCGCCTCAACCGCTATTCCGGGTGGGCGGCGGTGCTGGGCACCAGCTTTGCCGCGCTGCGACTGCTCTGGGAAGTGCTCTTCTGGTGGTCGTGCCGCTTCGTGCTCACCGACCAGCGCGCGTTTCGCACGTTCGGCGTACTCTCGCGCAGCACCGCCGACTTTCCCCTCCGCAACCTCCAGCACCTGACCGTCCTCCGCACCGTCCGCGAGCGCCTCTTCGGCCTGGGCACGGTCGGCATCCGCACCAGCGGCGGCGCGTTTCCCGAGATGTACTGGTGGATGGTCGCCCGCCCCCACGAAGTCATGGCCACGATCCGAAAGGCCATGGACACCACTCCGGACGCACAGCGGGGCGCGTCCACGCCCCTCATCCCCTCATCTCCTCATCTCCCAGTCTCCTCATCACCCCGCCCTCTCATCCTCGGCCTGGCCGGTGGCATCGGATCGGGGAAGTCCGCGGTCGCCGCCGAGTTTGCCGCGCTGGGCGCGCTCGTGATCGATTCCGACAAGGAAGCCAAGGCCGCGCTCGACCTTCCCCGCGTGCGCGAAGAACTTGTGAAGTGGTGGGGGCCGCGCGTGCTGACAGCCGAGGGCAGGGCCGACCGGCCCGCGATCGCCTCGATCATCTTCTCCGACCCTGCCGAGCGTTCCCGTCTCGAAGCGCTCGTTCACCCGATCGTGAAGGCCACCCGCGCCCAACTTGTGGAGCGTGCCGCGCGTGAAGGGAAGCATGTTGTCGTCGTTGATGCGCCCCTGCTGTACGAGGCCGGCGTCGACAAGGAATGCGACGCGGTGGTCTTCGTGGACTCCCCAGAACCGCTCCGCGAGGCACGCGTACAGGCATCACGGGGCTGGGACAGGGCGGAATTGACCCGCCGAGAAAATGCGCAGTTGCCCCTTGAAGCCAAGCGTCGGCGGGCCGATGATGTAGTAGTCAACGATGCGAGCCGGGAGGTTCTGGCCGGCCGCGTCCGTGACGTTCTCGAACGCATCCAGCGTCGCGACCCCCGCCGAAGGCTCGGCGGCTAAGAAATCTCCCAGACCAGCGCTCCTTAACCCGTCGGCGCTCTATCTGCACACGGACCCTGCCGGGGCCGTCCGCACTTCCAAGGCAGCCCGCCCTCCGCGGCAGTTGATACCGAACGACGCGTATTTGGAACCGGCGTTTTCGGAATCAACAGCACCTCCCCGTGCGGGCTCACCCACGACACATCCCGCGCTCCGCAACGGAGCGCTTCCCAACCCCAGACTCAAGAACTCGTTCACAGCACGGCGGCCGCGAAGCCGTCGGCACATCCTCAACCGCGGGGCGCACGCACTTCTCAGCACGCCCCACACACGCAGGAATCCACGTGGTCAGCAAGAAGACGTCGACCAAGAGCGCGCCCGCCGAAGAACACAAGTCCGAGTCGGGGCGCACACGCCGTCCCGCGGCACGCGAGAGCGCCCCCGCGGCGCCTCCTCCCCCCGCGGCACGCCCCGCGCCCGCGCCTCCGCCGCCGCCGCCGCCGGCCCCGCGCCCGATGGCCCCGGCGCCGTCCGTCCCCGCCCCTGCCGCTCCGCCCCCGCGCCCGCCCATGCCGATGCAGCCGCGTCCCATGGACCAGCGCCCGCAAGGCGGTCCTGATGGCGGCGCACCGATCCCCCGCCCCCAGCAGCCGTACTCCGGCGGCCAACCGGGCGGTCAGCAGGGTGCTCAACCGGGCGGCCCCTACGGCGGACCCCAAGGTGGTCCCCAGGGTGGTTCGCATGGCGGATCGCAAGGCGCTCAGCAGGGTGGCCAGCCGGGTGGCTCGCAGGGGGGCCAACACGGGGGCCAGCCCGGCGGTTCATCACAGCCATCCGGTCAGGGCGGCGGCGGCCCAGGGTCTCAGCAGGACCGCCCCTACGGCGGCCCGCAGCAGCAGCCCTACGGCGGACAGAACCAGTTCCGCAACAACAACAATTACGGCGGCGACATGCACGGCGGCTTCCGCCGCAAGAAGAAGCGCCGCAAGGGCGGCATGGGCCAGATGGGAATGGGCGGCCCACCCATGGGAATGGGCGGTGGCGGCCACATGGGCGGTGGTGGCGGCGGCGGTGGGGGCGGGGGCTTCGGCCCGCGCCACTTCGATGCCGGTCTTCCTTCCGATGAAGAGCTCGAGCGCGAGGCAGCCGAGCTCGAGCGTTCCGCCAAGCTCGCTGACCCCGCCTCGCTTAAGGACGCCATCAGCGTCAACGAACTCCAGCGCATGGAGCTCGACGACCTGTTCAAGATCGCGACCCGCGAAGGCCTCGCCGACTTCCACCAGATCCCCAAGCAGGAACTGATCGTCAAGATCTTGAAGGCCCGCGCCGCGCGCCAGGGCCTCATGTTCGGCGAGGGCACGATCGAGCTCATGCCCGACGGCTTTGGCTTCCTCCGCTCCCCCGAGCAGAGCTACCTCCCCGGCCCCGACGACATCTACGTCAGCCCGTCCCAGGTCCGTCGCTTCGGCCTCCGCCGCGGCATGGTCGTCAAGGGCCTCATCCGCCCGCCCAAGGAGAGCGAGCGGTACTTCGCCCTCCTGCGCGTCGACAAGATCAACTGGCGCGAGCCCAGCAAGGTCCACGACCTGGTGAACTTCGAGGACCTGACGCCGCTCCACCCCGAGAAGCGTTACGTCCTGGAGACCAGCCCCGACGAGATCGAGTGCCGCATCATCGACCTGGTCACGCCCATCGGCAAGGGCCAGCGCATGCTCATCGTCGCCCCGCCGCGCACGGGCAAGACGGTGCTCCTGCAGAAGATGACCAAGGCCATCAGCAAGAACAACCCCGACACGCGCATCATCGTGCTGCTGGTCGACGAGCGCCCCGAGGAAGTGACCGACTTCCGCCGCAACGTGACCGGCAACGTCGAGGTCGTCGCCAGCACCTTCGACGAGCAGTCCGGGCGCCACGTCCAGGTCTGCGAGATGGTGATCGAGAAGGCCCGGCGCATGGTCGAGTTCGGCGACGACGTCGTCATCCTGCTCGACTCGATCACCCGCCTGGCCCGCGCCTACAACGCCGAGATGCCCCACTCGGGCAAGATCATGACCGGCGGCCTCGACAGCAACGCCCTGCAGCGCCCCAAGAAGTTCTTCGGCTCGGCCCGCGCGATCGAGAAGGGCGGAAGCCTCACGATCATCGGCACCGCCCTCGTGGACACCGGCTCCAAGATGGACGACATCATCTTCGAAGAGTTCAAGGGCACCGGCAACGCCGAACTGCACCTTGACCGCAAGCTGATGGACAAGCGCATCTACCCCTGCATCGACATCCCCGCCAGCGGCACCCGCCGCGAGGAGCTGCTGCTGGACAGGAAGGAGCTCGAGCTCGTCCACCGTCTCCGCAAGGTCCTCAGCGACATGAACGTCGTCGAGGCCATGGAGCTGATGAAGAGCCGCCTCAAGAAGGTCAAGACCAACGCCGAGTTCCTGATGACCATGGCGCTCGGATAAGAGCCCTGACCACAGAGGCAAAGAGTCACAGGGAAAAACAAGGGCCGCGGACCTCGCGGATCGGCACACGAGGGCACGAGAATCTTCTCTCGTTCCTCGCGCCGGTCGGCGTAGTCCGCGGCCTTTTCCTTTTCAGCGATCCGGTTCCTGCTCTTCTCTGTGCCTCTGTGTCTCTGTGGTCAACCTCTTCGGGATTTCTATGCCCCCAACCCCGCCATCCGCCTCACCGTCGCCGGCGACTCCGGCTGTCCCGTCCGTGCACTGAGCAGCGCCGCCTGCGCGATCGACAGCACGGTCGGCACATCGATCGGCGCCGCGTCGGGCTTCCCGGCATCGGCCAGGCGCAGCAGCGATTCCGCGATCGCCGCCGCGGCATCGCCCGGGGCCTTGCTTTTCATCTCGTCGAGCTTCGCCCCGTCCGCGCCGATCAGCTCGAAACCCGCCGCGTCGAACCGCAGGCGCGCCGACGAGCCCACGAGCATCGCCCGCCGCTCCCACCGCCCCGAGTGACTGCTCAGCGTCACGCTCGCCGCTCGCCCATCGCTGAACCGCAGGCTCGCGGCAAGGTCCCCGTGCAGGTCCCGCAGCGTCTCCCCCGGCAGCGCGTGCAGCCCTTGGATGTGCGTCGGCCCCACGTACGCCGCGTCGATCGTCTCGGGCTCGCCCATCAGCGAGTGCACCAGGTCCAGCGCCGAGAACATCAGCGCCCCCAGCGACCCGTGCTCGGGCGCGCCCCAGTGCTCGATCGCCGCCAGCCGGATCGACCCCAGCGTCGTGAACACCTCGCCCGCCTCACGCACCGCCTTCGACAGCCGCATCAGCGGCACAAACCGCAGCGCATCGCACGCGCGCGACGGACCCTCTTCCGGCGCCCACCCGCCCCCGGTCATCTCCATCGCCGACGCCGGCACCGGCTCGCTGGTGGCGATAGCCAGCCCCGCGCCCGCCGCGGTCTGCACCGCCGCGGCGTCCGCGCCCGACGCATCAGCGCCAAGGTCCCCCGGCGCCGCGATCCACAGCAGCTTCACGCCCTCGCCCGGCGCGCTCGCCATCACCTGCCGCAGATCGTCCATCGCGCGGCAGCCCAGCTCCGCCGCCACCGCCCCCGACTGCCCGCGCGCCGGCGACCCCGCGCCGACAAGGCTCACCCCCGCAAGCTCGACCACGCGACGCACCAGCCCGACCTGCGCCGGCTCGCACCACACGATCGCGGGAATGGCAACCCCCTTGGGCATGGTCGCATCATCGTAACAGACGATCGAAGCAGACGAACGCGATGGGGAGATGGGGAGATGGGGAGATGGGGAGATGGGGAGATGGGCAGATGGGGAGGTGGGGAGGTGGGGAGGTGGGGAGGTGAGCAGGTGAACAGGTCAGGAGAAGGGGAGGTGAGGAGGTGACGAGGTGAATCTTGCAGGTCACCCGAGACATGACCCTCCGCTTACCTCCTCACCTCCCCACCTGTTCACCTCCTCAGCTTCCCACGTCCCTTTCACGCCCCCTCCCCCAACCCCCATCCGCCTAAAATCGCTTCAACGGCGCGGCAGGCGGCCGCGGGCCGGGGATCGATCCCCGTCCTGAGGAAAGTCCGAGCACGAAAGGACACGGTGGTGGGTAACACCCACCCGCTCCGACGGTCAGGGGCGCGGGAAAGTGCCACAGAGAACAGACCGCCGATGGCCCCCCTGTTCATTCAGTGGGGCTCAGGCAAGGGTGAAACGGTGCGGTAAGAGCGCACCGCCCGACTGGTGACAGCCGGGGCACGGCAAACCCCACCGCGTGCAAGGTCGAACAGCTCCCGCCCGGGCGCAAGCCCGGGACGACCGGTCCGGTCGGCAGGGGGCGGGTAGACCGCTTGAGCCCCGCGGCAACGCGAGGCCCAGAGAAATGGTCGCCCAGGCCGCCCCGAAAGGGACGGCCGGACAAAACTCGGCTTACAGCCCCGCCGGACCGCATCGCGGGCCCCCGGAACTCCGGGGGCCCGCGGCCTTTTTGCTCTCCGCAATTACCCTCTACCGCTTCTAGTGGGGCAGGTGTCCCACCTGCCTTCTACTCCTGCTACTTTCCCATCTCAGGCCCACATTCTTGCGAGAACTCCATGCTTCTTTGCCGCGCACTCTGCACACTCCTGGTCGCTTCACTCACCGCGTGCGCTTCAACTCCATCTACACCCCCCGCCGCCCCTCCCCCCGACTTCACCCTCGGCATCACCGTCGTGGTGCGCGAGAACGCCAAGGTCGACAAGGACCCGCGCACCATCGCCCGCCCGTACCGGCCCGGGCGCTACATCCTCGAGCCTGACGGCCAGCTCCGCGTCGCGATCGGCACCGGCGCTCGCCCCGCCACCTACCCGCCCGCCATGCGCCGGCTCACCGCCGCGCAGCGCGATGAAATCTGGAACCTGGCCCTCAAGGCCGGGTACCTGGGTATCCCCCGCGAGGACTCGATCGACCCCGAGGTCGCTCCCGTCGTCGTGTCGCGCCCGACCGCGCTGGTGTACATCGTCGCCGACGCCGCCCGCCGCGGCACGCAGGTCACGCTCGATGCGCCGAACGCCGAACCGACGCGAGTGCTGATCGACCGGCTCGCGGAGCTGGCGTGGGTTGAAAAGTAGAGCAAAGTGGAACGTGGAACACGGAGCCCGCGAGCCGATCGGGGCTGACTGATCTGCCGCGGCATTTCTGATTTCCATTTTCCACTTTCCATTTTCTCCCCCTTCTACCCTCCCTGCATGCCCGCTCCCATCGTCGGCATCGACCTCGGCACCACCAACAGCCTCGTCGCCATCTGCGACGAGCGCGGCCCGAGGATCATCCCCGACGAGCAGGGCCGCCCGCTCCTGCCCAGCGTCGTCCGCTACGAACGTCGCGGCAATGCGATCGCCACCACCATCGGGTACGACGCGCGGCACGCCGCGCCGCAGTTCCCCCGCACGACCATCGCCAGCGTGAAGCGCCTCATGGGCCGCTCCCGCGCCGATGCCGCGCCCGATCTTCCGTTCCTTGGGTACGAGGTCGTCGAGGGCGCCAACAACACCGCCCGCGTCGCCCTGCCGCTGGGGCTTGGCGACACGCACATCGTGTCTCCGCCGGAAGTCTCCTCCGTCATCCTCCGTGCCCTGAAGGAACAGGCCTCGCGCGCCCTGGGCGTTGAAGTGACGCGAGCGGTCGTGACCGTCCCCGCCTACTTCGACGATGCCCAGCGCCAGGCCACGCGCGATGCAGGGCGGCTCGCGGGGCTCGATGTGGTCCGCATCGTCGCCGAGCCAACCGCCGCGGCATTGGCCTACGGCCTCGGCCTGCAGCGCGAGTCCGCGCGAAACACGCTCAAGGCCGGCAACGTCGTCGTCTACGACCTCGGCGGCGGCACCTTCGACGTGTCGATCCTCCGCCTTACCCCCGCGACCTCCGATGACGCGACCTCGTTCTTCCAGGTTCTCTCCACCAGCGGTGACACGCATCTTGGCGGCGACGATGTCGATCACGCCATCGTCGACCTGATCGCGCGCGAGAACAACCTGACCCTCGACCCCGGCGCGCGGGCCATCCTCACCGCAGCCGCCGAGCGTGCCAAGTGCGAACTCAGTGACCGCGACTCCACCACAATCGAGGTCGATCTCCCTGCGCCGTCGGCGCCCACTTCCGAACGCCCGCGCAGCGGGCACGGGCCGGTAGCCTCGGGTGGAGCGGGCGCTGCGCCCGCGCAACCCGTGGACCCGCGTGCCCCCCATTCCTCCATTGGCCATTCTGCTGCAGAGCCCTCGCAGAGGGCGAAGGCCGGTTCCTTACCTCCCGTCGCGCACTCATCCGAGCTCCCCGGCCCGGTGCGCATTCACCGCGTGCTCACCCGCGCCGAGCTCGAATCCCTCATCGCCCCGTGGATCGACCGCACCATCGACGCCTGCCGCCGCGCCGTCCGCGATGCCGCCCGCAAGCTCGACACCGAAACGCTCGACCTCGACGCCGTGGTCCTCGTCGGCGGCTCGACGCGCATCCCCGCCGTGCGGGCCCGCGTTCGCGAGTTCTTCAAGCTCGACCCCTACACCGCCCTCGACCCCGACCAGGTGATCGCCCTCGGCGCCTCGGTGCAGGCCGCGGTCATCTCGGGCGCCACCCGCGGCTCGCTCCTGCTCGATGTCATCCCGCTCTCGCTCGGCATCGAAACAGTGGGGGGGGCCGTCGCCAAGATCATCATGCGCAACTCGACCGTGCCCACCCGCGCCACCGAGATGTTCTCAACCAGCATCGACGGCCAGACCTCGATCAAGCTCGCGGTGTACCAGGGCGAGCGCGAGATGGCCGCCGACTGCCGCTCGCTGGGCACCTTCCACCTCCGCGGCATCCCGCCCATGCCCGCCGGCATCCCCCAGCTCGAGGTCGAGTTCCTCGTCGATGCCAACGGCGTGCTCAACGTCTCGGCCACCGAGCGCCGCAGCGGCAAGCGTGCCGCGCTGCAGGTGGTGCCCAACCACGGCCTCACCCGCGACGAGGTGGACCGCATCGAGCGCGAATCGATCGAGCACGTCCGCGAGGACATGACCCGCCACCGCATCGTCGACCTGATCGTGAACGCCAGGCTCGATGTGAAGTGGATCACGGAGCGATTGACCAAGCACCGCGCCCAACTCGACCCCGCCTACGCCGCGGCGCTCGACGCCCGCCTCGCCGAGGTGAAGTCGTTCATCGACAACGCCGAGCGCAACTGGACGAGCGTTGATCCCAACGCCTTCCACCACGCCAAGGACGCGCTCGACAAGGAGAGCGTGCGGCTGCAGGAGGTTTCGATTGCGGCGAGTTTGAAGGCGGACACAAGTCCCGGATGACCAAGCGTGGATCAATACAAAAAAATCCATTCCAACCTCATTGCCCAGGCCGCCAAGGCCAAATTGGGCCCGCTTGGATTGGCTCAGAAAGGGCGATCACGAACTTGGTTGGATGACCGCGGCTGGTGGGTCGGTGTTGTTGAGTTTCAGCCAAGCTCGTGGTCGCGCGGAAGCTACCTGAATGTCGCGGCGCATTGGCTCTGGCATGCGCGAGGGTTTCTGTCGTTCGACGTCGGCGATCGAGTCGAGGATTTCCACGAGTTCGAGAATGAAGCCCAGTTCCGACCGGTGGCTCTCCACCTCGCCGAACGCGCAGCAACCGGAGTTGTCAGATTGCGTGAGCTGTTCCCTGAGGTGCGACATGTCGCCACCTATTACGACAATCACCCTCCGGTGAACTTTTGGCAATGGTTCGACGCCGCAATCTCCAATGCCCTGTGCGCGCGGCACTGCCAGTCGCGCCGGTGGTTTGACCGTGTTGTCAACAACGATAACGGCCTCGACTGGGCGATTGCGGCCCGAATGGACGCTGGAAGGCTCCTTGCAATAGTCGAGGACACCGGGGCGTTTTGTGAGACAGTTAGGTCGCGCGTCCGTCAATCGCGTGCAATGCTCAAGCTCCCCCCGCGCGACCCGATCGCATTTGCTGGCTGACGTCAAACAACCTGCGCGGTCTTCAAAGACCCGTGCGAACATTCTCGCATGCACCGCAATCTCGAAAGCGCACCGGTTCGATCGTCACGATCCGGCCAGGATGAGTATTTCCTCTAACGTAACGAAACCCCCTGAAAATCAGGCCCCAAATCCCTCCCCGAATCCCTGAAAAACAACCGATCTTGCCCTATCATTCCGGTCGGTTTTCCCGCCCCTTTCCCCGCACGGAAGCCCCATGCCCGACACCCCCAGCCTGACCCCCGACGGCGACTCTCCGGCCCCCGGCGCGTTCAACGCCGATGCGGGCCAGATCGTCGAGCTCGACATCCGCCGCGAACTCCAGGACAGCTACCTCACCTACGCGATGTCGACGATCATGGACCGGGCCCTGCCCGATGTCCGTGACGGGCTCAAGCCTTCGCAGCGCCGCATCCTCGTCGCCATGAACGACCTGCGCCTCTTCCCCGGGCGCAAGCACCTCAAGTGCGCCAAGATCGCCGGCAACACCTCCGGCGACTACCACCCCCACGGCGAGGGCGTGATCTACCCCACGATGGTCGGCCTGGCCCAGAAGTGGCGCATGCGCGTCCCCATGATCGACCCGCAGGGCAACTTCGGTTCGATCGACGGCGACCCTCCCGCAGCCATGCGCTACACCGAAGCCCGCATGATGCCCGCCGCGATGGACATGCTCGCCGACCTCAAGCTCGACACAGTCGACTTCCAGCCCAACTACGACGACCGTCTCCAGGAACCCACCGTTCTCCCCGGCAAGTTCCCCAACCTGCTCATCAACGGCGGCATCGGCATCGCCGTGGGCATGGCCACCAGCCTCGCCCCGCACAACCCGACCGAGGTCTTCGACTCGATCATCCGCGTCATCGACAACCCGCAGATCACCGTGCAGGACCTCATGACCGACCTGGTCGACTCCGCGGGCACCGTCACGCGCCGCGGCATCAAGGGCCCCGATTTTCCGACCGGCGGCGTCATGCACGGGCGGCGCGGCATCGTCGAGGCCTACGCCACCGGGCGCGGGCGCGTGCAGCTCCGCGGCGTCTGCCGCGTCGAAGAGATCGGCAGCAAGCCCGGCGACCGCCAGCAGATCGTCATCGACACGATCCCCTACATGCTCGGCCAGACGTCGCTGGTCGAGAAGATCGTCGAGGCCGTGAAGGAAGAACGCATCCCCGACGTCTCCGACGTCCGCAACGAGTCGGGGCGCGAGGCCCAGACCCGCATCGTCATCGAGCTCAAGCGCGGCGCCGACCCCGCCGTCATCGAGAAGCAGCTCTACCAGTTCACGCCCCTCCAGGAAACGTTCTCGATCATCAACATCGCGCTGGTGAACCGCCAGCCGCGCACGCTCGGCCTCCGCGAGCTGATCGACTGCTACATCGCCCACCGCGTCGAGGTGGTCCGCCGCCGCACCATGCACCTGCTCCGCGAGGCCAAGAAGCGGGCCCACGTGCTGGAGGGCATGATCTACGCCGTCTGCGACATCGACGAGGTCATCCGCATCATCCGCTCCAGCCGCACGCGCGACGAGGCGATCCAGCGGCTCATGGAGAAGCGGTTCCAGATCCCCGCGTCGCACCCGCACGCCGCCAAGCTCCCCGAGCGCCTCATGGCCCGCGTCCGCGCCGCGGGCGAGGCCGGCGGCGTCATCCTCTCGCGCATCCAGGCCGAAACCATCGGCGCCATGCGCCTGATCCAGCTCGTGGGCCTCGAGATCGAACGCCTCGTCGCCGACTACAACACCCTGGTGCAGGAGATCGAGGGCTACGAGCTGATCCTCGCCGAGCCCGCCCGCCAGCTGGCCCTCATCAAGGCCGACTGCGAGGAGATGCGGGCCCGCTACGACCGACCCCGCCTGACGCAGATCGAGGACGCCGACGCCGACGTCACCGTCGCCGAGCTCATCCCCGTCGAGGACGTCGCGCTGACCATTTCCCGCGACGGCTACGCCAAGCGCGTCCCGCTCGACACCTACCGCCAGCAGGGCCGCGGCGGCAAGGGGATCAAGGCCGGCGAGACCAAGGACGAGGACTTCATCGCCCACGTCTTCGTCGCCGGCAGCCACGACGACCTTCTCTGCTTCACCGACACCGGACGCGTCTTCAAGATCAAGGTCTACGAGGTCCCCGAGATGTCGCGCACCAGCAAGGGCCGCGCGATCGTCAACCTGCTCGAGCTGCGCGACGGCGAGAAGTGCCGCGCGTTCCTCCCCGTCAAGAACTTCGAGGCCGGCAGCGAGTTCCTCACCTTCGTCAGCCGCCACGGCATCGTGAAGCGCACCTCCCTCAAGGACTACCGCAACGTCAACAAGGGCGGCATCATCGCCGTCGGCCTCAAGGAGGGCGACGCGCTCCTCGACGTCACGCTCACCCGCGGCAACGACGACATCCTCCTGGCCACCGCCAACGGCATGGCGATCCGCTTCGACGAGGAAGATGCCCGCCTCATGGGCCGCTCCGCCGCGGGCGTCAAGGGCATCGAGCTCGAAGAGGGCGACGCGGTCATCGGCGTCGTTGCCATCCCCATGAAGCCCGACACCAGCGGCCTCGCCGAGGACAGCCGCGTCACCGCCGATACCTCAATCTCGCTCCTGACCATTTGTGAAAATGGATACGGCAAGCGCACCCCGCTCGACGAGTACCGCGTTCAGACCGAGGGCGGCAAATACCGCAGCCAGTCGCGCGGCGGCAAGGGCCGCATCGACATCAAGACCAGCGACCGCAACGGCAAGGCCGTCGCCGCGCTCGCCGTCCGCCAGACCGACGACATCGTCGTCGTGAGCAAGGGCGGCCAGCTCGTCCGCATCCACGCCGGCGAGATCCGCGAGACCGGCCGCGCCGCCCAGGGCGTCCGCGTCGTCAGTCTCCACGAGGGCGACGCCGTGATCGCCGCCGCCCGCGTCGCCGAGCAGGAGCAGGACCCGACCGAGCCCGCCAAGCCCGACTGACGTCGCGTTCAGCGCCGTGCCGCTCCGTGCGAGCGGACGGCTTCAGCGGGTGGTGAATTCGTCGGTCTGCGCCGACGCCGCAGATGACGCGCCCGTCACTCCGGGCCCGGTTCCTGCCCTCGCTCCGTGTCCTGGGTTTCCGCACGGTCCAGCGCCAGGCTCACGCCCACGGCCGTGACGATGCCGCCGACGAGCAGGTACCAACGCTCGCGCGGCAGCTTCAGCGCGATCCATTCCTCCGGCGTCCCCCACGCCGCGACGTGGTACCCCGCGAACATCAGCGACAGCCCGACCGCCGCGCGCGAGGCAAAGCTCATCCCCCGCGCCGGCAGGGCATCCTCGGCCGCGGCGCCGTAGCGCGGCATCACCGAAGCGCGCATCAGCCACAACCCCGCGCCCACCAGCGTGGCACCCGCGGCAATGGCGAGCACGGAAACGACAACAACCGGCATGGGCCGAGTTTACACTCCCCGAATCACACCGCCCCGCCCGCCCCAAAGGACTCCGCCGGTTTTCGGCCCGCCGCCGCGAGTTTCAGCACCTCACCCCGCTCGATCGCGCGGTCGGCTTCACCGACGGCCGTGGCCCGTCCCGGTCGCGACGGACGCCTGCGCCCCGGCCCCCGTCCCCGGGAACCTTGCCGCGCACACCAGCCCGTCTGGCCGATCCTTCACGCGCAGTTCACGCACCCCGCACCCCCGCCGCGGAACGTCCCACGGAACGAGAATCCCGGGCCCGGGACGTATACTATACGGGGGTATAGAATCGTCCCACAGGAGAACGCCCATGCGCACGCCGTCCCTGAATCAACCCTCCCCGCACGCCCGTTGGATCTCGGCGCTCGCGGCCGTCCTGAGCCTGGCGTGGCTCGGCGCCGGCACAGGCCTGAGCGGCTGCGCCTCCGAGCCCGTGGGCAAGAGCACCACGACGACCAAGAAGACCATCGAAACACCCACCGAGAAGACCACGGTGACCGAGACCAAGAAGAAGGAAACCACGATCGACCCGAACTGATCCGTGTCGATCGGCCTCCCCGGGCCTCGCCCTCGACGATCCCGGATCCGAGGCACCACCGTTCGGGCCAACCCCCGCGGCAACCTCCCCTTTCGAAAGGACTCCCTTGAAGACTCCCCGCCTCGCGCTCCGCACCTCGTCAGGCCACGCCCTGTGCCTGGCCGCCGTGCTGTCCTGCGTCCCGTTCGCTCTCACCGCCTGCGAGAAGCAGGTCGAGAGCAGCAAGTCCACGACCACCAAGACCACCGAAACGCCCGAGGGCACGAAGAAGACGACCGAGACCACCGAGAAGAAGGTGGAGACCGAAAAGAAGAACCCGAACTGAGCGAGCAAACGCCGCCGCCCGGCGCGCCCGTTGTGGCGCCGGCGCGGTCCGGCGGCGCGTTCGCGGCGCGATCGCGGCGCGATCGTTGCACCGCGTCGGGGGTCAGTTCATGACCATGTTCCGTTGAAGATCGTGCTCAGTTCATGACCATCGACACGCTGCTCACCATCCCCAGCCCCTGCTGGTCCAGCGCCGCGGCGTAGTTCAGCACGCGCACGTCCTTGGGCTTCACCGCCATCAGCGTTGCGACCAGGTTGCCCGTCGAGCACCAGCGCGTCGGGTTCTGCTGCCACGCCATCGAGCCGATCAGCTCGCTGGGCTTGTTCTGGCGCACCAGTTCGATCATCTCGCGGTCGTGCTGGAAGATCTTGTTGCGGAACTGCGTCGGCGCCTCGTCGTCGCCCGCCAGCGTCTGCTGGTCGCCGAAGCTCGGCCCCACGTGCGAAAGGTCCGCCGACGCGACCACCAGCGTCTTGCCCGGCAACGTCTCGATCACCTCGCGCAGCGCCGCCACGAACGGCTCGAGCGCCACGCCCGCGCCGTCGTAGCTCTCGCCGTTGTTCACGGCCGGGTCGTGCACCAGCACGCCCAGCACCTTCACGTGCTCGCCCTTCTCGTCCTCGCCCAGCACGTGCTGGATCCACGGCACCTGCAGCTCGATCGAGTGCTCGCGCTCGTGGTCGTAGCGGTTCGCCAGGAACGCCTCGCCCAGCTTCGACCGCAGGATCTCAAGCGCCGCCGTGTCGATCGCGCACGTGCCCAGCGGCGTCTGGTAGCCCTTGTCGCAGCCCACCACGCCCGTCCCCTCGCCGAAGTGGTTCGTCCCCAGGATGATCACCCGGTCCGGGCGGTCCACCAGCCGCATCCGCCCCCACGCCGAGGCGTAGTTCAGCCACCCGCGCGGGTAGTCGATGTGCGGCACCACGATCGCCCGCGGCAGCTCGTTGAAGCTCGGATCGGGCGCATCCTTCAGGGCCTGGTCGATCCACTGGTCGAACGCCGCCCGCAGCTTGTCGGGCCCCGCCGCCGTGCGTTCCTCCTCCGTCGAAGCCTCGCCCAGCGCCGCGCCGGCCAGCGCCTCGGCGATCGTCGCGGTCGACGCGGGCGGCAGGTTCGGAGAGCGATCAAAGTCGCTCCGCATCTTCACCAGCAGCGCGTCGAAGTTCGGCCCGTACAGCAGGCCCGCGTCGTCGAGCTGCGCCACCAGAGTCTCGAGCATCGGCCGCTGCAGGCCGCGCCCCACCTCCGTCACGATCTGATCGATCGTCCGCTCCCCGTTCATCAGCGGCAGGATCACCTGCGCCGCCGGGTGCGTGAACACCACCTTGTCGGAGATCTGCCGGGCGTCGGCGAGCCCCAGGATCATGTGCTCCCCGGCCTTGGCCGGGAACCCGCGCACCGGCCGAAGGCGCGGCTTGGCGTGGTGGGCAAACTCGGGGTGGAAAGGTGGGGGCGGCGGTGGAGCGGGGGTTTCGGCCATGGTTCGCGATCGTAGGGTTGCCGGTGGCCGCGAAGGGGGGCATGTCGCGACGGCGCCGACATCTGCCCAACCGCTGCCCCAATCTCTTCCCCCGCGTCGATCGCGCGAGATCATCCGCTCAGGGAACGCCCCGGCGCGACTTGCCCCCACCCTGTTCGTCCTGCGCCGTTTCGGCGTTGCGCGTCATGCGAGCACGCTCGGAGCCGGGGCTCTTCTCGGCCGCCGCGCCCGAAGTCCGCGTGCCCCGCGTGGGCCGGGCGGCCCGCGAGGCCTTGCCCCCGCGCTTCGTAGCCCCGGACCGGGGGGGCGTCGGGTCCATCGCCGCGATGATGGCCTTGCGACGCTTCTGGAAGTAGATATCGATCAGCCCCGAGCCGCTCATCTTCACCCGCGAGAGCGAGAAATCCGCCTCCAGCTGCGTCCGCTGAAGCGCCAGCGGGTTGCACGCGCGGTGGATCGGCGCCGAGCCCGTGCTGAACGCGTACCGGAACCTCGCCTCGCGCACCAGCTCCGCCGCCAGCCGCGCATGGGCCTTCACTTCGCCCCCGACCCAGCAGTAGGCTTCGACCGTCCGTCCGATCCTCTCCTCAAGGTCGGCCGTGGCCGTCACGATCTCGTCGCGCATCTGCTCGGCCGTGACCGTGGGCCACATGCGGCAGTGCGTCCGCGTGTGCGCGCCGATGTCGTGCTTGGCCAGGAGCGCCCGCGCCTCGTCCCAGCTCATCGCCATCCGACCGTCGGGGTATTTTTCCGCGCTGATGTCGTGGGCCCGCACGTACGCCGCCTGATCTTCCACCGGGCAGTCCAGGAACCCCACCGGGAGGAAGAACAGCCCGGAGAACCCGAACTCCTCCAGCAGCGGCGCGGCCACGTCGAAGTTGGTGCGCCCGCCGTCGTCGAAGCAGAACAGCAGCCCCGGCTTGCCGCTCCTGCCGCGGCGCCAGGTGCCCGTGTCCAGCAGGTCGCCCACGTCCGACAGGCTCGCGGGCTCGAACCACTCGCGGAGCAGCTCGAGCTGGCGGCGCATGTTGTCGCGCAGGCGAAACGGCGTCGCGTGCGCGTTCACCGCCCGGATGTGCGGACCGAGCGACAGGAGCTGAAGCGCCCGTGCCGCGATCGGCAGGCCCACGCCGCACGCAAGGTTCGACACCAGGTCTCTGACGTTCGGGCGGGCCATGGCTCTCGGCAACGCTCCAGGCGGAAACGGGCCGGCGCGGCACACCGGCTCGGAGCATTATCTCAAAACATCACGTAGATGAAAGGCGAAACTTCCTCGTCCTTTTCGGGCTCGCCCCGCAGCAGCTCGGCCAGCTTCCCCATGCTCGGGGCCAGCGCCGCCATCTCGGGGAACGGCGACCTCTCCCAGTGGGCCCGCATCGCTCCCGCGAACGCCGCGGGCGACTCGACGCCGGGCACCAGGAAATCGTCGCGCGTCATGACCGTGCGCGCCCGCGTCTTGAAGTACGTCGGCAGGGCCGGCTCGGCGCCCGCCGGGAACATCGGCCGGCCTGCGCTCTTGAGCCGCTGAGCCAGGGGCATGAGCTCCTTGTCGAAGAACGCCCGGACGGCCGCCGCCTTGCCCGGGTCCCCGCCACCCCGGCCATTGGCGCCCTGTTCAGTCGAGCTCATACGTGTTCCTCCAGTCTTCCTTCTCTTCCAGCTTGGGCTGCTCGGGCTTGAGCAGGATGCAGTCTTCCATCACCAGGACGTCGATCTCCGTCCGCATGAAGCACAGGTACGCGTCCTGCGGCGTGCACACGATCGGCTCGCCGCGCACGTTGAACGACGTGTTCACCAGCACCCCGTGGCCCGTGCGCTGCTTGAACGCCTTCAGCAGGCGGTTGAAGTCCGGGTGATCGTCCGCGTGCACCGTCTGGATCCGCGCCGAATAGTCCACGTGCGTGATCGCCGGCAGGTCGCTCCGCGGCTGGTTGATCACCCGCAGCATGTCGTCCGAGTCGCCCTTGCGGAACGCCTCGTTGTCCATCGGCAGGCACCGCTCCTTCCGCACCGGCGCCACCAGCAGCATGTACGGGCTCTCCCCCTCCATCTCAAAGTACGTCGACACCTGCTCGGGCAGCACCGCCGGCGCAAAGGGCCGGAAGCTCTCGCGGTACTTGATCCGCAGGTTCATCGTCGCCTGCGTGTCCGGCCGGCGCGCATCGCCGATGATCGACCGCGAGCCCAGCGCCCGCGGCCCGAACTCCATCCGCCCCGACATGAACCCGAGCACCTTCCCCTCGTCGAGGTATGCCGCGAGGCGGTCCGCCCGCGCCTGCACATCGCTCACGCGGTGGAACGGGATGCTCTTGCGGTTGAGGAACGCCACGACCTCCTCGGGGCGGAAGCGCGGGCCCAGGTAGCTGCCCTTCTGCGTGTCCCGCCCCGTCGGGTTCATCTTGCGCGCCTGGCCGTAGTAGTTGTGCGCCACCATCAGGGCCGCGCCCAGCGCCCCGCCCGCGTCGCCCGCCGCGGGCTGGATCCACAGGTCCTTGAAGATCTTCTCGCGGACGATCTTCCCGTTGGCCACGCAGTTGAGCGCCACGCCCCCGGCCAGGCACAGGTTCTCGCACCCCGTCTCGTCGCGGGCCGTGCGGCAGAGCTTGAGGACCACCTCCTCGAGCACCGCCTGCACCGACGCCGCCAGGTTCATCTCACGCCGCGAGATCGCCGACTCGGCCTTGCGGGCCGGCCCGCCGAACAGCGACGCGAACTTGTCGTTGGTCATCACCAGCCCGTCGATGTACCCGAAGTACTCGGTGTTGAGCCGGTACGACCCGTCGGGCTTCACGTCGATGAGCTTGTCGCGGATGATCGACGCGTACACCGGCTCGCCGTACGGGGCCAGGCCCATGAGCTTGTACTCGCCCGAGTTCACCTTGAACCCCGTGAAGTACGTGAACGCCGAGTACAGGAGCCCCAGCGAGTGCGGGTAGTCGATCTCTTTGGTGAGTTCGAGCTTGCCCCCCTCGCCGCGCCCCATTGTCGTCGTCGCCCACTCGCCCACGCCGTCGAGGGTGAGGATCGCCGCCTTGTGGAACGGCGACGGGTAGAACGCCGACGCCGCGTGCGACATGTGGTGCTCGGTGAAGAGCACCCGCCCCTCCTTGCCCAGCCCGCCCATCGCCGCCTTCACGTAGTCGTTCACCCACAACTTCACGCCCAGAACCGACTGGCACGCCTTCTCGAACTGCTCGGCGCCCTTGGGCCCGGCCATCATCGAGTTCTGCACGATCCGGTCCCACGTCAGGAGCGGGTTGTCGTAGAACACCACCGCGTCGATGTCCGACGCCTCGACGAACGCCTCGCCCAGGCAGTAGTTGATCGCGTGCTTGGGAAACCTCGGGTCGTGGCGCTTGCGGCTGAAGCGTTCCTCCTGCGCCGCGGCGATGATCTCGCCGTCCTTGACGATGGCCGCCGCGGAGTCGTGGTAGAAGGCCGAGATTCCCAGGACGATTCTGCTCATGAGTGAAGTCCGGCGCGAGAGTCGGGAGATTCGGGGAAAGAGTCAGAGAAGCGGGAGGCCATCGTATCGGTCGCTCGGCAAACAGGACGCGCCAACGCCACGAGCCCGTGGGTCATGCGCCCCGGGCCAGGAGCTTCTCCACCGCGGGGGCCAGCGATCGCGCGACCGCCTCGTGCCCGCGCGGCGACGGGTGAATATCGACCGGGAACCGGAACGCGCGTCGTTCCTCCATCGGGTATTTGTGAAGGTCCGGCAGCATGTCGTGCAGGTGGCACCCCGCCTCGGCCGCCGCCTCGCGGAAGCGCGCGACGCACGCGGTGCTGCTGGCGGTCTCCTCGATGTATTGCAGCACCGGGAACGGCACCAGCAGCACGGGCTGCGGGATCTGCCGGATCCACTCCAGTAGAACGGCCTTCATCAACTGCCAGTCCTTCCCTTCGGGGTCCTCGTACTCCGGCAGCGGCTGGTATCCCGTCACCTTCTGCGCCAGGTCCCGCAGGCCCATCTTGTTCACCAGCACGCGCAGCGCCGGGAACCGCCCCGTCTGGGCCACACCGGCCTGCCCGTGCTCCACATCGTCGGGTGTCAGCGGATCACGCGGCACGGGCACCCCGCCCAACCGCAGCGCCCCGTTCTCGAGCTCAAAGTAAGGCTTGGCGTACACCTTCTCCTCGCCCTTGTCATCCACGAACGGGCGCGACCGCGAATTGACCCGCCGGATGTTTTCGACCGCGACCATCACGATCACCACGTCCGCCGCCAGCGGCTTGGCCCACTCGCGCCAAATCAGGTACTGCTGGTCCGTGCCCGTCCCCGACAGGCCGAAGTTGAACACTTCAAGGTTGGGGACCAGGCGCTCCAGCACATCCGTGTACCGCTTGGGGTTCGAGACCCCGTCCCCTGCCGTGAACGAATCGCCGAACACCATGGCGCGCCGGACGCCGGGCGGCTTTTCTGCGACGAACTCGCGCTCGCAGCGGAACCCCGTGCTGTTGGTCCGGATCAGGTACCCCCCCGACTCGTGCGGCACGCGGACCTGAAGGCCCGGGATGAAGCGGTACGCGATGGTGGGGTGGTACTCGAAGAGTTGTCGCATGACGGAAAACCAGCCCGTGAAGGCACTTGCAACAAGAAAATCAGACGCCCCGGAGCGAAGAACGCAGAGTGTAGCGGAACCCAAGAGCCGTTACGCGTGAACTTTCAGGTCACCGCATGGGTCCCCGTCCGCGGCTGCCGCGGGCCGTTCGATATCGGTCCATGGACTTGGAACCACGGGGCGCCAATACTTTGGGCCCGACTACGCGCAAGTTCGGGATTCGGTGGGTATCGATTTTTCCTTGGGTGGCACCATGACCAACACGCTCAAAGCCGGCCAGAAGATCTCCTGCACCGTCACCAGCCTGCCGCGTAACACCGATGCGCGCGACACCATCGCCCGCCTCATGCGCCGCGACCCCTCCGCCGCAAAGGCCCTTCGCAAGGCCCAGCGCGTCCGCCGTCAGACGACCATCGTCTACAACCGCGGCAACCGCGACTGGGTCAAGCGTCAGCTCTGCTCCAAGATCGTCCACGTCGTCAAGGGCGAGACTTGGTCGATGACGTACACCCCCGACCTCTCCAACGAGTTCGCGGCGGTCGGCAAGTACCTGACCATCAAGGCCGCCTGAGCCGGCCGCCCGAGCGAACCCCAAGCATGAGCGCGGGGCCGCGGCGAAGTCCCAACCGCCATGCGGGTCCAGACCGTCAACCGCACGCAGCATCCGGGGCCCAGGCACTCGCTTCGGCCGCCGATGTTTTTCTGCCGCGCTCTGATCGGCGTGCTGTCGGCTCTGGGCCTCGCATCATGCGAACGCGCCGGCCCGTCCGCCCCCGCGCCGGCCAAGCCCGCGGCCCCCGCCGCGCCGGCGAAAACTTACACCGTCAACGGTCGCATCGAGCAGCTCCCCGACCCCGCCGTCAAGGGATCGATGCTTACCGTGCACCACGAGGACATCCCCGGCTTCGTCTCCCGCGAAGGGAAAGTCGTCGGCATGAACTCGATGTCGATGCCGTTCCCGCCGGCGCCGGGAGTCTCCCTCGAGGGGCTCACCGTGGGCGACGAGGTCGAGCTGACGTTCGAAGTTCGTTGGGACCGGATCCCGTTCCAGCAGGCGACCGCGATCCGAAAGCGGTCCCAACCCCAGCCCCAATCCCAGCCCCAGCCAGGGAACTGACCGGGGCAACGACGCGTCACCAAGCCTCCAAGAGGCCCCCGCGTTCGTTCAGCGCATGAAAAAACCCGGCACTCAGGACAACCCGAGCACCGGGTCTCGTGGGGGTCAATGTTGCGGGCCGCAGGAGGTCTCGGCTCGCTCGAACACCTAACTCTTCGCGTGACGCGGATGCGGGTTCCACGGGGACGAAAAAAAATCGCCGACAAACCGCGTTTCGCTCTGTAAAAACGCCCTAATCCGCGCTTCCGCCGGAGCCCTTCAACCCCAGCCGTTCCATCACCATCATGAGGTCCGACCAGACCTTACGGCGTTCCTCCGGCGTGTAGTTCCGCAGCAGGTATGCGGGGTGGTAGGTCGGCATCACCGGCACGGCCCTCCCCGTGGGATCGGTGAAGGTCGACCAGCGGCTCCGCAGGCGGCCCATGCTCTCGGTGGTGTCCAGGAGCGTGCGCGTCGCCGGGAGGCCGAGCGAAACGATCGCCTCGGGCGCGACGATCGCGATCTGCTCGAACAGGTACGGCGCACACAGCCGCGCCTCCTCGCTCGTCGGCGTCGCGTTGTTGGGCGGGCGCGTCTTGAGCACGTTGGCGATGTACACGTCCTCGCGCCGGAGGCCCATCGCGGTGATCATCTTGCCCAGGAGCTGCCCCGCGCGCCCCACGAACGGCCGACCGGTCTTGTCCTCCTCCTCGCCGGGCGCCTCGCCGATGAACATCAGCCGCGCACACGGGTCGCCCTCGCCGAACACGATGTTGGTGAACGCCGTGACGAAGCTCTTGTGCGGCGCATCGGCCTCGTACCGGGCCCGGAGCTCGTCCAGCGCCCGCTGCGCCGCGCCGCGGTCCCGCGCGGTCGTCGCGGTTCGCGAGGGCCCGGCCTCGACCACCGCGGGTTTCACCTCGACAACCGCCGCGACCGGCGCCGCCGCAACGCCCTCGCCCCCCGCGCGGAACGACGGCACAAAGTCCACCCCCAGCAGGCGCGAAGTCTCGGCGTGCTGGGCAACAAGACGTCGAGCGTGCGCGGCATCCATCGACGGCTCCGGGCAAAGGGTGAGACGGTGAGACGGTGAGACGGTGAGACGGTGAGACGGTGAGACGGTGAAATCCTACCCACTGTAAAGTTCCATCACCTCCATCACCTCCATCACCTCCATCACCTCCATCACCTCCATCACCTCCATCACCTCCATCACCTCCATCACCCGCTCCGCGCATGAAAAAGGCCCGGGTCGCCCCGGGCCTTGGCTTGTTCTTGGCCGCCTTACTTGGCCAGCTTCCGCAGCAGCTCGTCCTGCTGCTCGAACCAGTCATCGCTCAGGCCTTGCAGCAGCTTGAGGTTCGGCTGGTCCTTGGCGAGCTTGCGGAGCTTGTTGAGCGCCACCTTGGCCTTGTTGATCCACGCGCCGCGCTCGATCTTGTCCTGCACGCTCTGCGCCGTCGCGACGTTGCGGGCGTAGTCACGGTAGTAGACCGCGAAGTTGTCCTCGGCATCCTGGGCGTTCTTCCGCCACTTGAGCTGCAGCTCCTCCGCGTCCGAGACCGGCCACGCGAAGTCCTTGCTGGGCTTGCCGACCCACTCGACCTCGTTGTACCCCATCTGCTTGAGGAGTTCCTGGTGCGTCCGCGCCGTGCCGCGCGAGAACTTGAACTTGAGCGCCTCGACCGAGTTGAACGTCAGGATCTTGAACCCGCCGCCCGGCTTGGGGTTCAGCATGTACTGGCCCTGGTTGCTCTGGTACCAGCGCACGTCGCCCGTCTTCTCGTCGATGTCCGCCGAGAGGATCCCCGATGGCGGCGAGATCTGCAGCTCCTGCAGCACGCTGTCGTCGCCGGAGATCTGCATCGCCCGCATGATCTCCGGCGCGTGCTTGCCGCGGGCCGAGATCTTCTGCATCATGAACAACACGTCCTCGAGCCCGCGGCCCTTCATCGCGTTGAGCGCGCCGCTGAAGCCCGTGCACGCCCCGTAGTTGCCGTTGGGCATGAAGTAGATGTCTTCGACGGTGTGCGCCGTCATCGCCGCGGCGGAGATCGCCGACTCGATCCACGCCACCGTCGTGAAGTTCTTCTTGTACTCGTTCTCGATCACGTCGCTCAGCCGCTGGATCTCCAGCAGCAGCCCGCCGCCGGAGTTGATCTTCAGCACCACGATGTCGACGCCGGCCTCCTTCAGGAGCGGCACCGCCTCGTGCAGGGGCTTGGCGCACATCTCGATGCCCACTGTGCCCTCGAGCGTGAGGATCACCGCCCGCGGCGCGCCGCCGGGCTTCCTGGCCTTGCCGGCCGTTTCTTCGGGGGCCGGCCTGGCTTCTTCCTTCTTCTTCTCGCCGGCGGCGTCCGACGCCCGCTCGATCTTGGCGATGTCCTTGGGGTCCAGCGTCTGCTCCTGCACGACGCCGTTGACCGTCTGCTTCAGCCAGACCCACCCCTCGACCTCGCGGACGATCTCGCCCTCGAGCACCGTGCCGTTCTTGAGCGTGACTTTATCGGTCCCGGCGCGCACCGCCATCGCCGGGCTCGCCAGCGCGGCCGACTGGGAGAACATCGCGGCCGGCACGCCGACGGCCAGCGCGACGCCCGCGCCGATCACCGCCAGAAGCTTGCGAACGTGGACGTACTTCATGCCTGACTCCTGTCGTGCGCCCCGAACCCCAGGGCGCGCCGCTCACTTCTTGCGGTGGTAAATCTGGTACTCGCGCTGCTGCTGGTTGTCGATCGACTTGATGCGGTCGGTGATCTGGGCCCGAAGCCCCGCCACCTGCCCCTTGCCGAACGCCTCGCCGTACCGGTTCAGCAGGTTGAGGATCTCCTGCAGCTTGGCCTTCTGCAGGCCGCGCCCCTTGCTCTGCTCCTCGAAGGTGCTGCCCATCTGCACCTCGTCCACCTCCTGCAGCAGGCGGCGGATGTCGCGCTCGGCCTTGTTCACGCCGTCGGTCCACGCCTGCATGATCTGGCCGGCACGACCTTTCACCACCGTCGCGTTCCGCGGCAGGTTCATCGCGAACAGCAGGTCGGTCAGGTTGTCCGCCGTGCCCTGGGACATCTGTATATCCCGCGCGATCTTGGCCGTCAGCGTCAGCACGTCGTTGCCCTCGCCCGAGACGATCGCCGCCGACGTGTCCTTGTTGTCGCCCTCACCGTCGTCGGTGAGGAGCATCTCGCCCGCGTTCTCGGGCATGCGCTCGTGGTAGACCACCTTGCCGCCCTCGAAGCTCACGCACAGCACGTACTTCTTGATCGCCAGCGCCCGCACGATCTCGTACGGGTGATCGCCGCTGCGCGCCATGCCCTCGGCATGCCCCAGGCGCAGCGAACGCTGCTTGTGCTGCACCACGTCGTCGCCCACGCCCGCCAGGAGCTCGCCGAGGTTGCCCAGCCCGCCGATCTTCCCTTCGCTGCTGAAATACAGC
The DNA here is from genome assembly GCA_044223975.1 of Phycisphaerales bacterium. Lineage (GTDB taxonomy): Bacteria > Planctomycetota > Phycisphaerae > Phycisphaerales > UBA1924 > CAZCPB01. The sequence continues at coordinate 60,008 of JBGALI010000013.1, read as the reverse complement.
TCCTTGCACACCAGCGGCAGGAACCCCGCCCCGCCCATCGCACGCTTCACCCAGAACGCCACGCGCGGCGGCTTCTCCCAGCGCGGGATCTCGTCGGTGAAGATCGCGTCCATATCCTCGGCCCGCAGCAGCTGGTCGAACTCCGCGGCGTCGTCGCCCTTCTGGATCTCCTTGAGCTCCGGGCTCGCCGACCAGTCGTTCTCGATCGAGAAGATGAGCACGTCCGCCCCGCTCCGCTGCGCGTCCTTCACCGCGTCCCGGATCGGGGTCTGCGAGATGTCGCGCCCGAACTTGCCCGTCAGCTCGATCACGTAGACCTTCGGGGCCCCCGCGTCGGCCGCCGCCGCGGGGGCGACCTCGGTCTTGGCCGCCGCCTTCACCTCGGGCTTTCCCGCCGCCTTGGAGTCGGGCTTGGGCGCCCGCTTGATCTCGAGGATGTCGGCCTTGGAGTACTCCGTCTCGTACGCGATGCCCGAGATCTCGCCGCGGAACTTCACGGTCGTCGCCGTCTCCGACACGATGGTCCCGACGATGACCTTCCCGTCCTTGCGCATGATGAGCTTGTCACCCCCCGGCGCGGCCTTGTCATCCGCCTTGGCCGAAGAGCCCTGCTGGGCCGTCGCCACCGTGGCGAACCCGGCGATCAGCCCGGTCGCGGCAACCACGCTGATCATCGAGACCGCCAGCCCGCCCCCCACCCTCGAAACGAGCCTCGAAAGGAGCCCCGAGGGCCGGTCCAGCGTTCGATGTTCCGTGCCACGCGTCTCTGTCCCGAACAGCATGGTCTGCTCCGTCTGAAAGTGGCCCTTGCTCATGCCCCGCCGGCAGACGCCGACGCGTCGTCCATCAATGTGCGTTCGTGTTCGTCTCGGCACCAGATCCCGAGAGTTCGGGAGAGAATACCCGAACGGGCCAAACCCATCCCAACCGAACCACACGCCGAACTTCTTAGACTTCCGAACTCGGATTAGACTCCCGAACTCGGACCCGGTTCCCCGCCCCCCACGGTGCGAGCCGGCCCCGCCGGACCCTCGCCTCGATCGGAAGCCAGCCTCAGCGCGAGCGTCCGGGCTTCAGCGGGGGTGCGAACGCGGCTTTCCAGCTGGGCATCGTAGACCAGATCCAGCACCACCTTGAACCCCGGACCCGGCGGCAGGCCCGCGGCGATCAGGTCGTCGCCCGTCACCAGCGGTGGGGGAGCGATGCCCGAATCCGTCCCGGCCAGGGCCTCGACCTCCGTCCCGATAGCCTCGCCCCGAGCCGCGTTCCGGATCCGCACCAGGCGGAGCGATTCGCCGAACCACGCCGACCCCGCCGCACGCTTCCGGCGCGCCACGCCCAGTCCCGGCCACTCGCGTTCGAGCACGCCCACCCCGGCGATCGCCCGCTTGAGTTCCTCGGTTTCTTCGTTGCTCAGGCACAGCGCCCGCCGCCACCGCCGCGCGACCTCTCCTCCCCCCGTCGCGTCCGGAGTCACGCCCCGGTCCAGCGCCCACGCCGCCAGCGCCGAAGTGACCGGCACCCCCGACCCTTCGAGGTTCGCGAGCGCCCCGCCCGGCAGCCACGCCCGCGAGGGCTCGTCAAGCACCGGAGCGTCCAGCCCAAGCTCGTGCAGCAGCACCGCCGCCCGCGCCCGCGCGGGGTGCGCGAGCATCTTCCTCAGCTCCTCGCCGATCCGCTCGCGGCTCACCCCCGCCAGCTCCCGCGCGTGCCGCGCGATCGCCGATCCAGTCGCCGAGTCCAGGGCCAGCTCGAGCCGGGCCGTCAGCCGCACCGCCCGCAGGGCGCGGAGGTGGTCCTCGGCCAGCCGCTGCTCCGCATCGCCCACCGCCCGCAGCACGCGCCGCCCCAGGTCTTCCGTACCGCCGACGTAGTCGATCACGCGCCCGCCCCGCGGCGACTGGGGCGCCGAACCCGCGTCGAGCGGGTCAAGGAAGAGCGCGTTGATGGTGAAGTCCCGCCGCCGCGCATCGGTCGGCGCATCGCTGAAGTGCACCGTGTCGGGCCGTCGCCGGTCCGAGTACGGCCCCTCGCTGCGGAACGTGGCGACCTCGACCGCCACGCCGTGCGACTTCACCAGCACCACGCCGAACGAAGCGCCCACCTCGCTGGTCCGCCTGAACAGGGCCGAGATCCGCACCGGCGGCGCATCGGTCGCCACGTCGTAGTCCGACGGAGTCAGCCCCAGCAGCTCGTCGCGCACGCACCCGCCCGCGAAATACGCCACGTGCCCCGCGTCGCGGAGCACGCGCACGATCTCCGTCGCGGCCTCGCGAGGCGTGGAGGACGGGGGATGGCTGGGGGATGAGGGGATGAGGGGATGAGGGGATGAGGGGCTATGCGAGTCGGCGTCAGCCCCGTGGTGATGGCAGTGTCCAGCGATCGGCGTGAACGATCATGACAACCAACGACTTGATCAGGCCCTCGTAAGTTCGGTAGAGGCTTGCCGCTTGGTCACGCTTGAGATAGCCGCACTTGACCGCGAACTCCAGATGCGTTTGAGTTTCCGCCGCCTCCGCTTCGGCGTCCGAGAGTTTGGCCACAAACGCCGCTTCGTAGCGTCGCTTGCGCCAAGCTCCCGTGATATTGGCGGCGACGGATTGTGTCGATCGCAGAATCTGGCTGGTGAGCGAGTAGACCTCTTCCTTGGGGAAAGCGCGAGATGCCCAGAAGACATCCATCGCGGCATCCATCGCACGCTTGTAGACTTCAAGTTCGCGGTGAGATCGAACGACGCGCCTGCCAACCCCGGCTGATTTAGCTTCGCTGCTCACGCTGCTCTCCCCTCCCCTCATCTCCCATTCTCCTCATCCCCTCACCACATCGACCCGCTCACCCCGTCATTTCGCCGCCCGTCTCGCTTCATCCAAAAACTCCACCCCCCGCCTCAGGTGCGGGATCACGATCGACCCGCCCACGATCAGGGCCACGTCGAACGTCTCCCAGAATTCCTCGTCGGTCACGCCCGCCTTCACGCCCTGGTCCACGTGGTACGCGATGCAGTCGTCGCACCGCAGCACCATCGACGCCACCAAGCCGAGCAGTTCCTTGGTCTTGGCCGGCAGCGCCCCGTCCTCGTACGTCTTGCCGTCAAGAGAGAAGAACCGCTTGGTGACCAGCGTGGCCCCCGCCCGCACCTTCCCGTCCGGGCCGGTGCCGCGCTCGCCGTCCTCCCCCAGGATGCGGCAGTTCATCTTCGTCCGATACGCCTGAAAATCCTCGTAGCGTCCCATGGGTACAGAGTAGCTATTCGACTCCCCCCCTATCCTCCATGCCCGCCCCCGACGGCCCAAGACCCCGAACGTTCAGGACTCAGGACTTAGGACTCCCCGCTTGTCTCACCCCCGCATCATCATCATCGGCGCCGGCCCCACCGGCCTGGGCGCTGCCTACCGCCTCCGGGAACTCGGCCACACCAACTTCATGATGTACGAGAAGCACCCCTACCTCGGGGGACTCGCGCACAGCTTCACCGACCCAGCCGGCTTCACGTGGGACATCGGTGGGCACGTGATGTTCAGCCATTACAAGTACTACGACCAGGTGTTCGATCGCCTCATGGGCGACGAGTTCACCTGGAACGACCGCGAGAGCTGGGTCCGCACGCAGGGACGCTGGGTGCCGTACCCCTTCCAGAACAACATCCGCCACCTGCCGCCGCAGGCCTGCTACGAGTGCCTCTCCGGCCTCATCAAGGCCCAAATTGGAAGCCAGATCGGGAGCCAGATCGGGAGCCAGTCCGGCACGGGCAAGGTCGCCCGCCACCAGGACGCGGCAAACTTCGGCGAGTTCATCGACGCCGTCTTCGGCGAGGGCATCGCCCGCCACTTCATGCGTCCGTACAACTTCAAGGTCTGGGCCCACCCGCCCGAGATGATGAACAAGCAGTGGATCGGCGAGCGCGTCGCCGTGATCGACGTGGAGCGTGCTCTGCGCAACGTCGTCCTTGGCACCGACGATTTCGGGTGGGGCCCCAACAACCGCTTCAAGTTCCCGCTCAAGGGCGGCACCGGCGAGTTCTACTCGCGCTTCGGGCCCCATATTCAGGGCAACTACGAGCTTTCCCGCTCCGTGGTTTCGGTCGACGTCGACGCCAAGACCGTCACCCTCGACGACGGGCGCACCGACCACTACGACCACCTCATCACCGCGATGCCCCTGGACATTCTCTGCCGCGATGTGCTCAAGGGACGCGTCCCGGACACCATCCGCGCCACCGCCCAACGACTGCGCCACTCCTCGGGCTACATGGTCGGCCTCGGAATCAGGCGCCCGTGCCCCTCGACCAAAAGCTGGATGTACTTCCCCGACGCCGACTCGCCCTTCTACCGCGTCACCTACCTCAGCAACTACTCCCCGTTCATGACGCCAGAGCCCTACACCACCGCCCCCGACGGCAGGCGCAACGGGCCTTTCTACTCCCTCCTGTGCGAGACCAGCGCCAGCGAGTTCAAGCCCGTGGATGAATCCGCCATCGTCGAAGACACGATCCGCGGCCTGATCAGCTCCGGCCTCATGACCGAGGACGAGCGGGCCGACGTCGTGAGCACCTGGACCTACAAGGCTGCGTACAGCTATCCCACGCCGACGGTCGACCGCGACGAGATCCTCTCGTCGGTAATCCCCTGGCTCGAGTCCCGCGCCATCTTCTCCCGCGGCCGCTTCGGCATGTGGAAGTACGAAGTTGCCAACACCGACCACACGCTCATGCAGGGTGTCGAGGTCGTCAACCGACTCCTCAAAGGCGAGCCCGAGACCACCATCGGCGTGGTCTACAAAGTCACCGAGGACGGCCGCCACGCGGCTGACCACGAGCGTCCAAACGTGGCCGGCTCAGGGGAGAAGCGTTTAGCCTCAGTGGCGGAGCCCAAGCCCAACGGGCAGCACGTCCGAGAACACCGAACTAAGTAAGAACACAAGCAATGGATCGCCGGCGCGTGAGCACGTAATTCCCGTGAAAGACCCGGGGTGAACATGTTCTCACCCCTCGCGGATATTGACAAACTGGGTAATCCACACCGTTTTTAGCGCGAAACCCGTGCATGCGGTTGTGTTCGGGTGATTTTGGCGCACACTCTGGGCGGCGGGGCACAGCAGTCGTCCGTGGGGGGATTCTGAATCAGAATCCACAGGGACGTGATACCTGCCGCAGGAGGCGGAACGGTCGTCCTATGGGTGCGCTTACACGTCAACCCGATTCGCCGTTCAGTGTTCCCGAGTGGCAGCCCGAGGTGACGCAGCTCCTGGACGAGCACCACCTGGTCGCCTGGTCCACCAACACCCGCAAGCGTCTGCACTTTGCCGCGTCGATGTCCCAGTTCCTGGGGGGCATCCGCGACGCCGAAGTGTGCTCGTTCTACGGGCGCTTCATCACCGACCTCGAGTCGTTCTGCTGCCAGGCCGAGCAGGCCATCGTGGGCCCCGCCCTCGAACGCAAGATCGACGGCCCCGGCGGCGTCGCCTCGCTGCTCCGCTACCGCCAGGAGTTCCGGGCCCGGCCCGTGAGCAAGTACCGCTACTACATCTGGCACGATGCCGATGTGCTCCTCCGTCAGGACCGCAAGCTCTTCGGGCGCATCGTGGAAACCCTCGCCGGAGTTGCCGCGGAGGCCGAGTACGCCTCGGACGATGTGCTGCTCTTGCACCGCACGATCTTCGTCGGCGGGCCCGCGCTCGACCTCTACGCCGAAGACCCGCGCGGCCAGTTCCAGCACTGGTCGATCGACGAGCACCCCGAGCCCTTCTGGCAGGTGGTGACCGGCGTCGAAAAGCCGCCGATGCTGCGGTACCAGGTCGATCAGCTCGGCGGGTAATTGCAAGCCCGACTACGAGCCCGACTACGAGGTCGACTACGAGGTCGACTACGAGCCCGACGCGCAAGCGAGGGACTCTTCTTCCGGATCCACCGCATCCCTGTGACGGGGTTCTGCTTCAGCCAGAGGTCATCGGCACCTAAGCACCGCGCTCCGGCAGCGGCCACCGCAGCGCCACGGTCGACGGCATCGGCGGCCACCGCAGCATCAGCCGGTACCCGCGGAAGTCCGACGGGATCGCGCCCAGGCGCGCGTACACCGACGACACCAATTCGCCGTACCGCGGCACCAGCGGCGTCGCCACCGCCGGGGGCGAGCCCGCCAGCGGCGTCACGCGCTGCTGAATGGGCAGCACGTTCTCCTCGCGCCGCTCCGCCGGATCGTGCAGCCCGCCGCCGGGCCGGCTGAACACCAGCAGGGAGGGCGTGGGCACGGCAAGGCTCTTGTGGTAGAGCACATCGAAGACCAGGTGCTCGATGGGCAGCGTGATCGTCGAGGCGTACTCGCCGTACGTATCGGTCGGTGTGCGGTAGATCGGGAAGCCCCGCCACATCGACGTGTAGAAGCAGTCGAACGCCCCGCGATTGCCGACCTCGCCGCCGGTCAGAAAGTGCTCGGTCCACCGGTCGGACGTGACCGCCTCGATTGGCGGCTGGAGCGTCGAGCCGAACTCAGAGAGAATGCGCGGCGCATCGCCGTTGAGCCCGGCCAGCTTCTTCGTGCTCAGCCCCGAGCTCTCGGACCCCTCGTAGGCCTGAAACCTGAACAGCGGCCAGCGCACGTTGCTCCGCAGCCGCCGAAGACCGACGAACCCGCCGATCAGCACCGAGTCGGCAAGCCCCGGGCCGGCGCTCGAGGGCATCAGGAACGCCGTCGAGAGCCGCACCTTGGCCTGGAGCCCGAAGATTCCGCTGTTGCCCCGGAAGGCCAGCTCGCGGCTCTGCTCCAGCTGCCGCTCGGGCGCGCCAAGCCCCATGCTGTCGAGCATCAGGTCAAGGTCATCGCGCCCGCTGGCGTGCACCTCAATGACGTGCCCGAACGTCGCCAGCGCCCGGCGCACATCGCTCACGGCCTGGCGCGGCGCCCCGTGCGACTCGAGCGTGCTCAGGAAGATCTCGACCCCCGAGTCGCCCGGGAGGTGCTGGATCGCGGTGAAAGGGTCTTCCGCGCTGATGATCTTGGAGAACTTCCAGGCGAGGTTCTTGTTGAGCCCGAAGCGCTTAGCCGCCACCTGCGGCGTCGACGGGTCGCTCTCGATCGACGAGTAGAGGTTGATCAGCGCGCCCCGCACGCCCTCCATGGCCGACCGGCATTCCTGCTCGAGCTGTCCACCAGTTTCTTGTGCCATGGTCTTCCGTGACGGGTGCGGGTCAGAAGTTTGGTATTCAATCGGGATCAAATCCCCTAGTACATGCTACCAGAGGGGTAGGCATGCTGCAATTGACCCGAGTAAGTTTTTGGAAAATTCCCTGGGGAATTCGTTGCAAACTTCCCAATGAGGATTTAGTATGGGCCCCGAGAACACGCGCCCGGGTCAGCGGTTGGCTCAGGCGGCGTGTCAGATTGCACCCGAGTCGGGTCCATTCCGTTTCCACTTCTGCGGACTCCCGCAGGCCGGACGGGGCCGACCACTTCGGAGGAGACAGAATCATGCGCACCCGCACCGCCCTGTCCGCGTTGTCCCTGTTGAGCCTGGCCAGCATGGCGAGCGCCAGCACCCTCTGGGATCAGTCCGCGATCAACTTCAACAGCCCCATCAGCATGGCGAACTGGACGACGACCGGGTTCGGCCAGACCGAAGCGTTCGGCATGACGGACATCTCGGTGCCCGCCGGCGGTTGGACGGTCCAGAGCATCACGGTGTACATGGGCACCTACGCGTTCAGCACGCCGAGCCAGGCGGTCTTCAACCTGTTCCCCAAGACCGGTTCTCTCCCGACGGCGGCGAACAACCCGCGCCGCATCGCCAACGGCGGCAGCGGCGTCAACGTGGCCGCGACCAGCACCTACCTGTCCGGAGATGTGCTCGCGGTCACCAGCACGATGAGCGTCAACATCCCCGCCGGTGATTGGTGGATCAGCCTCACCCCGAAGTTCGGTTCCAACGGCGACGTGGCCAACCAGTGGCCCGCCGCGAGCCTGTACGGCAACAGCCAGGCCGTTCGGTTTGCCGCGCCCCTCGATGCGACCTGGTCGGACAACGCCGCGCTGCTCGGTGAAGGCGCGACCGACGGTGCGATCCTGATCGAGGGCATCGCCACCCCCGCTCCCTCGTCGCTGGCGCTCCTTGGCCTCGGCGGGCTGATCGCCGGGCGCCGCCGCCGCTGATCTCTCCTTCATTTCCCTCCCACGCCGACGCCGCGGGAACGCGGCCTCGGTGGTTCTCGATCCGGACGCCTGCGCGGCGCGCCGCCATCCCGTCCGGCCCGGTTCCCGAAGCGGGCGACGGGTCAATCCGGGGCGAAGTCCCCGCGGCCCGGGCCCGGTCCCGCGCGTAAGTTCCGATCCTCAAGGAGACTTGTGATGAACCTGACCCGATCCGCGGCGCTGGCGACTCTCGCCGGCACACTGTCCGTCCTCGCCTCGCCCCCCGCGCTCGTCCTCACCGGCCAGATCGGCTCCGATCTCTCCGCCGACGGCCAGACCGCGGTGGGCACCTTCTGGAACGCGGCGCTGGGCGAGTACGTCATCCACACCTACACGCGCGGCGTGGGCGCGATGAGCACCGGCTCGGTCGTGGACAACGACCCGATCCACTGCAGCGCCGACGGGATGGCGATCTCGTTCAACGCGTACGACCTCCAGAACGTCGCGGGCCTGGGCACCGACCGCTACTCGCCGCGCACGTGGACGCTCGCGGGCGGCGAGACCAATTTCGGCAAGCCCCCGACCGGCACCAGCTGCGACGCCTTCACCTTCAACGCCAACGACATCTCCGGCAACGGCCGTTACGTGGTCGGCGGTGGGTACACCCTGACCACCTGCGGCACGCACCGCGCGGCACGCCTCGACACCCTCCTCAACGTCTGGGAGCAGCTTCCCGTCTCGACCTCGCCCGCGCCGTGGAACGCGCAGGCGGGGGCGACGCGGGCCGACGCCGTGAGCGCGGACGGCACGGTCATCGTCGGCTACGACGAAAACTACGCTGACGCGTCGCAGCAGCAGTGGCGCGGCGCGTGCGTGTGGGTCAAGAACGGCTCGACCTGGACCCAGACCATTCTCGACCGCTACGCCAACAAGGTCTTTGCCGTCAGCGCCGACGGCAACACGCTCGTCGGCAAGATGAGCCCGACCACCATGCAGGCCACGTTCGGCACCACCATCACGACCCCCGTCCGCTGGACGCGCTCGGGCAACAGCTGGATCGCTCACAACATGGGCGGCGAGGATGACATGCTCCCGACCGCCGTCAGCGCCGACGGGTCCACGATCGTGGGCACCGGCGGGAGCGACGGCTCGTTCATCTGGCGCGCCAACCTCAACGGCGGCGTGCCCAAGAGCCTTCCCCAGCACGTGGCCGACCTGGGCGGCAGCTTCCCCGGCCTGTACATCGGGTCCCTCGGCGGCTCGGCGGTGCGCGCCCTCAGCGCCGACGGGAACACGCTCCTGATCTCGACCGTGGACGAGGAGAACCCCTGCCTGGTCTGGTCCCCCGGCGCGATCCTCTGCCTCAACGGCGCGCCCTGCGAGCCCGCCAACATCGTTCTCGGTCCCGTCTCTCACTACAACCCCGACGGGCCCCTGGCCGAGCCCTACGGCATGACCTTCAACTGCTTCGTCGCCGGCTCCTGGCCCATGACCATCCAGTGGCAGCAGGAGACCGGCCCCGGCACCGGCGTGTGGACCGACCTCGTCGACGACAACTGCGACGAGTACCTCCCCGAGTTCTTCAACTTCCGCGGCACGACCACCATGCAGCTCCGCATCGGAGGCCTCGATGGGATCTGGTCCGGACGCTACCGCTGCGTCGTCACCAACGACTGCGGCACGGCCATCTCCGGCACCATCCGCGCGGCCACCTGCTACGCCGACTACGACTGCAACGGCTTCGTCAACGGCGACGACTTTGACTCCTTCGTCTTTGCCTTCGAGGCCGGCGCTCCCGTGGCCGACATCGACGGCGACGGTTTCGTCAGCGGCATGGACTTCGACTCGTTCGCCGACGCGTTCATCGCGGGCTGCTGAACACGGGCCTGAAAACCAAGGTCTTGTTGCGGGGCGGACGGGGCCAAGGGGGCCTGCCCGCCCCGTTTATTTGCGCTTCATGTAAAAGTGCAGCGCCATCGTGCCGTACTGGTGCGTCTCGGGTCCCACCGCAGCCTCGACGGCAAGGTCGATCTCGCGGGGCTTGGGCTTCGGCGCTGCGGCGCCCGCCGCCGGAGGCGCCGCGTCCGAGGCAGGATCGACCTCGTCCTCGGTCGCGCCGTCGTTCTCGATCAGTTCCTCAAGGTCCTTGGGCGCGCTCTTCTCGATGGTCCACACCTCGTCCCAGCGTCCCTTGGCCGTAGGGCGCGCGGGCCGGTCCCGGCGCGGCTTGCCGTCGGGGCCCAGGCGCGGCGGGCCGGCACGTCCGGGGCGCGATGGCGTCCGCGCCCCGTACACCACGCCAGGCTCGGCGGCCTCTTCCTCGGTGTAGAACAGCGGCCACGGCGTGCGCAGCACCGCGAACCCGTCGTCGGTGAGGCACTTGACCAGCTCGGCGAGCTGCCCCTTCACACGCCGCGCGCCCAGCTCGCTCCGCACCAGGTCGTAGGGCGGGTCCATCATGATGATCGTCGCCGGGCGCGGGCAGCGCGCCAACGTCCCGGCGCCGAGCGCATCGCCGGTCACCACCTCGCAGCGGTCCTGCGCCCCCAGCGTCTCGATGTTCTTCTGCAGCACCGCCGCCATCGAGCGGTCGCGCTCCACAAACACGCACCGCGCGGCCCCGCGGCTGACGGCCTCGAGCCCCACCGACCCCGTGCCCGCGAACAGGTCGAGCACCTCGGCGCCCTCGATGTGCCCGCGCAGGATCGAAAAGAGCGACTCCTTCACCCGGTCCGGGATCGGGCGCGTGGTCGTGTCCTCCGGCGGTGAAAGCAGCTTGCGCGAACGGAATTCCCCGGCGATGATGCGCATGGGGGAGGGTAGGGGGGAGGAAGTGACGGAGTGACGCAGTGACGTGTCGGAGGAGCAGGGGTTGCTCCTTCTTGCTTCGTCACTCCGTCACTTCGTCACTTCCCCAATCAACACCCCGCGACGAAGTGATCCGCGAACGTATCGAAGTCGACACCATTGACGAAGCCATCGTGGTTCACGTCCGCGGCAGCGTCGCCGAGCTCAAAGTCGGCGACGAAGGTGTCGAAGTCGACGCCGTTGACAAAGGTGTTGGCGTCGTAGTCGGCGAAGCAGAGGACGCTGACGGTGGCCGGGTTGCTGGTGACGCTGCCGCAGGGGTTGGTAAAGGTGCAGGTGTAGTCGCCGGCGTCGGAGAGGGTGATGCCGGTGATAGTGAGCGTGGCGGGAGAGTTGGCGGTGGGGGAGGGGAGGGTGCCGGAGGAGCCCGATACGGTGCCGCCGCCGGGGGAGGCGCCGCCGGGGCCGTCGGATATTGGGATGCCGTTGCGGAGCCATTGAAACGAGACGTTGGAGTAGCCGTTGGCGGGGGTGCACACGAGGGCGAGAGTTGCTGTCTCGTTGAGAGACAGGGGTTGAGGATGCTGCGAGACCCACGGGATGTTGGTGTCGGTCCAGCGGGCGAAATAGCAGGAAACCAATCCGCCCGCGGTCGTGAATTCTCCTCCTGCAAGAATCTCATTTTCGTGAACTATGATCCAGTCGGCCGCGTTTTGCAGGCCTAATCCTGGATTGGACCATTGCGAACCGTTCCAGCGGGCGAAGTTGGAGACCTTCGTCCCGCTGATCGAATAAAAGCTACCTCCGGCGAAGAGCGCATTATTGAACACGGCGAGTGAAGCTATGGACGATGCGCCCGTCAAGCCAGTACCCAATGCGTGCCAAGAGTCGCCATCCCACCGAGCGATACCATTGGCGGTGACACCGCCTGCGCTTACGAATTCACCTGCTGCATAGAGCTGATCGTTGAGCACGGCCAGGGCGTTCACGAATGTCAATCCGGCGGTGCCCACCATTCCGGTACCGAGGCTCTTCCACTGCGACCCATCCCAGCTAGCGATGTTGTTGGCAGGCGAGCTGCCGGCGGTGGTGAACGTGCCGCCCACCACGAGCTCTCCGCGATAAACCGCAATGGCGTTGATCCGAACGGGGGAACCTCCGGAAACCCCGGCGCCGAGTGATTCCCACGCGTTTCCATTCCAGCGCGCCACACGCGATGCCGGCGAGTTGGCGGCGGTAGTAAAGGCCCCGGCGGCGTGAAGCATGCCGGCGTACTCGACGACCTCTGTGACCGTGCCGTTCATTCCTGTGCCAAGAAGACTCCATTCAGACGGGAGGCGTTTCGCGACGGCTGTAGTGGGGACGCCTCCGACATCAAACACGCCGCCAACGAAGACGTCGCCGGCCATCTGCACGACTGAACTAGCGGAATGGATGGAGGGGCCGCCAAAGTCAGACCATGAGACACCGTCCCAACCAAGCAGGCCAGAGATGGTGTCGCCGTTCGCAAGGTTAACGGTTCCGCTGACGAGAGCCGTTTCATGGATTGAACCGATCGGTGCGGCGCCAAAGAAGTCAAACCAGTCACCGATAGGTGGAAAGCGAAGCCAGGCAGTTCCGTTCCATCTTGCTAGATTCATGGCGTGACAACCATTGATCTGAGTGAACTTGCCGCCGCACAGAAGCTCACCGTGGAATGGGGCGATCGATGAGACGCTGACACCGCTCGCCGCGCCGGCCGGTCCGACATCCGTCCAGGAGAGGCCATCCCAGGCAGCGATGAAATCGAAGTTCGATCCGGAAGTCTTTCGAAAGCTGCCTCCGATGAACAGCCGACCCGCGAACGCAGTGAGCGTGTACGGATAACTGAGTGAGCTTCCACTGATACCGCCGCCAAGAGCCGCCCACGAGGAACCGTTCCACGCGGCTACACGGGCGGTGCCAGTCGCACCTGCCGAGGTGAACGAGCCGCACGCGACAAGCGTGCCGCCGAAGGGCGCGAGCCCCCGCACCAGACCTCCGGTCACGCCGCCGCCCACTCCGATCCACGTCGTGCCGGTCCACTGGGCGATCGAGTTCGCGCTGACGCCGTTGATGTTTGAAAAATCGCCGCCCGCGAAGAGATGACCACCGTAAGTTGCGAGAGAGTAAATGGACGCGACGCCGACGCCACCCACCAACGAGTTGCTCATGGACTGCCAACCAGACCCATTCCACTTCGCGATTCCCTTCGCGACAACGCCCCCGGCCGAACTAAACGAGCCGCCCACGATGAGTTCGTCGTTGTATACAAGGAGGGCATTGGGACCGGTTTCGGACCCGGAGATCGTGAGGCCCGAGCCCAGCGGTTGCCACGCGCTGCCGTTCCAGCGGGCGATCCGCTTCATAGGGACGCCATCGATCGATGTGAAGTATCCGCAAGCGATGAGATCGCCATGATAGACCGCAAGGGCTGACACGCCGCCACTTACGCCGTTGCCGATGGGTTGCCAAGTCTGTCCATCCCAAGCGACGATTGACCTGTGAAGCGTCGTCCCCGCCACATCGAAACTTCCGCCGACAACCATCAGGGAAGGCTGGGGGCCGTCGCCATCGGGATCCCACTCCACCATCGCCGTGACGGTGTTGGAGACTTCCGGGACTCCACTTCCTGGTAGCCATTGGCCGACACAGCTCTGTGCGGATGCCTCGCGAGGAAGCTGCCACATGAGCATGGCGAGTACGATTACCAAGTAGCGGGACCCGAAAACTGTCTTTGAGCCTGGACGCGGCAAAGCTCCCCCTCTGATCCGGTCTCCTCCGCCAATATCGATAATCCAGCCTATCAAGTCTCCCCAACGAAACAAGGCCCCAGCTTGCGCCGGGGCCTGTGTGCTGGTGGGGCTTTTCGGAGACCGACACTGGACGAACGGCGAGCGGACCCTCGCTCGCGCTTCGGGCTCGTACCGCCCGCTTACTTCTTCGCCACCGCCGCGTCCGCCGACTTCGACACGAACGTGCTCTTGTACGCCTTGATCGCGTTCTCAAGGCTCTTCTCAAGCTCGGCATCCAGCGCCAGCTTGCTCGCCAGCGCATCGCGCACCGGCTTGCCGACCATCGACATGTACTCGAGCAGGCCGATCTCGAATTGCCGCACATCGGTCACGGGCACATCGTCGAGGTAGCCCTTGGTGCCGGCGAAGATCGAGATGACCTGGTCTGCGATGGTGAACGGCGTGTACTGGCCCTGCTTGAGCAGCTCGACCATTCGGCGGCCGCGGTCGAGCTGGCGCTGCGTGGCCTTGTCGAGCTCGGTGCCCAGCTGCGCGAACGCTTCGAGCTCGCGGGCCGCGGCAAGGTCGAGGCGGAGCGAACCGGCCAGCTTCTTCATGGCCTTGACCTGCGCGTTGCCACCCACGCGGCTCACCGAGATGCCGACGTTGATGGCGGGCCGCACGCCCGAGAAGAAGAGCTCGGGCTCAAGGTAGATCTGCCCGTCGGTGATCGAGATCACGTTGGTCGGGATGTACGCCGAGACGTCGCCTTCCTGCGTCTCGATCACGGGCAGGGCCGTCAGCGAGCCGGCGCCGTTTTCCTTCGAGAGCTTGGTGGCGCGCTCGAGCAGGCGGCTGTGGAGGTAGAACACGTCGCCGGGGTACGCCTCGCGGCCCGGGGGACGGCGGAGCAGCAGCGAGAGCTGGCGGTACGCGACGGCCTGCTTGGAAAGGTCGTCGTAGATGCACAGGGCGTGCTTGGGGGTCTTGTTCTGCATCCCCTGCCACATGAAGTGCTCGCCCATCGCGCAGCCCGAGTAGGGCGCGATGTACTGCATGGGGGCGGGGTCGGAGGCGGGGGCGTTGACGATGATGGTGTAATCCATCGCGCCGTGCTTCTTCAGCGTCTCGACGACGCTGGCGACGGTCGACGACTTCTGGCCGACGGCGACGTAGATGCAGACGACCGCGTCGGGCGTGCCCCAGTACTGCTTCTGGTTGATGATGGTGTCGACGGCGACGACCGTCTTGCCGGTCTTGCGGTCACCGATGATGAGCTCGCGCTGGCCGCGGCCGATCGGGATCATCGCGTCGATCGACTTGATGCCCGTCTGCAGGGGCTCGGTCACGGGCTGACGCTCGGCGATGCCCGGGGCGATGATGTCGACTTTGCGGAACGTGCTGGTCTGGATCGGGCCGGCGTCGTCGAGCGGGCGGCCGAGCGGGTCGACCACGCGGCCGAGGAGCGCCTCGCCGACGGGGACCTCGAGCAGGCGGCTGGTGGCCTTGACCAGATCGCCTTCCTTCACGGAGAGGTAGTCGCCGTAGATGACCGCGCCGACGGTGTCGAGCTCGAGGTTGAACACCTGGCCCATGACCGCGCCCTCGCTGGTCTGGAACTCGAGGAGCTCGCCGGCCATCGCGTTCGACAGGCCGTAGATGCGCGCGATGCCGTCGCCGACCTCGACGACGCGTCCGACCTCGGAGACTTCAAGCTCCGCGGAATAGCTCTCGATTTCCTTCTTGATGACGCTGGCGATCTCGTCGGTCCTGATCTTCACGGGAGCCTCCGGTGAGCACCGGCGCACCATGGCGCCGGTCGGTCCAAAGCGTCCGCAACGAACCGTTCACATGCCGAACGGACAATCCGCGGCAGGCCCGGGTCGAGGGGCAGAAGGTTAGGGCGGTTCGGGGCGGTTGTCTCGCCCGCCCGGACCGTGAAACGGGGTGGGGTGGCGGGCGACGCCGGGCGGCCGATCAGCCTTTCCCGGCCCCTTCGCGCTTGCGGATGATCAGCCGGACCCGCATGTTGTCGGCCTTGAAAAGCAGGGGGGTGGGCATCTGGCTGAAGGAGACTTCTTTGGAGCTGATGCCGCGTTCCAGCTCGTCGAAGGACAGCTCGACCTTGGCCGTGACCTTTATCTCGCCGCGCCGGACCTGATCGACCAGCTCGCTGGGCCCGCTGACCTTCACGTCGGTCAGGAAGCGGTCGTCGGGGGCGACGCTGATGTCCCAGCGCTCATACTCGACGGCGGCGACCAGGATGTAGACAGGCACGCTCGCCAGGGTGTAGGTGGCGGTGCGGCTCTTGAGGGTGAGGCCGACCTCGACCCGCGACGGGTTGAGGCGGGTGCGCGAGCCGGCCACCGCCGCGGGGGGTTCCAGGGCCACATTGGACACGGTCTCGTGACGGCCGGGCACCAGGCGCACCAGAGTCTCGGGGCTGACGCGGGCGATCGCGACGCTGGTCTCGTCGAGGCGCTTGGCATCGGCCTCGGCGAGCATGGCCTTCACGGTGGCGGGGTTGGCCTCGGCCTGCCCGTCGAGCTCGGCCCCGGGGGCGTCGACCACGACCTTGAGTTCACGCGTCACCAGCTGATCGATCCGCAGGCGCACGCTCGCGGGGTCTGCCCGGACCACGGTGACGGGCTTGCCTTGCATTTCCGGCAGCCCGCGGATCGCCGCGGCAAGGTCGGCGGTCTGTTCGCCCGGCTCTCCCGGGACGCCGGGGGCGCCCGGGCGCAGGCGGAGCGGGCGGCGCAGCACCGCCTCGGCCTCCGAGACGGCGCCGGTCGCGCCCTCGATCACCACGTCGACGCGGTCGCGCCACGACGGCTCGTTCACCACCAGTGCCCGGTCGTCGGTGGCGTCGGTGTCGAACGCGGCCTCGACACGCACGGAGCGCGAGGTCAGGCTCTCCGACTCGGCGAAGGTCCAGATCACCACCGTGACCAGCGTGACGAGCAGGACGGTCTTGACGTGCTCCATCACCTTCACGCGACCTTCTCCGCCTGTTCGGCGCGCTCTTCGGACGTGTCACGCGCGGGCAGGTTCGCCGCGACCAGCCGGGCCGTGCCCCGGATGCCCCGGGCCAGGCGCATGCCAAGTTCTTCGCGGAACTCATCGGCCGTCATGGGATCCGAAAGCCTCCCGCGCTCGGCGAGGCGGACCTTGCCGCTCTCCTCGCTCACGACCACAACCAGCGCATCGCATTCCTTAGTCAGGCCCACCGCGGCACGGTGGCGCGAGCCCAGGCGCGTGTCGGGCATGTCCTCGGGCTCGGCCAGGGGCAACTGAACACCGGCCGAGTGAATCGTCCGGCCGCGGATCACCACGGCCAGGTCGTGCAGGGCCGAGCCGGGGAAGAAGATGGTCTGGAGCAGGGAGGACGAAAGCTCGGCGTTGAGGGGCGTGCCGCCCTCGACCAAGCCCGCGACGCTGACCTGGCGTTCGACCACCATGATGGCCCCGAACTTGGCCTTCGTCAGGTACTTGCAGGCGTCGGCAACCTCCTCCACGATGAACGAGATGTCCGAGGGCGTGCCGCGGAAGAACGGCGTTTCGCCCAGGCGCACAAGGGCCCGCCGCAGCTCGGGCTGGAAGATGATGATGAGGGCGATCGCGACCAGTGCCAGGAAGCGGTCGTGCAGCAGGGCCAGCCGCTGGAACGACCCCGCGCCCACCACGCGCGAAACGATCGTGACCAGCACCAGGAGGATGAGCAGGCCCTTGAGCGCCCCCGCGGCACGGGTGCCCTGCGCAAAGCGGACCACCGCGTAGACAACCACCCATATAAGGATCAGCTCCACCGCGACCACCAGCGCCGGGTACGACCCCACGCGCTGCCACAGGTCGAAGATCGGAGTGAGGAACTTCACCAGCCGCTCTCCCACGGTTCCTACCGGCTTAGCCTAGCATCGGTTCAACCGGCTTCGAGTCTTCCGCTTCGTCCTTTGACCGTCAAATTCTTCGGGCGGAGCCGGTCCGGCGCGTCGGCGCGACCCGACGTCCGCGGTTGATCGGACCTTGAACGGCGCCACGGCTCGTCGGAAAGCCCGCCGCCCGTTTCGTCTGGAGATCCCGTGCCTTTCAAGGTCGTCAGATTCCAGGACACGCCCAACCCCAACGCCCTCAAGTGCGTGCTGGACCGCTCGCCCCCCAACGTGCCGCGGTCGTACTTCAACGCCTCTGCCGCGGCGGGCGACCCGCTGGCGCGCTCGCTCTTTGCGGTCCCGGGCGTGACCAGCCTGCTGATCAGCGACGGCTGGGTGACCGTGAACAAGTCCCCCGGAGCGCCGTGGGGCCCCATCCGCTCGGGGGTGGAGTCGGTCCTGCGCGAGGCGGAGTGATGGGGAAGGCACGGCGGCACGGGGGCACGAAGGCACGGAGTGGACGGACTCGCGGACCTTCAGGCCCGGCCTCAGCTCCGGACACCGACTCGTTCCCGGCCGCAAGGCCCATGGCCCGTGCGATCGAGTCCTGGTTCGAGCGTGCCGCGCGACCGCTGCCGTGGCGCATTTCGCCGCGCGATCCTTATCTGTCGCTTGTCAGCGAGTTCATGCTCCAGCAGACCCAGGTGGCCCGGGTGCTGGAGAAGTTCGGGCCGTTCATCGAGCGATTCCCGACAGTTCGGGAGCTCGCGGGCGCGCGCGAGCAGCAGGTGCTCTCGCTCTGGTCCGGGCTCGGCTACTACCGGCGGGCCCGGCTCCTGCACGCCGCCGCGCGATCGATCGTGGCGGAACACGCCGGAGTGGTTCCCCGTGATGTACCGACCCTGCGCACGCTGCCCGGCGTCGGCCGCTACACCGCCGGCGCAATCGCTTCGATCGTGCACGGACTGGCCGAGCCGATCGTGGACGGAAACGTGTCGCGTGTGCTGCTCCGCGTGCACGGGCGCGACGGGGCTTCGGACGATCCCGCGGCCGTGGCCTGGGCCTGGGAGCGCGCCGAAGCGATGGCCCGTGCCGCACGCTCGCCCGCTCTCGTCAACGAAGGGCTGATGGAACTGGGCGCGGTGATCTGCACCCCCCGAGCGCCGCGCTGCGCCGAGTGCCCGCTCGCCGCCCTGTGCATCGCGCGTCGCGACGGGCGGCAGGACGAGATTCCCCGCCCCAAGGCCGCCGCACGTCGGCGCACGCTCGCGATTGAGACCGTCCTCCTCCGCGACCCGCGCGGGCGCGTCCTTGTTCAGCGACGCCCCGCCCGCGGCATGTGGGCGTCGATGTGGCAGGCCCCGACGCTCGAGCGCCAAGGCCCCGCGTGGAGCCGGGCCGAGGCGCGACGCCGCCTCGAAGCGTGGCTGGGAGTGGGGGGGCTGCGGGTCGTGGATCAGTTCGACCATGGCACCTCGCACAGAGATGTGCGTGTGCGGGTGTGGCACGGAGCAACGATCGCAGAGCCGGGGGCGTTCACGCACCGGTGCCCCGGCCTGGTATGGAAGTCACCCGCCGCGGCTGCCCGCCTGGGCATTTCCAACCTCCAGCGCCGCGTTCTCCTGCACGTCGAACCCTCCCTCCCGGTATCGTGACGCCGTGCACCTGGCCGTCGTCATCCCCGTCTACAACGAGCGGGAACTCCTGCCGCTGGCGATCGAGCGACTGGACGCCACCACACCGCCGGGCGTTGAGCGCACGCTCATCCTGGTCGACGACGGCTCGTCGGACGGCACGGGCGAGTTGGTCCGCGCCATGTCGTCGCGCCCGAACACGTTGACGCTGCTGCACGAGCGCAACCGCGGCAAGGGCGCCGCCGTCCGCACCGGTCTCGCGGCCGCGCGCGATGCCGGCGCCGACATCGCGATCATCCACGACGGCGACCTTGAGTACGACCCCGCCGATCACGCCCGCGTGATCGCGCCCATCGTGCGCGGCGAGGCCGACGCCGTGATCGGGGCGCGATTCCTGTACGCCAACTCGCTCGCCCGCTCGCCGCTGCACCGTGTTGCCAACCACGCGCTGACGCTGGCGAGCAACCAGCTCACCGGGCTCTCGCTTTCTGACATGGAGTGCTGCCTCAAGGCCTTTTCGCGCGAGGTGCTGGCGAGGCTGACCATCGAGGAGGATCGGTTCGGCCTCGAGCCCGAGATCGTCGCCAAGCTGGCCCGCATGAAGCTCGACGGCGGCCGACCGGTGCGCACCGCCGAGGTGCCCGTGACCTACGCCGGGCGCGGCTACGCCGAGGGCAAGAAGATCGGCTGGCGCGACGGCTTCGCGGCCCTGTGGTGCATCGCGAAATATTCGTTGCGCGAGTGACGTGCCAGCGGTGAATGCGGGGATCGGGCAATAGGCACTGCGCAATAGAAGGTGATCGGCGGATCGTTGGTCACGCCAGTATCACATCGATTGCCGATTGCCGATTGCCGATTGCCGATTGCCGATTGCCGATTGTCCACTGCCCACTGCCCACTGCCCACTGCCCTTCTCCCCTATTCTGCCCCATGCTCCGCATCGCCCTGCGCATGCTCTTCGGCGACCGCACCAAGTACCTCACGCTGGTGTTCAGCCTCGCGTTTGCCGCGCTGCTTATGAACCAGCAGGGGGCGATCTTCATGGGCCTGCTGACGCAGGCGACCGGGCCGCTTCAGAATGTCACGCAGCCGGACCTGTGGGTCGCGGACCCCGGCACCACATGGGTCGCTGAGTACCGGGCCATCTCGGACCAGAAGCTGGGGCGAGTGCGGAGCGTCCCCGGGGTCGAGTGGGCCGAGCCGTTCTTCACGGCGTACGCGACCACCGAGCTCTCCAACGGCGATTTCAAGCGCCTCCAGATGATCGGCATTTCGCGCACGACCCTGGCCGGTCGCCCGCCCGAGATGATCGAGGGGCGCATCGAAGACCTGTGGATCCCCGACGCGATCATCGTCGAGCAGGGCTCGAAGGCCAAGCTCAACAACGTGAACATCGGCGACGCCGTCAAGATCAACGACCAGCGCGCGGTGGTGGTGGGGTTCTGCAAAGCCAAGCTGGGGTTTGAGTCCAACGCGATCGTGTACACCACGTTCGACAACGCCGTCCGCTTCAGCCCCGCGGGCCGCCACAAGATCAGCTACATCCTCGTGAAGGCCAAGCCCGGCGCCGATCTGGCGGAGATCAAGAAATCGATCAACGCGCTGGGAGACGTCATCGCCTACACCCCCGACGAGTTCCGGCGCGTGTCGATCTCGTTCATCATGGTCGCCACCGGCATCGGCGTGAACTTCGGCATCACCATCCTGCTGGGGTTCCTGGTCGGGCTCTTTCTTTCCGCGTCGGTGTTCTACCAGTTCACCACCGAGAACATCCGCTACTTCGGCGTGCTCAAGGCCCTTGGCGCCAGCACCCGAAAGCTTGTGGGCATGGTGCTCCTGCAGGCGATGGTCGTCGGCCTCATCGGCTACGGCATGGGCGTGGGCTTCGCCGGCGCGTTCACCATTTTCAGCAAGTCGATCCAGAGCGAGCTGTCGGCGATCTACCCCTGGCAGCTCATGCTGGGCTCGCTGCTGGCGACGCTCCTGACAATCCTGATCGGCAGCCTGCTCAGCATCCGGCGAGTGATCCGTGTGGAGCCTGCGGTGGTGTTCTCTTCCTGATTGAGGTGATGAAGGTGATTGAGGTGATGGAGGTGAAGCAGGTCAGGGTGAAACACCATTCATTTCGCCTTCATCACCTCAATCACCTCCATCACACGCATCATCTCAATCACCTTGCCCACCCCGCCATCCTCCAGAATGCCCGCGTCGGACCGATGATCTCCGCCGCGTGATCGCGATCGAAAGCCGCGACCTCGTCGATGGCGAGCCAGCGCACGTCTTCGTATTCCCAGTCGCGCTCGCGCGTCACCAGGTCCTCGACGCGCTCGCTCACCTCAACGCGCAGCATCACGTCCAGACTGTGCGCCACAAAGTCGCGGCAGAAGCCCACGCATGCGCACGCCGCGCCGCTCAGTTCCAGCCCGACCTCTTCGCGCATCTCCTCGGCCAGGTGAGCGCCAAAGTCGGCGAGGCCGATCTCGCTCACTCCCTCGCGCGGCAGCGGCATCCCGCCCGACGGCCCCAGCTCCCACATGCCACCGTACACGCGGGTCTGCCTGCCGCGCTTTCCAAGCAGCACGTGCTCGCGCCCCGCACAATCGCGCGCGATCACGACGCCGCTCACGGCAAGTATCTCAACGCCGGTCTTCACGCGGTCCTGCACCGCCAGATGCTTGAAGTCGTCGCGCCGGCACTCGATCACGCCCGACGGAAGATCAGCGCCTGCGACCGCCAGCAGCGGGCCGTTGAACATGCGCGGGTTGGCGGCGCACAACTCCGACCAACGCCCTTCCACCGCCGCGCCGGTCTTCGCATCCCGCACCAGCCCCCGCCCCTGATTCACGTGCGCCACCACACGCCCGCCCGCCGGCGCGGCCCACGCCTCAACCCCCGAAATGGAACGCTCCGGTCCCATCAGCGCCGCACGATCCGGCTCACCTCCATCACCTCCATCACCTCCATCACCCCAGCATCCCCCCCAGCCCGGATCCCAGATCCCCCAGCCCCAGCTTCTCGGCTTCCTTGTCGACCGTCTGCTTGATGATCGCCTGGGCCTGACGCATCGCGTCGTTCACCGCGTCGGCGACCAGCGTGCCCGCCAGCAGGCGCGTCTTCTCATCCGCGGCCATGCCGGCGACGAGCGCGGAGGTGAGCTCGACCTCAAGCACCTTCATCTGCCCGGTCATCACGACGCGGGCAGCGCCAGCGCCGGCCTGCCCGGTGACCCGGACGCGGTCGAGCTGCTCGCGCACCGCGCCCATCGATTCCTTGATCTTGTCCTGGTTCTTCATGAGCCCCGCGACGGCGCCCATGGCCTTGAACTTGTCGAACATGTGGTTCTCGGAAGTCACGAAGTGACGAAGTGACGGAGTGACGGAGTGACGGAGTGACGGAGTGACGGAGTGACGGAGTGACGGGGAGGGTATTCGTGGGAAGCGCGATGGGCTTGAGGCGATTCGCCGACTGCGTGGGCACCGCACTCACGTGCGGCCTCGCGTTCAGGGGGCCCGTGTCCGCCCTTCAACCCGCACCACTCGCGCTCCCAGCAGCGCTTCGGCCTGCTTCACGAGCGGGTGTTGGCGGATGTCCGTGCCGGGTGCCGCGGCAGCCGCGGGCGCGGTCGATGCGGAACCGGGCGTGCCCTCTGCCGCCGGTGCACGAGCCGCATCGGCCGTCTGAATCGTCAGCGTGATCTTCCGCCCCGCGGCCTTGGTGAGCAGGTCTTCGATTTCCTTCTGGGCCGAGCGTGCCATCGCCGCCAGTCCGCCCGCCTGCACCACCGCGGTGCCGCCGGCGAGCGAGACCAGGCGCAGGTCCTCAACGATCGCGTTGAGCCGTCGCGTCGTCACCGACAGCCGCCGCACCTCGTTCCACACGTCCGTATCCGTGGCGAACGCCCCGACCACGCGCGACACCGCCGCCGACACGGCCGGGGTCGTGGGGGTCAGCACGGGCGGTGGGGGAGTTGGCGAGGCGGGCGGGCGCGGCGTCGGCGCATCACGCGGCGGCTGGAGCACGGGCGAAACCGTCTCCGCCGCCGTCAGCGTTTTTTTGCGGGCGCACTCCCCGCGGCAGCCGGACGCGCCGCGGGCGTCGGCGCGCTGGCGACCGTCGGCCGTGCGGCGGCGACCGCGCCGCTGCCGCTCACGAGCGCCGTGACGTCGGCGAGCTTCTCGGTCAATGCAAGACGCACGATCAGTGCATCGAATAGCGCCCGCGGCACCGAGCTGCTCTTGCACGCCCGCTGCACGTTCTCGCACAGGGCGATCATGTGCACCAGCCCCGCCGCGTCGAACCGCCCCGCCCGCTTGGCCTCGTCCGCGCGTGCCGCGTCCGACAGGTCGACCAGGTCGCTGGTACCGCCGCACGCCGCAAGGATCATCAGGTCGCGCAAGCGGTCCAGCAGTGATTCGATCACTTGGTCGATCGAGATGCCGCGGGCGAGCAGTTCTGCGGCGCTCTTGAGCGCCGGCGCCGGCGTGCCGTCGGCGAGCGCATCGATCAGCCCGCCGATCAGCTCGCGCCCGGGCAGCCCCAGCAGCTCTTCGAGCAGCTTCACCGAGAGCTTCTTCTCGCCCGACGCCAGCAGGCGGTCCATGAGCGACAGGGCATCGCGCATCGACCCGTTGCCCAGGCGCGCCACCATGTGCACCAGCTCAGGCTCGGCGCTCACGCCCTCGGACTTGAGCACCTCGCGCAGGTGCGCCCCGATGCTGGCGCTGGGGATGTTGCGGAAGTCAAAGCGCTGACAGCGCGACTGGATGGTGGCCGGCACCTTGTGCGACTCGGTCGTGCACAGGATGAACTTGACGTGCTCCGGGGGCTCCTCCATGAGCTTGAGGAGCGTGTTGAACGACTCCCCTGTCAGCATGTGAACTTCGTCCAGGATGTACACCTTGAGCTTACCCCGCAGCGGGCGATACTCGGCGTTGGCGATCAGCTTGCGGGCTTCCTCGACGCTGCGGTTGCTGGCGGCGTCGATCTCGATGGTGTCGGTGTCGCGCCCGGCCATGATGGCCGCATCGACCTCGGCCGAGCCGCCGTTGAGGGCCTTGGCGAAGATGCGCGCCATCGACGTCTTGCCCACGCCCCGCGTGCCGCAGAACAGGTACGCGTGCGCGACCCGGTTGGTCTTGATCGCGTTCTGAAGGGTGCGGGCGATCGGCTCCTGTCCGACGACGGAGTCGAAGTCCTGCGAACGGTACCGGCGGGCGAGGACGACGTAGGTCATGGGGCGGATTGTAGTGGGTGGGCGGCACGCCCAGAGATCGGGCGTGATAGACTCGTTCGGACATGCCCCCCGCCTCCATCGGCCCCTACACCATCGAGTCCGAACTCGGCCGCGGCGGCATGGGCGTCGTCTACCTCGCCACCGACACGCGCCTGGACCGGCGCGTGGCCATCAAGGCCCTGCCGCAGGACCTGGCCGATCCAGATCGCCTGGCCCGCTTTCAGCGCGAGGCCAAGGTCTTGGCGTCCCTTTCTCATCCCAACATCGCCACCATCCACGGCCTGGAGCGTGTGGGAGACGATCACTTCCTGGTGATGGAACTGATCGAGGGCTCGACGCTCGCGGCACGCCTGGAGGGGGGACCGCTGCCGGTCGCCGAGGCGATCGAGATCGCGGCGCAGATCGCGGCCGGGCTCGAAGCGGCCCACGACAAGGGGATCGTGCACCGCGACCTCAAGCCCGGGAATGTCATGGTGACCCCCGAGGGGCGGGTCAAGGTGCTCGATTTCGGACTGGCGCGGACGGGTGAGGGCGCACCCTCATCAACGAGTTACCGTGCCGCGATCTCCGACTCGCCCACGCTCACACGCCCCATGCCGATGCACAGCCCGACCATCCCCGGCGTCATCATGGGCACCGCCGGCTACATGTCCCCCGAGCAGGCCCGCGGCAAGGCGGTCGACAAGCGCTCCGACATCTTCTCCTTCGGCTGCGTCCTCTTCGAGATGCTCACGGGCGCGCAGCCGTTCCGCGGCGAGACCGTCACCGATTCTCTGGGCGCGATCCTGCATCGCGAGCCGGATTGGACCCTGCTGCCCGAGGCGACGCCGGCGCTGGTCCGCCTGACCCTGAAGCGGTGCATGGAAAAGGACCGCGCCAAGCGGACGCACGACATCGCCGACACGAGGATCGACCTTGAAGCCGCGGCGGCCGACCCGACGGCCGGAGGACTGCTCGCCAATCGCGCCCAGGACCGAGCGGAGATCGCGGGGCGCACGCGCACGCGCTGGGTCGCGGCTGGCTTGGTTGCCGCGGCACTCGCCATCGGCGGTGCGCTCGGATGGTCCATGAACCGCCCCCGCGCGAGCGCATCCCCGGCGCCCGTGGTCCGCTTCGATGTGGACCCTCCGGCGGGCTTCACCCTGCCGCAACTGGGAGACGGGGCGGCGTCGCTGTGCCTGAACCCCGCGGGGGACACGATCGTGTTCGGGGCAAGGTCCGAGGGCGAATCCCGGTTGTTCATCCGAGAGCTGGCAGCGGCCGAGGCCAGGGCGATCCCCGGGACCGAGGGCGCCGGCTCGCCGTTCTTTTCTCCGGACGGGCGCTGGCTGGGGTACTCCTCGGGCGGCCGGATGATGAAGGTCCCGATCGCCGGGGGCCCGGCGCTCACGGTCTGCGAAACCGGTCAAACCGGGGCGCTGTGGCTCGACGACGGCACGATCCTGTTCGGCGGCAACACGGGCGTGTGGCGTGTGAGCGACGGGGGCGGCACGCCCAGCCTGCTGGCTAAGGTCGAGGCCGAGGCCCCGGCGCCCGGCGGGAAGGCGCCGCTGTTGGGCTTCTTGCGCATCGAGCGGGTGCCGGGCGCGCCCTACGTACTGGCGAGCACGTGGGACGGGGACACGCTGGAGTCGTACACGGTGGTGGCGGTGTCGCTCGCCGACGGCGCGATCCGCCCGGTGCTTCAGAAGGCGACCGAGGCCAGGTACATCGCGCCGGGGTACTTGATATTCCTGCGTGAGTCGTCGGTGATGGCGGTCGCGTTCGATCCGGTGCGCGGCGTGGTGACGGGAGAGCCCAAGCTGGTGATCGACGGGGTCCGGGTCACGCGCTGGGCCGACGTGGGGTACTTCGCGACCTCGCTCGACGGCTCGATGGCCTACGTGCCGGGCGACCGGCTGGCGCTGGGACGGCGGCTGGTCCGCGTCGATCAGACCGGCAAGTCCTCTCCGCTCACGGACGGCACGGACGCGATCGTCGGCGGCACGGAGGTTTCCCCCGACGGCCGCTCGGTGGCGCTGGTGACCTTGCGCCGGCGCGTCGAGATGTGGACCTACGACCTCGAGCGCCAGACGATGGCGCTGGTGAACAACACCGGCGAGAGTTACGCGCCGGTGTGGACCCCCGACGGCGCCGCGGTCCTGTTCGAACGCGTCCTCCCCGGGAAGCCGCACGAGTTTGTGCGCAAGGTGCTCGGCGGCGGGCCCGTCGAGGTGTTGCGGAAGGCCGCGGACCAGGGCGATCTGTTCCCCACCTCGATCTCTCCCGACGGAGCCTCGGTGCTCATGACGCTGCGCCCTGCCGCGCTCGACGCCCACGATGACATCGTGCTGTACCGGATGGGCCAGGACGTGCCGACCGAACCGGTCGAGTCGGGCCCGACCGATGAGGGCATGGCCCGGTTCTCGCCTGATGGGAAGTTCATCGCGTACTGCTCCCAGGAGTCCGGGAAGATCGAGGTCTACGCGCGGGGCTTTGGGGAAAAGGCGGGAACGGGCCAGAGGGTCCAGGTCTCGACAGCCGGCGGGCATTCCCCGCGCTGGTCGCGTGATGGAAAGCGTCTGTTCTACATTGACCGAAAGGGCGTGATGTTCAGCGCCGCGGTGGAGACTGAGGGAAGGCTCCGCGTTTCTCCGCCCGTGCGCCTGTTCGAGCTCAAGGGCATCGCCACCACCTCGGCGTGGGGCGTTTACGACGTACTCCCCGACGACTCGTTCGTGATGATCCAGCCCGCGGAGTGGGAAGCCGCACCGTCGCGTATCCGTGTGGTCCTGAACTGGCGCGAGGAGTTAGGCGGAAAATGAGCGTTCCCACGCAGACGCGGATCGGGCCCTACGAGATCGTCGGCGAACTCGGTCACGGCGGCATGGGCGAGGTGTACCTCGCCCGCGACACGCGCCTGGACCGCCAGGTCGCGATCAAGGCCCTGCCTGCGCACCTGACCTCCGACGCCGACCGTCTCGCACGCTTCCAACGCGAGGCCAAGGTCCTCGCCTCGCTCAACCACCCCGCGATCGGGGCGATCTACGGCATGGAGGAGGCCGCGGGGCACCGGTACCTGATCCTGGAGTTCGTCGAGGGCGAGACGCTGGCCGATCGGCTCAAGCGGGGACCCATCCCGATCGATGAGGCACTCCCGATCGCACGCCAGATCACCGAGGCCCTCGAGGTCGCGCACGAGAAGGGGATCGTGCACCGCGATCTCAAGCCCGGGAACGTGATGGTCACCCCCGACGGCAACGCCAAGGTGCTGGACTTCGGGCTGGCGCGGACCGTGGAAGGGACTCCCTCGTCGATCAGTGCCGCGGCCTTGTCCGACTCGCCGACGCTCACCACGCCCCTGCACAGCCCGACGATCGCCGGCGTCATCATGGGCACGGCGGGGTACATGAGCCCCGAGCAGGCCCGCGGCAAGCCGGTCGACAAGCGGTCGGACATCTTCAGCTTCGGGTGCGTGCTGTACGAGATGCTCGCGGGCGCGATGCCGTTCCGGGGCGAGACGGTCGCCGACGCGATCGGGGCGACGCTGCACAAGGACCTGGATTTCGGGCTCTTGCCGCCGGGAACGCCCGGGCGGGTGCGCGACCTGTTGACGAGCTGCCTGGCCAAGGACCGGAGGCAGCGGCTGCACGACATCGGGGATGCGCGCCTGGAAATCGAGCGGGCGATCGCGGAGCCGCGGGACCGAGGCAGCCACGCGATCGCGACGCGCCCGTGGTGGCGCTCGGCGGGGGTGCTAGCGACGGTCTCGCTGGTCGCGATCGCGATCACGACGGCGGCATCGGTGGCGTTCCTGCGACCGACGCGCGAAACGGCGGCAGCCGACCAAAGGGTGCTTCGCGCGGCGCTGGTTCTTCCCAAGGGCATGACGCTGCTGGAGGGCTTGCGGGCGGTCGCCGTCTCGCCCAGCGGCACCCAAGTCGTCCTCGCACTGCTTCCGAAGGAAAGCGCGACGCCGCCCGCGCTGTTTCTGCGTGATCTCTCGCGCCTGGAGTTCCGCCCGCTGGCGGGAACCGAGGGCGCGTCGTACCCGTTCTGGTCGCCCGACGGTACATCGATCGCGTTCTTTGCCGACGGCAAACTCAAGCGGCTTGACCTTGCCGCCGGGATCGTCCGCGAGCTCTGCGACGCCCCGGTTCCCCGCGGCGGTTCGTGGGGCACCAAGGGCACGATCGTGTTCGCCCCCAGCGCAGGCGGCGGCCTCATGATCGTCAGCGACGCGGGCGGGACGCCCACGCCCATCACCACCTCCACCACGCCCGGCGAGTCCCACCGCTCGCCGCAGATCCTCCCCGACGGGCAGCGATTCTTGTACTACATCCAGAACACCGGATCCGACGGCGTCTATTCGTACGACCCCGCGACCAAGCAGTCGCGGCCGTTGCTTCTGGGCTGGTCCGAAGCCTTCTTTGTTGAGCCGGGCTTGCTGGTCTTTGCGCGCGATGAAAACCTGCTGGCGCAGCCGTTCAACCCGCAGACGCTCGAACTCACGGGCACGGCCCAACCGATCGCCGCGGGGGTGCAGTACGACAAGACCAGAGCGTATATCAACGCGGGAATCTCGTCGCGTGGCACGTTGATCTACCAGTTGGTGAATCCGCCGATCCGATACAAGTTCGCGTGGATGGACCGCAAGGGCGAACGCACGCCGCTGAACGTGGAGCCGTTGGCTCTCGCCTTTGACGGGGCGCGTTTGTCGAAGGATGGCCGTCGTGCCGCAGTATCGCTCCTGGGAAATCGCGCGGAGACCTCGGTCTCCATTGTTGATCTTGAGCGAGGTATCCGGACGCCGCTTGGCGATCCCGCGACGATCTTCAGCTTCGGCAATGTCTGGGGCCCCGGGGACCAGAGCGTGATCGTCAGCGAGGTCAAGGCCGACAGGCAAAGCCTGGTCAGCTTGTCTCTGAGCGGCGGGCCCGGGACGCGAATCCTGGATGGCGAGTCCGGGTTTGAGCCCGCGGCCGGCTCGATCACGCCCGATGGAAAGACGCTCCTCTACACCCTGTCGCCGTTGAGCAGCAAGCTCCCCGACATCATGACCAAGAGCCTCGGTGACGATCAGTCCCCGAAGCGTTTCATGCAGACGCCCGAAGGCGAGTGGTACCCGCTTCTCTCGCCGACGGGTGACGTCGTCGCGTACACAGTTTCGAAGGAAGACGATCCCGGTGGGCCGGTGAAGGTGGTCGCGTATCCGACGCCATCCGCGTCGGTTCAGGTCTCCACGATTCCTGCCTTCCTTGGCGGAGTCTACTGGATCGGCACGAACGAACTGGCCTGGGTCGATCCATCGAAAAGGGCGTGGAGCGTCACCGTCACGGCCGCGGACGGCAAGATCGACATCGGGCCCGCCAAGCCGATGTTCGACGGAAAGCCGGTGGACAAGCAGGTCCGCATCCTCGACTACGACATCGCGCACGAGCGGTTCCTGGTCGCCATCCAGGACGAGCCCCGCGACGAACCTCGGATCATCATCGTCAGCGATTGGCGTCAGGATGCCATCGGCTCGCAGCCCGAGCACAGGTGATCGCGGGCGTCGTACACTCGCACCTCATGCAGCCCGCGTCCATCGGCCCATTCAAGATCGAACGTGAACTCGGCCGCGGCGGCATGGGCGAGGTCTTCCTTGCCCGCGACACGCGCCTGGACCGCCAGGTGGCGATCAAGGCCCTGCCGGCCTGAACCACCCCAGCATCGGCGCGATCTACGGGATGGAGGAGGCGGCGGGGCTCCGGTACCTGGTGCTGGAGTTCATCGAGGGCGAGACGTTGGCCGATCGCCTCAAGCGCGGGGCGCTGCCGGTGGATGAGGCGATGTCGATCGCGCTGCAGATCAGCGAGGCGCTCGAGGCCGCGCACGAGAAGGGGATCGTGCACCGCGATCTCAAGCCCGGGAACGTGATGGTGACGCCCGAGGGCAAGGCCAAGGTGCTGGACTTCGGGCTGGCGCGGACGGTGGACGGCGCGCCGTCGTCCACCAACGCCGCGGCGATCTCAGATTCGCCGACGCTCACGACACCGATGCCGATCCACAGCCCGACGATCGCGGGCGTGATCATGGGGACGGCGGGGTACATGAGCCCCGAGCAGGCCCGCGGCAAGGCGGTGGACAAGCGCTCGGACATCTTCAGCTTCGGATGCGTGCTTTATGAAATGCTCACCGTCGCGCAGCCGTTCCGCGGCGAGACGGTTACGGATTCTCTGGGCGCGGTCCTGCACCGCGACCCCGACTGGACCCTGCTCCCCGCCGACACGCCGCCCGCGGTCCGCCGGCTCATCCGGCGGTGCATGACCAAGGACAGGAACCAGCGGCTCCACGACATCGCCGATGCGCGGATCGAACTCCAGTCGGCGATCACGGACCCGGTATCCGTCGAATCGGCCCCCGTCGCCGGTCGAAGCGGCCGCGGGCGCGAGGCCATCGCGTGGGCGATCGCGGCACTGTTCGCGCTGGGCGCGGGCGCGGCATGGTTCGCCGCACGCCGCCCGGGTGTGCCGCCGGGCCCCACGTCGTTCCGCCAACTCAACATCCGGCCCGAGGCGATCTTCCGAGCGGCCTTCGCGCCCGACGGAAAGACGGTCGTCTACAGCGCCGCGGGCCAGGGCAACTCCCCGGAACTCTTCGTGGTCCGCCCCGAGAACCCCGAGCCGCAGCCGCTCGGGCTGAAGCGGACCCAACTCCTGTCCATATCTTCGCGGGGCGATCTTGCCGTGCTGACGAACGCGGAGTACGTCGCGCAGCGGCTGCTTCTCGGCACGCTGGCGCGGGTGCCGATCGGCGGCGGCGCTCCCCGTCAGTTGCTCGAGAACGTGCGCGAGGCCGACTGGGCCCCCGACGGCGAGCGCCTGGCCATCATCCGCGAGGTCGACGGCAAGGACCGGCTGGAGTTTCCCATCGGGACCGTGCTCCGCGAGACCTCGGGGTACTTCAGCGATCTTCGGTTCAACCCCGCGGGCGACCGGATCGCCTACTTCGACCACCCGTGGAAGTTCGACGATCGCGGCTCGATCAACGTCACGGACCTCAAAGGCAAGTCGAGCATCCTCGCCGACGGGTACTGGGGGATGGAAGGGATTGCCTGGTCCCCCGACGGGACCGAGGTCTTCTACTCCGCGAACGCCGACACCACGCACCTGACGGTCTTCGCGGCCAGTGAAGGCCGCGGCGCACGCGCGGTGTACCCCATGCCCGGCAATATCACCATGCAGGACATCAGCCGCGACGGTCGTTGGCTGATCACCCAGGACACCATCTTCAACGGGATCATCGCCCGCGCGCCGGGCTCGGAAGGCGAGCGTGAAGTCTCCTGGCTCGAGTGGTCCTGGGGTGGCTGCCTCTCCGATGATGGACGAACCGTCGCGTTCACCAACGGCAGCACCATCATGGGCCCCAACTACGGGGTGTGCGTGCGCGGCACCGATGGATCGCCGATCCAGCGCCTCGGCGAAGGCGGCACGCTGGATATTTCAAGAGACGGCAAGTGGGTGCTCGCCCAGATCGCGACCTCCCCGCCCGTGCTCATCGCCTACCCGGTCGGCCCGGGCGACCCCGTGCGGTTCGAGCGAGCCGGCCTTGTCTCGTACATGGCCGGCCGGTGGTTCCGCGACGGGACGCGGGTACTGGTGAACGCGGCCGAGCCGGGCAAGGGACCCCGGTTCTACATCCAGGATTTCAAGGTCGGTGGCGGGAGCGGCTCTCCCCGCGCCGTCACGCCCGAGGGCACGCGGGCCGGTCAACTCTCTCAGGACGAACGCAGCATCCTCGCCCGCGGTCCGTCCGGCGCCTACGCGATTTTTCCGATCGACGGCGGGAACGCCCGGCCCGTCAAGGGGCTGACCATCGATGATTGGGTGGTCAAATGGTGCCCCGACGGGACGTCCGTGCTGGCCGCGCGCGCGGGGTCCGTGCCCTGCGAGGTGGAGCGGGTGGACATCGAGTCGGGGCAACGCACGCCGTTCAAGACACTCGCCCCACCGGACCTCTCGGGAGTGAAGGACATGTCCCCGGTCTTCTTTTCCGATGACCTCAAGTCGTACGTCTACGACTGGGAGCGGTACACGTCCAAGCTCTTTGTGACGGAGATGACCCGCTGATGCCCAGGGCAGTAGCACGGGCCGGCCCGTGCACGGCGCCTGCGACGCGGGGCGCGGGCGCTCACCCCAGCCCGCTGGTCATCGTGCTCCGGCTCCACTCGTCCATCTTCTTTGCCGCGGCCATGGCGCTCGGCGCATCGGCGTGATCCGCCGCAAGGTACATGAGCGTGGTTTGCCCGATCTTGATCTTGTCCCCGTCGCTCAGGGCGGTGTCGAGCAGGATCTGCTTGCCGTTGATGACCACGCCGTGGGCGCTGCGATAGTCGCCCGCCACGTGCCTCCCCAGCGTCGCGTCCAGCCGCACCTGCAGGTGCTTGCGCGAGACAAACTTGTCCAGGATCTGGATCGTGCACGTATCGTCGCGCCCGACCGAAATCAGGGGCTCTTTCAGCGGAAAGTGCGCGCCCTGCCCCGGACCCTCAATCACGACAAGCGATGCCATGCGGTGTGCCTCCCTCTGCTAGTGTACGGGATCGGTGCACTCGTAGGGAGCAGGAGCAGATGCGGAGCGGCGGGGCGCAATCGGACGCAACCCAAACAGGCGGAACCCAGATCGCTGGCTACTCCATCTCTCGCGAGCTGGGGCGCGGCGGCATGGGCGTGGTCTACCTCGCCCGAGACACCAAGCTGGACCGGGACGTGGCCCTCAAGGGCCTCCCCGAGTCGCTGGACGCCGACCCCGACCGCCTGTCCCGGTTCCAGCGCGAGGCCAAGGTCCTCGCCTCGCTGAACCACCCCAACATCGGCGGGATCCACGGCCTGGAGGAAGTGGGGGGGCGGCGGTACCTGGTCCTTGAGTACATCGAGGGCGAGACCCTCTCCGATCGCCTCAAGCGCGGCCCGGTTCCCATCGACGAAGCGCTCCCCATTGCCCGCCAGATCGCCGAGGCCCTCGAGGCCGCCCACGAGAAGGGCGTCGTCCACCGCGACCTCAAGCCCGGCAACGTGATGGTGAACACCGAGGGGCACACCAAGGTGCTGGACTTCGGGCTGGCACGGACGGCCGAGGGCACCCCGTCGTCATCCTCGTACAACGCCTCGGTCGCCAACTCGCCGACCGTGACCAGCCCCGTGCCTGTCCACAGCCCGACGATCCCCGGGGTCATCATGGGCACGGCGGGGTACATGAGCCCCGAGCAGGCGCGGGGCAAGCCGGTCGACAAGCGATCCGACATCTTCAGCTTCGGCTGCGTGTTCTATGAGATGCTCACCGGCGCGCAGCCATTCTCCGGCGAAACCGTCACCGATTCCCTCGGCGCGATCCTGCACCGCGACCCTGAGTGGGCGCTGCTGCCGCCCAGGACCCCGCCGCGTATCCGCGAGCTTTTGATCAACTGCCTGGCCAAGGACCGCAAGCAGCGCCTGCACGACATGGGCGATGCACGCCTCGAGCTCGAACGGGCCATCGCCGGGCGGGAGTGGGCATCGGCGGCCGCGTCAACTCCGGTGCCCAAGAGAACACGAATGCTCGCCGTCGGCGCGGCATGCGCGATCGCCTTGCTGTCCGGGGGAATCGGATGGTCGCTGGCAAGCCGGGTCGCGCGCCCCACGCCGGTGGCGCCGTCGCAGACTTTCCATGTCTCCACGACGGTCCAGAGTAAGCCACCCTTCGGCGTGCTGGTGGGCATCTCCCCGGATGCGAAGTTCCTGGTCTATACCGCGTGGCCCGAACTCGAGCCCGACAGCACCAAGCCCGGAGGCGTGCTGGTGGTTCGTCGGCTCGACCGCGACGAGACCATCGTCATCGAAGGCACCGAAGGCGCCAGGAACGCCGCATTGTCGCTGGACGGGCGCTGGGTGGCGTTCTCCAGCGCCAAGGACCGCGCCGGCACCAAGTTCAGCCTCAGGAAGCTCGCGCTCGACATCGGGCGACCGTTGGGCAAGCCGGAGACCATCTGCGATCTCGCGCAGGGAACACAGTTCTCACTGGGTTGGGCGTCGGACCGCGAAGTTGTTTTTTCGTCGCAGACTGAGCAGACTATCTACGCCGTTGCGGCAGCCGGCGGCGAGCCACGGGTTGTCCTCCGCAAAGAACGCCCCGAGGGATTCGAGGGTTGGGATAGCTTTGTCCCGCTGGTCGCGGGGCAGTCCATCCTGGCCACGCACTATCGGATAGCGGGCGAGAAGATCAAGGTGAATACCGAAGTCATCGACTTGGCCTCGGGTAGGCGGACGATCGTGCTCCCCGACGCAAGCGCCGCCCAACTCGTGACCGACGCCGTTCCCGGGGGACCCCTGCTCGTAGCGCTGAGAACCGACCAGAGTGGCCTGGTGGCGGTACGGTTTGATCCGAGCACGCTGAGCACACTCGGCGACCCCGTACGCGTGTGGAGCGGCAATCCCGCGAGCCAGTTCGTACTCTCGCCCAGCGGGACGCTCGCGTTGTCAACGCTTCCATCGGACTCTTCGGATCGACGCCTGGCATGGCTTGACGACAAGGGTCAGCCGCAGCCCATCCCTGGACCGACGCGAGCCTTCTCGGAGATCGTTGTCTCCCCGGACGGCGGGCGCGTGCTGGCCAACATGGAAATGAACAGCCCGGGTGAGCTGAGTTCCGAACTGTGGATGCAGGACCTGACACGCCGAACGTCCACTCGGATCCCGATTCCGGGCGTCGCCATGGGCCTGATGTGGAGCCCCAACGGGCAGCGGATCGTGCACGGCTCTTTCGCGACGGACGAGTTTTCGATCATGGAGCGCCCGGCCAGCGGATCGGGCGAGGCGTTCAAGATGTTTCAGACTCCGCTCGCTCAACAGTCGTTTGTGATGCCCTCGGCGTGGTCGCCCGATGGAAAAATATTGGCAATCGTCCAGCAGGACATGAAGACCAACACGAGCGATGTGCTGATGCTGGAGCAGGACGCGGGCGGCACGACGTGGAAGGCCACACCCTACCTGAACTCCCCCGCCGACGAGCACGCCCTGCGTTTTTCGCCCGATGGCAAGTGGGTGATCTTCTGTTCAGTCGAGTCCGGGCGGCACGAGTTGTATGTGCAGCGGTTCACGGGCACGGGGGCGGCAGCCGCGGACGCCAAGGCAGGACGCGTGCAGGTCTCGACCAGCGGGCACGACGGTGCTGCCTGGTGGAGCCCCGACGGCAAGGAGATTCGCTACATCGACGGCGACAAGCAGGTGGTGAGCGTGCAGGTGCAGTCCGATCCCACATTCTCCGTGTCGTTGCCGAAGGTGCTCTACAGCCTCAAGGAGTTGAAGACCCGGAATTTTTCGTGGTCGCCCGACGGGCGCTTGATGGTCATCCTGGAAGGGCAGAGCGAGCGGGCGAGCAAGATCGACCTGGTCGTGAACTTCCTCGATGAACTCCGGACCAGGATGGCGACGACAAAGTGAGGCCCGAAGGAATGCAGAGCGGCGGAACTCAACCAGGCGCAACCCAGATCGGCGGCTACTCCATCTCCCGCGAGCTGGGGCGGGGCGGCATGGGCGTGGTCTATCTCGCCCGCGACACCAAGCTCGAGCGCGACGTCGCGATCAAGGGACTCCCCGAGTCCCTCGCCGCCGACCCCGACCGCCTCGCACGGTTCCAGCGCGAGGCCAAGGTCCTGGCCTCCCTCAACCACCCCAACATCGGCGCCATTCACGGCCTCGAAGAAGTGGCGGGCCGACGCTACCTGATCCTGGAATACATCGAAGGCGAAACGCTCGCCGAGCGCCTGAAGCGCGGTCCGCTCCCGATCGATGAAGCGCTCCCTATCGCCCGCCAGATCGCCGAGGCCCTCGAGGCCGCCCACGAGAAGGGCGTCATTCACCGCGATCTCAAGCCCGGCAACGTGATGGTGAACGCCGAGGGCCACGCCAAGGTGCTGGACTTCGGCCTGGCACGCACCGCCGAAGGCACGCCGTCTTCGTCGTCGTACAACGCCCCGGTGGCCAACTCACCGACGGTGACCAGCCCCATGCCGGTGCACAGCCCGACGATCCCGGGCGTGATCATGGGAACGGCGGGGTACATGTCCCCCGAGCAGGCGCGGGGCAAGCCCGTCGACAAGCGCTCCGACATCTTCAGCTTCGGCTGCGTGCTCTACGAAATGCTCACGGGCGCGCAGCCCTTCTCGGGCGAGACGGTCACCGATTCGATCGGCGCGATCCTGCACCGCGACCCCGAGTGGGCGCTGCTGCCGCCCAAGACCCCGCCGCGTATCCGCGAGCTCTTGACCAACTGCCTGGCCAAGGACCGCAAGCAGCGCTTGCACGACATGGGCGATGCACGCCTCGAGCTCGAACGGGCCATCGGCGGGCGGGAGTGGGCGTCGGCGGCTGCTTCGGTGGCCGCGGGCACGCGCCCTTGGGTGCTTCCGGTCGGCGTGGTGGCAGGAGTCGCCTTGCTGGCCGCCGGGTGGGGACTCGCGCGAGCGCTCACACGCCCCGCGCCGGTCACGCCGTCCCCGACCCTTTATGTCTCCACGACGGTCCAGGACAAACCGCCGTTCAACAGTCTCGTGGGAATTTCCCCCGATTCAAAGTTTCTGGTGTACACGGCATCGCCGGAACTCCCCCCCGACAGTGTGAAACCCGAAGGCCTGTTGATGGTGCGTCGCCTCGACCGCGATGAAACCGCGGTCATCGAAGGCACCGAAGGCGCCCGCGATGCCGCGCTGTCGCCCGACGGACGCTGGATCGCGTTCTCGTGTGCCAAGGATCGCGCCGCCACAAAGTTCAGCCTGAAGAAAGTGGCGCTGGAAAACGGGCGGCCATCGGGCAAGCCGGAGACGGTGTGCGAAGCCCTGCAGGGCGCCAACCCCATCCTCTGCTGGGCGTCGGACCGCGAGATCGCGTTCTCGCCGAGCTTTGAACCGGTGATTTACGCCGTGTCCGCGTCCGGTGGCGAGCCGCGTGTGGTGCTCCGCGAGGATCTCCCCAAGGGCATCGAAAGTTGGCAGGAGTTCCGGCCGCTGGTCGCGGGGCAATCCATCTTGGCCACGCGCTGGTCGTTTGTGGGCCAGAAGATCAGGGTCAATACCGAGGTGATCGATCTTCCCTCGGGGAAACGGTCCCTGCTGCTGCCCGACGCGGGCATGGCCCAGTACGTGCCGGACGTCACGGGAACAGCGGGGTTTCTGCTCGCCACGCGGAACACTCTCAACACTCTCATCGCGGTTCGGTTCGATCTTGCCTCGCTGCGCACCGTCGGCGAGCCAGTGACCGTGTGGAGCGGCAGCCCGATCAACGCGTTCCGCATGGCGCCCGGCGGCACGCTCGCGATCGCGACGCGGCCGGCGGAGGTCTTGGATCGGCGCCTCGCCTGGATCGACGACAAGGGGCAGCCCCAGCCCATCCCCGGCATGACGCGGTCTTACGGTGAGGTTGTCGTCTCTCCGGACGGCGGGCGCGTGCTCACGAGCATGGACAACGCCGGCTCGGCCGAACTCATCTCCGAGTGCTGGGTGCAGGACCTTGCACGACGGACATCCACACGCATCCCGGTACAGGGGGCCATGATCGGCATGGTCTGGAGCACCGACGGGCAGCGGTTCGCGCACGGCCTGGCCAGCGATGGGGCGTTCTCGATCTGGGAGCGACGGAGCGATGGAGCGGGAGAGCCCGTTAAGTTGTACTCCGGCCCCGACAGCCGAACGCTGCTCATCCCATCGAGCTGGACGTCCGACGGCAAGCGGTTCGCGTTCCTTCAGGTCGACATGTCCACGGACAAATCCCACGGTTTCTTGCTGGAGCAGGAGGGCGCCACCAAGGCGTGGGCCGCGAGGCCGTACCTGAACTCGACGGCAAGCGAGGACTTCGCGAGCTTTGCGCCGGACGGAAAGTGGGTGCTGATCCGGTCCGACCGGTCGGGGCGCAGAGAGCTGTACGCCCAGAGATTCACGGGCGACGGCGAGGCGGACATGAGCGCGGGGCGCGTGCCGGTCTCGACCGCCGGCGCGGGTATGTCCTGGTGGAGCCCCGACGGCAAGGAGATTCGGTACCTCGACCTGGACAGCCAGGTCCTGAGCGTGCAGGTGAAGACCGAGCCGGCGTTCTCGGCGACCGAGCCGAAGGTGCTCTACAGCATCAAGGACCTCAAGACCAGGAGTGTCACCTTCGCGCCCGACGGCCGCCTGATGGTCGTGCTCCAGGGCGAGAGCGAGAAGTCCACGAAGTCGGTCGGCCTGGTCGTGAACTTCATCGATGAACTCCGGGCCAAGATGGCGACGGCAAAGTGAGGCCCGAAGGGATGCAGAGCGGCGGTACTCAACCGGGCGGATCCCAGATCGGCGGATACTCGATTTCCCGCGAGTTGGGGCGCGGCGGCATGGGCGTGGTCTATCTCGCCCGCGATACCAAGCTCGACCGCGAGGTCGCCATCAAGGGGCTGCCGGATTCGCTGGCCGCCGATCCCGACCGTCTCGCGCGTTTCCAACGTGAGGCCAAGGTCCTCGCCTCGCTGAACCATCCCAACATCGGCGCGATTTACGGCCTCGAGGAAGCCGCCGGCCACCAGTACCTGGTGCTCGAGTACATCGAAGGCCAGACGCTCTCGGAGCGGCTGAAGCGCGGCGCGATCCCGATCGACGAAGCGCTGCCCATCGCCCGTCAGATCGCCGAGGCTTTGGAAGCCGCGCACGAGAAAGGCGTCATCCATCGCGACCTCAAGCCTGGCAACGTGATGGTGAACACCGAGGGCCACGCCAAGGTGCTGGACTTCGGGCTGGCGCGCACCGCCGAGGGCACGCCGACATCCTCGTCCTACACCGCCGCGGCGATCTCGGATTCGCCGACCGTCACCAGCCCCATGCCCGTCCACAGCCCGACGATCCCGGGCGTGATCATGGGCAGCGCCGGCTATATGTCCCCCGAGCAGGCCCGCGGCAAGGCGGTGGACAAACGGTCCGACATCTTCTCCTTCGGTTGTGTGCTCTACGAGATGCTCACCGGCGTCATGCCCTTCCGCGGAGAGACCGTCACCGATTCGCTCGGCGCCCTGCTGCACCGCGAGCCGGACATGGGCCTGTTGCCGGCGGAAGTGCCGCGCCGCATCAGGGAACTGGTCTCCAACTGCCTCGTGAAGGACCGCAAGAACCGCCTGCACGACATTGGCGACGCACGCCTCGCGATCGATCAGGCCGGACGCGACGCCGCGGACCTTTCCTCCGTCCGGCCCGCCCGCACGCGCGAGGTGGTGGGGTGGTGCGTCGGCCTCGCGGGCGTGGCGATTGCCGCCGTCGCCTGGACGATGCGACCCAGCGGCCCAGCCGCGCCCGATCCGGCGCCGGTGAAGTTCTCGATCGCGGCGCCCCCGGGTCTGGACATCGACCCCGAGTCGGTGGACTGCGCCATCTCGCCCGACGGCCAGCGGCTGGTCTTCATCGCGCGGGTCGGCGCCGAGCCTGGCCGGCTGTGGATCAGGGACCTGAGCGACCTCGTGCCGCACGCTCTGGCGGGCACTGAAGGGGCGTCGATGCCCTTCTGGTCCCCCGACGGTCGCTCCATCGGGTTCTTTGCCGAGGGATCACTCTGCCGCGTCGAGGCTTCAGGGGGACCGGTGCAGCGGCTCGCCGACGCGCCCGGCGGTCGCGGCGGCGCATGGAGCGAGACCGGCGTCATCCTGTTCGCGCCGCTCGCCAACGGGCCGTTCTGCACCGTCGCGCAGTCCGGCGGCGCGGCCGCCCCCGCCCTCGGTCTGAGCACGTCCCACGACGAGACCGGCCATCGATTCCCGCAGTTCCTCCCCGGCACGACGCGGTTCCTGTACGCGTCGATGGGCTCGGGCCGCACCGCCTCGGAAGAACGAACGTTCATGGCCTCCCTGGGCGACAAGGAAGGCCGCCCCGTGCTTGAGTCGGAATCCCGGGCCACCTACGCCGACCCGGGCTGGCTGCTCTTCGAGCGATCCGGGATGCTCTACGCGCACCGGTTTGATCCGAAGACCGGCACGCTCTCCGGCGAGGCGACCGCGACCGGGATACAGCCGGGCGGCGCTGCAAACTACGGCGGTCGATTCGCAGTCACCGTCTCCCGCAACGGCACCGTCGCGTGCCCCATCGACGCAATCGTAAAGACGCGGCTGCAGGAGTTCGGGGTCGACGGCAAACTGGTCCGCTCCCTCGCGTCTCCCGCCGCCGAACACACTTCCGTGCGCGTGTCACCCGGTGGTGATCGCCTGGTGGCCATGGCCGGGCTCGCGAGCAACCGGTCCGAGTTGCGGGTCGTGGACCTGACCAGGGAGGGCGTATGGAACCGCCTCCTGGGCGAGGACAGGGCCTTCTCGCCCATCTGGTCCAGCGACGGCAAGTCGGTGTACTTCTCCTCGGATCGGAAGTCACGCGATCTTTTCCGGTGGGATTTCGGCGGGAGCGGCGCGCCCGAGCTCGTGCTCGAGACCGGCAACCTCTGGGCGCACCCCCGCGACGTCTCCCCCGACGGGCGGTTCCTGGTCTACAACCGCCTCGACCCCAAGAACGCCCGCGACCTGTGGCTGGTGGACCTCGCCGGCCGCACGAGCCGCGCGTTCCTCGCCGGGCCGGCCAGCGAGTACGACGCCCGCTTTTCGCCGGACGGGAAGCTCATCGCGATCGCCATCGAGGAACTCGGTCACGCCGAGGTCTACGTCCAGGAATTCCCCGAGGCTCACGACCGTGTTCGGGTCTCCATCTCCGGA
This sequence comes from Phycisphaerales bacterium, assembly GCA_044223975.1. Lineage (GTDB taxonomy): Bacteria > Planctomycetota > Phycisphaerae > Phycisphaerales > UBA1924 > CAZCPB01. The sequence goes on along the minus strand of JBGALI010000013.1, from coordinate 18,887 downwards.
CTGGGCGCGGTGGACACCGGCCAGCGCAGCGAGGCCTCCATGCGCTGGAGCCGCGACGGCTCGACTCTGTTCTATCTCGACGGTGATCGACGCACGATCAAGTCGGCCCGGATCACCGTGCGTGACGGCAAGATCGACGTGGGCACCCCCGCGTCGGTCGTCCAGTTGCCCGAGGGCGTTGAGCAGATCGAGATCGGCCCCGACGCCAAGTCCTTCTTCGGCACCGGGCGCGCCGAAGGCCAGTCGCCCTGCAGCATCGTCGTCACGCTCAACTGGCCGCGCCCGCCCGCCCCTTCAACGAAGTAAGCCGCGCCATCGGCCGCCGTTCACACGGTTACACTGCCCCCGATGTCACCCGCCACCATCGGCCCATTCAAGATCGAACGCGAACTCGGCCGCGGCGGCATGGGCGAGGTGTACCTGGCGCGGGACACCAAGCTCGACCGCCAGGTCGCGATCAAGGCCCTCCCCGCGCACCTGAGCGCCGACCCCGACCGCCTGTCCCGCTTTCAGCGCGAGGCCAAAGTGCTGGCCTCGCTCAACCACCCCAACATCGGCTCCATCTACGGGCTCGAGGAAGCCGCCGGCCACCAGTACCTGGTGCTTGAGTACATCGAGGGTGAAACGCTCGCCGAGCGCCTCAAGCGCGGCCCCATGCCGATCGACGAAGCGCTCCCCATCGCCCGCCAGATCGCCGAAGCCCTCGAGGCGGCGCACGAGAAGGGCATCATCCACCGCGACCTCAAGCCCGGCAACGTGATGGTCACCGCAGAGGGCCGCGCCAAAGTGCTCGACTTCGGACTGGCTCGCACGGCCGAGGGTTCGCCGTCCTCATCGGGGAAGAGCGCGGGGCTCGCCGACTCGCCGACCGTCACCAGCCCCATGCCCATCCACAGCCCGACGATCGCCGGCGTGATCATGGGCACCGCGGGCTACATGTCCCCCGAGCAGGCCCGCGGCAAGCCCGTCGACAAACGCTCCGACATCTTCAGCTTCGGCTGCGTCCTCTACGAAATGCTCGCTGGGGCACAGCCGTTCCGCGGCGAGAGCGTCGCCGATTCCCTCGGCGCCACGCTGCACAAGGAGCTCGACCTCTCCCTCCTGCCCCCCGGCACGCCCGCCCTGATGGCGCTCCTGCTCAAACGCTGCCTCGTCAAAGACCGCCAGAACCGTCTGCGCGACATCGGCGACGCGTGCATCGAGATCGAGCACCTCATCGCCGATCCCCGTGCCGCCGATGCGGGCGCCCCGAACGCCGCGGCCCTCCGCCCATGGTGGCGCTCGCCGGGTGTGCTGGCCACCGCGTCCCTCCTGGCCGTCGCGGCGATCGTCACCGCTCTGGTCTTCAGACCCTTGCGCGCCAATCCCTCAGAGCTTCGAGAGGCCGGCCAGATCGTGCGCGCCACGATCGCACTGCCCAAGGGCGCGGTGCCCCGCATCAGCGATCGGCCCGTGGCGGTCTCGCCGGACGGGACGCAGGTGCTCATCGCCGCCATCCCCAACGAAGGCGTGCCGAAATCGGTGTTGTACCTGCGCGACGTGGCGCGCCTGGACCTCCGCACCATCGCCGGCGCCGACGGCGCGAGCTACCCGTTCTGGTCGCCCGACGGCACGTCCATCGCCTTCTTCGCCGACCAGAAGCTCAAGCGCATCGATCTGGCCGACGGCATCGTGCGCGTGCTCTGCGACGCCCCCGCCGGGCGCGGCGGGTCGTGGGGCTCCAAAGGGACCATCGTCTTTGCCCCAAGCGCCGTCGGCGGCCTCTCGATCGTGAGCGAGTCCGGCGGCGCGCCCGCGCCGATCACCGTGCCCGCCACGCCGGACGAAGCCCACCGCACCCCGCACTTCCTGCCCGACGGCCAGCGATTCCTGTATTGCAACCAGCACGCCGCCACCGACGGCGTGTACGCGTTCGACCCCGCCAGCGGGCAGTCGAAGCTGGTCCTGGCGGGCGAAGCCGAGGCCGTGCCCGTCGAGCCCGGCCTTCTGGCGTTCGTGCGCGATGAGAACCTGATGGTCCAGCCGTTCGACGCGCAGCGCCTTGAACTGACGGGCGCCCCACGGCCGATCGCCGCCGGAGTGCAGTACAACGTCCTCCGCAGTTTCATCGCCGTGGGCATCGCCGCGCGGGGCACGCTGGTCTACCAGCCCGTCGTCCGCGCCGACAAGGCGCGCTTGGCGTGGATGGACCGCAAGGGCGAGCGCACGCCCATCAACATTGAGCCCATGGCCGTCGGGTCCGCGAGCCTCACCCCGGACGCCCGCCGGGCGGCCGTCGCGATTGTCGGGGATCACGCCGAGTCGAATGCCGCGATCATCGACCTCGAGCGCGGCACGCGAGCCTCGTTCGGCGACCCCAAGGCGTACATGGGAAATCAGCTCTGGGCCCCGGGCGCCCAGGGCCTCCTGAGCCTGACCCGAACGGGTACCCGCGCGTGCATAGTGCTCTCGCCGATCGCCGGCGGTGAGTCGCGCGTGCTTGTCGGCGAGCCCGGGTTCGAGTACCACACCGGCTCGGTGACGCCCGACGGCCGCACACTGCTCTTCAGCCAGTGGCACAACCGCGACAAGGTCGGGGAGCTCATGACACTCGACCTGGCCCAGGACAAGGCGGCGCCCAAGGTGTTTATGGCGACGCCCGAGAGCGAACGCCTGCCGCGCATCTCGCCCGCGGGCAACGCGGTCATGTACGCGGTGTCGAAATCCGGCATCACGGCGGGCACGCTGCACGTGGTTGCGTACCCCACGCCCGCCGTCCCCGTGCAGGTGTCCCTGACCACGATCAACGACGAGTACGGCTGGCTCGGGCCCGGCGAGATGTACTGGGTGGATCAGGCACGGAACATGTGGTCCGCGACCATCACGATCAAGGAAGGCCAGCCCGACGTCTCCGCTCCCAAGCAGATGCTCGTCGACCACCCGCTGGACAAGAAGTGCGCGGTCCTCGCCTACGACCCGGCCCGCGAGCGGTTCCTGATTGCCACCGAAGACGAACCCCAGGAGGAGCCCCGCCTGATCATCGTCAGTGACTGGCGGTCCGATGCGATGCGCGCCAAGCCCGCGCAGTAGTCATCCCCGATAATCCGAATCACCTCCATCACCTCCATCACCTCCATCACCTCCATCACCTCCATCACCTCCATCACCTCCATCACCCATGCCCCCATCCCTCCCCCAAATCCGCGCCCAGTTCCCCGGCCTCGACCAGCCCACCGTGCTGCTCGACAACGCCGGCGGTGCCCAGCTCCCGCGCTGCGTGATCGACGCCGCCCGCGACTACATGACCCGTTCCTACGTCCAGCTCGGCGCCGACTACGACATCTCCATCCGCGCCACCGACACTGTCCGTCGCGCCCACGAGTTCGCCAAGGTCCTGGTCAACGCCGCCGCTGATCACGACGCCGCGCCCGCGCGCGGCATCGGCGAGGTCGCCCTCGGCCCATCGTCCACCGTGCTCTGCATGATGCTCGCCGGCGCCTACGCCGACGCTCTCGCGGCAGGCACGCTCCCCGCCGACCGCACCGAGATCATCGTCTGCACCGCCGGCCACGAGGCCAACGTCGGCCCCTGGATGCGCCTGGCCTCCCGCGGCTTCACCATCCGCCAATGGCCCGCGGTCCAGGACCACTCGCCCCAGGGCGGCGGCGCGTGGCGCATCCTCCCCGCGACCCTCGCGCCGCTCCTCTCTCCGCGAACCGCGCTGGTGGCTTTCCCGCACGTCTCCAACGTTCTCGGCGAGATCGTCGACCTCAACGAAGTCTGCCGTCTCGCCCACGCCGCGGGCGCCCGCGTCATCGCCGACGGCGTCGCCTTCGCGCCCCACCGCGCTATCGACGTCCGTGCCTCGAACGTCGACTGGTACGTCTTCTCGCTCTACAAGGTCTACGGACCGCACATGGCCGCTCTCTACGGCCGGCGCGACGCCTTCGAGCCCCTCACCGGCCCCAACCACTTCTTCATCCCGCGCGGCGATATCCCGTACAAGTTCGAGCCCGGCGGCGTGAGCCACGAAGGTGCCGCGGCGTTCAACGCCCTTTGGGACTACCTCTGCTTTCTCACCGGCGACAACCCGCTCGACACGACGGGCCTCCCCGTTCCCCGCCGCGCCGTGATCGAGCGAGCCTTCGACCGCATGGCCGCGCTCGAGCGTCCGCTCCAGGAGCAACTGCTCGGCTACCTGTCACGCAAGCCCGGCGTCTCCATCATCGGCGTCGCCGACGCGGGCGCCGCCCGTGTCCCCACCATCGCCTTCGTCCGCGATGGGAGGAGTCCTGCCGCGATCGCGCGCGACGGCAACGCCCGGGCCATGGGCTTCCGCTACGGCCACCTTTACTCCAAGCGCCTGATCGGCCAGATGGGTCTCCACCCTGACGAGGGCGCCGTGCGCATCAGCATGGTGCACTACAACACGCCCGAGGAGGTCGACCGTCTCTGCGCGGTGCTCGACGACATCCTCTGACCGCCCCGGCCCGTTCATAAGGCGCCCGGGCGCCGTCGCCGTATCCCGGCCCGTGCGCCCGGACGCTGGAGTCCGTTCTCTCCCCAAAGCCTACAGGGACTTCTTCGGCGCGGGCTTGGCGATCACCGGCTTGCCCGCCGCCTTGTTGTCCTCGGACTTCACCGGCGCCGCGGCCTTCGCGTCAGGCTTCACCACACCCGCCCGCGCCACGGGCTCGATCTTCTTGAAAGACGACACGGCGCCCATGGGCTTGGCCACCCCCTGGCCCGCCCCCGCGTCCACGACCTTCTCGGCTTTGGCCGCCTTTTTCACGCTCGCTTTCTTCGACGCGTCCGACGCCAGGCGGGCCTTGGCCACGGAGTTGTCCGGCCCCGCCGCCAGGGTCGACTGGAACGCCGCGCCACCAACCGCCAGCACCGCCGCCGAGAGAGCCACAAGCTTGGGAGACGACATCAGGAGATCCTCCGTGAAGAGTTCGACCGTACCCCACAACTCTGCCAAACGCGGCGGGCAAAGGGCCACGTCCGGTATGCTTCGGGCGTGGCGGAAGACGCCTGTGCCGTCCCTGACGCCCCGGCACCCCTCGCTCCCCGCACGATCATTCATGCCCGGGCGCCCGCATCGCCAATGAACAGGAGCCCGTTTCGCCCAGGAGCTTCGATGTCCTTCCCGCGCCTCCCCTTCCTGTTCCGCCCCTACCTCGCACGCGAGCTCCCCGGCTGGGGACGCTTGAGCGCCCTCCTGGGCATCGAGGGCGTCGACAATGCCTCCGACCGCTGGCGCGAAGCGCCCACCCGCACCGTCCGCGGCAGCCGCCACGGCTACCTCATGTCCCTCGATCTGCGCGATGACAACATGCGCATGATCTACTTCGTCGGTCGCCACTACGACCTCAACATGCAGGTGGCCATCGACCGCGTGGTCTCCCCCGGCGACACGTTCGTTGATATCGGCGCCAACATCGGCATGACCACCCTCCACGCCGCCCGGCGCGTCGGACCCACCGGCCGCGTCATCGCCTTCGAGCCCCAGCCCGCCTGCTGCGACTACATCCGCAAGGCCATCGAGGCCAACGGCATCACCCACATCGAGCTTCACAACGCCGGCCTCGCCGCCGCCCCCGGTGAGCTGACCCTCAATGTCATCGGCGGCGGCACCATCATGGCCACCTTCACCCCGGCCGCCGAGGGCGTCAGGGTCCGCGAAACGATCAAGTGCAAAGTGCTCGTGGGCGACGAGGTTCTCGCCGGCCGCGTGGTCGGCAATCTCGTCATCAAGATCGACGTCGAGGGGTTTGAGCTCCAGTGCCTCCGCGGCCTCACCGCCACGATCGACACGCACCGGCCCGCCGTCTTCACCGAGGTCGAGCCCGACCACCTCCGCCGCGCCGGCTCTTCCGCCGAGGAACTCTTTGAGTTCTTCCACTCCCGCGGCTACCGCGCCCTGGACGTGCGCATCGCCCGCCGCGGCCTGCGCTGGGGGTCCGCGCTCACGCCCGTGCGCACCCAGAGCGAGATGAAATCCACCGACGCGCTGTGGATCCCCGCCGAAAAGGCGTTCGACCCCGTTCACTTCCCCCCGGCCCGGCCCGCCTGACCGCAGCCGGTCCACCCGCCAAGCCGCACGCCTCAACGAAAGCGCGACTCTAACCCCGGACCCGCGGCGAACACCCTCGGCGTGCGCCACCCACCCCCCGACACCGAGCCGTTCACGATCGACACGCAGCAGACCCTGCTCGCGCCGATCGACCGTGTCTTTGCATTCTTCGAGCGACCCGAGAACCTCGAAGCCATCACGCCCCCGTTCCTGCGTTTTCGCATCACCTCGCCGCGCCCCATCGAGATGAAAGCGGGGGCCCTCATCGACTACAGACTCACGGTCCGCGCCGTCCCCATCCGCTGGCGCACCGAGATCACCGAATACGACCCGCCGCGCCGCTTCGTCGATGTGCAGCTCAAGGGGCCGTACCGCCTCTGGCACCACACGCACACGTTCGAGCGCGTCTCGCGCTCAGGCGGCCAGCCCGAGCGCGTCATCATGCGCGACCGGGTGCTCTACCTGCTGCCGCGCGTTGCCATCGGCCCCGTCGCCACGATGGTCAACGCCCTGCTCGTCCGCCCCGACCTCGAACGCGTGTTCGCGTACCGCGCCCGAAAGGTCGCCGAACTGCTGGGGCAATCCCCCCTGCCACGATCTCCACACCCTTAATGGACGCCGCGCATCGGCCTTCTTCCCGGCCCGGTCCATCCGCGAATCTCCCGCGAATCCAGCCCCCGGCTCCCGCTCCGCGCCAACGATCACAGCGTGGGGAAGCGGACGTCCAACCCGGGCAGGTCGCGCGACTGGCGTCCCGAGTCGGTGCTCGAGGACCTTGAGCATTCCATCGCCCAGCGTCGCCGCCTGTTGAAAAGCCCCAAGCGCCAGCGCCTCCTGCGCATCGCGGCCCGGCGCCTCGAGTCCGTCCTCCTTGCCTTCCGCGACCGCATGCCACCCGCCAAGGCGCGCACGCTCGCCGCATCGCTCGTGGCCCTGCGCACCGCCGCGGGCGCCGCCCGCGACGCCGGGATCGGCCCCGAACTCGCCGCCCCGCGCCTTGAGCGATACCCCGACGCCGCCCGCGCCGTTGAAAAGGCAGCCGCCAGTCGGGCCGGCCGCGCCGCGCAAACGCTCGCCGCGCTCGTCACCAAGCCGCGCCGCCGGGAGCTTCTCGACCTGGTCGAACTCCTCGTCGACGCCGCGATTGTCGCTCCCGGCACCCCCGCCGCGCGCCTCGCCCCGCGCCGCGCCATCGCCCGCAGCCTCACGCGCCTCCGCGAGGCCCTCGGCGCCGACCTGACCCACGGCGAAGACCTTCACCGCGTCCGCCGCCGATTCAAGGAAGTCCGCTACACCATCGAGGTCCTCTTCCCCTTGCTCCCCGCCTCCGCCGGCGCCACGCGCCTGCTCCGTCGCCTCGCCGTCGTCCAGCGCTCCCTCGGCGAGCTCGGCGACCTGCGCATCGTCCACGAACTCCTGCGCGCCGCCCGCCGCGCCGCCCGCCACGACGCGGCTCACGAACTCCGCTCCGTCATCCGCCGCACCGAGGCCGACATCGAACGCCTCACCCGCACCCTGGCCCGCGACCTCCGCACCCCGCCCATCGATGCGCTCATGACCGACCTTTCCAAGCTGTCGGCCTGAGCCCGTGGCGCGGTCCATCCTGTACCCCGCCCCCAGTCCCCGCGCCCACGCCGCCGGCGCGGTACGCTGCCGGGGTTCGCAAGGAGGGGATCCATGCCTGAAACGTGCCCGCACTGCTCGGCCGCCAATCCCACCGAAGCCCAGTTCTGTGAATCGTGCGGCAAGGCCCTGCCCGGCGGTCTGCCCCGCGGGCCGCGCATCATCGGAGAGCGCGAGTTCGCGTCCTCCAGCGCCGGGCGAGACCTCCAGCTCCAGCAGCTCAATCGCAAGGCCCGCACCGTCACGAGCACGCTCGCCGTCCTCTGCGTGCTCCAGTTCATCGGGTCCGCGGTGCTCCTGGCCGTTTCAAGGTCGGGCAGCTTTCAGCCCCAGGAGCAGCGCCTCTTCCTGGCCATGGCCATCACCGTCGGCATCGCCGGTGCCGTGTTCCTCGGGCTTGCCCTCTGGTCCCGGCGCAGCCCGCTCGCCGCGGCCATCGTCGGGCTGGTCATCCTCATCACCTGGTGGACCGCCGACGCGGTCATCCAGCCCCTCACCCTCCTCCAGGGCATCATCATCAAGATCATCGTGATCGCCGCGCTCGTGCGCGCAATCCAGGCGGGCGTCAGCTACCGCACGCTCAAGCGCCAGCTGGAAAGCCCTCCCCCGGGAGCGACCTGATCCGTGCACGACCCCGCCGATCCAGCACCAGCACCAGCCCACGACCTCCCCGCGCCGCGATTCTGCACCAGGTGCGGCACGCCCGCGACCCCCGACGGTGCGCCCTGCGCCGCCTGCATCGCTCAGGCGACGCCCGTGGCCCAACCCCCCGACGCGACCGTCCCCCTCAAGTCCGCGCTTCACTTCTACTTCGCCCAGCTCCTGGTGATCATCGGCGGCGGCATCGCGGCCAAGGTCCTCGACGATCCGCACTCCGCGCCCACGGCCGTGCGCATCGACCTCATCACCACCGCCGTCTTCTCGCTGGTCATCCTCGTCGGCAGCATCCGCGCCCGCCGCTCGCTCGCGGGCCCGCTCTCGACGCTGGGCGCGGCGCGCTGGTACCTCGTCGCTCCCGGGCTGGCGCTCCTGACGGTCGGCCTCTCCGTCCTGGTGTGCAAGGGACTCACGCGCCTCATCGGCCTGCCCGAACTCCGCTACTCCGAGGACTTCCTCGCCGCCGGTTACCCATGGGCCGTCCTCGTCCTCACGATCGCCGTCCAGCCCGCGATCTTCGAAGAACTCGCCTTCCGCGGCGTGATCGGCTCCGCCATGCAGCGCGTCGTCGGCCCGCGCGAGGCCATCCTCGTCACCGCCCTCCTCTTCGCCACCATCCACCTCAGCCCTGCGTCATTCCCGCACCTGTTCGTCTGCGGCCTGGCCCTGGGGTACGTCCGCCACCGCTCCGGCTCGCTCTATCCCGGCATGCTCCTGCACTTCAGCCACAACGGCCTTGTGCTCCTCCTCGAATACCTGGGGGTCTGACACGTGCTCGCCGAACACATCTTCATCACCACGCTCGACGCTCCCGACGCCTTCGCCACCGCCGACAAGGCCAGCGCCCAGCTCGGCTTCAACCCAGGCCAGAACGACAACGCCCGCCGCGCCGAGTGGGCCCGCGGCCCCAAGAAGCCGGGATACCGCTCCATGAAAAAACTCCCCATGCGCCTGCGCATGGACTTTGACCGTGGCAAGGTCACCCTCGCGCTCGCCATCGACGAAGTCCGCACCAAGCCCGACCCCCGCATCGCCGCCTACGGCCTGGCCGTGCTCTCCTCGTTCGAGGCCGCTCTCGCGCGCACCCCAGCGCCCGATGCGCTCGCGCCCGCCCAGGCCGCCGAGCACGCGCTGCGCCGCCATTACTTCTGGCAGAACTTCTGGATCTGGGCCGTACTGGCCGTCTTCCTCGGCCTGCCGGTCCTGGCCATCGTTGCCGCGGCGGTGATCGGCGCGATGACCCGCTGACGCCGAGCGTCGCCGTCCCGCGTCCGCTCTCTCGCCCATGCCCACTCTCTTTACGATCGCCCCGTGTGCCGAACATGTCCCGCGACCCCGAAGTCACGTCCGATCTGGCCCCAACCTCGGCGCCCGCGCCGCACGCCGGTCCGGGCGAGATTTCCCGCCTCGACCCCGGTGTCACGCTCGCCGACCGCTACCGCATCGTGTCCCAACTCGGCAAGGGCGGCATGGGCGAGGTCTATCGCGCCGATGACCTCGAGCTCAACGTCCGCGTCGCCCTCAAGTTCCTCCCACCCCACCTCGCCGCCGACCCCGTCCGCCTCGATCACCTCCGCGCCGAGGTCCGCACCGCGCGCCAGGTCAGCCACCCCAACGTCTGCCGCGTCTTCGACATCGCCCAATCCGAAGGTCGCTCCTTCATCACGATGGAGTACGTCGACGGCGAAGACCTTTCCTCGCTGCTGGCCCGCATCGGGCGACTCCCTGCCGACAAGGCTGTGCAGATCGCGCGCCAGATCTGCTTCGGACTCGCCGCCTCCCACGAGCAGGGCCTCGTCCACCGCGACCTCAAGCCCGCCAACATCATGATCGACGGTCGCGGCAACGCCCGCATCATGGACTTCGGCGTCGCGGGCCTGGCCGCGTCGCTCAACGCCGCGGGCGACGTCTCCGCCGGCACCCCCATCTACATGGCCCCCGAGCAGCTCGAAGGACGCGAGGTCACCGCGCGCTCCGACATCTACGCCCTCGGCCACGTGCTCTACGAGATCTTCACCGGCAAACCCGTCTTCAACCGCGATCAAACCCGCACGCTGGATGACATCAAGTCTCTGCACCGCTCCGGCACCGCCGTCACCCGCCCCAGCGAGCACGTCGACCTCGACCCTGCCGTCGAACGCGTCATCCTCCACTGCCTCGAGCACGACCCCGCATCCCGCCCGCAATCCGCCATCGCCGTTGCCGCGGCACTCCCCGGCGGCGACCCGCTCGCCGCCGCTCTCGCGGCCGGAGAGACCCCTTCCCCCGAACTGGTCGCTCTCTCGGGGACTGGCGCCGGTCTTTCGCGCCGCCTTGCGTGGGGGCTCGTCGCTCTGGTTGTCATCGCGATCGCGTGGCTCGGCGGGATCAACGACCGCTTCGCCATCCATCGGCGCGTTCCCTTTGCGCTTCCCCCCGATGTGCTCGCGTCCAGGGCCCGCGATCTGGTGCGCGCGTTTACCGGCGAGGCGCCCCCGGCCCACGAGGCGTGGTCGCTCTCCTACGACGCCTCCTATATCAACCGGCTCACCAAATCCGCCGACCCCGAACGCTGGTCCCGCATCGCCGACGCGGACCCCGCGGTCATCCGGTTCTGGTACCGCGCCGCGCCCGACACCCTGACGCCCACGGGTTGGTGGGAAAAAACCATCACCGCGAACTCACCGCCGCGCACCGGCGACAGCGTGTACATCAGCCTCGATACCGCCGGACGACTGCTCCGCTTCGACCGCTCGACCGACGAGGGTTTCCGCACGCCAGCCGACGGGCACGCGCCCCCCGTTCCTTCACCGGCCGCCGACCCTGAAGCCATCGACTGGTCCCCGTTCTTCAAGGCCGCCGAACTGGAGCAGTCCGCGTACATCGCCGCCGCGCCGCGCCTGCCACCGGCCATGCCCGCCGACCATCGCTTCGCATGGACCGGCCCGACCCCGCGCGACATCCAGCCGCTCCTGATTTCTGCGGCCAGTCTCGACGGCGTTCCCGTCCACTTTGAACGCCGCCCCGATGTTCCGCCGGCGGGCTCGGACCCGCCCTCCACGGTTGACTCGGTGATCGGAACCATCGCCTCGGTCATGCTGCTGCTGGGCGTCGCGGTCGCGGTCTACTTCGCCCGCACCAACATCCGCGCCCGGCGCGGCGATCGCGCCGGGGCATGGCGCATCGCGCTCTTTACGTTCACGGTCGAGCTGCTGGCCATGACCCTGGGCCGCAACTCCCTGGCCGACATCTTTGCTTCGGAAAATTTCGGCCGTCCCCTGGCCCGCGCGCTCTGGATCGCCGTCCTGGCGTGGGTCTTCTACATGGCCCTTGAGCCGCTGGTGCGGCGCGCCTGGCCCCAACTGCTCATCTCGTGGTCGCGGCTTCTGTCCGGCTCGTGGCGTGATCCGCTCGTCGCACGCCACACGCTGCTGGGGCTGGGCGCCGGCGGATTGACGAGCGCCGTCTTCGCATCGATCGCCTCGCTCCGCCTCGCGCCCGGAGGGTTCACGTCGGGCTATCTGCTCCCTCACCTCGGCCACCACGTCGGGATGCGTTTCTCGCTCAGCGCCACCCTCACCAGCGCCGCCGCCACCGTCGCCCTCGGCCTCATCCTCACGCTCCTGCTCATCGGCCTCAAGGTGCTGTTCAAACGCCTCTGGATCATCACACCCATCCTCGCCGTCTGCTTCGGCGTCCTCTTCTTCGGCCCCGGAAACGGCGGCTGGCCCCTGATCGCCACCGCCCTGGCGTGCGGCAGCGTGCTGGCCGGTCTCCTCGTCCGCGAGGGCGTCCTCGCGCTCACGGTCGGGCTTCTCTCGGCCTCCGTCTTCGTCAACTTCCCCTTCACCCTCGACCTCAACGCCTGGTACGCCTCAACCGCCCTCGCCTACGCGGCAGCCGCGATCGCGCTCGCGGTCTTCGCCGCGATCAACGCCACGCGCCCTTCGGCCCGCGTCCCGTGAACGCATCGTCGCGCGCACACGCCGTCCGCGACCGCCGATAACCGCTCGTTCATGGCTCCCGCGCGGCCCTTCCACTACACTTGCAAACACCGTGTTGCACGCCGATTCTCCCATCCCGCGCCGCCGTGCCATCGCCGGCGCCGTGCTCGCGGCCCTCTCGCTCGCATCCCGCGCCGGCGCGGGCCAACCTCCTCTCATCACGCCCGTCGGGCGCGCCAGCCGCCGCCCGCAATTCCGCGGCGTCGATCTCTCGTTCCTCCCTCAACTCGACGACCTCGGCGTCACGTTCTTCGACGGCGCCATTCCCCGCGACCCGCTCCTCATCCTCAGAGACCGCGGCATCAACACGGTCCGCCTGCGCGTCTGGAACAACCCGCCCGGCGGCTATTGCTCAACAGCGCGCACGCTCGCCATGGCCCAGCGCGCTCGCAGCGCCGGCCTCAAACTCCTCATCGACTTCCACTACTCCGACACCTGGGCCGATCCCGGCCAGCAAACTCCGCCCGCGGCATGGGCCGGCCTTTCAACCTCGCAACTCGAATCGGCCGTCGCCAGTTTCACCGGTGGCTTTCTCTCCGCCTTGAACGCCCAGAACACCCCGCCTGATCTCGTGCAGATCGGCAACGAAGTCACCGACGGAATGCTCTGGCCGAAAGGACGCATCAGCGCCAACGGCTGGTCCGCGTTCGCCCGACTCTTCAACGCCGGCGCCGACGCCGTTCATCACGCCGCGCCCGGCACGCCGGTCCTCTTGCACACCGACCGCGGCGGCGACAACCCCGCCTGCCGCTGGTTCTACGGCAGCGCGATCGCCGCCGGCCTGCGCTTCGACCACATCGCCCTGTCCTACTACCCGTGGTGGCACGGCACGCTCGCCGCGGTCGCCGCCAACCTCACCGACCTCGCAACCCGCTTCGCACGCCCTCTGCACATCGTCGAAACCTCCTACCCCTGGACGCTCGCCTGGAACGACAACACCGGCAATCTGGTCGGGCTTCCCTCGCAGTGCCTCGCTGCATTCCCGCCGACCCCCGACGGTCAGGCCCGGTACACCGCGGCACTCTCCGATGTGCTCGCGTCACTCCCCGACGGCCTCGGCCGCGGCCTCTGCTGGTGGGCGCCCGAAGCCGTTGCCGCGCCCGGCTTCGGCTCACCCGTCGAAAACCTCACGCTCTTTGATTTCTCAAACCGCGTGCTCCCCGCCGCCGCGGCACTCGGCGGGGCGCACCCCCCCGTGCCGTCCGCTCCCTAACCGAGCGACGAAACTCTCAGCCGCGCCACGCCCGGGCACCCAACTCTCGCAACCAATCAGCCCCAAGCCCGCGCCTCGCCGATTCCCCATTGCCCACTGCCCACTCCCCACTGCCCTCTTCCCCCCTCCCCTCCCCTACACTCCCCCCGCAATGCCCGAAACCCCCGACCATATCCGTAACTTCTCCATCATCGCCCACATCGACCACGGCAAGAGCACCCTCGCCGACCGCCTCCTCCAGGCCACCAACGCCGTCTCCGCACGCGAAGCACGCGAGCAGATCCTCGACTCGATGGACATCGAGCGCGAACGCGGCATCACCATCAAGGCCTCCGCCGTCACCGTCTTCCACCGCCACAAGCCCGGCACCAAGGCCGACGAGCTCGAAACCGACTACGAAGCTCCCGTCGACGACTCCGGCGAGCACAAGATCGCCAAGGGCGGCGCCGCCGACCACGGCCAGCTCTACATGCTCAACTTCATCGACACCCCCGGGCACGTCGATTTCAACTACGAAGTCAGCCGCGCCTTGAAGGCCTGCGAGGGCGCCATCCTCGTCGTCGACGCGACGCAGGGCGTCCAGGCCCAGACGCTCGTCAACGCCTACCTCGCCATCAACGAAAACCTCACGATCATCCCCGTCATCAACAAGATCGACCTCCCCAGCGCCCGCACGCTCGAGGTCGCCGACGAGATCGAGCAGACCCTGGGCTTCAAGGCCGAGGACTGCCTGCAGGTCTCCGCCAAGACCGGCCAAGGCCTCCCCGAACTCCTTGCCGCGATCTGCGAGAAGCTCCCCCCGCCGCGCCCGCCCGTTGTGCCCCAGCTCCGCGCCCTCATCTTCGACGCCGTCTACGACGACTACCGCGGCGTCATCGTCTACTTCCGAGTCTTCGACGGCACCCTCAAGGTCGGCGACAAGATCCGCATGATGGGCATCGGACGCTCCTTCCTCGTCTCCGACATCGGCAAGATGAACCCCAAGCCCTACCGCGTGCCCGGCGGCAGCGTCGGCCCGGGCGAAACCGGCTACATGGTCGCGGCTATCCGTTCGCTGAAAGACGTGCGAATCGGCGACACCATCACCCACGAGCACCAGCCCGCCAGTGAAGCCCTCGCCGGCTACCAGCCGCCGCGCCAGATGGTCTTCTGCGACTTCTACCCGGCGACGAGCGAGGACGGCGAATCCACCGACTTCGAAGAGCTCCGCGACGCCATCGAGAAGCTCTCGCTCAACGACTCCTCCTTCACCTTCCAGCCCGTCCACTCCGAGGCCCTGGGCTTCGGCTTCCGCTGCGGCTTCCTCGGCCTGCTGCACATGGACATCGTCCAGGAGCGCCTCGAGCGCGAGGGCGGCGTCGAGATCGTCCAGACCGCACCCACCGTCTCCTACCACGTCCTCGTCAAGACCCACGGCACCGTAACCGGGGCAAACGGCCAGTCCTTGAAGCCCGTCGACCCCGAAGCCGAACACTACAACCCCTGGCCCTCCAACCACGAACACAGCAACGCCTCCAAACACACCGCCGGCAAGTCCGCCTCACATCCGACATCCGCCATCCCACATCCGACATCCCCGTACCAACTTCTCGAGGTGCATAACCCGGCCGACCTCCCCGACATGGGCCAGATCGAAGAGATCCGCGAACCGATCTGCAAAGTCGAGATCATGCTCCCCAAGGAGTACATCGGCGACGTCATGAAGCTCTGCCTCGAGCGCCGCGGCACCTACAAGGCCCAGACCTTCGTCTCCCACACCCGCGACATCCTCGTCTTCGAAATCCCCCTCGCCGAAATCATCTACGACTTCTTCGACAAGATGAAGGGCATGACCAGCGGCTACGGCACCATGGACTACGAGGTCATCGAGTACCGCCACGACAACCTCATCAAGCTCGACATCCTCATCAACGGCGACCCCGTCGAAGCCCTCGCCATCATCGTCCACCGCGACAAGGCCGAACACCGCGGCCGCCACCTCCTCTCCAAACTCCGCGAACAGATCCCCCGCCACCAGTTCGAAATCCCCCTCCAGGCCGCCATCGGCGGCAAGATCATCGCCCGCGAGACCATCAAGGCCTTCCGCAAGGACGTGCTCGCCAAGTGCTACGGCGGCGATGTCAGCCGAAAGCGCAAGCTGCTGGAGAAGCAGAAAGAGGGCAAGAAGCGGATGAAGAACGTGGGGAGCGTGAATATTCCGCAGGAGGCTTTTATGGCTGTCTTGGACACCGGGGATTGAATCTGGTTCCCCAGTCAGTCTCGGCGCCCTGTCTGCCTCCCCTTGGAACCAACGACACCCATGCGGAGGCGCCAGTGTTCCTCCTCAAGAGGCGCTTCCGGTCTAGGCCTGAGTCAAGTGTGGGACGATGGGAGGCGCGATGACTGTGTGGAACAGGCGCAGCGCCGTCGAAGTAACTAGGCGCATCCTTTCGACAGTGCGGGAGCGAGTCCAATCAGAAGGCTTGGATCTGAAGCGGCTTCCCCGTTTCCTCGTGGGAGCCAGCGCGAGGATCGGCTGGATACGAGACGCCCTAATCGTCGCATTTGACGACGCCACCGTCGATAGCGTGTATGTAATCGGTCCGGTGCGTGCCGACGTTACCGTGTTAGCAGAGGTGGCGGATTCCAAGCCATCACGATATTTCCTCCCAATAAGGAGTGGTCTAAAGTGCCTGACGCTCCAGCAGTGGGCGAACAAGGAGCCGTTTACCGTAGTGTTTCAGCACGGCACAGCGTTTACGGATGTCGGCTACGGATCTGATCAAGGGCCAGTATTCCTTTTCGACGTGTCGTTTGAACTCGAAGACGCTTCGGTGCCGCCGATCCCCTTGCAAAGAAGGCTCGTGCCATTTGCGATGGAAGTCATGTCGCCAGATGTTGTATCGGACTCAGCTGCGTGGAGTACACTCGGGGATCACGCCCTGTCGCACTTCCGAGAGATCGCAGCATCGCCGCTGGGAGAGACTCATGCATCCAGGCATTTGAAGACGCGTGCTTTTCTCGTGACTCCGACGAAATCAGTGATTGTATTGGGAAGCTACAAGCCCGAACGTCGCGCAGAATTGGAATCGGTCCGAGATGCACTTAGGGCTATCAAGTACTCCGCCGATCTGATCGAGGACTTTCCCGACGCGCCGTTCCTCGATGTCGAACAAAAGGTGCGATGGTGGACGCTGACATCGAGATTCTGTGTGCTTGTCGATCACGAGCCATCCGGGCACCTTGTTGAGCTTGACATCTTAACACAGCAGCGCACCATCACAGCAATTGCGCGTCCGCACGGAAGACCATCTTCAGCAATGTTGGCGAAGGACCCAAGTCGTGATTATACTTTCATCCGTGCATTCTCATATGAAAAATCTCCGCTCGAAATACTGCCCCAGTGTTCGCTGTGGGCCGAGTCACAGTTCCGGGCGCGAACGAATTCCTGATGAGGCGGATTGTCGAGTTTCCCATCCGGGGTGACGGGTGGCACGGGAAGGGCACCGGTGGCAGGTGGCACCAAGATCCCGTGCCACCGATATCAGCCCTGCGATCTCGGTGTCCTCGTCCGGAGCGTTCCCGCGAGGCGGGTGGCCCGAGTTCGCTTCGTCTGCCACTGGCGGGTGGCCGGGACTTTCAACGTGGTACGGACCTGGCCTTGCAGGTCCGCGTGACCTGCCACCGCTGGCGGTTCCTCCGCTAGCCATGCCGTACGCAGCCCGCGACTGCACTTGCGCGTGTCCCGGAAGCGCGATGCCTGCCCCTCATGGAGGCAAGTGCAACGCACAGAAAAGCCGAGGTGGCTGGGGTTGGAATTGTGGCAATCCACGCTTCCGTCTGACCGTTGTGAGTGCCGTAACCCACAATGGTTTGGTTGTTGTCGCTGATTCCCCACGGAGCGTGGAGAGTCCAGCCCGACAGATCAACTCCGAGGGACGGGAGATACGTGTTGAGATCCACAATGCCCAGCGTCGCGCTCCACAGGAAGCCGTGATACCCGTCAGGGAAATTGCATTCGCCCCCAACCAGTGAGCCGTCCGCACTGACGGAAACGCTCGCGGCGGATGTCGCTCCTGCAAGGGAGCCTAGATCCTGCATGCCGTCCATCAGGGTCCATCTGTATGCGTGGCTACCGATGGGAGAGTCGCTTCTGCCCACAATGACCGATCCGTCGCGATTTACGCCCCATGCGTAAGAGTTTGAGTCGCCGGGAAGTGTGCCAAGCTCCGCCATGCCGCCGTCGCTGGTCCATCGAAAGGCGCGATTGGTGGTGATGGTGTAGCTGTTACCTACAATCGTGGACCCATCTCCGCTGATGGCCCCAGCGTTGGAATCTGTATCTCCCGCCAGCGCTCCGAGGTTCTGCATGGCCGTGGCGCTAGTCCATCGAAAAGCGCGCCGACCGCCGTTCGCATTGCTCTCTCCCACAACGATCGATCCGTCACGGCTGACCGCGCGTGCGGAGGAGTAGTCGTAACCATCACCCGACGAAAAGGCGCCGAGGTTTACCATACCACCGGCGCTCGTCCACCGGAACGCGCGACCGAGCCCGGTGGAACTACTCTCGCCGACCACGACTGAGCCATCTCCACTAACGCCCCAGCCGTTTGAATACTGATAGCCACCGCCGGTCGGCAGCGTACCGAGATCGATCATGCCTCCGGAATTTGTCCACCGAAATGCCCGGTATCCTGTAGAAGGCCCGCCACCTTGGCCCACAACAGCAACGCCGTCACCACTGACCGCATAGCCGTTCGAGTAATTGCCCCCTGGTAAGGATCCAAGTCCTACGAATGACGCCGGAGGACTTGCTCCAAAGCTGATGGCCGTACAGAAAAAGAGCGAGACGCCCACCAAGATAGGAGTGGACTGAAGAAACTGGACGGTGCAAGTAGTGTCAGGCACTGGCATTGCATTCCTTATGTCGCTGGCGAATCACCAGTAGAACGCATTTGTGGGTCGAATGCAAATGATCATTTAGAGCGGGCGGGACGGCGGGAGGCATCGATGTCCCGGCCCTGGCAGGTGGCACCAAGATCCCGTGCCACCGAGATCGGCCCCGCGATCTCGGTGTTTCCCGCCCCCGGCCGAGGGGAAAGCACAAAGCCTGTGAACAGCCGTGCCACGGAGATCCCACAAGGTTTCTGGGTGGCACGGGAGCGACCACGGCGCCACCCGCCGGTGGGAGTCGTTTGCCACGTGACGTTGTGCCTGCGCAGGCGGCAACGTGGATCGACGTGCCGCGTGCACGTTGATTCAGGCAGGTGGCACCAAGATCCCGTGCCACCGAGATCGGCCCTGCGATCTCGGTGTCTTCGTCCGGCTTCTCTCAGCCAGCATCGGGAGTTCCCGCCCCCGTCGACCTCCGGCGACC
>JBGALI010000012.1:0-147262 GCA_044223975.1 Phycisphaerales bacterium | reverse complement strand
GTCCTTCTTCTTCTCCTTGCCGCTGACGACCTTCTTGATCTGCGTCTTGAAGTTGTCGTCCAGCGGGTTGCCGATCCACGCGATCTTGCCTTCGCCGTCGACGATGAACGCCGCCGGGATGCCGCCCTGCCCGCTGGCCTTCATGTAGGCGTTGTCCATGGCCTTGGCGGCACCGTCATAGGCGACGGTGTAGTTCATCTTGTCGCCCTTGTCCTTCACGAACTTCTCGACGGTGGTCAACATCCCGGCGTCGTACTTGCCGCCGTGAGCGTCCTCCCACACATCAACGCCGATGATCGTGAGGTTTTTGTCCTTGAATTCCTTCTGAAGATCGGTGAGGTGCGGGATTGATTTCTGGCAGGGCGGGCACCATGTCGCCCAGAACTCGATGACGTAGAAGTGGCCCTTTTCGAAGCCGGTGATCTCCTCACCCTTGACGAATTTCTCCACCTTGAGCGCGGGCGCTTTGTCGCCGACTGCGAGCTTGATGGCCTTGTCGGCAGTCTTGACGGGCTGCTTGACAGCGGGCTGCGCGGGCTTGGTGGCCTTGTCGTTCCCGCCGCCCTGGGCGAACGCAGAAGCGCTGGCCAAGAGAGAGGCCGCGGCGATCAGGGACGTGAGCTTGTGCATCGAGGACTCCGGGATGGACGACAGGCTGCCGCCGGACTACACGTCCTGCCGGGCTCTGTCGATCGAGAAGAGGTTCCAGGTGAAGTACGCGCCAGGGACGCGCATGTTCCGACAGAAAAACTCGGTCCGGAACGGGTGGAGGCTTTGAAGATTGGGAAAAGTATCCGTCCGTTCCCCGAACCCCACGGCGACGACTGCTCCCGGGAAACAGAAAAGGCCCCGGGGTGCTGCCCCGGGGCCCTGCAAATGCTCGATCGTGCGGGCGCGAGATCAGTTCTTGCCGGACTCAAACTTCTTGAGGGATCCCTCGAGCTCGGACTTCATCTGGTCGTCGTCGGCGGCCAGGGCGATGGCCTTCTTCTCCAGCTCGATCGCCTTTGCGGTATCGCCCTTGGTGAAGTAGACCCACGCGAGCGTGTCGGTGATGGCCGGGTCCTTGCTCTTGGTGATTTCCATCGCCCGGTTCGCGGCCTTGAGCGCGAGGTCCAGATCCTTCTTGGCGACCGGCTTGTCGGGGTCGACGATGGTCCACGCGATCAGGTTCAGGCCCTGGGCGTTGTCCTTGAATGCGCCGTCCACCATGGGAGCGGCGAGCTTGTACGCCTCGTCGGTCTTCCCGTCCTTCATGAGCTTGGTGTAATCGGTCGCAAACTTCTGGAGCGAAGCGCCCTGGTTCATGCGGGCCTTTTCGGCGTTCTTGGCGGCCTCGTAGTCGGCCTTGGCCTTCACGAGGTCGAAGTTGCCGGCGACGACCTGCTTGAGCGTGTCGTCCATCTGCATCGGGTGGCCGATGTAGGCGATCTTGCCGTCCTGGTTGACGATGAAGGCGGTGGGGATGCCGTTGGAGCCGGAGGCCTTCATGTAGGCCGTGTCGGTCGCCTTGGCCGCGCCGTCGTACGCGACGGTGTAGCCCATTGTGGTGGCTTCCTTGACGAACTTCTCCACCTTGGCGAGCGTGTCAGCGTTGTACGCCTGATCTTCCCAGACGTTGGTTCCGATGATCGTGACGCCCTTGTCCTTGTACTCCTTCTGGAGTTCGGAGAGGTGCGGCATGGAAACCTTGCAAGGGCCGCACCACGTCGCCCAGAACTCGACGACGTAGACCTTGCCCTTCTCAAAGCCCGTGATGGGCTCGCCCTTGACGAACTTCTCGACCGTCAGGGCCGGGGCCTTGTCGCCCACGGTGAGCGTCGAGACCGGCTTGGCGGCGGGCTGGGCCGTCGCTGGTGCCGCGGGCTTGGCGGCGGGCGTCGGGGTCTGGGCGAATGAGGACGAGGCGGCGGCGAGGATCGCGGCAACGACGGTCAGACGTTTCATACGTGGCTCCATCCCTTCTTTGCCGCGACCCGCCACGAACGCG
Organism: Phycisphaerales bacterium; assembly: GCA_044223975.1. Taxonomy (GTDB): domain Bacteria; phylum Planctomycetota; class Phycisphaerae; order Phycisphaerales; family UBA1924; genus CAZCPB01. Next base: position 145,272 of record JBGALI010000012.1, on the reverse strand, counting down.
GCGGCGGGGGCGCGGGGACTCGTGATACCAATGGTACCCCCACGGGGCTCGTGAGTTTCATCGGATTTGGCCTTTGGTCGCGGTACGCTTCGGCGTGCCAGACCCCGTCCGTGACATTCAGGCCCGGATTGAGCGGTGCATGCTGGTCGATCGTCGCCGGCTGTCGGCGCGGCTGCAGCGTGCGTGCGCCGCAGGGCGTGGATCCACGCCTGACTTGCGCGAGATCGAGGCGTTGCGGCGCGACGTCGAGATTGCGGTGGCACGAAGGGACCGCCGCGCCGCGACACTCCCGCGACCGAGCTATCCGTCTGAGCTGCCGGTAGTTGCGCGCAAGGACGAGATCGCGTCCGCGATCCGCGACCATCAGGTCATCGTGATCTGCGGCGAGACGGGCTCCGGAAAGACGACCCAGCTTCCCAAGATCTGCCTGGAACTGGGGCGGGGCGTGCTCGGTGCGATCGGGCACACGCAGCCGCGACGGATCGCGGCGAGGGCGGTCGCGACGCGCATCGCCGAGGAGTTGCAGACGCCGTTAGGGCGGCAGGTGGGGTACAAGGTGCGGTTCGGCGATCAGACGAGCGACGACACGCTCGTCAAGGTCATGACCGACGGCATCCTGCTGGCCGAGACCCAGGGCGACCGGATGCTCGAGGCGTACGACACGCTGATCATCGACGAGGCGCACGAGCGTAGCCTGAACATCGACTTTCTGCTGGGGTACGTCAAGCGCCTGCTGCCGCGACGGCCCGAGCTGAAGGTGATCATCACGTCGGCGACGATCGACCCGGAGCGGTTCGCCAAGCACTTCGCGGGGCCGCGCGGGCCGGCCCCGATCGTCGAGGTCTCGGGGCGCACGTACCCAGTCGAGATTCGGTACAAGCCGCTGGCCGGCGACGAGGACGAGCAGGACCTCACGCAGGAGGAAGCGATCGTCGCGGCCGTGGACGAACTGTGCGCGATCGATCGGTCCGGGCGCGGCGATGTGCTCGTGTTCCTCGCGACCGAGCGCGAGATCCGCGAAACGGCAGAGGTGCTGAGGAAGCACCACCCGCCCGGGACGGAGATCCTTCCGCTGTACGCACGCCTGTCGGCACAGGAGCAGATGCGGGTCTTCCGGCCACACCCGGGGCGGAGGATCGTGCTGGCGACCAACGTGGCGGAAACGTCGCTGACGGTGCCGGGCATCCGGTACGTGGTGGACCCGGGCTACGCGCGGATCAGCCGGTACAGCGCCCGGACCAAGGTGCAGCGGCTGCCGATCGAGGCGGTGTCGCGGGCGAGTGCCGACCAACGCGCGGGGCGCTGCGGGCGCGTCGAGGCGGGCGTGTGCGTGCGCCTGTACTCGGAGCAGGACTACGGTGGACGCGAGAGGTTCACCGAGCCCGAGATCCTTCGGACGAACCTTGCGAGCGTCATCCTGCAGATGAAGGCGCTGCGCCTGGGAGCGGTCGAGGAGTTTCCGTTCGTGGAGGCGCCCGATTCGCGGATGATCCGCGACGGGTACGAAACGCTGCGAGAACTCGGAGCGGTGGACGAGAAGAACGAGCTGACGCGGATCGGCGCGGAGCTGGCGCGCCTGCCGGTCGACCCGCGCCTGGGGCGCATGATTCTGGCGGCGGAGAAGGAAGGGTGCCTCGCGGAGGTGCTGATCATCGCCGCGGCGATGTCGGTGCAGGACCCACGAGAGCGACCGCTTGAGAAGCAGGAAGCCGCGGACCAGGCCCACCGGCAGTTCAGGGACGAGGCTTCGGACTTTGCCTCGTTCCTGAACGTGTGGAAGTTCTTCCACGAGCAGTCGCACCACCTGCGCGGGAGCAGGCTGCGGAAGCTGTGCCGCGACACGTTTCTGAGTTTTACGCGGATGCGCGAGTGGCACGATGTCCGCCAGCAGCTGCATGCGGTGCTCACGGAGATGGGCAAGCGTGTCAACACCAACCCGGCGGACTCGGCGTCGATCCACCGTGCTCTCCTGGCGGGGCTCCTGAGCAACGTGGGCCGCAAGGACCCGGAGACTCCGGAATACGCGGGCACGCGTGGCACCAAGTTCTACCTGTTCCCCGGCTCCGGGCTCTTCAAGCAGAACCCCAAGTGGGTGATGGCCGGCGAGGTTGTAACGACCACACGCAACTACGCGCGGAGCGTCGCGAAGATCGACCCGGCGTGGCTCGAAGCGGTGGGGGCGCACGCGCTCACGCGTAGTTTTTTCGATCCGCACTGGAGCGCCCAGACCGGCCAGGTGTTTGCGTACGAGCGCCTCACGCTGTTCGGGCTGGAGATCGTGGCACGGCGCCGGGTGGTGTACGGACCGATCGATCCCGTGGCCGCACGAGAAATATTCATCCAGCACGCCCTGGTCGAGGGCGAGCTCAGGACCGAGGGGACGTTCCTGGTGCACAACCGCGCGGTGCTCGAGAACGCCAAGAAGCTCGAGGCCAAGGCCCGGCGCACCGACCTTGTCGCGGATGCTCGCCGGAGGTTCGCGTTCTACGAGGCACGCGTGCCGCGGGACGTGTGGGATGCGCAGCGGTTCGAGCGGTGGCGCAAAGTCGCCGAACGATCGACCCCGCGTGTCCTGTACATGAGTGAGAGCGACGTGATGTCGGCCCAGCCCGAAGGGATCACTCCGGAACGATTCCCCGACGCGGTGCCGTTCGGAGGAGCGGCTTTGGCGCTGAGCTACCGCAACGATGCCGCGGATCCGTCCGACGGTATCACGATGCGTGTGCCCATCGAGGTGCTTGGGCAGCTCGATGCGCGCTCGGGCGAGAAGCTCGTGCCCGGCATGTTCCGCGAGAAGGTCGAGAGTCTCGTGCGGACCTTGCCGCGGAGCACGAGGAAGTATGTGTCGGACGGACTCATGGAGCGGTGCATCGCGGCGGTGGACCGCGCGGGGGCGCCGGACGGCTCGATCCTCGAGGTGCTCGCGGGTGAGCTGAGCGCGGCGCTGGGGCTGGCCATCACGCCCGCGAGCTTCCGCCTCGATGAGCTGCCCGCGTACCTGCGGATGAACTTCCGCGTCGTCGACGCGGCGGGCGCCAAGCTGGGGGAGGGTCGCGACCTGACGAAGCTCCAGCTCGAACTCGGCGACCGCGTGCGCGCAGGCTTTGGCTCGCTCGCGCCCGCGGAGTTTGACCGGCGCGACGTGCGCGACTGGGACTTTGGCGCTCTGCCCGAGCAGGTGACACTGTCGCGCGGCGGCGTCACGCTCAAGGGGTACCCCGCGCTCGACGACGAGGGCGGGGTCGTGTGCCTCCGGCTGTTCGAAACGCCCGAGCGCAGCGCGGCGGCGATGCGCGAGGGGCTGCGGGCGCTCTTCCTGGCCCGTGCGGCGGACGAGGTGCGGCACCACGTGAGGAGCATGGAGCACCTGCCGCGGATGTCGCTGCGCTACGCGACCGTGGCTCCGGGGCGCTCAATCACGCGCGACCTTTCACTGCTGGTGGCGGAGCGTGCGTTCATGGTCGGCGTGGTGCCGCGCACCCGGGAGGCGTTCGAGGCGGCGCTGCTGGCCGGGTGGCGGAGAATCAGCGCGAGCGCCCGTGAGGTCGAGGGCGAGGTTGCGCCGGTTCTCGAAGCGCACCACCGCGCCGAGCTGCGGCTTGCCGAAGCGACCGCTCCCGCCTTCGCGGCTGCCGCGGACGATGTGCGGGCGCAGCTCCGCGAACTCGTCCACGACGGATTCCTGCTGCGCACGCCCCGCGAACGGTTCGGCCACATCGCGCGGTACCTCGCGGCGGTGGAGGCGCGCCTGGCGAAGCTCACCAACGCCGGCCTGGAACGCGACGCGCGGTCCATGCAGCAGATTGTGCCGCACTGGCGACAGTTCCTGGACAGGCGAAGAGCTCACGACGCGTCAGGCCGCAGCGACCCGGCCCTGGAGCGGTACCGCTGGATGATCGAGGAGATGCGCGTGTCGCTGTTCGCGCAGCACCTCGGCACTCCCGAGCCGATTTCATTGAAGAGGCTGGACGAGCAGTGGGGGCTCGTGAAGCGTTGAGGACTGCGGCGGGACCGGACTATTTCTCGACGGCGGCAGCGCCCGGATCGGCGGAGATCGGCGCTCCGAACGAGTCCACCTCTTCGAGCGGCGGCAGGCCGAGGTTCTTGGTCTGCTCAAGAATCGTCTGCTTGTCGCCCACCAGGACAAGCACACCCTTGCCGGTCCACGCGAATCGATCGGCGACGGCGTTGAGATCCCCGACCCGGACCGACTCGGCGAGCGAGAGGTCGGCGCCGAGAGATTCGAACTTGGCCCCGTTCTGGATCAGTCCCGCGGCAGTCGACACCACGTTGGACGTTCCCGCGAAGCGATCGACGAGGTGCTCGCGGAAGAACTTGCGGGCCTTGGTCGCTTCGGCCTCGCCGATGTCGCCCTTGGCCAGGCGCGCAAACTCGCCGATGAACTCGGACAGGGCCGGCCCGGTGACCTTGCTCGTGACGCCGGCGCCGGCGGTGTAGGAGCCGACGGTCCTGGAGAAGTCAAAGCTCGAGCGGGCTCCGTAGGTGTACCCGTGCTTCTCGCGGAGGTTCTGGTTCAGCCGGCTCGTGAAGCTGCCGCCGACGAGCGTGTTGATGAGCTCAAGGGGAACCCGCTCCTTGCTCGCGTAGTCGGGGGCGGGCGAGAGAAACCGGACCATGGTCTGGACCGCACCGGGCCGGTCGACGAACATCACTCGGAAGGGACGACGCTCAGCCGGGTTGACCGCGGCGAACGGTGCCGCGGCTCCTTCGATGCGCCAGTCCCCGAACGCCTTCTCGAGGACGGATTGCACCTCGCCCGCGCTCAGGCTGCCGGCCGCGAGGATGGTCGCGTGGGAAGGACGCACGAGACGCAGGTACATCTTCTGCACGCCGCCCAGGGTGATTCGGGCGATGGACGCGGGCGTTCCTTCCGTCGGCCAGGCCAAAGGACTCCCGGCCCCGTAGAGCGCCGCGGCGGCCACCCGATCGGCCACGCGCCGGGGCTCGTCCTCCGACTGCTGAAGGTCCTCGAGGGCCAGCTTCTTCACGCGGTCGAAGTCGTCGGTGGCGAGGCGCGGACGGCGAACCGCGTCGGCGAGCAGGGACGCGGCTCGGTCGATGTTGCGTGAGATGACCGTCATTTCAACGACGAGCGACTCGCGGGTGTCGTGGCTGGAAAACGAGGCCCCGGCGCTGCCGACGGCTTGCGCGAACGCGAAGGCGTCGAGGTCGCCCGCGCCCTCGCCGATCATCGTGGCCGTGAGCGAAGCCAGCCCGGCGTCGGAACCGTCGGGCGCGTTGAGCGCTCCGCCGGGCACGAAGACGACAGCCAGGGATTCGATCGCGGGGCCGGGCATCTCCCAGCACATGACGCTCATCCCGTTCGAGAGCGTGAAAACCTTGGGCGCCGGTGGCACAAAGGGACCGGGCTTGGAATCGGTGGGGCGCGTGTCCCGGGCGGTGGGGGCGCGCTCGGGGGCCAGGGGCAGGACGCGGAAGAGCACGCGTGCGTTAGGGGTGAGCACGAGCTTGGCCCAGCGGCGCACGTCGTCGGTGGTCGCCGAGCGGTAGCGGTCGAGGTCCCGCTGAAAGGAGTTGGGGTTCCCGAGATAGAACTCGTACTCGTTGAGCTTGTCGGCGCGGGAATGGAGGTCCTCTACGGCTTCGAGCTTGCTGAGTTCCATGCGGGCTTTGAACTGCTCGAGCTCGGCCCGGGTCGGACCGTCGGCGCACAGCCGCGCGATCTCCTCGTCGACGATGCCCTCGATGCGGTCCAGGTCGGCGCCGGGGCTGGCGATCACGTCGATCCGGAAGAGCGACCCGAGCTTGCCCTGGTCCCGGCTGGCCGCGACCGACGTCGCGAGTTTGTCCTGCGCGACCAGGCGCCGGTAGAGGCGGCTGCTCGTGCCCTCGGTCAGGATCGACGCGACCAGGTCGCTCTCCGCGTCGCCCTCGGCGTAGAACGCCGGGCTGTGGTACGCGAACGTCAGCATCGGGAGCTGCACGTTGTCGTACATGGTCCCGCGCTTCACACCGTCGAGCTTCACGGGAATGGCGGGCTTGCGCAACGGCTCCGGGCGGCGCGGCAGCGAGCCGAAGAGGTCGGCGATCAGCGGCTTGATGACCTTGGGATCAAAGTCGCCCGCGACCACGAGGCTCGCGTTGCCGGGCACGTAGTAGGTCGCGAAGAAGTCCTTCACGTCCTGGAGCGAGGCGGCCTGCAGGTCCTCGTGGCTGCCGATCACGGGGTGGTGATACGGGTGGCCGGGCGGATACAGCGCGTCGGGCAGGATCAGCTCGGCGATCCCGTACGGGGTGTTCTCGACGGTCTGGCGCCGCTCGTTGCGCACGACGTCGCGCTGCAGGTCGACCTTCTCCTGGGTCATGTTCGCGCCGAGCGCGTCGAGGCGGTCGGCGTCGAGCCACAGGAGCAGCGGCAGCAGCGACGACGGGCCCATGCTGAAGTAGTTCGTGCGGTCGCTGCTCGTCGACGCGTTGTTCGATCCGCCGCCCGACTCCATCAGCACGTCGAACTGGTTGCCCGGCACGCGCGCGGTGCCCATGAACATGAGGTGCTCGAACAGGTGCGCGAACCCGCTGCGCCGCGCGGGCTCGTCCTTGGCCCCCACGCGGAACCACGTGTTGATCGTGGCGATCGGGCGCGAGTGGTCTTCGTGCAGGATCACCGTCAGCCCGTTGGGCAGGGTGTACTTCTCTACCTGCACGTCCTGCGCGGACGCGACGGCGGCGAAGAGAGTTGCGGCAAGAGCGGTCACGCGGCGGGCGAGCCAGATCATGGAATACTCCGTCGAGGGTGCGGCACGGGACAGTAGCGGCGCAGGGGGCGATCAGTCGATCCACACGACCCGCCCCTGAAGCACCAGCGCGACGCAGCAACGCACGTTGGTGGGCGGAATCCCGTACTGGGCCGCGATCCCCGCGCGGTACGCGTGGAGCTGCGGCGCATAGTCGCGCCTCACCTGTTCGTCGGTGCCGGAACCGGTCTCCGTCTTGTAGTCGATGATCTCGGCGTACACCGGCCGTCCGCCGGACCGGCCGATCACGAGCCGGTCGAGGCGCCCGACGATGAGCCGCGGGTGCGGGTCCCCGGGGAGCGCGGCGCGTGCGGCGAGTGATCGCTCGAGGTGCACCGCAAGCTCCGCTCCCGCCGGCGCCCGTGCCGCGGCCCCGTTGTGGGACAGGAGCTGCGTGCATGCGTCACGACGCATCGAGGCCACCAGTTCCTGCCCGGTTGCGGCGGCGCGTTCGTCCCACGTCATCCCTGCCCGCCGAGAGATGGTTCGGAGTTGCTCGACCGTGAGCGGCGCGTTGAGCCACTCAAGGTGTTCCAGCCACTCGTGCACGAGCAGGCCGCGGGCCCGCGAGGCGGGGGAGGCCGGCGGCCGGAGCGCTTCGGCGATCGTCCTCGGGCGGGCAGCGCCGGCCCGCGAGGGGGAGAGGGAGGGTGTGCGGGTAGCACGTCCCTCCGCCGGGGCGAACGCGATCGGGACCACAATGGCGGCAGCGGACGGCGACGGTGCACGTGGCGGAGTCGATGACGCGCTCGGCGCCGCGAGATCGTCCCTGCCGCGCGACCACAAAAGAGCGCCGGGCGCTCGGGCTTCCTCGGGCGCGAGCGAGCCGTGCAGCAGCCCCGCGAAGGTGCGGGGCCAGGCGTCCTTGAGCAGATGCGGACGCAGCAGCATGTCGAGCCGCTTCTGGGCGCGGGTCATGGCGACGTACAGGACGCTGAGCCGCTCGCCGATCAGGCGGGCGAATTGCCGCAGGTGCATCTCTTCGAGGCGGGCATGGCCTGCGCGCACTTCCTCGGACGCGTAGCGGGATACCGCGGTGATGGGGTCGAGCGCCGTTTTCCGCTCCACGATCACGCCCGGGGGATGGCGGGGACGCAGCGTGTCCTCGACGTCGGGCAGCACGACGCGGGCGAACTGCAGACCCTTGGAGCCGTGCACCGTGAGGAGCCGGACCTGCGCCGATGGGGTCTCGGCCAGGCGAGCGGCGCTCGCGAACGCGACGAACTCCGAGGGCCGGAGGCCGGCGGTGGCATCGTGGCGTTCGGCGAGCTCGATCAGGCGTGAGAGGCGATCGGTGTCGCGCGCGTCGCACGCGTTGCGGACCGCGCCGGCCCAGCGGCCGATGGTCTGCGCGTAGCCGCGTTCGAGCAGTTCACGACGCACCGCGGCGGCGGTGGCATCGGCGCTGGCGGCCGCCACGGGAAACCGGAGCCCGACGACTTCGCCCAGGGGCGACGTGGCGACGTGGAAGGCCGCGGCAGAGTTGCCGGGGAAGTCGGCCAGCTCGAGGAGCGACAGCACCGCGGCCACGGCGGGTGAATCGGCGACGCCCGCCCCCGATTCAACCACCGCGTCGACACCCATCGCGCGGAGGCGTGCCAGCAGGCGGGGGATCCGCTTGTGCGTGGGGAGGAGGACTCCGACGGTTTCGCCGGGGAACGTCTCGGCGAGTGCCGCGATGTGGCGTGCGGCGTGCTCCGTGTGCACGCGGTCGGGGTCGTCTCCGCCCGGGTCGGGCGAAACCGCGAGGGACGCGAATCCGGGCGACTTCACAGCGGTGGCGTGCGTGCGGAAGCGAGCGCCCCAGTCGGTCGCCGCGCGCACGCCTTCGGGAGTCGCCAGGGCGGGGTTGCCCGCGAGCGCGCCGAACGTCGCGTTGACGGCCTCGATGATCTCGGGGCTCGACCTTCGCGACTCGTCGAGCGGGCGCTCCCGGATCACCGACCAGCGCGTGCTCAGCGACGCGAGGAGTTCCGGCTCGGCCTGCCGCCACTGATACAGCGACTGCTTCACGTCGCCGACGCACAGCAGCGACCGCCCGCCGGAGTCGTCGGAGACGACCTCGTTCAGCAGGGGCTCGAGCAGACGGAACTGCGTGAGAGAAGTGTCCTGGAACTCGTCGATCAGCGCGTGCTCAAGACGGGCATCGAGGGAAAAGTACACGTGCTCGAGGTCGCCCGCGGCGTCCGCCGCGAGCAGCGCCCGCGGCACATCGTCGAACGTGCACAGCCCCAGGCGGCGGCGCAGCCCGGAGTACGCCTCGTGAAAGTGCGCCAGCGTGTCGCGTGTCGCGAGGTTCTGGTCGCGGAGTCGCGAAACCATGGTCGCGCGCGCGTGCGCGATGAGCGGGTTGATCGCGTCGCGCACTTCGTCAGTGATCACCTGCCTCGAGAAAGACGCCTTGCCCTCCGCTACGGCCCCGGCAAGGCCCTTGCCCACGAACGCGTCCCAGCGTCCGGCGTCCGCGTCCGCGGCGTTGCCGGCGCGGGCGTTGGTCCATGGCTTGCTGGCCGTCTTGCCGTCGGCGTTCATGGGGGCCGGGAGCCGGAGCAACCGGTCGATCGCGTCCCGGACGGCCCCCGCGCCGAGCGGTTCGGTCAGGGGGGCGATCTCCTCCCACGCCCTCGCGTCCGCGTCCAGGAACGGAACGTACGAGCTTGATACCGAGTCAAGAACCGCAGAGAAGACGCGCGCCGAGTACATACCGCGGTGGAGCAAGCGAACGCGACGGAGCGTTTCCTCGTGGTCGAGATTCTCGACGATCTCCTCCACCGCGAGCGATCGGAGACGCTGGTCCTCCTCTTCGTCGGCGATGGTCCAGCCCGGCGGGAGGTCCAGGTCGAGCGACATCGCGCCGGCCAGGCGGGAGAAGAACGAGTCGATGGTGCCGACTCCCAAGCGGTCGATCGCGCCGACGAGCCGGCGCAAAGCGTCCCGGCAGGCCGCGGCCGACAGGCGGGGGACGGGGACGGTGTCGTTCGCCCGGAGCAGGGCCTCGAGTTCCGACGCGGCACGGTCGCTCCGGCTCGCCTCGCACAATCGCTTCAGGAGGCGATCGAGGATTTCGCTTGCCGCGGCGCGCGTGAACGTGACCGCGAGGATGCGTTCGGGCGCGACGCCGGAGAGAACCAGGGACAAGAAGCGGCTCGTGAGAGCGAAGGTCTTCCCGGACCCGGCCGAGGCGAGGATGGCGACGGATTCGAGCCGCTTCACGCGTCGTCTCCTTGGCCGACCTCGCCGTCGTCGTGCGGTTCGTGCAGGATGAGCCCCTCGCCGCAGATCAATCCGAGGGTGCCTGAGTCCGGCGGATGATCGCCCAGCTCGAAGAACTCTCCGGCCTGCACGCGCTCCACGACCGAGCGGGCCGCGTCCATCGCGCTCTCCAGCTCCTCGGGCGTCCATTCCGCCATGCGCGGCTCGGCCGGGCCGGGGCGGATCGGGACTGCGATGTATCCGAGCAGAATTTCCGGCGGCGTGGGGCTGGCCCGCCACAGCTCGGCGGCCAGGTGCCGGTACAACGGCAGCTGGAGGTCGGTCCAGCGCCCCCGTGCCCGGTGGGTCGCGTCCGGCGGCCTGACGTTTTCCCCAGTCTTGTAGTCAAGGATCGCCAGTGCCCGATCGGTCTCGCGCGTGTCGATGCGATCGATCTTTCCCACCAAGGGCATGGACCCGCGCGGCGATTCGACCGTGACACGCTCGGAGGGCGTCCACTCGGAAAGCAGGATGCTCCACCCCGCGGCACGGCGCAGAGCCTGAAATTCCGCAACTCCCGCGATCCGTTCGCGAAGCTGCGCCATCTGTACGCGCACGACCCCCGGCGGCGAAACTCCGAACGCGTCGCGCACCGCCGCGTGCAAGCCGTCGAGCATGGCCGAGCGGATGATCGCGGCGTCCGACTCGTCGCGCGCAGGGCCCGTCGCGAAACGGTGCATGGCCGCGTGGAACAGGTCGCCAACGCCCGATGGCTCGAGTTCGGGCGAGGGTTCGGCGACCTCCTTAAGACGCAGCACCCGCTCCAGGAAGAAGCCGTAGGGCGATCGCAGGTACGCACCGAACGACGTGACCGACATCGACGCCAAGGGCGGCGCCTCGACGCTTGGCATGGGCCGAAAGCCGGACGCGACGACCACGCGCGGGGGGCCCGAGGGTTCGGGCTCGACGCCCTTGCGCAAGTCCGACGCCCACAGGCTCACCCGGTCTGCGAGTTCGGCCTCTCCGCAGCTGAACAGCAGCCGGCTCGGGAGGAGCGGATCTCCCGATGCGGTCCTCCGCCCCGCGACCACCACGACTCGCTCGTGGCACCGCAGCAGGACGTTCAGCAGGTACGCGTCTCGCGTCAGCGTCGCGTCGGGTCCGGGCAGCTCCAGCTCGCGACGCGTCCCCCCCGAAAGGAGCGGCCCGCTCGATCCGCCGCGCGGCACACTTCCCTCGTTCATGCCGGTGACGATGCACGTCGGCGCGTCGTCGAGCGCGATCTCGAGCCAGCCCACGAGTTCGACCGCGTCGGGATCTGCCCGCGCCGGGATGCCGTCCGCGCGAACGAGCGTGAGCACAAGGCGGATCGCCTCGGGCACGGTCACCGGAGGAACGCCGCCGGAACGACAGCAGTCGGCGAGTTCGTCCATGTGCTCCGCGAGCGCCGTGCAGGCGCTAAAGGAGACGTCCGACTCGCTGCCCTCCTCGCCCACCGGGGTGTCGCCGTACAGGCGAACGAGCGCCTCTCGAAGTTGCGAAATCACCGTCTCGAGCGAGCGACGTTCGGAGGCACCTCCCGGAGCAACGAGCGGGCCGAGCAACGCCCCGAGCGCCGCCGCAACGGCCGGTGCCCTGCCATCGTGCGTCACGCCCCTGTCGGGCCAATCGGGCGCGAGCACGCCCGGTGGGTGAGATTCCAGTGCCGCGTCGAGAGTGCGGAGCCACGCGGTATCCGGGGCACGCGCCGAGGATGATCCCGTGCAGGGCGTGAGGGAGGCGCTGATCCACGCGCAGACGTCCGGATGGCGGGCAAGGGCGGCGAGTTCGCGGGTGTGGCGAGTTTCGAGGAGGGACGCCACGGCGTCGAGAAATCGTGCGGGCGCGGTGCGGCTCACGGGCCGGCCTGTAGCGTCGCGAACCCGCAGCGCGCAGGACCCAAGCACAGTCCGCAGCGCTGTGGCCACTTCCGCGTCGGGCACTCCGATCAGTACGTCTTCGATGCCGCTGCCGGGCGGGAGCGTGCGAAGCTCGCTCTCAACCACGCGCGCCTGCCCGGCGGGCGAATCGGCGATCCGGACCTGGTCGTGGCGGAGAGTGGTGGTGGCGAACGTGCCCTCCCTGACCGTTCCGAGGTCGTCGAAGCGGTCCGCCTCGCCGGGTTCGGCGATCACCAGTGCCGCCATCGGCGGGCGTAAGGCCAAAGCGATCCGCACCAGGCGCGGCAGTTCCGGAGCCGCGACGAGAACCACCCGAACGCCGGGGTCGAGAGTTCCGTTCCGCACCGCGTCTATGTGCGTGCGGGCGCTATCCACCAGTCCTCTTGAGTCCAGCGCGCCGAGATAGGCCCGCTCAAGAGCCGCCACCGCGCGCCAGCGCGCAAGTTCCGGGAAATCGCGGGGCGAGGCCGCCAGCGTGTCGGCGGCGTCCGCCAGGGTGATGCCGTGCCCGGACAATTCGCGGCGCGCGTCGTCGAGCACCTCGGCGACGTGGAGCCGGGCGCGGAGATCGGCGCCGGCCAGCTCTCGACGCGGGGCCAGATCGCGGAGCAGTTCCGGCTCCGCGTGCTCGACCGCCTCGCACCACGCGAGCAGACGCTGGGCCGTCGTGGCCTCCACAGAACGCGCCTGGCCAGGCGTCGTGACCAGCGCGTCTATCAGTTCCAGGGGCGTCCCGATCCGTGGCGGGACGAGCACGAACCCTTTGCGCTCGCACGTTTCCACCAGGAGCGCGAGAAGGTGGCGCGACGCCCGCGCGCCCGGGACGCACACAAACACGCCGGAAAGGTCGCACTCGCGCTGGTTCGCAAAGCGATCGGCCAGCCACTCGGCCGCGGGGAGCAGCGCAGGCCGACGGTAGCCGAGGAAGACACGCTGAGGGGCGGGGATATGCATCGACTCCGTCCGGGAGGCGCGGGGCGCTCGCCGTCCTGATGGGGAGAATAATCGCTCCGGCGTTCCGGTGCGGCCCCCGGCGCCTTTCGCGGACCAATTGCAAGGAATTGTCATGCCCGTTCCGATGACTTTGCGCGTGCCCGGCACGCTGTGCTCGATCGGTTTGCTCGTGATTTCTGGCGTTGTGCTGGCGCAGGGCGCCCCGCCGGCGCAGCCCGGCCCGGACTCTCCGGTCGCGGCGGCTCCCAAGGCCGAACCGGCCAAGTGGGACGTGAACAACCCGTACGCGGCGACCGGCCCGGCGTTTCACGAGGTGCCGATCGATACGTCGGAGGGCACATGGCTCAGCCTCGACCTCAGTCCCGATGGCCAGGAGATCGCCTTTGACCTCCTCGGCGACATCTACACGCTGCCTATCGGCGGCGGCGAGGCCAAGGCGATCACCAGCGGCATCGCGTGGGACATGCAGCCGCGCTTCAGCCCGGACGGGACGCAGATCGCGTTCACCAGCGACCGGGCGGGGGGCGACAACATCTGGGTGATGAGCCGCGACGGCTCGAACCCCAAGCAGATCACCAAGGAGAGTTTCCGCCTGCTGAACAGCCCGGCGTGGACGCCCGACGGTCAGTTCATCGTGGCGCACAAGCACTTCACCAGCAGGCGTTCGCTCGGCGCGGGCGAAATGTGGCTGTACCACCGCACCGGAGTGGACGGCGGCTGGGCGGACGGGCTCCAGATGACGACCCGCCCGACGGAGGAGAAAGACGTCGGCGAGCCCGTGTTCAGCCCCGACGGCCGTTACCTCTACTACAGCCTCGACGCCACCGGCGGCGGCAGCTTCGAGTACGACAAGGACTCCACCCAGGGGATCTACAACATCAACCGCCTGGACCGCCAGACGGGACAGACCGAGGCGTTTGTCGCCGGCCCTGGCGGGGCGTGCAGGCCGACCCCTTCGCCCGACGGGAAGTCGCTCGCGTTCGTGCGGCGCGACCGCTTCAAGACCTGCCTGTTCGTGCGCGATGTCGCGTCGGGCCGCATCGAAAAGCTGTACGACAATCTCGAGCGCGACATGCAGGAAACCTGGGCGATCCACGGTGTGTTCCCCACGATGGCGTGGACCCCCGACAACAAGTCGATCGTGTTCTACTCGCACGGCGGGATTCACCGCATCGACGTGAAATCGCGCCAGGTGGCGGACATCCCGTTCCACGTGAAATCGAGCCGCCAGGTTGCAGAGGCGCTGCGGTTCCCGGTCGATGTGGCGCCCGAGAAATTCGACGTCAAGATGCTGCGGTGGGTGCGCGTCTCTCCCAAGGGCGACGCGGTGGTGTTCCAGGCGCTCGGGCACCTGTACATCCGGCCCCTCCCCGACGGCCAGCCACGGCGTTTGACGACGACGAACGACGAATTTGAGCAGTGCCCCAGTTGGTCGCGCGACGGCAATTGGATCGTCTACACGAGCTGGAACGACGAGAAGCTCGGCGCCGTCAAGGTCGTATCGAGCGCCGGCGGAGAGGGCCGGGCGGTGACGACCGAGCCGGGCCATTACGCCGACCCGGCGTTCTCCCCCAACGGCGGGAGGATCGTCTTCGGCAAGATGTCCGGCGGGTACCTGACGACGCCGATCTGGTCCGACGAGCCGGGCGTGTACGTCGTCGATGCCAAGGGGGTTACGCCGAAGCGGTTCTCCCGCAAGGGCTCGCGCCCGCAGTTCGGCGCCGACAACGACCGCGTCTTCCTCGTGACCAGCGAATCCCTCAAGGACAGCGACAAGCACACGCTCTTCTCGATCGGGCTCGACGGGACCGAGGAGCGGTCGCACTACGTCAGCGACAACGCCACGGAGTTCGCCGTGTCGCCCGACGGGAGGTGGCTGGCGTACGCCGAGCGCTTCAACGCGTACATCACGCCCTTTGTCCCGATCGGGCGCGAGGTGAGCGTCGGTCCCAAGACGACCGCCCAGCCCGTCGCGCGCGTGAGCAAGGAATCCGGGGACAACCTGCACTGGTCGGGCGACAGTGCCGCGCTGCACTGGTCCCTGGGACCGGAGCTCTACACACGAAAGGTCGCGGACTCGTTCGCGTTCGTCGCCGGCGCGCCGGAGAAGCTCCCCGAGCGTCCCGAGAGCGGCGTGAACATCTCGTTCAAGGCCGACGCGGACGTACCGAGCGGATCACTCGCGCTGGTCGGCGCCCGCATCATCACCATGAACGGCGACGAGGTGATCGAGGACGGGGTCATCCTCGTCGATCGCAACCGCATTACGACCGTGGGCAAGAGCGGCGAGGTCTCGATTCCCGCGGGCGCCAAGCAGGTTGATTGCAAGGGCAAGACCATCATGCCCGGGATGATCGACGTGCACGCCCACGGGGCCCAGGGGATCAACGGCATCGTCCCGCAGAAGAACTGGGGCCGCTACGCCGACCTGGCCTTCGGCGTGACCACCATCCACGATCCTTCGAACGACACGGGCACCATCTTCGCGGCAAGCGAGATGCAGCGGGCGGGTCTGGTCACGCAGCCGCGCACGTTCTCGACGGGCACCATCCTGTACGGCGCCGCGGGCTCGTTCAAGGCCGAGATCGACAGCCTGGACGACGCTCGGTTCCACCTCAAGCGGATGAAGGCGGCTGGGGCGTTCAGCGTGAAGAGCTACAACCAGCCGCGGCGCGAGCAGCGCCAGCAGGTGATCGCCGCGGCCAAGGAACTGGGCATGATGGTCGTGCCCGAGGGCGGGTCGCTCTTTGAGCACAACATGACGATGGTGGTGGACGGTCACACCGGGGTCGAACACTCGCTGCCGGTCGAGCGGATCTACCGGGATGTGCAGCAACTGTGGGGGGGCAGCGCCACCGGCTACACGCCGACGCTCATCGTGGGCTACGGCGGCATCATGGGCGAGAACTACTGGTACGACCGCACCAGCGTGTGGAACGACAAGCATTTGCTGACATTTGTTCCCAAGTCCATCGTCGATCCCAAGTCCCGGCGGCGCGTCACGGCCCCCGATGAGGATTACAACCACCTCCGCAGCAGCGGCATCTGCAAGGCGCTCGTCGATGCGGGGGCGAAGGTGCAGCTTGGAGCCCACGGCCAGCTCGCGGGGCTGGGGGCGCACTGGGAGCTGTGGATGTTCGTTCAGGGGGGACTCACGCCGATGCAGGCGATCCGCGCGGCGACGCTGGATGGTGCGTTCTATCTCGGGCTCGACCGCGACATCGGCTCGATCGCGCCCGGCAAGCTCGCCGACCTGGTGGTGTTCGACAGGAACCCGCTCGAGGACATCCGCAACTCCGAATCGATCCGGTACACGATGACCAACGGCAGGCTGTTCGACTCGTTGACGATGGCGCAGCTGGGCAACCACCCCGCCCCGGCGCCGAAGTTCTTCTTCGCCGACATGCAGGGCGCCACTGGCCTGATGTCAGTGGTGAGCGGGTGCGCGGGGTGTGGGATTCCTGGGGCGGGGTGCGAGAGCCCGACCGCGGTCCATCCGGGGCCGGATGGGTATCGGTAGAAACGGACCTCGGAGCAGGTCCTGGGCAAGATCAAAGCGTTCGGCCACCTGTCTGCCGGGGCCAGTTTCGTTCACACGTCCTCAGGAAGGTCACGAAAGAACTGCCGGACGTTGTAGTTCGCGATCGTTCGTGCCAGGCTGAGGGGTGAGTTACCGCTGGCGTTCTCGCTTCGCGGATCAGCGCCAGCCGTCCGCAGCAGCGCAATGAGTTCGCCATTCCCTCGAGAGTTGAAGACCGCCGTCCAGAGCGGAGTATTTCCATACGAGTCGACCGGATCGACCGACGCGCCGGCATCCAGAAGCGTTCGAACTACTGATTCAGTCCCGCTTTGACAGGCAAAGTGCAACGCCGTCCAACCGCTGTCATCGGCCTTGTTTGGGTCAGCGCCCGCGGCGAGCAGTTGACGAACCCGAAGGACATCCTTCTCAAGGGCGGCGTAATGCAACTCGGTTCGGCCGAGCCGGTCCACACCGGGTCGAGCATGTTTCTTCGGCGTCTTGCCCGTCATATGCACACGTGCTGACTGTCTCAAGGGAGTAGGTGCCACGAAAACCTTAGGTTCCCCGGCCAGTTGCCACGAATCGCCGTGCCTGCCCGCTTTACTCCGTATCCCTTATCTTCCTCGCGGCGCATTCGTGCTATGCGTTCTACTCGCCGCCTGCGCGGGCTCAGCGGCACCGAGGAGACGAGGGCCGGCGGGTGGCGTGGTCAAGGCTCCTGCTTGACCACGCAGAGTGCAACAGAGGGAATCAAAGGTAGAGAAGAGGTAGGACGCGTAGCGTGGTCCGCAGGGAAGGCGAACCACGCCACCCGCCGTGCCTAGGTTCGCTTCGAGGGCTAAGAACGCCGCCACGTGACGCCGTGCGCTCTGAGGTCCCTCGACGCCGTTGCGAAAGCCACCGCGCCGATCGCGACAACGTACAAGTCGGAGCCGTTGAACGAAGGCGAGCCGGTGAACGTGTTGACGATGCCTGCCGCCGCGTAGACCAGAAGAATGAACCCTCCGAGCACGAAGCCGAAGGCCGCCCATCGCTTGCTGAGGGTGCCGGTCTTGGTGGGGGCGGCGCTATCCATCACCTTTCATTCTAGCGTCTCGTGCCCCGCCACGGGCAGCGCCAAACCGGGTGCCACGAGTCGCCGTACCTGGCAGCCGGCATCGATGTCTTGGTTTCGTGCCATCGAAGTCCCGCTTGGAGACTTCGATGCTCCGGGCGCGGGGGACAGCAGGCATCGAAGTCGAGAGGAACTCGAATTCGATGCACGACTTCGGCGCCACTTGCCGGACTCATTCTCGGTTACTTCGGCGGCGTGGCCTGGCCTTCCTTGTGCCACGCCTCGAGCAGGGCCTTCTCGCGCTCGGGCGGGAACTCGCGCACCACCTTGGGCTGCGTGTCGGCAGGCAGCGACTGGTACCACGCGAGCGTGTCCTTGCACGTGTCCTTGATGTCGCGGAACTTCAGGCCCGCCTTCTCTGACTTCTCGACGTTGCGGGTGTGGAACCCCGCGTACTCGCCCATGGGCGGGATCCAGATCGGCATGGCGTCCATGGCGTTCTGCTTCTGGATGAACTCGAAGGGGATCCACGTGAGCTTGGTGTCGTTGGTGCTCGCGGCCTTGCAGGCCTCGAGCGTCTTGCCCCACGTGAGGCCCTTGGTCGGGCCCGTGGCGTCGAACGTGTCCATCACGCCCTTGTCGATCAGCTCGATGCACCACTCGGCCAGGTCACGCACGTCGATGAGCTGGATGGGGTCGTCGGGCGTGCCCGGCGCGACCATCTCCCCGCCCTGCGACGCCCGCACGGGCCAGGAGCAGAAACGGCGGCTGGTGTCACGCCGTCCCACGATGTAGCCCGGGCGGACGATCGTGGCCCGCCCCGGGAACGCCGCGAGGACTTCCTTCTCGCACAGGGCCTTGCACGGGCCGTAGTTCTCGAACTGCGCACCGAAGGTCTCAACCGTCGGATCGGCGATGGTCGCCAGTTCCGCCGAGGTGTCGGCGCCGGGCGTGCTGTTGTCCTTGTAGACCGAGATCGTGGAGATGAACAGGTATTGCTTGACGTTGGGCGCCAGCAGCTGCGCCGACGCCTTGGCCATGCGCGGGAAGTAGCCGGAGGTGTCGACTACCGCGTCGAACTTCTTGCCCTCCAGCTGAGACATCCCCTTGGGGCTGTTGGGGTCCTTCTTCTCCCCCTTGCTCTCGTCGTTGTCGGCGTCGGCGGTCTTGTTCGGGTCGCGATTGCCGTAGAGAACCGTGACGCCATCGGAGACGGCGCTGGGGCGGCCCGCCTGCTTGCGGCGGTCCTCGGAGCGGCCGCGGTTGAAGAGCGTTACGGCGTAGCCCTTGGCGAGCGCGGCTTCCTGGACCGCCGGGCCCATGAAGCCGGTGCCGCCGAGGATAAGAAGCGTCTTGGCCTGGGCGCGTCGCGGGCGGGCCAGCGCCATCGGCGCCACGGCAAGCCCCGCGGCGGTGGCGGCGGCGGTCTGGATGAATTCACGGCGTGAGGTGGTCATCGGATCGTCCTGTGCTGATGAAAGCCTCTTCGCGGAGGCCGCGGTGCGGGCGGTGGTGCCGCCCCTGAACGTATGCCGCGCCCGAACTCCCGGGACGCGGCGAACCTGATACCGTGCTCTCGCGCGTCCGGGTGCGGGCGCCGAGCCGATAGTGCGAATAGTACCATCTCATGCCCGCCGCGGCACCAGATCCCATGAGCGACGCCCCTCCCACGAGCCGCCCCTCTCCGACACCCGAACCCCCCGAGGGCAACGTTCTCGAGCGGGCCCTGCTCCTGCGCGCGGGCGAGGCACCGGCCGCGCTGCTGGGCGCGGCGTACTTCTTCCTCGTCCTTCTCAGCTACTACATGATGCGCCCGCTGCGTGAAGCCTCCGGAATCGCGGGCGGCGCGGACAAAATTCCTCTGCTCATGACCGCCACGCTGCTGGCGATGCTGGGTGCCAACCCCGTGTTCGCATGGCTGGTGTCGCGGATGCCCCGCCGGAAGTTCATCCCGCTGGTGTACCACTTCTTCGCCATGAACCTGCTGGTGTTCTACGGCCTGTTCAAGTGGTTCAAGCAGGACCACCCCGACTGGCAGCTCGGGCTGGGGTACACGTTCTACGTCTGGCTGAGCGTGTTCAACCTGTTCGTCGTTTCGGTGTTCTGGGGGTTCATGGCCGACGGGATGGGGCGAGAGCGCGGGCGGCGGCTCTTTGGGTTCCTGGGTATCGGCGGGACGCTCGGAGCCATCACCGGCGGGTGGCTGGTGAAGGCGCTCATGAATGGGCTCGGGGACCACGCCCACCCCTGGCTGAAGCTGGACCGACCCGAGATCGTGCTTTGCTCATTAGTGCCGCTGGAACTATGCGTCGTCTGCGTGTGGCTGCTCGGAAGGCGGTTCCGGAGGGACGAGGCCGCCACGCAGGTGGAAGGGGTCGTCCGTCCGTCCCGCGAACCCGGGCGCGGCGTGATGGCCGGCTTCATGCTCATCGTCCGCTCGTCGTACCTGCGTTCCATCACGCTGTACATGCTGCTCTTCTCCCTGACGTCCACCCTGCTGTACTACCAGCAAGGGAAGATCATTGAAACGTCGTACCCCGACGACGCGGCCCGCACAGCCGCGTTCGCGGACATCGACATCTACTCCAACGTGCTCACGCTGGTGATGCAGGTCTTCGTCACCGGACGCCTGATCACCATGCTCGGCGTGGGGGTCGCGATCGCCGTGCTGCCGGTGGTGACACTGCTGGGCTTCGGGGCGCTGGCGCTGCACCCCGCCCTGATCATGGTGACCGTGTTCCAGGTGGTGCGGCGCGGCCTGCATTACGCGGTCGACCGACCGGCGCGCGAGTCGCTGTTCGCGGGCCTCACCCCCGATGCGATCTACAAATCCAAACCGTTCATCGACACGTTCGTCTACCGCGCCGGCGACATGCTGGGGGGCTGGATGCCGCTGGCCCTGCAGAGCGCGGGAGTGGCGCTCGTGTGGTTCTCCGTGCCGCTCGCGGTGGCGTGGCTGGTCGGCGCGGTTCTGCTTGGAAGACGGCCGGAGGTCAGGTCCAAGGGCGGCGTCCGAGACAGCGGCTCTACGTGATGCGCGAGATTCGCCGGCTCGGCGCGATGTGGACGCCGCTCACTCGACCGGCTTCTGGAACACGCTGTACCAGGCGAAGAGATCGGTATCGACGTTCATGCCCGACTTGTCCCAGCCCAAGGCGCGAGCCATGACTCGGGCCGGCTCGTCGTCGTTCACGTCGAACGCGATCACGCGGAACCCGGCCTTCTCCCACATCTCGCGCGGGAACGGGCAGCGACCGTCGGCCCAGGGGATGTACGGCTTGCCCTCGGGCGCGGGCGCCGGGCAGAGGTTGTAGATGATCGCCACGCCGCCGGGCTTGAGCGTGGCGTAGAGCGAGTGCACGAATCCCTCGTCGGGGATCCCCAGGTGGACGAGCATGCGCGGGTCCACCGGCTGGGCCGGGTGGATGTAGCCGTTCTTGAGCGTGTTCTTGGAGATGAACAGGTCGTAGCCGGTGCCGATTTTCTCGTACACCCCGGGCCCCGCGGGAAACTGGCCGTCGACGAGCGTGACGGTGCCGGGGTGCGCGCCGGACGGATCGGCGGGGAGCGACAGATCGCCCGGCTCGGAGTACAGGAGCGGGAGCATCGGATCGACGTCCACGCCCGTGGCGGCGGCGCCCAGGGCGCTCAGGATCTTGAGGTGCCCGATGGTGCCGTAGCCGTAGTCGAGGATGCGGGCGCGGTCGAAGCTGCGGACGGGCGGATCGAGCTTCGAAGTCGCCAGGATCTCGATCGGCCGCGCGTATGCCAGCGGCGTGCCGTACTTGGTTTCGTAGAAATCAACGGTGCGTTCGCGGAGCGTGGAGCGGGTTTGCTCGTCGAGGGCGTCGGCATCAGCCTTCTTGTGCCAGCGTCGAAGGGCAGGGTCGAAATACAGCGTGCGCGGGGCGACGTCGGGGAGGGCGGGGACGGCCCCCAGGAACTCCTGCGCCAGCGGGGAAGAGAAGAGCGGGCGGAGGGACTCAGCATCGGCTCGGAGCTTGGCCGTGCCCGTTTGGGCTGGGGCGGCCTCTTGAGGAGAAGTTGCCGGAGGAGTCTGGGCGGGGCAAAGTGTCGGCGCGGCCAGGAGAACGGCCGAAAGAATGAGGGCGGTGCCGGTCGACGGACGAGGGTTCTGCATCATGGACACTCTGGATGCGCGGGTGGCGCGAGTCTGTCGCGCGGAAAGCTTGGGTGCGGAAACCTGCCGCGGCTCGACGCATGGAGCTGACGAGTCGCCGGCCCAAAGGGCCGGCGGAATGCAAGGGAGCGAGCTCGCGAGGCTTGCGAAGCGCTGCACCCCTCGCAACCATCGCCTGCCCGAAGAGGGCGAGGAGCGGACGATTCGATCGCTTCGTCGCTTCGTCGCTTCGTCGCTTCGTCGCTTCGTCGCTTCGTTAATTCGTTACTCCGTCACTTCATAACGCCGTCGCGCGCCGCGATGCGCTTGGCGACGCGGATGCCCGAGTCGAGGCCGCCTTCCATGTAGCCGACGAACTTGTAGCAGGTGTGCTCGCCGGCGATGTGGAGGCGACCGCCCATGTGCGGCTTGGCCATGAGAGGGCCGACGGTGGTAACCTGCCCGGGTGCGGGGAAGGAATAGCTCGCGCCGGCCCAGGGTTCTTTCGGCCAATCCATGTAGCGAGATTGGACGAGGTTGGCCTTGAAGCCGGGGTAGAACTTCTCGTAGATCTCGGCGAACGCCGCCTCGCGAGCATCCTTGTCCATCGCCATGGCCTTCTCGACGGCGGGGCCGCCCGCGAAGCCGGTGAGGCAGGCGCCGCCGTTCTCGGGGCCCACATCGCCCTGCGCATCGGTGGCGTCCCACGTCATGTTGAGCATGCCGTCGGAGAGCGCGTACTGGCTGAGCTTGGGGTCGTGCTTCTCCCAGAACCGCTCTTTGACGTGGGCAAGGTACTTGGCGTTGTTGCCGACTTGCGGGCGCATCTGGGCGGGCAGATCGGGCGTGCAGTTGATCTTGGCCCAGGTCGCCGGCGGCGCCGTGAGCACGACATCATCGCACTCGATGGTGCGGTTGTCGGCGCACTCGACAACCATCGTGTCGCCCTTGAGCGAGATCGAGCGCACGGGGAGCTTGGTGGTGATGCGGTCGGCGCCGATGCCCGCGGCGAGTTTCTGGGCAAGCTGGTCGTTGCCGCCCTTGCAGCGGTAGACCTCGGTTTCCTTCCAGTACTTCTCGAGGCCGCCGCCTTTGACGGCCGCGAGCTGGCCGAGGAGCGATTGGCGCGACGGGTCCTGACCGTTGTCGCTGGTCTGGTTGATCCACATCATGCGCTTGACCAGCTCGGGGGCTTCCAGAGCGTTGATCCACGCCTGGGTGGAGGTCTTGTCGAGTTTCTCGGCGTCGGGCGCGGTCCACGGCTCGTCCTCGGGGACCTTTTCGGCCAGCGCGTTCATGTTCGCGAGCGCGACCTCCATGTCGTCCCAGAGCTTCTTGCCCTCCTCGTACGAGAGGAGTTTGCCGTCGATGACGACGGGGAGTGCGGAGTCTTCCTCTTCGCTGACATCGAGGAATTCAAGGCCGAACATCTTGGCGTAGTTGACCCACGCGGGGTGGTTGCTGCCGATGAGCTCGGCGCCGCCCTCAATGTTGCGGCCCTTGATGTACTCGTTCTTGTTCGCGGCGTTGAAGGAGAGCACGCGGCCGCCGATGCGGTTGCGGGCTTCGATCACGGTCACGTCGTAGCCGGCGCTCTTGAGTTCGTGGGCGCACGCGAGGCCGGAGAAGCCGGCGCCAACGACAACCACGCGCTTGCCGGCGGCGCCGGGGCGGCGGGAGAACCCCAGCGCGCCCCCCGAGGAAAGGAGCAATCCGGCGGAAGCGGCGAGCGTGGTCTTGAGGAACTCGCGGCGCTCGGCGCGGGTGACGCGGGTGCCGTAGCGGTTGGCGAGGGTGCCGATGAACGAGCGGGACATGGTGGTCTCCTCCTGAGTGATGCCCTTGCAAACGCGGCCGGCCCGTTCCCGGACCGGCCGCGGCACTATACCGGAATGATCGTTGCGCGGGGCTGAAAGCCCCCGCCCCGGTCGGGGTTCAGTCGTCGTTGATCGGCCCGATGGACAGCATCCAGAGCTTGAAGAAGTTCATCACCTGCTGCTTGGTGAGCTTGTTGGCGTTGAGGTGGTACTCGACCTTGCTGGCGATGACGTCCTCGCCCGAAAGGGTGTCCACGTAGTTCACGCGCCCCGTCAGGCAGGGGACGGTGTCATCGACGGCGAAGAACGCGTCCTCGTTGCTCATCTTGTCGAACGCCGCGGCCTCGCCGCCGGCCTTCTTGAACTTGTCCTCGTTGAAGCGGAGGTTGAACTCGTAGTAGCCCTTGCCGTTGGACTTGTACGACGGGTCCTCGACCCACTTGATGGAGCCGGTGACGACGTCCTCGATGTCCTTGCCGTCGAGGGCGTACTTGAAGCGAATGCCGTCGGTGTACCAGTTGCTGGTCTCGTAGTCGTAATCCAGCCGGCCGTTGACGTTGGTGCGGGGGTAGCTGGCGACCGGGCCCTTGGCCAGGGCCACGTTTTCGAAACGCATGGGGTCGGACTTCTTGACCTGGATCTCGACCGTGCGGTCGCCGACCACGCGCTTGAAGGTGTACGCGGCGAGCGATTCCTTCTTCTCAGACTTGCCGACGATGCGCCCGCCGAAGTTCTCGGTGAAGGCCGGGGCCGAACCCACGGCGTCGACGGCGATCCGCAGGGCGCTTTCCTTGGCCGCGCCGCCGGAGAGCTCGTACGCGCCGCTGGCCGTGTCGATGGGAACGGTGCCGACGAGCGAACCGACCGTCTTCTTCTGCTTCAGGTCCTTGGGGTTGAACGCCGAGAGGTTCACCTTGAAGAACAGGGAAGCCTCCTGCTTCTTCTTGGAGATCAGCTTGCTGAAGAGGTTGGGCTGGCGCTGCACCTCACCGGCGAACTCGATCGTCTCGGCGACGCGGAGCGTGAGGGTGTACTTGTCCTTGGCGCCGATGGCCGCGGACCCTTCCTTCAGGTCCCCGCTCGTGTCCTTCTGCGTGCGGGTGTTGAAGTCGATCTGCATCGAGCCGGTGATGTAGTCTTCCTTGGTGACCTGCTCGGCCTGGGCGTAGGTGCGTGCCGCCGGGGCCAGCACGGCTCCGGCGCCGGCGAGCGCGGTGAGGGCGGACAGGGTGAACGATTTCAAGGTCAGCATTCGTCGAACCTCCTTCTCTTGTTCGGCGTTGGGGCGGCGTGTGCCCCGTGTGCGGACGCCCCGGCGCGAGCGGTGCTCGCGCGCGCCGGAACGATAGTCCTTGGACGCGCGTGATTATCGTCTAAGGCGTCGCGGCGCGCTCGGGAGGGCAACGATTCTTTCATCGCGGCTCCTCCCCTTGCCGCGGCACCAGGAAACGACCATGGCCCAGACTCCTTCCACCATGCTTGCTTTGGGAACCGCGGCTCCTCAATTCCGGCTGCCGGACGTCTCCGGGAAGTACCTGTCGCTCAAGGACTTCGACGACGCTCCAATACTGGTCGTGGCGTTCATCTGCAATCACTGCCCGTTCGTGAAGCACATCCGGCAGGCGCTCGCCGCCTTCGGGAGGGACTGCGCTGCCGCGGGGGGCGCGATGGTGGCCATCAGTTCCAACGACGCCGTGAGGTACCCCGACGACGGGCCGGCGAAAATGGTGGAAGAAGCACGCGCCGCGGGGTACACGTTCCCGTACCTGTACGACGAATCGCAGGAAGTCGCCAAGGCGTACCGCGCCGCGTGCACCCCGGATTTCTTTGTGTTCGATCGTGATCGAAGGCTCAACTACCGGGGTCAGTTCGATGACAGCCGCCCGGGGAACGGCAATCCCGTGACGGGCTCGGACCTGCGGGCGGCGGTGGCGGCCACGCTCGCGGGCCGGCCGGTCCCCGAGCCGCAGTGGCCGAGCATCGGGTGCAACATCAAGTGGAAGCCGGGGAACGAACCGGAGTACTTCGCGGTCAAACGATGAGCCTGCCTATCCGGCGATGTGCACCACGACGCTGCGCTGGTGCGGCGCAGAGCGGTGCTCCCAGACGTAGATCCCCTGCCACGTCCCCAGCACGAGGTCGCCGCGATCGATGGGGATTGAGAGCGAGGTCGCGGTGAGCGCCGCCTTGATGTGCGCGGGCATGTCGTCGGGGCCTTCGGCATTGTGCGTGTACAGCGGGTCGTTCTCGGGGACGAGGCGGCCAAGCCATCGCTCGAGGTCGTGCCGGGCCGAGGGGTCGGCGTTCTCCTGGATGATCAGGCTCGCCGAGGTGTGCCGCAGGAACACGGTGCACAACCCTTCACTGACGTTCGCGGCACGCACCGCCTCACGGACGCGATCGGTGATCTCATGGAGTCCTTGGCCGCGCGTGCTGACCGAGAAGCGTGCGATCACGCGTCACTCCCACTCGATGGTGGCGGGCGGCTTGCTCGAGATGTCGTAGACCACGCGGTTGACGCCGCGGACCTCGTTGATGATCCGGCTCGAGACGGTCGCCAGCAGGTCGTGCGGCAGGCGGGCCCAGTCCGCGGACATGAAATCCTGGGACTCGACCGCGCGAATCGCAACCACCGAGTCATAGGTCCGCCCGTCGCCCATCACGCCCACGCTCTGCACGGGCAGGAGCACCGCAAAGACCTGGCTGGTGGAGCGGTACAGGTTGGCCGCAACGATCTCCTCGAGCAGGATCTCGTCGCAGGCACGCAGCACTTTGAGCTTCGGCTCGGCGACCTCTCCGAGGCACCGCACCGCCAGCCCCGGGCCGGGGAAGGGGTGACGCCAGATGATGTGCTCGGGGAGCCCGAGCACCTCGCCGAGCCGGCGCACCTCGTCCTTGAACAGTTCGCGAAGCGGCTCGACGAGCGTGAAGCCAAGCTCCGCCGGCAGCCCGCCGACGTTGTGGTGCAGCTTGATGTTGGCCGACTGGCCCGCGTGCCCGTGCCCGGACTCGATCACGTCCGGGTAGAGCGTTCCCTGGGCGAGGAAGCGGGCTCCCTTGATCTCCGACGCCGTGCGCTTGAAGACGTCGATGAAGCGGTGCCCGATGCGGCGGCGCTTTTCCTGGGGATCAACCACGCCGCGGAGATCGGACAGGAACTCTTTCGACGCGTCGATCACGCGCAGGTCGATGCGGAAATGGTCACGGAAGGTCGTTTCGACAAGCTCCCGCTCGAGGTTGCGGAGCAGGCCGTTGTCGATGAACACGCACGTGAGCTGGGCCCCTACCGCGCGGTGCACGATCGCCGCCGTGACGGCCGAATCGACGCCCCCGGACAGCCCGCAGATGACGTGCCCATCGCCGACCTGTGCACGGATGGTTGCCGCGGCCTCGTCGGCGTAGCTTGCCATTTTCCACGAGCCCGAGCAGGCGCAGATCTCGTAGACGAAGTTGCGGAGCAGCTCGGCGCCGTGGGGCGTGTGCGTGACCTCCGGGTGAAACTGCACCCCGTAGAAGCGGCGCCCGGCGGCGCGAGACCGCACGGCGGCGAACGGGCACGTGGGTGTCGCGGCCAGCGGCTCGAACACGCGCCGGTCCATGTCGGTGACCTGGTCCCCGTGCGACATCCACACGGTGGTCCGCTCGGGGATCGCGGCGAACAGGTCGCTCCGGTCTGTGACGTGGATCGCCGCACGCCCGAATTCGCGGTTGTCGCCGGGGCTTACGGTGCCGCCCAGGACACGGCAGGCCAATTGCATGCCGTAGCAGATCCCCAGCACCGGGACGCCGAGGTCGAACACGCCGGGATCACACACCGGGGCGCCCTTCTCGTAGACGCTCATCGGGCCGCCGCTGAGGACGATCCCCTTGGGCCGCATGGCACGCAACTCCGAGGGCGAGATGGTGGGGGACACAAGCAGGGAAAAAACGCCCGCGTCGCGGAGCCGGCGGCAGATGAGCTGCGCGGTCTGGCCGCCGAAATCGAGGACGGGGATGATCTCGTCGTGTGTTCCGGCCATGGCACCCCCTCCCGGGGAATCGGGACGATACGCCGTTCCCCTCTCGGCGGCGAACGCCGCCGCGTCACCTCTGGTACCATCTTCCGGATGGCTCGTCCGGGGAAGTGGTTGGCGCTGGTGATCGTCGCGGCCGCGGGTTGCGGCCCTTCGATGCCGCGCGGCTTTGATTCGCCGGAGCCCGCGGCACGGATGGACGCGATCGTCGACGCGGCCCGTCGCGAGGATCGTTCGGCGGTTCCCCAGATCGTGCCCTTGCTCGAAAGCGATGACCCGGCCACACGCCTGCTGGCGATCCGCACGCTGGAGCGGCTGACCGGCCAGACTCTCGGGTACGATTACGCGGCCCCGGAGGCGGAGCGGGGAGCGGCCGTTGAGCGTTGGAACAAGTTTGCGGCCGGGGGGAATCTGCCGGCGAAAGGGCCGGGACCATCGGCGGAACATTCATGACCGAACGCCCGCACATCCGCGTCGAGCTCCTGAGTAACCCGGTGTACCTGGCGGGCGTTCGGGACCTGGTGTCGGTGGTGGCGCAGCGCCTGGGGTTCGGAGATGCAGACCGCGCGCAGATCGCGCTGGCGGTGGACGAAGCGCTCTGCAATATCATCCGGCACGGCTACGACCGTCGCACCGACTGCCCGATATGGATCAACATCTGGCCCATGGCGGTCAACGGCTCGGTGGGCGGCCTGCGTATCGTCATCGAGGACGAGGCCAAGCAGGTGGACCCGGCCAAGATCCGCGGCCGCGACCTCGAGGACATCAAGCCCGGCGGGCTGGGGGTGCACATCATCCGCGAGGTGATGGACGAGGCCGTGTACGAAGTTCGTGAGGGTGGGGGCATGCGCCTGACGCTCGTGAAGCTCAAGGACGGGCCCAAGGCGCGCGCGGGGCTTTCGGCCTCGGGCGGGGAGGGGAGTGCGTGATGGCGGACGTCCCAGGTTTGGAAGTGCATATCGACCAGCGCCCGAGCGGCGTCGTCGTGGCCCCGCAGGGGGAAATCGCGTACAACGAGGCGACCCCGTTCCGGGCGGCGATGAAGCGCGTCATGGACGCCAAGCCGTCGCGCGTGGTCATCGACCTTGGACGGGTGGACTACATGAACACGCCGGGACTGGCGGTGATGGTCGAGGCGCTGCAGTCGGCGCGCAAGGGCAAGACGCGCCTGGTTCTGTGCTCGCTGAACCCGAAGGTGAGGGCGATCCTGCAGATCGCCAAGCTGAACACCGTGTTCGAGATCGCCGAGTCGCTCGAAGCGGCGCTGGCCTGACGCATGACGGACGCAACCGACAGCCCGGCGCCGGCCCCCCGCGGCGCCGTCGCGTCCGTGCTCGAAGCGGTCGGCGGCCGCACGCTGGGCGTGCTCGACCACATCGGCTCGCTCGTCTACCTCATGCTCGACGCGACGTGGTGGGTGGCGCGCGGCGTAACCGGGAAGCGGCACCGGCTGGGGGTCCAGGCGATCGTTTCGCAGGTCATCCGCGTGGGCGTGCGCGCGGTGGGGATCGTCTCGCTGGTCTCCGGGTGCATCGGGTTCATCCTCGCGTTCCAGCTCTCCCCGCCGCTCGACGAGTTCGGCCAGAAGGACCTGGTCGCGAACATCATCGGGGTGGCGGTGCTCCGCGAGCTGGGCCCGCTGATCGGCGCCGTGGTGCTGACCGGCTTCGCGGGAGCGTCCATCGCCGCCGAGATCGGCACGATGGTCGTGAGCGAGGAGGTCGAGGCGCTCGAAGCCATGGCGCTCAACCCCGTGCGCTTCCTGGTCGTGCCGCGGGTGGCGGCCGCGATCGTCAGCATGACCGTGCTGGCCATCATCTCCGACCTGGTCGCGATCGGCAGTTCGTGCGTGGTCTCGGTCACGCTGCTCGACATCCCGTACGCGACCTACCGGGAGAACACGCTCG
Organism: Phycisphaerales bacterium; assembly: GCA_044223975.1. Lineage (GTDB taxonomy): Bacteria > Planctomycetota > Phycisphaerae > Phycisphaerales > UBA1924 > CAZCPB01. Next base: position 115,979 of record JBGALI010000012.1, on the reverse strand, counting down.
ATCAGGCCAAGCTCGTGGACTTCCTGACCGGCGTCGGCAAGGGCGCGATCTTCGGCATGCTCATCGGCCTCATCGCGTGCGGCAACGGGCTGAAGGTCTCCGGCGGTGCCGCGGGCGTCGGAAAGGCGACCACCGGGACGGTCGTGCAGAGCGTGGTCGCGGTCATCATCGCGGACCTGATCTTCACCACGATCTTCTACATCCTGAAGCTGACCTGAGCCGGCCGTGCCTCACCGGCGAAACCCGATCGGATTCTCCAGAAGTGAATAGAGCTCCCGCAGCACCGTCATGCCCAGGTACCCGGCCAGGGCCAGCACGCCCAGGATCAGCGCCTCGCGCCAGTGGCCCGCGCCCCCCATCCAGCCGACGGCGCAGAAGCTCAGCGCCAGCGTGGCGTAACGCAGGTACTTGTCCGCCAGGCGCGGGCCCGGGCCCAGCACGCGCGCCTTGCGCCAGCAGACCAGGACGAGGACCATCAGGACGCCCGCCGGCCCCGCCCACGCGTAGCCGCTCACCCACTCGGGCCACGCGCGGTGCGCCGGAGACTCCCGGGTCGTGCACAGCCAGAACGCGGCCGCGGACCACGACACCCACCCGATCGCCGTCACGACCCACGCGCGGCGCGAGATCGGCGGTGTCTTGCGTCCCAGCACGTGCGCCGCGGCATGGATCCCGCTCATGACGGTCATGACCGTCCATGCCGGCCACAGGAAATGGGCCCGTGGATCGGGGACGAGCATCTGGCCGGCGTAGATCAGCCCGAACGCCACGATGCCGAAGCCCGGGACGAACCGGGCCGCCCCGTTGAACGCCAGGATCGCCCCGGCCAAAATCACGGTGAGCACCACTCCCATCGTCCCGAACGCCGCGGCACCGAGCACGGCGAGCAGCAGCGTCGCGGCGACGACCGTAACCGCGGTGCCCAGGCGTGCCTCACCCGCCGCGAGCGGGCGGTCGGGGCGGAGCAGGCGGTCACGGCGCAGGTCGAGGATGTCGTTGACGCTGGCCCCGAACACGAACAGCCCCAGCGCGTTGACCGCGGCGGCGCTCAGCAGGAGCGCGAGGGGGCGGGCCGTGAGATCGGCGTGGGAAGGCTCCTGGGCCGAGGCCCGAGCCCAGAGCACCGTGAACCACGAGTTTCCGACGACCGCGAACGCGCTCGTGACCCGGGCCAGGCGGAGGATGGGCGACAGACGCTCGAGCGTGCGCTGCATCAGGGCACATGGTAGAGGTGCCGCGCGAGCCGGCCCGCGACCTTCGGGCGCGGCGACTCTACCATCCCTCCCCATGGCCAAGCCCGCCAAGACCAAGTCCCATGCCCCCGCCCGCCGTTCCGCGCGAATCGCGGTGGTGGTGAGCCGCTACAACGCGTCCGTCACCGAGCCGCTCCTCCAGGGCGCGATCCGGGAATGCATGACGCGGTCTGGGTCCCAGCCGGTCGTGTACCGCGTGCCCGGGTCGTTCGAGCTCCCGGTGGTGGCGCTGGGCGCGGCCGGGTCGCGGAAATTCGACGCGGTGGTCGCGCTGGGCTGTCTCATTAAGGGGGAGACGAGCCATGACCGCTACATCGCCGAGGCCGTCGCGCACGGGCTGATCGAGGTGTCCATGCGAACGGGTGTGCCAGTTACGTTCGGCGTTCTGACGGTCGACACGCCGGCGCAGGCCGAGGCGAGGGCCGGCGGCGCCCACGGCAACAAGGGTGCGGACGCTATGAACGCGGCGCTGGACGCCGTGGACGTCGTGCGCGACGCAAAGAACGGGCGAGCACCCGCGACCGCGCGTCGCCGTGCGCTTCCCGACAAGACGAGCATGGGGCGCACGCCATGAGCCTTGCCCGCGACATCCGGCGTGCCTCCTTCCAGGCGATCTTCGAGCTCGACGCCCGCGGCGAGGCGGACGCGGACATCGTGCGCGCCGGCCTGCTCGATTCCGGCGAGCTTCAGCCCGCCGATTCGGACAAGGCCTTCGATCTGGCCCTCGCCGCGTTTCGCGACCGGGCCAAGGCCGACGCGGTCATGGTCGCGCTGGCGCCCGGGTGGCCCGCGCACCGGCAGGCGGCGGTCGATCGGGCCATCCTCCGGCTCGCGCACTATGAAATGATCAGCGGGCGCACACCACCCAAGGTGGCGGTGAACGAGGCGGTGGAGCTGGCCAAGGAATTCAGCACCGACAAGTCGCCCTCGTTCGTGAACGCCCTGCTGGACAAGGTGCTCAAGCAGGTGCAGGGCTCGGGCGCGTCGCCCGACGCGTCCGACGCGCTCTCGCCGATCACGCCCGACGAATCGCTGAGTTGATCGGACCACCTTCCGCGATGGCTTTTCTCAAGACCATTCTCTCCAAGCTCCGCCACGGGCTCGACAAGACCCGCGAGACGCTCGTCGTCGGCCTTCGATCGCTGCTCACCGGGCGCCGCCTCGACGAGGCGTTGATCGCCGAGATCGAGCGCCGGCTCCTTCAGGGTGACGTGGGAGTGAAGACCACCGCGCGGCTCGTCGACGGGATCCGCGCGGACTTCCGGGCGGGAAAGCTCGCCAAGGGCGAGGACGTGCTGACACACCTCAAGGCCGAGCTGAAAAAACTTTGGCCGCCCGCCGACCGCGAGCTTCACACCGCGGCCCCGGGCAAGGGGCCGACGGTCATCATCGTGACGGGGGTCAACGGCGCCGGCAAGACGACCAGCATCGCCAAACTCTGCAAGGTGCTCCGCGACCGGGGCGATTCGGTGCTCCTGGGCGCGTGCGACACGTTCCGCGCAGGGGCCGTGCGGCAGCTTGAGATCTGGGGCGAGCGCCTGGGGGTCGAGATCATCAAGGGACAGCAGGGCGGCGATCCTGCCGCGGTGGCGTTCGACGCCTGCTCGGCCGCCAAGGCCCGCGGGGTCGACGTGCTCATCCTCGACACCGCGGGGCGGCTGCACACGCAGGACCCGCTGATGCGCCAGCTCTCGAAGATCCGGTCGGTCGTGGCGCGACAGGTGGAGGGCGCGCCGCACGAAGTGCTGCTGGTGCTCGACGCCACGGCCGGCCAGAACGCGCTCCGCCAAGCCGAGGAATTCAGCCGCGCGATGACCGCAGAGCCGGGCGGGCGCGGCGTGACGGGGATCTTCCTGGCCAAGCTCGACGGCACGGCCAAGGGGGGCATCGTCATCGGCGTGAAAGAGGCGACCGACATCCCCGTGAAGTTCGTGGGTGTGGGCGAGACGCCCGACGATGTGCAGCCGTTCGATCCCGACGCGTACGTCGACGCGCTCTTCGCCGAGTGATCGACCGGAGACGTCGGGCGATTACTTCAGGATTTCCTGCTGGGCCGCCGCGAGGCGAGCCATGGCGACCAGCGCCTTGCGCGATTCGTCGCTGAGCGACTGGAACTGCAGCGCGGCCTCGTGCCTGAACCATCCCGTCTTCACGCACCGGATCACCCGCGCGTTGACGGTGAACTGACCGTCGGGGCCTTCGATCCAGAACGCGACATCGGCGCCGTCCTTCAACGGTTTGCGCGTGCGGACCATCATGCCGGACGCGGAGATATTGAGCACGTCGCCAAGCTCGCAGCACGCCACGTCGCAGCGGATGCGCCCGTGCCGGCGCCGGTTGTCGGCCTGCGGGCCGCCGCTGACCGGGATGCCAAATCGAGAAGAGAGCATGCTGAATCGTGGATCGGTCCGTTCCGCTCTCGGCTTGGGTCGGAGCGGGCGCGCCGCTCGTTTTCGGACTTACGGGCCTATGAACGGAGGGCGTGGGCGGATCGGCGGCAGGTCTCCAACGGTTCCTGCAATATTCTCGGGCGACGGCGACATCTGTTGAGGTGCGGATGAATGCCCGGGGGTGGTGTCCGCTTTGACCGGAGGATTTCGCCATGCCACTCCTGGATTCCTTGTCGGATCATCTTGGACGCCGGTCGATGCCAGTCGCCGTTGGACTGGGTTGCTCGTGGGTACTCGCCGGCGGCGCCGCGGGTCAGGTGACCCAGGGCGACCTTTCACTCGATCTTGAGCCCGTGGTCTCGGGGCTCGCCGCGCCCACGTCGCTCACGCACGCCGGGGACGGAACGGGGCGGTTGTTCGTCACCGACCAGCCCGGGAAAATCCGGATCATTGAGAACGGGGTGCTGCTGCCGACGCCGTTCTTGGACCTCAAGGCCCTGGGCGAAGTCGTCACGGTGAACCCCGGCTACGACGAGCGCGGGGTTCTGGGCCTTGCGTTCCACCCCAACTACGCGCAGAACGGCCGGTTCTTTGTGAGGTACAGCAAGCCTCGCACGGGCGTGTCTGGCGAGCCCTGCTTCGGCACTCCGCGCGGCTGTCACGAGGAAATCCTCGCCGAGTACCACGTTTCGGCTGGCGATCCCAACGTCGCCAACCCCACCGGCACGATCCTCTTCCGCGTTGACAAGCCGCAGTTCAACCACGATGGCGGTGCGGTGTTCTTCGGGCCCGACGGGTACCTCTACTTCGGGCTGGGCGACGGTGGGGGAGCGAACGATGGGCTCGCCGATGTTCCGCCCTCGCACGGTCCCATCGGTAACGCGCAGAACATCAACGTGCCCCTGGGGAAGGTCCTCCGGATCAACGTCGATTCGGGGTCGCCCTACGCGGTGCCCGCGGACAACCCGTTCGTGGGCGGACCGGGTCTCGATGAGATCTACGCCTACGGGTTTCGAAACCCCTACACGTTCTCGTTCGACGACGGACCGGGCGGCACGGATCAGCTCATCGTCGCCGACGTTGGTCAGAACCTATACGAAGAGATCGACCTGGTCGCCAAGGGGGGAAACTACGGCTGGGTGAAGCGGGAGGGCAAGCACTGCTTCGACCCGTTCAACCCGAACACTCCGCCGCCGACGTGCGACACGACCGGGCTGCTCGATCCTGTCGCCGAGTTCGACCACACGGTGGGGATCGCCGTGGTGGCCGGGTTCGTGTACCGCGGTTCCTGGCCGCCGGTCGCGCAGGGCAAGTACTTCTTCGGAGACTTCAGCACCAGCTTCGGCGCGCCCGACGGGCACATGTTCTACATCGATCCCAGCAGCGACTGGTCGGCGATCAAGCGCGTCCGCCTGGGCGCGGACAATCACCCGCTGAACCTGTTCGTCAAGGGAATCGGGCGCGACGAGTCGGGCGAGATGTACCTGCTCACGAGCTCCGTGCTCGGGCCGACGGGCAGCACCGGGGCGGTGTGGCACATCGCGGTGCGATGCCCGGCCGACTTCGTGCGGGACGGGTTCGTCAACGGGAACGATTTCGACGCCTTCGTCGACCTGTTCATCCTGGGTGACCCGGGCGCGGACTGGGACCACAATACGTTCGTGAACGGCGATGACTTCGACGGGTTCACGGCGGCGTTCGAGGCGGGCTGTTGAAAGGCGGGCGTGAAGTTCGGCGGGAGCGTGCGGCATCGCGTGTCAGGTCGCGGGAATCCTCCCGCGTCGGGAGGGGCGTTGTGACTGATCGCCGTGGCGTGCTTCAGTGCGTGCTCTGCGTTGCAGGGCTGGTGTCCGTTTCGGCCGCTGCGTCGGCGCAGACTTCCGTGACCATCGGTGCCTCCGCCGACAACACGATCTACTCGGACGCGCCGGGAAACAGCAACGGACAGGGAGCGAACCTGTTCGCGGGGACGACGTCCTCGTCCGGGCTTCGCCGCGCGCTGATCCGGTTCGATCTGAGCTCCATCCCGGCGCACGCGCCCATCGCCAGCGTCACGCTGACGCTGCACATGAACAAGACCGTCTCCGGCGCATCCGTGTTCGGGGCGCACCGGCTGTGGGAAGACTGGGGCGAAGGCGCCTCGAACGCGGGCGACCCCGGCGGCTTCGGCACGCCGGCGGCCCCCGGGGATGCGACGTGGAACTTCGCGTTCTTCAGCACGGTCTCGTGGTCTTCACCGGGCGGGGGGTTCGATGCGACGCCGAGCGCGACAACGTCCGTCGATCAGGTGGCCGACTATTCGTGGTCATCGAGCCTCCTGAAAGATGATGTCCAGCGCTGGGTGGACGCGCCCGACCAGAACTTCGGCTGGATCCTCATCGGCACGGAGGCCGACCTCAGCGCTGCCAAGCGATTCGACAGCAGGAACAGCGCCGTGCCGGCGAACCGACCGCGCCTGGTCGTTGAATATTACTGCCCCGCCGATTTCGACCAGAACGGGTTCGTGAACGGCGACGACTTTGACCTGTTCGTCGACCTGTTCTATTTCGGGGAGCCCGGGGCCGACTGGGACCGCAACCAGTTCGTCAACGGGGACGACTTCGACGGGTTCACCGCGGCGTTCATCGCCGGCTGCTGAGCGGGGTCGCGGCTCAGCACCCGGCGACAAACCGGTCCATGAAGAGATCGAAGTCCTCGCCGTTCACAAAGCCGTTGGCGTCGATGTCGGCGGCCGCGTTTCCGAGCACAAACTCGAACGTGAACGCGTCGAAATCCTCGCCGTTCACGAAGCCGTTGGAATCAAAGTCCGCCGGGCACGCGAAGTTGCGGATGAAGGCGACTGGATTCCCCACGGCCGCCTCGAGCGTGTCGGGACCGACGTACGCGATGCCCGCGTGCTGAAGGATTTCCTCGTCCGTGAAGAACTCAAGCCCGACCGATCCATAGGCGTTCAGCCCCGCCATCACAACGTTGGCGAAGGCACCCTGGAGCGTGGTGTGCGGGTGCGCTCCGTCGTCGACGAACCCGGCGAGGGGGTTGGTGTGGCTCGTGGTGTCCTTGGCGTTGAGGTCGATCGTGACGTTGCCGATTTTGAGCGTCGGCTTGAGCGACGTGTTGGTGCCGAAGATCGCGGTGCCTAGCGCGTTAAGGTCGGCGTGCACAAGGCCTCGCTGGTACGCGAGCTGGAGGATGCCCGCGTTGACCTGCGCGATCGCCGCCGTCACGCGGTTGCGCCGCGTCGCGTTGGTGAACAGCTGGCGCGTGACCGGCGCGACGCCGTAGTCGACGAAGTTGCACAGCACGAGCTTGACGCCGCTCGCGTCGAGCGTGTCGACGGCCGTGGTCACGTTGGCGATCCGCTGGTTGACGTACGAGTTGATCTGCGCGGTCGACCAGAGCCCCCAGTAGATGTTGAAGTAGGCGCTGGTGGCGGGTGAGAAATCGTTGGCCCCGATGATCAGGACCGCGTGCGACACGCCGCCAGCACCGACCTGCGATGCCAGGCCGGTGTGCTGCCCCTGGGAGAGCAGTGTGGCGCTGTCGGCGCCCGAGCGGGCCCAGTTGTTCTGGTAGCCCGTGCGCCGCGGCTCGCCCCACGTTCCCCCGGGCTGAGAGGCCGCCGCGGCCGTCGGGCCCATGTTGACGGCTCGGTTGACGACGAGCTGCATCGTCCAGTTCTTCGCGTAGGAATAGGTCTCCTCGGCGTACTCGTCGCTGAGGCTGTCGCCGATGGCGCCAAGCCGATCGATCTGCGCCAACGCGGCGCCGCACGGTCCGAGCAGGGCGGCCAGCCCAAAACCCAGAATCGGACGCAGACGATGGAGTGGCATGAGCGGTCCCTTTCTTTGCACGATTCCGGCGCTCCGGGAGCATACAGCGCCCGGCAGCGCGGGCCAACACAAACACGCGAAGGACGTGGCCTGAGCCGGTGATCCAGATCGGCTACGCTGCCCTTCCGACGCGGGACGACCCCGCGTCGATCCAGGGGTGCCCGATGAGGTTGAACCACTATCGGATTTGGTGTGCCGCGTCCGCTTTCGCCGTGCTGGCGCCGGCGTTGGTGAGCGCGCAGGAGACGGCCGGGGCGGAAAGAAAGGCCGAGCCGAGCACGACCAAGCTGAACGCGGGCACGTTCGGGCCGGTGACGGCTCGTGCGATCGGCCCGGCCCTGATGTCCGGGCGCGTCGGCGATATCGCGGTCAACCCGGCGAACCCCTCGGAGTTCTTCGTGGCCGTGTGCTCGGGAGGCGTGTGGAAGACCGTCAACGGCGGCGTCACCTTCGCGCCCGTCTTTGATTCCTACGGCTCGTATTCCATCGGCTGCGTGACACTCGACCCCTCAAATCCGAGTGTCGTCTGGGTCGGTTCCGGGGAGAACAACAGCCAGCGCAGCGTCGGATTCGGTGACGGCGTGTACGTCTCGCGCGACGGGGGCAGGAGTTTCAAGAACGTCGGTCTCCCCGATTCCGAGCACATCGGGATGATCGCCGTCGACCCGCGGGATTCACGCGTCGTGTACGCCGCGGCAGCGGGACCGCTGTGGCGATCGGGCGGCGACCGGGGCCTGTACAAGTCGACCGACGGCGGCGGGAGTTGGAGCCGCGTGCTGAACGTGAGCGACGAGACGGGCATCAACGAAGTCCACCTGGACCCGCGAAACCCCGACGTCATCTACGCGACCGCATACCAGCGCCGGCGCCACGTGTGGACGCTTGTCGACGGCGGACCGGAGTCGGGGGTGTTCAAGTCAACCGACGCGGGCCGAACCTGGCGCCGGACCGAGTCGGGCCTCCCGGGCGGCGATAAGGGGCGGATCGGCGTGGCGGTGTCGCCGGCGAACCCCGACGTGCTGTACGCGATCGTCGAGGCCGCCGACGGGCAGGGCGGTGTCTTCCGGTCGACCAACCGCGGCGAGACGTGGGACAAGCGTTCGTCGTTCATGACGACCAGCCCGCAGTACTACAACGAGCTGTTCCCCGACCCCAAGGACCCCGACCGCGTGTACGCGATCGACACGTTCCTGGCCGTGAGCGAGGACGGCGGCGCCTCGTTCAAGCGGGTTCCGATCCCCGACGTTCACGTGGACTTCCACGCGGTCTGGATCGACCCCGCCAACACGAATCACCTCATCGTCGGCAACGACGGCGGGCTGTACGAGACGTTCGACCGCGGGACCTGGCGCCACTTTGAGAACCTGTCGGTGACGCAGTTCTACCGCGTCGCGCTCGACACCACGTGGCCCTTCTACAACGTCTACGGCGGCACGCAGGACAACAACACGCTGGGCGGGCCCGCCCGCACGTTCGACCGCGCGGGGATTACCAACGAGGACTGGTTCGTCACGACGGGAGGCGACGGGTTCGAGCCCGCGGTTGACCCGGAAGACCCCAGCATCGTCTACAGCGAGTCCCAGGACGGGGGGATGGTGCGCTTTGATCGTCGCAGCGGCGAGGAGGTCGACATCCGCCCGCGCGAGAAGCCCGGCGAAGCGCCGTACGTATGGAACTGGGACACCCCGATCATGATCAGCCCCCACAACCCCAAGCGGCTGTACGCCGCGTCGCGGGTGCTCCACCGGTCGGACGACCGCGGCGATTCGTGGACGGTGATCAGCGACGACCTCACCCGCAAGATCGACCGCAACCAGCTCAAGGTGATGGGCAAGGTCCAGAAGCCCGACGCCGTGGCCAAGCACGCGTCCACCTCGATCTTCGGCAACTGCGTGGCCCTCACCGAATCACCCCTGGTCGAGGGGCTCCTCTACGTCGGGACCGACGACGGGCTGGTTCACGTGACCGAGGACGGCGGCAAGACCTGGCGGAAGATCGAGAATTTCCCCGCGGTGCCCGACATGGCGTACGTGAGCGAGCTCGAGGCCTCGCGCCACAACCCCGACACCGTGTTCGCGTGCTTCGACAACCACAAGAACGGAGACTTCGCGCCGTACCTCCTCCGCAGCGATGACCGCGGCCGGTCGTGGAAATCGATCGCCGGTGACCTGCCGAAGAAGGACACGTGCTACGCGGTGGCCGAGGACCACGTGAACCCCAAGCTGCTCTTCGTGGGCACGGAGTTCGGCTGCTCCTTCACGCTCGACGGCGGCACGCGATGGATGAAGGTGTCCGGCCTGCCCACCATCCCCGTCCGCGACCTCGAGATCCAGCGTCGCGACAGCGACCTGGTCATGGCGACCTTCGGACGCGGCTTCTACGTCCTGGACGACTACTCGCCCCTTCGGCTGGCCACCGACGCTGTGATCGAAGCGCCCGCGTACATGTTCCCGGTTCGCAAGGCCCTGAGCTACGTCGAGCGAGCGAGGCAGAGCGGCACGTACGGGCGCGGCTGGTCGGGCACGTCGTACTTCAGCGTCAAGAACCCGCCGTTCGGCGCGGTGTTCACCTACAACATCAAGGACAAGATCCAGTCGCTGAAAGAGCAACGCAAGGAGGCGGAGAAGAAGGACGACTGGAAGTACCCGACCATCGATCAACTCCGGGCCGAGGATCGGGCCGTCGATCCGAAGCTCGTGCTGGTGATCAGCGACGCGACCGGGCGCGTGGTTCGCCGGTTGGACGTGCCGCGCGACGTGGGGATGCACCGCGTGGCGTGGAATCTGCGATATCCCGAGACCGGGCCGATCTCGACCGGCGGCGGCGAGCGGGCGCCGTGGGAGACCGATCTGGGCGGCGGTGCGCTGGCGCCTCCGGGCGCGTACACGGCGCGCCTTCAGAAGATCGTGGACGGTGTGACGACCGATCTCACGGCTCCGGAGGCCTTCGAAGTCATCGACCTCGACCGGGCCACTCTGGCGGCCAAGGGCGAGGCGCGAACGGCCAAGTTCGTGTTCGAACGGGAGCTTGCGGATCTTGAACGTGCCGTCCAGGGCGCGGTCCGTGTCGCCGATGACGTCCAGAACCGCCTGGCGCTGCTGCGCCGCGCGCAGGCCGAGACCCCTGGTTCCTCGCCCGAGATTCTCAAGGACATCGAATCGCTCCGCGTTCGTCTGACGGGCGTGCAGATCGCGCTGCGGGGGGACCCGACCCTCGGCCGCCGCATGGAGCCCGAGGCGCCCTCCATCTCAGACCGGGTGGGCGCCACGGTGGGCGGCGTCGCGGGGACAACCCAGCCTCCGACCGCGACGCAGCGGGATCAGTACCGGTACGCCTGCAACGAGTTCGAGGCGGTCCTTGCGACGCTCAAGGTTCTGGTCGAGAAAGACCTGAAGGAGATTGAAACGAAGCTGGAATCCGCGGGCGCACCGTGGACGCCGGGCCGGCTGCCGGAGTGGAAAAGGAACTAGGGCCCCCGCTCCCGGCGATGGGTTCGAGGCGGTCCAGCGAACCGCGGGAAGCGGCCTTGGATGCGGTGGAAACAGATGATCGGGATTCCGCCCGGAGCCGGTATACTGGCCCGCGGAGGTCCCTCTTGGCCGCGCCCGAAGCCATCCCGGCCACACGCACGACGACCAAGCTTCTCGATGCGCTGCACGACCACGCCAACGAGCCGGCGTGGGCGCAGATCGATTCACGCTACCGCCCCGTTATCGCCGGGCTGGCGCGTCGACTGGGGCTCGACAGCGTCGACGCCGACGAGGTCGCCCAGCAGTCGCTGGCCGAGTTTGTGCGGGCGTACCGAGAGGGCCGCTACGACCGCAGCAAGGGCCGCCTGAGCTCGTGGATCCTCGGCATCGCCCACCACACCGCACTCAAGATGCTTCGCAGCGGGCGCCGGCGCGGGATCGGGGGCGCGACGGCCCTGACCGAGGTTCCCGACGAGCCGGCGCTGCGATCGATCTGGCAGGACGAACGCGACCGCGCCATCCTCGCCCGCGCCATGGGCATGCTCCGCGACGAGGCCGCCGTGGACGACCGGACGCTCCTGGCGTTTGAGCTCACCGCGCTGCGCGGCGTGCCCGCGCCAGAGGCCGCCAGCCAGTGCGCCATGAGCGTCGATCAGGTGTACGTCGCGCGCAGCCGCGTGACCAAGCGTCTCCGCTCGATGATCGAAGAGCTCACCGCGGCCTTCGAGGAGGACACCTGACGTGGCCCAGGTCGGAAGACCGTGCCCGGGAACGCAGGAGATCGAACGGCTCGCCGCCGGCGGGGAATCGTCCGAGGGCATCGCCCTTCACGTGCAGGGTTGCGACGCCTGCCGCGCGCGCCTCAGCGAGGCCCGCGATGACGCTCGTTTTCTCGATCGGGTCCGCACGCTGACCGGGCACAGCCTCGCGCCCGAGGGCGCGCCGCGCCTGGCCGGGTACCGGGTGCAGGGCGTGGTGAGCTCGGGCGCCCAAGGCGTAGTTTACCGCGCGGTGCAGGAGTCCACGTCGCGCCCGGTCGCCATCAAGACCCTGATCTCCGGCACGACGGCGTCCGCCCGTCAGCGTGTCCGTGCCGAGCGCGAAGCCGAGATCGCGGCACGCCTTCGCCACCCCAACATCGTCACGGTGTTCGAGTCGCGTTCTCTCTCCGATGGCCGGATCGCGGTGGTGATGGAGTTCATCGACGGCGTACCGCTCGACGCGTGGAAGCCCGAGGGAAACTCCGACGCGGAGCGCCAGCGGGCCCTGCTCCGCGTGTGCGTCAGCGTGTGCAGCGCGATCCACCACGCGCACCTGAACGGCGTGATCCACCGCGACCTCAAGCCCGACAACATCCTCGTCACCGCCGAGGGACGCCCTGTCGTTCTGGACTTTGGCATCGCCAAGGCGGGCGGCATCGGGGCGACGGTGACGGGCGAGTTCGCGGGCACCCCGGCGTACGCCTCTCCCGAACAGATCCGCGGGCGCCCCGATGACGTCGACGCCCTTACCGACGTGTACTCCCTGGGCGTGATCCTGTACCGGCTTCTGTGCTCGGCGATGCCGTACGAGCTGGAAGGGTCCATTTTCGAGATCGCGCGGATCATCAGCGACGTCGAGCCCGCGCCCCCGCGTCAGCGCGTGCCCACCTTGTCGCCCGACCTCGAAGCGATCATCGTGCGCGCCATGCAGAAGGAAAAGTCCCGCCGGTACCAGTCCGCGGCAGGGCTGGCCCGCGACCTCGAGCGGTACCTCGCCGGCGACCCCGTCGACGCGCGCAGCGGTTCGGGGTGGTACCTGCTCCGCAAGGCGGTGGCCGTGAACCGGCGGAGGCTGGCGTGGACCGGCGCGGCGGTGGTCGTGCTGTTGGGGGCGGCCGTGGCGGTCGCGCTCAGCCTCGCTTCGGCGGCCGAGTCCGCGCGGCACTTCGAGAGCCAGCGCGAGCAGGCCCGGGCCGAACGCATCCGCGCCCGCGCCGTGACCGAGCTGCTCCGCGAAGCGTTGCCGGCGAACGACCCGCTCCGGCCGGAACTGGCCACGATCGTGGGCACGGGTCTCGGGCGGCTCTACTACCGCCTCGAGAGCGGCGCGTTCGCCGACGATCCGGACATGGACCAGGCCGTGCGCCGGCTCTGGGGCCAGGTGTACACGGGGCTGGGCAGCGGCAAGTCGGCGGGATTCATCGAGTACGCCGAGGATTCGCTCCGCAACGGCCTGGTGCGCCTGCGCCGCGAGCACGGGAGCGAGCACGCCGACATCGCCGCCATGATGCACGACCTGGCCGGGGTCATGCTCGTCCGCCAGCGTGCGGCGGAATCCGAGCAGATGTGCCGCGAGGCGTTGGCGATGCGCGAACGGCTCCTGGGACCCGGGTCGTCGGCCGCTGCCGAGTCGCGCTCGCTGCTCGCGAAGATTCTTTACGCGCGGGGGCACCCCGAAGAGGCCTCGCGCGAGGCCGACGCGGTGCTCGTCTCGCTCCGCTCATCTCCTGCTCCGGAGGCCGACCTCCCGATCGCGTCGATGTCGGCCCTCAAGGGCCGGGTCTTCCTGGACCGGCGCGATCCTGCCGCGGCCGAGCCGTGGCTGCTGGACGCGCTGACCCGGCGGCTCCGCCACCTCCCCCCCGAGGACCCGGAGTTGGTGGCCTCGCTGAACGACGGGGCGGACCTTGCCGAGCGACTCCCGACGGGAGCCTTTGCACAATGCCTGTCGAACGCCTGGCGTTCCGCGGGTCCTGAGCTTGCGGCGGCGGTGCGTCGCGACGCGGTGCTCCTTACCGAGCCGGACCGCAGTGACGGGCGACACTTCTACACCACCGGCCGCTCCGATGCGCTCGGCCGGCTCCTGCGCCTCCAGGAGATCCTGCTTCCTCCCAACGACCCGGCCCAGGTCGGGGTGCTCACGGCGCAGCTCCGGTCTGCCGAGTGCGAGGGACTCCTGACCCTGAGGATCGAGGCGGCTCTACGCGCGGCGGAGATTCTCGAGCTCCGCTTTGGCAAGAACGATCTCTCGGTCCTGCTCTACATCGAGCAGGCGGCGACGGTGCTGGCATACGCGGGAAGCATGGACCGCGCGGTGCAACTCGGTGCCCGTGCGTGCGAGATCTGGGACGCGGTGCCCGACGGCGCACGCGACATGCTCCTGGCCGCCAACAGCCGCCGCCGTCTTGGCTGGTACTACGCGATGGGGGGGCGCCCCGTGGAAGGAATCCCCGTGCTTCGCCGGGCCATGGACGAGATCGCCGGGTCGGTCGGCGCGGAGCACCGCTCGTTCGCGCTGGCCGAAAATACGCTGGCGTTCTGCCTCGCCGACATTGGGGAACTCGATGCCGCGGAGAAGGCCTCGGCCCACGCTCTTGACCTGGCCGAGACCCTTCCCGCGACCCCCTTGGATCAGCTCGCTCACAATCGATTCATGCGCGGCCACGTCCTGCTTTCTCGGGGTCGGTACGAGGAGGCGAGGCCGTTGCTGGAAACGGCGTGGCGGGACCAGTTCAAGTACATGGGATCCGCGTTCCCCTGGTGGCGCGTGTGCGCGGCGGACCTGGCGGACGCGTGCGAGCGGCAGGGAGACGCGGCCGCGGCGGCCGGTTACCGCACCGAGATCAGGCAGGGCGCGGTGCACCCCGGATTGCCGTGACCTTTTTCCAAAGCCCCGCCGTGGAGATTGGTCCGCGGCGGGGTGAGTGACCCCCGTTAACCTATTGGTGCGGGCGACGCACGCTGGACACCCGCACTCATTGATCAGCCCGATTGCCTCGGTCGCCGGATGCCGACGATGGCACGTATCAAGATTTGCCGTAGACCACACGGACCTTGCACCGAGCCCCCGGAATCCTGCGTTCCGCTTCCTGCCCCTGCCCACGAACGCGTCATACCGCGGCGTTGACGGGCAAGTGCCATGGCGAACACGAGTTGCAGCGGATCCGTGGCTCGACCGAAGCGTCAGAGGATGGAGGATCGCACCCAAAGTGTTCGGGCCGATTTTGCGCGGTGGAACGGTCGGGCGGTTCTGCCCGTCATGCTTTCCACAACGCCCGGGCGCAACCCCCGACGTGGTTGCGCTCGCGATTGTGCTCGTTTGACATCGCCCGGTCTTTGCGTTCACATGGCGGCGCCGGGAGGAAGGTGCGGTGAACGAAGGGTGTTCGGCGGTGCGAGTAGCTCGCCGGACCATCCTTCGAGTTGCCGCTGTTACCGATTCATTTGCGTCGTAGTCCCAATGGAGTTCACATCATGCAGTCTCGTTCGATCGTGTACACCCGCGTCGCCCTGTCCGTGCTGCTCGCCGGTTCGCTCGCGGCGTGCAACTCAAGTTCAAAGACATCCGCGGGCGCTGCCCCCGCCCTGAACGTGTCCCCCACGGCGCTCCAGGCTCGGGCCAAGGCGCCGCCGCCGCCCAGCGCGACCAAGGCGACGTCGATCGGCAAGGGCAGCGCCGCGATCAACACCGGCAACTCGCCCACCGATACGGACAGTTACTGGGTTGAAGAGATCGACATCGACGGGGACGGCACGCTGGAACGGACCGAGATGCTGTGGGACGACGAGGACAAGGTCCTCTTCGCGTACAGCGAGACCGACGCCCCGTGCGCCAACGGCGGCGTCGCGGTCGTTCAACTCCTCGCGGGCGTCAACGGCGCGGGCAATTCGCGCGGCAGGGCCGCGGGCTCGGGCTTCTACGCGGCGTATTTCGACGCCTCCGAGTGCAACGCCGCCGCGGCCGGGCTGTACGGCTGCAAGTTCAACGCGTCGGGCACCGTGACCGAGTGGGCCGGGGTGGTGGTTGACGCCGCCGGAGACGAGGTGGATTTCGTCGGCGCCGCGAACTGAAGACGGCGCGGTTCGGGATCGCGCGTGATCCGGACGATCGCACCCGGCGCGGTGCGCTGCGAGCAAGAAAGTGTCGCGGCGCACCGCGCTGTCGGTGTGCGCCGAGTGCCCCCGGCTTCACGTGCGGACGCGGGCACGCCCCGCGGTTCTGATGTTCCTGGCGGCCGCTATGACGCACGCTTGCGCAGGTTGTCCGGGTGCTTGGACGACGCCAGCGCGGTGTCGTACGTGATCTCGCCCTGCTGGTACAGCTCGAGCAGCGACGCGTCCATCGTGAACATGCCGTGCCGGCGGCCGGACTGCATCTCGCTGTACAGCTGGTGCGCCGTGTTCTCGCGGATGTGGTTGCGCACGGCCTGCGTGCCGATGAGCGCCTCGGTGCACAGGGCCAGGCCCTTGGAGGCCGCGCGGGGGAGCAGCGACTGCGCGATCACCCCTTGCAGACTGTTGGCAAGCATGAACCGGATCTCGGCCTGCTGGCCCTCGGGAAAGGCCGAGACCAGGCGCTGCACCACATCCACCGCGCCGGGCGTGTGCAGTGTCGCGATCACCAGGTGCCCCGTCTCCGCGGCTTGGAGCGCTGTGTAAATGGTCTCACGGTCGCGCATCTCCCCGATGGCCACCACGTCCGGGTCCTGCCGCAGCACGTGTCGGAGCGCGGATGTGAAGTCGCGGACGTCGGTCAGCACCTCCTGCTGCACGATGATGGACCGCTTGAACGCGTGAACGTATTCGATGGGGTCCTCGATCGTCACGACCTTGCAGGCGCGCTCCGCGTTGATCAGGTCGATCATGTAGTGCAGCGTGGTGGTCTTGCCGACGCCCGTCGGGCCGGTGAGGATGACCAGTCCGTCGAGCCTCCGCGCCAGATCATCGACGATCGACGGCAGGCGCAGTTCGGCCCGCGTGCGGATGGCCGGCTCGCTCATGCGGACGCTGACCTCGCACAGGCCGTTGCGTCGGTAGACGGTGACCCGCGCCCGCCCGACGTCGGGGTAGACCACCGAGACACACAACTGCCACTCGCGATCCAGACGCTCGCGCTGCTCGGCGTTCAGGCAATCGCTGAGCATCGTGGTGATGTCCTCACTCGACATGGGCCTCCCGCGGCTGGCGACGATCTCGCCGCCGAGCCGGAACATCGGGGGAAGGCCGACCAGCAGGTGGGCGTCGCTGGCGCGGTGCTCGCGGGCGCTGACGAGTACGGATCGCAGGTTCATGGTCCGAAGATTCCTTTCAGGCGGCGCCAGACGCGGGTGCCGGTCGAGTGCTCCAGCACGCGGTCGACCGCCTTGCGCGCCGGGTTGTTCGTCGGAGAAAGCTCGAGCGACCGCGCGTAGCTCGCCATGGCTCGGTCCATGAGGCCCAAGCCCTCCTGACACTGGCCCAGCACGTACCACCCGTAGGCGTGCGACGGTTGCATGTCGGACCCGGACTGGGCGTGCTCGAGCGCCGCGGCTGCCATCCCGTGAAAAAGGTAGATCCTCGCGATCGTGATCCGGTCGAACCAGTCCGCGTCGGCTTCGACGAGCGACCTCTCGAAGCAATTCCGTGCAACGGCACGGTCCGAGCCGAGCAGCACCTCGCCGCGGGCCTGCCACCGCGCCGAAGAGCTCCCCGCGCTCTTGAGCGATGCGTCGCTGCACGCGAACGCCGCGCCGCGGTCACCGACCCGGATGCACGCGCGGCTCTTGGCCGCCAGCAGTTCCCCGTTGTTCTTGAATAGTTCCAGAGCCTTGTCCGACCACATCCGCCCTTCGGTGTTCTCGCCCAGTTCCACCAGCATCTGCACCTGGCCGACCCACGCGGGGATGACCGCGCGGTCGTACCCCAGTGCCCGCGTGTAATGGCGGAGCGCATCCTCGAACCGGCCGAAGTGGACGTGATCGACTGCCGTCCGCACCTCGTCGGCGGCCGTGCGCACCGAGTTTCCCGCGACCGAAACGCCCGTTGCCGACGACTCGCGGATGAGCAACTCGGATTCCAGCCTGTTAAACCGACCCGTCATGGCTGAACTCCGATCGCCCGGGTGAATCGGTTCCAAGGCCGCACGCGGCAGACGACGCGACCGACGATCTGCGACTCGTTGACACGGGACACCCGCGCGATCATCGACGCAACCGGCGCGTAGCCGTGCGCCGACATCGGGAGCAGCGACGGAAGGACCACGTACTCGCCCCGGCCCGCCGTGACGGTCACGTCCGTCATTTTGGCGGTGTCCCCCAGCGGCACGTGCCCCGCGGGCACAGGTTGTCCGTTGACCGTGAGCACGCCGTGGTCAATCTGCACCGTATCGCCCGGAGCGCCGACGATGCGGTCCACGCCAAGCCCCTCGGCCACGACGATGCTGCCGCCGGAGATCCACGGGATGTTGTACGCGATCAGGTCCCCCGGCGCCAAGGACTTTGGTGCGGTCCACGCGCCGGTCGTGAGAAGAACGTCACCGTCGAGCAGCACGGGTGAACGCACGATCCCGGTGATGAACACCGTCCTGAAAAACTGCCCCGCTAGCACCGACGCCGGCCAATACAGCCCGCCAACCAGGACCGCCCACGTGAGCAGCCCCGCGGCGGCGCGTGCCACAGTGGTCATCCCGGCCTGGATGGGGGCCAGGACCAGAGATACCGCCGTGCAGTGGACGCCCACGGCGGTGAACACCAGCACGTACCCGCCGGGAGAACCGAAGTTCAGAAACGCCAGTAGCAGCAGCAGCGCCCAAACGCCGAGAATCGACCACCCCAGCACGCGGCGTCCGGCGAGCAACTGGCCCAGCCCGGGGATGACGGACGCCAGAACCTCGCTCGCGGGCACCTCGCGCGGCACGCGCCGAGCGAGCGCCGCCCCCAAGCCCTCGGCCAGTTCGTTCAGGCGCGACCGGGTCGAATACGAAGCTCCCCGCGCAAGCCTGACCACCGCGCTCCGCGATGCCCGCGGCGGCGTAAAGCCGACCTCGCCGAGGTCCAGCACGCTCTGGCAGCGCACGCACGACCGCAGGCCGGGCGTGTTCTGGAATGAGCAGTTCGGACATTCCATGGTTCAGGTCCGCGCGGCCATACTCAGCCCCCGGTCCTCCCCTTGACGTGCGAATCGATCCGGACGCTCCCGCCCGGGCCGTAGTACTCCGCCGTCTTCTCGCGGCTGTCTTCCTTGCCCACGATGTCGCGGATCATGTCCGTCAATCGGACGCACTCCTCGCCGGAAACCCCCTTCACCTTGACCTTGACCTTGCCATCGGCGCCGATCGAAACATCGAACTCAGGGGCGGACATGGAGTTTCCTTTCGAACGGACGAGTTCTCAATGCCCCGAGCGGATGGTGATCTGGATCGACTGGTCGCGCTCGACGCGTTCCTGCGAGATCTGGTAGCCGCGGCTCTTGAGTTCGTTGACCAGCTTGTGGTACGCGAACTGCTGCACCACCCGGCCCGCGATCTCCTGGCCGATCTTCTTGAGCTCGCCGTTGGTCTTGCCTCTCCCGCTCGCGCACACCGTGACCTTGCCGCGGTCGTCCACGCCGAAGTCCACCGCCACTCCGTCCCTGGTCACGCGGATCTTCTCGCCGCGGGCCAGCACGTCGGCCATCACCTCGCTGTTGGGAACCTCGGTCTCGACGGACGAGTCCGTGGGGCGGAGCGTGAGGGGCACGTCCGCGGTGGCGAGCGTGAATCCCAGCGAGCTTGCCGCGCCGGCGATCGCGCCAGCGATCATGGGCCAGGATCCGATGACGATCGGTGTCAGGACGCAGACCGTGCTCATGCCGATGCTCCTCGGTGATCGTGCGATTCTGCTTCGAGCTTCCGCCGCGTGAGTGGCACCAGCGTGGCGTCGGGCTTGGAGGCGAAGCGTGCCCGTCCCTCGGCCCACGACCGCAGCCCGGAGATGCGTTCGCTCATGGTGCGCGACAGCGGCACCGTCTCCCGCACACTGCCCAGGATGTCGGCCGTGCTGAGCTCACGCCCCAGGTAGAACGCGTCGTACAGGGCGCTGACGATCGCCTGTTCGATCTCCGCGCCGCTGAACCCGTCCGCCGCGCTCGCGATCGCGTCGAGATCGAACGCGCCCGGGTCGCGTTTCCGCGCCTTGAGGTGGATCCTCGTGATTTCGCGGCGCTCGGCCATGATCGGAAGGTCCACGAAGAAGATCTCGTCGAGCCGGCCCTTGCGGAGCAGTTCGGGCGGCAACTGGGAGATGTCGTTGGCGGTCGCCAGGACGAACACCGGCCGCTGCTTCTCGCTCAGCCACGTCAGGAACGTGCTCATGACCCGCGCCGTCGTGCCGCCGTCGGTGCCGCCTGAGCTCTGGCTGCCCGAGAACGCCTTGTCGATCTCGTCCACCCACAGCACCGCCGGGGCGACGCTCTCGGCCACCGCGATGGCGCGACGTATGTTCTCCTCCGACGATCCCACCAGGCTCGAGAACATGCGGCCCATGTCGAAGCGCAGCAGCGGCATCTTCCACTCGCGCGCCACCGCCTTGGCGCACAGGCTCTTGCCGCACCCCTGCACGCCGACCAGCAGCACGCCCTTGGGCTCAGGCAGTCCGAACGCGCGAGCTTTCTCGGTGAACGCGACCGACCGCCGCTGCAGCCAGTCTTTCAGTTCGTCGAGCCCGCCCACGGCGCCAAGGTCGGCGCTCGAGTCGTAGTACTCGAGCAACCCGCTCTTGCGGACGATCTGCTGCTTCTCGGCAAAGACCGTCGAGACGTCCTCGCCCGTCAGCACGCCGTCGTTGACCAGGGTCTTGGCGAAGACGTTCTCGGCCTCCTGCAGCGTCAGCCCGCTGGCCGCGCGCACAAGCGACTCGCGCCCCCTGTCGTCGATGTTGACCGAGAACGCCGCGTTGCCCGCCACGTCGGCGCAGATCCGCTTGAGCAGACCCTCGATATCCGGCGAGGTGGGAAGCGGGAAATCAAAGACCGTGACGTCCTTCTCAAGCTCTGGCGCGATCTCCAGCCGCGGCGCACAGATCACCAGCGTCTTGTAGCTGTCGCTGAGCGCCCGCGCCACCTCGCGGAGCTTGCGGATATTGGGCGCGTTGCACGGGATCTGCGGCCGCAGGAATGCGTGAAAGTCCTGGAACAGATAGATCGCCGGTTCCTTGTGCTCGATCACGGTGTCGAGCGCCTCGATCGGGTCCGCGAGCGTCCGCTGGCGCGCCGGCGTCGGGCCCGCGCCCGTCCGCCGCATGCCCGTCGTGACCGACCAGCAGTGGAGCTGCTTGCCGCGCCGGTTGGCGATCCGCAGCAGGTGCTGCTCAACGCGGGCCTCTTCCCAGC
The DNA here is from genome assembly GCA_044223975.1 of Phycisphaerales bacterium. Lineage (GTDB taxonomy): Bacteria > Planctomycetota > Phycisphaerae > Phycisphaerales > UBA1924 > CAZCPB01. The sequence goes on along the minus strand of JBGALI010000012.1, from coordinate 94,930 downwards.
TCACGATGTAGATCACCGGGTAGCGGGCGCGGATGAGCACATCAAGCTCGTCCGGCGGCGCGGGGTCGGCGTGCGGCAGGGAACCGTTGAGCTTGGGCGCAACCTGGGTCATGGCTCTCTTTTCTGTGCAAAGGCTGCCGCGGCATCGGCCCGCCGCTTCAATTCCCGGTTCTGCGGGTCAAGCGCACTCGCCACCGGCAGAAGGTCGCACGTGATGTCGTGGAAGTACACCCGCCCGTCGGGCCCGATGCGGATCGTCACCGGCAGCGCTCTGCCGTCGCCGTCGCTGCCGTCGGGGGCGTGTGATCCGGTCGCCGGATTCATGGCGAATCCCCTTCAACCGCGAGCCCATACGCACGCCACCGCGCCTCGGCTCGTTTCACTTCGTCTTCATCCAGGCACCGCCCCATCGGGCCGCGATCAGCCGCGGCACGCCACCCCGGCACGTACCCCGTCATGAGCGTGGTGCGGGCCCCGGGCATGTTTGCCGCGAGCCACCGCGCTACCGGCTCAAGGCAGCAGTCGACATGCCCCGGCATCACCAGGTGCCGCACGATCAGCCCGGCGCGTTCCTGCGCCAATAACAGGTTCCTCGTCACGACCTCCACGTACCGGTCGATCCCGGCCAGGTTGCGGGCGCAGAGATCATTTCCAAATTTGAAATCCGCGATGTACATCGAGACCACCCCGTCGAGCAGTTCGATGACCTCGGGGGTCATGTACATGTTCGAGTTCAGCAGCAGCGGGAGCGGCTCCCCAGCCGCGGCAGCGATCTCAAGGATCGTGTGCAGGTGCAGGCTGGGCTCGCCCCCCAGCAGGTTGATGGTCCGGGCCCCCCTCCCGACCACATGCAGAAAATCAGCCGCGGCCTCGCCCGGCTCAACCTTCACCCCCCCGCGCGGCGAAAAGCACGAGGGGGCCTGCACACAGAACCGACACCGAAAATTGCACCCTCCCAGGTACACCATGTAGCTGGGGAGCAGGTCAACCTCTTCCGAGTAGCTGGTGTGCCGCTTGAAGCACCAGGTCTGGTCGCCAAGCCCGCAAGGAGCGGCTTCGCCCTTCAGGCGATCGATGCCGCAGCGGCGTTCGCAGGGGGCATCGAGGAGTGGGGGGCTCCTCGGGGTACCGGTGGGGGAGGGGGAAGGTTGCGGCAACCAAGCGACGGTCTATTGCTGTGGCGACGACGACGCCTCAAGTTTCTGACCCAAGTCAAGGATCCCCGTTGTGAACGGCAGCCTCCACAGCTGCGATTCTGTCAGCTTGACCGCTGCCTATGTGTTACCAGCGCCGACTGTACCGGTGTTCGGTCTCCTCGATCAGCAGCCGGTTCAAGGGCTGCTCCACCTTGCTCTGTACGATCTTTACACGAAAACGCATGCCCGGTGCCCCCGATCCTCGTCTCAATCTGGCGATCGCCCTGGAACGGGCGGGGCGTTCGAATGAGGCTCTTGAAACCTACTGCACGGTGCTTGAGATCTACCTGGGACACATCCAGTCGATGCAGGCGATCGCCCGCATGCAGGTGCGGATGGGCAAAAATGAATGACACAACGCACGAGTATCTCCGCGAGACCGCATTCCGAGGCGATACGCCCCAGTGGCGCGGGTGGGCGGCGGGCCAGCTCGCCGGGCGTTGAGGGGCGCGCCCGGCTGTAATGGCTGCGACAGGACGCACCTCCGGGGGCGGTCCGTGTCGGCGAGTTTACAGCGAGGGCACGGCCCTCAGATCGCCCGTGCGTGTTTCGGGGCCGCCGTAACCCGAAGAGGCGTCGTTGGCACTCGCGGGCGACCCTGCCTCGTCATGCTCGTCAACGGCCGTGTCGCGCTTGTGCTCCGCGGCCAGGAGGCTGTAGATGCACGGCACGAAGTAGAGCGTGAAGAACGTGCTGATGATCATGCCCGTCACCAGGACCGTGCCGATGCTGTTCCGGGCTTCGGCTCCCGCGCCGGAAACGAGCACCAGCGGGAAGTGGCCGAACACGGTCGCGGCGGAGGTCATCAGGATCGGGCGAAGGCGGGTGGCCGCCGCCTGCTGCGCGGCCTCCGACTTGGAGAGCCCCGTCGCCTGCAGGTGGTTGGCGAATTCGACGATCAGGATGCCGTTCTTGGCGACCAGCCCGACCAGCGTGATCAGCCCCACCTGCGAGTAGATGTTGAGCGTGGTGAGGCCCAGGAACGTGAACAGGAGTGCGCCGGTGATGGCCAGGGGCACGGAGCCGAGAAGGACGATCAAGGGGTCGCGGAAGCTGCTGAACTGTGCCGCGAGGACGAGATAGATCAGCCCGAGGGCGAGCCCGAGCGTGGAGACAAGGGACGACGATTCCGACCGCATCTGGCGGCTCTCGCCGGCGTAGTCGAAGGAGTAGCCGGCGGGGAGGATGCCCTTGGCCGCGGTCTCAAGGGCGCGGAGCGCCTCTTCCTTGGTCACTCCGGGGGCCACGCCGCCGTAGATCTTGAAGCTGTTGCGCTGCTGGAATCGGGTCAGGGAGCGGGGCGCGGCGGTCGTCTTGAGCGTGACGAAGGAAGAGATCGATACCAGGCCGCCGTTGGCGGCACGGACCTTCAGGTCCATGATCTTGTCGGCGCTGCTCCGGGCCGCGTCCTCCACCTGCGGGATGACCTTGTAGCTGCGTCCGTCGTAATTGAATCGGTTGGTGTACCCGCCCGAGAGGAGCAGGGCGAGGTCACGTCCGACCGAGGCGAGGTTCAGGCCAAGGTCCGCGACGCGCTCCCGGTCGATGATGATCCGGGTCTGGGGGAGGTCGACCTTCAGGTCCGAGTCGGCGTAGAGGAACTTCCCGCTGCCGAACGCCGCGGCGACGAGCTGGCCCGCGACGGGCGCCATCTGCTCGGCCTCCTCGGTGCTCGTGACCATGAACTCGATGTCGAACTGGCCCGCGCCGGGCAGCGGCGGGGGGAGCGCGGGGAACGCGCGGATGCCGGCGACGGCCATCAGCTTCGGGAACAGTTCGTTGCGGATCTCGGCGGTGCTGCGCGACCGCTTGTTCCAGTCGATCGTCTGGATGCCGCCGAAGCCGCCCGTGGTCTGCGACACCTGGAAGAAGAACTTGCGTTCCGGGGTGCTGAGAAAGGCGTCGGCGACTTGGTCGAACGACTTCAGCGTGTACGCGAGCGAGGCGTCCGGCGCGGACTGGATGACCGTGAAGACCACGCCCTCGTCTTCGGTCGGGGCGAGCTCGGACTTCGACATCGAATAGAGCGGCCACGCCGCGGCCGTGATCAGCACCGCGGAGACTGCCACCGCCCACCGCATCTCCAAGACGAACGCGAGCGTTCGGGCGTAGGCGCGTCTGAGCGCGTCGAAATGGCGGTTCACCATGCGGTGAAAGCGGCCCTCGTGAGCGCCGCTGGGCACCAGCGCCGCGCTCATGACCGGCGAGAGAGTGACGGCGACGATGCCGGAGATGATCACGGCCGACGCGAGCGTGAAGGCGAACTCGCGGAAGAGCATCCCCGTCAGCCCGCCCTGGAAGCCTATCGGCGCGTACACCACGGCCAGCGTGATCGTCATCGCGATGATGGGTCCCACGAGCTCCCGGGCCCCGAGGATCGCCGCGGGGATCGGCTTCTTGCCCTCGCGCATGTGACGCTCGACGTTCTCAACGACCACGATGGCGTCGTCGACCACCAGCCCCACCGCGAGCACGATCGCCAGAATCGTGAGCAGGTTGAGCGAGAAGCCCATGAGGAGCATCGCGGTGCACGCGCCCACGAGCGAGATCGGCATCGCGATCATCGGCACAAGCACCGTGCGGACCGACGCCATGAACAGGAACACCACGATGCCGACGATCAGGACGGTCTCACCCAGCGTGTGGATGATCTCCTTGATCGCGTTCTCCATGTAGTAGGTGCCGTCGTAGGCGAGCTTCATCTGCACCCCGCCCGGGAGCATCGGCTGCATCGCCGCGAGCTTGGCCTTGAGCACCTTCGCGACGTCCAGCTCGTTGGCGCTGGGCAGCGGCCAGACCGAGAACCAGATCGCGGGGGTGCCGTTGAACCCCGCCTGCCCGGTCGCCTCCTCGCTCTCCAGGTCCACGCGCGCGACGTCGGAGAGGCGGACGATGCTCCCGTCGCGCTGTCTCACGATGAGCTTTCGGAATTCCTCCGGGCTGCGAAGGTCGGTATCGGTCATCAGGTCGATCTGCACGTCCGTGCCCTTGGTGCGGCCGACGGAGGCAAGAAAGTTGTTGCGGATCAGCGCGTCGCTCACCTCGGCGGGCGTGACGTCGAACGCGTCGAGCTTGTTGGAGTCCAGCCAGATCCGCATCGCCAGCGGGCGGGGCCCCTCGATGCCCACGCGCTGCACGCCCGGGAGCGACTGCAGCTCGGGCTGCAGCTCGCGGGCCATGAAGTCGTTGAGCTGGGGCAGCGTCAGCGACGTGGTGGTGAGGCTTATGTAGAAGGTCGCGTACGGCTTGTCCGTCCGCTGGATTTCGATCACCGGCGACTCGGATTCCTGGGGCAGTTCGCTGCGCACCTGGTTGAGCCGCGCCGAAATTTCGGCAAGCGCGGCGTTGCTCGAGTGATTCAGCCGCAGGTGCACCGTGACGATGCTTACGCCGGCGGTGCTGGTGGAGTCGATGTAGTCGATGCCGTCGATCGCGGAAACGGCCTTTTCCATGGGCGTGGTGATGAAGCCTCGCACGGTTTCGGCGCTGGCGCCGATGTACGCGGTCGTGATGACGATCGCGCTGGATTCAAGGCGGGGATACTGGCGCACCGGCAGCTTGGAGATCGCCTGCCAGCCCACGGCCAGGATCATCACGTTGATGACGATGGCAAGCACGGGCTTGCGGATGAAGATGTCGGTGAATGACTTCATGCGGTCCTCGGCCCGTCAGCCTGGGGTGCTCACGCCACGTTCCATCCGCCAGGTCACTGGCCCGCCGCGGCGACCCCGGGTGCCGCCGGCGCCGCGCCGGACTTCTCCGCAACGGGCGGAGCCTTCATGACCAGCGAGCCCTCGTGGAGCTTGAACGATCCGCTGGTGGCGAGCTGCTCGCCCATCTTCAGGCCCTCGCTGATGATGACCTTGCCCGCGATGTCGGGGCCGAGCTTGACCATGCGCTGGCGGGCGCGAAAGGACCCCGGCGGGTCGCCGGCGGGATCGCCCGGCTCGAGCACGAACACGTGATCGCCGAAGGCGGCGCGGCGAACCGCCGTCGTGGGGACGGCGACAAACTGCCGGGCGGCCTCGACGGGGACCTCGATGTCGATGAACATGCCGGGCTTGAGCCTCTGGTCGGGGTTGGGCACGCTGGACCTGACCCTCACGTTGCGGGTCGTCGGGTTCACGGTCGAGTCGATCGACACCACGGTGATCCTGACGGACTCGCTCCCGAGCATCTGCGACTTGGCAACGACGACCGCGCCCGGGGCGACCCGCGCGGCGTAGTCCTGGGGCACGGCGAAGTCGAGGTAAATGTCGTCGGTGACCTCGGTCAGGCTGACGATGGACGTGCCTTCCTTGAGGTACTGCCCCGGGTCCACGGTGCGCATGCTCGCCCGGGCCAGGAACGGGGCTCTGAGGGTCTTCTTGGCGATGAGGGTCTGGATCTGCCGCACCCGCGCCTCGGCCTGCTCCACCTCGGCCCGGGCCTTGACGAGGTCGGACTGCTGGCGCTGAAGGTCCGCCCGGGCCTTGTCGAGCTCGGTGTTCATGCGGTCGAGGTCGGAGGCGGAGACCGACTTGCCGGCGTCCCTGAAGCGTCGCTGATTGCTCTCGGCCAGCTGGACGCTGGCCTGCGAGGACTGGATGTTGGCCTGGGCGACCTCGACCGCCGCGCGAGCGACTCTCGCCGCGGCTTCTGCCGTGTGCATGTCCGCCGTCTCGGTCGAGACATCCATCTGCACGAGCACCTGACCGGCCGTCGTCTGCTCGCCGGAGTCGAACCCGACCTCGGTCACGGTGCCGGCGATCTCGTTCGCGAGGGTCACGGAGCGCTTGGCGATCACGGTGCCCACCAGGCGTGCCGTGGGCTGCCAGGACACCGGGGTTGCCTCCACCACGTCAACGAAGTCCGGCGGCTGGAACGCCGGCTGGTTGGCCGCCGCCCGCATGCTCCGGTACTTCACGAACGCCACCCCGCCGCCCAGGGCAAGCAGACCGGCGAGCAGCGAGATTCCCGCGATCAACGGCTTCTTCTTCATCCGGAATCCTTCGCACCGCGGGCGCCCCCGGGACGGGCGGCTTGTCGGGGTTGACTGGCTCTCCCCGCGTCGCGCTCGCGGGCGTCCCTCTTCGGGCGTTCCGGCCCGGGGGCACAAAGATGCTATCTTCAATAGTTGATGTTATCAAGCAATGGGCTAGAATCGCACGATGGGTCAGTGCAAGATTCCAAAGCCGCGGGACCCCGACGCCGCCGCCCGCGCCGAAGTGGTCGGATTGCTGTTCGCGTACGTCGACCGGCTGCGCGCCCATTTCGAGGGAGTGGCGAAGGCCCGGGGGCTCACGTCCGTGCAGGCAAAGGTTCTTCTCACGCTCAGCGAACCCGTGCCGATGCGCTCGCTGGCCGACGAACTCTGCTGCGATCCGTCGAACATCACGGGAGTTGTTGATCGTCTTGTCGAGCACGGCATGCTTTCGCGAACGGAAGACGCCGGTGACCGCCGCGTCAAGATGGTGAACACGACCGCGGCGGGGCGGCGGGCCCGCGAATCGTTCGTCTCCGAACTCTTCGCCGATGTGCCCGGGATGTCGGAGCTGTCGCGGCCTCAGGTCACCGAACTCCGCCGTGTGCTTGAGATGCTGGCTCGGGACGGCGACGTCGTCCGCTAGCGCAGGGCGCTGGCGTCGCACGGCCGCCCGTGCTGAACGGCGCCGTCTCCTGGCCGATGGCCCCGCCGGGATTCGAACCCGGGACCGAGCGACGCTGAGTCGGGAAGAATACCCGGCATGTTTTGAAGAAAAACCCCATGTGTTTCCCGCGCGCTTCACGCATGTTCTCTCTCGCGCGCCCGCTGTCCGCTCCTGCGCGTGAATGCCGCGCCGTGCGCAACGGTGCGCGAGCGGCGGTGGGGGAGTCGTCGCGGGCGGGAGGCGCGCGAGCGAGACTCGCGGGCGAGCGGTGCGTAGGACACGCGGGGTCCGGTCAATTCGCTGATCGTCGCGCTATTGGGCGGCTGATTCCGCGGCTCAAGGACGACGCCACGGACATCGAACTGCCTTCGGCCGGCTCAATCATCCCCTACGATGAGAACGCCGCGTCCACGATGGCGCGGTCGATGATGTCGTGGTCTCGACGCCCCGAGTCCGCGTGTGGGAAGACGGTCGCCCACACCGAGGCGCGGAAGACTGCGCAGGTGGGAAGCACGCGCGACAAGGTGAAGCGGGCGGTCCGCGAGACGGTGAAGTGGGGCGGCGCGGTGCTCACCGTGCTACTGCTGGTGGTGTGGATCGGGAGCGGGTGGTGGGGAGTGACCTGGTATGCCCCTTGGCATTACGCCCTAGTTTGCGAGGCATCCCGGCTCATGGTCATCGAGCCTCCCGGTCCCGCGCCGTGGTTTGGGATCGGCGAGTTTGAGTTTAAGCGCAGCACCGCTTTGTCTGGTTGGTGGTTCGATGGTGGCGCGATCAGCGGGCAACGATTCGTCATAATCCCCCTCTGGCCGCTACCCCTTCTCTCTCTCCTCGCCACCGCCGCGGCATGGAGGGCGGACGCGAAATACCTCCGCCGCGCCCGCGAGGGCGCGTGCCTCGCCTGCGGCTACGACCGGGCCGCGCTTGCGGCGGGCGCGGTGTGTCCGGAGTGCGGGGCGGGTGATGCAGCGACTTCTGCTTGAGCCTTCATCCGCTCCTTTTCCAACGTGATGGCGAGTAGAAGGTCCGGGGGCGGCCTGTACGGCCGCACGCGCTCGGGGATGAGCGCGAGAATGATCCAGGCCACGAGGGGCGTGGTCGCCACGGCCAGCACGAAGCAGAGCCAGAACGAGTGCCCGCGCGAAGACCCAAAGTACGCCACAGCGGCCGCCAGCACGGCGCCGATAAGGGCACCCACGCCGTACATCCACACGTTCGAGGTGTCGGGCATCGAGAGCCCTCCGTTCAAAGAGGAAAGGCAAGGTTTGAGAGTTTAGGAGTGCCGTGGCGGGCACGGCTTGGCTCAACGTCTGCAGCGTCACCGCCCAGCACAGCCCCCCCTTCCGTGGCAGAAGGCGAGGCTCGACGCTGTCAGCGCCACCGCCGCAGCACGATCGAGCATGCCAGGCTCCACACCAGCCCTGCGGCCCAGCCCGCGACCACGTCGCTGGGGTAGTGAACGCCCAAGTACACGCGGCTCAGCCCGATCAACGCGGGCACCAGCAGGAAGACGGCGACTACGTAAACTTTCCCCAGCCTGCCGGGCGTCAGCCGCGCGATCATGACGCCCAGGGTCGCGTACACCACCGCGGACACCATCGAATGGCCGCTCGGGAACGACGGGCTGGTAGCCTCCATCAGGTGCCCGACGACGGCCGGTCTTGGTCGTCCATAGACGCTCTTCAGCGCGACGGCAAGCACTCCGCCACCCCCCGCGGCCAGCACGAGCCTCCACGCAGCGCGCCGGTAGCCCAAGATAAGCAGATACCCAACGACGCTGCCCACCACGATCGTCATCGCCACCGGCCCGCCCAACGCCGAGAGGTCGCGCATCGCCAGTGACAGCCAGGGCGGTCCCACTGGGTCCGACGGTGCGTCCTGTCGGCGGAAAAGAAGGAGCAGCCGATCGTCCCATGAGAGCGTGCCCGACTTGCGCACCTTGTCCGCGAGCGTAAGAAACGCCCAGACGGAGCAGTTCAGTCCAAGGGCCGCGCCCAAGAGCATGGGCTCGGTAAGGGCCGCTCTCCCCCACGCTAGAACACGAACTCGCCATTTCGCAGGCGGACGTGCCGAAAGGCGAGGCATGGGGGATATTGCGGTGTGGGTCAATACAAACCGCCCCGCGATCGCGGCTGCGCGCCGCGGAAGGAACGTTCAAGCCGCCGACCGCAGCCCCCGCTCCGTCCGAGGATGACTCTTCGCCGAGTCGCGTAGTCCCAGCGGCTCAAGATGGTGCAGCGCCGCAGTCAGTTCGCGCCGCGTCAAACGCGCGGGTGACGCATCGTTGCGCTCGTCCACGACCTCTCGCACCAGTTCCCGGAGAGTGATGGCCCCGCGGTGAGCGATAAGCGTCTGGATTACGATGTCCATCGCCACATCATGCCGCGCCGTGAACTTGGCTTTGACGGGTGCCCGGCGCCGTTCACCACGGGCTGCATTGATCTTGCTAGACATGGCGTGGTTCTCCTCTACTACCACTTCGGATGGTCCCCGCCATGGCGACTGAATCGATCGTGAAACTCTCTTGAAAGGACGCTGGGCGAGCAGCGGGGTCAACGCGTCCGGCACCGGAATGGGCGTACGCACGAAGCATGTCTCGGTCGCCGGAAGCGCACTGCCCCTCGCGTGCAGGTTGGCGAGCGCCCTTGAGCCAGATCACCCTGCGTCACTTCCGGCCCGGCGGATTCGCGATGTCTGAGGCGATCGCGGCGGTCCGAGCAGAGTCAGGAAGGGCCCGCCCACGATGAACCCCGTTTTACTAGACCGTCACGTGGTCCCGCCGCGCACCTTCGGATGCGCGGGGTGGACAGCGTTAACACCAATCGGAGGCAGCCCGCGATGCGCAAGCCCACGTCCCGCAGGAGGCCCGCGGAGCAGCCCCGCCCTCCGTTCCCGCGGCAGCACCAGAGCAAGCCGGGCATTGAATCGAAGCTCCGACCGCGACCGCGCTACGAAGCCCCCGACTTTGCTCCCGCGGGCAAACTGGCCGGCCAGGCGGCGCTCATCACGGGCGGGGATTCGGGGATCGGGCGTGCCGTGGCGGTCATGTACGCACGCGAGGGCGCGGACGTCGCCATCAACTATCTGCGCGCCGAGGAATCGGATGCGAAAGAAACCGCAGCGGCGGTCGAGAGTTTGGGGAAGCGGTGTCTGCGTTTGCCGGGCGATCTGCGCGACCCAAAGACGTGCAGATCGATCGTGGAGAGAACATGGCGTGCCTTCGGGAGGCTCGATGTGCTGGTGAGCAACGCCGCCTGGCAGAACCGCAAGAAATCGATTCTTGACGTCACCGACGCGGAGTTTGACCGTACGTTCAAGACAAACGTGTACGCGTACTTCTGGCTCGTGAAGGCTGCCCTGCCGCGACTGAAGCGAGGTGCATCGATCATTGTGACGAGCTCCGAGACGGCGTTCGACGGGCCACCCGAGCTGCCCGACTACAGCGCGACCAAGGGCGCGATCAACACCCTCACCAAGAGCCTGGCGCGCCAGCTGATCGCCCAAGGAATCCGCGTAAACGCGGTGGCCCCCGGTCCCGTTTGGACGCCGCTGAACCCGAGCGACCGCGGCGCTTCTCGCCAACGAATCGCCAACTTCGGTCGCGGCAAGACCGGACCACCCATCGATCGCCCGGCCCAGCCCGAGGAACTAGCGCCCGCGTACGTCTTCCTCGCGTCTAGCGCGGATTCGAGCTACATCGCAGGACAGATCCTTCGGGTGATGGGAGGAAAGACCAGCGGGGGATGATCGGAGTGTCGGACGCGCGTCCGCCACCAACTCTAGTGAACCCGAACGACGAGCGGCTGGCGCCCACCACGCCACGGCACGGGGGCGGCTGTCCGCACGATGTCCAGTGGGGAGGTCCTCCTCCGAATTCAAGGTCATCGATGCGAGGCCGTCGTAGGGATGGATGGTCCTGGCTCACCCAGAAACTCAAGGCCAACCTCCCAGAGGCTCAGCGAGGCCCGAGTGACCCGCGCCACGCGAACAGAGAGTCGGCGAGTCCAACCTGGACCTGTCACCTCCAGGTGCAGGACATCACCCAGCCCCACCGCGGGCTTGATCTCGGTCATCACACGCATGCCGGTGGTGCTGTAATCCACCACATCTCCGAGTTCGCAGGTAATCCCCACGCCCCCTGTACGGGGAGCCCGGCGGCTTCCGCGGCCCGACCAGAGGAGTTTGATGGAATGAAGAAGCCCCATGCGGGAGGTCGCCTGCCGCCCTGCCTCGTTGAACTGAGTGAGGTGCCATCGGGCTTGGCGGGTGCGAACTGATGCACCAATCCGCTAAGCATCAAAGAAGACCGCCGCGTGGGGGACCCGGCGGTCTCGACATCGGGCGCGCGGCCTGCGGCCCGGTTGTTCCTTCTCTCCGGGTCTGAGTTTCGCAATCGCGTATGGCGCGATCCTGACACAAGAATGAATTTCTTCTTACCTACGAGTTGAAGACGCGAAGGGACCGAGCGGCGGGGTGCCGCGGCGCAGGAGACGCCCGGCGTGGTCAACCCAAAGCGCGAGGCTTTGGGGATCGCGACTCCGGCACCGGCCGAGTGCTAATAACCTGCGCGGTGCGACGGCGAAACATGGGAAAGCAACATAAGTAAATTTTCACGCGCGAATTCATGCGCGAATCGACGCCGACTCCACGTCGGCGCGGTAGTGTGGCACTCGATCAGCCTGGGCGCCCTTGCTCGACCTGTTCACGTGCGATGGAGTATGGCGATGAGCTGGCCGCGCTCGGAGTTTCTCAGACAGGGATTTGAAGGAGCCCTACGCCCGTGGGCTGGACTCGATGAGCAATAGAACTGAAGACACGGCGTCCATTGACCAGGGCAGCCCCGACTATGGCGCGCTCTTCGCGTCGGTGCCAGACCTTTATCTCGTTCTCAGCCCATCCTTGAGGATTGTCGCGGTATCCGATGCGTATCTCCGCGCCACGATGACCACGCGCGCAAAGATCGTGGGACAACCGCTGTTTGAAGTCTTCCCGGACAACCCCGATGACCCGGGAGCTAACGGGGTGCGCAACCTCCACGCGTCCCTGGACCGCGTGCTGTCAACACGAACCGTTGACATCATGCCTATTCAAAAGTACGACATCCGCCGTCCTGAAGCGGAGGGGGGAGGCTTTGAGGAGCGATCCTGGAGCCCGCAGAACATTCCTGTCATGGGTCCCGACGGAGCGGTCGAGTACATCATCCACCGAGTTGAGGACGTTACCACTCTTAGTCGCATGAAAGCCGCCCAGGCGCAAAACGCCGCGCACGCTGACGAACTGAAAAGCCGTGTGCGCCGCTTTGAAGTCACCGACGCAAAGCTGGCTTCGATCGTCGAGCATTCCGACGACGCCATAATTACGGAAGATCTCACGGGAACGATCACCACATGGAATGCTGCGGCGGTACGCCTCTTCGGGTACGAAGCACCCGAGGTCATCGGCAAGCCCCTATCGGTGCTGGTGCCGCCGGAACGAACAGCGGAATGGACTGACCTCTTGGTGCGCCTGCGTGCGGGAGAGGTCATTCGGCTTGAGACCGAACGTGTAAAGAAGGGCGGCGAGCGAGTGGACGTCGCGGTGACGCTGTCCACGATCAAAGACCCCACGGGCAAGCCCGTGGAAGTGGCGAAGATCGTGCGCGATATCACGCAGCGCAAGCGCGCAGAAGCATCTCTTCAGGAAAGCGAACATCGCCTGCGGATGGCGCTTGCCGCGGGCGAGATCGGCGTGTGGCGTTGGAGCCTGACAGAAGATCGCGTAGAGATGTCCGACCGGGCCAGATCGCTCCTGGGGGGATCCTCCGAACGACCCGATGACGCCGCGCCGTACCGAAATGCGATCTTGCCCGAGGACCGCGACCGTGTCGTGGCGGCGATCGAGCGCGCGATCCGGACGCGCTGCGAGTATGACGAGGAGTATCGGGTCGTCCGGGCTGACAAGTCGCTCGGCTGGGTCGCGGTGCGGGGACGCGTGTATGAGGACGCGGCCGGCCGCCCATTGTTCATCCAGGGCGTGGTGCTGGACATCACGGACCGTAAGGAGGCGGAGTTGGTCCGCGGCCTGAAGCTGGAACATGAGAGAGCGGTGGCCGAAGCGGCCAGCCGCGCCAAGAGCGAGTTCCTGGCCCACATGAGTCACGAAATACGCACACCTCTCAACGGCGTGGTCGGGATGATCGAGTTGCTTCTTGACACCCCGATGACCCCCCAGCAGCGCCGGTACGCGGCGATCACCAAGTCGTCTGCCGAGTCACTCACGGCCATTGTGAACGATATTTTGGATTTCTCGAAGATCGAGGCGGGGAAGCTGGAACTAGCCTCGTTCCAATTCAATCTGCACGCAGCCCTCGAGGAGTTTGTGCAGATGCTCGCACCCGGTGCCCAGCAGAAAGGGTTGGAGCTGGCGAGCAGCGTACATCCGGGGGTCCCGCGGATGGTCATGGGCGATGCCGACCGACTGCGGCAGGTGGTCGTCAATCTAATCAGCAACGCGATCAAGTTTACACGCAAGGGAAGCGTTGTGCTGCGAGTGGTGCTCGAAGCCGAGGACACCGAATCGGTGACGGTCAGAATCAGCGTCACCGATACCGGCATCGGGATTCCCGCGGATCGGCTCGACCGCCTTTTCAAGGCTTTCTCGCAGGCGGACGCTCAGACGACCCGGGCGTACGGCGGCACGGGATTGGGCTTGGCTATCGCCAAGCGACTTGCCGAGCTGATGGGCGGTCAGGTGGGGGTCGAGAGCGAACCGGAGAAGGGCTCGGTGTTCTGGTTCACGGTCAAATTGGGCCGCGTGGCTGACCAGCCGCTCCCCCAGCGCCACGACGTCGATCCGCGAGGGATTCGCGTGCTGCTGGTGGATGATGACGAGGCCCACCTGGGAGTGCTCCGGGAGCAGATTGCCAGTTGGGGGCTGGACGAGTCGGCCGTGCGCGACGGACAGGCCGCGCTCAACGCGCTGACGGCTGCTGCGGCCGCCAAGCGGCCCTTTCAGGTTGCGCTGATCGACCGAGACCTTCCCGATATGGACGCGTTCGAGCTGAGCAACGCGGTCAGGTCTCGTGCGGATATCGCGGGAACCGCGCTCATGGTCCTGCTGACGATGGACGACCGGATTGAGCATGAGTCGCTGCGCGCGCTCGGCTTCGCGGGAGCAATCGCCAAGCCGGTCCGGCAGTCGGAGCTATTCGACACCATCATGGGCGTGCTCGCGCGGGCAGAAAGACCACCTGCGGACAGTCCACGTTCTGAATCGAAATCGGAGCCCGCACCGATCGCGTCGCGCGGCGCCAGAATACTGCTCGCCGAGGACAACGAGATCAACCAGATCGTCGCGTCCGAACTGCTCGCGAAGCTGGGATTCCATTGCGACATCGTCCCCGACGGCAAGGAAGCGGTCGCCGCGGCGGAAAGCGGGAAGTACGACCTGATCCTGATGGATTGTCAAATGCCCGTCATGGACGGCTTCGAAGCCACACAAGCGATACGACGCACGGAGCGTGCAAGCGGGGCTCGCCGGGTTCCCATCGTCGCATTAACCGCGAACGCGATGCAGGATGACCGTGACCGGTGCCTGGCCGCTGGAATGGACTCGCATATCAGTAAACCCATCAATCCCAAGACTCTGGCCAACACTCTCCTTTCCTTGATTGAAGGGAGCGAGCAAGGCCCCGCTTCTCCGAGCGTTGAACGCACCCCCGGCGGGAGTCCTCCCGGACCCGCTGCCAACTGAGCTCCTCCGTCCTCGGGCGCCGGATTGCCCTGCCGCGACGAACTACGCGGCTGCGGCGTACGTCTCGGCAAAGTGAGCCCGGATTTCGATGAACTGCTTCTCGGTGCGCAGGAACGCATCCACGATGTCTGGATCAAAGTGCGAGCCGGCGTCCTTTCTGATCATGGACGCGGCCATTTCATGGCAGAACGCGGCCTTGTATACCCGCTTGGACGTGAGCGCATCGTAAACATCCGCGAGCGCCGTGATGCGTCCGCTCAGCGGTATCGCGGTCCCCGCAAGTCCCGCGGGGTAGCCCGAGCCATCCCAACGCTCGTGGTGAGTCGCGGCGATGTCCCGAGCCATCTCAAGGAACTTCACGCCCGGGAACGCGCGCAGCGCGGCGTCGAGCGTCTGCGCTCCCAGCATCGCGTGCATCTGCATGATCTCGAACTCCCGGTCGTTCAACCGACCGGCTTTGAGCAGCACGTTGTCCGGGATCCCCACCTTGCCAATGTCGTGCAACGGGCTGGTCAGGTAGATGAGGCGAATGAACTCGGCATCGATCTGATCGCGGAACTTCGGGAGAGATCCCAGATCCTTCGCCAGGACGCGGCAATAGCTGCGGACCCGCTCGAGGTGCGCGCCCGTTTCCGGGTCGCGCGACTCGGCGAGCTTCGCCATTGCAAAGATCGCCACGTCACGCGTTTCAAGAGCCAGAATGCGCTCGCCGACGCGCACCCGCGCGATTAGCTCCGGAGGATTGAAAGGCTTTGCGACAAAGTCGTCGGCGCCCGCGGAGAGGCCCTCGACGGCATCCTGTGGCGTGTCATGGGACGTCACCAGAACGAAGTACACATAGCCCGAGATGTCATCGGCCCGGATGGCGCGGCACAGCTCAAGGCCGCTCATCCCCGGCATTTCCCAGTCAGTAACGACAAGTCGGAGGCCAGCGCGTCGGATCCGCTCAAGCGCCGCCGCCCCGTCGTGCGCGGTCTCCACTTCATACCCGGCGCTCTGCAGCGTGGCCCGCAGCAATGAAAGTGATACTTCGTTGTCATCGACGACCAGGACCTTCATGGCGAGACCTCGCGTGACGGGGCAATGCCGGAGAGCAGCGCGTGCCGGGCTCCTGGAAGATGCGTCAGGCAGCGCTCGATCTCCGAGCGGAGCGCGGCAAAGTCTCCGGCTATAGCGTCGAGCCGATCCTGTTTGGCCGATGACTCCACTTGCGCCGCCAGAACGCGCAGCGTCTGCGCCGCCACAGAGCCGGCCGCGCCCTTCAGGGCGTGGGCTTTGCGAGCGATCTGGACCGCATCGTGAGCGGTAATCAGGGATGCGATCGCTCCAACGTCTTCTCGAAGCTGGATTTCAAATTTGTCCAGCACGAGCGCGGCGACGTCGGTGCTACCCATGCAGCGCTCGAGCAATTCGGGCAGCGCGAACGGTGGGGGGCAATCGGACCGCGGTGTGCTGATCATGGAATCTCCTAGGCCGCTCTGGCCCCTTGGGTGGTCGCGTCCAGTACCTGCTCGATGGTGCGCAGAAGTTCCGCTGGGTTGACGGGTTTGCTGGCATAGCCGTCCATGCCCGCTTCCAGACATCGCTCGCGATCGCCTTTCATCGCGTTGGCGGTGAGCGCGACGATCGGTGTATGCCTCCCACCCCCAACGGCGGCTTCGTTGCGGCGGATCAGGCGTGTCGCCTCGAAGCCGTCCATCACCGGCATCTGGCAGTCCATCAGCACGACATCGTATCGGGCGGTCCGCACCGACTCGGCCGCACACCTCCCGTCCGGAACTAGGTCGCAGGTGTGACCGCCTTGGGTGAGAACTTCGCGGGTGACGATCTGATTCACCTCGTTGTCCTCGGCGATGAGTATGCGCAATCCCGTGCGGGGAGGTGTGCTGAGCTCGACCGTCGCCGGGGCGCTCGCGGATCCGGGGTGCGGTTGCGACAGAGAAGGGGCCGAGAGCACCTCAAACGGTATTGTGAACCAGAAGGACGAACCGCGGCCCAACTCGCTCTCCACGCCGATGGTGCCGCCCATGAGCGACGTGAGTTGCTTTGCAATCGCGAGCCCCAAGCCCGTCCCCCCGTACACCCGCGTGGTCGAAGGGTCGGCCTGAGAAAATGCCTGGAAAAGCCGCTTGGCGCGGTCGGGCGAAACCCCCACTCCGGTGTCCGTGATGGTGAAGCGTACCACCGTCTTGCCGCCAGATAGGCATTCGCCGGTGAGGCTAAGCGTCACCGAGCCGCGCTCGGTGAACTTGATGGCGTTGTTCAGGAGATTGAAGATCACCTGGCGAAGGCGGTCGGAGTCGGCGAGTACGCGCAGAGGCACGCTCGGATCGATCCGGCACGCTATCGCGAGCCCCTTTTTCGTCGCGGGCTCTGTGAGTATGTCCACCACTTCCGTGACGGTGTCGTGGAGATCAATCGCGACGGGCACGATTTCGAGCTTCCGTGCTTCGATCCTCGAGAGATCGAGCACGTCGCCGAGAACGCTGGTCAGGAGAGTCGCGGAGGTCTTGGCCAGCCGGCCGTAGCGTCGCTGTTCGGGGCTCAGGTCAGTTGCTAATAGCAGGTCGAGCAGGCCTATGACACCGTTGAGCGGTGTGCGGATTTCGTGGCTCATATTGGCCAGGAATTCACTCTTCGCACGGCTGCCCGCCTCGGCGGCGAGCTTCGCCTCCGCGAGCTGGGCGGTCCGTTGCCTCACCCTCTCCTCCAGCATGCGCTCGCTCTCACGGAGAGTACCCGTGCTGCGGAGAAGGCTCGTCAGCAGGAGCAGAATCGCCGCCGCGCCCATCATGCCCCCGGCCCGGAAGAATCGTGCATTGCGAATGTCGCGCGCCAACCACTCCTCGCTCGCGACCAGCATGACTTGCATGCCACCCCCGTCGAGCACCTCGAAATCGCGGAGCCTGAGGAGCAGGACGTACTGGCCGCCCACGCGCGTGAGGGATGTGTCAGCAGCGTCTTTCGCCAGCGGTGCCACGATCCCGGCCAGCACATCTTCCCGGATGGGGGGGGGTGAGCGTCCCGAACTGATCGACTCGGAGAAGTACTCGCCGCGGTCGGTGATCAAGTCGGCCGAACAGTGCCGTCCCTCGATGCCGTTGGCTCGCACAAGTGCGGTAAGCCGCTCGGAGCGGAGCCGGGCGCTCGCCACGCCGAGCTTTCGTCCGGTGCGGGGGTCGCGAACCGGTACCGAGCAAGCGATCGAGAGACCGGTCGAATCGAAGAACGCAGGGGTGATATCGCAAGCGGTCTGGAATTCCAACACCTGCTTGTCGGCGTCATTGCGCACGCACTGCTGCACGATGGCGCGCTGGTCAAAGGAAGTGCTCATGATCCGCGCAACGCGATCATGGGGGATCGGATCACCGGCAGAGTACACCGTGTTGATCGCGACAATGTGGCCCAGGGAATCGAACAGAGCCAGGGCGTCGATCTCGGTCGCGTTGCGGATCCCGTCGTTGCAGACACGTGTGAGTTCCTCGTCGCTCCCGCCGCGAAGTGCGTCGATCACTCCGGGGTCCACCGCCAGCTTCTGCGTGCGGCTCATGGCGGGGCGCACCACGCGTGCGATGTCCGCGCGAATCGCAGTGCCGATGTTCATGAGCGATGCGGTGGCCGAGGCCTGCGCGACCGCGTCGTGATCGATCGGCGCCAATAGCAGTCGAGCGCCGGAGACCACCAGGACCATTGCACCGCCGCCCACGGCCAATGCGGTGCCGCGTGAGTGCAGGAACGTGCGCCAGCGCGACGCGAACGGTCCGAATGTCCTGCCCGTGAAGCGGCTCATAGCCCCACCTTGGCGGGCAAGCGCGCCCGCTCGTGCCGACAGATCGCCCCACGCCCGCGATGCCACCCTGAGCCTGCCCCCCCGATTGCCGTGAAGCGCTCCCGGGCGCATCAAGTACTTGAAGGTAACGGGCTGCGTTGCTCCAGCGGGGGCGGGGAGACACTTCTGAGACTCATCGCCACGTCCGGACACTCGGTTCAGTGCATGGGAGCGGATGACTTGCTCTGGCTCGTTCGAGCCTCTCCCGCACCTCACCGGCGGCCCCTTGAGGAGCGACCGTGTCCCATAAGTCCTCGCTGCCCCGCGCGCCCAGCACGCCCACTGCGGGAACCGCGAATGCAGACCGCGGGAAACGAGGGGGCCAGAGCAATTGCCGCGTACACCTCAGCGTACTCGCCGACCGTGTCGATACGAGTCCGCGAGATCGTGCAGGCGCACGAGAACGTCCCGGCGTGGAAGGGGGGCCTCCGACGAGCCCGAGGATGTAACAACAATGAAGACCATACTGGTCGTAGACGATGCGCCGGTATTTCGAGAGCCGATCGAAGAGGTACTGCGCCAGAATAATTTCGAGACGCTGGCCGCCTGCAACGGCAGGCAGGCCATCGCCATGCTCTCAGGGCGTGTGCCTGACCTGGTCCTGCTTGACCTGGGCATGCCTGAGGTGGACGGTATGGAAGTGCTTGCGCATATTCGGTCCACCGCCTCGCTGTACAGGGTGCCCGTCTTGATTCTGTCGGCCGAGGCAGATCGCGGTCGCATCGTCGATGCGGGGAAGCTCGGTATCAGTGGCTATGTGCTCAAGTCCGCGTTCTCGCTTCGCGATCTGCTCGCGCGCATTAAAGCCATCACCGCCGCGGGTACCGCGCGCGAACGGGGAACCCCGCCACCGGCCCTGGCCAAGATCGCGGCAATTCACGCGGGCGCTGCTGCGATGCCGACCCCCAAGCATGCGGGGGCAGAAGCAAGCACCGCAAGGCCGGACCCGCCTCTGGTGCCCAGCGGTATCAAGCTCGCTGCGGAAGGGAGTCAGACCGCACGCGTTACGATCGGCAAGGCCGAATTGATGAGGCGAGTGCGTGCATGCAGTGAGCTGCACGGGTTGTCGCCGGCGGTGTCGCAAGTCGTGAAGCTCACGAGCAACCCGAACTGTCAGAGTGACGAAGTGGCCAAGGTGATTGCTCAAGACCAGGCCATGGCCATCAAGATCCTCAAGGTCGCCAACAGCTCGGCGTACACCCGAGGCAAACCGGTCGATTCGTTGCAGAAGGCGGTCGTGCGAATCGGCATGGGGTGCATCCGCCAAACAGTCATGGGCATCAGCGTCGTCGATCGATTCAGCGGCACGGCGTTCGACGGGTATCTCGACACCGCACACTTCTGGGAGCATTCGATCGCGTGTGCCATCATCGGCGCGGAGATTGCTCATGCGATGCGGACCAACGACCCGGAGGCAGCGTTCGCCGCGGGACTTATGCACGATGTCGGGCGCGTCGTGCTTGCTGAGCAGCTCGGCTCGCATTACACGCAGGTCATCAGCAACGCCAGAGAGCTCGGCGTGCCTCTGGAACAAGCCGAAAGGCGCCTGCTCTCGGCGACGCACGCAGATGTCATGGAAGACTTGCTGCGAGCCTGGCACTTCCCCGCCGACCTCGTAACCCCGATCCTTCTCCACCAAGCCTCGTGCGGCCAGATCAAGGCCACGGCGGGACGGCAGGTCACCGAGACCTTGCGTTTGGCGCTCGCCGATCGCCTCGCACACGCGCTCATGCTCGGCAGCAGCGGCAACGACACCGTCTACTCGACGGTCGAACTGTGCCGCGAGCTCGAAATAAATGCTGACGTGTTCGCTCGGATCACGGGCGCGGCACAGCAGCAGACGGACGATCTGAAGTTCGCCATGCTCGCCTGGACCAACGGGCGCGCGTGGCCGCGAGTTGCGGAGCGTGTGCGGGCGGAACTGGGCGGCAGGTTCTGCCCTCTCTTCGTGAGTGAAGACGAGGATGTTGATGCGATCGGGCGATTCTGCGCGACCGTCTCCGAGCCGGTGAGTAACGAAGTGCCCACAGTCGTGGTCATGCATGCACTCCGAGCCGCGACACTCATAAGCACCTATGCACGTGTGAAGGCCGCCGAGGAGGCTCGAGGGGTCAAGCAGTTGCCCATCCTCCTACTGAGCCCACCGCAGCACCCCACTGCACTTGATTCTGGGGTGATGGAAGGGCGAAAGTGGCGACACCTGTCGGTGCCCTTCACGATTGGACACTTCGTCGCCGCCATCCACGAACTGGTTGGCGAAAGCTCCGCTCGGGTGGCGGCCTGAGATGAATATTCAAATAGTTGTACCGTTTATCCCCGAAATCGGCGTGCGCGAGCATGGCTCTCTGCACACCCCCCAGAGCGATAGCCCCAGGTAGCGCCGTGATCCGCGGAGCGAGACCCAGCTTTTGCGAGGGGAGCGCGCAGGCGGCCCGCTGTTACAGCAGATCGTGTCACCAGCGCGCCAAGGCATCCGCGCCCCGGCTCTCTTCTGAGATGCCGTCGGACCCCCGGTGTGGGCGCTCGTCGGCCTCTCTCGCGAACCTCTCCACCCCATCGGCGTTCCCATTGGGCGCCGTTTGCGCTGACGTGCTGGGCAAGTCTCCGGATCAGCGAGGTGTTGGGCCACTTGGTTGATGCAGCGACCGGCACGGTGATGCCGCTTCAGCACCCCGCGACAAAGCGGTCCATGAAGTAGTCAAAGTCGTCGCCGTTCACGAACGCGTTGTGGTCAACGTCGGCGGAGGGGAGGCCGAACTCAAAGTCGTAGACGAACGCGTCGAAGTCGTCTCCGCTCACAAACGTGTCGTGGTTGTAGTCCGAAGCGCAGCCGGGCGGAAAAGGGAGCTCCATCCGCCAGACCCGGTGAACCCCGTCGCCCACGATCACGCGTCCGTCGCGCGAGACGTCCCAGGGGTAGATGCCGCTCCAGCCGCTGACGTCCACTCCTTGCGATTGGGCGAAGGCACCGGGCGCGGCAGCGCCCAATCCGCGCACCCACACGACGGCGTTGCCGACAACGACGTTGCCGTCCCCTGAAACCCCCAAGCCCTCGCCGGCCCCGAGGTCGAGGAAGCCGTCGGCCGCGCTCCACCGAAACGCCCGCTCCGTGCTCGTCCCGTAGATGCCAACCAAGGTCAATCCGTCGCCGCTGATCGCTTTGGCGTTGCCCTGGGAGGCAATCGAGAACGGTCCGCCGGGGTCGGACCACAAAGCCGCGACGCCCACGTTCAACGGGAGCCCGATGACGTTGGCGGTGCCGGCGACGGTGGCGCCGTCGTCGCTGACAGCGGTTGCGATGAAGGCGCTGAATCCTTGGAAAGTGAAGTAGCCCGTCAGCCCGACGGTCCAGCCCGATGGCCCTTTGCGCCAGATCACGCCGCGAACCTCAAAGGCGTGCGACGCCTGCCCGACCACGGTGTTCCCGTCTGCGGAAACCGCCAGCGCGGTTTGGGCTGCATCGGGCCAGACCAGCGGCAGAACTTCCGAGCCGGTCGAACTCGACCAGTACATGGCCGCGGCCGGCGAACTGATGGACTGTCCCACCACGACCGAGCCATCCTCGTTGGTCGCGTTGGCGATCGAGAACTGCGAGAGGGAGACGATGCCGGTGGAGGCGGTCCATCGAAAGCCGCCGGCCGCTGGCGGTCCGGCCGGGAACCACTGGCCCACGACCGTGGAGCCGTCGCGGCTGACGTGGGGGAACCGGACCTCGACTCCCGGGTAGTTGGGTGCGATGTCGGCAATGGTCTGGGAAAGCCCCGAGCTTGCGAGCACGGTCACGGCAACCGCGACTGCGGCCGCTCGCGCCCACGCGTCCAGCCTCCTCTCCTCCGTGACATGGCGGGACTTCCGATTCACACCGATCCAGGATGCGGCGCTCGCGTGCATGACCGCAGCCTAGCAGCCCGCGGCGCCGGCACAACCGCCCTTGATCCTTGACCGCCCCCGGAGGTAACAAAACGGATGGGTAGCGAATTGGTTCGCGGAACGAGCCCGGGCGATGCTGCCCCCTCGGAGGACGGCCCATGCACGGGCCGGGGTCCGGGTCAGCGAGGCGCTCGCCCTGTCACCCAGAGATTTGGATTTGGCGACGGGCGTCGTGCGGGTGTTACACGGCAAGGGCGACGTCAGCCGCACCGTGGGCCAGGACGTCGGGGCGTGCGTGGTGGGCCGGTGGCTGGAGGAGCGAACCCGGGCCAACGTGGGCCAAGCGGGGCCGCCCCTTTGTACGGCGTCGGGCGAGGCGGTCTGCACCGGGTACGTACGGCGGCTGCTACGCAGGCTGAGTGGCCGGGCTGGGATCGCCAAGCGCGTGTATGCGCACGGGCTGCGGCACACCCACGCCGCCCGGCTCCGGGCCGAGGGCATAGATGTCGGGATCATCAGTAAGCAGCTGGGGCACCGGTCGATCCTGACGACGATTCGGTACTTGGACGACATCGAGCCCGTGGCGGTGGTGGAGGCGATGTGGGGGCGGGTGTGGCTGGCGCCCACGACGATGAGCGCTGCTGCCCGAGCCGTCGATCGGCGGGCGGGGGGCACTGAGAGTTCGATCGGCGCGGGGGAAGGGGACCTAAGAAAGGAAGAGGGATTTCACCACAGAGGCACAGCGGGCACCGAGGAAGGCGGTGGGGCAGAGGGAGACGAGGCGGGCAGGGATTGCGCCTCAGCGAGCCCCGACGGTCACGCGCTGACGTTTCGTTCGTCGCGAGGCGGAACTCGCTGTTCTTCTCGGGGTACAGATCGCCGGTCGTGCGCTGGTACTCCCTCGTGTACGTCAGCAGCTGGCCCAGCAGCTTCACCGCACGTGTCGAGTCGGGCGTGGGCTCGGGCGCCAGCTTCCAAGAGCAAGGGCCAAGCTCGGACGTCTGGTGGTACAGACCGGCGACACAGACGATGGGCGTCATCGGCCACCCCGCCGGGGCAGGGTGCCCCGCGCCAGGCGCCCGGCGCGGCGGAAAGTCTCGCCGTACAGGTCGGCGTAGCGCCGGTCGTGGGAGATGAACCGTTGCATCCACCCCTCGGGGGCGAAGGGTGGTTGAGGGGCCATGCGCGCCCGCGTTGTCAAATCGCCACGGGGCCTCTCGACCCCGTAGCGATCCGGTCAGGTAGGTACCGGCGAACCGTTCGCCTTCGGAGTCGCTCGTATTCCCTCGAGAAGTTGCCCCTTGATCGCCGCGACCTCGGCACCCGGGGGCGACGAACTCGCTGTCATCTGGAGCATGCGCTCGGAGAGCAGCATGGCAAGCAGCGACTCCATCATGTTGCCGCCACCGCCGGGGCCACCGCCCATCACGATCTTGGGAACCACGTCGGCGCCCGACTGCTCGATGGCCTGCGCGAAGCGGTTCAGTACCTGCTGCGTGAGCTGATACACGGGGCCGCCGTAGGCGCGGACCTGCTCTTCGACCGCCATCGCCTGTCCAATACCGACGCGCGCGGCCTTCTCGGCCTCGGCCTCCGCGAGCATTCGGACCTTGCTGGCCTCGGCCTCGGCCATGGCCTTGACGCGCGCGGCCTCCTGAAGCGAGCGCTGGTATTCGGCGCGGCCCTGGTTGGTCTGGATCGCGATCGAGACCTCTGATTCGGTGAGCTTGGACTGCTGGGCCGCGACGGCCTCGGCCTGGCGCAGCTCGCGCTCCTGCTTGGCGGCCTTCTCCTGCTGGGCGTAGGTCATGATGCGCTCCTCGGCAACCTGCCGGGCGCGGAGCTGTTCGAGGATCTGCTCGAGGCGCTGGTCGCCGCCCTTGGCGGAGGCGCCGCTCTTGGGCGTGCCGATGAGGACCTCCTCGAGCTCGAGGTTGTAGCGTGCGAAGCGTTCGCGCATCTCGGTGCGGGCCTGGTCCTGGATGGCGCTGCGGTCCTGGAGGAGCTGGATGAGCGTGCGGGTCTGGGCGACGTTCTTGAAGTAGGCCGAAACCATGGGGTCGAGGGTCTGCTCGACCAGACGCTGGATGTCGCCGAAGCGCTGGATCACCAGCGGGGCCTTGCGGTAGTCGATGTGCACGACCACGCTCAGCGGCAGGCTGGGCTCGAAGGCGTCCTTGGTGATGAGGGAGACCTCGGCGAGGTGCTCGTCGAAGCGGTGCTCGCCGACCTCGCCGCCGACCCACTTGAGGAGGAAGTTGGTGGTGGGCACCTGGATGACCTTCCCCGCGTAGGTGTTGAAAGCGTACTTGCCGGGGAGGAGGGCCTCGCTCCACACGCCGCGCTGGCCCTGCTTGACCAGTTCGCCGTGGGAGTACTCGGAGCCGGAGAGGTCCGCGCCCTTTTCGCCGGTGTAGGAGACGACGACGCCGACGTAGCCGACCTCGACGACGGTCTTGGGGATGAACTCGACGGTGGCGAAGAGGCGGTTGACGTAGTAGGTGCCGTCGACGAGGACCTGGAGCTGGCGGCCGCGGCGCCCGCCGGCGGCGAGGAATTTCTCGGCGTCCTGGAAGTTGTTGTGGGAGGCGTCGGGGCGCGCGGGGTCGCCGACGATCGGCGCGATGATTTCCCCTTGGGCGAGCGCGGGTCCGTCGTGGACGGTGACGACGCCGACCAGATCGTTCTCGCCGCGGATGACGATGGGATCAAAGCCCGCGCGGTCCTCGATGAGCCCGGCCATTTCGTCGAACACGGTGCGCTCGTCGCGCGAGAGCGGGAGGTAGTAGGTCTTGCCCTCGGTGATGACGACGAACTGGGCGAGGTTGATGGCGTAGGTGCCTTCGCGCAGGATCTGACGCTGCGGGCCGCGCTGGCCGTCGGCGGCGAGGAAGGCGCGGACGTCTTCGTAGGAGCGGGCCTCGATGTTGGAGGCAAGGGCTTGGGTCGGCTCAAGGGGCCGGCCGTCGCGGGCGAAGACATAGCCGACCTTGTTCTGCGGGATCGTCACCAGCGGCACGATGTGGACGCGGTACTGCACGGGCATGAGCCAGTGGAGACCGCCGCGGAGGAGTTCGGGCTGGAAGCCGGCTTCTCCGTTGAGCGCCATGAAGCCGCCGGGGATCGAGCCCTTGAAGGTGAATCGCTTCTCGACAATGCCGGCGCCGTTGTTGGGCACGCGCCGGAAGCCGACGAGCAGGACAATCGCGAAGAAGAGGCCGATCGCGGCCAGGGTGGAAAGAAGAAGATTCTGGAGAATGAACATCATGGAATGTCTCGGCGCACGGTGGGTATGCGAGCGCGCGGCATCTCCGTGGGGACAGTCCGCGCGCGTGAACTCCTGCGAGGTCACCGTTGGGTACTCAGAATGTGGATTCTGGCCGCGTCAGGTCTGCAGTTGCGGGAGGTTCCGCTAGGGCGGCGGGAGCGGCTGCCCCTCGGCCTTGTGCTTGGGCAAGGACGAGCCGACCGGACAAGGGAGTTCAAGAGTCAGGATATTGAGCATCGCTCTTCTCCCGAACTGTGCGAACGCGACATTGTATACGTGCGAGCCGTTCGGAATGAGTTCAACAGGCGTGCGTTGCCGAACGCCTGCCGTCACCACGCGCCGTGCGGACTTGACTGCTGTCGCAAACGCTGCGACAGCAGCACGCTGCAAATTGCGCTGCAGCACCGCCGCGCACGATAGCGCACGGCGCTGCAATCGCTTGGTCGGGCGCATTCGGTCGGATTTGGCCCGATCCCGCAACCGTCGCCCGTGCTAGGGCTTGCGCGTCGGTGCGCTTCTGTGCCGAATGGCCCCGCCGGGATTCGAACCCGGGACCAAGCGATTATGAGTCGCCTGCTCTAACCGCTGAGCTACAGGGCCTTTTTGCCCAGTTTCTCGGATTGTCGCGGGAAGGCGCATCAGAAAGCGCATCACTTCTCACGGCACTCCAAGACCCTGAACTCCGAAGGGTAGCCGAGGCATGGCCGAGCCTCCCCCCGGAGACCCGCGCCCGGATACTCGCCATCGCTGCTCAATGACCGTCCGCCGACCCGGCACCGGCACGGGCTCGGCATCACTCACACTCGCCGGACCAGAAAGGCTTTGAACATGTCCAAGTCCACCACGCGCCGCGCCCTCGCATCGTTCCGCGATTCCACCATCGCTAACGCTGCCGTCGCTCATCACGGGCAAGGGGGGTTCTTCGTCGTCAACATCGACGGCCGGACCGTCACGCTCCGCGAGCGCGACGCCGTCGTAGCGACGTACCGCGCCCGTGTCACGCCAGGGGGCCGCCTTGCCTTCGCGTGATTGACCGACCATCCAACGGCCCGGGCGTGCGAGAGCGTGCCACGGGCCATTCAGGGGCAAGGGGAGAGACCATGGCCACGGGCCAAGTCACGCGGGCCGAAGTGCTCGCGCTGGCCGAGTCGATAGCGCGGCAAGTCGGCAAGGCCACGGGCACGGCCGCGGCCGAGCACTTCGGCGAGGCGTGGCTCGTGTGCAATGCCATCGCCGACCGATTCGACGGGGACGACTTCGCCAGGTGCGTGGCTCGCAACGCGCGGCGCCGCGTGCTGGACAACTGGCACCGCGAGCGTGGCGCGAGTCGGCGCCGGAGCCAGCACCGCGAACCGCCCGAGCAACTGGGCCAGCGCGAGCCGCACGAGCGGGCAAGGGACACGAGCGCGAGCGTGGCGAGTGTGCTGGGCATTGCCAGCGAGACCACGGCCGAGCGTGTGGCGATGGTGGTACGCACAGGCGGTACAGCCCACGCAGCGGCTTCGCTCGGTTGCACGGCACGGCAGGTGGTTCAGGCGGTGCAAGTGCTTAGGGTGGCATGGGGGCGGCAGGGTGGGGCACGAGTGCGGCAGGAGTGAACCGAACGCTCTGCCGCAGCGATTCCAGAGCAACTAGCATTGCCCATGGATGATGCCGCCTTCTATCTCGGCTTGACGGGTACGGTCATTTCTGGAAGTCTCGCCGTGTTGCGGGCCATCGAATTTGGCATTGAGCGGCGGGACAAACAACGCGAACAAGAGGCGAAGCGGCTCCGCGTCAGCGTTCAAATTGCCATGCACGAAGAAGGTGGCGAACGGACAATTCGCGCGATTGCCACCAACACGGGCAACAACCCGATTCCAGAACCTCGTGCCGTGATGCGCGGGGTGTCAACGAATGGCGTCGTTCAACAGTATGGGATGCACATCCACGGGCGCGCGGACGCCATTGAGACGAACGATTGCGCCGAGTTTGTGCTTAGCGCTCAGGGATCGGCGTTCATGAGTCAGCTGCTTCGCCAGGGCGGCGCCGTGAGCCTGTGGGTTTTCAGCCGGAAGCGCGAGATTCTGGTCTACCGCGGCAAAGATTTGACCATCGCTACTTGGGGTGTGGAGTATTGCGATCCAGCGCCCGAGCCGAAATCTTTGGTGGAACGGTTGACGGCGGCGCCCAATGACCACGCGGGCCCGCACTAGCCCGGTCGCTTTCCGATGCTGCCTGCCAGCGTAACGAGGGTCACCAGCAAGCCAATCGCGTGGGGCAGGAACGGCAACAGGATGATCGCGGCCATCACCTTGGCGAACCAGTGCCATTCGGAGTAGAACAGCACCCAGCCACAGCCCGTCACGAGCGAGCCGACGAAAGCAAGGTACAAGAGCGCGCCGCCACCCACGGCCAAGTAGGCTCCGACGTTCTTCGCGTTCATTTTGCGTGCCCCCCCAAAGGGCGCAGGCTACCACGGATCACAAGTCCGAACAACCAGCAATATGCGGACACCAAGGGACACAACCGAAAAACCCCGCCCCCGGCTTTCGCCAGGGCGGGGCAAATGCGAACGCGGCGATGTAGAAGGCCAGTAGGCGAACAGGCCGCCGCGGCAATTACAGAGTGGGCGAGTCGGGAGCGAGCGAGACCGGGATCGTCGTCGCGCCTGCGGCCTTCGCGCGGAGTGCCGCGTCCAGGGATTCTTGCATGTCCTTGATCTCCCGGGACTGACAACGGATGTAGGCGTCAAGTCGCGCCGAAACCGTGGGACGCCAGGTCCAATCGGCCATGGCGGGGCACGAGGCCACCACCCAAGCCTCGATCTCGCGGACTCTCCACAAAACGGTGCCAGCGGAGAACTCGACGGGCTGGGGCATGAGTCCTTGCTTCCGCCACGCCAAGATGGTGTAGCGACTGACAGAGAGCAAGCGTGCGACGTGGTCGGCATCGAGCAGGAGCCGATTTTCGGGAGGGATCGGCTTGCGATGATCGCGCGGAAGGTCAGTCCTCGGCATCGTCGTCCTCCCCGGCGCCGTCCGCCGCGGCCGGGGGCACCGACTCGGGCGAGCGCCACCCGGCCGCTCTGGCGCGTTCCATCATCGCGGCAAGCTCTGTCTGCGGCGCATTGAGCGTGGCCCGAAGGCCAGCCAGGCGAAGCAGCGACACGCACACGGCCATATCAGCCGCGCCGATGTCCTTGTAAATCGCCTTACCGTTGGCGTCGACCATGATCGCGCCGTCGGGGCCGACCATCGGACGGCCGCGGCGAAGCAGCGTCAGGAGTAGGTCAACCAGACGGTTGAAAAGTTCGAGCATCCGCGCGCGTTGGGTGGGCGGGGGCTTGGTGTTCTTGGTCATGTAGATTTCAGCTCCGTTCGAAGTAGGCCGCACCGAGGGGCGTGCTGCGGGCCGCGGCGAGTGTGATGTCGGGTTCGAAGAGTCGGGGTGAACCGCGGCGGGCGCTCCGCAGGGCCTCTTCAAGCCCGTTCGTCTCTTCCTTCAACTTGGCGATCTTGGCCCGCTCCGTCGCAATCGCCGCGCGCTTCTCTGCCATCGGGCGGGTGGCGATGGCCATCTGCTCCGCCAAAGCAGCGTCTTCACGGTCCATGTCGGCAGCGTCGCGCAGATTTGCCAAGTCGGTGGCAAAGCCCGCAATGGATGCGTCAAGTTCAGACACCGTCGCCAACGCCGTGGCGTCGCTCACGATCTCATCGTCAGTCAGTCCGAGTTGGTCCGCGGACTTGGCCATCGCAGTAACGTCGCCCGCGGCGGCAGCGGCCCTGTAGGTCTTGAGTGCTTCGACCAGGCCCGAGCGATGGCGATCCCGGAGAGCGATTGCAAGGTCTCCAGGGGAAACGGGGGAGGTGGTGGTGGTGGTGGTGGGTTCGTTCAAGAGAGCTTCCTCCCGGTGGCTTCCGTGGCGGCCATGCGTGCCAGGACTTCGGCCCGATACGCAGCGTCGTGCTGCGGATTGGGACCCGATCCGTTGGGCCGCTCAGGCGCGTACTTTGGGCTTCTGAACGCGGCATCGCGCTCCGCGGCGGACGTGAACGGCTTTGCGGTATTCGTCTCGGACATTGTGACTCCGTGTCGGCCGATGCCGACGTGAAAGGGGAAAAACTTCCGCGCCAGCAAGGGCAGCACGCTGGCGCGGAAGCGACGAAGACGACGCCACGCGGCGCCCGCTTAGGGCCAAGTCGCGCAGCGGAAAGGAACGAGCAAGGCCGCCGATCTTCGAGGCGAAGCGACGACCGGCGGCCAAGGCAAGGGGAGCGGGTGGGGGGCAATGTTTCGACGCCGAAACATTGCCGACGGACGATGACGATTGCAAAGGGGCGGCAGTGTTTCGACGGTCGAAACATTGCGTCCACAACTGCGGAGAGTGCGGCGCGGAAGCAGCGTACCCGTCGATAGTCGATTTCAAGTCGACCCCTTGTGCTTTTGTTGCAGAAAATTGCGAGGGCTCGTTGATAGATGGTCGCCGAGCCGCTTCCCCCCGTGGGGGTCGCCCGCGCCCGCGCCGACGCACGCGACGGCGCGCGTGTTCCACCACCATCGTCCCGGGCTCGCGGCGCCACGGCCACGGCCAGCACGGCCAGGACCACGCAACGCGGGCGCCGTGGCCACGGCCACCACCACGCCCACCAACGCCCAGCAACGCCACGCGCACGCACGCGGCCAGCCTAGCCGAGTGTCGGGCCTTGATTCACAGTGGTTTACGCTCGCATGGCGCATGGAATGGCGCACGGGATGGGGGTGGAAGCTCCCGCGAGTGATGCGCGAAGTGATGCGCCGCCGACTCGGGGACGAGAGGAAACAGCGTTGACGGGGTCGTGCGGCCGCATTCTGGGAGCGTGACAGGAGACTATGGGTCGTCGGGTGAATGTTTCGACCGTCGAAACATCCACAACTGTGGACGCGTGGCACCGGCAACGCCGCGGGCAAGGTGAAGAGACCCTGCATAGCAACCGACGCGTCTGTCTGGACCGGTGCTGACCGCTTGACTTGCTCGCAAGTGCCAGACCCCTAGAGGCAATGGCCATCGCCATCGCTCCGGCCCGGGCCGTGGCAAGCCAGGAATCGTTCCCCTTCTTCTTGCGACTTCCTGTGGTTTCGTTAGGGCAATACACGGCATGGCGTGGCGGGATTCGTCCGCCGGGACACCTGATGCGATGGCGTGGGCACTTAGGCCGCCGCGGCGGCGGGCGCGGCCGTGTTGTCGATCGGCAAAAGGTATCGGTACGTCGTGGCCCGCGCGGGCACGACCTTCCCATCAACCACGCGGCGCCGAGTTCCCTTCTCTTCGACCTTCACAATGCCCAGCCTAATTAGCCCTTTGATCCAAAGTGCCATGAGTTGCTGGGATACGCGGAACGGCTCGGCGAGTCGCGACTGTCCCGCCCAGAACACTCCGTCCTTTGAGTGCCAGCGATGGAGAAATTCGAACATCCTTGCCAGCGTCGCGCGCTCGGAAACGATGTTGTCGACCAGCAGCGGGTGCGGCGGTTGCGTCAGGGCCCACGCGTACGCGTTCCCGATGCACTGGTTGAACTTGGCGGGGTCATATCTCGACACGCATTCCTCCAGGTCCGCGATTGTCACGCGGGGGTCTGTGGACTCGACGAAAGCCATGTTCTTGCCCAGCCACGCCATGACGACAGGCTGAAGGTCCATGTCAGTCGAAGATTCCATGCCCGGGATGTTCTTGAGAGAAGTCACTAAGCCCCAGAGTCGTGCACGCCGTTGACCGAACGCCGTGAGGGCCCATGCGTCGATGGCGTCCACGACTCGGGGATCGTGCATCAGGGAGCGGGGTGGGCTTGTACCATCAGTCCCATCAGTCCCATCAGTCCCATCAGTCCCATCAGTCCCATCCCCACCCGATGCTACCGATGGCACTGATGGTACAAGCGCACTCGCGCCCTTTGAGAAGGGCTTGTCATGCCCCGGAAACTCCGCGAGTGGATAGGTCCTGCCCGCGTCAGATTCGATGAGCACAACGGGAGCGTGTGGGAGCTTGGTGTTCAGGAATCCGGGGACGCGGAGGATTCGCGGCGCGTCGAAAACTTTCGCGTCCGACCCCGCGTGTGCGGCGATGCCCTTCTGGATGGCCTTGGCGCGCTCCAAGTCTGCAAGCGGCTCGTCTAGCCGCCAGTACACATGAACTCCGTGCCCGCTCCCGACGATTGCCGTCGCGGCGGGAAGTCCCACGTCCTGAATCTTGGCGCGGGCGGTCGCTACGTCGGTGCCGTTGTCAAAGTCCGCGAACACGCACCGTGCCAGGGCCACATCGGCGCCCGTGCTGCCGCCACTTCGCTTGCGAGGGTTCACGCCGTAGAAGATGCCAAGTCCCCGCGCGTTCTGGGCCCCCATCCAGTCGACCATCTCGGCCGATGCCATCTCGTTTGCTCGGCACCACCGCGACGAACCGGCCGAGCGGTCTGGCCACACTGTGCGAACTTCTACCCAGTCCATCGGCTCAAACAGCACGGCAGCGAGCCGCCCGATTTGCTCCGCACGATCAACCGAAGCCGCTCCCGCGCCCATCGCCTTGTCTTCGCTCAATTGAATCCCTCGCCTTGCCACAGCCGTGGCGCTTTAGCCCTTGTTGCTGGCCACGCTTCCACAGTTGTGGACAGCAACAGGCTCGCGGGGCTCGTGCCGACGATGCTGGGACACAAAGTCCCGCACATCGGCCGGGTGGTAGCGGACGCTGCGGCCGAACCGCACCGAACGGACCTTTCCTTTGCTCTCTAACGCGAACAGCGTCCGCGTGCTGATCTTCAAGAACCGCGCTGCTTCGCCGGGAAGCCAAAGGCCAGAATCCAAGTCCGCGCCGCTGCCGTGTCCTTCTCGCATGTTTCAGTCTCCAAGTGAAGGAAGCCGCAAAGGGCAGCGTCCACATCCAATATCGACCCCTTTTGCGCTCTGTCCACTCAAAGCCAAGCCGAGTTCGGAAGATTGGCAAGGAAGTCCGTACTAGCACGCTTGACAGCGTGCCAAGTTGCTTGTATCGTGATGCCATGAAGTCACTCGCCGACCGAATTCGCGCCGAAGTGAAACGGCAGGGGCTCACGGGCTACGCCGTTGCCAAGCGAAGCGGAGTAATTGAAACGAGCGTGGCCCGGTTCCTTCGGGGGGATGGGGATTTGAGCCTCACAAGCGCCGACGCCATCCTCGCGGCACTCGGGGCGAAGATCACGTTTCCCGCGGCCATCGCCAAGCGGAAGGGGAAGTCATGAGCAGCATCGTCAAGATCGGCAAGTCCTACGCCATTGCCTTCTTTCCCTCCCCGGCCGGAGTCCGCCAGTGGCTTCGGCTTGGGAAGGTCACGTATCGCACAGCGGAGGAATACCAGCGTCGAATCGACGACATTCTCGGCTCCAGGGCCGCGAACTACGCGTTGAGCCCAGCCACAGCGGCGTGGCTTGCAGGCGTTGACGAGACGATCCACGCCCGCATGGTGAAGGCCGGACTCGCCAAGGCCAAGGCGCCGAAGCACTGGCAGGGAGGGTCGCCCCGGCTCGTTACGTTTCTCGCCATCGCGCTGCGAAACAAGCGTGCCGACTTGAAGCCCGGAAGCCGCCGCCTGCTTCGGCAGACGGCAAGACGATTGCGCGACCATTTCACGGCCAATCCCCCCATCGACGCGCTCACCCCGGCCGATGCGGCAGCGTGGCGCCGGAGCCTACAGGCCGAAGGCTTGAAGGAAGTGACGATCCGTCTCCACGCCCGCAATGCGAAGGCCCTACTTGCCGTCGCCACCAAAGAGCTTGAAATCCTCCCTGCCGACCCGTTCCGTAAGCTGGACTCCGCGGCGCTCGCTGGGGCTAAGCACTACGTGTCCCTCGCCGATGCTGACAAAGTGCTTGACGAACTCCCAGGTCCGGACTGGCGGCTTCTCTTCGGGTTGGCGCGACATGCCGGGCTTCGCGTGCCCAGCGAGACCCACATCCTGACATGGGACAAAATGAACTGGAAGACCAACGCGATCACCGTCTACGCGCCCAAGACCGGACAGACGCGCACAGTGCCAGTGTTCCCAAAGCTGCTCGCTTTGCTCCAGGCCGCCTACCACGCCGCGCCCGAGAAACAGTCTCGCCTTATCCCGCACAGCACAAACAACATGGCCCGGACCATCCAGGAAGCCGCGGCCCGCGCGGGCGTGAAGCGATGGCCAAAGACGTTCCAATCGCTGCGGCAGAGCATCGAAACCGATTGGCTCGACACGTTCCCGCAGCACGAGGCGGCAGACGCGATCGGCCACAGCATCACGGTCCAGCAGAAACACTACGCGATGAACAAGGGCGGAATGCTTTCCGCGGCTGCCGCCGCCGCTCCCGGGGGCGAAGCGCATCAGAAAGCGCATCAGCACTCGTCTACATCTAGGTACAGGGAGAAGCAGGGAGCGGAAGCGAACGCGCCGCAAGGTGATGCCACTTCAACACTTGGCGAGTCCTCGCCGAAACTTGCTTCTCTCGTCCGAATGCCCGGACGAGCTTATGAGTCGCCTGCTCTAACCGCTGAGCTACAGGGCCTCTATGACCGATTCTTGGCGTTGGTTCAGGGTGTCACCGTGCCGTCTGCATCCCTCCGAAAATGTGACAGTCGGAGGGTAGCCGGGGGCTGTCCGCGGCTCACGCCGCTCTCCAGCACAAAAGGGGCGGCGCGTGACGGCGATGGTGCGCGGGCCTGGCCTGACCTTGAGGCTGGGCGGCCAAATGAAGTCTCCATTTCATGTCGTATCGGCGCCTCTGGGTCGCATGTCGTCGTAAGGCCTGTGCGGCCGCCCTGTGAGGGTGGTACAGGCTTCGATGCGTCTAGGAATCAACCCCAAAGTGGGGAGGAGATCGGTGTCCGGGCACGTTCCGGAAGAAAGCGATTCCAGAGTCAATTCAACCGGCCGCGGATGCCGCGGCATGGAGATGGATTGAGGATCGACGCGCCACTTCCATGTGGGGGATTGGCGCGTTGTAGCGCTCCCTGACCCAGAGCGAGTTCATCCTCACTACTCCTCGGCGAAACGGTGATCGCACGATCGCCAAGGGGGGCCCCCGTCCTGGGAGACTTGGACGGGGGAGTTTACCGCAGAATGCAC
The DNA here is from genome assembly GCA_044223975.1 of Phycisphaerales bacterium. GTDB lineage: Bacteria > Planctomycetota > Phycisphaerae > Phycisphaerales > UBA1924 > CAZCPB01. The sequence goes on along the minus strand of JBGALI010000012.1, from coordinate 60,324 downwards.
CGCGTGCAGCCGGCACGTGGGAGAGGTACGCAAGTAGTGGTGTGGTCAATCCCGACGGCAGAAGGGCCAAGGCCGGTCGTCGTCGAGGTTGATTTTGAATGGAGAATTGCCGCGCCGCGTCCCCCGCGGCGCGGGCGCGCGGCCCGGGTCCTTTTCTTCTGTAGCGCAGGCTTTGCCAGTTCGACATCTCAAGGCACGGTGGTCGATGGCGCCGCCCCTTCCGCGCGTCCGGGGAGGTCGAGTCGTGGGCCGCGGGTCTCTTGATTACGACGCGGCGGTCGCCGTGCGCGGTTGTGCGCCTGCGGCTGCGGCGTCCTGGAAGGCCACGGCCGTTGGTGCGCGGCGCCGCGACCCCAGCGTTCGCAGACGCTCCATCCAGAGGTAGAAGACCGGTGTGGCGTAGAGCGTGACCAGCTGCGAGAAGAGCAGGCCGCCCACCACCGCCAGGCCGAGCGGGCGGCGGCTTTCGGCGCCCGCGCCGACGCCAAGGGCGATGGGGAGCGTGCCCATGAGCGCGGCCATCGTGGTCATCATGATGGGGCGGAACCGCACGACGCACGCGCGGTGAATCGCCTCAATCGGTTCGAGGGACTCGCGACGCTGCACCTCGATCGCGAAATCCACCATCATGATACCGTTCTTCTTGACCAGCCCGACCAGCATGATGACGCCCACGAACGCGTAGATGCTCATCTCGACGTGGAAGAGCATGAGCGTCGCGAGGGCGCCGAACCCGGCGAACGGGAGCGCGGACAGGATGGTCAGCGGGTGGATGAAGCTCTCGTAGAGCACTCCCATCACGCCGTAGGTCACCAGGATCGCGACCAGCAGCAGCACCCCCAGCCCCTGGATGCTCGACTGAAACACCTGGGCGCTGCCCTGGAAGCTCTTGATGACCGTCGCGGGCAGAACTTCTGCCGCGGCACGCTCGACCTGCGCCACCGCTTCGCCGAGCGACACGCCGGGAGCGAGGTTGAACGAGACGGTCACGGCCGGCAACTGCCCGGCGTGGTTGACCGTGAGGGGGCCGACCGACCTGCCGAACGTCGCGACGGCGTCGAGCGGGATCAGGTGTCCGCTCGTCGAGCGGATGTAGAGCAAGGACAGCGACGACGGGTCGCGCTGGTACTGCGGCTCGAGCTCGAGGATGACCTGGTAGTCGTTGTTGGGCGCGTAGATCGTCGAGATCTGGCGCGAGCCGAAGCTGCTGGCCAGGGCGAGCTCGACCTGCTGGGGCGTGACGCCGAGCGTGGCGGCACGGTCGCGGTCGATCGAGACCGTGAGCTGCGGGTTGTTGAGCTGCACGTCCGAGGTGACGTCCTGGAATCCGGGGGCCTTGCGGAGCAGGTCGACCAGCAGGGGCGTGGCCGTGTACAGCTCGGCCGTGTCGGGGCTCTGGAGCGTGTACTGGTACTGGCTCTTGGTGAGCTGGCCGCCGATGCGGATGGTGGGGGGGTTCTGCATGAACGCGCGGACGCCGGGGACCTCGGCGACCTTGGGGCGCAGCTCCTGGATGAGCTCGTCGACCGACTTGGTCCGCGCTGGCTTGTCGCGGAGCTTGAGGAAAAGCGTGCCGGTGTTGATGCCCGTGGCCTGCCCGCCGCGCGTGCCGATGCTGGACATGAAGGCCTCGACGTCGGGGTGCTTTGACACGACGTCGGCAACGGCCTGCTGGTAGCGGACCATCCCATCGAACGAGGTTCCCTCGGCGGCCTCGGTCTGGATGAAGATGCGGCCCTGGTCCTCGAGAGGCAGGAAGCCCTTGGGCACCTTGTTGAAGAGGTAGACGGTCCCCGCGAGCACCGCGAGGGAGAACACGGCCATCAGGGACTTGTGGCGGAGGTTCCAGCGCAGGGTGCGGTCGTAGACGTGCAGTGTGGCATCGAACACCGACTCGATGGCGCGGAACAGCCACCCGTGCTTGGCGTCGGCCTCGCGCCCGGGCCGGAGAAGGCGAGCGGCCATCGTGGGCGTGAGCGTCAGCGACACCACGCCCGACAGCAGGATCGCCACCGCGATCGTCACCGCGAATTCGTTGAGCAGGCGCCCGAGCAGACCGCCCATGAACAGCACCGGGATGAACACGGCCACCAGGGAGATGGTCATCGAGACGACGGTGAAGCCGATCTCGCGCGATCCCTCGAGGGCCGCCTGCATGGGCGTCTTGCCCATCTCGATGTGGCGCACGATGTTCTCAAGCACGACGATCGCGTCGTCGACGACGAACCCGACGCAGAGGGTCAGGGCCATCAGCGACAGATTGTCGAGGCTGAACCCCAGCACCTTCATGACGGCGAAGGTGCCCACGATCGCCAGCGGCATGGCCAGGCTGGGGATGAGTGTCGCACGAACGTTACGCAAGAACAGGAAGATCACCATCACCACCAGGCCGAGGGTGAGCACGAGCGTGAACTTCACGTCCGAGACGGACGCCCGGATGGAGACAGACCGGTCGTAGAGCGTGTCGATCGAGACCGACGCCGGGAGCTGCTCGCGGAAGCTGGGAAGAAGCTGGCGGATCGCGTCCACCACCGCGACGGTGTTCGTCCCCGGCTGGCGCTGCACCGCCAGGATCACGCCGCGCTGCCCGGAGTACCACGCTGCGGTCTTGTCGTTCTCGACGCTGTCGACGATGCGCCCAAGCTGCTCGAGCCGCACGGGATTGCCGTTGCGGTAGGCCACGATGGCGCGCCGGTACGCGTTGGCGTCCATGAGCTGCCCGTTGGAATCGATCGTCAGGGCCTGGTGATCGCCGTACAGAACGCCGGTGGGCTGGTTGGTGTTGATCGACTCGACCGCCTTGGCGACCTCGTCGATCCCGATGCCCTTGCTGGCCAGATCCTCGGGGCGCATCTGCACGCGCACGGCGTATTTCTGCGAGCCGTACACCACGACCTGAGCCACGCCGCTCACGGTCGAGATGCGCTGGCTCATGATGGTCTCGGCGTACTCGTCGATCGTATAGAGCGGCAGCGTCGGGCTCGTGACCGCCAGGAAGAGCACGGGCTGGTCCGCGGGGTTTACCTTCTTGTACGACGGCGGGCTGGTCATCTCCGGCGGCAGGCGGTTGGCGGTCCGCGCGATCGCGGCCTGCACGTCCTGCGCGGCCGCGTCGATGCTGCGGTCGAGCGCGAACTGGAGCGTGATCTGCGTCGAGCCCAGCAGGCTCGACGACGACATCGAGTCGATGCCCGCGATCGTCGAGAATTCGCGCTCCAGCGGCGTGGCCACGCTTGAGGCCATCGTGGACGGGGACGCTCCCGGCAGCGAGGCCGTCACCTGAATGGTCGGAAAGTCCACGTTGGGCAGGTCGCTGACCGGCAGCGTTCGGTAGGACATCCATCCGAACACCAGCAGCGCCAGCATCACCAGCGTGGTTGCGACGGGGCGGCGGATCCAGGTTTCGGAGAAGTTCATGTCGTCACGCTCCCGCGCTGGGGTCGGTCTTGGCCTGGACTCTCGTCCCCGGCAGCAGCCGCAGTTGCCCCTCGGTCACCACCTCGTCCCCGGCCTCAAGGCCCGAGGCGATCGCCGCCAGGCCGTCGGAGGTGCGCGAGACGCGGACGTCCGCCATCCTGGCGACGCCGTCTTTCACGACGAACACGAACTGCCCCTTCTGGCCGGTCTGCACGGCGTGCGCGGGGACCACGATCACGTCCTTCTCGACCGTCATGCGGAGCGTGACGCGGACGAACTGGCCGGGCCAGAGGCGTCGGTCCGGGTTCGCGACCGTGGCGCGCATCCGCAGCGTGCCCGTCGCGGGGTCCACCTGGCTGTCGCTGAAGCTCACCTCGCCCCGTTCGGGCGGACCGTCGTCGCCGGGGGGCGTGGCCTCCACGATCAGCGGGCCGAGCTTCTGCAGCCGACGGATCTCCGCCAGATGTTGTTCGGGCACCGCGAACGAGACGCCGATCGGGTCGATCTGGCTTACCTGCACGATCTCGGTCTCGTTTTCCTTCACCACGTTGCCCGACTTGACCTTGACCATCCCGGTGCGCCCGGCGATCGGCGCCCGGATGGTGCAGTACTCCAGCTGCAGGCGCGCGGTCTCGACGGCCGCCTCGTTCATCCGGACCTCCGCCGCTGCCGCCAGCGCGTCGGCCTTGGACTTGTCGCGCTCTCGCTCCGACACGGCGCGGCCCTGCATCGCCGATTCCATCTGCGCCAGGGCCAGGTTGGCGTCAAACTCGCGGGCCTTGCTTGCCTCCAGGCGCGCCTCGGACTCGTGGAGCGCCGCTTCGAACGGGCGGGCGTCGAGGCGCACGAGCACGGCGTCGCGGGAAACATCGCCGCCCTCCTGGAACGGAGTCTCGACGATTCTCCCGGCGATCTGGGGGCGGATGGTGACCACCGCCAGCGATTCCACGGCGCCGATGGTGCGGATTTCCAGCGGCAGGTCGCGGCGCTGGGCGCTGGCGAGTCGCACCGGCGCTAACGGACCCGCGCCCGGCCCCGCCGCCTTTTCGGCCCCCCTGTCGCAACCGCCCGCGGCGATTGTGCACGCGAGCGGCAGGAGCCAACACCTGGAGCCGAATGTTCGGAGCATGGTTGACCTCACGGATGGCCCGAGGCGGCCCACCCGCGCTCGCCCTCGGTCGTCAGAATTCCCCGGAACAGCACTTCGGTGATGGCCGCGGCCTGTTCCTCCGGCGTGCGTTCGCTGCCGGTGAAGAAGTCGGTGAACATGGTCCCGTACACGACGTTCCCGATGACGCCCAGGAGGTCGTCGACCGGCACCGTCCGGAGCAGACCCTCGCGCATCAGCGAGCCGTAGAACGCGCGCCACTTGGTGCGGTTGGCCTCTCGGTGTCGGAAGTACGTGGGCGTGCGCCGGTCGCGGAACTCGGCCCGCTCGATGATGATCAGCTCGCAGAGCTCGGGGTACTCGCGGAAAAACCGGAGGTAGGCCACGATCGACAGCCGGATCCGGCGCAGGGGGTCCGGCTCGTCCGCGGACGATTCGTCGATCGCGGCGCCCAGCATCCGCATGCCGCGGTCGACGGCCGCGAGGAACACCGCCCGCTTGCTCCTGAAGTACCGGTACAACGTTCCCTTGGCGACCCCGAGCCGGTCGGCGACGCCCTGCAGGTCCGCCGCCGCGTAGCCCTTGCCCGCAAAGAGATGGGTCGCGGCGCAGAGGATCTCTTCCCTTCGGCGGGCCGGGAGCGTGCGGTCGCGCGGGCGTCCCCGGGCGGCTGGCTTTTTCCTGACAGCGGGCATCGGGCGTTCTCGAATTAAATGACTCTCACGTCACAATAATAGGGGTTCCCGCGGACGCGGTCAAACGCGGCGCGCCGCGGGACCGCGCGCATGAAAAAGGGCGACGGGTCAGCCCGCCGCCCTTCTGAGATTGCAGACCGATCGGCGATCAGCGGATCACGAGCATCTCGCGGTACGTCGGCAGCGACCACAGGTCAGAAGAAATGCGCGGCTCGAGCCAGTCGACGATCTCGCGCAGCGCGAGCATCGCCGCGAGAACCTTGTCGCGCACGAGCACCGCCTTCTTGTGCTCGTCGGACGCCTCGATCTCGGTCGACTTGTCGAGGGTGGCGATCGCCTTGCGGAGGCGGTCGACCTGGCCCGCAAACTCCTCGAGCTGGCGGCGTGCATCGTCGGCCTTCACGTCCGCGGCCTCGGTGGCCGCGACGACCTCGGCGAGCTCGGCCTGCTGGCGCGTCGCCGCCGGCAGCACCTGCGTGCGGGCCATGAGGATCGCGGTCTCGGCCTCGATGAGCACCTGCTTGATGTACTTCTCGATGAAGATGTGCTCGCGGCTCTGCACCTCGACCTCGCTCAGCACCTTGTACTTGCTGAAGACGCCGATGTTCTTCTTGGTCGTCAGCACGGGCAGCGCGTCGACCGTGTTGCGGAGGTTGGGCAGGCCGCGCTTCTTCTCGGCCTCGGTGTGCCAGGCCTTGTCGTAGCCGTCGCCGTTGAAGATGACCCGCTTGTGCTGCTTGACGACCTTCTGGAGGAGCGTGCGCACCGCGGCCTGCAGCTTGCTGCCGCGGTCCTTGCCCTCGCTCTTGCCCAGAGCCTTCTCGAGCTCGGTCGCCATGAAATCCAGGCTCTCGGCCACGATCGTGTTGAGCACGGTCGCCGGCCACGCCACGCTCTGGCTGCTGCCCACGGCACGGAATTCGAACTTGTTGCCGGTGAACGCGAACGGGCTGGTGCGGTTGCGGTCGCCGGTGTGGCGCGGCAGCTGCGGCAGCGTCCGCGAGCCCAGGTCGAGGATCTCGCCCTGGATGGTGCGCTTGGCGGCGCCCGCCTCGAGCTGGTCGATGATGTCGCTGAGCATGTCGCCCAGGAACACCGACATGATCGCCGGGGGGGCCTCGTTGGCGCCCAGACGGTGGTCGTTGTTGGCGCTGGCCACGCTCGACCGCAGCAGGTCGGCGTGCAGGTCGACCGCGCGGATCACGGCGCACAGGCACACCAGGAACTGCATGTTGGTGTGCGTGTCGTCCTGCGGGTCCAGCAGGTTCACGCCCGTGTCGGTCGCCATCGACCAGTTCAGGTGCTTGCCCGACCCGTTGATCCCCGCGAAGGGCTTCTCGTGCAGGATGCACTGCAGGCCGTGGCGCGGGGCCACGCGCTTGAGCGTCTCCATGACGAGCATCTGGTGGTCGCAGGCGATGTTGGCGGTCTCAAAGAGAGGCGCCAGTTCGAACTGGCAGGGCGCCACCTCGTTGTGCCGGGTCTTCACGGGCACGCCCAGCCGGTAGAGCTCGCGCTCGCTCTCGGCCATGAACGCCAGCACCCGGGGCGGGATCGAGCCGAAGTAGTGATCCTCGAGCTGCTGGCCCTTGGGCGGCTTGGCGCCAAAGAGCGTGCGGTCGCAGGTGACCAGGTCGGGGCGCGCAAAGTAGAAGTCGCGGTCGATCAGGAAGTACTCCTGCTCGGCGCCCGCGGTGGTCATCACGCGCGACACGCCGGCGTCGGTCCCGAAGATCTTCAGGATCCGCATCGCCTGCTCGCTCAGCGCGTCCATCGACCTCAGGAGCGGCGTCTTCTTGTCGAGCGCCTCGCCCGTCCACGACACGAAGGCGGTGGGGATGCAGAGGGTGGCCGTGCCGCCGTTGCGGTTGATGAACACCGGGCTGGTGCAGTCCCACGCCGTGTAGCCGCGCGCCTCGAACGTCGCGCGGATGCCGCCGGAGGGGAAGCTCGACGCGTCGGGCTCGCCGCGCACCAGGGCCGACCCGGTGAACTCGCTGATCGCCCCGCCCTGGCCGTCGGGCACCAGGAACGCGTCGTGCTTCTCGGCGGTCAGGCCGGTCATCGGCTGGAACCAGTGCGTGTAGTGCGTGGCGCCACGCTCCATCGCCCAGTCCTTCATCGCCGCGGCAACGACGTCGGCCAGCTCGCCGTCGAGCGATTCGCCGTGCTCGATCGTCCTCTGCATGCGGCGGAAGACGTCCTTGGGCAGGCGCTGCTGCATGGCGCGCCCGGTGAAGACGTCGGAAGCGAACATGTCCTGCACGGCCGAGCCGTGACGGGGTGCATCGGGCTTGGGGTTCATGGTGCCGTTCCGGACGGTGGTTTCGTGGTGGTTCGCTGCTGAAATGCTCATGGCGGTCTCCCGGATTCCTTTATCGGGCAGATCGGTCGGTCGTTGAAATGCACAAACCAATGGCGGGGCACGGTGCGAGCGGCCCCGGGGCGAGTGTTGCCGATAATAGCGCCCGCCCATCGACGGCGGCGCACTTGACAACGATCACGCCGATTGTCGCTCACCGGTCGTCGCCGCCGGAGACTCGGTTTCCAGCCCGGCGACAAGCTCGCGGCAGAACGTCGCTGCCTCGGCGACCGGGTCACGTCCGCCGTCTGACGCGTCGGTCATGCGGCGAACCAGCGCGCTGCCCACGATCGCCGCGTCCGCGTCCCGGCTAATGGCCCGCACCTGCTCGGCCGTGGACACGCCGAACCCGACCGCGATCGGGAGCTGGGTGATTTCCCTCAATTTCCGCACGCGCGGCCCCAAGTCGGGGATGGTCTGCCGCTCTCCGGTGATCCCCGCACGCGCCAGCAAGTATACAAATCCAGTCGACGCCTTGGCGATCTCGGTGGCTCGCGCGAACGAGGTTGAGGGGGCGATCAGCAGGCTTGCGGACGCGTCCTTGGCCTTCGCGGCCTCCAGCAGGGCTCCCGCTTCCTCCAAGGGCACATCGGGGAAGATGAAGCCGTCAAACCCGGCGTCCACCGCCCGAGCAATGAACCCAACTGGCCCGCCCATGCGCTGCACGATGGACACGCTCACCATCGCAACCAGACCCGCGTTGACACGGGACCGCGCCGCGCGAACTTCATCGAACACGCTCGCCGGCGTCGAGCCGGCCTTGAGGGCGCGGTGCATCGCGGCCGCGATCACCGGGCCATCAGCGATCGGATCGGAGAAGGGGATGCCGACTTCGATGACCGACGCGCCCGCGGCGTCCAGCGCGACCAGAGTGTCGGTGGTAAGCCCCGGGCGGGGAAAACCGCCGCAGATGAACGGCATCACCGCTCGCCCGCGTCGTTCCCGGAGGGATCGGAAGATTTCGTCGATCCGACTCACGGGGTCAATATTAGGCCGCGCTCCGGCCCGATTGAACCGTCCCGAATCAGTTCGGCGATAGCCTCGAGGTCGGGCGACGGGGGCCGGTCGGCCGTGAGCGTCGGCACCACCCCGCGGATGGTCCGGATGGCCCGCTCGACCCCGTTCCCCGAGGTCAGCGGACGATGCGCCTCGACCCCTTGGGCGGCGCAGAGCAGTTCGGCGCTCACCACCCAGCGGGCGAGCTCGACCGCCCGCGCGGCCTTGGCGGCGCTCCGGGGCCCGAAGGAGTTGTAGTCCTCGGTCCCCGCGCTGGTGGCCAGGTTGGCCACGCTCGCGGGGTTGGCCAGCCCGATCAGCTCATTGCAGCACGCCGCGGCGGTGTACTGCGCGATCATGAAGCCCGAGTGCAGTCCGGGCTTGGGGCTCAGGTACGCGGTGAGCTGCGCCTCGGGGTCGCTGGCGCCGAGCATGAAGTACGTTCGCCGCTCGGAGATCCCGGCCACGTGCGCGATGCAGATCGCCAGGAGGTCGAGGGGGATCGCCAGCGGCATGCCGTGAAAATTGCCCGCCGACACGACGTCGCCGTTGTCGGCAAAGACGAGCGGGTTGTCGGTCACGGCGCCGAGCTCGCGGGTCACGCAGGCCGCGGCGTGACGCGCCGACTCGAGCGCCGCGCCCAGCACCGCCGGTGCGCAGCGCAGGGAGTACGGGTCCTGGACGCGCGGATCATTGTCGATGTGCGAGGGAATGATCCGACTTCCTTCGAGCAGCTCGCGGAGGCACGCCGCGACATCGCGCTGACCCGCGTGACCACGTGCGATGTGCACGCGGTCATCGAGGAACGAGTCGGTTCCACGGCACGCGTCGATCGACATCGCCGCGGCCACCACGGCCGCGTTGATCAGCCGCTGCGCGTCGCTGCAGACCAGAGCCCCGCGCGCGGCCATCAGGTGGGTGCCGTTGATGAGCGCCAGGCCCTCCTTGGCTTCAAGCGTCAGAGGGGCCAGCCCGGCACCGCGCAGCGCCGCGCCCCCGTCCATGGTCTTGGTACCGACCGCGGCCCGACCTTCGCCGATGAGCACGAGCGCGAGGTGAGCGAGCGGAGCCAGATCGCCCGAAGCCCCGACCGACCCCGTCTCGGGCACTTCCGGCGTGACTCCCGCGTTGAGCATCGCCGCCAGCAGTTCGACGACCGCGGGGCGGACACCCGAAAGGCCGCGCGCCAGCGACGCGGCCAGCAGGAGCATCATCGCCCGGACCACGTCCGTCGGCATTGCCGTACCGACCCCCGCGGCGTGGGAACGCACGAGGTTGCGCTGCAGATCGCGCAGGTCTTCGGGCGCGATGCGTTTGAGGGCCAGCGAGCCGAAGCCGGTGTTGATCCCGTAATGCGCGAGCCCGTCGCCCATCGCGCGCTCGACGACCGCGCGCGACGCCGCGATGAGTCGCCCCGCCCGGGCGCCGATCTCGACGCGCCGACCGGCACGGGCGACCTCTTCGACCTCGGCGATCGTCAGGGCCTGGCCGTCGAGAAGCAGAGCCGGACCGGATGGTGAGGCCGAGTTCATGGGCCAAGTGTTGCCGAAGAGTCGCGACTCCGCAACCACGCGGGTCACGATTGTCACCGGGTCGAATCGTGAGACTCGTCCGAGGCGCCGGGCGTTACACTGCCCTTCCGAATCCGGAGGGTGGCGTGACAAACTTCCAGCTGTCGATCCACTTCTTCGTGCAGGTTGCGGCGATCCTGGCGACCTGCCGCGTAGTGGGCCTGCTCGTGCGCCGGCTCGGCCAGCCCCAGGTGGTCGGGGAGATGATCGCCGGCGTGCTGCTTGGCCCCTCCTTGCTTGGGTGGGCCCTCCCCGACGCCGCGGCGTGGCTGTTCCCGCGCACGCTCAACGGCGGCACGCACCCGCTCATGACGGTGCTCTACTGCGTGGCCCAGCTCGGCCTGGTGCTCTACATGTTCGTGATGGGCGTTGAGTTCGACGTGAAGCTGCTGCGCCAGAAGGCGCGGAGCGCCGTCACCGTCTCGGCCTTCGGGATCGTGGTCCCGATGGCGCTCGGCGCCGGGCTCGCCTGGGTGTGGTACGGCGCGTTGGGGCTGTTCACCCAAGGGGCCTCGCGCGGCGAGACCATGCTCTTCCTGGGCGCGGCCATGTCGATCACCGCGTTCCCGATGCTCGCCCGCATCATTTTCGAGCGCGGCATGTCGGGCACGGCGATCGGCACCCTCGCCCTTGCCGCGGGCGCCACGGACGATGCGCTGGCCTGGTGCATCCTCGCCGTGGTGCTCGCCAGTTTCAAGGCCGACGTGACGATCGCCGCGTGGGCCGTCGGCGGCGGTGTCCTCTACGCGGTCGGCGTGCTGACCCTGGTGCGACCCGCGCTGGCCGCGCTTGAGCGCCGGGCTCGCTCCAGCGCCGCCGGCGCATCGTTCATGTTCCCGATCGTTCTGGTCCTGCTCATGCTGGGCGCATGGTTTACGGATTGGGTCGGGATCTACGCCGTGTTCGGCGCTTTCATTCTCGGCATGGCCGTGCCCCGCGGCGAGTTCGCATTGTCGGTGAGGAAGCGCATCGAACCGCTGACGGTGAGCCTGCTTCTCCCGTTCTTCTTCGTGAATTCAGGGCTGAACACCAGGCTCTCGGTCATCGACACATGGTCGCTGGCGGGCGCCGCGGCGGTCGTTCTGGCCTGCGCGTGCATCGGCAAGGGAGTCGCCTGCTACATCGGGGCGCGCCTGCACGGAGAGAGCCACCGCGACGCCGCGGCGGTGGGGGCGCTCATGAACTCGCGGGGCCTCATGGAGCTCATCATCATCAACATCGGGCTTGAGCGCGGGCTCATTTCGACCACCCTCTTTAGCATCCTCGTGATCATGGCCATCGTCACGACGCTCATGGCCACGCCGTTGTTCGAGCTCTTCTATCGCGGCGAGCGAGGAGCGGGTCGCGCGACCGACGAGCGCGGCCGTGCCGAACCGCCGCTTGTTCACGTGGTGGCGGCCCCGGCGCCCGCCGAGGCGGCGCCGAGCAGGGATCGGGTGTAGGGCTCGCGCGGTCTTTCGAGAACCTCGTCGCGGTCGCCGATCTCAACGATGCGTCCAGCACGCATCACGGCGATCCGGTGACACATGTGCCCGACCACTCCCAGGTCGTGGCTGATGAACAGGTACGCCATCCCGAGCTCGCGTTGGAGGTCGCTCAGGAGGTTGAGCACCTGGGCCTGCACCGACACGTCCAGCGCCGATGTCGGCTCGTCGCATACCACCAGCGCCGGCGAGAGCACGAGGGCCCGGGCGATCGCCACGCGCTGGCGCTGCCCCCCGGAGAACTGGTGCGGGTAACGGTCGAGCGCGCCGGAATCCAGGCCGCACCGCTCGAGCGCGGCCGCCGCCTTGGAGCGCAGCTCGTCGCGCCCGCGCGCCAGCCCGTGCACGAGCAGCGGCTCGGCGACCGTCTCCCACACGCGGAACCGCGGGTCGAGCGAGCCGCCCGGATCCTGAAAGATGATCTGGGCACGCCTGCGGAACGACTTTAACGAGGGGCCCTTCAGCGTGCCGACGTCAGACCCGTCGAACACAATCTCGCCCCCCGTCCGCGGGATAAGCCGCAGGACGGCGCGTCCCACGGTCGTCTTGCCGCTCCCCGACTCCCCGACCAGACCAAGCGTTTCTCCCGCACCAAGCTCGAATGAAACGTCGTCCACCGCCATGTGAGCTTTCGCGCGTTGGAGAAGGCCCGCGCGGCCCGGAAATCCGACCCGCAGTCCCCGGACCGCCAGCAGGACCCCGGGGTTATTGCCGTGCTGTGCTGGGGTGACCGTCATGCGGGTGGTGTTTCGGCCGTTCCTGTCCGCCGCGAACGGATTTGAGGCGTATCGACCACGCGACCGACCGCCCGGCCGCGGCCGCCATGACCCGGCGATCGCGTTGCCGTCAAGCATATCGGATTGCCCCGAACCCCCGGCTTCAGCCCCCCTGCCATCTGCCCGACTATTGATGCACGGCTTGACCCCTTCCCTGTTGGGGTTACGCTTCCGGGCGTCGGGCAGGTAGCTCAGTTGGTAGAGCACCGCATTGAAAATGCGGGTGTCGCCGGTTCAAGTCCGGCTCTGCCCATTTCGGCTTTGATACGCCCCGGTGCAGTAGCGGCCGATCCAGAAAATCCAGCGTTTTGCAGCCCCGACCGGGGCATCTGTGCCGTGTGCCTTTGTGTACGGTGCCTGCGCCGGGTGTGTCATGGCCGCGCGGTCGCGGAGGTCCGCACGTGCGCCCAGGCAGCACCATCTGGTCCCGCGTTACTTGCGGATGCTCGAATCCTGTATTCGTGATACTGTTGTGCGGCCGGCTACGCGGCAGGTGATTCCGCAAAGGAAGAGGGCCGATGAGCACGCGAAGCAGAGCGTACCGCGCCACGCACTCGCCCGAGTCGCAGTTCGAGCCGGCCCTGCCGGAGATGCGCCAAGCGGTGGCGCACCGTGCAATCCACGGCCCTGAGGGGCTGGCGGCCCTCGCCAAGACCGTGCACCTGCCGGTCGCGAGCGTGCGCGGGTCGCTCTCGTCGTACACGGATGTTCAGCACGATCCCGCGGCCGTGCGCGTGTGCGCCGGAACATCGTGCGCGATGGCCGGCGGGCCCGCGATCGGGCGCGAGATCGCCAAGGGTGCGGGCTGCACGCCGGTGTATTGCCTGGGCTACTGCGACCGCTCTCCGGCCGCGATGACCGCGTCGGGGTGCGTGATTGCGCCGGTCACCGCGGCGGACGTGGAGGTTCTCGTTCACGATCGCGCGGTGGTTCACCCCGCGCCCCCGAGCGTGCGCTGCGAGGCCCGCGCGGCGATCGTCACGGCGAGGCTGCTCGCTACGAACGCCGCTGACCGGCCCTTTCCCGAGTACGCCGGCCTGCGAACGGCTCTCGGCATGGAGCCGCGCGAGGTCGTTGAAAGCGTCATCGCCTCCGGCGTGCGCGGGCGCGGCGGCGCGGCATACCCGACAGGGCAGAAATGGCGATTGGCGGCGCAGGCGCGGGGGGTCCCCAAGTTCGTCGTGGCCAACGGCGATGAGGGCGATCCCGGCTCGTTCATTGACCGCGAGCTCATGGAGCGCGACCCGCACGGGATTCTCGAGGGCATGGCGATCTGCGGGCACGCCGTCGGCGCGGAGTTCGGCGTGGTGTTTATCCGCTCGGAGTATCCCAAGGCCGCCGAGATCATGGAGCGGGCGATCGCGGACGCGACGGCCGCGGGGGTGCTTGGAGAGCATTGCCTCGGGGCGAACCGGTCGTTCCACGTGCGCGTCGTCCGCGGCATGGGAAGCTACGTCTGCGGTGAGGAGACCGCCCTGCTCAGCGCGATCGAGGGGTTCCGAGGCGAGGTGCGGCCGCGGCCGCCGTACCCGGTCGAGCACGGTCTGTACGGCAAGCCGACGGTCGTCGATAACGTCGAAACGCTGGTGAACGTGTCGTGGATCATCGCCAACGGCGCTGAGGCGTTCGCCGCGATGGGCACCGCCGACAGCAAGGGTACCAAGGCCGTGTGCCTCAACCGCGGCTTTGCCAAGCCGGGGATTGTCGAGGTCGAGTTCGGCGTGACGCTTCGAGAGTTGATCGAGCGATCGGCGGGCGGCGGCGCGGACGGGCAGGAACTCGAAGCCGTGCTGCTCGGCGGGCCGATGGGCAGCATCGTGACACCGGACCAGTGGGATGCGCCGGTGTGCTTCACCGCGATGGGTCGACGCAAGATCAACCTCGGGCACGGCGGGCTGGTCGCGATACCCAAGGGTACGAGTTGGCCCGCGATGCTGCGGCACCTGCTGACGTTCATGGAAGAGGAGTCGTGCGGCAAGTGCGTTCCGTGCCGGCTCGGGACGCGCCGGGCCCACGAGATGGCCAAGGCCGGATTGAGCGCGGAAATCCTTCCGGCATTCCGGCGGATCCTCGCCCTCATGAAGGAAGCGAGCTTGTGCGCTTTTGGCCGCGAGACGCCCGGCCCCGTGGAGACCGTCCTCGAGAAATTCGGCACGCACGTCGTGACGGAGGCTCGCCCATGAAAGGCGTTGCCACCATTGACGGGCGTTCGATCGAGATCCTGCCGGGAGAGACCATTCTCGCGGCCGCGCAGCGGAATGAGATCGAAATCCCGGCGCTCTGCCACGGCGCCGGGATGGAGGCCGAGGGCGGCTGCCGCATGTGCCTTGTCGAGATCGAGGGACAGCGCGCCCAGGCGGCCTGTCACACGCCGGTGCGGCCGGGCATGACCGTCCGCACCGCCACGCCGCACCTGCGTCAGGTCCGGCGCGACCTGCTCGACCTCACGCTGTCCTCAACGCCGCCTGGCGCGATATCCCCACGCGCGGACGGGACCGTGATGGAGCGGCTGCTGGCCGATCACGGGCTTGAGCACAGTTCGTTCGGGCACCACGCCGCGCCGGCCGTGCTGGACGCGAGCCATCCCTACATGCGCTTCGATCGCGACAAGTGCATCACGTGCCGGCTGTGCCTGAACGCATGCGAGCAGACGCAGGGACAGTTCGTGTACGGCGTCGAGGGACGCGGCGGAAAGTCCCGGCTGATCTTCGGCGCGACCGAGCAATTCTCCGACAGCGACTGCGTCTCGTGCGGGGCCTGCGTCGCGGTGTGCCCAACCGGCGCGATCACCGACCGCGATCGGATTTCACGCGCGGCGGCCGACACGGCGGTGGACTCGGTGTGCGGGTACTGCGGCGTGGGGTGCCGCACGCACACGGAAGCGTCGCACGGCGTGGTGCTACGGATCCGAGGCGTCGACGATGCCGCGGTGAATCACGGGCACCTGTGCGTGAAAGGGCGGTACTCGCACGCGTACCACCACTCGCCGGATCGACTGACCACGCCGATGATCCGCGACGGCGGCGGCCCGTTGCGCCCCGTCGGCTGGGAGGAAGCGATCCGGTTCACGGCCCGGCGACTGCTGGAAATCAAGGACAGGCACGGCCCGGACGCGCTGGGCACCATGACCTCGTCGCGCAGCACCAACGAAGCCGCGTACCTGCTGCAGAAACTCTTCCGCGCGACGATCGGCACCAACAACACCGACTGCTGTGCGCGGGTGTGCCATTCTTCGACGGCCGTGGCGCTCAGCGCCGTGACCGGCACGGGAGCGGCTACCGCGTCGTACGACGACATCCCCGAGGCCCGGTGCATCGTGGTCGCAGGGAGCAATCCCACCGAGGCGCACCCGGTCGTTGGGGCCCGCATCAAGCAGGCGGCGCTGCTCGGCGCGCCTCTCGTGGTCATCGACCCGCGCCGGATCGAACTGGCCCAGTTCGCGGCCGTTCATCTCCAGCTGTGGCCGGGCACCAACGTCGCGCTCTTCAACGCGATCGCGAAGGTCATCCTCGAGGAAGACCTGCTCGACCGCGCGTACGTGGGCGAGCGGTGTGAAGGCCTCGCGGAATTGCAGAGCTTCCTCGCCCGCCAGACGCACGAGGAATTCGGTGCGATCACCCGTGTCCCCCTCGACCGCGTGCGGGCCGCGGCACGCATCATCGCGCAGGGTCCGGCCCTCTTCGTGAGCGGCCTTGGGCTCTCGGAGCAGACGCAGGGCGTCGCGGGAGTAATGGCGTATTGCAACTTGGGGCTGCTCACGGGATCGCTCGGCAAACGAGGATCGGGCATGCTCCCGCTCCGCGGCCAGAACAACGTGCAGGGCAACGCCGACATGGGCTCGCAGCCCTACTCGCTCACCGGGTATTTGCGGCTCGATGATGAAGTCGCCCGGTCGCGCCTGGAAAAGCTCTGGGGCACCGCGCCGCCACGCGAACCCGGCAAGACGATCCCAGAGATGTACGACGCGGCGACGCAGGGCTCGCTGCGCGCCCTGTGGATCCAGGGCGAGGATGTCGCGCAGAGCGACCCCAACCACGACCACGTCATCCGCGCGCTCAAGAGCCTCGACCTGCTGATCGTGCAGGAACTGTTCATGACGGAGACCGCGAGCCTGGCTCATGTCGTGTTCCCCGCGGCCGCTGTGCTCGAGCAGGAAGGCACGTTTACCAACGGTGAGCGCCGGGTTCAGCACGTGCGCCCCGCGGTGGCGCCGCCCGGCCTGGCTCGCCCCGACTGGGAGGTCATCCGCGATGTCGGCGCCGCCATGGGCGCGCCGTGGCACTACACGCGTCCGTCCGAGGTCTGGGACGAGGTTGCCCGGGCGGTGCCGCATTTGTTCGGCGGCGTGTCGTACCCGCGGATCGAGACCGACGGCGTGCAGTGGCCCTGCCCCACGCCCGACCACCCCGGCACGCGCACCGTCCACCAGAGCGGCTTTGTGCGGGGCAAGGCGCTGCTCACCAGCGTCGATTTCAGCCCGCCACAGGACGCTCTCGATGCCGGCCATCCCTTCGTGCTCATCACCGGGCGCGTGCTCGAGCACTACAACGTCGGAACCATGACGCGGCGCACGCCCACGAGCCAGATCATTCCGGCGGATTACCTCGAAGTACACCCCGAGGACGCGGCACGCCTCACGATCGCCGACGGCGAGCCGGTACGTGTGCGAAGCCGCTGGGGCGAGGCCGTCGCGCCCGCGAGAGTTACGCGCCGGTCCACGCCGGGCGTGGTGTTCCTGACGTTTCACTTCCCCGAGACGGGTACCAACTGCGTCGTCGGCCCGTACGTGGACCCGACCAGCAAGTGCCCCGACTACAAGGTGATCGCGGTCTCGCTCGCGCCCGCCTGATCGCCCGTGTCGATGCGGTGCGCATGCGCGTACACGTTGAACCGGCCCGGACGGAGGAAGCCCGCGAGCGTGATGCCCGCTTCCTCGGCGAGTTCGACCGCGAGGGACGAGGGGGCGGAGACCGCCGCGATGATCGAAATCCCTGCCGCGAGGGCTTTCTGAACGATCTCGAAGCTGGCACGGCCGCTCACGAGCAGCACGTGCGACGAAAGGGGGACCATCGCGTGAAGTAGCGCGTGGCCCACCACCTTGTCCACCGCGTTGTGCCGGCCGACGTCTTCGCGCGATACCAGCAGGGTGCCCGCGCCATCGAAGAGCCCCGCGGCGTGGAGTCCGCCCGTGGCATCGAATGTGGGCTGCGTCTGTCGCAGGCGGCCCGGCAATGCCAGCAGGGTCTGAGCGCGGATGGACACTCGAGACTCCACGCCGGGAAGGCGCTTCCGCACCGCGTCGATCGAGGCCAGCCCGCACACGCCGCAGCTCGACGACGCGAACACGTGGCGCGTCAGCGCGGCAAAGTCCACCGCGACCCCGGGGCTGACCAGCACGTCGATCACACCGCCGTCCGCGGCTTCGGGGCAGCGACGGATGTGCCCGATGTCCTCGCGCCGTCGCACGATCCCTTCGCCCAGCAGAAAGCCCGCGGCGAGTTCGTCATCGTGCCCGGGCGTGCGCATCGTGACGCTCACAGGCCGGCCGGCCACGCGGATTTCGAGCGGCTCTTCAACGGCGAGGTCATCGCTCCGAGCCGGGCCCAGCCGGCCCTGCTCGAAACTCCGCACCGTGAATTGCTCGCTCTCGCCTGTCATTGAGGGAAGGCTAGCCGGGTGCTTGCCGCGTGGGTCTGTGGTTGGCGGTTGTTGCGAGATCTTCCGGCACGTTGGCGTTCACGAGATGCTCCGAGCCGCACTCGACGCCCACGACATGCTCCGCGGGAAGCGCATCGTGCAGGCTCCGGCGTCCCGCAGCGTCATGGAGGCGGGACGTGAGCGCAGGCAGAGCTGCTGAGCGGTACAGACCTACGCATGGCTCAAGTCGATCGGATCGCGCGAGGACCGCCCAGGCGGTGGGGGCGTGCGCCGCGCTTGTCATGATCCTGAACACAACGTCGGCGGTGATGTTCGGCAGATCTCCCGCCAGCACAAAGGCCGCACGCCCCTGTTCCAGCGCCGACACGATTCCTCCGATCGGGCCGCGATCCGCGTACGTGTCTTCGATCCCGCCGTCACCACGCGCCAGCACGAGCGGATCGCACCGCCCCACGAGTTTTACCACGGGTCCGAACACGGCCCGCAGCGCCGCGATCGAGCGATCGACGAGCCATTCGTCATTGGCGGCGGAAAGCGGTTCCCGGAGCTTGTCCCGCCCAAAGCGCCGGCTGCTGCCGCCGACGAGCACGATGGGCTGCACAGGTTCCATGCCGCGCTCCTGGGGGTTCACCACGCCCACGGGTAGAACGGCCACGGGCCGTCCGAAGTCTCGCCGGGCGGGATCTCAACGAACCCGTTGCTCGCCGCGGCCGCGATCAGGTCGCCGGAGCCTTTGCCGTCGCAGACCTCCGCCACGCCCGGAGCCACCAGACGGGCCAGCCGATGCCACCAGAGATCGAGCGGTCGATCGTGCCCGCGAATGCGGACGACGTGCGTGCGTTCGCCCTCCCGAATCCCCGCCATGTGGGCCGCGACCGGGCGAGCCATCCGGCGCGCCGTGACCAGTACCGAGACGGGGTTCCCCGGCAGCGCCAGGACGGCCTTCCCGCCCGGGAGGACCGCGCCGAGCGCCGGCCTGCCCGGGCGCTGCTTCAGGCGATGGAACACTGTCCTTGCTCCCAGTTCGCTCAGCGCCGCGGGCACAACGTCGTGCTCGCCGACCGAAACGCCGCCCGTGACCAGCAGGAGGTCCGCTCGTTCAATCCCTTTCCGAAGCGAACTGCGAGTGGCGTCAGAGTCGTCGCCGGTTCGCTCGTGCGATGTGACTTCGACCCAGGGCGAGCTGCCCAGCATGGCCCGCAGCGCCGGGCCGTTAGAGTCGCGGAGCTGCCACGGCGCGAGAGACTCGGCTGCATCGATCACCTCGTCGCCGGTGACGAGAATCGCGATCCGAACGCGCCGGTGGACGGCGACACGCCGAGCCCCGAACATCGCGCACGCCCCGGCCAGTGCGGGCGTGACGAGATCACCGGCCCTGCCCAGCGGTGCCCCCGCCGCGGCGTTCTCGCCTTGGCGGCGGACGCCCGCGCCGGAATGGACCGCCTGCGTGAAGTAGATGCGCCCGTCTCGGTGCTCACAGTCCTCCCGCCGAACGATCGCGTCCGCCCCATGGGGCACGATCGCACCGGTGCTGATCTTCATCGCGGTCCCGCCCTGGAACGCGTCGGGTCGAGAGCCCGCACGCGATTCGCCCACTACGGGCAGCACACCAGCGCCGGCATCGTGAACACAGACCGCGTAGCCGTCCAGCGCGCTCACGTCCGCCGCGGGGCTGGGCCGGTCGGTCACGGGTGATTTCGCCAGCACCCTGCCCACCGCCTGGTCCGCGGGGATGTCTTCTCCGCCTAGCGCGGTGAGGTGATGCGTCAGCGCGGCGACCGCGCCGGCAGGCGATTCGATCGGACGAGGCCCATCAGCGGTTGTGGTGGCGTCCATGATTGTCGCGGCCCACGCTCGCTACCGACCCTTGGTCTTCCTCGGGGCCTTCCGCGATCTCGGCGCCGGAGATTCAACCACGTCGCCTACCCACTGGCGGGCCCGCATCATGGCCGGGAAGCCGATGGTGGGGGCGCAGAGGCGAGCCGCGTGCATGAGTTCCTCGGCCGTCCAGCCCGCGGCCAGAGCCTTCCGGGCGTGCGAGTGCGCCGCGCCCTCCAGCCCCGCCCCGAAGGAGACGGCGAGCTTGATGATGGCGATGGAGCGTGCGTCGAGCGGTCCCGAAGCCGCGCACGCGGCGCCGAACGCCTCGTACGCCTTCATCAGCGCCGGGTGCGTATTCTTCATCGCCTCGTACGGTCGGGGCAAGGCCATCGGTGCCTCCTTGTCCGAAGGATAGCTGAAGCGAGCCAGGGCGCGGTGCCTGAACGCAGCGATGACGATCCGGAGCGATGATCGTCCTCAGAACAGTCCCTGCACGCGTCCGGTCTGCACGTCGATGTCGACGTCGATGAACGCCGGGCGGGGCGGCAGTCCGGGCATGGTGCGCATGGTGCCGACCAGCGGGTAGATGAACCCCGCGCCCACCGACGCCCGCACGTCCCGGATGGTCAGGCGGAACCCCGTCGGCGCTCCCTTCGCCTCCGGCTGATCGGAGAACGACAGGTGCGTCTTCGCCATGCAGATGGGGAACCGCGTGTACCCAAGGCGAGTATACAGGTCAATCTTGGCGCTGGCCTCGGGCGAATAGTCGACGCCGGAAGCGCCGTATGTTTGGGCGATCCGCAGGATCTTGTCCTTGATGGGCGCGTCCCCGGGGTACAGGAAATCAAACTCGCCGGGCTGCTGGCAGGCCTCGACCACGGCCTCGGCCAAGTCTGCCGCGCCGGCCCCGCCGTCGGCCCACACGCTGCAGCGCACGGCCGCCTTGGCGCCGGCGCTCATCGAGGCCTTCTGCACCAGCCTCACCTCCGCATCCGTGTCGGTCTCGAACGAGTTCACCGCCACCACGACCGGCACGCCGTACGCCACCGCGTTCTGGATGTGCCGCTCGAGGTTGGGCAATCCCGCGCGGAGCAGCTCGAGGTTCTCCTTCTTGTACACCTCGTCGAGCGGCTTGCCCGCCACCACCTTGGGGCCGCCGCCGTGCATCTTGAGCGCACGGATCGTCGCCACCAGCACGACGCACTGCGGCGCCAGCCCGCTCGCGCGGCACTTGATGTTGGCGAACTTCTCAAAGCCGATGTCCGAGCCGAACCCGGCCTCGGTCACCACGTAGTCCGCCAGCTTGAGCGCGATCTGGTCGGCGATGATGGAGGAATTGCCGTGCGCGATGTTCGCGAACGGCCCCGCGTGCACGAAGACCGGCGTGCCCTCCAGCGTCTGGAGGAGGTTGGGCATGATCGCGTCTTTCATCAGAACGGTGAGTGCGCCCGCCACCCCGAGGTCGTCCGCCGTGACCGGCTTACCGTCGCGGCTCATCCCGATCACCATCCGCCGCAGGCGGTCGCGCATGTCCTCGAGGCCCGTGCTGAGCGCGAGCACCGCCATGATCTCGCTCGCCACGGCGATGTCGAACCCGGTCTGGCGAGGCAGTTTTTCCTCACTCCCCAGGCCGATCTGCACCTGCCGCAGCATGCGGTCGTTGATGTCGAGCACGCGGTTCCACGTGATCGACGTCGGCTCGATATCGAGACGGAACACCGCCCGCACCTGCTCAGGGGTCAATTCCGCCGGCGACGCGGCGCGGATTCCCAGCCGCTCCATCCGACGCAGGTGGTGGGGGGCGAATTGGATCGTGCCCGAACTGTCCTTCTTGCACTGCGCCGCCGCCAGGGCCTGATCATCCGCGTGCGTCTCTTCGTACAGCAGGCGCGTATCGATCGCCGCGGCAAGCAGGTTGTTCGCCGAGGCTGCCGCGTGCGTGTCCCCCGTAAGGTGGAGGTTGAAGTCCTCCATGGGGACGACCTGCGCGTACCCGCCTCCGGCGGCGCCGCCCTTGATGCCGAACGTCGGTCCCATGGAGGGCTGGCGGATGCACGAGAACACCCGCTTGCCCAGGTGGGCGCCCAGCGCCTGCGAGAGCCCGATCGTGACGGTCGTCTTGCCTTCGCCAAGGGGGGTCGGCGTGATCGCCGTAACGGCGATGTACTTGCCGTTCTGGCGATCGGCCAGTCGGTCGCGAATGTTCAGGTGCACCTTGGCCTTGGTGTGCCCGTACGGCTCGAGTTCCGACGGCAGAATGCCGATCTCCGCCGCCAATTCGGCGATTGGTTTCAGCGTCGCATCCTGGGCGATCGCAATGTCCGAGGGGACTGGTCGCCGCACCAGGAGTGGGGTTGGATGCCAGGTTTGAGTCGCTGGCTCACGCTCCGTCACTCGTGGCTTGCGGGCGGCAGGGTGAACGACGTTTCCGTTGTGCATGGGATCCCTTCCGACGCATCTGGGTGCCCCAATTGTGCTTTCGGCGTGGCACGCCTCCTAACCCGGATCGGTCGCGAAGCCGATCGAGTTCACGATAAAGGACAATAGCATCCTTTTGGAGAGTTGTCAGGGTTCAGCACCGCGACAAGCGGGCTCGGCGGATCGAATATGGATAACCATATCTAGAAATAGTCTTTCGGGGCGCGTACCTTTTCGACGAGCACCTTTCCAAGGAGAACGCCATGGACTCGCAAGCGATCCTCGACACCCCGGTCGCGACCATCGTGGCCCGCCGCCCCGCCACGGGCCGCGTCTTCGAGAGCTTTGGAATCGACTACTGCTGCCAAGGCCGCCGCCGCCTGGGAGAAGCCTGCGCCGAGCGCGGCGTGTCGCCTGGTGAGGTCCTCGGTGCACTGCGCCTGATGGGCAGCCCCGGCACCGGCGAGCCCGACGTCATGGGAATGACCATGACCGACCTTGCCGACCACATCGAGCGGACCCACCACGCGCGACTGAAGACCGAACTGCCGCGGCTCTGCGAGATGGCGGCCAAGGTCGAGCGGGCGCACGGTGATCGTCACGCGGAACTCGGCGACCTGCGGCGCACCGTCGACGCCTTCGCAGGAGATATGTTCGAGCACATGGCGGCCGAGGAGCGAGTTCTCTTCCCCGCGATCCGCACGATCGAGAGAGACGGTGGCGGGCCGGCCCCTCTCGTGAGCGACGCGATCCGGTGCATGATGAACGAGCACGAAGACGCGGGCGAGGCCCTGGCCCGCATGCGATCGCTTACCGGCGGATTTGTTCCCCCGGCCGACGCGTGCCCCACCTTCCGCGCCCTGCTGCACGACCTGAACGAGTTGGAGAGCGACACGCATCGCCACGTGCACAAAGAGAATTACATCCTGTTCCCCGGCGCGGCCAGGGCCATGGGATTCACCATCCCGGGCATGGAAGATTTCGCGGCGCCCCCGGCCTGACACGCCGCGCCGACCGCCTCACGCGGTTCGAGCCGGCACGAGCACCGCGCGGATGCCCAGAAACATCGGGATCTCGTGCCTGGCCCGGTTCTCTTCGGAGGCGCGCGGACCCGGCGCGCTGCGCCGGAGGCTCGGCCACTCCTCGAGCGCCTCGATCATGAACCCCGATTCGGCGAGTGCTTTGGCGTACGCCTGGATCGGCCGGTGGAAGGTCCATGTCGTGACCGGTTCCTTGCCGTGGGCCGCGTGGCCGGGGTTCATTACGATCGGCGTCTGACCGTGGGAGAGGTAGCCGTCGACGCGCCGGTACTGGCGAACGCCGCTCCTGCCCTGGCCCGTGGTCGGACCGCGCTGCGGAGCCGGCGGCTTGCCCGGCCGTCGTTCCCGAGGATCAAACTTGGCGCCGCGTCGGTCACGACCGCGATCGCTCTCGCGTCCGGTCTCCCCTCGCGCTTCGTCCCACCCCCAGCTCGTCTGGCCCGGGGCGCGGAACGCCGGGTGCAGAAGCACGGCCACGAACGCGCCGCCGGGCCGCAGCACCCGCGCCACGCCGCGGAGCACCGGCTCGATGGGATCGATGTTCATGAGCGCCATGACGCACGCCGCGGCATCGAACGTGCCCAGGTCCTGGCCGATGGATCGCGCATCGCCGACCTCGAACCGCACCGGCGCCGATCCCGGCGCCAGCCCCGCGGCCCGGGCGGCGTTCACGAGTTTCTCAGACGCGTCGACGCCGACCGCCTCAACGCCGATGGCGGCCAGGCGGCGGCACAGCGTTCCCTCCCCGCACGCCACGTCGAGCACACGACCGCCGCGGGCCGGGCGCAATAGGCGCAGAGCGCCCGGGATGATCACGTCGCGCTGATGATCACTCCTGCCGCGATCGAGCAGGTCTTCGTACCACGTCGCGACGTGGTCCCACGACGTGGAGACGCTCGGTCCGGCACCGGCCGCAAAACGCGGTCCAGCAGGCGACGCGGCCGCCGTGGATCCGGGGGCGGGCTCGATTTCGCTCGGCCTCGGCGGCCCGCTGACGCCTGAACTCCGGCCCCCGTACGGCTCGCCGTCGGGCTCGCCAGCGTGCTGACCGGCGCCGATCCCGGGCAAGTCCGCCGGCGTTCCTTGAACCGGAGGCTGCGCTCCCACGAGAGTCCAGAAGGCGCGCGGCGCGGGACTCGAGAAACGAAGCGTCTCGCCGCGCGACGGGTGCGAGAAACCAAGCTCGGTCGCGTGCAGGCACATCCGCTTGATCGGGTCCTTGGGCGTGCCCGGCGGGCGGTAGCGATAGTCGCCCACCAGGGGGTGGCCCGCCTCGCTCATCTGCACGCGGATCTGGTTCTTTCGGCCCGTGCGCAACCGTACCTGCACCAGCGCCATACCCTGGCCCTGCGCGATGACGCGGTAGTGCGTGACCGCTAGCTGCGGCCCGCGATCGTCGTTCCCGGCGATCGTGCTGCGCCCCGGCACGCCGCGCATCAGCCCCCGATCGTCCTCGGCCATGAACCCCTGGAGCGTGCCCGACAAGGCCTCGGGTGCGAATTCGTTTTCCACCACGGCGAGATAGAGCCTGTGCGCCCGGCGGGCCCGAAAGTCTTCCTTCAGCCACGCGAACGCACGCTCGGTCTTTGCGAACACCAGGAGACCCGAGGCTTCCTTGTCGAGTCGGTGGATGACCCATACGCGCACGGGGCCCTTCCGCCTGCCTCGTGCGTACCGCTTCAGTTCGCCGAACACGCTCGGCTTGTCGGCCGCGGCGTCGGGTTCGCCCGGGAGAATTGCCGTCACGAGGCCCGGCGGCTTGTCGACGACGATGACCTCGTCATCCTCGTACACGAGGCGCACGCCCCCCCCGAGCGATGCAGGCCCGCGCGGGGCACGGTGGGTCTCGCGATCCAGAGCGCGGGCGGGATGGCCGCCACCTTTGCCGGACCGCGCGTCTTTGGGCCGTGCCGGA
Source organism: Phycisphaerales bacterium (assembly GCA_044223975.1). Classification (GTDB taxonomy): domain Bacteria; phylum Planctomycetota; class Phycisphaerae; order Phycisphaerales; family UBA1924; genus CAZCPB01. The sequence goes on along the minus strand of JBGALI010000012.1, from coordinate 35,063 downwards.
CGACGGTCAGTCATGCGATCCCCTCGCCCCTCTCCCCGCGCGTTGTGCCGGGTCCTGCGGCGCTCAAGCGCGGCGTGATGATGTCCAGCAGCCATGCCGCGAAGTCGATCTTGTCGATCGCGCCCGGCGTAGACGCTTCCGATCCATCGCGGCCGATGACAGTGGCTTCGATGCTCGCGCTGTCCATGGTTTCCAGCGGGTTGGCCACCACCAGGTCAACTTTCTTCTTCACCAGCTTGGCCCGGGCCGACTCGATCATCTCGTGGCGCGGCTCGAGCGCGAAGCCCACCAGAAGCTGCTCGGCGCGACGGGTCTGGGCGACCTCGGCCAGAAGGTCAGGGGTCGGCTCCAGTTCGAGCACAAGTTTCTGATCCTGCCTGCGAAACTTTCCCCCGAGAAACGCGGGATCAACCTTGGGGCGGTAGTCGGCTACCGCCGCGGCCATGACGAGGGCGTCCGCGTCCGGGACGTGCGTGCGAAGCAGCCCCCGAAGATCCTCCGCGGTACGGAACCGGAGCACGCGAACCCGCGAATCGGGAGGTGTAAGGGCGTTCGGCCCGAGCAGCAGAGTGACGGTCCAGCCGCGCCTGGCCGCTTCTTCGGCCAGTGCTACACCAACCCGACCCGAAGATCGGTTGCCGAGGTACCGCACCGCGTCGATGGGCTCGTGGGTCGGTCCGGCGGTGATGAGCAGACGGCGCGTCGGTCCGCGGAGCGAGGCAGCGGTCGGGCGTGCGGGTGCGGTCGGAGGGTTCAACGCTTTGGTCCTTGGGACATTCGTTCTTCAGACAGTAGGGGAGGAGCCGACGCGGGATTCCCGCGCGAGGCTTGGTCTACACTCCTCCCTCGCTCCGACGCACGGCGCGCACGTCCCCCGTTACGATGTCGGTTTCGGCATCGGGGTTCGATGCACCCGTCCCGGTCGGGCGGTCGCCTGAGGGGTTGAAGGACGCGCATGGCACGATCGCGCAAGAAGCTCGGTGAAATCCTGATCGGGTGGGGGGTCATTACGCCCGAGCAGGCGGTGAAGGCCGCCAACGTCGCCAAGGGCTCGGGCAAGCGGCTCGGCGAGGCTCTGGTCGAGACTGGCTTCGCCAAGGAAGATCAGGTCGCCAAGGCCCTGGCCGAACAGTTCGGGATGGAGTACGTCGACCTTAACGCCCGCGACGTCTCGGGCAAGATCGACCTCAAGCTCATCCCCGAAGACCTGGTGAAGAAGCACCTGATCCTCCCGATGGCCAAGACCAACGGGAAGCTCCAGCTCATCATCCACGACCCCATGAACCTCGAGCTGCTCGACATGCTCAGGTTCCGCCTCAACACCGAGATCGACCCCAAGCTCGCCGCGCGCTCGGCGATCAAGGGCTTCCTCGAGGGCGACAAGAACAAGCAGGTCCGGATGGTCGCGGCCGGCGAGTCGCTGATCTCTGAGTCGATCGACAAGTCGGTCGACCGCTCGGTCGACCGCTCGGTGGACAAAGCGAAGACGCCCCGATCGTCAAGCTCTGCAACCGCATCCTCGTCGAGGCCGTCAAGATGCGGGCCAGCGATATCCACGTCGAGCCGATGGCCGACCGGGTGCGCCTGCGGTACCGAATCGACGGCGTGTGCATGGAACGCGACAAGCTGCCCAAGCGCATGCAGAACGCGATCCTTTCTCGCTTCAAGCTGATGTCCGGCGTGAACATCGCCGAAAAGCGCATCCCGCAGGACGGCCGCATCAAGCACCTGGTCGACGAGACGATGGTCGACTTCCGCGTGAGCGCGTGCCCGGCGTACCACGGCGAGAGCATCGTGCTGCGAATCCTGCGCCCAGACTCGGTGCGCATCGGCCTTGAAAACCTGGGCTTCGAGACCGACAACCTCGCCGCCTTCAACAAGATCATCCGCCGTCCCAACGGCATCTTCCTGGTCACCGGCCCCACGGGCTCGGGCAAGACCACGACGCTCTACTCGGCCTTGGACATCCTCAACCGCCCCGACAAGAAGATCATCACCGCCGAGGACCCGATCGAATACGCCTTCGAGGGCATCAACCAGTGCCAGGTGCGTGAGAGCATCGGGTTCACGTTCACCGCCGTGCTCCGCTCCATGCTCCGCCAGGCGCCCAACATCATCCTGGTGGGCGAAATCCGCGACAAGGAAGTCGCCGAGATCGCGATCCAGGCCGCGCTGACCGGCCACCTGGTCTTCAGCACCCTGCACACCAACGACGCCCCCAGCGCCATCACGCGACTGGTCGACATGGGCGTGAAGCCCTTCCTGGTCGCCAGCTCGATCCAGGCGGTGATGGGGCAGCGCCTCATCCGCGTTCTCTGCCCCAAGTGCAAGACCCTCGCCAAGCCCGAGGAAATGGACCACAAGTTCCTCACGCTCACCGGCATCACCCCCGAGGAAGCGGTGGGGCGGGTCCACAAGAACGTCGGGTGCGACAACTGTGTCGGCACGGGCTACCGCGGGCGCAAGGCCATCTTCGAGATGATGGTCATGAACACCGCGATCCGCGAGCTGGCCTTCAAGCTCGCGCCGCTGTCCGAGCTGCGCAACGCGGCCCTGGCGTCGGGCATGCGGCCCCTGGTCGAGGACGGCAAGCTCAAGATCATGAACGGCGTGACCACGCCCGACGAGATCGCCCGCAACACCCAGGTCGACCTGGACAACAAGAAATAGCTTCGACGCGTCCGCCGCGGCACTGACACCCAGCACCAAGCACCCTCCCCGAGCCCCCCATGTCCACGATCCAGATCGACCGCCTGCTCGACACCGTGGTCAGGACCGGCGCCAGCGACCTTCACATGACCGTGGGCCGTCCGCCGACGATCCGCCTCCACGGCCACCTGCGCAATCTCCAGACCAAGATCCTCGACTCCGACGACATGGTCGCGCTGATGAAGTCGATCACTCCTGAACGCAACCAACAGGAGCTTCAGGAGGAGGGCGGCAGCGACTTTGGCTTCGCGTACGGCGAAGCCGCCCGCTTCCGCGTCTCGGTCTTCCGTCAGAAGGGCGACCTGGCGATCGTCTGCCGCCAGATCCCCCGAAGGTTGCTCACGTTCGAGCAGATCGGCCTCCCCGAGATCTGCCGCGAACTGATCCGCCGCCCCCGCGGCATGTTCCTCGTGACCGGCCCGACCGGCTCGGGAAAGACGACGTCGCTGGCGACCATGATCGACTTCGTCAACACGAACATGGACCGGCACATCGTCACGATGGAAGACCCCATCGAGTATTACCACTCGCACAAGAAATCGATCGTCAACCAACGAGCCGTTCACGACGACGTGCCGAGCTTCGCCGAGGCCCTCCGGCGCGTGCTCCGCCAAGACCCCGACGTGATCCTGGTCGGCGAAATGCGAGACCTCGAGACCATCGAGTCCGCTGTCCGCGCCGCCGAAACGGGCCACCTTGTGTTCGCCACCCTGCACACCACCGGCGCGGCCAAGACCATCGACCGTATCGTCGACGCCTTCCCGGTCAGCCAGCAGAACCAGATCCGCGTCCAGCTCTCGACCGCTTTGATCTGCATCCTCAGCCAAGTGCTCCTGACGCGGATCGATACGCCGGGAATGGTGGCGGGGTACGAGTTCCTGGTGGTAACCCCGGCTATCGCGAACCTCATCCGCGAGGCGAAAACTTTCCGAATCGACTCGTCCATCCAGACGGGCAAGAAGTTCGGCATGCAGCTTCTCGACGACCACCTCTGGTCGCTCTACTCCCGCGGCATGATCTCCGCGGAAGAGATGATCGACAAGAGCAAGGATCCCGCTGCCCTTCGCGATAAGGTCCACAAGATCGGTAAGACCGTGGGCCGGCCGGAGTGGGATGAAGAGGAAGACGCGGCCCCATAATCGCCCGGGGCCAGGGCGCTGACTTCGCAATGTTCGGAAACTTAACGGCGTCCGAGAAGCGCATAGAAGCGTCAAATTCCAGATGTCGCAACATCTGGTGATGTATCGTTTTCACCCTCAACCTCGAACCTTTCCGTTATTCTCACGAATCGAGGATGACCACGGGGTTCGCCAGTAGTCCAATCTCGGACCTGTCATGCGACAGGATCCGGATGGACGCACGAAGGAAGCCATGGCGACAACGCCTTCGCAACACCCGAACATTGATCCTGCTGAACTCAAGGGACGCAAGATCGGGCGCGTGCTGACCAAGATGGGTCGGGTGACGCGCGACCAGGTTCATCAGGCTCTCGAAGTCCAGAAGACCCGCAAGGTGCTTCTCGGACAGTTGCTCGTTGAACTCAACTACTGCAATGAGCGCGACATTGCCGCGGCCTTGGCGGGCCAGGCGGGCATGGCGTACATGGACCTGACGGGCTTTGAGCTCACCGACGAGCTGAAGGCTTCGATCCCGGCCGAGAGCGTCCAGACCTACCAGGTCATCCCCCTGGAGTACAACCCGGTCAGCAAGCGTCTGAAGATCGCGATGAAGAGTCCGGACAACTTCCGGGCCATCGACGACCTCCGCCTGCTCATCGGATCGAGCAACGTCGACGCCGTCGTCGCCGACCCGTCTCTTATCGACGCGGTCATCAAGAAGCACTTCGCCAAGCAGGAGTCGATCGCCGACGTCGTAACCGCCCTGGCCAAGGACGAGAAGTTCAAGGGGCTGGGGCGCGGCGGCGACTCGATCGACCTCGACGCGGTGCTCGAGGCCGCCAGCGACAACCAGGTCATCAAGCTGCTCAACCTCGTGCTGCTCCAGGCGATCAAGGACCGCGCCAGCGACATTCACTTTGAGCCCTTCGAGAACGAGTTCAAGATGCGCTACCGCATCGACGGCGTTCTCTACGAGATGGTCCCGCCGCCGAAGGAACTGGGCCCCGCGATCACCAGCCGCATCAAGGTCATGGCCGGCCTGGACATCGCCGAGCGCCGCCTGCCGCAGGACGGCCGCATCGAGCTGACGCTGCAGGGCAACCCGGTCGACCTCCGTATCGCCGTGCTGCCGACGATGCACGGCGAGAGCGTCGTGATGCGTGTGCTGGACCGCAGCAATGTCGAGCTGGCGCTCGACCGCCTGGGACTTCGCACCGACGACATCGAGGTGGTCCGCCGCCTCATCAACAAGCCCAACGGCATCGTGATCGTGACCGGCCCGACCGGCTCGGGAAAGACCACGACGCTCTACGCCGCGCTCGCCGAGCTCAACACCATCGACACCAAGATCCTCACCGCCGAGGACCCGGTCGAGTACGACATCGACGGGCTGTGCCAGTGCCAGGTGAACGCCGACGCGGAGCTGACCTTCGCCAAGCTGCTGCGCAGCTTCCTGCGTCAGGACCCCGACATCATCCTGGTGGGCGAGATCCGCGACCTCGAGACCGCGCAGATCGCGGTGCAGGCCTCGCTGACCGGCCACCTTGTACTCTCGACGCTGCACACCAACGACGCGCCCAGCTCGATCGTCCGCATGCTCGACTTGGGGCTCGAGGCCTTCCTCCTCACCGCCACGATCGAAGGCGTCATCGCCCAGCGACTGGTCCGCCTGGTCTGCACCAAGTGCAAAGAGGCCTACCAGCCCACCGAGGAAGAGCTGATGGAACTCCAGCTCCGTCCCGAGGACGTGCGCGGCAAGCGCTTCATGCGCGGCAAGGGCTGCGACCGCTGCAACGGGTCGGGGTACAAGGGGCGCCTGGCGCTCTACGAGATCATGACCATCGACGACGAGCTGCGCGACATGGTCATGAAGCAGGCGTCGACCGGCGTGCTCCGCGTGCACGCCCGCAAGCGGGGCATGCGCACGCTCCGCGAGAGCGGCCTGCTGGCCATTTACGAGGGACTCACCACGATCGACGAGGTCGTCCGCGAAACGCTGGCGGAAGAGTAAGTCAGAGGTTCGAGTTTGATTCCCGGCCCCGGAGCGGGTCCGGTGGAGACGAGTCATGCCGACGTTTGCCTACGAAGCGCTCAACGCCGCCGGGAAGCCTCAGAAGGGCACCATCGACGCCGCGTCCAGCGAAGAAGCCGTCCAGCGCATCAAGTCGCAGGGCTTCTTCCCGACCTCCGTTCGCGAGCAGAAGGTCAAGAAGCAGGCCGCGGCAGGCGGCGACGACGCCAAGCTCAAGAAGAAGGCCAAGGCCGGCGGCGGGTTCTCGATCGGCGGCGTGGGCGAAAAGCAGCTCACCACCTTCACGCGCCAGCTCTCGACGCTCCAGGACGCGGGTCTGCCGCTGCTGCGTTCGCTCCAGATTCTCGAGAGCCAGCTCAAGCCCAGCCTCCTCAAGAACATCCTCACGGGCGTGTGCGAGGAGGTCGAGGGCGGGTCGAGCCTTTCGGAGGCGATGAGCAAGTACCCCAAGGCGTTCGACCGTCTGTTTGTAAAGATGGTCAACGCCGGCGAGATCGGCGGCGTGCTCGACATCATCCTCCAGCGCCTCGCCGAGTTCATGGAGAAGAGCCAGCGCCTCAAGAGGAAGATCAAGGGCGCGATGGTGTACCCCATCGTGGTCATCCTGATCGCGGGCCTCATCCTCACGGCGATCATGGTGTTCATCATCCCGCGGTTCGAGGAAATCTTCCGCGACTTCGGCGTCAAGCTGCCGTTCCTGACCGTGTGGCTCATCGAGACCAGCCGCTGGGTCGCCGGCACCAGCCCGGGCCAGAAGATCCCGGGCTTCATCTTCGTGATCATCTCGCCGTTTGCCGCGATCTTCTTCTGGAAGATGATCCGGCGCGCCGGGCCCGGCAAGGCCGCCACCGACACGGTCCTCTTGTGGTCGCCGATCTTCGGCAAGCTGCTCCGCAAGACCACCATCGCCCGCTTCACGCGAACGCTCGGCACGCTGATCTCCGCGGGCGTGCCCATCCTCGAGGCGATCCTCATCACCTCCGAGACCAGCGGCAACTACGTCTTCGAGAAGGCGCTCCGGAAAGTGCACGACTCGATCCGCGAGGGTGAGAGCTTCGCCGGGCCCCTGCGCGAGAGCAAGACCTGCGACGCCATCGTCGTCAACATGATCGACGTCGGCGAAGAGACCGGCGAGATGGACGTCATGCTCCTCAAGATCGCCGACAACTACGACGAGGAGGTCGACGTCGCCGTCGCCTCGCTCGTCAGCCTGCTCGAGCCGTTGATGGTCGTGGTGCTCGGCGGCATCGTCGGCACCATCGTCGTCGCCATGTTCCTGCCGCTGGTCGCCATGATCAACTCGCTCCAAGGCGGGCAGCAGGGCAGCTGAACGGAGACTCCGCGTGGAAAGCACCGCCACATCACGTTCGGTCTCCCGGGCCGGCTTTACGCTCATCGAGATCCTCTTTGCCATCGCGGTGGTGGGGATCCTGATCGGGCTGCTCGTCGTTGGTCTCACCGTGGGGCGGCGCGCGGCGGCCCGCAACGCCGGTGAGTCCACCGCCGCGGCAATGAAGCTCAGCGCCACCCAGTTCACCAGCGACTTTGGCTTTGCAATCCCGCTCGTGAAGGACTACGACCTTTCCAAGGCGCAGGCCGGCGAGCGCAAGTTCCCTGTGTACGTTCCCGCGCCGCTGGACAGCAGCGACGCCAAGATTCTCCGGCACGAGGAGTCCGACCCCTCATGGCCCGGCAAGCCGGCCGACGTGCCGGCCGAATACTGGGATCTCCGTTACAGCCTGGCCTCGCTGCCGTTCTACCTCGTCGGCGTGGACGAGACACCGCTGATCACCGGTGGGAAACTCCCGATCGACGGCGTCTCCGGCCCGGGGATTCTCCGCCCCAACGAGGACGGCACGTTCCAGGTCCCTGAGAACGCCAAGAAGCCTAACGCAACGGTGAAGCGGTCTGGCCAGGCCTTCGGACCCTACCTGGACACCGGCCGTTCGGGGGCGAAAGTCGTTCGCGCGGGCACCAAGGGCGAACGCTACGAGATCCGCGACGGCAAGGAGAACGCCTTCCGTTACTACCGCTGGCTCCAGGGCGTGAAGAAGGGCACCAAGTACGTCGTCGAAAAGCCCGCCGACATGAACGTGCCCAAGGTCGTCGGAGACCCCGAGAAGGACCCCGGCCTGCGGGGCGCCACCGCCGCGATCGTCTGGTGCGGCCCCGACGGTCTGTACGGTGATGAGTCGTTGAAGGTCATCCTCGAGAAGCTCAACCTACCCGATGGCACGCTCGACGCAACGGCCCGCGAGAAGGCGATCAGCGACAACGTCGTACTGGTGGTGGGCCCATGAGCACCATCACCTCCGCCAATCCCCGCCTTTCTCGCCGCGCGTACACGCTCGCCGAGCTCCTGGTCGTGATCTCGATCTTCGTGCTCGTCCTGGCGATCGCGGTGCCCTCGTTCTCGTCGCTGCTCTACTCGACCGAGCGGTCGCAGGCCGAGAACCAGATCGGCGTGGCGCTCGGCGCCGCGCGCTCCGCGGCTTCGTCGAGCGAGGGCTTGGGCGACAGCGCCGCGGTCTTCTTCTACGACCCCGGCACGGGCCGCACCCGCATCGGCATCTTCATCCAGGTCGGGCAGATGCAGGACGTCGACCCCAACGACACGACCAGGACGATCGCCCGCGACGTCTTCGTGCCGCTCCCTGCCTTCCAGGCGATCCAGATGCCGCGCTACTGGATGGTCCGCGGCTACGCACCTCCGGGCTCGATCGACGCGGGCACCGCGAACGCCATGAACGGCTGGTACGAGCAGATCGCCGGCCGCGCGTACGACAAGACCACCGGCAACTGGGTCTTCCCCGAGACCGGTTTTTACGACGAAGATAAATCCGGTTCCGGCGCCAGCCGCCAGACGTTCATGGTCCGGTTCGACGCCGGCACCGGCGCCCTGAGCACCTCGAAGCGTCAGCCCGCGCTGGTCGTTGACGTGAGCCCGTCCAGGGTCTTCCGCACCGGCTCGCCGTACGGAGTGCAGGCCTTCCGCCTCGACACCCCCGAGGACCTCGCCGGGCAGGTGCGCCGGCTCCTTGCCTCGCGCACCGACTTTGGAACGACCCTCAAGGGCCAGCAACTGACGCGACAGAAACTCCTGGGCGACGAATCCACCGACACCGTGCTCGCCCGCCCCGTCGCCGAGCTTGCGTTCTACGACGAGCGGCGCCTCGCCTCGGCCGTTGGCGCCCGCGGCCTCAACGCCGTCACCGGCTGCCTGTACGGTGACCCTGCCAATCCCCGTTCGATCCCGATCAAGCCCACGATCGACACGTCGCTCGTCAAGACCAACGACGTGGAATTGTCGAGGACCATCAACGAGTGGCTGCAGGGCACCGGCAACAGCACCGTGCTCTCTGACGCCAAGATCTTCACCATCGACCGGTACCTCGGGCAGGCCCGGGAGGTGACGCCATGAGTTCCCGCCACGCGTTGCGCCCCTCCGCGTTCTCGCTCATCGAGATCCTCATCGCCGTCACCGTGCTGGCGCTCGGACTGCTCGGGCTTGGAATGGTGTTCCCGGTGGTCGTGCGCCAGCAGCGCGTGGCCCAGGACTCGATCCAGGGACTCTCCGCCGCGCGATCCGCCGCCGAGTACCTCCGATCACGCCAAGGTGCTGTTGACGCACTTCAGTTTGTGGGAGAGAAGTGGTATTCGAATGATGGTCACACTACAGACCCGGACACCAAGCGACCCAACCACGACGGTCGTTGGCAGGTGGACGGGAACGGGCTGAGCGGTGCAGCCTTTGCGATTGACGCTGCGACGGGCATCATGACCATCGGAAACACCGCAACGCCACAATATATCGGGATATTCGACCGCCTCTCCCCCGCGCCATTCACCAGCCCCGGCGGGCCGCAGTTCGTCTGGGACATCGCCCTTCGCTCCTCGGCCCCGGGCCAGGTCGAGGTCGCCGTGTTCACCCGCCGCATCGACGCGGGCATCAGCATCCCCACCGGCGCCGGCGCGGGAATCTCGAGCTACTCGCTCTCGCACGTGCTCACCGGCGAGGGCCCCAACGGCCCCAACACGGTCCCCGAGCCCGCGCGGCGCGTCCCCGTCGCCGTCGACTCCAAAACCGGCCGCCCGACGCTCACCGGGCTCGACCAGACCGGCAAGCGCAACTACTCCCTGCTCCGCACCATCGCCCCGGTCCCCGCCGCCCCGCAGGACTTCCCCTCGCTGCTGCGCCTGAACTCCACCGACGAAGCGCTCCTGGGCCAGGCCCGCCAGCCCGGCCAGAAGCTCGTCGACAACAGCGGCATCATCCACACCGTCTCCCGCGCCTCCGACGATTTCAAGAACGCGGTCATCCTCGAGCGGCCCCTCTCCGACTACCAGCGCGACCAGATCGTCAAGGGCAACGTGCAGTTCCTCATGACCCCCCAGGTCCCCGCGGCCGTCACGGTCGTCACCCTTCAGAAGTAGGACGCGAATGCACACGACGCGACCCAACCTGAGCGACCTCCCGAACCGCGCCGGCCTTGCCCGCGCCCGCGGCTCCACCGCCCGCGCCTTCACCATGATCGAGGCCCTCGTGGCCATCGGCGCCATGGCGCTCGTCGCCGTCGGCATCGCCGCGATCTTCCAGTCGGTGGGCAAGACCGTCAGCGGCGGCCGCCGCCTCAGCGTGCTCAACGGCTACGCCGCGATGATCGAGCAGCAGATGCGCCGCGAGTTCTCGCAGATGACCCGCGACGGCTTCCTGGTCGTCCGCAACCAGTACGCCGACGTCAACGCCGACAAACAGTTCACCGTCGCCGCCGATGTCGTCGCGATCTCTCCGACCGACCCCGCGCCCCGCCCCCGCCGCATCGACGAGGTCATGTTCATCGCCAAGGGCGAGTTCACCAGCGCCCGCGAGCCGCTCGATCCCAACTACGTGGCCCGCTCCCAGTTCGCACGCGTGTACTTCGGGCATGGCCTGCGCCTGCCCGCCTCCGCGCCGCAGAACTCCTACGCGTTCCCCCAGACCGACGACAGCAACATCCAAGCCACACGCTTCGGACGCAAGACCTCCAACGGCGGCGTCGGCATCAACCAGTACGCCAAGGACTGGACGCTCCTGAGCCACGCCACGCTCCTGGTCCGGCCCGAAACCACCGAGTCTTCCCTGCCTCCCAACCAGGTCTTCGGCTGGAAGCCCACCGGCCCCGGACAGAACACGCTCCGGGACAAGGAAGGCCAGGTCGCCCTTCAGCCCGCCGCGCGCAGCCTCTTCCGCGCCGTCGCCCGCCTCAACCCGCCGCTCATCGCCCTCAATCTCTTCGTCCGCGGCAACGAGCAGCGCACCCCCGCCTTCTCGTCGGGCATCATCGACATCGCCAGTTGCGACATCAGCGACGTGCGCGGCACGATCCACGGCATGAAGGTGGCCCCGTCGCTTGTGCGCCAGTACGACGACTACCCGCCGCGCAAGGCCAATTTCCCGGGATGGGATTTCACCCCCTCGGCGAGCACTGGCGCCGGCTCGCCTTTGGCCAACGCCAAGCAGTGGATGGACGAGGCGTGGCCGACCTACTCCGACCAGACCGGCGGCACCGGCGACGCCGGCACGCGCATCCGCTGCGAGCCGGGCCCGACCGACTACATCACCACCATCGCCAAGGCCGGCACCGGCAGCGCCGTGCAGGCCGCGTTCCGGCGCGGTGACCAGCTCGCGCTCTCGGCGTCCAACTTCATCCCCGGATGCACCGAGTTCATCGTCGAGTATTCCTTCGGCGTCACCGACCCCAACTCCGGCAAGCTGATCTGGCACGGCCTCGAGCGCCGCGTCGACACCAACGGCGACGGCGTGGTGAAGTCAAACGACGCGATCGCCGTCCTTCCCTATCCAAAGTCCCCCGGCAGCACGGCCGACCAGCCCTTCAAGCTCGAGTACCGCGATCAGAACGGCGCCTGGCACACGCCCGACACGACCAAGATCCCCCGCAACGGCAACGCCTACACCGTTCCCGCCACCCTCATCAGCGACGGCGGCACCTCCAGCCTGATCAGCACCAGCTACTTCGGCTACGTCGACCCGACCGCCAGCGACGGCCGCCCCTGGGCGTGGCCCACGCTTATCCGGATCACGATGAGCCTCACGGACCCGACCAACCCCGGCGTGGAAGAAACGTTCCAGTTCGTCTTCCCGACCGCCGGGAACCCGACCTAGGTCCTGTCGCGAACAGGACATACGCCGCCTCGCCACGGAAGGCCGGCGGCACGGATCGTGCAGGAGTTCTGATATGAACGCGCATCGCAACGCTCCCGTCTCGCCCGCACAGGGCACGCCCGAACCAGGCTCGCTCACCCCGCGTCGCAGGGGTCTTGCCGCGCGCCTGCTCCGCGCCATCTCCGGCACCACCGGCGCCTACCGCGCCTCGCGCCGCGGCTCGTTCCTCGTGCTGGTCGTCGGCACGCTCGCGCTCATGTCCGTCTTTGCCGTCGTGTACATCGCCATCGGCCGCACCGACACGGGCGCGGCGGTCGGCGTGCAGCGCAACGCGATCCGCGACAACGTGCCTCAGCAACTGGCCGATCACATCGGCGGCATCCTCAGCGACGACGTCTTTGCGCGCACCTTCGCCGGCGATGAGCCCCAGCCCAGCGCCACCGGCGACCAGATGATCCGGCGCGAGACATGGGACAGCGCCACCATCTCTCCCGACGACACCATCGCCACGTTCAGCCCAGTCGGCAACGGCACCGACCCGTTCCTCGCGTCGACCATGCCCGCGGCCCTGGCGTACACCGCCAACGGCGGCGACGAGTACCTGCAGTACAAGGACCTGCTCCAGATCTCCAACGTCGCGCCCGACGGACGCTTCGTGAACCTCTGGAACCTCCGCGGCAACTTCGACGCCGAGTCGGGCCTTGGGAGCAAGAACGGCAAGCCGCGGACCAGCGAGAACCTGTCGCTGCTTGACAAGAACGCCAAGTCCACCAACTCGACCGACTTCGGCCAAGCGGTCGATCCGAGCAAGCCGTACTACTTCACCGCGCGCCAGCGAGCGATGTTCCGCCCCGACACCGACCGGGCCAACCGCTCGCCCGCAGACAAGGACTTTCCGCCGTACCAGTACGCCTCGGTTGATGGCAGCGGCATGTTCGATGCCCGCTGGTTCGAGTTGGTGGTTGCACGCGATGCGACCAAGCCCGACGAGGTCCGCAACCTCCTCGATGCGCCCTCGAAGTACCGCTATTTCTTTGCCGCCAAGGTCATCGACCTCAGCGCCCTGGTGAACGTCTCGACCGCGGGCGACCTGCGCCAGCCGCCCACCGCCGCGGAACCGCTGGGCCTGACGCCCGCCGATGTCGATCTCCGCCGTCTCTTTGCCGCGGAAGACTTCACGCACCAGGCGACGCCGCAGGCGTGGAAGCAGACCCCCGACGCGTCCTACGGCGGCTTCGTGCAGCCCACCGACCTGGTCCCGCCGGGCCTGGCCAAGTCGCCCGGCAACTACGAGAAGTACAACGACTCCAGCGGCGCCAACCTCGTCGGCTCGTGGGCCTACACCGCGCTCCAGAAGGCCCTGCCCGAGGGGTACGTCCCCAAGTCGGGCGCCAGCCTGGGCACCACGCCGTTTGTTTTCCCGGATGCCAAGAGCCGCCGCGACGCCTTCACGGCGTTCGCCGGGTTCGATTCGTCCGTTGTCGCCGGCGGCAGCTCGTACCGCGTCGGCGCGCTCTTCTCCGCCGATGACCTGCTCGACCTCTTTGCCTACCGCGGCTGGAACAACCCCGACATCACCTCGACGCTCGAGCGCATCGCCGGCGGCCGCTACGACGCCACGGGCGCCGTCAACACCAACGCCTTCAGCGTCTTCCGCGACAACCGCACCGCCGAACTGGAGCGCGACTCGCGCGACATCAACCCCGCCGACGGCAAGGCCGACCCCAAGGCCATGCTGGCGATGTACGCCAACCCTCGTCTCTACCTCACCACCATCAGCGGCGCCCGCCCGCTGCGCTCGACCATCGTGGGCGCGCTGATCCCTAGCGCGGTCGACCAGCTCACCGACCTCGAGATCAAGGTCGCCGCCAACGCCGGCCCGGAGAAGACCTTCCGCGTCTACGCCGATGCGTTGATCCCGCCCACCGATGATCCCGCGCTCTCCACCCTGCCCGGCCGTTGGTTCGGCGAGAGCAAGTTCAACAATCGCCGCTCAGAGAACTACGGGCACTCGACCGCCGAGCTGGGCCTGCAGATGGCGGCCAACATGGCCGTGAACCTGGACAAAATGCTCAAGTTCGACGGCCAGCCGCGGGCCTTCACGGTGCTCGTCGATGAGGATTTCCGCAGCGAACTCGAGCAGGACTGGGCAAGCAAGGGCGGCATCACCGGATTCCGGCCTAAGAAGATCTCAAGCCGCAAGTACAAGCAGTCCTGGTGGGTGGAGAAAACCGGCGGCGTGACCGGCCAGCTTGACCTCGGCCAGACCAACCCGGCGGACAAGGACAGGTCGCGCCTCTACCACGGCGGCAGCAAGGCTACTTTTGCCGCGGCGTTCAACGTCTTTGGCGTTCATGCCGAGCCCGTGCTCACCTCCGTCGCGACCATGACCATGTACACCGACGCCTCTGAAGGCGCGCCCGGCGCCGACAAGGACGGCAAGGGCGATCCGGACAACGGCGACCCCGGCGAGAAGGTCACGATCAACAGCGCCCTGGCCGATGCCAACCCCGACTTCCTCTTCCAGCTCATCGCCTTCCAGCTCACCAACCCCTACGACGACGTCTCGATCAACCTCAACCCCGTGTCCGCGGCCACCACGGACGAGTCGACCCCGTACGACTACTACTTCGAGTACGGCCAGCGCTACTACCGCGTGGGGCAGGTTGATCGCCAGGACCCGAAGCTGCTCACCAACGTGACCCTCGCCCCTGGCGTCACGCGCGTCTTCTTCGCCACCAACGTGTCGCTCGAAACGATTGCAAAGCGGATGCAGAACGCAGAACGGGTGCCGGGCGGGACCGCGTATCTTCGCCCCATTGAGGACTACCGCACCTACGTTCGCAAGTGGATCGACAAGCAGCTCACCGTCTCCACCCACGCGGGCGATCCCAACTGGGCCCCCGTCTGGATCGAGCCCTTCTCGACCGACCTGATCACCTCGGGCCCGCAGGCGCTCAAGAACATCAAGGAGAGCAAGCGGTTCAACGGCGGGAGCGGCACGCCCGGGTATCAGGACAACACGTTCTACAACATCGTCGAGGCCGCGGACTCGGGAACGGCCGCGGACAAGACCTCCGTCAAGGTCGCCCGCCTGTGGCGCGCCATGCGCAGCACCAAGGGCACCGTGCTCACCGACACCGGCGAGACCGCGCGGCGTCCGACCGACATCCTCCCCGAGCAGTTCCTCGAGAACGACCTCCTGGTCGACCGCATCCGCGACAACTTCCCTATCACGCCCACCGCCGCCGGCACCAAGCCCACGCTCGATAGCCGTCTGACCGGCGGAAACATCCAGATCCCCAACACCGTCGGCTACGCCGAGAACGCATCGAACCGCGGCGACAACTCCGGCTTCTCGCTGGTCCGCTACGGGCTGATCCGCCGGCCCGCCGACCCCGACCATGGCTCGATCCCCAAGGGCGCGGTCCCCGCCTACATGCTCGAGGCCCGATTCTTCCGCACGCTCAATTCGCTCTCTCCCGACTACCGCCAGGGCGGCACCGCGACGCCCCTGGATCAGGATTTCTTCAAGGTTACCAACGGCGAGGACAAGAAGGTCAAGGACGGCAACTACGCCGCCGACGAGACGCTCAAGCGCATGCTCGAAACGCAGTCGGGTACCGGCATCGGTTCAGGAACAGGAAAGGGCATGGTCCTGCCCTACAACCCCTTCGGCAAGGAGCCCTCCAAGTGGGACGCCGAGACCATCCAGCGCAAGTTCCTGGCCAGCGGTGCCGATCTTCACGGCTCGCGTCCGATGCTCCCCACGCAGATCGATGCCGACCGCTTCCGCGTCGCCGACACGCTCCTGCCCTACGCGCTTGGGCCGATGCAGTTCATCTTTGATCCTGCCAACGGCAACGCCCCCAAGGAGATCGACTCGCGCTGGATGACCACCGGCGAGTTCCTCGCGCTCTCGACCGGCTACGACTGGTTGCGGGCCACCGGCGGCAGCCCCGAGCTCAAGCCCTTCATCCCGCTCTACGCCGAGTTTGCCCCGCAGCTCATGGTCGGCGGCCTTACCCCGGGCAAGACCGACCGCGGCCAGCTCTCTCTCGACGCCTACGTCCCGTACTACAGCAAGACGGGCGCGACCTTCCCGGCCCAGATGCCGCCCTTCAACGCCGTCGCCGGCGACTACCGGCGCGGCCTGGGCATCCCCGCGGCACTCGCCGTGCTCGACGGCTTCATGGCCCCCGAGATGGCCAAGTACGGCTCGATCAGCAAGTCGATCCCCGGCCAGATCAATGTCGCCACCGCCCCCGTGCCAGTGCTCCGCACGCTCCCGCTCCTGGCCCCGACGCTCGAGGCCGGCGCGTGGTGGTGGACGGGCCACGGCGTCTCGCTCCGCTCCGACATCGCGGCATCGATCGCCGGCTACCGCGACAAGGTCGAGGTCCCCTTCCGCGTGGGCAGCGCCACGACCGGCGCCTTCCCGACGCTGACGGCCGATTTCCTCGACTCGACCGGCGTCAAGCCCGACCAACCGGAGCGGCTCGACGGGCGCTACCGCGTGAACGATGTGGAGGGCATCCGCGAGCAGCCGGGCCTGCACTCGATCGGCGAAATCGGCGTCGCCCGCGACGTCATCGACCCCAACAATGCCAACGCGCACCTCTACACCAAGCTCAACAGCATCGACTACCCCGGCTACCTCAACGGCAACGACCACCTCATCGGCGTCGACAGCCAGCTCTACAACAACCTGGCCACGACCGCCTCGAACACCTACGCCGAGAAGCTGCAGAACCTTGCCGCGGTCTCCAACATCGTCACCAACCGTAGCGACCTGTTCGCCGTGTGGTTCGTGGTGCAGGGGTACCAGCGGTCGGACGTCGAGGGGCTGGACGACAACACCCCGATGGTGCCGAGCATCCAGCGCCGGTTCTTCATGGTGATCGACCGCTCCGAGGTCGTGAAGCAGGGCCAGAAGCCGCGGATCGTGCTGATGCGCGAGCTGCCGATGTGAGTCATGTGAATCGACGGTCCCCCCTCCCTCTGGGAGGTGGGAGTGCTCGCACTCAACGCGGATCCATCCCGAGGCAATCGTGCGGGGGCTTGGCTGACCGGTGACTCATCGCGGTGCCCGCGCGCAGCGCAAATGCTGTTCCCCCGCCGACGCTGGCGTGGTACCATGGCGGCGCAACCAGCGACCGCCCCCCGAGGGAGGAGGGCGTGTTCGCCCGCCGGCCCGCCCCACGGGCGGGCCGGTTGTTTTGACGGGGTGATTTGCGGACCACGCAGCCGGGTTCCAGGGTTGCCCGGGCGCTTCGAACGCCGATGAATCCAGCGGCCATGACACCCACCCCCAGCGCGGCCCCCAGCCCGGCCCCCAATTCTGGACGCCCGCCCCGCCGGTCCCGTCGCCCCCTGTTCATCGCGATCAGCCTCGTGCTGCCGCTGGTGCTGCTGCTGGCCCTGGAGGGCATCCTGCGGCTCTTTGGCTTCGGCGGGTACGCCGCGACGTTCCGGCGCACCGGCACGCTCGCCGACGGCTCGACGCTGGTCGTCACCGACAGCTCCGGCCCCGCGTCGTATTTCTTCGCCAACAAGTCCCGCCCCGGCACGCTCCGCCAGGACTGCCTGGTCATGCCCAAGCCCGCGGGGGTCTTCCGCGTAGTGATCGCCGGCGAGTCGGCGGCCAAGGGCTTCCCGGAGCCCAAGTTCCTGGACTCGGCGTCGTTCCTCAGGACCATGCTCCAGGACTTGGTCCCCGACCGCACCATCGAGGTCATCAACCTTGGCACGACCGCCGTCGCGTCGTTCCCCGTGCTGGGGATGGTGACCGAGTCGCTCGACTACGCGCCCGACCTGGTGATCGTGTACGTCGGCAACAACGAGTTCTTCGGCGCCTACGGCGTGGCCTCGCTGCACTCGGCGGGCCGGTCGCCGGCGGTGATCCGCGCGCTCCGCGCGTTCCGCTGGACCGCCGTGGCCCAGTTCATCGACGCCAAGCTGATCCCGCCCGGCGGCTCGGGCGACAAGACGCTGATGGAAGTCATGATGGGGCGTTCGTTCATCCCCACCGACGACCCCGCGCGGGCTGCCGCGGCACGCACGCTGGGCGAGTTCGTGGGGGAGATGGTCGAGCGCTGCAAGGCCCGCGGCGTGCCGTGCGTGGTGTGCACGCCGCCGTTTAACGAGAAGGACCTGGCGCCGCTGGGCGAGCCCGACGTGCGCGGGCTGGCGTCCGCGGACGTGCCGAAGGTCTTGGCGATGATGTCTACTGCGCTGGCCAAGCTGCGTTCCGAGGACGCCGCGGGCGCAGGGTCGGAGGCTGAAAATGTCCTGAAAATCGCGCCGCGGCACGCCACCGCGTGGTACGTGAAGGGAAAATCGCTCGCCGCCGCGGGCGATCTCTCGGGCGCCGCCGCGGCCTTCCAGAAGGCCGAGGACTTTGACACCATGCCGTGGCGCCCGCCCGCCGCGTCGGTCGAGGCGATACGAAGCGCAGGATCGCGCGGCGCGATCGTGTGCGACCTGCTGGGCGCGTTCCGTGCCGCGAGCGACGGCGGCGGCATCGGCTGGGACCTGATGGACGACCACGTGCACCCCAGCCTCCGCGGCCAGGACCTGGTGGCGCGCACCATCGCCCGCACGCTCGCCGAGCACAAGCTCGTGCCGGGGCTCGAGGTGAGCGAGGTCGACACGCTCCCCGACTGGCGAGTCTTCTCGGCGCGCCTGGGCGCCAACCGCTACGAGGCGTACGGCACGGCCCACACCGTCCGCGTGCTCTGCGACATCCCGTTCTTCCGAACCACCAATCCCGAGGCGTTCGCACGCTTCGACGGGATCTGCAAGGACATCGACTCGCGGGTCACCGCGGACATCCGCGAAGTGTTCCATGAATGGCAGAAGCCCGGCACGCACCTGGGGGGCGAGCAGCGTCCCATGTCCGGGATGGTGGCCCGGGTGCTTATCGGGTCGAAGCAGTTCGCGGAGGCCGAGGCCCTGTGCCGTGTCGCGGCAGAGTCGGTGCCCCTGTACAGCTCCTGGAACGCCGAGTTCACGTACTTCATGCTGGCCTGCCGCGAGCGGATCAAGGGGTCCCTTGACGACGCGGACCGCGAGATCGCCCAGCAGGCGGTCCAGCGCTGCGAGGTTCTGCTGGGGCAGGGACGGTCGCCCACCGGCCAGGCGGAGCGGTACGCCGGGCGCCTGTGCCAGCTGCGGGGAGAGCACCAGCGGGCCATCCCGTTCCTCCTGACAGCCCGGGAGAAGCTGTTCGATACCGACAAGGTCGGGAACGATCAGGCCTTGGTTGAGGCGTATGTGAACACCGGTCAATCCGACAAGGCCCGCGCCGTCGTACAGAACGGTATCGAAAAGAGCGGCAAGTATGCCGATATCTACCGTCGGATGCAGGGCCTGATAAAGCCCTGACGGACGGCTCTGGCCTTTTTCCTCTCACTCACCGCGATCCCGCACTGCCCGCCACACCCTTATGACGGCCATACTCGGCATCTCCGCCTATTACCACGACTCGGCCGCCGCGCTGGTCATCGACGGCCAGATCGTGGCCGCGGCCCAGGAAGAGCGCTTCACGCGGGTGAAGCACGACCACCGCTTCCCCACACACGCGGTCAAGTTCTGCCTGGAGCACGCGGGCCTGACGCCCGGGCAGCTCGACTACGTCGGGTTCTACGACAAGCCGCTGTTGAAATTCGACCGGCTGCTGGACACGTACCTGGCGTTCGCGCCGGCGGGGTTCCGGTCGTTCGCCGACTCGATGCCGATGTGGATGCGCCAGAAGCTGCGCCTGACGCGCGAGATGCGCAAGGAACTTTCGGGGGAGTACAAGAAGCGGTTCGTGTTCACCGAGCACCACGAGTCGCACGCCGCCAGCGCGTTCTTCCCGTCGCCGTTCGAGAGCGCCGCGATCCTCACGATGGACGGGGTGGGGGAGTGGGCGACGGCGTCGTTCGGCGTGGGGCGCGGCAACAAGATGGAACTGACCCACGAGCTGCGCTTCCCGCACTCGCTGGGGCTCCTGTACTCGGCGTTCACGTACTACTGCGGGTTCAAGGTGAACAGCGGCGAGTACAAGCTGATGGGCCTGGCGCCGTACGGAGAGCCGAAGTACGCGGACCTGATCCGCCAGAAGCTGATCGACCTCAAGCCCGATGGCTCGTTCCGCATGGACATGCGGTACTTCAACTACTGCCAGGGCTCGACGATGACCAACGCGGAGTTCGCGTCGCTCTTCGGCGGGCCGGCGCGAAAGCCCGAGTCGCCGATCACCCAGCGCGAGATGGACTTGGCGGCGAGCGTGCAGGCGGTGACCGAAGAGATCATGCTGAAGATGGCCGCGCACGTGCACCAGGTCACGGGCGAGAAGAACCTGTGCCTGGCGGGCGGCGTGGCGCTCAACTGCGTGGGCAACGGGAAGATCCTCCGCAAGGGGCCGTTCGAGAACGTGTGGATCCAGCCCGCGGCGGGCGACGCGGGCGGCGCGCTGGGGACGGCGCTGTTCATCTGGTACCAGCTCCTGAACAACCCGCGGAAGGTGGACACGTCGGCGCCGTGGCGCGACTCGATGCGAGGCTCGCTCCTGGGCTGCACGTTCACGGAGCCAGAGATCGAGGGCGAGCTCAAGGCCGCCGGAGCCACGTTCCACAAGCTGGGCGAAGAGGACCTGTGCGGGCGCGTCGCGGCGCTGATCGCGTCGGAGAAGGTGGTGGGGTGGTTCAGCGGGCGGATGGAGTTCGGCCCGCGGGCGCTGGGCGCCCGCAGCATCCTGGGCGATGCTCGGAGCCCCGCGATGCAGTCGGTGATGAATCTCAAGATCAAGTTCCGCGAGTCGTTCAGGCCGTTCGCGCCGATCGTGCTCGCGGAGCGCGCGGCGGACTACTTCGACATCCGCGCCGATCACCCCAGCCCGTACATGCTGCTGGTGGCGCCGGTGAAGGAGGAGCGTCGGCGCGCCGAGGCCGCGGGGACCAACGGCGAGTACAAGGGCCTGGACCGCGTGAAGGCCGTGCGCTCGGAGATCCCCGCCGTCACGCACGTCGACCACTCGGCCCGCGTGCAGACCGTTGACCCGGTGCGCAACCCGCGCCTGCACCGCATGATGAAGATGTTCGAGTCGAAGACCGGCTGCCCGGTGATGATCAACACGTCGTTCAACGTGCGCGGTGAGCCGATCGTGTGCACGCCCGCCGACGCCTTCCGCTGCTTCATGGCGACCAACATCGACGCGCTGGTGATCGACGACTACCTGATGCTCAAGGAAGAGCAGACCGGCGCCGTGAAGACCGACGCCGCCAAGCACCTGGCCCAGTTCCACCTCGACTGAGCGCGTCCCAAGGAGTCGCCCCTGGCCATTCACGAGTTCAACAAGAACCCCTCGGACAAGGACCTGCGCTGGTTCGGGCTGCTGCTGGCGGGCTTCTTCTGCCTCATGGGCGGCATGATCGCCTGGCGCTCGGGCGCGCGGAACGTGCCGCTGACCCTCGGCGGCATCGGTGTCCTGCTGGGCGCGGCGTACTACGCCGTGCCCGCGCTGCGGCGGCCGATGTACCTGGGGTGGATGTACCTGGTCTTCCCGATCGGGTTTGTGGTCTCGCTCGTGCTGCTGGCGCTGGTGTACTTCGTCGTGCTCACGCCGATCGCGCTCTTGCTCCGCGTGGCGGGCAAGGACCCCATGACGCGGAAGTTTGAGCCCGGCGCGCCGACATATTGGGCCGAACGCCCCAAGGCGCCGTCGAGCGACCGTTACTTCAAGCAGTATTGATGCGGGCGACGATCAGCCGCCGCCGGGGCCGGTGGGCGGCTTTGCGGCGCCCATAGCCGCGGCGAGCTTCTGCATGAGCGCGGGGCCGACCGCGTCGGGCGTCGCGAGCTTTCCGGAATCGATTTCCGCGGCGAGCTCCTCGAGCGCCTTGGACATGGACGGTCCCATCATGGAAATCGCGGCGAGGGCCTGGGGCGGCTGGCCCCCGAGCCCCGTATCCATCAGCCACTTGCCGTCGGCTTTGACGAAGTTCAGCGGCGTTGCACTTCCCGGCGCCATGACTTTTGCCTTGTCGCCCTCAACCGTGAACTGGAGGTCGGTGACCTTGAGCGCCGCGAGCTGCTCGGGCGAAAGGCCCGCACCGCTCGCGCCGCCCATCCCCAAGCCGCCGCCCCCGGGCAACGACTTGGTGATTTCGGCGAGGCCGACGTTGAACTTGGCGCGGCAGGCGGTGTTCACCTTGTCTGCCGCGAGCGCCATCTGGGTGAGCGGTTCCTTGACCGCGGCGAGCTCGGGCGGGAAATAGAGCAGGGCGAGCGTGTCGACCTGCCTGCCGGATTTCATGGAGGCCAGCACGGCCTCGACGCTCGCGACCAGCTCGGGCGTCGCACCCGGAGGCAAGGCCGCCGCCGCGGGCGTTTCTGCTTTGGGAGCAGCCTCGGGCGCGGGCGCGTCGGCCGGGGCACTCGCCTTCATCGCGGCGGCCAGGTCCTTGGCATCTCCACCGGCGACCTTTGAAAGTCCTTCGAGCTGCTTGCTGAGCTGGTCGAGACGATCCTTGGCCTCCCCCTTGGCCCGCACCGCCGAATAAGCGGCCTGGGCGGCTTCGTACGCGGCCTTGGCGCTGTCCAGAGCTTCCTTGCGTGCCGCGGCAGCGTCGGCGGCCTCCTTGGCGTACTCGGCGCGCTTGGCGAGGGCCGGCTCGGCCTTGGCGAGCGAGTCGAGGAGCTGGGCGTACGCCGCGAGCCCCTGAGCCCGGGTCCACTGGAGATCGCCGATCGCCTGCTGTGCCGCGCCCAGCGTGAGCTTCGAGCCGCCGTTCTGGTCGCCCTTGGCCGCCTTGTTGGCGCTCGACACGGCCGACTGGTAACCCTTGAGGGCCTTCTCGGCCGCGTCGTTGAGCGCGCCCGAGCGCTGCGTCCGAAGTTCGCCGATGAGAGCGTCGATCTTGGCGCTGGTCTTGACGCCCTCGGCGCGTGCGGCGCCTGCTTCGGTCTTGGCGGCCGCGAGCTTGTCGCGGAGCGACTTGTCGGTGGACTGGTAGTTGGTCTTCTGGTTCGTGTACTGGTCGATCAGGAGCTGAGACTCGGCGGACTGGCGGGAGACCTGCTCGGCCCGGGCCTCGAGCAGGGCGCCCGCGTTGCGGAGCTCGTCGCTCTTTCGCTTGTGCTCCGCGGCTTCCTTGACCAAGGGCTCGCCCTGGACGGCGCTCACCTTGGAGGCCTGCTCCTTGAGCTTGGCGTAACTGTTCTCTTCGGCCTGGGCGCCGGCGGCGCGCTCGGCGGCCTGGGCCTTGAGGTCGGCGATCTGGGCGTCGAGCTTGGCCTTGGCGCCTTGCTGCTCGGCGATCAGCTTTTCCTTCTGTCCCATGCTCGTGCCGAGCTCCTTGAGCGTCGGGCCCGGGTCGAACTCTTCGAGAGCCGCGGCGCGAGCGTTGGCCGTGAGCCAATCTCCCAGCAGCGAGCGCACGATGGTCATGCGGTCGAGGCATTCACGCTCGAGAGCGCCGGCCGCGCCCGACGGTTCGGCCGCCTGGCCCATCTGCGCCTGGGCGATGATCACCAGGGCGGCGGCCTTTTCTTCTTCGAGGCCCTTCTCGACCACGGGCGTGAGCAGGGTGATGACCTCGGCGTACTGCTTGTTCTCGAAGAGCACGGTGGCCGCGGGCCCGCCCCCGCCGCCGATCACGTTCACCTCGTGCGACGCCTTCTTGACCGCCTTGGCGGTCTCGTCCTGGCGGTTGCATCCCGTGAAAGTGCACACGCACGACCCTGCCAGCAGCATGACGAGCGTGGTGCGGGGGAACCGGAGGGAAGCGAGGAAGTGACGGCTCATCGTGGGTGGCTCGCGTGGGTCTGGACCGATGCCGCGGAGGGCAGCGGAATGCGGGGATCGGACTGTTGCGCATCGAACGAACGAGGGTCGAACACTGTAGCAGAGCGGCCCAAAGCCTGGGCGGCGCCAGCGCGGCGCGGTGGACGGATCACCGCTTGCCGCCGATGGGATCCGCCTTGTTCTTCTTGCCGCCGCCCGCTTCGCCGAGCACCGGCTGACCCGGTGCGCCGGGCACCGGTGGCGTGTACTGCACGGGGTAATCCGGGCGCGGCATGTACATGGAGCGGATCCAGTCGATCGCGTCCTGGTACCGCCGGTCGTTGACGCTGTTGAAGACGGGGTTGATCGGCTTGAAGCGTCCGCCAGCCACCTGAACCTGGGGGTGGGGGGTCAGGCTTTCGTTGCGTGCCAAGGCCATGTGAAGCAGGGGTGAGCGGGCGGGGTCGTCGTAGTCGATCAGGGGGCGGCCGGTGTCGCCCGCGGCGTTGGCACTGCCGGGGGCGGGGTCGCGCGCGGCCTTGTCGCGGAGACGAAAGCGGTCGAGGATCAGGAAATTGGTGTAGACGGTCGCGTCCGAGTTAGGCTGACGGGTCGCGAGGTACAGCCGCCCGGCGTTTTCTCCCCCGTGGCAGGTCGACGTCGCGCACGAGTTCATCAGCCAGGTGGAGTGCACACGCTCGCGGAACATCTTCATCGAGCGAGGATCGCTCATGACCTGAACTCGGCCGTAGAAATCGCGGGCCCGCAGCCGGAACATGAGGTCCAGGATCTGCGCGGGCTGCTTGTGGTAGATGGCGTCCCGGGCCTCGCGGCCGGCGGGGATGAGCGGGTCGCTCGCGAACTGGTTGATGAGCGCGGTCACCGCGTCGCGATCGATGATCATCCGCGGGGGGTCGGCCAGGTCCACCTCGAACACACGGATGAGGTTGATCTGCTCCGGCGAGAGCGTCGGGAAATCCTGGTCGGGACGCTGCGCCCTGGGCTCGGCGCGGACGAACGGCCCCCCCGGCGCGGCGCGGACCTGCGGCATCGCGCGGAGCTTAAGCTGCTCTTCGAGCCATGTCTTGAGCTGAACCGCCTGTGGGTTTCTGGGTTCTCTCCCCAGGACACCGCTGACTTCGTCGAGGGCGAGCTGGTACTTGCGGTGCGTGCGGAGCCACTGGGCCAGCAGGAGGCGCTGGTCGATCTCGTCGTCGCCGATCTTCGCCCGCATCTGGCGGTAGCGCTCGGTGACGGGGGGGAGTGTCTCGACCTGTGCGATGGAGTCGCTTGAATAGGGCGTGCGGATCCCGTTGATGAGCAGCACGATACGTTCGGGTGTTCGCTCAACCAGCACGCCCGTCGCGCGATTGCCGTCCACGAGCGTCAGGGAGGTCTCGATCTCGCCATCGTCGGGATCGGCCGGAACGGCGCGCGAGGCCTCGGTAGCGGGGCCGGGTGGCTGCACGCCGCGGGTCGCCGGGGTGGAGGCGCTGGGGGCCGGCTTTGTCGCCGGCGGTGGGGGCGGGGGCTCCGCGGGCGGTTGCCCCTGCGCGGGGCATGGGATCGCTCCCGTCAGTGCCACCACGAGAAACGCGGCGGCCAAGGCCCTGCATGTGGACAACGGGGTCAGCATCGAGGGCAGGATTCTCCGCGGAAACGGCCCGGCTGTCCACACCGGTCTGGGATTCGGCCAAAGTCCCTCCCGGGAGGGGTTCGGCACCAAGGTAGCCGGTGGACGATGCCTGCGCACGCCGCAACGTCGTTCCCACGAACGATACTGCTCAATACTCCCCGCATTGCCGACCGGTTCCCGCCACGGAGACCAACGGGCGCCCGCGGCCGCCCCCGATCGCTCCCTCCCAGCCGCCAGGACGCGACTATTTGGAAGGGTTCAGTCCGGGGATCAATTCGGCCCCGGCCTTGACTTGGGCGCTCGACTTGCTCATCGCGTCGCCGAGCGGCTCGGATCGGCCCTTGAGGTGGCTGGCCAGGAACTGCTCGATCACGGCGTTGAAGGCCATGCTGTTCTCAGGTCGGGCAAAGCCGTGCCCCTCGTCGGGGAACAGCACGTAGGTGACCGGGATTCCCTTCTTCTGCATGGCCGCCGCGATCTGGTCAGCCTCGCTCTGCTTCACGCGGGGGTCGTTGGCGCCTTGGCCGATCAGAAGGGGCTTGCGGATGTTGTCCACCAGGCTCAGCGGGGAGCGGGACTCGAGGAACTTGCGGCCCTCTTCCGTGCGGTGGTCGCCCACGCGCTTGGCGAACTGTTCGATCAGGGGCTGCCAGTAAGGGGGGATTGTGTTCAGCAGCGTGATGATGTTGGACGGTCCGACGATGTCGACGCCGCACGCGAACGTGTCCGGCGTAAAGGTGAGCCCGACCAGCGTCGCGTAGCCGCCGTAGCTGCCGCCCATGATCGCGACTTTCGAGGGGTCGGCGATCTTCTCGTTGACCGCCCAGGTGACGGCGTCGATCAGGTCGTCGTGCATCTTCCCGGCCCATTCTCGGTTGCCGGCGTTCACGAAGTTCTTGCCGAAGCCGGTCGACCCGCGGTAGTTCACGCTCAGGACCGCGTAGCCGCGGTTGGCGAGCCACTGGTGGTAAGGGTTGAAGCCCCATGAATCGCGTGCCCACGGCCCACCGTGCACGAACAGGACCATCGGCAGCGGCTTTTCAGGGCGCTTGGCGTCCTTGGCGCCAGCGGGTAGCGTCAGGTAGCTGACGAGCTTGAGCCCGTCGCGGCTGGTGATCACGACCGGGCGCATCTTGGACAGGGCGAGGCCTTCCAGCGGCTTGCGGTTGGTGAAGAGGAATTTGGCGTTTTTGGCGGCGCGGTCGTACAGGTAGTACCGCACCGGGCCGTCGTCCATGAGGTACGAAACGATCCACTTCGAATCGTCGAGCGTGCGCGACGACACGCCGATCTCGCCGCTGGCGACGGTCTTCAGGTAGTCAAAGTCGCTCTTCACGGCCGGGTCCAGCACCTTCCACTCGGAGCGGTCGTAGTTAATGTTGACCGCCTGCACCGTCTTCTCGGTCGGGTGCACCAGCGTGCCCCCGATGTCAGCGCGGCCGTCCTCGGCGACGACCTTCGAGTCCCCGGTGTCGAGGCGGACGGCGGTGAGCGCGGCGGTGTCGCGGCCGCGGCTGTCGAGCATGTACACCGTTCCCCCGGACTTGTCGAAGCCCACGGGGTTGGTGGTGAGCGAGTCCTCCATCCCGATCTTCTGGAACGGGACGGGCTGCCCGTCCTTGGCGAGCTTCAGGAGCTGGCTGCCGCCGTCGGGCATCATCTGCATCGCGAGGCGCACGTCGAACTGGTCGTCGACCACAAGGCCCGCGAACCCGTCGTTCTTGAAGAGCAGCTTCATCGCGCCGGTGCCGATGTTCACTCGGTAGATGTCGTGGAAGCGCGGGTCGCGGTTGTTGATGCCAAGCACGATCTCGCCCGGGAATTTCGGGCTGACGCCCTCGATCTGCGCGGCGGGTCGGAGGACCTTTTCGTCAGGCCCCTTGACCGGCTGGCCGTCGGGCCCGGGGATCGTCTCGAAAGGAGTCAGGTCCTTGGCCTGACCGGTGGCGACATCCACCGAGAAGATTTTCCAGTTCTCGTCTCCGCCGACGTCTTGCCGGTAGAGGATGTGCGAATTATCGAAGGCCCAGAAGTACTGGCGGATGCCGCGCTTGGTGTCCGCCGTTATGGCTCGGGCGGCGCCGGGGTCCGACACCGGTGCGACCCACACGTTGAGCACACCGTCCTTGGCGGCCAGGAACGAGAGCGTTTTGCCGTCGGGGCTCAGTTGGACGCTGGCCCGGTCGGGATTGCCGAAGAACACTTCGCGGGCGACCAGGGGGACCTCTGGTCCTGCCGCCGCGGCCGGGCGGGGAAGGGCGCCGAACGAAGTCACGGCGCACGCGGCGCACAGAAGCAGATTACGAACGGTCATGGGAGTCTCCTTGGACTGCACCCTCATGGATGCGCCAGGCGCTGACGTCGGTCACGATCGCGACCGGCGCGCCGAGGGTCGGCACGTCTTGAGGGCCGAGATCGAGCGTGGAAGGGGAGTGCGCCAAGACCGGCTCGACCGAGCGTGCACCGCCCCGAAAGTGCCCAGGAGAGGATTTGAACCTCCATGCCCTTGCGGGCGCTACCACCTCAAGGTAGTGCGTCTGCCAATTTCGCCACCTGGGCAGGTGACTTCCGGGCCGCCCCGGACGTGGGGAGACAATATGCGCACGCTCGCGGTGCGTCGAGTGGGAGTCGGGCGTGAGCGCGCCGGCAGGACGATTCCCCCGCGCACGCCTACGCTTCGCGCGCTGTACGACTCGATCGGTTCACGCACCCTCCGAAGCCAGATGGGCGTCGGGGTTCGGGGGCCGTTCATTCGGTCCGGGCGGCGTGAACTTTCCGAGGCGATGCTTGAGGAGCCGGCGGCCCCATGGCCCAGACGCAGTTGTCCCTTCGCGAATTCCTCGAACGCGTTGCCGATCGCGCGCGGGGGTCGCGTTCGTTCGCGGCGGTCGAGGTGAGTCCCGTGCGCGTGGAGTGTCTGGCTCGCGGACCGTCGGAGCCCGCCCTGTACCGGGTGGACACCGACGCGGGCCGGGTCTGGGTGTCGCTCGTGATGAAGGACCGGTGGCTCAGCCAGTCGATCGAGGCGGACCTTGTGCACACCGGTGATTCGATCGGCGAACTGATCGAAGAGGAATGGGTGGACCTCGGCGGTGCGCCCGGCACCGTCGCGTGCGAGCATTTCCGCTCCGAGGACAAGCTGTTCACGTACCGCACCAGCATCACGAGCGTCGAATCGATGGACGATGCCGCGGTCGAGCGGGGCGCGCGGATGCTGCTGGCGTACGAGGCCTGCTTCCGCCGGTTGGGTGATATGAACGCGGAAGGGGAGCCCGATTGACGTCCCCGTCACCCGGACCGGCCCGGGGGCGAGGAACGCGGGGGTTGCGATGCGGATCCTGATGCTGGGCTGGGAATTTCCCCCGTTCATCGCGGGCGGCCTCGGGGTCGCCTGCTACGGGCTGACGCGCGCTTTGGACCGTCAGGGGCACGAGGTGCTCTTCGTGCTTCCCAAGCCCGTGGATCGCAGCCACGCGTCGCACGTTTCGCTCCTGAGCCCCGACTCGCTCGCGATGCGCGCCCGCGCGGGCGCGGCTGGAGTGGGGGGGATGGCCGGCGACGCGACCTCGCCGGAGTTCAAGCACGCGACGTTTCGCGGCGTGCCCGCCAGTTTCAGCAGCCCGTACCCGTCGTTCTCCCCGGTGTCGTGGTTCGGGCTCGATGACTCGGCCGAGGTGCCCGCCGCGCCCGGCATGTCCGGGGCCCCGGCTCAGGTCGTTGACGATGTTCCGGCTGCCGCGCCACCGGCGTCAGCGGATCGCCCCATGCACATCGGCTCGGGCGGCGGGGCCGGGCCGGGTTATGGCAGCGACCTGATCGGCGACTCGGAGCGCTACTCGCGCCTCGTGGTTTCGCTGTCGCGCACGGAAGAGTTCGATGTCATCCACGCGCACGACTGGCTGACGTACCCCGCCGGCCTGGCGCTGGCGCGGGTCACGGGCAAGCCGCTGGTGGTGCACGTGCACTCGACCGAGTTCGATCGTTCGGGCAGCAACGTCAACCAGCGCGTCTACGACATCGAGCGTGCCGGCATGCAGGGCGCCGACCGCGTGATCGCCGTGTCGATGCTCACCAAGTCCATCTGCGTGCGGCGCTACGGCGTGCACCCCAGCAAGATCGATGTGGTCTACAACGGAATCGACCGCGAATCCGACCAGCCCGCCGAGGGCGCGGTGATCGAGCCCAAGGACCGGCTGGTGCTGTTCCTCGGCCGGATCACGATGCAGAAGGGCCCCGAGTACTTCATCGCGGCCGCCAAGCGCGTGCTCGACAAGATCGACAACGTGAAGTTCGTGGTCGCCGGCTCGGGGGACATGGCGCTGCGCATGATCGAGCTTGCCGCGAGCATGGGGATCGGGCACAAGGTGCTTTTCACCGGCTTCCTGCGCGGGCGCGACGTCGACCGGGTCTACCAGATGGCCGACTGCTACGTGATGCCCAGCGTGAGCGAGCCCTTCGGGATCTCGGCGCTCGAGGCGATCAAGCACGACGTGCCGGTGATCGTGAGCAAGACCAGCGGGGTGGCCGAGGTGCTCACGCACGTGCTGAAGGTCGATTTCTGGGACATCGACGAGATGGCCAACAAAATCGTGGCGGTGCTGCGTCATCCCCCGCTGGGCGCCACGCTCCGCGAGCACGGCTCATTCGAGCTGCGCCGCCTCACGTGGGACGGTGCCGCGGAGAAGTGCGTCGGCAGCTACGGGCGCGCCATCGCGGCCCGCCCGGCCACGGTGCGGTAGCGGCCACCGCGCTGTGCCCGATCAGGCGCAAAGAAAACGCTCCGCGCGGGGCGGAGCGTTGACGGGTGCGTGATCCTCGGGCCCGCTCAAGCGCCGGAGGGCGGCGGGATTTCCTTCTTCTCGATCTGCTTCTGGATTTTGGCCTTCTGGGCCTCGTGCTCCTGGAGCTGATCGGGCGGCAGCACCGGAGGCGGCGGCGGCTTGGAGAGGAAGTCAAAGGCGCCGAAGTTCCAGGCGATCAGGACCCCGGCGATCACCAGCGCGCCGGCTGCGAACCCAATCTTGATCTTGTTGCCCTTGTCGCTGGTTCCGCCTGCCATGGAATGACCTCCCGATATGGCGTGGAATCACGCCGCCACCATGATAGGGCAGCATCGCGATGCCGTCAGCCCACGTCCCGCTTCTGCAGAAGGATGACCGCCACGGCCAGGGCGGCGCTCACCTGCACGGCCGCGTACGCGGCGATCGTCCACGCGTGGCCCGCGGGAACCTGTTGATTCTGCGACACCGCGTCGAGAAGCCAGAAGTGCTGGAGGTTCGGGAGGGCGGCCCAGACCACGGCGGCGAAGCGGTTCACCCGGGTCGGCCCCAGGAACACGAAATCGCCCTTCTCCGGCGGCCGCTCGACGGGCACTGCCCGGGCCCCGACGTTTCGAACCGTGAGCGTGCGGTCGCGGAACTCCGTGACGATCACGGCCGGCTCGGCGCCCGTGCCGAGGAGGCTCGTGCTGGAATCCAGCTTGCCGGTGAACGGCGCGAACGCGGGGACGTAGAGGAACGCCCCGCTGGGGTTGGGCCCGTAGTAAAACGAGTCGCCGGGCTTGATCGGCCGGCGCGGGACCGACTCGAGCTCGACCGTGTACGTGTCGCCGCTGGAACGGAAGTCGGTGCGCGTCGGGTCCGTCGGGACGGCCTTGGCGATCGCCCCGACGCCGTGGTCGTTGATGTACGCGAAACGGCCGATCAGGTGGTTGCTCAGCAGCGAGAGCACGAACACGCCGGCGCACACCACGATCGTCATCACCTGCCCCAGGCGCGTGGACGCGGCGACGGCGACGGCCGTCAGCACCAGGATCGCCAGGGCCAGGCTGGCAGATGCGACCATGATCTGCGGCTTGAAGTCGTGCCCGACGCTCTGCCAGGTCCACTGCTTGCTCACGACGAGCACCGCCGCGTACGCCAGCACCGAGAGCGGGGCCATGAACACCACGCTCATCTGCGGGAACGACCAGCCGTAGAAAAAGTTGCACCACGCCGCCAAGGCCAGCGAGAGAAAGACCGCCGAGCACGAGAACGTGAGCACAGGCCCGTCGAGCGTGTCGGCGGCGGTCGACATGACCCCGTGCCGGATGCCAAAGAGCAGGAACACGAGCATGATCACCACCGCGATCATGATCGCGCCCGCGACCCCGAAGTACTTGCCCAGGATGAGCACGGGCCGTCCGACGGGCTTGCTCACGACCGTGAGCACCGTTTTGTTCTCGATCTCGCGGCTGACCACGGCGGTGGCGACGAACGCGGCGAGCAGCATGCCCATCACGAAGATCGTGCCCAGCCCGATGTCCAGCAGGAGCTTGTTGTCGCCGGACACTTCCGACGTGTCCTCGTACCCCATCGAAAACCCGGTCCCCCAGGTCGTGAAGAACTGGAAGACCCCCGAGAGCAGCACCAGCACCAGAAAAATGGGCTGGCGGAGCCCCTCGACGAAGGCGTTGCGCGCAATGCTCAGCAGTTGGAGGATCATGGTTGGGAACGGTCGGCGAACGGGGGAACGGCGGCGGAGCGCCGGGGCGCAGAACCCGCGCCCGCCCCTCCGCGAGCGCCCAGAGAATCTTCGCGGCAGACGAACATAGGTTCGCGCCTTGCGTACATCAACGAGCCTTCGGTGCGCCCCGGTCTTTTCGGCAGGTCCCTGCCGCGGCGGGCCGTACGCTCCGGGGCCGCCCGAACCGTTCTGGTTTCCGGCGACGTGGCCAGTGGACAGTTCGGAGCGGGGTTGCCAGAATACGCCCCGCCTGCGCGAACTGCTCGTGTGGGCGCCGATCCGCTTTTCGGCGGCATCGGGTGTCGCACCTTAGAGGCGTGGGCACGGTACGTGTTTCAGGTCTCGCGTTCAGGGGTTTGAATGAAGGGCGACTTCCTCAGCTACCGCGTGGCGACGAGTCGGGCGGTCCTCGGGCTGGTGCTGCAGACGGTGATCACCGCCGCCGTGCTGGTCTACGCCTTCCTGGCCGATGACCACGCCGCGATGACGGTGGCGATCTATGCGGCCCTGGGCCTTCCCGTCTGGCTGGCCCTGGCGATCGTCTTTGACCAGCACCGGCGCGAGCGGATCGAGGCGATGGAGGCCGAGACGCTGGCGGCCGACGTCGGGCGTTCGACGGTCTTCGAGTCCGACGGGGGAGATTTTCGCGTCGCCAAGTCGCGCCTGGCGGCGATGCACAAGTACCTCCTGCCCGCGGCGAGCATCGTCGTGGGCGGCGGGCTGATCGCCGCCGGCGTGTGGCGTTTCACGAGCGCCCGCGAGATTTTCCAGCCCGACGCGTTCCCGACCCCGCGCCTGCGGGCGTGGGGGCTGGGGGTCGGGGCCCTGGTCGCCTTCATCGGCTTCATCTTCGCCCGTTACATCTCGGGCATGGCCAAGCAGGCCGTGTGGCAGAATCTTCGCGCGGGTGCGGCGTGGGTTGTGGGCACTTCGCTCATGGGCCTGCTGGTGGCGGTCGGCGCGGCGATCGACCTGGCGGGGCCCGACGTGCTGTCACGCTGGATACTGGTCGGGTTCCCGATCGCGATGGTCGCCCTCGGCGTCGAGATCTTCTTCAACTTCCTGCTGAACCTGTACCGCCCGCGCAAGGCCGGCGAGATGCCGCGCCCGGCGTTTGATTCGCGGGTGCTGGGGTTCGTGGCCGCGCCCGACAAGATCGCCGAATCGATCAGCGAGGCGATCAACTACCAGCTGGGCTTCAACGTCTCCTCGACGTGGTTCTACCAGCTGCTGAGCCGCTCGCTGGGGCGGCTGGTCGTCCTGGGTGTTGGAGTGCTCTGGCTGCTCTCGAGTCTCGCGGTGGTGCAGCCGCACGAGCGTGCGATGGTGCTCCGCTTCGGCAGACCGGTGCAGAACGACATCGGTCCGGGGCTGCACTTCAAGCTGCCGTGGCCGATCGACCGCGTCGAGGTACCGGCCGAGACCAAGCGCAACGACCGCGGGCGGATCGAGATTGTCGGGTACACCGCGACGGGCGTGCGCACCGTCGACCTGGGCACGTCGCCTCCCGCGGAAGACAAGAAGGCGATCCTCTGGACCAACGAGCACGCGAGGGAAGAAGTCTTCCAGATCGTGCAGCCGTCCCCCGCCGATGTGGGGCGCGACGGCGCCGCGCCCTCGGGCAGCGCCAAGGATCGCGACCTGGCGATGGTGTCGGTGGAAATCCCGCTCTTGTACTCGGTCAAGGACGTTGAGCTCTTTGAGCTCCTCGCGCCCCTGGAGTACCGCGACCAGCTCCTCAAGAGCGTCGCTCAGCGCGAGATCGTGCAGTACTTCGCGTCGATGAACGTCGACGAGATCCTGGGTGGCGATCAGACCGCGATTTCGAAGGAGCTCCGCCGGCGGATCTCCGCGGCCTTCGATGCCCTGAACATCGACTCTGCCACGGGGAAGCCTCGGGGCTCGGGCCTCGACGTGCTCTTTGTCGGCATCACGGATGTGCACCCGCCCAAGGACGCTGCCGCGGCGTTCGAGCATGTGGTGCAGGCCGAGCAGCTCCGCCAGGCGAACATCGAGGCCGCCGAGGCCGACGCGATCGCGTCCCTGACGAAGGTCGTGGGGAGTCTTGAGCTGGGCAACAAGATCGTTGCCGAGCTCAAGGAGGCCGAGCGTTTGCGTGCCCAGCCCGGCGCGGAGGCCAAGGTTGCCGAGCAGGATGCCAAGATCATCGGGCTCATCGAGCAGGCGGGCGGCAACGCGGCCGAGGAAATCGCCCGTGCGCGGGCCGACCGCTGGGCCCGCAACATGGGCGAGCGCGGCCGGTCGATCCGGTACCAGGGGCAACTCGCCTCGTACGAGGCCGCGCCGCTGTACTACAAGGCCTCGCTCTACTTCGACGCCTTGGGCGCGGCGATGGAAAAGAGCCGCGTGTACATCGTGAGCGAGAAGGTCCCGGACCTCCGCATCGACTTCAACCTCGAGGACAAGGACACCGCGGCCAACGTTCTCGATACCAACCGCGAGAAGATCGAGTGATTCGGAATCGGAGGGGCCTGCCCCGGGCCCGCGCAAGGAGCCGCAAGCAGTGAAACGAGCCGTCGTCATCGTGGTCGCGCTGATCTTCCTGCTGGCGCTGCTGAGCTACACCGTCACCTACACCGTGCGCTTCACGGAGTCGGCGGTGCTGACCACCTTCGGGAAGGCCGGCGACGGCGCGATCAAGTCCGCGCCGGGCCTGTACACCAAGTGGCCCAGCCCCATCCAGGCGGTCACCAAGTACGACACGCGCACGCGGTTCCTGCAGGCCCGGTCGCAGACGCAGCAGACGGCCGATCAGCGTCAGGTCATCGTCGAGGCGTACTGCACCTGGCGGGTCACCGACCCGCTGAAGTTCTTCCAGAAGTTCAGCAACGCCGGCGACCGTTCCGAGGAGCACTTCCGCAAGGCCGAGGACTCGCTGCAGTCGAGCCTCCGGAGCGCGATCGGCGCGACCAGCCGCTTTGCGATGAGCGACCTGTTCACGCCCGTCAAGGGCGGGACAAAGATCCCCGACCTGGAAAAGGCGATCCTGGGCGCGATGACGACCGCCGACGGCGCCAGCCTCGACAGCTTCGGTCTCAAGGTCGAGGACGTCGGGATCAGCCGCATCATGCTCCCCGAGGACACGACCAAGGAAGTCTTCAAGCGCATGG
>JBGALI010000036.1:0-20591 GCA_044223975.1 Phycisphaerales bacterium | reverse complement strand
TCACGCCACGCGGCGATCATTCGATTGCTCCACAGGCCCGGGCACAGCGCCCGGGCCTGTTCTTTTCCGGCATCCTCCACCGAGGATCACCTGACGCCGCCCTTGAATGACTTGTCGGGCTTGGCCGGCGCGGCAAGCGGGGGCAGGGGCTCGTCCTTGATCTTCTGCTTGAGGTACTCGATCGCGGCTTTGAGCTGCGCATCCTCGCCCTTGAACGCCGCGTGCGGCAGGTTGTCCACCATCACATCGGGCTCGACGCCGTGGCCTTCGATGAGCCACTGACCTTCCGGTCCGTACACGCCGGACTCCGCCGCGGTCGCGATGCCGCGGTCGACGAGGAAATTGTTCGAGCTCAGCCAGATCTCCCCGCCCCACGTGCGGGTGCCGAAGACCTTGCCGATCTTCAATCGCTTGATGCCTTCGCTGAAGGCCTCGCCGTCCGAGGCCGTGCGCTCGTCGCACAGCACCGCGACGTGCCCGCGGAAGGCGTACTGCATGTTCCAGTTCGGCGGGTTGCCGACGCGGTCGCTCCAGTAGAACCACACCTTCCGCAGCAGGCGGCTGAGCACCCAGCTGTCGATGTTGCCGCCGCGGTTGTGGCGCACGTCGATGATGAGCCCCGCGCGGTTGAACACCGGGTAGTAGCCGCGTGCGAAGTCGGAGTAGTCCCCCGTGCCCATCGCGCGGAGGTGCAGGTACCCGATCTGGCTGTCCGACTCCTTCTCCACCTCAAGCCGGCGGGTGTACTCCCACTCGTGGTACCTCAGGTCCGCGGCCGCGCCCGAATTCATCGGGACGACGATGACGTCTCTGGAATCGCCGCCCGCCGCGGGCTTGACGCGGAGCAGCACCTGCGCCCCCGCCTTGCCGCGGAGGAGCTGGCGGTAGTCGGGAACCGAAAGAGTCGGTACGCCGTTGATCATCTCGATCACGTCGCCGTCGCCGACGTTCACGCCGGGGCGTGCGAGCGCCGACGCCCGTTCGGGCTGGTCCGGGTCTGACCTGTACACGTGCCCGACGCGCCACCCGCCGCGGGCCGCATCGCGCTCGAGCACAGCGCCCAACGACGCGAGCGCGATCTGGTCCTCCCCTTCCCGGATATCCCCGCCGCGCACGAACGTGTGCAGCGCGGAGAGTTCGCTCACCATCTGGGCGATCACGTCCCCGAGCTCGGCGCGCGTCGTCACGCGGTCGACGAGCGGCCGGTACTTCGCCAGGACTTCCTTCCAGTCCACTCCGTGCATCTTGGTGTCGTAGAAGTAGTCGCGCTCGAGGCGCCAGGCCTCGGTGAACATCTGCCGCCATTCCTCGCGCGGGATCACCGACAACGTCCAGTTGTTCAGGACCACGTTCTTCTTGTCAAGATCGACCTTGTCCGCTACGGACGCGTCGATGATGTACACGGCATCGCCCTTGTGCACCATCAGCTTCTTGAGGTCCGCGCTGGGCTCGTAACTCTTGATGTCCTGAAGGAAGGTCTTGATCTCGGGGTTCTCGTTGGTGATCGTCGCCCCGGCCAGGTGCGTCTTCTTCTCACCCGTCCCGTCCGCGGACGCAAAGAAAATCGCCTTGTCCGTCACGATCAGCTTCGAGTAGTTCCCCGGTCCCAGAGGCACGTCGATCAGCCGCTTCTCGATCCCCGGCCACTCGATCACGACCTCGGGCTTCTTTTTGTCGTCTTCCTTCTTGGCCTCGTCCTTCTTTCCTTCGTCCTTCTTCGCATCGTCCTTCTTGCCATCATCCTTCTTGGCGTCGTCCTTGGCCTTGTCGTCCTTCTTAGGCTGGAGTTCATCCTTCGGAGCCCACGGCGAGCGCAGCCCTTCCTTGAGCGGCACGGCGTAGATCTTGCTCGTTTTGTCGAAGAACGGCTCGGGCTGCATGTACCCCCACGGGCTGGGCACATCCGACGAGAGATTGCGGTCCGAAAGGAGGTACATCCACTGGCCGTCGGGGCTCCAGGCGGGGCTGGTGCTCACGAACCGGTCGCTGGTCACGAAGTTCGCCTGTCCGCCGACGGTGTCGTAGACCTTGACGCGGGTGTTGGTGTTGTCCGCCGGTGCCGCGTACGCGAGGTACCGGCCGTCGGGCGACCACGCCAGGTCCGTTAGGTTGTCGATGTTCGACTGATCGACCTTGGTGCTCGTGCCGGTATTGACGTCCGTGATCCACAGCCGGTAGTTCTTGTCGGTGTGGGCGATCTTCGATCCATCGGGCGAGGGGAGCACATCCCACCGAAGCACATCACCGTCGCTCGTGAGCTGCCTGGCCTGGCCGACGCCGTTGCCCGGGAGGAGCCAGAGCTCAACCTCTCCCGACTCGTCGGACATGGCGACCACCGACTTGCCGTCGGGCATGAATCGTGCCGCGCGGTAGCGGACGCCTTCCTTCCTCGCCACTTCAACCAGCCGCCCCTGCCGGTGCGGCGCCACGAACACGCGCCCGCGCGCCGTGATCGCCACGCGATCCCCGTCCTGCGAGGGGTGCACGCTGGTCATGTACTCGATCGGCTTGGGCACCCACCGCTCGCGCGTCTGGTCCAGGTCCGACTCGAGCGAGATGGGCACCGCCGTGTCCTTGTCACCGTTCAGGTCGAGCACGTGGATGTCCGCGCCGAGCTGGTACGCGATCTTCCCGTCCGACAGCGTCGGCGAGGCGACCTCGAACCCCGAGTGCCTCGTGTGCTGCTTGAGGTCCTTGCCGTCGGGGCCCATGGACCAGATGTTCATCGTTCCGTCGCGATCGGTCGCGAAGTACACGCGTCCCTTCCACCACATCGGGTCCTTGCTGGTCCCGGGATAGTCGCTCGTCAGCGCCATCGCCTCGGCGTTGGGCGCCGACGCATCGAACTTCCAGAGGTTCTGCGCCGTCCCGCCCTTGTACCGCCGCGTCTGGCTCCCCTGGAACGCAAGGCGTGTGAAGTACAGCACCTTCCCGGAATCGTCGTACGTCCCCGCCGACGCCTGCCACAGCGGCACGGCTTCGCGCGTACCCGCGTGATCCCCGGCGCGCGGATCGATGATGAACATCTGCGCGTTGGGGATGGTCGAATAGTGGTCGGTCGCGTACATCAGCCTGCCGTCGGGCGTCCACCCCGACACCGACGCACGCCCCCCCTCAAACGTCCACCGCGTCGGAAGCGTCGCGGTTCCCTGCCCAAGCGGCATGGTGTACACCTCGGTCGGGCCCTCGTACTGCGCCGTAAACGCCAGCGTGGAACCGTCCGCCGAAACCCGCGGCGAGCCTTCATCGCCCGCGTGCGTCGTGATCCGCACCGCGACGCCGCCGGTCAGGGGCACCTTCCACAGGTCCCCTTCGGCCCCGAACACGATCGTGTCCTTGGCAATGCACGCTGTGCGGTAGTAGCCCTGGGTGCCCGCGTGCGCGGAGCCAGCGGCCAGCACTAATCCGAGCACGGCAACCGATCGAATACGCATACGCACTCCTGTACCTTCCAAGGCCGCCCGGGAATCGACTCGACGTCAGGGCGACACGCTACCCGCGCCGGCCCTGATCCTCAACCTCGCCCCGGCGGCGGCCGGTCGACAATCGTGGCTTGCACACCCGCCTTGCCTGTACACTGGATGCTGATGCACGACGCTCCCGCCAAACGTACTCCCACCCTGCTCGCCTTGGCGGCGCTCTCGATCACGGCAACTCGCGCGGGCGCAGCCGACTCCATCGCCCCCCTCGCCGACCGGCTCTGGCTTTTCTCGGGCAAGCTCCACCCCGTCATCGTGCACTTCCCTATCGCGCTGCTCATCGCCGCCGCGTTCCTCGAGTTCATCCGCTTCCGCCGCGGCGCACGCACCCCCTCGACACCAGCCCTCGCCTGCACCATCCTCGGAGCGGCCGGAGCCGTCGCCGCCGCGGCCTTGGGCTGGTCCGACGCCATCACGTCCGGGCACAGCGGGACCGACACGAGCATCCTCTTTGCCCACCGCTGGCTCGGGATCGCCGTTGCCGGGGTCGCTCTGATCGCGGCGCTCCTCGCCCCGCTGGCGCGGGCGCGCGGCACGCACTACCCCTTTGCGTGGTACCGATTCTTCCTTGTGCTGGCGGCAATCAGCGTTGCCATCACCGGTCACCTCGGCGGCACGCTGGTCTACGGCCAAGACTACACCGAGCGCGCTTTGGCGCAGCTCTTCCCTTCCATGGCCGCCCCGCCCGTCACCTTGGTCTCAGGTGCAGCCAAGATCGACTTTGAGCGCGATGTGCGCCCCATCTTCGCGCGGCGCTGTTACCAGTGCCACTCCGGCTCCAAGCCCGAATCCGGTTTTTCGCTCGAAACCCGTGCCGCGGCACTCCGGGGTGGCAAATCGGGCAAGCCCGCGCTCGTCGCTGGCAAGTCCGCCGACAGCTACCTCATCGCAATGATTTCGGGCCAGGTCCCGGGCAAGCAGATGCCGCCCAAGGGTGGCGCGCTCGACGCGGAGTTCATCAAGACTCTCCGCGCCTGGATCGACCAGGGCGCCGTGTTCAGCGACTCCAAGCCCGGCGAACACTGGCACTGGGCCTACCGCCCGCCTGTGCGCACCAGCCCTCCCGCGGTGAACGACACCTACTGGCCGCGAAATCCGATAGACAATTTCGTCCTCGCCCGGCTCGAGTCCGAGGGCCTGAAGCCGTCGCCGCAGGCCGACCGAGAGACGCTCATCCGCCGCGTAAGCCTCGATCTCATCGGCCTTCCCCCTTCCATGAAGGAAGTCGACGAGTTCCTCGCCGACACCCGCCCCGACGCGTACGAGCGTTTGGTCGATCGCCTCCTCGCTTCACCGCGCTACGGCGAACGCTTCGCACGCCCTTGGCTCGACCTTGCACGCTACGGCGATACGAACGGCTACGAAAAGGACAACCGGCGCGTCGCCTGGCCGTTCCGCGACTGGGTCATCGACGCCCTCAACCGCG
The DNA here is from genome assembly GCA_044223975.1 of Phycisphaerales bacterium. Classification (GTDB taxonomy): domain Bacteria; phylum Planctomycetota; class Phycisphaerae; order Phycisphaerales; family UBA1924; genus CAZCPB01. The sequence goes on along the minus strand of JBGALI010000036.1, from coordinate 15,686 downwards.
ATGAGCCCTTCGACCAGTTCACGATCGACCAGCTCGCCGGCGACCTTGTCCCCAACCCCACGCGCGAGCAGCTCATCGCCACCGGCTTCCACCGCAACACGATGGTCAACGAGGAGGGCGGCGTCGACCTTGAGGAATTCCGTGCCGAGACCATCATCGACCGCGTCAACACGACCGCGAGCACCTGGCTCGGCTCGACGATCGCCTGCGCCCAGTGCCACGACCACAAGTTCGACCCCATCAAGCAGACCGATTACTACCGCCTCTTTGCGATCTTCAACAACTGTGAGACCGACGCGCGGCCCAACCAGTTCGATTCCAGCGCCGCCGGGGCCATGATCCCCGTGCCGCGCAAGGGACGTGAGGCCGAGTACGACAAGACCGTCGCCGAACTCGCCGCGGCAGAAGCAAAGCTCAACGCCAATCCCCCCGCTTTCAACGCCGCCTTCGCGGAATGGCAGCGCGCCGTGTCCGATGCACGCGACGCGTGGCGCGTCCTGCCCGTCAAGTCCGGCAAGGCGCTCTCGGGCGCGGCGTTGACGCCTGCCCCTGACGCGAGCGTCGTCGTATCCGGCGACAACCCGGAGAAGGACACGTACGAGGTCAACCTGGATACAGACCTCGCGGGAGCCGCGTGGCTGCGCCTCGAGCTGATGGTCGACCATGGGACCAAGGGCATCGGGCGAAACCCCGACGACACGAACATCGTGCTCAGCGAGTTCACGCTCACGCGCACACCAGCGGCCGCGCCCGGCGCCGACGCGGCCAAGCCCGAGCCCGTCGCCTTCTCAGACGCAGTCGCCGATTTCGAGCAGGCCGGCGCCGGACCGTGGCCGGCCCGAGGCGCGATCGACGGCGATCCCAAGACCGGCTGGGCCGTGGCCCCCACTTCTGAGCGACCGCACGCGATCTTCTTCCAGCTCGCCAAGCCCATCGACCCCGCCCCCAGCGCTGTCTACACCGTCACACTCGCCAATCTCTACGGCGGCCACCTCAACCCCGCGCACTTCCGCCTCTCGGCCGCCACCACCCCGCCGCCGCGTGAATCGATCTCGGTGCCGCTTCACATCGCCGACCTGCTGGCCAAGCCTGCCGTGTCTCGCACGGCCGAGCAGAGCCGCGAGCTTGCCGACTACTTCCGCTCCGTCACCCCGCTCCTGGCCGACACCCGCGCCCAGGTCGCCGCCCTCACCAAGCAGCGCGATGCCTTGATCGCGGCCCACGCGATGGTGCTGAAGGAGCTCGACACGCCGCGCGAGACCCACGTCTTCATCCGCGGCAGTTTCCTCAGCCCCGGCGACAGGGTCGAGCCCGGCACGCCGATGGTCCTGCCGCAGCTCCCGAAGGCCGCCCCCGGCAACCGCCTCACGTTCGCACGTTGGCTCGTGGACGGCAAGAACCCGCTCACCTCGCGCGTGGCCGTGAACAGGATGTGGGAGACGCACTTCGGCAAGGGGCTCGCGGAGACCAGCGAAGACTTCGGCACCCAGGGCGACCCGCCCACGCACCCCGAGCTGCTCGACTGGCTCGCCACCGAGTTCGTCCGCCAGGGCTGGAGCATGAAGGCGATGCACCGCCTGATCGTGACCAGCGCGACCTACATGCAGTCGTCGCGCATCACGCCCGAACAGCTCCAGCGCGACCCCGCCGACAAGCTCCTCGCGCGGGCCCCGCGCTTCCGCGTCGAGGCGGAGATGATCCGCGATATCGCACTCGAGGCGTCCGGGCTGCTCTCGACCAAGCTCGGCGGGCCGAGTGTCTTCCCGCCCCAGCCCGAGGGGACGTGGACGATGATCTACAACAGCGACCAGTGGATCGAGAGCAAGGGCGAGGACAAGTACCGCCGCGGCATCTACACCTTCAGCCGCCGCACCGCTCCGTACCCCCTGTTCGTCATGTTCGATGCCCCCAGCCACGAGCTGACGTGCACGCGCCGCCCGCGCACCAACACGCCGCTGCAGGTGCTGGCGACGCTGAACGACCCGCAGTTCGTGGAAGCCGCGGGGGCCCTCGCGCGGCGGATGGTCGCCGAAGCGGGGCCCGACCTTGCCGACCGCCTTACGCTGGGCTTCCGCCTCTGCACCGCCCGCCGGCCCTCCCCGGCCGAGCTTGAGCGGCTTGCCGCGCTCTACCACCAGTCGCTCGACTTCTACAGCACCACGCCCACCGACGCCGCGACCCTCGCGGGCGTGGGAGCGACGGGCACCGGCCTGGCCTACGACGCGCCCGAGATCGCCTCGATGACCGTGGTCGCCAACGTGCTCCTGAATCTCGATGAGACGCTCACGCGCGAATGACCCAAGGCGCCCGCCATGTCCCCCACGCCTGACTTCACCCCCACCACCGATCCGCTCCTCGCCCAGACCCGGCGCCAGTTCTTCAGGGACTGCGTCTGCGGCATGGGCTCACTCGCCTTCGCATCGATGCTCTCCTCGCGGGCCCGCGGCGACGATCGCGGCCTGACGCGCAGCGGAAGGACCGACCCCTTTGCCCCCAAGCCGCCCCACTACGCCGCCAAGGCCAAGCGGATCATCTACCTCTTCATGAACGGCGCGCCCTCGCAGCTTGAGCTCTTCGACAACAAGCCCAAGCTCGTCGAGCTCGACCACAAGGACTGCCCGCCGGAGTACTTGAAGGGCGAGCGCTTCGCGTTCATCAAGGGCACGCCCAAGCTGCTGGGCACGCCGTACAAGTTCGAGCGCTGCGGCAAGAGCGGGCAGGAGATCTCCGAGCTTCTCCCCTTCACCAAGACCATCGCCGACGACATTGCCATCGTGCGCTCGTGCAAGACCGACGCCTTCAACCACGCCCCCGCCGAGCTCTTCATAAACACCGGGCTCGCACGCATCGGCCGCCCCAGCATGGGCTCGTGGCTCACGTACGGGCTGGGCTCAGAGTGCGAGAACCTCCCCGGCTTTGTCGTGCTGCTCTCCGGCGGCGGGCAGCCCTCGGGCGGCTGCTCGTGCTGGTCGAGCGGCTTCCTGCCCACGCACTACCAGGGCGTGCAGTTTCGCAGCAAGGGCGACGCGGTGCTGTTCACGAGCAACCCGCCCGGCATGCCCGCCCCGGTGCGGCGCGATTCGCTCGATGCCCTGCGCGATCTCAACTCCCAGCATCTCTCCGACGTCGGCGACCCCGAGATCGCCACGCGCATCGCCAGCGCCGAGATGGCGTACAAGATGCAGTCGAGCGTGCCCGACCTCCTCGAGATCGCCAAGGAGTCCAAGGACACGCTGGACATGTACGGCGTCGAGCCCGGCAAGCCGTCCTTTGCCGCCAACTGCCTGCTGGCCCGGCGCCTGGTCGAGCGGGGCGTGCGGTGCGTGCAGCTTTACCACCGCGGCTGGGACTCCCACGGCTCGGGCGCGGGCGACGACATCGTGCACTCCCTGCCCCAGCGCTGCAAGGAGACCGATCAGGCCTGCGCCGCGCTCGTCAAGGACCTCAAGCAACGCGGCATGCTCGAGGACACGCTGGTGGTCTGGGGCGGGGAGTTCGGCCGCACGCCCATGAACGAGGAGCGGGCGGGGAGCAAGTTCCTCGGCCGCGACCACCACCCGCACGCCTTCACGATGTGGTTCGCCGGCGGCGGCGTGAAGGGGGGCCAGACGATCGGATCAACCGACGATCTCGGCTACCACATCGCCAAGGACCCGCTGCACGTGCACGACCTGCAGGCGACGATCCTCCACCTCTTCGGTCTCGATCACAAGCGCCTGACGTACCGCTTCCAGGGCCGCGACTTCCGGCTCACGGACGTGCACGGGGAGCTGTTCCCCATACTCCTGGCGTGACTCCGAGCGTTTACGCGGGGCCGCAGCGCGGCTAACCCCACTAGCGGACGCGGCAAGAAAAGCCGGACCGAATCGACCTGCAGCGGCTCGCGTTCTCACGACTTCACCGACGGGGTGGCACGCTGGGGGAGCAACCACGCCGACGAGCACTCCGGGCAAATCGTCTGCCCGGTTCCCGGCTGCCGCGGTACCTCTGCGATCCGATACCCGCAGTGCGGGCAGTGCCCGTTGCGGAGCATCACCTCCGTCGTGCGGGCGAGTCGTCGCTTCCTGGCACGCACGATGGGCAGCACGACGCCGACCGCCGCCGTCATCACGAACGCGGGACCGGTGAACACCAGGGAACCAACAAGGTCCTTGAAGGCCGATCGTCCTTCGATCGCGATGTCGATGGCGATGCCCGTCACCACCAGCACGCACAGCAGCGCGACAAGCCCGATGCCAAGAAGAATGGTGCGACGCCCGGCGCTCGCCTCCACGCCAAGTTCCGCCATGATGCGATCGTGCGTCGCCTTGTCGATCTGTTCGTGTCGGCCAAGGAGCCAACTGACACCCGGATCAAGAAGCGTGACGCGTCGGCCCGACGCTTCGAGAACGCTTCCGATCCGTGTCGGACCGCCGGCCCGGGCGGTGTTGGGATGGCACGACGCTCGATCGGTCATTTCGCGATGGTAGCCAATGGCGCCGTTGCGGCTCCTCGACACGCAGCACGGCGAGTCGGGGCGGCTGGAAGTACCGCGGGGGACGGTTCCTCCTCCATACACCATGCCGAACTTTGCCAGTGCCAGTTCGATCGTTCTTTACGCCGCCGCCCTGAACCACTTCCCCCCGCTCACACAAAGGCCGCCCTGAAAGTTCTGCACCTGCGTGTCCTGGTACGGGGCCTCGACGAACGCGGCCGAGCCCAGGAGCACGCCCGCAAAGTCCAATGTGAACTGCGTGGTGCTCACGACCGTGGCGTTGGTGCTGTCACGCCCCTTCTTCAGCCCGCTTCAGCGGGCTTGCTCGCTTGTAGGCCACCGCTTCAGCGGTGGTGTACGGGCGGCCAACCCCGTCTTCCCGTTCCCCGCATTTCCAGCCCGTTTCAACGGGCTTCCGCGGCCGACCCGCCTTCAGGCGCTGGAATCTCAACCTGCATGATCCGCTCGAGGCGGTCGAGCGCACGCCCGGCGTTGTGATGCTCGCGCTGGCCATTGACGTAATCGACAACCCAGGGCAGGTCGCCCTTGCCGAAAGAGACAACGCCGTACCCTGTCTGCCACGCGAGCGTGCCGCGGCCGGCGTTTCCGTGGTTCACGTGGTGCGAAGTGGCGCCCTTGAGTTCGCCGATCCATGCGGTGATCTCGACGGTCGGCGGCAGCGACACCGCCATGTGAACGTGGTCTTCGATCCCGCCGACCGCGTGGACGATGCAGCCTGCTGTTTCAAGGGCGCGATGGACGAGGTACTTGTGCGCGATCGGTTCGATGCGCGGCGTGAGAAGCGGCATGCTGTCCTTGGTGCGCCACACGAAGTGCAGGTAGATTTCCCAGTACACGTTGCGGGGGATCGATCCAGATTATCACGTGAGGTCGCGCGGATGTTCGGGTGCCTGAAGGCGGGAGAACGGGAAGCCCGTTGAAACGGGCTGACGGAATCTCAAGACAGGGGAACGACACGCACGCGCCGTTGTACCACGCATGAATGCGTGGCCTACGAGCGAGCAAGCCCGCTGAAGCGGGCTGAAGACGGGGACGTCACGCAGTCGGGGCCGCCCCGCACTCCGGGCACACCGCGCCCGCCGCAAGCCCGGCCCGGTCGTAGCCGCACCCGGCGCACGCGCCCTCGCGGACGCGGCGGAGGTATTTCAAGTCGGCTCTCCATGCCGCGGCGGTGGCGAGGAGAGAGAGGAGGACCGCGGGCCAGAGGGGGACGCTGAAGTACGGATCGGGCCACACCGCGGACCAATTGATTTCCCAAAAGATTTCGGGTGAGCGCAAAGGCCCGTACCTCCAGCCGTTATCCACCACGTGCGTGATGCCCATGGCCGGGGAATATGAGTTCCCACCATAGGCCAACCCGAGCTCATCTCGCGATTGAAGCCCGCAGGTGACGTAGAACCACCCGCTCCCAATCCACACCACCAGCAGAAGCACGGTGAGCCCCGCGCCGCCCCATTTCACCGTCTTGCGGACTCTTCGCTTGAGGTTGTCGCGCGTGCTTCCCACCCGCGCAGTCTACCGCGCCTCGGGCTGCTTCCCGCACTCCGGGCACACGGACATTGACGCACGCTAGGCCAAGAGGCCCACTCTCTTACGGTCGGGGTTCGCCGGACGCGAGGAGTCCCTCGCTGGCGCTTCGGGCTCGTCGCTCACCGTTTCACCGTCTCATCTTCTCACCGTCTCACCCGCTCACCGCTCGGCCGCGATCCACGCGATGAAGCTGGCGCAGTCTTCCCCGACCTCGGAGGCTCTGAAGTCCCCGTTGCCTCCGCCCTTGCCGTCGTCGCCTTCCCAGTAGACCGTGGAGCGTGAGAAGCCGGCCTCGGCGAGGAGTTCGCGGGCCTCGCGCAGGGTCCAGATCCGCCAGTCGTACTCGAAGGCGCGGCGGAGCTTGGTGCCGTCGGGGAAGTTGAAATGGATGCGGCAGAGGGCTTCATTCGAGATGGGGTTGAAGGAGGCCTGCTGCCAGATGTAGGTGAACTTGCCGCCCCGCGTGCCGCCGCCGTCGGCCGTGGCGGCAAGCCGCCCGGGGAGCGAAAGCCGCCGCACCTCGCGGTGCTGCTTCTGGCACTCCCAGCCGCCGCAGATGTCCATGAAGAAGACCCCGTCGCGTGCGAGCGAGGAACGCACGCTGCGGAAGTAGCGCTTCAGCAGGGAGCGCTGCTTGAAGATCCACCAGGAGAAGTTCATCGCCAGGATGCAGTCCATGCGTCCGCCGCCGGGACCGGGGTTCAGGACGTTGCGTTCGAGCAGCGTGATGCGCTTCTGCTGCGCGGGCGTGAGGCGGGCGAGATGGTGGCGCCGGCCCCAATCCAGCGTCTCCCCGTGCAGGTCGAGCCCCACGGCGGTGTTGGAGGGGCGGCGGCGCACCCACTCGCAGCTGGTGTTCGCCGTGCCGCAGAAGTCCTCTCGGAGGCGCACGGCGCGCCTGCCGCGGAGCTTCTTGAACTCCTCGTCGACGAAGTCGATCTCGGCCTCGACATCCTGCACCGACCACTCGTAGAGCACGTGCGGGTCGGCTGTGCGGGCGGTCAGGGGCGGGAGGATTGCTTTGGAACGCTTGGCGGCTGGCGCGGAGGGGGGGCTCATGGGTGGGCCAGCGTAGGGGCCCCGCTCGCACCGCGGGCACCGTCCACGCTACCCTCCGGCTTCTGGCCCGGGGCCCCGGATGGCCCCGAGCGCGGCAGCAGTTCCAAGGAAGCGACGCATGCGACTGACCATGGTGGGCACGGGGTACGTGGGGCTGGTGACGGGAGTCTGCTTCTCGAACACGGGGAACGCCGTCACGTGCTTGGACGTTGATCCCCGCAAGATCGAGCTCCTCAAGAAGGGCCAGTGCCCGATCTATGAGCCGGGGCTCGAAGAGCTGATGGAGCGGAACATCAAGGCCGGGCGGCTGAAGTTCACCCTCGACAAGCGCGAGGCCTACGCCGATGCCGACTCGGTCTTCATCTGCGTCGGCACCCCCAGCGACGAGCGCGGGCACACGGATCTCTCGTACGTGATGGGCGCCACCGACGACATCGCCGATTCGTTCAAACTCCGCACCCCCGGCCTCCGCGCCCCCGTGGTGGTCGTGAAGAGCACCGTGCCCGTGGGCACCACCATCGCCGTCCGCGACCGCATCCGCGATCGCCTGGGACCGGCCTTCAAGTTCCACATCGCCGACAACCCCGAGTTCCTGAAGGAAGGGGACGCGATCAACGACTTCAACAAGCCCGACCGCGTGGTGTGCGGCGTCGAGGACGAAGGCGCGGCACAGTTCTTCCGCGATCTCTACGACCCCTTCGTCCGCAACGGGCACCCCATCTACATCATGGACATTCTCTCGAGCGAGATGGTGAAGTACGCCAGCAACAACTTCCTGGCGACCAAGATCAGCTTCATCAACGAGATGGCCAACCTCTGCGAGGCCTACGGCGCCGACATCGCCAAGGTCCGCGAGGGCATGTGCGCCGACAAAAGGATCGGGCACCAGTTCCTGTACCCCGGCCTCGGCTACGGCGGCTCGTGCTTCCCGAAGGACACGCTGGCCTGCATCATGATGGGCGACAAGGCGGGCATGGAAGCGACGCTGAGCAAGGCCGTGCACGCGGTGAACCAGAAGCAGCGCGACCGTTTCTTCGAGAAGATCCAGGCCCACTTCAAGGGCGGTGAGGGCAAGGGGGCCAACGCGCTTTCGGGGCGGTCGCTGGCCTTCTGGGGCCTGTCCTTCAAGCCGCGCACCGACGACATCCGCGAGGCGCCGGCGCTGACGTTGATCCGCAAGGCGGTGGGCTTCGGCGCGACCGTCAAGGCCTTTGACCCCGTCGCCGCCGACAACGCCGCCAAGGAGCTCGGCCCCGCGGCACGCGTCGTTCCCGACATGTACGAGGCCGCCAGCGGCGCCGATGCGCTGGTGGTGTGCACCGACTGGGACGAGTTCAAGAGCCCCGACTGGGAGCGATTGGGCAAGACGCTGAAGGCACGCGTGATCTTCGACGGCCGCAACCTCTACCGCCCGCAGCAGATGCGGGAGATGGGGTTCACGTACTACAGCGTGGGGCGCGGGGCGGTAAAGGCGGGGTAGTCAGTCGAAACGCTGCCTCGCCAGATCACGCGCGCCGTGCACGACTCTCGCCACGTCGATGGTGCCGGGTCGCACGCGATAGAAGAGCCAGAGTGCCTCGAAGCCCCGGATGGGAATGGACCGGAGCGATCGAAACGCGGGCTCTTCCCACGGCACGGCACGTCCGCGGCTCGAAAACCGCCCGAGGCTCTCCGCGGTTTCGAAGAACGCTCGTACGAATCGATCGGCCGTCTCGATCCCGGCTTCGCGAAGGTAGCGCGACGCGATCGCATGAACATCCCCCACCGCGGCGGGCAGGACGATGACCCGACGATTCATCAACTGGCCTTCCGCCGGGTCGAACGCGACGCACGAGGTGCCGCGGGAACAGCCCGAACTCGGCGCATGATCTCGTCCATGAGCTCGCGGGTGAGCGGGACTCCCGGCCCGCTGTTCAGGCCTTCAAGAACCAGTTCCTTGAGGCTGGCTTCGACTCTTGCTTCCTCGCGGCGAACCAGGCTCCGCATGTACTCGCTCGTGTTGGCGAAGCCTTCGGCTGCCATTCGCTTGGCGATGAACCCGCGCATGGAGGCGGGCAGTGAGATGTTCATCGTGCTCAGCTTGCGTGCCATGCCGCGAGAATACTCCCTACACAAGTTCATGTCAATGGATGGCAAAGCTTGCCAACGCGGCCGTTCTCCGAATTCTCTTCTTTGTACACTGGGCGGCATGAGAGCGCTCCCGGCGTACATGAGCCTTCTGAACGTATTCTTCGCTGTGGGTCTGCTTTTGTACCACTCGTTCGGCTTCGCCCACGGCTATTCATCCACGACGGTCCGCCTCGCGAACATGGTACCCGGCGCCGAGCCGGGCTCGGCTCTCTACGAGGAACTTAGGATTTCCGCAATGAACGCCGCGGAGCAGGGCGCGACCGGATTCCTGCCGCTGCTTGGGGTCGTGCTGTGCAACACCATCGCTTTCGCGCTGCTCGCGTGGCGATACCGGCGCACAACGAAGGAAACGACATCTTGAGGCTCGGACCCGAACGCTTTCGGGTTCGCGACGCGAGAGTCAATAGACTTGCCCCATGAACACTCGCGCCTTCCTGACCGCGACCGGCGCCGTGCTGCTCGCCTCTGCCGCGAACACGGCGTTCCACGGCAAGTGGGCCGTGAGCGGGATGGACGAGTTTGCGGGCAGCCTGCACCGGAGGCTGCAATCGGATGAAGATGCCGCGGCCAAGGCGCAGGGGCGCGATCCACGAGCCGCGCCCAGCGAGTCGGAGCTGTTCAGCAGCCTGAACGGGTTCGTCGGTCACCACTTGGGGCGCGTGGTCCTGTCCTCGCTCGCGGTGCAGGCGATCGCCGGAGTGGCGCTGGTCGTGGCCGGGTTCATGATGCGGCCGACCGCCAGGCGTCGTGCGGAAGACGATGAGTCATGAATTCCGAGGCCGTTCAGCTCTCCGATTGGCTTGCCGCGGCTGCATCGTTGCGCCCCGCGTCCATCGATCTTCTCTACGCCGATCCCCCGTTCAACACGGGCGCTGCCAAGGCGACACCGCCCAACGCGCACAAGTCTGAGCGCGCAACGTTCGCGGCGTACCAGGACTCCTGGCCCTCCATGCCCGACTACATCGCCTGGCTCCGCGAACGACTCGCGGCCACGTTGCCCGCTCTCAAGCCCACCGGGAACATCCTCCTCCACGTCGACTGGCGCACCAGCCACCATGCCCGGCTGCTCTTGGATGACTTGCTGGGCGCCGACCGGTTCGTCAATCACCTCATCTGGTCCTACGGCCTAGGCGGCAGCTCGCCGCGCCGCTTTGCCCGCAAGCACGACGACATCCTTTTCTACTGCCTCGATCCCGAGCGGTACTACTTCGACCCGCCGCGCGTGCCCGCGACCAGCGCCCGCCTTCGCGGCAAGCTCAAAAAGGCCACCGACGTCATCGAGATTCCGGACGAAGCACTCGCTCAGAGCTCGGTGCTCAAAGTACCCAGCCTGAACAACATGGCCGCCGAGCGAACCGGCTATCCCACGCAGAAGCCCCTGGCGCTCCTGGACCTGCTGGTGCGTGCCTGCTGCCCGCCGGGCGGGATCGTGCTCGACCCATGCTGCGGTTCGGGGACCACGCTCATGGCTGCCGCGGCGGCCGGTCGCGGGGTGGTGGGGTTTGACGTGAGCCCGGACGCGGTACGCCTGGCCCGGGAGCGTCTGCACGGCGCGACTCGCCCGCACGACCGCTAGAGTAAGCCTATGGGTTGGTTTGCCCGTCTCTACGACCGCCGGGTCGTGAACGTGAACGTCAACATCGTCGTCGCCGGGATTCTGGCGATGGGGATCACTGTCGGCGTGATGCACGTGGCGGAGCGCGCCGGGATCCTGAAATGGCTCGACGACGTCCTGCCCGTGTCGTACGAGTTGATCATCAACGCCCTGACGTTCCTGGTTGACGTGATCGCCGACGTGGCCGTGTACTACGTCCTGCACTTTCTCGCCAACCACATGCCGCGGCGCTCGCCGCGCCCCAAGGGCCCCGGCTACGCGGACATGTCGTTCGTCCGCGACGCCACGCTGGTGCAGTTTGAGCGCACCGTTCTGTCACCGCTGCTCTACGTCATCGCCCTGGGCCTTCAGCACGCGCTGCTCAAGGGGGGCCACACCGTGGCGTTCGCAACCGCGGTCGGGTTCTCGGCCGGGATCGCGGCCGTCCGCGTCCTGCACACATTCTGGATGCTCCGCAACGAGAAGCGAGCCATCGAGGGCGGGACCGACCTGATCGCGGCAACCCCGTTCGTGGAGCGGGTTATCCGCTGGCTCATGCCGCGCCACGCCAACCCGGCGGGACCGGACCCCCACTGTCGGACCGAGTGCAGCACCGCCGCGACCGATGGGTCGCCGGGCGTCACGCCACGCCCATCAGGATCTCCACCGTCCGCTGATCCAGCCGCTCGTACGGCAGGGGCCGCTTCGCCAGGCGCGCACGATCGAATTCCTGCCCCAGCAGTTCCGCCGCCCGCGCCCGTGAAAACTCCGACGTGATGGCGTCCAGCCGCCGGTCCTCGCGGCCAATCCGTGCGAGCAGACGCCGCACCTGCCCGTCGGCGTTCCAGCGGCGGGCCTTGTCCTTGAGGATCAGGTAGGTGCGCATGCACCCGCGGGCGAACTCGATGACATCGGCACGGTCGGCGGTGCGGTAGGCGTGGGCGTCGAAGTGCTTGAAGCCGCGGTACGCGTTGTCTTCGAGAAGCTTGACCAGGAAGAAGGCGTGCTTGAGGTTGGCTGACCCGAAACGGAAGTCCTGGTCGTAGCGCCCGAACTCCTGGTCGTTAAGGTCGATGTGGAAGAGCTTTCCCGCGGCAAGAGCACCGCCGACGGCGTGCACGAAGTTGAGGCCGGCCATGTGCTCATGGGCGACTTCGGGATTCACTCCCACCATCTCGGGGTGCTTGAGAGTGGGAATAAGAGCGAGGTAGTGGCCGGTGGTCGGGAAGTACATGTGGCCGCGTGGCTCGTTGGGCTTGGCTTCGAGGGCGAAGCGGTAGCCGTAACCCTTGGACCTTGAGTAGTCGCACAGGAAGTCGAGAGCGCGGCGGAAGCGGTGCTCCGATTCAATAGGGTCCTTGGTCGCATCAGATTCGGTGCCCTCGCGGCCGCCCCAGAAGACGTAGATCTTGGCGCCGAATTCAGCACCGAGGTCCATGCCGCGCATGGTCTTCTGGATGGCGTACGCCCGTACCGCACTGTCGTTGCTGGTGAAAGCGCCGTCCTTGAAGGCCGGGTCGCTGAACAGGTTCGTGGTGGCCATGGCGACCTTGATGCGGTTCCGGCGCAACGACTTGCGAAAGTCCCGCTTGATCGCCGCGGATTCGGCTTCGCTGGCATCGATGGGCACCAGGTCGTTGTCGTGGAAGTTCACGCCGTGCACGCCGCCGACCTCGCCGAGGAGGTCGACAACCTCGGCGGGCGACAGGCGCGCCCGCGTCGGCTCTCCGAAGGGATCGCGGCCGGTGTTGCCGACGGTCCAGAGGCCGAAGGTGAACTTGTCGGAAGAAGACGGGGAGAAGCGGTTCGCCATACCGACAAGGTAGCAGCAGGCGCCCGCCCCTCGCGGACCCGATCCGCATCCACTATTCTGCCGCCATGGTCGCCATCGTTGCCGCCTTGGCCCTTCTCGCCACCCTTTCCTGGGGTTTCTGGGCAATGGTCCGTCGATTCGGGCCCGCCGAGATGTCGTTCTGGCACGCCTTTGCGGTGCTCTTCGCTGCCAAGCACGCGGCACGCTTCGCCATTGCAGCCTTTGCCGACCTCGACGCCCTGTCGAAGGTCGGTGTCTCTCTCCTCGTCTACATCACCGTGCTCACCTGCGACCTGGCCGTACTGGCGAAGCTCCCGGTCAGGAGGGCCGCCGCTCTCTCCATCGCGTACGCGGTGATAGCCACGACCTTGAGTTTTCTGGTCGTTACCTACTTCTTTCCTGCGGCCGCGCCGTCGATTTCAAAGTGATGGATCCAAAGGGGGACGCATGTTCGGCATCATCGTTTTCGGAGCCGTTCTCGTAGTGCTGGGCTTCGTACTGGCGTGGATCATCGGGGTCGTTGCCCACGAGGAAGTCGACATCAAGCCCGCCATGGGCATCGTCTTTCTCAACGGCATCCTTGCCTTCATCGGCTCGGCCCTGATTGGCGCGCTCGATCTGCCCGCCCTCGCGCACTTCGCGCTGGTCTCCGTGGTCTCCCTGGCCTGCCTCACCGGCCTCCTGCGTGCGCTCGCGCACATCCCCTTCAAGAAGGGCATTGTGATCGCCGCCGTCTTCGCCGGGATCACCACGGGCACCCAGTGGGGCTTGGCCTCTTGCATGCAATCCGCGGCACAGAACTACACGCCCCCGCCGCGGTGACGCTCGAATACCGACCTATCGATTTGATGTTTTGCCCCGTTGCTGCTTTGCTGGTTTCCCATGTGCGGCATCGGCGGCATCCTCCGTGTCCATCCCCCAGGCAACACCCCGCCGCCCGAGGCGGCCATCCCCGAGGCGTGGCTCGACATCATCGACGACGCCATCAAGCACCGCGGCCCCGACGGCAAGGGCCGCTTCCGCGACCGCGTCATTCGTCCCGATGGCAGCACCGTTGATGTGGCGCTGGTGCACCGTCGGCTCTCGATCATCGACCATCGGGATGGATGGCAGCCGATGGTGCAGGGGGGCACGGCACTCCTGAGGCGCGAAGACGAGCCGTATCGGGAGACGGCGACGCATGTGTGCCCGAGGTGCTCGATGCTCGCGTCACGAGCCCCGACCGTAAGGGAGCGGGTCTCCGGATCGTCGTCTGAGATCGCAAACCAGACCCACTCCCTGACGGTCGGGGCTCGTCAATCTGCCGACCTCCTCGCCGTCGTCTTCAACGGCTGCATCTACAACCACCGCGAACTCCGCAGGGAGTTGCAGACCGCGGGGCATACTTTCGCGACGGATCACAGCGATACGGAGGTGCTGCTGCACGGGTGGCGGGAGTGGGCCGAGAATCTCTCGGAGCACCTGATCGGCATGTACGCGTGGGCGGCATGGGATCGCGCCCGAGTGGCGGTCGCCTTGTCTCGAGATCAATTCGGCGAAAAGCCGCTCGTGAGCGCCACGATGGACCGGGGCGTTATCGCGTTCGGGAGCGGCTTTCTACCGGTACTGGCCATCGAGCACTCTCTCTGCGGAAAGCACGCCGTCAATCGACGTGTCCTTAACAACTGGATTCGCAAGGGATTCGGCGACACGGCTCCGACTCACGGGTGGCAGGAGCCCCGCGGAACGATCCGCGTACTCGATCCGTTTGGCGAAGCCCGGCGCAGTGTCTCGCGAACTCCCGCCGACGAAGATCCGAGCCCGCCCGAAGCGAGTGATCTCGAGGCCCAAATCGAGAACCTTCTCAGAAGCGCGGTGTCTCAGCGCTTGGAAGCGGATGTCCCGATTGGGTGTTTTCTTTCTGGGGGCATCGATTCATCGTTGATCGCACTGATGGCCCGCCAGGCGCACTCGCCCCTTCAGACATTCTGCGTCCGAATGCCCGATCCTCGGATCGACGAATCGGCGATTGCCGCCCGGGTGGCCGAGCAAATCGGAACTCTCCACACGACACTCGATTGCACGACCAAGCCCGCGGAAGATCTCCCATGGCTCATTCAACAGATGGGAGTTCCATTCGGCGATTCATCGCTCCTGCCGACGTACTGGGTGAGTCGCGCGGCCCGCGAGCACGTCACCGTCGCCATTGCGGGGGATGGCGGCGATGAACTATTCGCCGGCTACAACCGGCACCGTGCGATGGCCGTGTCCAAGGCTGTGCTGTATCTGACGCAGTTTGTTCCTTCGTTCTTACTGTCCGAAGCGGACGCCCGTTCGCGATCTTCAATGTTGGCTAGGCTGGCGCGTGCGGCGCGGCTCAACGATGTGTATGAACTCCTGGCGATTTTCCAGTGGCACCAGCTCCGAGTTCTGTTGCCCGGAGTATCGCGTGGGGATCTGGAGGGTGGCGCATTCCGTTGGCACCCCGAGGACGATTGTCCGACCGGCCTTGACGAGATGCTGTGCGTCGATCGTTGGGACTATTTGCCGAACGACCTCCTCCGCAAGACCGACATCGCCTCGATGGCGGTCGGCTTGGAAGTCCGGTGCCCGATGCTTGATCCCTCGCTAGCACGATTTGTGTTTTCGCTCCCCGCCCGTACGCTCCTTCCAAGAGGCCAGCGCAAAGGCCTCCTCCGCGCCGTCGCCCGCAAATACTTCCCCCCCGAAATCGTCGACCGCCCAAAGCAGGGCTTTGCGATCCCCATCGGCGATTGGTTCCGCTCCGACTACGGCGGCATGAAGCAGCTCCTCCTCGACCACCTCAACTCCGCCGAGCCCTGGGGCTCCCCCTCCCTGGGCATCGACCTCAACATGAAATTTGTCCGGCAGATGCTGGACGAGCACATGAACCTCAAGCGCGACCACTCCCAGCGGTTGTACATGCTGTTGGTCCTGTCGATCTGGGCCAAGGGGCTGGGGCGAGCCTGAAGCGGAGAAAAGGTGAGGAGGCGAAGTGGCGACCAAACCCCGCCCACGCCAGCCCGTGCTTTCCCCTCATCCTGTCTCCTCCTCTTCCCTACCCC
>JBGALI010000011.1:0-151106 GCA_044223975.1 Phycisphaerales bacterium | reverse complement strand
GGGGGGAGCCAGAGCGATGCCGATATCTCCACGCGGCTGACTTTGCTTTCGGCGCTCGTTCCCAACGAGCGCGGCCTCGCCGATGCGCTCGCGGCCCACGCCGCGATCGGCCGCACGCTGCTCGATCGAGTATCGGTCTTCACCGCGGCTTCTGAATCCTTCAGCCGCAAGAACACTAACGCCTCCATCGCCGAAACTCTCGATCGATTCCGTCCGATTGTCCCCAAGGCTCGCAACGCAGGACTCGACCTCCGCGGCTACGTCTCGTGCGCCATCGCCTGCCCGTTCGAAGGGCCGATCGCAACGACGCGGGTCGCTGAGGTCGCCGTTCAGCTCGCATCCCTGGGCATCCCCGAGATTGACCTTGGCGACACCATCGGCGCAGGCACGCCCAAGACCGTGACCGCCATGCTGCGTGAGGTTCAACGCTCGCTGGCGGCGCATCCCGATCGCCCGTGGCTGACGCTCCATCTTCACGACACCTTCGGGCACGCCGCGGAGTGCGTGAAGGCGGCGCTGGAGGCTGGCATCCGCTCCTTCGACGGCTCGGTCGCCGGCCTCGGCGGCTGCCCGTATGCCTCCCGCCCCGGCAAGCCCGCCCCGGGAAACATCGACACCCAACTCCTCGTCCGCACCATCCACGCGGCTGGCTATGAAACCGGCGTCGATCTCGACGCCCTCGCCCGTGCCGCCGAGTTTGCACGAAAGATCGTGAACGACTCTCGCGCCGCTGCCGCGCCGAAAGGAGGCGCGGGATGATCCGCGTCTCCTATGACGGACCCGTCGGCACCATCACTCTTGACCGCCCCGACCGCCGCAACGCCCTCACCCTCGAAATGCTGGATGGGCTGGTTGCTGCGATCCCTGAAGCCGCACGCGCCTGCCGATGTCTGGTCCTCGCCGGCGCCGGCAAGGTCTTCTGCGCCGGGTTCGATCTTTCGCTCTGCAAGGACGACCATTCAGGCGCCGCGATGCGGAGCCTCCTCACAGGCCTGTCCCGCGCGGTCCTTGCCCTCCGGGAAACTCCGGCGCCTGTGGTGATCGCCGCCCACGGCGCGGCAATCGCCGGCGGGTGTGCCCTCCTGGGGGGCGGCGACCTGGTCATCACGAACGACCAGGCCACCCTGGGCTACCCCGTCACCAGAATGGGTATTTCCCCTGCCGTCTCGGCGCCGTTCCTGCGTGTGTCCATCGGCGACGCCGCCTGCCGCGAGCGGCAGCTGGACAGCGGGCTGATCTCTGGCACGGACGCCGTCCGCCTCGGCCTCGCCCACGAGTCGATGCCGCGTGCCGAGGACGTAATTCCCCGGGCCATCGCTGTGGCCAAAGCTCTGGCCGAAAAGCCGGCTGGCGCCATGGAGGCCACGAAATCATGGCTCAATCAGATCTCTCCTGTCGGCGCGTTCGCGGAGTCGGCGCTGGGGGTATCGCTCGGCCTGGCGGGCGGGCCCGAAGAGCGATCTCGTCTGGTGCAGCTCTGGCGCCCCGCGGCAGCCCCTTGAGCGGGCCGATCGTGCGGTCGCCCTCCGCCGTCGAAAGGACCCCGCTCACCGGCCAACCCCCAAATCCGGCCGTCGGGATTCTGTACGCGCCGGCATGCAAACGACCCGGAACCTCTGTACTCTAGTGGCGGATAGAACGGGCCCCCCCGGAGAGTCGGCATCGCCGCCGAGATCGCGGCCCGCCGTGTCGTCTATCGAGAGTCGTCATCAATCGCACGCCCCGCCCCGCGGGGCTTGAGAGCAGAGACCGTCGCGATGAACAACCGCCGCAGCCGTCGCTCCTCCCTCCGCCCCCGCACCCCGCGCGAGTTGATGGACCAACTCGAGAACCGGGTGCTTCTCTCGGGCAGAACCGGGCACTTCTCAAACACCGGGTTGGTGTCGGCCCCGGACAACTACTACAGCACGATCCAGTGGGAAGGGGCGCCCGTCAAGGTCCGCACCGGCTCCTGGCTGGTCGACCTCGCCGATGCGCACCCCGACGCCGAAGCCAAGGCGCTGGCGATCGACGCCGCGACGCGCCTAGGTCTGACCGTCGACGACGTGCAGCCCATCGCACGCGGACGCTACGTCCGGGTTCAGACCAAGTCGCCCGTGACCGAGGCGGCCGTTGCCGCCGTCCGTGCCGCGGGCATCGGTGTCACCAACGTCCAGCCCGACCGCATCTACACCGTGTCGTCGGTTCCCAACGACCCGCTCTTCTCGCAGCAGTGGTGGCTCGACAATACGGGCCAGATCTGGGGTCAGCCCGGCACCATCGGCGCGGACGTCAGCGCGGTCGCGGCGTGGAACACCACCATCGGCTCCAAGAGCGTGATTGTCGGGGTGATCGACAGCGGCGTCGAGTGGTACCACCCCGACCTGGCCGACAACATCTGGAACAACCCCGGCGAGATCGCAGGCAACGGGATCGACGACGACGGCAACGGCTTCATCGACGATATCCACGGCTGGGACTTCGGCGCCCTGGATAACAACCCCGACAGCGACGTCGAGGTGCACGGCACGTGGGTCGCCGGCTGCATCGGCGCCGTCGGAAACAACGGAATCGGCGTCTCGGGCGTCGCGTGGAACGTCTCGATCCTGCCCCTGAAGATCGCCGACCGCTACGGCAGCCTCACGCTGTCGGGAATCGTCGGCGCCCACGACTACGCGACCATGATGCGCCAGCGCGGCACGAACATCGTCGCCACCAACAACAGCTACGGCGGCTTCGGCCAGACTTTTTACAAGGACGTTCCCACCGGCTTTGACGCCGAGAAGGACTCCATCCAGCGCTACATCGATTCCGGCGGTACCTTTGTTGCCGCGGCGGGCAACTCCGCGTACGACAACGACAATCCCGACTTCACCAATTTCCCGTCCTCGTACAACATCCCCGGCATCATCTCGGTCGCGGCCACCGACAACATCGACGGCCTGGCGAACTTCAGCAGCTACGGCGCCCAGTCAGTCGACTTCGGCGCCCCGGGCGTCGACATCCTCACGACCCAGGTCGGCGCCGGCTACGGCGCGCCCAGCGGCACCAGCTTCTCCTCCCCGATTACCGCCGGCGCGGTCGCCCTGCTCAAGGCGGTCAAGCCCAACGCCTCTGCCGTCGAGATCCGCGAGGCGCTCATCAATTCGTGCGATCCGCTCCCGGCGCTGCAGGGCAAGGTAGTCTCGGGCGGACGCATCAACATCGCCCGCGCGATGGAGATTATCGGCATCACCGGACCGCTCATCCGACAGGTGACCCCCGGCCCCTTCACGACCCAGACGGACGTCAACACCGGCCAGGTCATCAGCTCGGTCACCATCACCTTCAACAAGGTGATCGATCAGGCGTTCCTTGCCACCGCCGGCGTCTCGCTCACGCGCGACGGTGTCGACAACAGCTTCGGAACCGGCGACGACCTCCCCGTTGGGATCTCGTCGGTGACGCGCTCGGTCAGCGATCCCAAGACCGTGGTCATCGGGCTCGACATGTCGGGCTTCCCGAACCAGCGTCTCCCGCTCGACAACTACCGCCTCAAGCTGACCGCGTCCACGTTCCGCGACACCGACGGGAACTACCTCAACGGCACGACCTCGGGCGGCGTCGACCAGACCTACGACTTCACCGTCGTCGCCGTGACCGGCGCCTTCGAGCCCAACGACACGCTCCAGACCGCCACGCCCGTGATCTTCGACATCAGCGGCACCGCGGTGTTCAACGGCGCCGCCCTTGGCAACGGGCTCTTCGCCGGGCTCGACGTCGACCTCTACCGCATCGACATCCCCCGCGCCGGTGAGTTCACCGCCGAGGTCGTCGCCCGTCGCCTCCCCAACCCCAGCGCGCTCGATTCGGTCCTGCGCCTGTTCGACGCCAACGGCAACCAGATCGCGCGCAACGATCAGTTCTTCGGCGCTGACTCGTACATCGACTTCTTCCTCAAGACCGCCGGCACGTATTACATCGGCGTGAGCGGGTTCAGCAACCTCAACTACAACCCCAAGGTCGCCGGGTCGGGCGCCGCCCAGTCCACCGGCGAGTACAGCCTCAAGCTCGGCGCCCAGCTCGTGGCCGATGACCACGTCAGCGTCGGCGGCACGCTCGCCGTGCCCAAGCCCATCCCCACCCAGGGTCCGGTGACCGACACTATTGACGTCGCCGACAGCCGCCAGATCCTCGACCTCAACGTGCGGCTCGACATCAACCACGCCTTCGACGGCGACCTGATCATCTCGCTCACCAGCCCCTCGGGCAAGACCGTGACGCTGGTGAACCGCCGCGGCGGCTCGGGACAGAACTTCACCAACACGCTCCTCGACGACGAGGGGCCCACCTCCCTCGCCCAGGGCTTCGCCCCCTTCACGGGGACGTTCCGCCCCGACAACGCGCTCAGCGGCTTTGACGGGCTTTCGGCGCTGGGCACCTGGAAGCTCACGGTCAACGACGCCGCGGCGCTCAACTCGGGCGTTCTCCTGGGCTGGTCGCTCGACTTCACGCTGAGCAACGACATCTACGGTCCGTTCGAGTCCAACGACACGATCCGCACCGCCACGACCAACACCGGCCTGGGCATCGGTACCGGCACGACGGCGATCGACGCGTTCCTGGGCGACGGCGGCTTTGGCGGGCTCGATCGCGACATCTACCGCATCGTGGTCGTCTCCGGCACCACGCTCAACGCATCGGCGATCCCCAAGGCCGCCAGCGCCAACGGTTCCGCGAACCTCAACACCGCCCTCCGTCTCTTCGACTCGGCCGGCAAGGAAATCTCCCTCGCGGCTCCCGCGTCGACGAAGTCATCGAGGATCGAGAACTTCGTCTTCCGCGACGGCGGCATCTTCTACATCGGTCTCTCCGAAGGCGCCAACCTCACCTACGACCCCTTCATCGTCACCAGCGGGTTCCCCGCGGCATCCACCGGCAACTACACCCTGACGATTTCGATGAACTTCGGCGTCAGCGATTCGCCCATGCTCCTGGACGGCAACACGCTGGACGTGGGCATGAGCGCCGGGGGCACCTTCAAGTCCCCCGCCGGATCGATCTCCGGCACCAACGCGGGCAGCGGTGGCCTCCGCTGGAACGGCCTGGAGTTCCTCTTCGACGACGCGGAGGCCTCTCCGGCGCCGTTCTCGTTCTTCGGCGCGTCCGCCTCGGGCTCCACGTTCGTCAACACCGACACGGTCCAGAACGGTCAGCCCACCACGGTGCTGCAGCTCCCGGTCGCCCTCTCGGCACAGAACGACGCGATGAACCGGCGCGTGGTCGTGACCGGCTCGTTCGGGGCCCTCCGCGTCGAGCGGACCATCTCGTTTGGCATCAACGACAACTTCATCGCGCTGGACGTCACGCTCACCAACCTGGGCGCCGTCCCCCTCACCGATGTGTCCTGGATGGAGGCCTTCGACCCCCAGCAGGGCCTCAACCTCGGGCCCTCCAGCACGCTCACCCGCAACGACCTCGACGGCGCGCGCCGCTACGCCAGCGCCAGCTACATCAACAACACCTTCCTGCAGGGCGTCACGATCGCCATGGGCGCCCCCGCGTCCGACACCCGCGCGTCCGTGAACTTCGTCCCCGCGACGCAGACGCTCCGCGACCCGCAGCAGCTGCTGTCGCTGCCCGTCAACGACCCCGAGGGCGGCGCGACGGACGACGCGATGGCGATCGGCTTTGACTTTGGAACCATGGACGCCGCCGGCGGGCCGGAGTCCGTCGTGCACGCCCGCTACTTCATCTTCTTCGGCACCACGCCCGGTCTGGCCCAGGGCCAGTACGACCAGCTCAACGCGGGCACCGGTTCGGGGCACCTGACCATCGACCCCGCTCACCCCGTGACCGAGCAGCTCTCCAACGGAGCCAACGTCCCCACCCTGCCCTACCGCGAGTACTACCCCGAGGGCTTCGCCAACGCCCAGACCTTTACCTTCATCCCGATCCTCAACCCCTCCGAGCAGTCTAACCACATCGTCGTGATCGCCCGCTACGAGACGGGTGAACGCGACCAGGTCATGGCCGAGTTCACGCTCGCGGCCTCCAGCCGCGGCGGTATCACGATCACCACGCCCGAGATGTACGCGGCTAACACCCTGCTGGTCCGCAAGGACACGCCCTACTCGATCGAGATCCGCAGCCAGTCTCCCGTCGCCGCCACGTTCAGCCACTACGACCAGTTCATCCTCGCCGGCAGCCGCGCCGCCATCGGTGAGTCCTTCACGACCCGCCTCTCGGCCGACTGGACGTTCGGCCAGGTCACCAAGGGCGGCGGCATCGGCGACGCCTCGGGCACTTCGGACTTCCTCCTCTTCACGAACATCAACGACGCCACCGTCAAGGTCGAAGCGACATTCTTCCCCGAGAACGGGGGCCCCTCCGTCAAGGTCACGCGCACCGCCGAGGCCTTCCGCCGCGGCGGCTGGGCCATCAACGACCTGCCCGAACTCCAGGACGGCGTGACGTACGGCGTGCTGGTGCACGCCGACGCCCCGGTCGTCGCGGCCCTGTCCCACTACGACCGCACGACGCGTTCGGCCTCGGGCCTCAGCGGCGTCCCCGGCGCCGGCTCCCTGGGCGGCGTGATCCCCGAGGGCCAGCTGGGCGTCAACTCGACCGACGAGCAGCTTGGCATCGTGAACGCCAGCGGCACGTCCACCACTGTCACGATCTCGTTCCTGTTCGCCAACGGCAGCACCCAGCGCGCCGTCGTGAGCGTCCCGGCGCACAGCCAGAAGCTGCTCAAGGTCGCCGAGATCCCGTTCTTCCCGCTCGGCCAGACGTACTCGGTGCTCTACGAGTCCGACAACGCGCCGGTGACGATCACTCAGCGGGCCCTGGAGTTCGGCGAGGGCGGCGCTACGGCCTTCTCCGACCGCGCGTACACGTACTGGGGCTTCGGCGAGGGCTTCCGCAACCCCGACCCCTCGATCGTCACCGAACGGCTGAAGCTCTTCAACCCCGGCTCCGACGACACCCTCGTCGAGATCACCATCCGCTACGACAACAATCTCGGCACCGAGACCTTCCGCGCCACTGTTCCTGCCCGGCGCAGCGTGGACCTCAACATCCACGACTACGTCACCGGCACGCGCCGCGATGTCCTGGCGTTCTACGGCATCACCGTGAAGTCGGCCACACCCATCGTCGCTTCGATGGATCACTACGATTCGTACTTCCCCGGCGCGTTCTCGACCATCGGCACGCCGCTGGGCCTCAGCCAGCCGATCTCCTAAACACCGCGATACCGGCATCTCTGGGGCGGGCCCTTGGGCCCGCCCCTTTTTCGTTCCATGACCAACCCGCCTACAACCTCCCCATGCCCTTTGCTCCCCTTGAGGTCTCCCCGCCGCTGGCCCGGATCACCCTGGCCCGTCCCGAGGCCCGCAACGCGCTCTCGATCGACCTCTTGGGCGCGCTCAACCTCCGCGCCGCCGAGCTGGAATCCCGCACCGACGTGACCGTGCTGGTGCTCACCGGCGCCGGCAAGTCGTTCTGCGCCGGGATGGACCTCAAGGCCGTGCTCGACAACCCGGGCATGCCCGAACGCCTCCTGCGTCTGCTGGCCGAGTTCACCGTCAAGCTCCGCAACCTCCCCATGATCACAGTCGCCAAGGTCAACGGCGCCGCCATCGGAGGCGGCTGCGGCCTGGCGTGCGTGTGCGATTTCACGGTCACGCACGCCGACTCCAAGATGGGTTTCCCGGAGGTTGACCTGGGCGTGTGCCCCGCCGTGGTCGCCCCGTGGGTCGTCAAGCGGCTCGGGGCCGGGAGAGCGCGGAAAGTCCTGCTCTCGGGCGGACTGATGTCGGGGCGAGAAGCCTTCGAATGCGGCCTAGCGACCCACTGCGCCCCCGACCTTGCCGGCCTCGACGCCGCCACCGACGAGCTGGTCCATCGCCTCTGCCAGGGCGGCCCCAACGCCTTGCGTGCCACTAAGAAGCTGCTCAACGAGCTCGACGGGTCGACCGACGGGGCGATGGTTCTCCGCGGCGCGGCTCTCTCAGCAGAAGTGCTCGCCACCCCCGAAGCCCAGCGTCGGCTGCGTGAGCGGACGAAATAGCCCCCCACCGCGGTGCCCGGCCGCTACGCGACCGGTTTCCTTTCGAATTCGATTGCCGAGAGCTCCACGCCCGGGTTCCGCTGTGTGAAGTGCCGGATCCCCCACTCATCGACGAACAGAACGACCCCTCTCCCGTCGGTGTCCGAGGCCAGTGCCGCGCCGTCGGGAAGGTCGGGCAGCCATTCCGCCGGCGCCCCCGGCTTCCGCCACCACCGCATCAACGTCCACCGCGCCGTCTCGAGGCGCGACTCGGCGTTGTACTCGGCCTTCATCCGGTACTGGACCACCTCGAACTGCAGCGGCCCCACCGCCGCCAGGAGCGGCGTCTTCACCTGCCCCGTCCCCACCATCAGCACCTGCACCACGCCCTCCTGTAGAAGCTGATCGAAACCAAGGCGGAACTTCTTGGCGTTGCCCGGCTGGGGGTTGTGCAGGTACGCGAAGCACTCGGGGGTGAACCGCGGGATCTCGTCGTACACGATTTCGCGGTCCTCGGTCAGCGTGTCGCCGATGCGCAGCACGTCGTGGCCGAGGATGCCCACCACGTCTCCGGCCCGCCCCTCGTCGACGGTCTCGCGCTGCTGCCCGAAGAGCTTCTGCGCGTTCGACAGCCGCAGCCGCTTGCCGCTCTGCGCGTGCGTTACAGTCATCTCGCGCGTGAACGACCCTGAGACCACGCGCACGAACGCGATGCGGTCGCGGTGCTTGGGGTCCATGTTCGCCTGGATCTTGAACACAAAGCCGCTGAATCGCGGGTCGTCGGGCTGGATCATCTGGTCCCCCGCGCGGCGCGGCCCGGGGCCGGCCGAGTGCTCGACGAACCCGTCGAGCAGCAGCTGCACGCCGAAGTTGTTCATCGCGCTGCCGAAGTACACCGGCGTCACGGTGCCGCCCAGCACACGCTCGGAGTCGAACGTCTCCCCCGCGCCCTGGAGCATCTCGATCTCGTCCTTGACCTGCGCGTACACGGACTCGTCGAGCTTGTCCCTCACCGCGGGGTCGTCGATGCCGACGACCTGCACCGGCGCCGCCTGCGCTCCGTGGGCCAGGCGCTCGAAAAGGTGCACCCGGTGGCTCAGCCGGTCGTACACGCCGCGGAACGTCGGCCCCGTGCCCAGCGGCCAGTTCACGGGGAACGCCCCGATCCCGAGCACCTTCTCCAGCTCGTCGAGAAGTTCGAGCGGGTCGCGCGTCGGGCGGTCGCACTTGTTCATAAACGTGAAAATCGGCACGCCCCGGCGCCGGCACACCTCAAAGAGCTTCCTGGTCTGCGGTTCGATGCCCTTGCCCGCGTCGATCACCATCACCGCCGCGTCCACGGCCGTCAGCACCCGGTACGTGTCCTCCGAGAAATCCTTGTGGCCCGGCGTGTCCAGCAGGTTCAGCCGATACCCGGCGTAGTCAAACTGCAGCACCGTCGAGGAGATCGAGATGCCGCGCTGCTTCTCGAGCTCCATCCAGTCGCTCGCCGTCGCCCGCTGGTTCTTCCGCTGCGTGACCGAGCCCGCCAGGCCCACGGCGCCGCCGTACAGCAGCAGCTTCTCCGTCAGCGTCGTCTTGCCCGCGTCGGGGTGAGAGATGATCGCGAACGTGCGGCGGGGCAAACCGGCGGTGCTCATGAGATCGTGCGTTCCTTCGAGTGCCGAACCGGCATTCCCGGCACGGAATATTCCAGCCCGAAGGGTATCCGTGGTGGACGCTCCACCGCACGACGCTCGAGCACCATCACGTCTCTTTCACATGGAAAACGCCCGGGCGGCGAAACGCTCACGCTCACGGGCAAAGTCGATCGGCACCCCGGGGAGCCCGATCCACCGCGGCAGGCGCCCCAGCCCCTTCACGATCTCCCGCTCCAGCCGCCCTGCTCGGCACAGCTCCTGCGTGTTGGTCGACGCGAGGATCAGCCCGCCGCGGTTGAGCACCCCCGCTGCTTCTCCCACCAGGCGCGCGTAGTCCGCGACCGAACTCCACGGCCGAATCCCCTTCCGCTTCGACCCCGCGGCAAAGCTCGGCGGGTCGAGCACGATCATGTCGTACGTGAGTTTCTTGCGCCGCGCGTACCCGAAAAACTCGAACGTGTCCATCTTCGCGAACCGGTGCGCCCCAGGGTCGATGCCGTTGTGCGCGAAGTTCCGCTTGCCCCAATCGAGGTACCGCCCCGACACGTCCACGCTTGTCGTCACGGCGCCGCCCCGCGCCGCCGCAACGGAAAAGGCGCACGTGTACGCGAACGTGTTCAGCACTGACGGCGCCGCCCCGCCCCGGGCCCGCGCCGCCGCCCACGTCGACACGAAACCTCGGTTCTCACGCTGGTCGAGGAACAGCCCGGTCGAAAGCCCGTCGTAGAGCCTCACCTCGAGCGTCCAATTCAGTTCCCTGACCAGCACCGACTCGGGCATCACTTCGCCCGCAAGAGGCGTCGCCTCGGTAACGCACGCGGGTAATTCCCCGCCCAGCCGCGACCGGTCCTTGGCGTACGGCTTGAGGTACACCGCGCGCACGCCCAAGTGCCGCAGCCCCTCCAGCGCCGCGGCGCCCTCGACCGGCACGTCAAAGCCGCGCGGCGGACGACCCTCGTACACGATCAGCACCGCGCCCTCGCCGTAGACATCGAGGTAGACCCCGTCGATCCCGTCGGCCTCGCCCGAGAACGCCCGAAACGCCTGAGTTCTGCCGCTGGCCACCAGTTCACGTCGCCGCTCTATCCCCCGCGAAAGCGCCCCGCGGAGCATCCCGCCTGGGACGGATCGGGCCTGCGGCGGTGGTGATTCGTGCGCATCCAATCGCTCAAGCCTAGCGGCCCGGACCCATATTCCCCACCGGTGGAGCATCACCCGCCCCCCGAACTCCACACTGGAATCATTCCGAACTGAACCCGCCCCAATGCAGGCCGGCGTGCGGCCTAGCATGGATAAGGACGCTCGGTCCCACGGTGCCCCGACCCCGCCACGGCGCGGCAAGGTCGTGCTTCCGCACCCCGGGGAGGATCTTCGCAATGACCGCCGGCCCTGCGACATCGTTGCCCATCGAGCAGGCACCCGTGGGATCCCACGCGGGCATCGTGACTGTCCGACTCGAGCAGCCGGGCAAGCCGGTCGTTGTCCTCGACCACGACCTGATCCGGCGGCTCGAAGTCACGCTCAAGTCCATCCCGCCCGGCACCGCCGGGCTCGTTCTCGCGTCCGCGAGCGACCGCGTGTTCGTCGCCGGCGCAGACCTCAAGGCCATCAGCGAGTACTCCGACGACCAGCTCACCCGGTACCTCGAGTTCGCGGCGCGCGTGTTCATGATGCTCGCCGACTTCCCCTTCCCCACTGTCGCCGCGGTGAACGGTGCCGCGCTGGGCGGCGGCCTCGAACTGGCCATGCATTGCGACGCCATCGTCGCGGCACCGCCGCCCGCCAAGGATGGCCAGCCCGGCAGGCCGTATCCCGTCGGGCTTCCGGAAGCGGGGCTCGGCCTCTGCCCCGGCTGGGGCGGAACCAACCTGCTCCCCGCGCGCATGGACCCCGCCGAGGCCATCCGCCGAACCGCCGCGGGACAACCGATGACGTTCGATGATGCCGCGAGCGCCCGCCTGTTTGAGCGCGTCGCCAAGGACCAGGCCGACCTCATCCCCGCGGCACGCCAGCTCTGCCTCGAGCTTCGCGGCAGCGTGAAGCGGGACGGCGCGCCCAAGAAGTGGATCGGACGTCCCGAGCGGGCCCGGGTCGCGCTCGATGCGCTCGACTCGGTCCGCGCCGAACTCCCGAAGACCGAGGCCGCTGCCGCGGTTGCCGAGGCCGTCGATGCCGGGCTCACGCGCGGCTGGCAGGCCGCGCTCCAGGTCGAACGCAAGCGCCTGGTCCAGCTCCGCCACACCGCCGCGGCCAAGGCCGCGCTCGAAGCCTTCTTCGCCAAGTCCAAGAAGTAGATTCCAGGAATCAACGCACTCCGCACGCAGCACCCAGGATCACTCCCATGGCCGACCTGAAGAACATGAAGGGCATCTCCGAAGCCGACCGCAAGCTCCTCGAGGAAGCTGAGGAATGGCTCGGTGCCGAGCCCACGAAGATGGGACCGGTGAAGAACCTGTTCTGGGGCAACGTGAAGGAAGACTACTACTTCCCCTACCCCGAGCAGGACGCCCGCGAGCAGGCCGAGTGCGACCAATTGCTCGCCCGCCTCGACGAGTACCTCAGGAACGAACACCCCGCCGTTCAAATCGACCAGGACCAGGAAATCCCGCGCTGGGTCGTCGACAAGCTCTTCGAGCTCGGCGTGCTCGGCATGACCATTTCCAAAGAGCACGGCGGCCTGGGGATGGGCATCACCAGCTACAACCGTGTGTTGGAACGCATCGGCGCTTCCTGCGGCTCGACCGCCGTCATGGTGTCCGCGCACCAGTCGATCGGGTGCAAGGCCGTCCTCCTCTACGGCAGCGATGAGCAGAAGAAGAAGTGGCTGCCTCGACTTGCCAAGGACTGGCTGAGCGCGTTCTGCCTCTCGGAGCCCAACGTGGGCTGCGACGCCGGCGGCCAAGAGACCTACTTCGAACGCGACGGCGACTTCTTCGTGGTCCACGGCGAGAAGAAGTGGGCCACCTCGGGCGCGCTCTCGGGCCTCTTCACCGTCATGGCCAAGGAAAAGAAGCCCGACGGCAAGGGCAAGGTCTCCGCGTTCGTGATGCACCCCGACATGCCCGGCATCGACATCTTCCAGAAGAACCGCAGCAAGTGCGGCATCCGCGGCACGTGGCAGGCCCGCATCCGCTTCAACGGCGTCCGCGTCCCCAAGGAGCACCTCCTGGGCAAGGAAGGGCGCGGCCTGCAGATGGCGCTCTCCTGCCTCAACTACGGCCGTTGCACCCTCAGCGCCGGCATGCTCGGCGGCGCCCGACGCGCCATGGACCAGTCCATCAAGTGGGGGCAGACCCGCTTCCAGTTCGGCGCCCCCCTGGCCGACAAGGAGCTCGTCCGCAAGCGCATCGCCCACATGGCCGCGCTCACCTACGCCATCGACGCCGTGCTCTACATGACCACCGGCATGCTCGACCGGCACGACGACGACATCCAGGTCGAGACCGCCCTGTGCAAGGTCTTCTGCTCCGAGATGGGCTGGCGCGTCGTAAACGACGCCGTCCAGATCATGGGCGGCGAGTCGTACATGACCGAGAACGAGATCGAGCGCATCTTCCGCGACTCGCGCATCAACCTCATCGTCGAGGGCGCCAACGAGGTGATGCAGAGCTACATCTTCGGCTACGGCGGCAAGCAGCTGGCCGAGCAGATGCTCGGTGTGAAGAACGCGCTCCTGAAGGACGCCGACGAGCCCCTCGGGAGCTACATCGGCAAGGCCATCAAAAACTCGCTCCGCCCGGAGGTCATGCGGCTGGCGATCCCGCTGGGTCTTGAGGTGTACCTTGGCATCCGGCGCCGCCCCACCTCACTGACCAAGGTCGTGCCCGAGCTGCGCCCCGTCGCCGAGCGCGTCGCACGCCTCGTCGCCGAGTTCACGTACCAGTTCAAGGTCCTCAGCAAGAAGCACGACGTCAAGATGCTCGACCGCCAGGCCGTGCAGGCACGCTTTGCCAACATCGCGATCATGCTGCACGGGTGGCTGTGCACGCTCGCTCGCCTCGACGCCGACATCCGCAAGCACGGCGGCAACGGCGCCGCGGACGTGGAGTACCAGCGCGACAAGGCGGGCGCGATGCACTTCTTCGACCTCGCCGAGCTTGAGATCCACCAGAACATCCGCGAGCTCTACGAGCACGCCGACGACACCATGCTCGCCGGCGCCGCGGCCGCCATCGCCCACAACGAGACGCTCCCCAACAAGGACTTTGTGATCCCGGAGAAGAGCCCCACCTCCAAGGGCACCGGGCGCGTCAACCGCCAGGACGGGATCAAGCAGTTCCCGGGTGGCTCGACGACTAAGAGCGAGACGGTCCGCGGCTGATGGCTGATCGTGCCGCTCCCGACCCGGGGCACGGTCGTGCGCACGCGCCGTAACACGTTTGTGCGCATCGGTTTATCGGCGCGACAAAGGACCTGCGGTGAACTGTCCCGGCTCCGGAGCCGGCGGACGCTGCACGCCCGAGCGAGCGTCCGGCGCCAGCCAATCTCCAATTTCGTTGGCGTCCGGCGCAAGCGTGTGGCCCATTTACCGCTGAGAGCGGGCGCGTCACGGGAGATGTGCCGGCTCGCGAGGATCCGGCCCGATGCTCCGAACCATTTCTGCAACTCTGGTTGCCACGATGCTCGTCGCGCCGGCCGGCGCGGGGATCCTCGACCAGACCTCGCCGTACGCGAGCACCTCGTTCAACATGACGGCTTCCACGCTTTCCTGGCAGCAGGACATCACCGTCAATAAGCCCGGCGCGCTCGTGCAGATCGACCTCTACGTCACCACACCGGGCAGTTGCACCGTCTCGCTGTCCGCCGGCGCCCCGTGGCACATCGGCCTGCCCGACTACTCGACGTCGTTCAGCGCCGCCGAAACCGGCTGGCACTCGATCGACGTCTCCGCCTCGGGCCTCGCGTTCCTTCAGAATGGCCACTTCACGCTGGGGCTGGCCGGAAATGAATCCGGACTTTGGCTCGGGGGAAGCACGCTTGTGCCCAGCGGCGGCTACGACCGCGGCACCCTGTACCTCAACAGCGCCATCTACGTCGACGGGAGTTATGACGTGGCGTTCCGGACGTACGTGCTGCCTTCTCCGGGTGCCGCGGCATTGCTTGTGCTCGGAGCGACCGTGGGCATGGCGCGGTGGCGTTCCCGCACGGTGCGGTGACGAACGGACGCCTGGACACCGCCACGCCCGTCCATCCGCACCGGTATTCTCCATCCATGCTGATGACCCTGCTGGCCGCGTACGCCCTGACCCAACCGGGCGCGATTCCCACGGACGATGAGCCGGCGCCGCCCGTCCCGGGGTACACCCTTCAATGGTCCGACGAATTCGCCGGCGCTGCCGGCGCGCCCGACCGGGCCAAGTGGAAAGCGTGGGCGGTCGGCAAGCGACGCGACGCGATGAACGTGGCCGACGCCGCACGCCTTGACGGCGAGGGCCACCTCGTCATCACCACCTCCCGGGTCGAACGCGCCGCCAGATCCGATCGGCCCGACACCGTCCCGATCAAGAGCAAGGAGACCAAGGAGTCGCAGGACTCCTCGTGGGGGTTCCGCACCGGCGGCGTGTGGACCAAGGACCTGTTCGAGCCCACGTTTGGATACTTCGAAGCACGCATCAAATTTCAGTCCCGGCTCGGCCACTGGGGCGCGTTCTGGCTCAACTGCGACGGCGTGGGCTCGCTCCCCGGGGACGAGAGCAAAGCCCCGACCGGCGGCGGCGCGGGCGGAGTTGAG
Organism: Phycisphaerales bacterium; assembly: GCA_044223975.1. Lineage (GTDB taxonomy): Bacteria > Planctomycetota > Phycisphaerae > Phycisphaerales > UBA1924 > CAZCPB01. The sequence goes on along the minus strand of JBGALI010000011.1, from coordinate 135,724 downwards.
ATGGACGTGATCGAGTTCCATCACAAGATGAAGAACGGTCAGGGGCAGAAGACCGCGCAGCAGACCCTGCACTGGGACGGTTACGGCAAGGATCACAAGAGCCGCGGCCACACCCCGGGGCAGTCCTTCAACCCCGCGGACGACTTCCACACCTACGGAATGCTGTGGACCGCCGACGAGTACGTGTTCTTCATCGACGGCGTGGAAACGTGGCGGGTGAAGAAGGACGACCCCGTCACCGACAGCAGCGGAAAGCCCGGCGCGCCCGTGGCCCCTTCAACCCGCGCCGAGCACCTGATCCTGTCGCTCGAAGTCGGTGACTGGGCCGGGAAGGCGACGGAGCGCGACGCCCAGGAATGGCCGGACTCGATGGTCGTCGACTGGGTACGAGTCTGGGAACGAGCAAAGTAAACCGCCGACGCTCCCGCGGCAGAAGACGGAGCGCCGTTTCACCGCGGCTACGCGTTCAAGCCGGGCAGGCCCTCGAGGCTCGTCCGATTCTTCTTCCGGCGATATTCGAGCACACCCGCCTCGCCGCGCTTCTCCGCCCACTCGTCGAGCGCCGTGCGGTCGGCGCGGTACTCCATCATCGGCACGCCGTACCCGCACGACGCGGCAACCCGCTGCACGTGCACGCGGATGACCCCGCGAACCCCGGGGCGGGGGGTGAATTGCGCCGCGAGTTCATCAAAGCCTGGCGCTCCCCGCTCGACCACATCGCCGCGCCCGTACAGCCGCACGATCTTGGGCGGCCCCTCGAACGCGCAGAACATCACGACGATCCGCCCGTTCTCCCGCAGGTGCGCGACGGTTTCGATGCCGCTGCCGGTGAGGTCGAGGTACGCGACCGTCCGCGGGTCCAGCACCGCGAACGTGTCGAGGCCCTTGGGAGAGAGGTTCAATAAACCGTCGGCCTTCAGCGGCGCCGTCGCAACGAAGAACACGCGCTGGGCCCTGATGAATTCCGCGGTGGCGTCCTCGATGGCGTCGTGAGTCTGGCCCATGGTGACTCCTCAACAGCGGGAACGGGCGAGTCTACTTCTTGGAGGGTTCGGCGACCACGCTCAGCACGATCTTCCCCCTCGTGTGCCCCGTTGCGATCTTCTCGTGCGCCTTCCTTGCCTCGGCGAGCGGAAGGACCAGCGAGACCTCCGGCTTGATCTTGCCTTGATCAATCAATGCGGCGATTTCTTCAAGCTGCGTCGCGCTCGGCTTTACGAGAATCCCTGCCGCGCGTACCCCCGCGCCGTCGGCCTTCTGCTTGTCGGGCATTCCGACGATCGAGACGATGATCCCGCCCTTCTTGAGCACGCCGAACGAGCGGGCCTGCGTGTCTCCGCCAACCGTGTCGAACACGACGTCGACGTCCTTCGCCACATCCTCGAACTTCGTCGCCTTGTAGTCGATGGCCACGTCCGCGCCGAGTTCCTTCAGGAACGCGAGGTTCTTGTCCGAAGCCGTCGCGTAGACCTTGGCGCCGCGGGCGTGCGCGATCTGCACCGCGAAGCTGCCCACCCCGCCGGAGCCGCCGTGGATGAGCACCGACTGTCCCTTGTCGAGCTTGGCCGTGTCCACGAGCGCCTGCCACGCCGTCAGCGCCGCCAGCGGCACCGCCGCGGCCTCGGTGTGCGTCAGCTTGGCCGGCTTCTTGGCCGCCTCGGATTCCTTCACAATTGCGTACTCGGCGTACCCGCCGGCCCGCTGCAGGCTCAGGTACGCGAACACCTCGTCACCCTTCTTGAACTTCGCGACGCTCTTCCCCGCCGACTCGACGACGCCCGACACGTCGTACCCGGGGATGGAAGGGAACTTCCCGCCGCTCGACGGCCCGCGGGCCCGGATCTTTGCATCGACCGGGTTCACCGCCGCGGCGTGCACGCGCACGAGCATCTCGTCGTCCCCGGGCGTGGGGACCGGCGCATCCTCGAGCACGAGCTTGTCGGGGCCTCCGGCCTCGTGGTAACGGATGGCCTTCATCGTCGGCGGTTCCGCGGCCTCGGCGCCGGAAGAGATCGCGTCAGCGGAGGTCCCCGCCGACCCGACCAGACTCATCGCCAACACCAACACGCAAGTGAACATGCACGATCTCCTTTGGCCGTTGTCCGTCACATCCCGATGGACGGCATCCACGCCCCCAACGGAGCCTTCCACTCCCCCACCGTCATGTAGTTCAGGAGCTTGACGGTGCGGCAGCCGCGTGACAGGAGGGCGCGGTGCAGCTCGTTCTCGCTCAGCGGTACGAGCGCCTTGTGGAACGGCGGCGGGACGTTGCGGGCGGCGTGCCCTACCAGCGCCGCAAGATCGTCCACCCTCTCGGAAAAGCCGTGCCCGATCAACCCGGGGAAGTAGTACCCCACGGCACGCCCTTCACGCTCGAGCACGAAGCCCGGGAGCCCGTTCTTCAAGAACATCTCGACCTCGTTCCGCCGCGTGGTGTGGTACTGCCTGGTCGAGATGCGGTCGATGTCGGCCAGGTCCCCCGGGACCACCGGCCGGACACGCGGGTCGTCCGCCGCGGAAGGGGCCGGGCGCATCAGGGCGCACCCGTCGCGCCAGTCGAATCCCAGCTTGGTGTACAGGGAGAGCGACGTGGTGTTGATCGCCTCCTGCAGCAGCCGGACACGCGTCACTCCGCGGCGCATGGCCTCGTCCATCACGGCGAGCATGAGGGCGCGCCCGACGCCGCGCGACTGCGCCTCGGGCCGCACGGTGATGGGCCCGACGCCCGCGACGGGGTCGGAGAAGCCGATGAAGTTCGAGCCCAGGACCTCGCCGCCGTCCTTCGCGACAAAGCCCGCAAAGTCCGGGCGCGATGCGAACATGCCCACAACCATCGCGGCGGTCTGGACCGAATCAAAGTCCGGCTCGACGCCGTGCCGCCGGTGCAGCGTGCCGAAGGCGTCGAAGCAGATCTTCGCAAGGGCGGGGACCAAGTCGGGAGATACCGGTTCGATTCGCAGGGGCATCGCCCATGGTACGTCGGAGTCTCACGGCCGGATCGGCCGGCCCTTGCTCTGCTGGTGCGCCTTGGGAGTCACGTGGAAGATCGCTGTGCAGCGGCCCACACGCTTCTCTTTCCCCGCGACGCGCTCCCCCACTGCCTTGGGGAGCACGGCCTCGGCTCCCCCCCGGATCTTCTCAGGCAGGATCGACTGCTGCACGATCTCCATGTCGAGCGTGAGGTTGAACTCGCCGCCGGCTTCAATGAGCGCCTTCAAGTCTTCGCGCGGCGTGATCTTGTACACCGCTGGGCCGAAGCAGGGCCGCAGGAACCGGTACTCGAGGTTCTTGCACACCACCGTGTACCCGCCGCCGCAGGCGCCGAACACGTACATGCCCCCTGCGATCTCGCTGTTGGCCAGGAGCGCCGCCCCTGCCATCGCGTTGTACCAGTTGCGGTTGAAGCGGTTGTACGGCAGCACCGCCGCGAACGTGTCCTTGCTCACCGGCTTCATGCGGATGCCGCTCTTGAACGCGTACGGCAGCCAGAACAGCGAGCACACCCGCTGCCAGAAGTTGTTCCGCGTGGAGAGGCGGCTGATGAAGATGTCCACCCGGTCCATGAACGTCCGCTTGGCGATCGCCCCGCCCACGGGCCGTGCGGTCGGCGCAGAAATCTCGCGCGGCGGCGCGTCGACTTCATCGCTGGTTGGCGCGTCCTGGCTCACGCGGCGCTCCGGGTCGGCGAGGAACGAATGGTAGCCGCCGGTGCGGATGGCGCGTGCGGCCCAACGTGGTCGCCAGATGAAATCGGACACGGCTTTGGCCGCGCCGGGCGGCGGCTCACGAAGCGAAGTGACCTGCGATTACGGTCCATCGGCCGCCAGATCGAACCACCCCTTGTCGTTGCGCTGAACACGCTGCACGGGGTTCCCCGCCTCGTGATCCAGGACCAGCAGCCAGTTGTTCTCCGCGGCCTCGCCGAGGAACCAGCGCCGCGACACCATCGATGTGTACGGCTCGACGTCGTACCCGAGGCTGTACGCCGCCCCCACGTGGTGGACCGTGGGCATCACGTCGGGCGTGAACACCACCGTGCGCCCCTTGGTGTCGGTGAACTGCACCGCCTGCTGCCCCCACGTGTGCCCGGGAGCCAGGAACACCGAGACCCCGGGGACACCCGGGAGCGGCGTGATGCGGTTGAAGATCGGCACCAGCGGCAGCTCATCCCGGCCCGGAACGTACCCCGTCGGGAAGGGCCTAGGCGAATCCACCAGCTTGACCCGCTCCTTCAGGGGTTCGAGGTGGTCGCGGAAGTACGTGCGCGTCATCACGCTTTTGTTCGCCAGCGCGTCCGTCCACTCGCGCAGCTGGGTGTAGATCGGAGCGTTGGGAAAAGTAATCTTTACCCCGTGATCGGCGCGGCTGCCCGCCATGCCGCCCGCCGGGCCCGTCCAGTCCGGCTTCTCACCCGCGCGGCACAGGCGCGTGAGGGCGCCGGAATGGTCAAAGTGCAGGTGGGTGGTGACCACGGCGCCGATGTCCTCGGCACGGCAGTTGACCTCCTGCAGCGCGTCAGTGATCGACCGGCGCTCCATCGAAAAGATGTCGCGGCTCTTGTCATCCAGCTTGTCGCCGGTGCCGACCTCGATCAGCACCAGCTTGGGAGCCCCCGGCGCATCGGCCGGCGCGGGGCCGCTCCGCTCCAGCAGCAGGCAGTTGTGCTGCACCGCGATGCGCCCGCGCTCGTCGGGCGGAGCGGTGCGCGACCAGACCGACCGCGGGATCAGCCCGAACATGGACCCGCCGTCAAGGCGGAACTCGGCGGCCCGCAGGAGCTTCCATGAATATTGGACCATGGCCGGAGGGTAGCCGTTCGTCAGGGAACACGGCCTCGGGCGCGTGAAACCGTGGCGGCCGAACACGGAATGGGATGGGGAACGTACTACGCCAGAGGCCGCGGACCGCCCGCGCTGACCCGGACGAAGAGAAGAGGAGTTCGAGCATGAACCTGTTCACCTTTGCCAAGTCTCGCCGAGCCCTGCCGGTCAACGCCAAGCCGCTCACGCGGTGGCAGAAATTCTCGGGGAGCTGGTTCGGATCGATCGTGCTGGTCGCCGCCGCCATGCTGCCCCTGCGCTCGTCCCTGGCGGACTGGAACGATGTGCCCACGGGCTCGATGGAGCCGACGATCCTTCCCGGCGACCGGATCTTCGTGAACAAGATGAGCTACGGCCTGCGCGTGCCGTTCACGACCACATGGCTTGCGCAATGGTCCGAGCCGCGCGCCGGCGACATCGTCACCCTGCTCCAGCCCGGCACGGGTACCCGCCTGGTCAAGAGGGTCATGGCCGTGCCCGGCGACACGATCGAGCTGCGCGACAACCGGCTGTACATCAACGGCACGCCGCTCTCGTACCACCCGCTGGACGCCGCCGAGCTCGACGATATCGATGCCGCGCGGCGCCAGATGCACTCGTTCGCCATCGAAAAACTCGGAGATCACCCGCACGTGGTCGCCGGAACTCCGGGCGTGAACGCGATGCGTTCCTTCGCCCCGGTAAGGGTGCCCCAAGGTCAGTACTTCATGATGGGTGACAACCGCGATGTCTCCGGCGACTCGCGGTACTTCGGCTTCGTGCCCCGCGAACGCATCACGGGCCGGTCCCCCGGGGTGGTGCTGTCGGTCGACCCGGACCGTTGGTACGCGCCGCGCTTCGACAGGTTCTTCAGGGGACTTCGGTAACTACGCGGCGAATGCTGCCGCGGCACCGCCACCGCTCGGCATGACCACGCGCCCGCGCGGTACGCTTCGGCCCATGGCAACCATCGTCGAAGCCCACGGCCCGGCGCACCTCCCGGCGGTCCGGGACCTTTTCCGCGAGTACGCGGCAAGCCTGCCGTTCAGCCTGTGCTTCCAGGGATTCGAGCAGGAACTGGAAACCCTGCCCGGCCGGTACGCCCCGCCCTCAGGGCGGCTGCTCCTGGCCTTCGATGGAGCGCGGGCGACCGGGTGCGTGGCCGTGCGCGAGATCGGGCCGGGCTCGATCTGCGAAATGAAGCGGCTCTACATACGCCCCGCCGCGCGAGGCACCGGCCTCGGACGACTTCTGGCCTCGCGCATTATCGAAGAGGCCCGCGCGATCGGCTACGAGCGCATGCGGCTCGACACGTCCCACGACATGATCGCCGCCCAGACGCTGTACGAGTCGCTGGGGTTCCGGCGCATCGAGCGATACAACGACGACCCGATCGACGGAACGATCTGGATGGAGCTGCACCTGCGCCCCTGAACCTCGCGCGTCCGGCCGTCGCGGTCAGGACGCGAACAGCAACCTCAGCCACTCGACGTCTTCGCGGGACATCGGTGCATCGGCCCCTCCCCGCACGTTGCAGGCCGCCTGGCGCGCGTTGCGGAAGCCCGGGATCGCCGAGCAGACATTCTCGTGCGCCAGCACCCAGCGGCAGGCCACCGACGCGAGCAGCGGCGTGGAGTCTCCCGGGCTCATCGTCGGCGACGCGCCCAACCGTTCCTTGATCCGACCGAGCTTGGTCCGCACGCCGAGCAGCGTCGCGCGGTCGAAATCCTTGCGATTGGCGCGGTAATCCCCGGGCTCGAACGTCGGGGGCTTCTCCGGATCAAATTTGTCGAGCAGGATGCCCTGGTCGAGCGGGCCGAACGCGACGAACGTGCACCCGTGCTTTGCCATCAGCGCCTGCACCCTCCCGCCCGGGCGGATGTACTCGTCGTAACGCAGGTTGGCCTTGTTCTGAAGCACATCGGGCTTGAGCACGGGGACCGCCCGCTCAAAATCCTCGACCGTGTACGCCGACTGCCCGATGGCGCGGACCTTCCCTTGCTTGCGGAGATCATGCATGGTCGCGGCAGCCTCGAGCAGGTAGTCGTGCGGGAGACCATCGTAATCGGGCCCCGAGTAGGTGCCGTGGTGGAAGTAGTAGATGTCGATGTGATCGGTCCGCAGGTTGAGGAGCGACTGGTCGCACTGATTGCGGATATGCCGCGGCTCGTAGGCGTACGGCGCGGTGCCCTTGAAGTGACCAACCTTGGTAGCGATGACCTGGCGGTCGCGCGAAACGCCCAGCTTCTTGAAGCACGCCGCGAGCAGTCGCTCGGCGCGCCCGTTCCCATAGACGTCCGCGTTGTCCCAGTGGTTGACGCCGGCGTCGAGGCCGACCTTGATGCCGGCGAGGACTTCCTCCTCGTTGACATCGGCCCAGCCGATCGGCTGGCCGTTTGATGTGGACCAGTTCGGTCCCCCCATGGTCCAACAGCCAAATCCGATCTCAGAAACTTGAAGCCCGGTGCCGGTCCCGACGGGGCGGTATCGCATGGCATGAACCTCCGGGGCCTTGGCCCGCGCGCGTTGCTCGCTGGAATCGCCCGCCAGCGAGCGCCCGGAAGATCATAACACCCAAACACACAACGAACAACGCGCCCCATTGAAACGCCGCATCGCTTCACATGGCAGGTTCGGCTGGCGAACCATTCGATTTGATTGGTCCCTGATCGTCCTTATCGATATCGTTTAGACAGAAGCAACGCGGCAGCGAACAAGGCTCGCGGAACAACGCGCAAGTGGTTGTGGCGCCTGCTTTGACGTGCGGAGGGGAACAGTTCGATGTCCGGCACCGGCGCATATCTCGCTCGCTCGCTGGTACTGGTTGCCATGGGCACACTCCTGGCGGGGTCTGGCTCCATCGTGAACGGCGACGCGGTCGTCACGTTCATCGGCGCGCCCGCCTTCAGCCTGCCCACCGGCGACGGAACGCTCATCACCGACTCAGGCTCGGTCGACCAGCTTTACAAGTACTGCTGGTATTACCGCACGCCCGCGAACAACCAGAACTCGGTCATGAGCAAGGTCGACGTTCCCACCGAGGTGTACACCGGCGACACCGCTTACTTCGAGTGGAACGACGCCGGCCCGGGGGCGACCGGCGGTGAGCACTTCGATGCGCAGCTCACGATCCACATCGACGACCGGGGCGTCCTCGGTCACACCGTGGTGACGCACCGCATGTGGGTCCGCAACGCGTCCACCACGACCAAGACCTTCCAGTTTTTCAACCTGATCGACCTCGACCTGTCCGGCACCCCGCTGGACGACACCAGCGCGGGCATTGATTTTTCGACCGCCAGCGGCGCGCGCTTCGCCGTGAGCGAGCCCTCGGGCCGAACCGCCGAGTGCTTCGGCCTGGCCGCGACGCGCTGGGAGGTCGGATCGGGGAGTTCCCTGCGGGCCAAGCTGAGCTCGGGTTCGCAGAACCTCAGCAACGCCAGCGGCCCTTTCACAGGTGACGGCGCGATCGCTTTCCAATGGACGCTGACGCTCGCCCCGGGCGAGACGCGCCTGCTCTACGGCGGCTTCGCGATCGACGAGACGGTGCCCTGCCCCGCGGACTTTGATTCCAACGGCTTCGTGAACGGGGTCGATGTCGACGACTTCCTCGTCTACTTCATGCTCGGCGACCCGCACGCGGACTTCGACCACAACGGGTTCACCAACGGCGACGATTTCGACCTCTACATCGAACGATTCGAAGCCGGGTGCTGACCGGACCGATCCCGGCCCGGTCACTCCGAACGCGCATCCCCGGCCGGCGCGACCGCCGATCCCTTGCCCGCATCGCTCTTCTCGCGGGGCCATGGCTGGCCGAGCCACCGCTGGTACTCGGCACGCTGCGACTCGGTCGGTGACTCGACGCGCGACACTTTCCACGGCGCCGACGGGCGCGCCTGCGGCTCGACCGAGTGCTCGCGCAGCACCTCCATGCGGAACAGCGTGATCTTCGCCGGCTCGCCCGGACGCAACCTCCCCGCCATGTCGTTCCAGGCCCCGGCGCGGACGCGCTCGCCATTGAGCGCGACCAGCACATCACCGGCCATCAAGCCTGCCGCGTACGCCGGACCATCGGCCAGTACGCTCGATACCACGACCGCTCCGTCACGCGTCTCGACGTTCAGGCCCAGGTACGGCGTGGCTTCGTCCGCGCCGCCCGAATCCTCCGCCGCGTCCGCGCCCGGCTTTGCGCCCCCGCCCTTGCCGCGCGACACCGCCAGCCCCACGCACTCCAGCGCGTGCTCGAAGTCCAGGGGCTCCACGCCCCCCACGCACCGGTCGAAGAACTCGGGCGCTCCCTCGAACCCGAGCTTCTTGGCGCTGTCGATGACGTCCGCGCGCGCGTACCCCGGGCCGGCGAGCGGGAACCGCCGGTACAGGTCGCGCATCAGATCATCGAGCGAAGCCTTCCCCGCCGACGCCCGCCGGATCTCCATGTCGAGCACCAGGCTCGCCAGCTGCCCCGACTCGTAGAACGACACCGTCGAGTTCACCCCGTCGGCGTTGGTGCGGTTGAACATCACCCACGAGTTCACGCTCGCGTCCTCGACGCTCTGCACCGTCGCCCCCGGGCGGCGACGGATCGAATCGATGCTGTCCCCCACGCTCTTCAGGTACGCGTCGGGCTTCATGAGCCCCGCGCGCACCAGCACCAGCCCCTGGTAGTACGTCGTCGTTCCTTCGGCGACCCACAGCAGGTCCGAGTAGTTCTCGTGCTGGTAGTCGTACGGCTTCAACGCCGCGGGCCGCAGTTGCTTGACGTTCCACGTGTGGAACATCTCGTGCGACACCGTCGAGAGGAACGCCCGGTAGCCGCTCTCGGTGTAAAACCTCGACGGCGCGGCCTGGATCACGAACGAATTCAGGTGCTCCGTGCCCCCGCTCACCCCCGCGGCGGCGTGGAAGATGTACACGTACCTCGTGTACGGCAGGTCCCCGAACACGTCCCGCTGCGCCCGGACGATCCGGGCAAAGTCCGCCCGCATCCGCTCCAGGTCAAAGTACTTCGGACGCGCCGGTGGGCTCGCCACGCTCGGCTTCCCGCCCCACCACACCACGATCTCGTGCGGAACACCGTCGACGTCGAACTCCGCCCGCTCCTGCACGCCGATCTCCAGCGGCGAGTCGACCAGCACGTCGTAGTTCGGCGCCCGGACCGTCCTCTCGTCGGCAGGGTCGTGCTCCAGCCCCGTCGCGACGCGCCACCCCTGCGGCGCATCGACGTGCACCTCCAGCGGCTCGTCCCGCAGCGACGGCGCGTACATGAACACGCTTGCCGGCGAGAGGAATGCGTGCGTGTCGTCCACGTGACGGGTGCGCTCGCCCAAGTTGTTGGCGTAGACGCGGTAGTCGACCACGATCTCCGGGGCCCCGCCCGTCGACACGCGCCAGGTGGACTTGTCCGTCTTGACGATCTCGAGCGTCCGACCGTCCCCCGATCGCGCCCGGGCCTCGCGCACCGTCCCGCTGGGGTCGAGCACCACGTACCGGCCAGGGCGCCACACCGGCAGGCACAGGTCGATCGCGTCGCCGGTCAGCCCGTGCAGGACCACCGACATCTCGACCATCTGGGTCTGCGGCTCGGGGAGCCGCACGGTGTACTCGACGCGTGGCCCGTCGCGGGCCGGCGAGCCTTCGGCACCAGCCGCGCCCGCGAATGCCACGAACACGCCCGTCACGCACGCGACCACGAACGACATGCAAGGCGTCTTCACGCGGTGATTCTCCGGCCCACGAACCCCTGCCCTTGGGCCCATGGTACTGGCGAGGACCGCCGGAGCAACACACGTCGTCGCCGGCCCTTCGCGCCCCCCTTGGCGATCACTACACTCCGGCCATGTCCCGCGGGCGTGCGCTCATCCTGCTCCTCCTGGCCGTCATCATCGGCATCCCGTTCCTTATGCGCCCCGCCGCGGCACGCGACGCCCGCGAAAAGGACCTCAAGACCGTCGTCATCGTCTCCCCCCACGTCTCGCAGATCAGGCTCGAGTTTGAGAGGGCGTTCAAGCGCTGGCACGAACGCGAGTACCACGAGCCCGCCCGGGTCGTGTGGCTGGTTCCCGGAGGCACCAGCGAGATCGTCAAGCAGCTGGTCTCCAAGTACAACGCGGCCATCCGCGGCGGCGAGATCGCCCCCGACGGCACCTGCCAACCCGGCGTCATCCCGATCGATCTCATGATGGGCGGCGGCTCCTACGACCACGGTCGCCTGAAAACATCCAAGGACGTCTTCGCCGAAACAACGGTGCAGGGCGCAACCGGTGCGGAGAAGAAGCTCACGTACATCTCCATGAGCGTTCCCGCGGGGTTTTCAAGGGAAGATATGGACGCCTGGTTCGGCCCCAACCAGGTCGGCGTGGCGTACCTCTACGACCCCGGCGACCCGGCCAAGGGCGACCCGGGCCAATACTGGATCGGCACCGCGCTCTCGTGCTTCGGCATCGTGTACAACAAGGACCTGCTCGCCAGCCTCAAGGTCCCGGAGCCGACATCCTTCGAGGACCTCGCCCGCCCCGAGCTCGTCGGAAACGTCGCCCTCTCCGACCCGCGTCAGTCCGGCTCGATCACCACCTCGCTCGACGCCATCCTGAGCTACTACGGCTGGGAAAAGGGCTGGCGGCTCATCCGCGAGATGTGCGCCAACACGCGCTACTTCACCAACCAGTCCACCAAGCCCCCCATCGACGTCGCGCACGGCGAGGCGGCCATGGGCCTGGCCATCGACTTCTACGGAAGAAACCAGGCCCAAGCCGTGGTGCCCCCCGGGCACGACGTCCGCGACAGCCGCGTGGGCTACGTCGATCCCAAGGGCGCCACGTCGATCGACGCAGACCCTGTTTCAATTCTCCGCGGCGGGCCCAACCCGGAGATGGCGCGCCGCTTCGTGCGCTTCTGCTTGAGCGACGAGGGCCAGGCGCTCTGGCAGTTCCCGCCGACAAGCAGCAAGGAAGGCCAGTCCAACCCCAAGGGCCCCGACGGTCGCCCGATGGGCCCCGAGGACTACGCCCTCCGACGCATGCCGGTCTCGAGGTTCATGTACGACAAGTACCAGAGCTTCATGATCGACAAGGTGAACCCGTTCGAGCTGGCCACCAAGGTCAAGCCCGCCGGGTGGCGCGACGCGATCGGGATCATGATGGGTGCCTTCTCGTGCGACATCGCCGACGAGCAGCGCGCCGCGTGGACCGCCCTCATCCGGGCCCGGAACAACCCCTCGTTCCCTCACGATCGTCTCGCCGAGATGGAGACTCTTTTCTACTCGTTCCCCACCACTCGAACACAGGACGGTGCGGAGCTCGACTTCACGCCGCAGAACTTCAAGGCGATCAAGGAACGCTGGGACCAGGCCAAGAAGACGGGCACGCTGGCCGACATCCTGATCGGCTACACCGCGTTCTTCCGGGGCAACTACCTCCGCATCCTCGAACTCTCCCGCACGGCACCCTGAACGGCCTCACCGCTGCCGCCGTTCTCGCCGATAATCAGTCCATGACCGCACCGACCGAATCCCTCGACTCCGCGCCGATGCTCGCCAAAATTGTCGCGACGATCGGACCCGCCTCGGACTCGCCGGAGATGGTCCGCCGCCTCATCGAGGCCGGCGTCAGCGTCTTCCGTTTCAACTTCTCGCACGGCGACTTCGACTCCCATCAGAAGCGTCTTGACACCGTCCGCCGCGTCAGCGCCGAACTCCGCCGCCCCGTCGGGTGCCTCGGCGACCTGCAGGGGCCCAAGGTGCGCATCGGCAAGGTGCCCGACGGCGGCATCACGCTCGAGTCAGGGCAGGACGCCGTCATCCGGCGCGGCGTGGATCTCGCGTTCATCGAGAAGAACGCCTCCGGCCAGTCGGTCGCGGTCTTCCCCACGACCTACCCGCAGATGATCGACGAGGTCAAGCCCGGTCAGAAGGTCCTCATCAACGACGGCGCCGTCCGCATGCTGGCCGTCGAATCCCGCGCGAAAGAGGGCGAGCTGCGCTGCCGCGTCATCGTCGGCGGTCTCGTTACCAGCGGCAAGGGGATCAACCTCCCGCAGAGCGTGATGTCCGCGCCCGCCATCAGCCCCCGCGACTGGGAGTGCGTCGACTGGGCGTTCAAGAACCAGATGGACTTCCTGGCCCTGAGCTTCGTCCGCCGCGCCGAGGAAGTCATCGAACTTAAGAGAAACCTCGCCGCCCGCTGCCCGGCCGGCGCCGAGCACGACGACCGTCACGCGGCGTGCTGGATGCCCGTGATCGCCAAGATCGAGAAGCCCCAGGCCCTCGCCGACCTCGACCGCATCGTCGCCGCCTCCGACGGCATCATGGTCGCCCGCGGCGACCTGGGTGTCGAGATGGACATCGCCCGCGTGCCCGTGGCCCAGAAGGAAATCCTTTCGGTGTGCGCCGCGATGGGCAAGCCCTGCATCGTCGCGACACAGATGCTCGAGACCATGATCGAGAATGTCATGCCCACCCGCGCCGAGGCCAGCGACGTCGCCAACGCCATCTTCGACGGCGCCGACGCCGTGATGCTCTCGGCCGAGACCGCCGCCGGCAAGCACCCCGCCCTCGTCGTCGAGACCATGCGCCGCATCGCCAGCGCCGCCGAAGACCGCCTCGCGCACATGCCGCGCACGGCGTCGTCCAACCCCACCCGCCTCGAGGAACGCCACAAGGGCACCGCCGCCCTCGCCCACGGGGCTGCCCTCATCGCCGCGGACCTGCACGCCAAGGCCGTCGTGTGCTGGTCGCAGCGCGGCGGCACCGCCCGCTACCTCAGCCAGAACAACCTGCACGTCCCGATCATCTCGTACTCCTCTGACGCGGTGTCGACCCGGCGCATGACGCTGCTGGGCGGCGTCATCCCCGTCTGCTCGCGGCCGCCCGAGACCGGGAGAATCTCCGATTGGACCGCTTCGGTCGACGAATTCCTCCTCTCCCGCGGCATCTGCGCCCGGGGCGATTCGGTCGTCATCGTCGCCGGCCGCCCCCTCGGGCAGGCCAAGGCCACCAACACGATCACCATCCACCGCGTCGGCGAGCCCTCCACGGCTCACCACGCGCACGGCGCCTGACCCGGGCCGCGAATCGATGCGAATTCATCGGGCGCCTCGCCAAGCCACTCCCTTCGCCGGCTTCTACGCTTGCCCGTGCCCCACGCCAAGGCCGCCATCCTCTCCATGGGCGACGAGCTGACCCTAGGCCAGCGTTTGGACACCAACAGCCGGTGGCTCTCGGCTCGACTTCTTGACCTGGGAATCGAAGTGGTCGAGCACGTGACCGTTCCTGACGACCTCGAGGCCACGGTCGCGGCCCTCCAACGCCTCGCCGCAAGCGCCGACCTGCTCATCTCAACCGGCGGCCTGGGCCCCACCGCCGACGACCTCTGCCGCGGCGCACTCGCGCGGGCCACGGACGACGTGCTCATCGAAGACCCCGCCGCCCTGGAAAGTGTCAAGCGGTGGTTCTCGGGGCGTGGCAGAGAAATGAACGCCATCAACCGCGTTCAGGCCCAACGCCCCTCGCGCGCTGCATGTCTCTCGAACGAGCGCGGCACCGCGCCGGGCCTGGCCGCCAGAATCGGCGCTTGCGATGTCTTCTGCCTGCCCGGACCTCCGGCCGAGATGTCGGCGATGTTCGAGGCGCACGTACGCCCGCGTCTGGTCCCCGCCCCCGGGCGCACCGTGCGCACGCACGCGCTGCACTGCTACGGCATCGGCGAGAGCGAACTCGCCGCGCGCCTGGGGCGGCTGATGGACCGCACGAGAAACCCGCTCGTCGGCACCACCGCCTCCGGCGGCGTGGTGAGCATCCGTGTCCGCTACGACGCGACGGGCTCAATCTCCGACGCCGCCCGGGCCATGGACGAAACGGTCCGCGCCGCCCGCGCCGCCGCCGTTCCTTATTGCTTCGGCGAGGGCGACACCACGCTGCAGCAGGCCGTGCTCTCTGAGCTCCGCACCCGGGCCCGCACCCTCGCCGTCGCCGAGAGCTGCACCGGTGGCTTGCTCGGCTCGATGTTCACCGAGGTGCCCGGCGCCTCGGCCGTGTTCGTCGGCGGCTGGATCACTTACAGCAACGAGATGAAGTCGTCGCAGGTCGGAGTGCCCGCCTCGATCATCGCCGCCCACGGCGCCGTCAGCCACCACACCGCCGAGACCATGGCCCGCGGCGCCCTGGACCGCGCCGCCGCCGACTTTGCCCTTTCGATCACCGGCGTCGCCGGCCCCGACGGCGGCAGCCCCGACAAGCCCGTCGGCACCGTCTGGATCGCCCTGGCCGCACGCCACGGCAGCGACACGCCCGTCGTTTCGCGCCGCTTCAACATGGGCGGCGGCGACCGCCAGTCCGTCCGCGAGTGGTCCGCCCGGGCGGCCATGATGATGCTCTTCCTGTATCTGAAGGGCGCTGCCGCAACGAAACTTCTTCGCCAGACCGAGGAGCACGTGACCTCATGAGCGATGTTGCCCCCGTAGCGATCGTGACCGGCGCAGGCTCCGGAATCGGCCGCGCCGTCGCGACCCTCCTCAGCCAGCGCGGCTACCGGCTCGGGCTCATCGGCCGCCGCGCCGAGCGCCTGAACGGCACCGGCGCCGTGCTCACCACGCCCTGGATGGCCGTGCCGGCCAACGTCGCCAACCCCGAGCAACTCCAGCGCGCCCTCGACACCATCTCCAGCACGTTCGGGCGCGTTGATGCACTCATCAACAACGCCGGCGCCGCGCCCATGGGCCCGATCGACCGCCTCGGCCTCGACGCGATCCGGGAGTGCTTCGATACCAACGCCACCGCCCCGGTGGTCGCCATCGCCAGCGTGTGGCCGTTCTTCCGACGTCAACGCTCCGGCTGCATCGTCAACGTCTCATCCATGGCCACCGTCGATCCCTTCCCCGGCTTCATCGCCTACGCCGCGGCAAAGGCATCCGTGAACATGCTGGCCCAGGCCTGTGCCAAGGAAGGCCGCACTATCGGCGTGCGCGCCTTCGCCGTCGCGCCGGGCGCCGTCGAGACCGACATGCTGCGCGCCAATTTCCCCGCCACCACCATCCCCAAGGCAAAGACGCTGACACCGGAAGCCGTGGCCGGGGTCGTGGTCGCGTGCATCGTCGGTGAGCGCGACGAGAGCAACGGCACGACGATTCTGGTGCCCAGCCCCTGACGCCGACACGCCTCCCCGAATTCGCACGTCCCCGGCAACCCCCAAGAGCCCCGACCCTAACAGAATAGATACACATCCCGCCGCACGGCCCGCCCGAGCGCCCGATGGCATCCGCACTTCGCTGGAACTTCCGAGCCCCCAGCGCGTACTAGATTCAGTGGGCACTATCTTCGTGCGGAGATCAGCCGTGAAATCGCGAACCTTGCGTTCCCTCCTGCCCGCCCTGGCGATGGGGGCGTTCAGCGCCCCCGGCTTCGCCCAGACCGACCGCCTCCCGCTGCCGCCATCGGCGCAGGCGCCCGTGTTCACCTTCGCCGACGCCTACCGCAGCGCGGGCCGGCCGATTGTGGCCGTGGTCGACTTCTATCTGCCCGACTTGGCCCACCCGTCCAACGACCTCTCGGCGCAGGCCGGACTGCTCGCCTCGCGCACGCGCGACATGCTTCGCTCGGGAGAGGTCATCATGGTCCCCGATGAATCCTCCTCGCGCGCCTCGCGCGATTCTGCGATCGGAGCGGTCGCCTCAACGGATGTCCGTCGCGCCGCGGCCATGATCGCCGAGCAGACCCGCGCGGAGGTCGTGGTTGCGATGGTCACCGAGGCCAGGACCTCGGCGAGCGCGGGCCCGCAGCTGCGGACGAGCTACCAGATCGTCGACGTGCGCCGCGGCGCCGTGGTCGGCGAATGGGTCTACGACATCTCGCCGGCCTCCGGCCGGCCCACCGTCGACGCCGATCGGGTGAGCGCCTATGCGATCGCCATCAGCGCCGATGCGCAGCAGCGCTTCACGAACTTCTACCGCGGCGGCGCCACCGTGGCCAGCGCGCCCTCGGCCTACAGCCAGCCGCTCCCCGCCGCCAGCGCCCCGGCGCCGGCCGCCTCGAACACCGTGTACACGCAGGCCCAGCCCGCCCCGGCGCCCGTGGTCGTGCAGCAGCCGGTCTATACGCAGCAGCCGGTGGTGGTCCAGCAACCCGTCGTCGTCCAGCAGCCCGTGATCGTGCAGCCCGCGCCCATCTACACCGCGCCGGTGTACGTGCAGGAAGCGGCCTACGTGCCGAGTTCATCGTGGTCCATCGCCGTCGGGTACGGCTGGGGCTCCGGCAGCATCGGCTTCGGATACGGTTACGGCTATCCCGGATACGCCTACCCCGCGTACGGCTACGCCGGATATGGCTACTGCGCTCCCCGCTACTACGCGCCCCGATACTGCGCTCCCGTCTGCCGCCCGTCGTATTGCGGCAGCGGCTGGGGCGGGTGCGGCGGGGGCAGCTCCGTGGCCGTGTCGTTTAACTATGCCTCCGGCAATTACGGCGGCTCCAACGTTGCCGTGGGCGGTTCCTACCGCAGCGGGTCAAGCAGCGCCTACAGCCGCGGCGGGTCGGGCGGCGGCGGCAGCGCATACCACGGCGCTCCCAGCGGCGGTGGCGGCGCTCGTGCGAGCTTCGCCGGCGCCAGCGGCCGAGGGGGCGGCGGTGGCGGTGGCGGTCGTGGCGGCCGTCACTGACGGCAAAGTCTGGACGCGGGCATCCTTCCACATCGTGCTTTCCAACCGCGGCCGGCGTCGGCCCCGGTCCGTCTGCGCACCGGTATGATGTCTCTCTCAAGCACAAACAACCGCCGCGCCACGATCATCGCGGCACCGGAGTCTTCGATGAGCATCACGAACCTCACCCGTCCGGCACTGCTCGTGTTCGCCGCGCTGGGCATCGCCGGCGCCACCGGCTGCCAGTCCTACCAGGGCAAGCAGACCGGGCGCGTCCCCCCGGGCGAAACGACCGAGGCCGAGATGAAGTCCGGCAAGATGTACGTCGCCGATCTCTACGACGCCAGCAGCCGCGTCGCCGAGGCTTTGATGAAGGACCTCGAGACGCTCTCGCAGACCGAGCTGCGCCCCGAGGGCCAGGCGTTCCTGTGCACGCTCGTCTACGGCGACATCGCCAACAAGACCTCGAACATGCCCACCACCGACTTTGAGGTCGTCCGCGAGCGCTGCCGCGACATGCTGCTCAACAGCGCCGAATTCCGCAAGTACTTCCGCGTCGTCGAGAACCGGGCCCGTTTCGACGACCTCCGCGCCCGCGAGCTGGGCGCTCCCCCCGGCGACCGCAAGATCAACGAAAACTACACGTACTTCCTCAACGGCAACGCCTTCAGCCTCGATCGCCCCGATACCCGCGGCTTCTACCTCAACTTTCAGCTGATGCGCGCCAGCGACGGCCAGATCATCTTCTCCAAGAGGTACGAGCAGACGTACAAGTGAGCCCGGCGCGCCACGCCGCACGGACCCAAGCCTTGCGCCCGCTCGCCATCATCTCCCTCCTGCTCGCGCTCGCCGCCCCCTCGTGCGCGCCCGCCACGCGCACCTCCGGCGAATCCACCTCCATCACCAGCGCCGATCTGACCGAGATCACCACCGAGATCACCGAGCAGCTCAAGGCCAGCTCGTTCCTCGCCAACCGCACGCCCCAGTCCCCGCCTTTGACCATCACCCTCCGCAAGGTGATCAACTACACCTCGGATGTGCTCCGCGACAACGACCGCTGGTACCTCATGTACCGCGTCCTCGACTCGTTTTCGATTCAGGAGCTCTCGCGGGAACGCAACATCCGCATCGTGATCCCCGTCGAGCGTCTCGACGAGCTCAAGGTGAACGTCCCCGAGGCCGAGCGCGCCGCTTCGCTCCGCGCCCCCACCCACGTCATGGAGGCGATCTTCCGCTCCGTCACCGCCAGCACCGGCGGCGCCCGCACCGACGCGTACTACTGCCAGTACCGCATCTCCGACCTCTCCACCGGCGAGGTCGTCTGGACCGGCTCCTTCGAGTTCAAGCGTGCCGCGGTCGGAAAGGCGTACAACTGATGATCGCCCCGACTCCCGGCCCTTCTCGCTCGGAAGCGCCCCGCGTATGGCCGCACGGTCGCTTCTCCGCGCTCACTTCGTCCCTCCTTCTGCTCGCAATCATCGCCGCGGTCCCTGCCTGCTCCTCCTACGTCCCCGACATGGCCCTGCGCAATGCCGTCGAGCGCGGCGACTACACCACCGCCCGGGCCGGCCTCGAGTCGAACCTCGCCAAGCCCGACGGCCGCGAGCGCGAGTACGTCCTCGACAACATGCGCCTCGGAATGGTCAACCTCGCCGCCGGGACGCCCGCCGCGGCAGAGCCTCCCTTCTTTGAAACGTTTATGACCCTGCGCCGCCAGGGCATCAACGACGACCAGACCGTCGCGGCTTCCTTCCTGGGCGAGGGCGGCACCATCTTCTGGAAGGGCGAGCCCTTCGAGCAGGCTCTGGCCTTCACCTACACCTCGATCAATTACGCCGAGCTCGGCCAGTGGGACAACGCCCGCGCCGCCGCCGACGCCTCTCTGTTCCAGCTCAAGAACTTCGGCGATGCCGACGGCAAGGACCGCAAGAAGTCCAAGGAGGAAATCGCCGCCGAAGCCGCCAGGCGCGAGCAGGTGCGCCCCGGCGAATACGACAGGTACATCGATCACGGCTACACGCCCACCAAGACCAACTTCGCGTTCGGCTACGCCATGGCCGGCCTCTCCAACTACGCGCTCGGCCGTTCCGACCCCGACCGCCTCTCCGAAGCCCAGGACGATTTCCGCGAGGCCTTCACCCTCAACCCCCCGCTCCGCGAAGTCGCCGATCGCATCGGCAGCGGCACGGCCAACGCGGTCCTGATCGTCGACTACGGCCGCGGACCCGAAAAGGTCCGCTACGGCCCCGACGGCTCGCTCTCGCGCTTCGTGCCGCGCACCGCGAGCGACGGCCGCCGCCTTGTCGTGCAGGTCAACGGCGCCGCGCCCGAATCGTTCCCCTGGGCCTGCGATGTCAACGCGATGGCCCAGGACCACATGTGGAACAGCTTCGAGGACGTGCGCAAGGCCAAGAGCATCATCGGCGATGTGCTCGTGACCGGCGGTCTCATCACCGCCACCACCGGCCTTGGGCGCAACACCTCCGCCGAGCGCACCGCCCAGGGACTCGCGGGCCTGGGCATCGCCCTTGCCGGCATGGCCCTTAAAGCCACCGCCGGCGCCGACCTTCGCTTCTGCGAGATCCTCCCGCAGCGCACCTACATCGCCCCGATCTTCATCCCCGCCCAGGGCACGCGCATCACGATCTCCGTGGAGGGCGACGCTGCCTCGGGCGTTTCCATCGCCGACCTTGCTCCCCCGCCCCCCACCGACCCGATCCGACTCCGCTACATCCGCATCCCCGCCGCCCAGTCCCTCGCCCCCCGCGCCGCGGCAGACCCCGGCGTCCATACCGACCGCCGGGGCTTCCGCCGCATGGGCTTCGTCAACGAAGCCCGCGTGACGGCCCCCGTGCCCCCGCCCGCCAGCCCGCGATGAACACACAGGAGAAGGACCCATGAACCGCATCACCCGCCGCTCGCTCGCCCTGCTCGCCGCCGCCGCGCTCCCCTCGCTCCTCCTGACCGGCTGCGACACGGTGAAAGCCCCGGCGTCTTCCCAGCCCGACCAGCTCCCCGCCGCGGCATACCCCCAGATCGTCGTGGACCGCGAACTCCAGGGCCTGATCGTCAACGGCGTCCCCAAGGTCGAGCACGCCCGCATCATGAGCGTCGTCGTCCCCATCCGCGCCATCACCGACCGCGCCGACCTCCGCGCCGAGTACCGATTCATCTTCCTCAATAAGAGCGGCGTGCCGATCCCCGACGAGCCCAAGGGCCCCGACTGGCGCTGGATCCAGCTCCCCTCGCGCAGCCAGGTCTTCCTGCCCGGCAACGCGATCGACGCGGGCGCGGAGGACTGGCGCCTCGAGATCCGGCCGGCGCGGTGAATGGTTCTCCTCCGCCCTTGCGGAGGGGGTGGCCGAGCGTTGACGCCGTCCGCCAGGACCGAGGCCGGGGGAGGTTCGTTGAAAATCCGGCGCCGCCCCCGCGCGCCTCTACCATCCACGCGTGAGGTACACGATCGCCGCGCTCCTGCTCGTCGACGGCGCCATCCTCGTATGGGCGTGGCGGTCGATGCGCGACGACTTCGCGATGGTCGTTTTCGCGCTGGTGTGCGTCACGTTCTTCGGCAGTCTCCCCATCGCCCTGGGCGTCATCACCCGCCGAATGCGTGAACGAGAATCCGCGGGGCACAACCGCCGCACCGCCGTACGGCGCCCTCCCCCGGCTGGCCCGGAGCCTGACGCGTAGCCGCGATCACGCACCGGCGCCAGCCTTGATTCTCCCACTCGGGCCCGGTTGGCCGATTCATCCCGCGACCTGACCACCCGCCCGCTCCTCGCTATTCTCTACGCTTCAGCAGCCAGGGAGGGCCGCTCATGTCGTCCACTGAGGTGATGGATCCCCCGTCCGCCGAGAGAACCCAGCCCGTGAGCAAGTCCAAGCCTGCGCCGCGCGCCACGGCCGAGTCCATGGCGACCAAGCAGCGCGATATCTCCGTCTCCGAGTTCTTCGCCAAAAACCGCCACCTGCTCGGCTTCGACAACCCTCGCAAGGCCCTCCTCACCACCGTCAAGGAGGCCGTCGACAACTCCCTCGACGCATGCGAAGAAGCCGGCATCCTCCCCGACATCACCGTCGTCATCGAGGACCTCCAACCCGACCGCGGGCGCGAGGCCAAGCAGTCCCGCTACCGCGTCACCGTCATCGACAACGGCCCCGGCATCGTCCGCAAGCAGGTCGAGAACATCTTCGGTCGCCTCCTCTACGGCTCCAAGTTTCACCGACTCAAGATGTCCCGCGGCCAGCAGGGCATCGGAATCTCTGCCGCGGGCATGTTCGGACTCATCACCACCGGCAAGCCGATGGTGATCCACACCCGTCCGGGCGCCAAGAAGCCGGCTCACCACATCGAGCTGGCCATGAACACCAAGACCAACCGCGCCGAGGTCACGACCGACGAGGAGACCGAGGATTTCCCGCTCAAACGCCTCCGCGAGCTCACCGCGGGGACGCGCGAGCTCTCGGAGCAGGGGTCGTTCCTCTCCCCCACCGACTACCCCACCGGCACCAGCGTCTCGATCGAGCTCGAGGGTCGTTACCAGAAGGGCCGCGGCTCGGTCGATGAGTTCCTCGACCTCACCGCCATCGCCAACCCGCACGCCAAGATCACCTTCGTCCCTCCCACGAAAGTCAGCGAGGAAGAGGAGGACGTCCCGCTTCTGAAGGGCGCCAAGGGCCAGAAGGACAAGGACGCCAAAGCTACTGACGCCAAGGGCGCTTCCCCCACTCCCGACTCCCCACTCCCCGCTCCCCCCGCGCCTTCCACCACCACCGAGACCAACGGCGTCATCATCTTCCCCCGCGCCGTCACCGAGCTCCCGCCCGAGACCAAGGAAATCCAGCCGCACCCCCGTGGCATTGAGCTCGGCATCCTTCTCCAGATGCTCAAGGAAGCCGAGACCGAAAAGTCCGGTTACACGCTCTACAACTTCCTGCAGGACAAGTTCAGCCGCGTTTCTTCCGCTACCGCCGGGTCCTTCTGCGAGAAAATCGGCGTCACCAGCCGCACCAAGGTCGTCGACATCGACCACGAGAAGGCTGAGAAGCTCTTCAAGGAGCTCCAGGACTCCAAGCTGCCCCCGCCTCCTACCGACTGCCTCGCACCCATCGGCGTGCAGCAGCTCTTGAAGGGCATGTTCAAGGGCGTCCGCGCCGAGTTCTACGCCGCCAGCAGCCGCGAGCCCGCCGTTTACCGCGGCCGCCCTTTCCTCATCGAATCCGCGATCGCCTTCGGCGGCGAGCTCCCCGGCGATGAAGCCTCGCGCGTTATTCGCTTCGCCAACCGCGTCCCGCTGCTCTACCAGCAGTCCGCCTGCTCGAGCTTCAAGGGCGTGATCGAGACCAACTGGCGCAACTACGACCTCCAGCAGCCCAAGAACTCCGTCCCCATCGGCCCCCTGGTGATCATGATCCACATGGCCAGCGTGTGGGTCCCCTTCACCAGCGAGTCCAAGGAAGCCATCGCGGACTACGACGAGATCCGCAAGGAGATGAAGCTCGCGCTTATGGAGTGCGGCAGAAAGCTCGGCACCTACCTCCGCAAGCGCCTCAAGATGCGCCGCGAGGGCGAGCGCCGCGACATCTTCGAGCGCTACATCGGCGAGATCTCCAAGGCCATCAACACCATCAACGGCACCGACGCCAAGAAGCTCTACGAAGCCCTCCTAACCCAGGCCCGCAAGCGCACCGCCATCGCCGACCTCCAGCTCGACGAAGAGGGCAAGGCCCTCAAGGAGGACGACGGCGACCAGGAAGGCGTCATCATCGTCGAGCAGGCCGCGCCGACTCTCCCTCCGTCGACCCGTGCTAGTGGCGCAGGTGTCCCACCTGCCTCTACTCCCTCTTCGCCTTCATCGAAAATCGCCGCAAAGAACCAGAAGG
Source organism: Phycisphaerales bacterium (assembly GCA_044223975.1). GTDB lineage: Bacteria > Planctomycetota > Phycisphaerae > Phycisphaerales > UBA1924 > CAZCPB01. The sequence goes on along the minus strand of JBGALI010000011.1, from coordinate 112,412 downwards.
CCGCGGGCGCCAAGGCTCCCAAGCCCGACCCGTTCGCCCAGTCCAAAGCCGAAGCCGCGGCACTGAAAGTCGCCTCCCTCGCCCGCGCCGACGAAGACGAGCCGCGCCTTATCGACACCGCGCCCTCGGCCCGCTCCAAACCCGCCAAATCGCCCCCGGCCAAGCCCGATACCAAACCTGACACCAAGCCAAACACCAAGCCCACGAACCCCAAGCGTGAGCGCGAAGCCGCGTCAACGCCCGCCAAAGAGAAAGCACCTCCCTCGCAGAAGCCCGCCGCCACAACCGCGCCCGCTCCCCCCGTCGCCCAGTCCAAGAAGCCCAAGCCCAAAATGCGTCTGGTCAACGGCAAGCTCGTCCCCGTCGACGAAGGCCCCGGTCTTTTCTAGCCGCTCGCCATCGCGTCCCCGCGCCACCCCTTCGGAGTTTGATCATGCGCTCTCTCGCATCTCTGGCGTTGCTCATCGGCGCGGTCCTCGTCGCCTTCGTGCCCGGCTGCGCCAGCCACCCCGCCCCGGGCTCAACCCCCGCGTACGCGAACACGTGGACACTCGTCACCCTCGACGGCGCCGAGATCGATTCCTACCTGAACCCCGGCGAACGAAAGCCCAGCCTCACCATCGCCGCCGACGGCCACATCACCGGCTACACCGGCATGAACACTCTCACCACGTTCGTGGATCCGTCCCTGCTTTCCAACGGCAACTTCAAGTTCGGCAACGCCATGACCACCGGCCGCACCGGCACCCCACAACAGACCATCGTCGAGAGTGCCTTCCTCACCGACCTCTCCAAGGCCGACTACTTCACCATCGACGGGGTGTTGCTCACGTTCGCGAAGGGCGACCTGAAGATGCTGATGTTCGCCGCCGCCAGTCAGAAGTAGCCGTCACGGCGCCGGCGACCCTTCCGCCTCTTCGTCCCACACATCCACCAGGTACCCCTCCACATCCGCCCCCGCCGCGGGCGACAGCACGTGCTGCACGTACGCCTCGCGCTCGTGCCACATCACCTCCAGGTCCCAGACGCAGAACGACCACTCCCCCGCTCCGTCTCGCCACGCCGCGCCAACGACCCGGTCGCGCACCAGCACGCGCATCACGAGTTCGTTCTGGTGGTCCCACCACCCCATCACCACGTACTCGACCGCCCTTCCAGTGTGGCAGATCAGAACCCCCACGCCCGGCCGGTCCGCCCCCACCGCCTCCCGCGGCAGCATCTCCCCCGCCATCTCAATCCCACGCGCGTACGACGCCTCATCGACACCGCCGCCGTCAATCGTCGTGTCGTACCGCTTCAGACGCGTGCCGCGCAGCGTGACCAAGCCCGCAAACCGCGTCATCCGCCCGCAGTACCTCTCGCGCCGCACGAACGCTGTCATGGTGAATCCCTCCGCGCCGATCGCCCCAACGAATCCGGCTCGCGCGTTCCATTCTCACCAAGCGTACCGCCGACCCGGCCCGACCCGCAGCCGTATCCTTGGGCGCATCCCAGGAGAACCGCCGTGACGATTCACCGCCCGCGCACCCGCGCCCTCCACCTCATCACCTCCATCACGCTCCTCCCGATGATCCTCGCGGCATGCGAATCCGGTCCCAAGGCCTCGACGGCCCCGCCCTCGCCCGAATCTCTTTACAACGACTGGACCCTCGCCACCCTCGCGGGCAACAGCGTGAGCGAACTCGTCCCACAGGGCGCCCGCCTCCCCTCGCTCTCGATCGCGCGCGACGGCACGGTGAGCGGCTACACCAGTGTGAACGCCCTGGGTTCGTCCTTCGATCAGACCGCACTCTCCAGCGGCCGCTTCGCCTTGGGCCCCATCATGACCACCCGCCGCGCCGGCGCCCCTCAGCTCATGGCCGTCGAGAGCCTCTTCGTCGATTCGCTCCGCAAGGCCGACACCTACGCCGTCGCGGGCAACACGCTCACGCTCTCTCAAGGACCCGAAGAGCTCATGACGATGACCGGCGCCGCCAAGTAGCGCTCCCACCCGCGACTGATTCGAGCCGCGGCACGCACCACGTGCCCAATGATCCGTCATGCTTGAAGCGTTGGGCCATATCGGTGCCTGGCCCGGCCTTTACGCCGTCGGCGCCTTCATCTGCTTTGCGCAGCTCTCAGGCCTTGAAGCTCGCCCCGCGCACTTCGCCGCCGCGGCGCTCTCCGTCTTCCTCACCGCCACCGGCGCCTACGCGCTCGACCGCGTCAAGCTGCGCGACGCCTGGATCGACCCCGCCGACGCCTCGGCCCAGCCGCGACGCTACGCCTTTCTCACGCGCCACTCGCGTGCCGTCCGCACGCTCGCCTTCCTGCTTCTCATCGCGGGCGCCATCGCGGGCCTTGCGATCAGCCACTGGGCACCCCTCGCGGGCGCGTGCTCGGCCTTGGGCGTCGCCTGCTACGCCCCCACACCGCGCGGCTCGCGCCCACGCCCTAAAGACATCGTCTGGATCAAGAACTGCTACGTGGCGCTCGGCATCACCGCATTCGCAGCGATGGCCGCGATCGCCGCCGCCTCGCCGGCCGATGCCCCCGGTGCGTGGCTCGATCTGGCCCGCGCCCACGCCCCCGCCATCGCCGCCGCGGCAGCGATCGTCGCCGTGCGCATCGCCCTCGACGCCGCGCTCTGCGACATCGACGACGAACCCGCCGACCGCGCCCACGGCACGTCAACTCTTCCCACCACTCTCGGCCCCGGCCACACCTGGCGTCTCACCGGCATCGCCCGCATCTTCCTGGCCGCGGTCATCCTCGCCTGCCCCTGGGTCCCGTTCCACGCCCGCGTCGTCTGGTCGATCCTGACGCTCGTCGGCCTCATCGCCCTGCGCACCCGCCGCCCCGACCGCCTGCGCGACATCGTCGACCTGCGACTCGCCGCCGAGGGCGCTCTCGCCGCGGCAGCGCTCCTCGCCGCTCCGCACTGGTTCACATAAACGGATGCATGACGGATCTTCGGCTCACGCCGCCATCGTCCGGCACGCCTCGGCGCAGCGCCGGCACGCCTGCGCACACTCGCGCATCCGCTCATCATCCGGCCCAACCCGCTCGCAGTCCTCCGCGCACGCCTCGCACACCTGCTGGCATGCGCCGCACGTCACCTTGTGCATGGGCGAGCCGCGGTGCAGAAAGTTGTGCGAGGCCCCGCAAACCACGGTGCAGTCCAGCAGCAACCCGATGTGCTTCGCGTCCGCGTGCTCCTCGCCCAGCGCCAGGCAGTGCGGGATCAGTCCCAGGCACGCATCCTGGCACTCGTGGCACAGGTGCGCGCACCGCTCCATGTCCGAGTGCTGCTTGATTCCATCCGGCATGCCCATCTCCTTTGGTGCCTCGGTGCGTCGGTATCCGAACGCCCCGATGCCCACCTCCCATCCACCCGCACCCATGATCCCACCCTGTTCCCCGCGTGAGGGACCGTTGAGACTGTCCCCACCCCCCGGTTTCCACGCCCGATCCCGCCCCATACACTGCCCCCGCCACCCACGGCAACGGAGTGCCCCATGGCCAAGTCCACCGCCAAGTCCGATGCAAAGCCCAAGCCCGCCCAGTCCGCGCGCATCAAGGAGCGCGACGCCCGCACCATGAAGAAGATCGTCGACCTCGCCGAAGACTTCACCGGCAAGGTCTTCAAGGGCCGCGAGCCGGTCATCGAGATCCCCACCCGCTCCAAGTCCAACACCAACTGGAACAAGAAGCGCCGCATCCTCGAGATGGGCGACGCCGTCGCCACCCGCGAGCTCTTCAATCTCAACCAGGCCAAGCAGTTCATGCAGACCATGCTGCACGCCAGCACGATCAAGGACCTGATCGACGCCCAGAAGACCAGCAGTCTCCGCGGTGTGTTCTACAAAGCCAAGCACACCGTCGCCGGCACGAAGGAAAACACGTTCGACGGTCAGGACGAGTCCGATCCCATCCTCGAGGACCTGGAAGTCACCCTCGGCGCCCTCCGCGAAGAGCTCCACGTCTTCGCCGAGAACCGCGGCAGCATGGTCGGCAACATCACGCTGATCGACAAGGGCGACGAGATCAACTGCCGCCGCATGGGCTCGGGCGGCTACGCCCTCCCCTCCATCGTCGAGCCCGACGTCATCCAGTTCGGCAAGTGCGAGGCCAAGTTCGTCCTCCACGTCGAAAAGGGCACGGTCTGGAACCGCTTCAACGAAGACCGCTTCTGGGAAGAGAACAACTGCATCCTCACCCACGGCGCCGGCCAACCCCCAAGAGGCTGCCGCCGCCTGCTGCAGCGCCTGAACCAGGAACTGAAACTCCCCATCATCTGCGTCCTCGACTGCGACCCCTGGGGCCACTACATCTACAGCGTCATCAAGCAGGGCTCGATCTCGCTGGCCTTCGAATCCTCGCGCCTCGCCATCCCCGATGCCAAGTTCCTGGGCATCCGCGCCAAGGACTACAAGGAGTGTGATCTCGGCGATGCGGTCAAAATTGACCTCACCGAGAACGACATCAAGCGGGCCAAGGAGATCGCCGCGTACCCATGGTTCGAAGGCCACAAGGGCTGGCAGAAGGAGATCCAGGGGCTCCTCACCAATGGCTTCAAGATGGAAGTCGAGGCGATGATCACAAAGGACATCTCGTACGTGACGGAGGAGTATGTGCCGGCGCGATTGAAGGCGGAGGATTGGCTTGAGTAACGCTCCTCCGGTAGAAGAGCATCAGATCGATACCCTTGCGGCCGTTGCGCCTGCACCGCCAGCCAGCGTCTCCCTCCGTTGCGACAATCGGCAGTGATTACGGCCAGGATTGAACACCGGAGAACGGTTTGCCATCTAACATCGCTCGGCGTCAGACACGACGGCGGCGGGCGCTAAGCGCTACCGCGGTCGCAACGAACAGTACGCCGGCGCCAGGCGCTGGGATACCCGTCACAACCCAACCTCGATCTTGTCCGTTGAACGTGCCATATCCAACGAGCACAGAGCCATCACCGCTCACACCGGTGCAGTAGTCCAGTGTCCAGCCGGTCAAGTCGACACCCAGCGACGGGAGATAGGAATTCAAGTTCACCATTCCCAATTCGGGGGTCCACAGGAACGCGTCCCACCCAAACCCATTCCCGGCGCACTGTCCCACGACGGCATTTCCCGTGTCGCTAATTCCATTCGCATACGACTCGTGTCCGCCTGGCAGCAATCCCAAGAGTTTCATTCCTCCCGCGACAGTCCACGTGAACGCTTGACGTCTGGATGAACCGTTCACGATGCCGTTCGATCCGCCAGCAACGACCTGACCGTCAGGGGTGATCGCATTGGCGAATGAGCTGTAGCTTCCTCCGAGGTCGACAACACCAGCAGGAGTCCAGATCACGGCTCGGCCGCTTCGAAACCCACCAACGATTGTGCCGTCAGCGCTGATCGCGTTCGCCGAGGAGTCCACCGAAGCGAGGGGTTGCATGCCCGTGCTCGCAGTCCATCGAAAAGCACGCTGGTCTTGGCCCGAGTTGCACGAACCGATCACCACTCCACCCCCCGCGCTCAGGCCGTACGCCGTGGCATTCGGGCCCAAGGGATAGACAGGTGGCAGACTACCAATGCTCGCCATCCCTGTTCCCTGAGTCCATCTCGTCGCGGGATTGTTATTCGCGCTACCACCGGATCCGCCGATCGCGCTTCCATCGCGGCTGATGGCCGCCGCGCCCGAGTACTCCGCGCCGGAGAAAACACCGAGATCTTGCATACCTCCAGACGCGGTCCACCGAAACGCGCGACTAGTCGAACCTCCCGTCGACTTTCTCTGAACCGACGTTCCAACGACAACAGAACCGTCGCCACTGACGTCACTTGCATAGCAGGCGTAGTCGTAGCCGGGCAATGTTCCGAAATTGGTAAACGCAACGCTCGCGGATGTTCTCGAGGGGGCAGCCAGTGCCGCGGTTGTCAGTGCCAAGATCGCCGCTTCCTTGCGCCGAACCGGTCGTACTTCCGCTGCAATGGGCTGCCAAACGCCAAGCTTCTGCTCCCCGCGCTTCATGCTTGTGAGTCTACCCGTTTCTCGTGCTTTGGCCAACCCAGATTACTTGGGCGGGTGGCCCGGGTTCCAAACTCGGGTGCCACTGGTCGCCGCGTCTACCCGTTCTCATTCGCCTCCCCAGTCTACTCGCGGCGCACCAGTGCTACCAGCCCTACCGATTCTCGTCCGCCCCGCGCGGCCGAGTACGTGTAGAGGCCGGTAGAACGCGTAGCACGAGTGCGCCGTGGGGAAGGCGAAGTAGACGGAAAAGAGCGGGTAGGCACGGCGACTCGTGGCACCCGTCCCGATCATCCGCATACCCAAGCCAACCGCTGTTGGCGCGGGTGCCACTGGTCGCCGCGTCTCCTTCCCCTACTCCTCCTCCGTCTCTACCCGGCGGGTGGCCCTGGTTCCAAACTCGGGTGCCACTGGTCGACGCGTCTCCTTCCCCTACTCCCCCTCCGTCTCTACCCGCGGCGCACCAGTGCTACACCCTCTACCAGTTTCTCATTCTTCTCTTCTCTCCTGTCTTCTTCTCTCCGGCCTCACCACCCTCACCTCCCTCCACCGATCCACCCCGATCATCCCTTCCCCCGTCGCGTACCACGATGCCGACGACCACTCCCAATCGATCGCCCGCTTGACCAGCCCGCGCTCGACCGGGTTGTGGTGGATGTAGTTGATCTTCTCCACGAGTTCCCCATTCGGGAACACGTTCCGGTCGTACCCGCCCCCCGGCTGCCAGAACCGCGGCCGCCCCATGGCATCCGTGATCCGCGCCAGGATCGGCGCCTTGAGCTCCCGCCATCGCGCGATCACACCTTTCGCAAAGTCCCGCTTCAGGCCGTGCAGCGAGCGCGAGACCATCCATTCCTCTCGCCGCGGAAAGAGGATCACATGCACGTACTCGGGCATCACGACGTACGCGATGATCGCGATGTCGCAGCGCGAACGCATCGCGTCGAGGGCTGCCACAAACGCGTCTTTGAGTTTGTCGTTCTGAAACAGCGGTAATTGGTGGTACGTCGAAAACGTGAGATAGCGAAAGTCTCCGAGCCGCTCGATTCGCTTCATCCTCTTGCGCTGGGCGCCCAAGGCGCGGAGCCGCGCCGAGTGTTCATCGCGCGCCGTGTTGTGAGCGGAGGGCTTCACGAACGTAGAGTACAGAAGAGGGAGAAGAGCAGGTAGCATCGGTGCGCCGCGGGAGATCGGGTAGACAAAGAAGAGGTTGTAGAGGCGGCGACCGATGGCACCCGAATCGGGCCGTCCGACTCTTCTTATCCCTACCGCGTCGACCCGACGGAAACACCCCGCTCGCCCATCCCATATAGTACGTTTCGTACCATCGCGTCATCTTCTCCCATGGATCACCCATGACCCGCACAGCCCACACGCTCTCCACTCTGCTTGCCCTCCTCATCTCCACCGTCGTGTCTCTCCCCGCCGCGGCACAGACGCCGCAGCCGGCGCCCTTCACCGATTCCGCAACGCTCCCCGATACCCCCGCCTACACCCGCGCCCGCGAGGTCATGGACCTCATCAACTCCGCCGACCCGGCCGCGTTCGAGCGGTACGTCCAAGGTTCCTTCGCCCCCGAGTTCCGCGATGCTGTGCCCCCCGAAGCGCACGCCGCCTTCTTCAACGAGGTCGTCTCAACCTCCGGCACGCTGACCCCCCACGGCGCCCGCTCCTACTCCCCTCCGCGCCCCGCCACCAGCGCCACGCTCATCGTCCGCGCCGGCATCACTGAACAGTGGCGTGCGATCGTGGTCGAGGTCGAAGAAGCCGCGCCGCACAAGATCTCCCGCCTCAGCTTCGACCGCGCCCGCCCGCCCAGCGACCTTCCGAAGGCCCCGGCCCTCACCGACGCGCAGATCGCCGAAGAACTCGGCGCCTACATCGACCGCCTCGCCAAATACGACGCCTTCAGCGGCACCGTCCTCATGGCCAAGGACGGCAAGCCTCTCCTCATCCGCGCCGTCGGCCTGGCCAACCGCGACTTCAAGGCCGCGAATTCGCTCGACACCAAGTTCAACCTCGGCTCCATGAACAAGATGTTCACCGCCGTCGCCATCCTCCAGCTCGCCGAGCAGGGCAAGCTCTCCCTCGACGACACCCTCGCCAAGTACCTGGACACCACGTGGCTCTCTCAGGACATCCTGGACCGCGTCACGATCCGCCACCTGCTCACCCACACCTCGGGCCTTGGTTCCTATTTCAACGAGACCTTCGACCGCTCCAGCCGCGCCCTTTTCCGCAACGTCAACGACTACAAGCCCCTGGTCGTCTCCGAAACCCTCGCCTTCGAGCCCGGCTCCCAGCAGCGTTACAGCAACACCGGCTTCCTCATCGCCGGCGCCATTGTTGAGAAAGCCTCCGGCGCCGATTACTTCGACTACATCCGCAAGAACGTCACCGGCCCCGCCGGCATGACCAGCACCGACTGCTACGAGCTCGACAAGGTCAACGACAACCTCGCCGTCGGCTACGACCGCCGCGTCACGCCCCAAGGCCCCGAGTACACCAACAACATCTTCATGCACGTGATCCGCGGCGGGCCCGCCGGCGGCGGATACTCGATCGTCGCCGACCTCGTCCGCTTCGATCAGGCCCTCCGCTCGGGCAAGCTTCTCAAGCAAGACGCGCTCGCCGCGGCATGGACGCCCGTCCCCGGCCCGCTCGGCTACGGCCTTGGCTTCTTCGTCCAGGACACTCCCGTCGGCAAGATCGTCGGCCATTCGGGCGGCTTCAACGGCATCAGCGCGGACCTCAGCATGTACCTCGACGCCGGCCTCACCGTCGCCGTCCTGTCCAACGATGGCCTTGCCGCGCCGCTCGTTCAGTCCAAGGCCCGCGAGCTCATCCTGCAGGGACGTTGAGAGCGGTCTTACAGCTCAATCCTCAACCGGCCGGTGTCCGGGGAAACGATCCTGCTCACGCGCGGCACGGACCTGTTCCTTCAGGTCCCAGCTTGTCTTCCCGCTCTAGGTCCGCGGGCCGGGGACCCTGCGGCGAGCGGACATTCCCGGCCACCCGCACAACCTCGCACCCCGCCGCGCACACCCACGCTCCCTCTACATGCTCTTGACACCCCTCTCGATATCGGATAAAACAACCCGCAAGTCCTTTTGTTTGACGGAGGGGGTTTTCCATTTCGCCCTGGCGCCCACGGCAGGGCTGACGGAAGAAGCCGATGACAAAGTTCATCCCCGTCCTCTCCCTGCTTGCCCTCTCAACCGCGGCAAGCGCCCAGCCAACACTCACACCCGTCCCTGCATTTCAGCGGTTCGAAGCCCCGACCCGTCTTGCCGCGGACGAACTCGGCCGCGTGTTCGTCACCGACTACGACCAGAAATCGGTGACGATCCTCGACCCCGTCAAGCTGAAGGTCCTCTCGAAGTTCCCGATCGCCGGCAACGTGACCGGCCTTGCTGTGGCCGCCGGTCGCATCTACGTCGGCAACGAAACCCTGCATCGCATCGAGATCTACGACGAGTCGGGGAAATTGACCGGAGTGCTGGGCGGGGAAGCAGAGACCGTCGCGGATCCCTCCGACCTGGCGATCGATCACGCCAAGAGCCTCCTCTTCGCGGTGGACGGCGGCGCCAAGTGCATCAAGGTCTTCACGCTTTCCGGCGACGGCACCCTGATCGCCACCATCGCTGGCGGCGGCACGGGCGACAACTTTCTCCAGCACCCGACCGGTCTGACCATCGACCCGGCCGCCGAGGAGGTGTACGTCTCCGATTACGGCGACATCGAGAACGATGTAGAGCCGCGCGTGGCCGTGTTCGGCTACGACGGCGGCTACCGAGGCTCGATTTCGGGCAGCCATGGCGCGCAGGGCTACTACTTTTCCAAGCCCCAGGGCATTGCCATCGGTGAAACGGGCCACGTCTTCGTCGCCGACGCATGGCTCGGGCGCGTGGTGGTGATGGACCGCGCCACGGGTGGTCAGGTCACGACGATCGGCGAATACGGCGCGCTGCGAGGCCAGCTCCGACTGCCCCTGGACATTCTGATCCTGGGCGAGAACCGCGACCTCTACGTGACCGGCAGCATGGACCACAAGGTCGAATTCTTCGCGGAAGGGGGGAAGCACTGATGAACCGCTCAACGCTCTCCCTCGTCGTTGCCGTAACCACCATCACCGGGCTCTTCTCGCTCCTGGGCCTCTCCGCGCCCGCGAGGATTGAAAAATCCATGCTCGCCACCGGGCACGATTGCTCCTCGTGCCACCTCACGCACAACGGGAAACAGCCGAGCCTGCTGATCGCGACCAACGTGGAAGTCATGTGCCTGACATGCCACGGCCCGGGAGGCGTATCAACCTTCAAAGCCCGCAACCACGTCGGCCAGACCTGCACGGTGTGCCACGATCCTCACGACGGCCAGATCAACCGCTTCGGCAGGAAGAATCTCAAGATGCTCCGCGCCGACGTGGTGGCCAAGGACTCCACGACCCACCGCCCCCTCACCTTCGAGAGCCGCGGCACGGACGTCGGGCAACCGGTGCTTCACTCGTTCTGCGACAACGACCTCGACGGGGACAAGGTCTTTGACAACGTCTGCGACACCTGCCACCGCAGCAGCCCCGACCTTCACAAATACACCAGCGCCACCTCCCACCGCCACAACCCCGGCCGGACGTGCACCGTCTGCCACACGCATCAGAATCAGTTCAAGCCCAATGACTGAACCCGGAGCAGGAGGGGCGCCGCGCCTTCGCAGCTCCGCGGCGCGTGGGTTGGCCAGCGCATTCCGTTGATTACGGCGGGTGGCCCGGGCTCCAACTGCGGGCAGCAGGTGGCATCGAACTCCCAGGCCCGTGCCGTGAGGGCCGGTCCCGCGCACTTCGACGCGTCCCACGCCACGCAACCAGACGCTCAGTCCTCTCCGGACCTCGTGCCCGCCCCTCCGCTCCCTACGGCACCGCCGCTTCCACCAGGTTCACAAGCATCCCCAGCGACTCCTGCCACCCCAGGTAGCACATCTCCGTCGGGATCACCGCCGGGATGTTCTCCTGCACGATTGTCAGCTCGGTCCCGCACACCACCGGCCGCAATCTGATGGTGACCTGCATCTGTCCGGACAGGTTTGGATCATCGAACGTGTCCGTGTACCGCAACAGCTCGCCCGGCTTGAGCTCGACATACTTCCCGCCGAATGAGTGCGACTGCCCGGTATTGAAATTCGTGAACGACATCCGGTATCCACCGCCCACGCGGGCGTCCATGGAGTGCACCTCCGACACAAACCCGTGCGGCGCCATCCACTTCACCAGAGCCCTCGGGTCCGTGAACGCCCGGTACAGCCGGTCCGCCGGACACTTGATCACGCGATGCAGCCGGACCGTGTGCTTTTCATCAGCCATGAATAAGTCTCCTCTGAATCACCCGCGCCGGCGCCGCGCCGCGACCGCCGCCCCAACTCCCATCACCGCCAAAGACGCCGGCGCCGGAATCACCCACAGCAGAGCCTCGTTCTGCCCTGCCGCGGCGTTGTACCCGTGCCCCGCCACGTACGTCGTCGTCCCGTCATTCCAGATCCCGTACGCCCGCGAGTTGTAGAACCCCGCCGGCAGCACCGCGTGAAGGTCCACCCACGACCCCGCCGTGCCGCTCCCCACCCCCGCGCGATCGATGCCGCCGATGTACGCGTACCCCGCCTGCATACCGCCGAACTCGCCAAACGCGATCGACTCGCTCGCACCCGCGGGGTTCATGTCCACCCACGAGGCGCTCGTCCCGCTCCACACGCCCGCGTGCTTGTTCCCGCCGATCGTCGCGTACCCCGCCTGCTGCCCCGCGTGCACACCGTACGCGGTCGAGGCGCTGGCGCCCGAAGGGTGCAGATCAACCCACGAAGCAGCGCTCCCCGTCCACAGGCTCGCGCGAATCACGCTCCCGACATCCGCCATCCCCACCTGCTGACCGCCGTGAATCCCGTACGCCTCCGATCCCGCCGAGCCCGCAGGGTCCAAATCCACCCACGAAGCAGCGGTGCCGCTCCAAAGGCTCGCGCGCCACAGGCTGCCGACGCTCGCCATCCCCACCTGCTGCGATCCGTCCGTGCCGCGCCCCTCCGAGGCTGCCGCCCCGCTTGGATGCAGATCCACCCACGAGGCCGCCGTGCCTGCCCACACCCCCGCGTGCGAGATGTTGCTGAACTCCGCAGTTCCCACCTGCTGACCGCCCAACGCGTGCCACGCCACGGATTGCCCGGCCCCGGCGGGATTCAGGTTCACCCACGACCCCGCCGCACCGCTCCACACGCCCGCGTTCCAACCGCTCCCCACCAGGCCCCACCCCACCTGCTCGCCTCCGCCGACACCGAACGCCTGCGAGTGCGATGTCGCTCCGTTGTGCAGGCTGGTCACCGTCCACGATGCAGAGGCCGCCGTTGCCACCGCGCCCATGACCAACGCCGCGCACAACTGCCAGCGCGCAGACCGACCCTCGGGTGTCCATGTGGGCATCATGCGATCTCTCCTCACCAGGCGGTGGCGGAACCGCCGTCAGGTCCGCAGTCTACCGGCAAACCCGGGCCTCCACACCCTCATTTTCACGAACCCGGCCGGCAGAACCCCCCGTCCTCATGGCCCTTCCACCGCGGTGAATTCCTCGTCGGTGGGCAGGACCGGCTCGCCCTTGGCGTTCTTCATGATGACTTTGAACTGGTCCACCAGGAAGAGAGGCTTGGTCGCTTCCTTCGCCAACGTGTCCAGGCGCTGCTGGAACGCCGCAACCTTCTCCGGATGCTGCGCGGCAAGATTGGCCGTCTCCCCGGGATCGTTCGCCAGGTTGAAGAGTTCGACGCTCGAAGGCAGCAGCGTACGCCACACCAGTTTCCATTCTCCCTGCCGCACGCCGCCGCGGAAGGGCTCGATGTTGTAGATGACCTCGGTGCGCGGCGATGAAGCGCCCTTGCTGATGGTGTCCCAGACGTTGAGACCGTCGAGCGGCTTGCACTTGGCGGTGGACGCCCCCGCCAACGCCGCAAGCGTCGGGTAGAGGTCGACGGCGTGGATCATGCCGTCCACCGTCTGGGCCTTGATGTGGCCCGGCCAGTTAGCCAGGGCGCACACGCGCGTGCCGCCCTCGTAGACCGTGCCCTTGCCCTCGCGGTACGGGCCGTTATCGCAGGGGATCTTGATCTTCGACACGTCCGCCATGATGCCCGTGAACCGCGCATCGCGCGTGCCGCCGTTATCGCTGTGGAAGAGGATCAGGGTGTTGTCTCGTATCCCTTTCTTGTCGAGCGCCGCGACGACGCGCCCGATCTCATCGTCCAGGCACGTCACCATCGCCGCGTACGTTCGACGGGTCGGGTCTTCGATGTTCGGGTACCGATCGATGTAGTCCTGCGGAGCCTGGTACGGCGTGTGCGGCGCGTTGAACGTCAGGTACAGATACAGAGGCGTGCTCGCATCGTGCTCCTCGATCAGCCGCGCCGCGTCTTTTCCGATCAGCGTCGTGGTGTACCCTTCTTCTCGCACCGGCTCGTTGTCCCTGAACCAGTCCAGAACGCCGTGCTCATCGTGCGTGAAGTAGTCCAGTTCACCGATCATCGCCCCGTACTGGTAATCAAACCCGCGCTGCCTGGGCCAGAATTTCTTGTCCGCGTGCCCGAGGTGCCACTTACCGATGATCGCTGTCGCGTACCCGGCCTCCTTCAGGCACTGGGGCATCAGCCACTCGGTCGTGTCGAGGCCGTAGTCCGAAACCGACGGAATCACCGCCGTCTGCAGCCCGTACCGGAACGGATACCGCCCCGTCATCAGGCACGCCCGCGTCGGCGTGCACATCGGCTGCACATAGAACTGCGTGAACTTCGCACCGCCCGCCGCGAGTTTGTCCAGATTCGGCGTTTTGATGTCCGTGCACCCGTTGAAGCCCACGTCCTTCCACCCAAGGTCATCGGCCACGATGTGCACGATGTTGGGCTTCGGGCCCGAGGGCTGTGCGAGCGCGGGGATGCAGAGCGCAAGCACCGCGGCAGCCGCGACGACTTTCCATACGCCGAGCATGACTTCCTTCATGGTGATTCCTCAGGACACTCTGGGCGGGGACATCTCTCCACAAAAAATCGCGCCAACAACGTAGGCACCGCGCCGCGGGTCGCCACGGCCGGCCGGATCCTTCCACCCCCCGAATCCTCACTTCGACCCCGGCGCCAGCACCGTCCCGAACGCCACCAGCGCCGCCTGGTGGTAGATCGTCGCGTGCTTCGCCCCTTCCAGGGGCATGTACTTCACCACCACGTCGCCGCGCGCCTCAAGCACCGCCGCCAGCCGCGACGCCTGCCCCTCCACACGCTCCTCACCGCTGTTGGTCAGAAAAACCGTCGGTTTCGCGCCAGACCCGCCGCGACCGGCGCGCGCTGCCGCGTCCTTCAGAATCCCCCCATCGTTCCACCACAGGCTCGGGTCGATCGCGATGTACGTTTGGAACAGGCTCGGCTCGACCACCAAAGTCTCCACCACGAACAGCCCGGCCAATGACTCGCCGACAATCGCGGCTTCGTCCGTGGTGCGGTACCGCGCCTTCACCGCCGGCATCAGCTCCTCCTTGATAAACCGTCGGAACGTCGCCGAGCCCCCCACCACCGGCGCCACCTTCCTGTCCTCCAAGTTGGACGTCGGCCCGGTGAGGTCGCGCCTCCGCTGCGTGTTGGGAATCCCCACCAGCACGAACGGCCGCATGCTCCCGTTGCTCACCAGCACCTGCACCAACCCCGCCACGTGCAGGAAATCCTCATCGAGCCCCCCGTCGGGCATGTACAGCACGGGCATCGGTGCCTCGATCTTCTCGCCGTACACCGTCGGCACGAACACGTTCACACGCCGCACTTCGCCGAGCACGCGCGAGTCGATTGTGAACCACTCCCCGATCACCAGCGGCTCTGCCGCGCCGGGACGCTCCTCCATCGCCCGCCCCGCGCACGGAGAATGCTCTGCCGTGCAACCCGCCAACACCGATACCATCACAATCGCGGCAACCATTCTCATAAGCATGGGTGCAGCGTAACTGAACGAGCGGCGCAGCACGGCGAGGCAAGCGAATCGCGCCCCTGCCACCGGGGGCGGGGCCTTTCAGGCCCCGCGCCGGCGCGTCCCCCTCCCCCCGCGCGCCCGCGGCCCGAACCCACCCGTCTTCCACGCCCGCGCACAAGCCTGATTACACTGGTCCGCCCCACCAACCCCCCGCCGCGTCGATCGAACCAGGACCGCCCTTGCCCGCCATCTTTGAACTCGATCAGTACGGAACGCTCCCCCTGTGGGCCCAAGTGCTCATCGCCGCGCGCATGGTGCGCCGCGGCACGCTCGCGATGCTCGCCGAAGGTCCCGCCCGCCAGACCATCCTCGCCGCATGCGACGCGATGGAGCGCTGCGCCGAGCGCGGCGACGGCACGCGCCGCGAGCAAGAGCCCTTCGACACCGCCGCGGCACTCCGGGACCACCCGCCGCGCGAGGCACCTGCCATCGCCGAAAGCGTCTGGTGGGCGATCGATGCCACCCGCGCCGCCGAGGCCGCGCAGGACTTCCCCATCGACGCCACCGTCACCAATTCCGCCCTCAATGCGATCCGCAGCCTCTCGCTCGACCGCCGAGTGCTGCCCCTGCAGCTCTCCATCCTCGTCGCCGGGGACCTCGATCTGGTGCGGTTCTCCTGCGGGGAAGCCCGCATCGGCAGGTACGACGGCCTGACGAAGTACGTCTTCGAACGTCTCACGCCCACGCACGCCATCGACCTCGGTGAACCGCGCCGTTCGCCGGAAGAGGACGCGCGATGACGCGGTCCCCGGGAGCCCGAATGTTCCTCTCGATTGTCATCAGCGTGCTCGTCGGCGTGGCGGTGCTCCTGTCACTGCTCAACGTACTCGAAGCTTCGGCCTTCACCGCCCGTCCGCCGCAGGGCTCCAACGCCGCGGGACTCGTCGTCCTGCTCGCGGCAAGCATCGGGGCTGGGCTGGCGTTCCTGGTCGCCACGTGGATCTGCGGCGCCCGCGGCGGCTTCGCGTGGATCAGCCCCCGGCCCGTGGTCCCCACCGCCGTTGCCACCGCCGTCGCCTTCGGCGTCGCGCTCGCCGCGGTCGGCGCGCTCTGGGAGTGGATGGAACTCAAGCCGTCGTGGGTTGTCCCCGCCGGGCTCGTGTGCGGCCTCTTCGGTCCGCTCGCCCTCGCGGCCTTTCTCATCGCGTGCGCATGGACGGCACCGGATCGCTTCGCCGCCTCTCCGGTCCCCCGCATCGCGGGCGCGGCCCTCGCGCTGGTCGCCCTCGCCGGGTACGGCCTGGCCGGCCGCGCCGCCGCCGGCTTCCTGAAGGAGTCCAGCGAGAACGCCGCCCGCGTCGCCGCCAGCAACGCCAAAGACGAGGCCGAATACGCCCGACTTCGGGCCCGCCCGCCTCTTGAGGCTCTCCGCGAGGACTACGCGAAGATGAGCCCCGATGCGCCGCTGTGGGTCTTCATCGCGTCGCTCCCCGACACCCGCGACGCCGAGTGCCGCGCCTTCATTATCGAGCGCGCCCTGCGCGTGCCCGAGTTCGACGCCGACTTTGAGCGCACCCTCACCGACGATCACCCGCGCTACAGGCACGGCTGCCTCGACCTGATCCGCTTTGCTCCAAAGGAGTCAATCAGGCCCGCGTGGGGCGCGATCGTCGCCCGCGCCGTCGCGATCTCCTCGAAAGAGATCGGCACCGCTCAGACGTGGCTCACCGAACCCTCGACCGCCAACCCCGGTCCGGTCGAGCACATCGTCGCCGCGGTCGAAGCCTCGGCCCGCCTCGGACACCCGCCCGAAGTCCTCCGCGCCCTCTGCGGCCTGCGCGCCGCCGTTGCCTCGCGCAACCCAGGCCCCGAACGCGACGATGCGCTCCAGGCTCTCGACAAAGTACCCGCCGCGCCGGGAAATTGAGCATGAACGCGCCCGCCCCCGGACCCAGCCCTCATCCACCGACTCAGCCACCGCAAGGTGTGCCGCTCGAGGCGCCGCGCCCGGGCCGGAGATCCATCGCCATGGCCGTTCTCGCCGTTCTGGGCATCGTCGCCGGCGCCGCCGCCTCCCTGGTCATGATCGTGATGCTGCTCGCCGGCGGCGCCAACGCCAAGCCCGAGACCATCACGCAGATCAAGTGGCTGATGGCCGCGACAGCGCTGGTCGGGCTGCTGGCGGTCATCGGCGCGATCTGGACATTCACACAGGGGAAACACGGCTTGTCGGGCGCCTTGGGTGTCGCGCCCCTCGTGTACGTCATCGTGCTGACGATCGTGCTGGTGAAGCTCGAGTGGTGACCCGACGCTCAGTCGGCATCAAGTTCGACGCCCTGCTTCTCCCGGACCCATACCAGCCCCACCACCACCGTGACCAGCGCGACGACGATCGGGTAGATCAGCCCGGCATACCTGCCGTACACGCCGCCTAGGTCGTGCTGAATCATCCACGCGCTGACGCCCGTAGCGACGAACGGCACCAAGCCGCCGAACACGCCGTTGCCGATGTGGTACGGCAGGGACATCGAGGTGTACCGGATGCGCGTGGGGAACAGTTCAACCAGGAACGCCGCGATCGGGCCGTAGACCATGGTGACAAAGAGCACCTGCAGGAGCACGAGCGCGGACATCTGCGCGGCACGCCACCCACCGAGGCGCACCGTGAACGAGCGGGTCTCCGGCGACTCCTTGCCGTCAGCGCGTGAAATGGAAGATCGCACGTTCGTGCGAGTAGAGCCGTCGCCGTACATGCACACCTCGGTCTGAGATGTCTGCACATCGCCGGTTGCGGCGTCCTTCACGCTGATCCCCGCGTCCGCCGTCCTGCTGACGATTTCCTCGCCGGGCATCTCCGCCACGTTGGCCATCGCGCGGTAGATCGGCACGTACAACAAGGCGGCGAGCAGGCATCCCGACAGGATGATCGGCTTGCGCCCGACCTTGTCCGACAGCGCGCCGAACACTACGAAGAACGGCGTCCCCAGCACCAGCGCCGCGGCAATGATCCAGTTGCTCTGCACGAACTCCACCATCAGCGTCTTCTGGATGAACAGGAGCGCGTAGAACTGCCCCGTGTACCACACCACGCCCTGCCCCGCGGTCGCGCCAAAGAGCGCGAGCAGGACCAGTCGCAGGTTCGTCCAGTTCCCGAACGATTCGCGCAGCGGCGACACCGATGTCTTTCCCGCCGCCTTCATCTTCACGAACAGCGGCGACTCGCGCAGCTTCACGCGGATGTAGTACGAGAAGATCACCAGCACGAACGACAGAAGGAACGGGATGCGCCAGCCCCAGCGTGCAAAGTCCGCCGCTGCCATGCCCCCGCGGCACGCCAGGATCACCGCGAGCGATACGAACAGTCCCAGCGTGGCCGTGGTCTGGATCCAGCTCGTGTAGAAGCCGCGCCGGGCATCGGGGCTGTGCTCGGCCACGTACGTCGCCGCGCCGCCGTACTCACCGCCGAGCGCGAGCCCCTGAAGGAGCCGGAGCAGCACCAGCACGATCGGCGCGAAAATGCCAATGCGCTCGTACGTGGGCAGCAGCCCGATCGCGAACGTCGCGCCTCCCATGATCAGCAGGGTGACCAGGAACGCGTGCTTGCGGCCGACGCGATCGCCCAGGCGCCCGAACACCACCGCGCCGAAGGGCCGGACGAGGAACCCGGTGGCAAAGGTCGCCAGCGTCGACAGCAGCGCCGCCGTGTCGTTTCCCTTCGGAAAGAACGCCCCGGCGATCACCGTTGCGAGACTGCCGAAGATGTAGAAGTCGTACCACTCGATGAGCGTCCCCGCGCTCGACGCGGCGATCACCCTCCAGATCGTGCGCGGCGGGTCGACGGGGTGGGTCATGGGGCGGGAGTCTATCAAGTCGCGCGCACCGGTCCCGCGCTCGACGCCGTACAGATCCCGCTTGACTCGTGCTGTACACTCGGCCGATGCGCCGCGGCTGTTCGCGGTGATCGTCTCGCACTCGTGGGCCAACCCCTCCCCGGAGGGAAGGAAAGAGTGCCATGGCAGACCCGACCACGCAGTCCACGATCATCGGAGCGGACACCACCATCAAAGGCGACATGACGTTCGAGTCGACCGCCCGCCTGCTGGGGACGTTCGAAGGAAAGATCTCGTCCAAGGGCGAGTTGCAGATCGCGTCGGGCGCGGTCTGCCGCGCGGCCGTCGAGGCCAACAAGGTGATGATCGATGGCGACCTCGAGGGCAATCTGACGGCACGCGAGCGCGTCGAACTGACGGCCAAGGCCAAGGTCAAGGGCGACATGATCGCGGCCCGCCTGGTGGTGGCCGACGGCGCGGCATTCGTCGGGCACCTCACGGTCGGCCCCGACGCGACCAAGTCGATGGGCGCCACGATCGCCGAGCCCAAGGCGGGCGTGATGCCGCCGCGCCCGACCGAGGGCGTCGTTCCGCCCCCGCAGCAGCCTCGCAAGTAAGCGCAGGACTCCCGGCACCGCTCAGGCACCGGTCGGCGCGTTCGCGCGCGCCCCGCACCCGACCTTGTCCCGCCGCGCTCGCCGCGCGGCAGCCTTTCCATGTCCAAATCCCCGACACAACGCTCGATCCAGTGCTACCACTGCCGCCACCGCTTCGATGTGGGCGCGATGACGCAGAGCACGGTCTGCCCCGCCTGCAACAAGTCGCTGGTGGTGCAGGACGTGGTGGTCAGCACGCTCAAGGCGGTGCGAAAGATCCAGACGTGCGGAAGAGTGATCGTGCAGCGCAAGGGGCACGTCATCGCCACGCTCGTCGAGGCCAATGAAGGCGTCGAGGTCGAGGGAGTGATGGACGGCGCGGTCGTCACCCAGGGCGCGGTGCGGCTTGGGAAGGCGTCGCACTGGAAGGGCGACTGCCGGGCCCCGTCGCTCTCGGTCGAGCTTGGGTGCGTCGTGACGAGCGGGTACTTTGAGATCCATCCGGATCTGGCAAGGATCCCCGACCGCGTGCCGCCCTGATGGTGAGGATCGGCGCCCCCCCGCCTGGCTACGGCTTGGCCAGCACGATCATGCCGTCGGTCTCGCCGCGGAGCGCGAGCGTCTTGACGCCCTGGTTCACGATCTCCCACGAGAGCGTGGTGGACTGGGCGGCCTTGGTGCCGTCAGGGCGGACAACCTCGCGAGGATCTCCGGTGAGCTCGAGGCGCTTGGCGTCCCGCTTCCACGTTCCCGATTCGACCGTGGGCACCGCGTTGGCGCCCTGTGCGGCACGCTGGCGCACGTAGCGGCCGCCCTCCTGGAGCACGATAACGGTCGAGCGGTCGGGGTACTGGCTCACCCACACGCCCAGCAGCGCATCGCGCCGCGCGGGCGCGGCGTCCTTGGTCGTTGGGGCGCCGGCGTCGGCGGGCGCGGCAGGTTCGGCGGTCGGCGCCGCCGCCGCGACGGGGACGGTGGGCTCGGGCTCGCCCTCGGTCCCGAGATCGAGGAAGGGGATCATGCCGTCGATCCGGCTGATGGTCTTGCGCAGGCTTGCCAGGTGCACATCAACACGCGCGAGTGACGCGTCGAGCGACCTCAGAAGCATGAGCCGATCCTCCACGTTTGTGAGTGAGCGATTGGTCGCGTCCAGGCGCGCCAGCGAGACGTCGACCTGCTTGAGCTGGGTGTACACCTCTTCGAGCTTCGCGTTGGTGCCCTCGAGCTTGGAGTTGGTTCCCTCGAGCCCGGTGTTCGTCGCCGCGAGCTGCGCATCCACGGTGTCAAGGCGCGCGTTGGCTTTGGTGACCCCGTCGCGGATGTCCCAGAAGACGCACCCGCCCAGGGGGAGAAGGCACGCGGCAAGAATGGTGAGGAGAATGGTTCTCATGCGCGGAGTGTACCGGCGGGGTCGGGGGTGGTCATCGTTCCCTTGCGCGAAATCGGGCTGGTAGACTCGAGTACATGAAAGCACTGCACTGGCGGCGGGCGGGTGTGCTGTTGGCGGCGAGCGGCGGGGCGCACGGACTGTGCGAGGTCCCCGACGAATCGCTCGAGCGTGCCCGCGCGATGGCGCGCGAGGTGACGATCACGCGCGATGAATTCGGGGTGCCGCACGTGCACGCCGCGACCGACGCGGGGGCGGTGTTCGGCGGGATGTTCGCGCGGGCCGAGGATGAGATGGCGCGGATCGAGGCCGGGCACGCGCCCTCGATCGGGATGGCGTCGCTGATGTACGGGAGCGCGGGGCTCACGGCCGACCGGTTCATTCTCTCGTACGAGGTGCCCGAGCTGGCCAGGCGCGAGTGCGACACGGCACCGGCGGACGTGCGGGCGCTCGCGCAGGGCGCGGCCGACGCGCTCAATTACTACCAGAGCCTGCACCCCGAGTATCGCGCTCGCGCGATCGATCGCTGGGAGCCGTGGATGTTCTTTGCTCGCGAGTACGCGTGGACGCTGTACCAGGCCCAGCACGAGTTGGAGCGGCTCGGCCGTGAACTCGCGGCAGGCGCGGCGGCGCCCGGGGGCGCGCATCCCGAAGACCCGGCGCGCACGCCCGACGGCTCCAACGCGTGGGCGATCGGGCCGTCGCGGACCAAGTCAGGCCACGCCATGCTGTACATCAACCCCCACATCCCGCTCGACGAGCCGTACGAGATCGACCTGCGCTCCGACGAGGGCCTGCACATCTCGGGGATGGTGGCCTACGGCGCGGGCCTGCTTCCGATGGCGGCGTTCAACGAGCATCTGGGCTGGTCCCTGACCGTCAACTACCCCGACATCGCCGATACCTACGCGGTCAGGTTCGACATCTCGGGCGATGCGCTGGCGTACCGGCACGGCACGGAGACTCTGCACGCCACTCGCTGGACCACCACGGTTCGCACCCGCGAGGGGGAGCAGGTGACCGAGCAGCCGCTCGTCTTCGTGAAGACGATTCAGGGGCCGGTCCTGTACCAAGCAGGAGGCATCTCGTACGTGGTGCGCGCGGCGCGCGTCGAGAATCTCCGCTCACTGGAACAGTGGTACCGCATGTCGAAGGCGCGGAACCTCGAGGAGTGGAAGGCCGCCGTCTCGATCGGCGGGGTCGTGTTCCACAACTTCGTGTACGCGGACGATGCGGGGAACATCGGGTACATCTACAACGCGGCCTTTCCAAAGCGCGATCCCGCGATCGAGTGGTCGGGGACGCTCGACGGGAGCGACCCGCGCACGGACTGGCAGGGGTACCGCGCGCTGGAAGAGGTCCCGCAGGTGTGGAACCCCAAGGCGGGGTACCTCGCCAGCTGCAACTCACCGCCGTTCACCGTCACCGCCGAGGGCGAGAACCCTGTGCGTGCATCGTTCCCCAAGGACATGATCGGGGCGGACCTGACGGACGGACGTATCGCGATGTCGCACGACCTGCTCTCGCACGCCGCGGCGTGGACGGTCGATGACCTCGAGCGTGCGGCGTTCGACACGCGGGTGTACGGGCTGGAACCCAGCCGCGGTTCGCTCGTGAACGACTTCACGCGTCTGCGCGGTACCACGCCCGCTGCCGCGGAGCGCCTCGCGCCCGCGGTCGAGCTCGTCGGCGCGTGGGACGGCAGGCTCACGCTGGACTCGGACGGCGCGACGCTCTTCATGGTGTGGCTTGAGAAGCTCTTCTCGCCGGAGTGGAGAGCGCGGCGTGCGCCGGGCGATCTTTCCGCTGCCCTGGGCGAGGTGATGACCGAGCTTGAGCGCGACTTTGGCACCTGGCGCGTCAAGTGGGGCGACATCAACCGGCACGAGCGCTTCGACACGAGCGCAGGGCTGGCGGTGAGCGATGCGCGAGAGAGCCTCCCGATCGCGGGCGGCCACGGGGCGATGGGCGTGAGCTTCTGCTACCTGACGCGGGCCGAGGGCACGAAGCGCCGATACGGGTACCACGGCTCGTCGTACGTCGGGGCCGTCGAGTTCGGCTCCTCGCCCGCGGCACGGAACATCGTTCCATTCGGCGCCTCGCGAGATCCGAATTCCCCGCACTTTGCCGACCAGAGCGGGCTCTACGCCGGGGCACGGATGAAGCCGGCGCGGTTCGGCGCCGAGGACGTGGCAGCGCACGCGGCGCGCTCGTACCACCCCGGCGAATAGTGAGGGCACGGGCGATCGGGAAACTCTTCCCCGTGCGCGAGCATCGCGCACAAAAAAAGCGGCGCCCGAGGAATTTCGGACGCCGCCGGAGTCGATCAGGTTGGATGAAAAAGATCGCGGCTCAACCGCCGGCAGCGCCGGGGTGGTTGTGCCGAGACTTAGTTCCCACCACCACCACCACCACCACCGCCACCGCCACCGCCACCGCCACCGCCTTCGGGACGCGGGCCCCGACCACGGCCGCCAGCGCCGGGCATCGCGGCCTCGAACTTCTTGAACTGATCGTCGCTCAGGATCTTCTTGAGCGAGTCATTCAGCTTGGTGCGGGACTCCTGGCGCGCCGTCCGCATG
Source organism: Phycisphaerales bacterium (assembly GCA_044223975.1). Classification (GTDB taxonomy): domain Bacteria; phylum Planctomycetota; class Phycisphaerae; order Phycisphaerales; family UBA1924; genus CAZCPB01. The sequence continues at coordinate 89,055 of JBGALI010000011.1, read as the reverse complement.
GCTTCCATGTCGGCATCGGGCCCGATCTGCGCGGCGAGCTTGCCTTGGGCGACCACGAAATCCTCGATCGCGTTCAGAGCGTCCTGCTGCTTGGCGCCCTCGAGCTTGAACCCGGCGAGCGTGTCGACCATCTGGTCCCACTGGCGGTTGAACGTGCCCAGGGACGCCAGGGCCTTGGTGGTCTGATCGGCGGAGAGAATCGCGCCCAGGGACTTCTGGAGCTTTTCGCGCTCTGTCTTGTTCATTTCCTGCATGGACTTGAGGGCGTCGCGCCCGGCGCCTCCGCCGGCGCCACCACCTCCAGCGCCACCGCCGCCACCACCACCACCGGCTCCGGCGCCGCCGCCATCGCCGCCACCCGGACGACGCTCAGGACGCATCTTCGTCATGGCCTCGTCGTGGCTCTGGCGGGCATCGGCGTAGGCCTTCACCACGTCCTTGGTCTTGGCCGCGTCGACGCCCAGGCGCTTGGCGACGCCGGTTGCTTCAAGGTCCCACGCCGCCTGGGCCTTCTCGGCAGAGAGCTGGGCCGGGCGACCGCCCTGGCCCGGGGGGCGTTCACCGTCGGCCGGACGAACCGGGCGAGGGGCCGGGCGGGCGGGCGGCTCGTTCTGCGCGAGCGATGAGGCGCTCATGGCGCCGAGGGTGATGCAGCCAACGATCAACTTGAGACTGCGCATTACCAACTCCTGCAAGGGTGCGGTTCAAAAACGGTGTACCGGCGGATCCGACCGCCTGCACCAGGTAGAACGCGGCAAGGGGCGTTGCATTTCATCGGCAAGGTATACGCCGATCACTGAACTTGGTGCCCACGGCACCCGTTTGCCCGATCCTGAAGCCACCATGGCTGATGATTGGGTGCTGTATGGCATCCGGCACGGGGCGAGGAGGCCGGATGGAGAGGCTTGCACCCTACATGCACGCTGGCCACTCCCATCGATGACGCTCACCTGCGACTGCGGCGCGCCACCGGGATGAGCCCCAACACGAGCATCGAGAGCGAGGCGGGGGCGAGCGCGGCGATGGTGACCAAGGCGACGTCCGTATCCATGGGATTCAACGGGGGAAAATCAGTGCCGATCTGGTACGCGGCAAACGAGGAGATGCTGTTCTTTGGCGCATCGAGCGTCATGGTGCGCGACGACCCGTCGGTCGGGCACGCCATCATCAGCTTGAAGTGGTAGCCCAGCACGCCGTCGGCGGTGTTGAAGGTGGTGCCCAATGCGATCGGCGTGTTCTGCTTGACCGAGATGCCGCCCGCCGAGAGATCATCGGGGTTGTTGCTGGCGGCGATGCGGAATCGGTTGGCGTCGACGCCCGTAGTGCCGGTGTGGTAGACCGCCTGGAACTGGCCGCCGAAATTGAAGTTGCCCACCCGACCGTCAGGGTGAAGGGTGCTGGTGGGGTTGTCGTCGAGAATGGCGGCCGCATCGCCGAGCGCCGAGCTGAACGGAGAGCCGACGATGTTGTGAATGACCGTGGCCAAGCCGATGCCGGCTTCGCGGTAATAGAACACGGCGACCTCGACCACGGCGGGGCTGTGATCGGGATGAACGAACGACAGGCTGTCCACGAAGGGATCGCCGGACCCGAACGCGCGAACCTTGATGTCGATCTGCGTCTTGGTCCCGGGCTGGGCGAGTGCCGCGCCAGGCAGGACGGCGAGCGCGGCGAGACGGGCGAGTCGTTGCATGGGAGGAAGCTCCGAAGGACTCATCGCGTGGTTCGGCGGCGGCGCGCGAGCAGCGGCCCGGCGAGGAGTAGTGAGAGCGAGGCGGGCGCGGGTGCCGAGATGGTGATGGTGGCCGTGCGTGAGTCGATGAGCGAGTTAATGATGCTGGCGCTGGTGGTTGAGCTCGGTGATTCATACACCATGAACGAGTTGACCTTGTTGCGCGGCGCGTCGAGGGTCAGGGTGCGGGGCGCGCCCGTGGGATCGCACGCGAACGTTACCTTGAGGTGGTAGGCGAGGACCCCGTCCGACGCGTCAAAGTTCGAGCCCAGGGCAACGGGCGTGTTCTGCTTTATGGAGATGCCACCGGCGGGGTTGTCGGAGGCGTTGCCGCTTGCCGCGACTCGGAACCCGTAGGGCGGAAAATCAAATCCGTTCTTGTACACCACCTGGAACTGCCCGCCGAAATTGAAGTTCCCCAGTCGTCCGTCGGGGTGCAGCGAGCTGTCGGCGCGGTCGAGAACGGTGACGGCATCGCCCATCGCCTGGTCGTAGGGGGTGCCCGTAATGTTGTGCATCACGGACGCCAGCCCGAACCCGCCGTTGCGGTAGTACATCACCCCGACCTCGATCTCCGCGGGCGAGAAATCGGGGTGGACCAATTCGAGATGCTCGACAAACGGCGCATCCGGTGCGGAGCCCCACGGGCGCACGCCAAACGCGATCTGAGTCTTGTCGCCGGGCTGGGCGAGCGCCGACGGGACTGCCGCGGCGAGACCGACGAGGGGGATGATCGCCGCAGGTCTGATCAAGGAACTGCCTCGGGGAACGGAGTGACCCGGGAGCGGCGCCGGGCCAGGAGTGATGCGCCGCCGATCAGGGCGGCGGCGAACACCGGCGGCGCAGGCACGGAGATCGTGACGGTGGCCGGGTCGGTGTCGAGGAGCCACCTCAGTTCGTCCTGCGGATCGCCGTTAATCGTCCCGAAGATCGTGTAGGTCCTGATCCTGTTCCGTGGCACGTCGAGCGTGATGGTCCTGGGGAAACCGTCCGGCGCGCACGCGATCCTGAGGTGCACGAGATAGGCGAGTTGGGCGAGGTCGGGCGGGGGAAAGTCGCTCGGCATCGGGGGATGCGCCTGCCTGGCGGAGATGCCGCCGGCGATGAGATCGTTGGGGTTACCAAAGGCGGCGACCCGGAAACGATTCGCATCAACGCCGGCGTTGCCGGTGTGGTAGATGCTCTGGCGCTGGGCACCGTAGTTGTACCCGGCGTATCGACCGTCCGGGTGCAGCGTGCTCAGCGGGTTGTCAATGATCTCGGCGAGGTCGCCGAGGCCGGGGCTGTACGGCGAACCGACAATCGAGTGCATCGCGGAGGCGACGCCGATTTCGGAGCTGCTGTAGTAGAACACGCCTACATCGACGTCCACCGGGCTCGAATCGGGGTGGAGAAACGACAGGTGATCCGCCCATTCGTTCGGCGCGCCCGCGGGGCGGACCCGGACGTCGATCTGGTTCTTGCCAAACTGGCGCGCGCCCGCCGCGCAAGGAAGAAGTGCCAACGCGAGAAGTGCGCAGAATCGGTGCAAGCGTGGAGCCTCCCCGCCAACGGCTCGCGGCACTCCAACGATGCCACAGGTTTTCGGTCCGTGCCAGAAAAGTTCGTCAGTCGAGGGGAACCAGCCGGATGTTGCGGAACTGGATCTCGGCGCCCTCGCTCTGGAGGCAGATCTTGCCGGCGTTCTCTTCAACACCGGTGGCGCGGTTGAGCTCTTCGCCGTTGACGTAGAGGATGATGTCGCCCTTGTTTACGACGATCTCGTACTCGTTCCATTCGCCCACGGGGCGCTCGGCCATGTGGGTCTTCTTGGTGTTACGGCCGTTGGTGCGTTCCTTGGCGACGGTCATCTTGTACTCATCGATGTTCCAGAAGTCGCCGGCGTTGGTCGAGTGGAGCTGGGCTTCAACGCTCTTGGGCCACACCTTGTCCTCGCCGATCATGCGGAGCAGGACGCCGGAGTTGCCCGCGCCCTTGGCAGGGTCGAAGCGCCACTGGAGGCGGAGCACGAAGTTCTTGTAGTCCTTCTCGGTGCGGATGTACCCGCCGGGGTTGCCGGAGCAGATGAGTATCCCGTCCTTCACGCTCCAGACGCTGGCGGGTCCGGGTGTCTTGCCCGTCAGTTCGGGGACGATCGGCACCCACCCGGTGAGGTCCTTGCCGTTGAAGAGGCTGACTTCGCCGGGCATCGGCGCGGCAAGGTCGCGGATCTTGATGTCACGGAAAGCGACGCCGCCGCCGTGATCCTGGAGCGCGATCGCGCCGGTGGGCTGGACGCCGAAGCCCTTGTAGTCCTTGAACTTGCTCGCGGCGATCTTGTCGATCCAATCCTTAGTGGGCTTGCCCGCGGAGTCGAAGATGCTGGCCTCGACGACCTTCACGCCGTTGACCCAGTGCTGGATCACGCCGTTGTGGAGACGGAGGCGGGCCTGGTTCCACTGGCCCGCGGGGTTCATTTTCTTGCCTTCGGCGGGCGGGTAGAGGTCGTAGAGCGCGCCGCAGTACTGACCGGGCTTGAGCTTGTCGGGGTAGGTGCCGTCCTCGAGGAGCTGAAACTCGGGGCCGGTCTGCCACGACGCGTCGAGCTGCTCGGTGGTACGCCAGATGATGCCGGAGTTGGCCTTGGGGTCGAGCTTGAAGTCGCAGGTAAGTTCGACGTCGGCAAACTTGGCGTTGGTCACGATGTCGGCGCCATCGCCGCCGGGGACCTGCTTGATCTCGCCGCCCTCGATCACCCAGCCTTTCTTGGGGAACGCGGGCTGCTTGTAGCCGTGCCAGAGGCTCGCGGCGTCGGCGCCGGAGTAGAGCTTCCACCCGGCGGCCTTTTCCGCGGGTGTTAGCGTGGTGTCGCCGGCGGCGACGAAGGCGGCGGAGAGCACGGCGAGCGCGGACGGAGCGAGCATGGGGATTCTCCTGGTACGGTCGTGAGGATGAGTCTATCGCGAAGCGCCGCATCGCGGGGTTCAGGTAGACTGGGCCGCGGCAGGAAAGACCCACTCGGGGAGGGGCGCATGGCGGTGAGAAACGCGGCAGCGGCGGCTCGTGTTGCGTTGGTGCTTCTGGTGGCCGCCGCGGCGGGCGCCGGGAGGCTGGCGCGTCCGGGGGCGAACGCGGAGATGGCGGCTGCCGCGGAACGGTTTCTCGGGTCACTGACGCCCGAGCTGCGGGCGAAGGCGGCGCTCGCGTTTGAACCGGCGGTGCGCGAGAAGTGGCAGTTTGTTCCGGCGACCAGGGACGGCGTGTCGTTCGCGGAGATGAACGACGCGCAGAAGATGGCGGCGCGGAACCTGATGCGATCGGCGCTGTCGCCGCGCGGGGTGGGGAAGGTCGAGCAGATCATGATGCTGGACGCGGTGCTGCGCGAGATCGAGCAGGGCCGCGGGCCGGCGCGCGATCCGCTGGCATACACGATCGCGGTGTACGGAGCGCCGGGTGCGGAAGCGGCGTGGGGCTGGCGGATCGAGGGGCACCACATCTCGCTGAACTTCACGGGACGGGACGGCGCGACCAGCTCAACCCCTGCGTTCCTGGGAGCGAACCCGGCGGAGGTCCGGCGCGGAGATCGCGCGGGTGTGCGCGTGCTGGCCGTCGAGGAGGATCTTGGTCGCGAACTGCTGCGATCGCTCGACGTGCGGCAGATGAAAGAAGCGTTGATCAGCGAGACCGCGCCTCCCGACATCCTGAGCGTGCCGGGACGGTCGCTGGATGAGGGGGCTTCGGTGGGGCTCGCGGTGGCCGCGATGAGCGGGGCGCAGCGCCAGAAGGTGGAGCGGCTGCTGGAGGAGTACGCCGGGAACCTGCGGTACGAGCTGGCCGCCAAGGAGATGGAACGGATCCGAGCGGCGGGGATCGAGAATGTGCGATTCGCCTGGGCGGGGAGCGCCGAGCGCGGCAAGGGACACTACTACCGGCTGAGCGGACCGACGTTCGTCATCGAGTACGACAACACGCAGAATGATGCGAACCACGTCCACACGGTGTGGCACGACCGCGAGCGCGACTTCGGGCACGACCTGCTGAAGGAGCACCTGGAGCGCGGGAGCGGGAAGTAAGAAGAGAATTCACCGCCTGGACACCGAGGCACAGAGAAGAGGCGAGAATGGCAACGAAGAAGGCCAAGAAGAAGGCAACGAAGAAAGCAGAGAAGAGATTGGGCACGGGCAAGAAGGCCCGGAGAACGGGCTCGCGTCGTGCAAAGCCCGAGATCGCGCCCGCGGGGCCCTCGTATGGAACGGCCGGATGGATGGACCTCACGGTGCCGAACGCCGACGAGGTGCGGGATTTTTACTCGTCGGTCGTGGGATGGACGTCAGAGGCGGTCGACCTGGGCGGGTACAGCGATTACTGCATGATGCCGCCGGGATCGAGCGCGCCGGCGGTGGGCGTGTGCCACGCGCGCGGAGTGAACGAGGGGCTGCCGCGGTGCTGGCTGGTCTACTTTGTGGTGCGGGATGTGATGAAGGCCGTGGCTGAGGTGGAGCGGCGCGGCGGGCGCGTACTGCGTCCGGCGGGCCCGATGGGGCCGATGGGGCGGTTCGCGGTCATCGAGGACCCGTCGGGTGCCGCGTGCGCGGTGTTCGAGCCGGCCAAGTAAGCCAGGACGCGGAGCCGGGAAGAAGGGTCAGCGCGCGCGGGGGCCGATGATGCCGATCATGCGGCCGGTCATGCCGCGCTCGCGCCGGTGGGAGAAGAAAAGATCGGCGTCCCGCACGGTGCAGTGCGGCAGGGTTTCGATGGAGCGAAGACCGCGTGAAGAGAGCTGCCGCCGGAGAGCTTCCTTGAGGTCCACGAGGTACTTGTCTTCACCGCGGCCGGGCGCGGGGCGGACGATCGACGCGCCCGAGCCGAACACCCGGTCAAACTCGTCGCGCACCTCGGGACCGACCTCGAAGTGATCGGCGCCGATGCACGGGCCGATGGCGCCGACGATGTCGGAGGCGCCGAGCTCGATCATGCGCTGCACGGCGTTGTTGGCGACGCCGGCGATGACGCCGCGCCAGCCCGCGTGAACCGCGGCGACGACGCGACCATCGCTGGACGCGAGCAGGACCGGGGCGCAGTCGGCGGTGCGCACGGCGGCGAAGCGGCGCGGATCGTCGGTCACGATGGCGTCGGCCTTGGGGGACGGGTCAACGTGCGGCGGCGTGGCCGGGCGCACGGTGTGGACGTCGGCGGCGTGGACCTGATGAACTTCGACGATTTCACGTTCGACAGCGCCCGCATTCGGATCGATTGCGCCGGTGACGAGGCTGAGATTGGCCCGGATGTTGGAGACCGGATCGCGGCGATCGGGCGCGAGGTCGGAGGGGTTGCCGAAGTTCAGCCGGGAGAAGATCCCGGAGGAGACTCCGCCGCGGCGGGTGGTGAACGCGTGGGGCACGCCGATCGCGTCGAGCACCCGTGAGCGGAGCAGTTCGGGCGCACCGGCGTGCGGGATCGTCGGCGCCGCGGGTGCGGTGGGATGGGAAGTCATGCGGGCATGATCGAAGGCGCGCCGAGGGCGCGAAGGCTACTTGGGCTTTACGGTTCCCGCGGGGGCCGGCGTGGCGGGGTCGCTCGCGGCGGTGGCCGCAGGGTCGGCGGGCTTGAGATCGATCGATACGGAGTTGATGCAGTAGCGCAGCCCGGTGGGGTTGGGGCCGTCGTCGAAGACGTGGCCCAGGTGCGCGCCGCACTTGGCGCAGGTCACTTCGGTACGCGTCATGCCGAACGTCGAATCCTCGTGCTCTTCGATCGCCGAGCCGTCGGCGGGCTTGAAGAAGCTGGGCCAGCCGCAACCGGAATCGAACTTGGTATCCGAGATGAACAGCACCTCGCCGCAGGCGGCGCACGCGTACACGCCCGGGGTCTTGGTATCCCAGTACTTGCCGGTGAAGGCCCGCTCGGTGCCCTTCTCGCGCATGACGTGGTACTGCTCGGGGGTTAATTCCTTTTTCCACTGGTCTTCGGTCTTGACGATTTTTCCTGGCTTCACGGTGGTCTCCGCGCGAACGCCCCGCGCCGAGGGCCCGCCGGGCGAGCCCGGGGGAGGGGAGGACGGACCGCACCCGGCGCTCACCGCCACGGCCGCGGCAACGACGAGCAGGGTGCGCCTGAGAACGGACGGTCGGTTGAAAGTGCGGATTGGCATGGCTGCTGGTATTCGATGCCTACGAACTGTTGGGGTCACCATGTTCATCCTAACGATCCGCGAACACGAATCGGGGGGCGGCGGGTGCCTCGGGCATACCCTACGGCGTATGGTTGGCCTCGCTTTCCGGGGCCACCATGGCTTCGGGAGAGGGGACATTTTCTCGGAAGGACACACCATGCGTCGAATGATCCTGATGTCGTGCGCGGCCCTGGGCCTTATCGCCGGCTGCGAAAAGGCTGACGATACCGGCAAGAAGGCGGCCAATACCGTGAACAAGGCCGCGGACAAGACCGCCGATGCCATGAAGGCCGCGGCGGACAAGACCAAGGAAGCAGGTCAGGCCGCGGCGGACCAGACCAAGAAGGCGGTGGACGCGACCAAGGACGCGACCAGCCAAGCGGCCAAGGACGCGACAGACAAGGCCAAGGCCGCGTACGTCGAACTGCGCGACAAGGCCGCGGGGGAGATTCAGACCCAGCTCGACGGGCTGAAGACCAAGCTCGACGGGATGAAGCCGAAGGTTGACGCCTCGCCCGACCTCCTGAAACCCGCGCTCCAGAAGTCGTGGACCAGCCTGAGCGATCAGCTCAAGGGCCTGCAGGCCAAGGCGGGGACGCTCAAGACCGCGGGCGCCGACACGTGGGAGTCGACGGTCAAGGAACTGAAGGACGCGATCCCGCCGTTCGACAAGCTGCTGACGGACCTGACCGCCAAGCTCGGCGGGAAGTAAGGGGCGGTCTCGGCACCGTCACAGAATCTGCGCAAGAGAGGGGCCGCGGGACGAATCCCGCGGCCCTGTTTTTTCGTGCGTCGACAGCGATCGATCAGTGCGACTCTTCGGACGGGGCGTCGGCGCGCCGGGCGGCGTCGCGGGCGTCCATCGCGGCGATGAATTCTTTCTCCCACGGGTGCTCGCCGAGCCACTCGACCTCGCCGGTCGCGATGTCGTAGACGGCGCCGACGATCCGCAGTTCGCCCGCCCGGATCCGTTCGCGACAGACGGAGCTGGTCTTGATGAGGTCAAAGACGCTCTGCCAGACGTTCTCGCGGACGGCGGCCCCGACGAGCTGGGCGTCCTTGAGGCCGGGGTTCAGGGACTCGGCGCGCTCGACGGCGGGCGCGATGGCGCTCACGAGCGAGCTGACGTTGCCCTCGGTCTTGGCGTGCGAAGCCGCGGCGCCCACGGCACCGCACTTGGTGTGGCCCATCACCACCAGGAGGGGGACGTGGAGGTGCTCGGCGCCGTACTCGATGGTGCCGGCCTCGTGCGGGCCGGTGACGTTGCCGGCGACGCGGATGACGAAGAGGTCGCCGACGCCGCGGTCAAAGACGCGTTCGACGGGCACGCGTGAATCGGCGCAGGTGAGCACGGTGGCGAACGGGGTCTGACCGGAATCGGCGAGCGTGCGCCGACGCGATTCGGAGACGTTGGGGGACTGGACAGAGCCGGCTGTCCACCGCGCATTGCCGTCCTGGAGCAGCTTCAGGGCTTCGTCGGGCGTGGGAGCGGTTTCGGCCTGCGACGGATCGGCAGGAGTCTTGGACTCGGGCTTTGAGGATTCGTGGGACGGGGCCGCGCTCTGCGCAGCGGGCTTTCCGGCGGGCGCGGGGCGTGCGGCCTGCTCCGCGCGCATCGGCTCGGGCTTGGGGGTCGCGGCCTTTGCCGCTCCGGCCGGGCGCGCGGGATCGCTCCACAGAGGCTCGATCTTTGTCGATTCGGGTGGAGCGATTTCCGGCTTTGCGGCGGGCTTGGGAGCGGCAGACTTCGCCGGCGATGCGTGGTCAGAGGGCGGCTCGGGGCGCGACCATCCGCCGATCGAGCCGACGGCTCCGACGGTGCCCGCCATGATGCCAAGACCGATGAACACGCGAAGAGATCGCTCATTCTTCATGGTGTAACCTCGCTCGGGACCCGCGGTGCGCGCGAGGCCCGTTCGGCTATCGGACATCCCGTGGCGCCGATTCAGCGGAGGTTGAGGGATTCAGGGGGACGCCGTGGCGGCGCCCGGCGCGCGAAACATCGCGACGCACGCGGTGTGGCCGTGCAGGTGGCTCTCGTGGCCGACCGGGCCGATCTCTCCGGCGCCGAAGAAGCCCGCCAAGGGCAGCGGAGGGGGCACGTCGAGCGCGGGCGCCGTGATGGTGCGGCCGGCCTTGGCGCGCTCCTGGCCGCTCTCGACCGTGCCGAACGCGCGGGCGACCGCCGAAGCGTCGTGGTGCGGGCGCCCGAAGAGGCGGGCCCCGCGCCCGTTGCACGTAATGAGGAGCGAGCCCGCGGGGCGGTCGCGGAGCTTCTGCGCATCCATGAGCAGCGCGAGATCCTCGTCGGCTGTCGCGGCATCGCGCAGGTGGAGACGGACGGTCTGTCCCACGCGGACCAGGTCCCCCACCGCGATGGCGCCACGGTTCTTGTCGACGCCCATGACGTTGCGGATAAGGAAGTCCGAGCGCCCGAACCGTGGCTTGTACTCGTCGATCACGCGGCCCACGAAGAGCCCCGCGCCGAGCTTGTGACGGTCGGCGTCAGTCAGTTCCCCCACCGCTTCGTGCACGGCCTCGAGCGCCGGGCGCCCGCCGAGTTCGAAAATAATGTTGCCGCGTGCCTTGGTGATGAGGAACGTGGGCCCGAACGGGCGGCACCCCTGGCTGACGATGGCGTCGACGCGCACCGGGCCGCGCAGGCTGACGCCCACCGCGCCGGAGTTGACGACCGTGTCGTTGAGGATCATGCGGTTGGCGCCCGGGGCCTTTGCCGCGGAGGCGAGGCCGCCGACGAGCACGGGGAAGGATGTGTCCTCATCGCCGGGGACCGCCGGCGGCGCGGCGCGCTGCACCGCAGTGCTCATCGCGGGAACGAGTTTGACCAGCGGCACGCTGAAGGGGTCAACGAGGAGGAAGGTGGCGCGCAGGTCCGGGCCGGCGCCGATCACGTCGGCGACCATGGACGCCGCATCGTCGGGGTCGTTCAGCGCGGGGACCTGCTCGTGAGTGAAGGTCGTGAACTCGACGCCGGGCAAGCGTCCGACCAGGAGCGACACGCCAGGGACGCGCTCGAGCTCGACCTGCCCGGCGAGGACCGACTCGGCGGAGCAGCCGATGAGGCAGCGCGCATCGAACCGGCGGCGGACGGTCGCGGCGATCGATTCGGCGAAGGGCACGTGGGGCGATGAGAAGAAGAGCATGGCCAGGTCGGCGGGGCCGCGCCCGAGTGCCGCGCCGGCCTGCTCGCAGACGTGCTCGGCGGCAGCGAACGGATCGGGCAGCGCGGAGAGTCCGCACGCGAACACCGGGCTGGATGATGAGGGGTCGGGCACGACCATGATCGTACCGCGTGGCGCGGCGGCTCCGTGCCCGGTTTGCGAGGGAATGTGAGAGTGAGGGCGGGCCTCAGCCGCCGGGCGCCTGCAGCGAGGAACGCATCCAGGCCAGGAACTCGTCGGTGCCCACGGCGCCTTCGAGCTTGGCGAGGGTCTGGCCGTCGCGAATGAGGATCGAGGCGGGGATGGACTTGATGTTCAGAGTGGCCGCGAGGTCCTGTTCCTGGTCCACGTTCAGGTAGACCGGGACGAGGCGTTCGCGGATGAAGGCCTCGACCTTGGGGTCGACGAGCGTGGTCCGCTTGAAGCTCTGGCAGGGCCCGCACCAGTCGGCGGTCGCGAAGATGAGCATCGGCCGGCCGGTGCTCACGCTCAGTTTTTCGCCCTCGCGGACGGTCAGCCGCTGCGTGAAAACGGGGGGCATGGGAGCCGCGCGTCCGCTGAAGTAGGCCACGCCGCCTACCGCGACGACGAAGGCGAGCACGACAAGAACGATCCGGACGTTTCTGGGCATGGTCGATCCTGACCCCGAGCTTACCAGTCGGGCAGTTCGCCCGTGAGGGGCTCGACCAGATCCTTGGCGGTCACGATTCCCACGGCGCGCCCGTCCCGCTCGACCACGCCGAGGCGGGAGGGGCTGGTCAGGAGCGTCTGCACCGCGTCGAGGACGCGGGTTTCGGGGTCGAAGCGCACGGGCGGCGTGAGCAACTGATCGAGGGGAATGTCGGCGGGGGTGGTGTAGAGATCGATCTGCCGGAGGATCCCGATAACGCGCCCGACGCGGTCGACTACGGGAAGGCGGGAGCTGGGCTGGGAGGCGGCGAATCGTGCGGCGCGGGCGCGGTCCGTGTCGCTGGAAATGCGTCGAACCTGGTCCCAAGGCACCATCTCATCTTCGACCGTCTCGTCACGAAGCGCCAGAGCGCGGTCGACGAGCGACGTCTGCGATTCAGAAAGGGCCCCCGACGAAGCCCCCTCCTTGAGCAGGAGGGCCATGCGCTGGCGGGCATCGCCCAGGTGCTCGTCGGGCTTGAGCCCCGCCAGCCGCTCGGCCAGACGCGCAACGACCGAGACCAGCGGCAGGATGCCGACCACGCTGAATATCGCGCGCATGAGGCGCAGGGGACGGGCGAACACGTACGTGAGGCGGTCGGCCTCGACGCGGAAGAGTTCCTTGGGCAGGGCCTCGCCCACGACCAGGACCAGCGGCAGGATGATGGCGAAGTTGGCCGCGACGGCCCCCGCGTCGGAGAGCGCGGCGCCGGCGAGGATCGCGGTCGATGCGGACGCGACCAGATAATGGAAAAGGTTGTTGCCGATCAGCAGCGTCGCGACGAGCCGCCCGGGGTGCTGGATTTCGTCCTTGATGATGGTCACCGACGGTCGCGGGGGGCACGCGGCCATGCGCAGGTCGAGGCGCACCCGGTTGAGCGAGTAGATCCCCAGTTCCATCCCGCTGCACAGGGCCGAGCCGGCCAAGCCCACCACGCCCAGGGCGACCCAGCCGATCGCTTCCATGGTCGACATGTCGGGCACGTCGTGGTTCACCGCTGGGGGTCCTCGTCTTCGACGCGCACGCCGATCGCCTCGATGACGCGTCCGTTCATCGACTCGACGATCAGGCGCATGTTCCCCAGGCGGATCTCGTCGCCCACGCGCGGGACGCGCCCCATGCGCGCAAAGACGAGGCCCGCGATGGTGCTCACGCGCCGATCGTTGGGCTGGTCCCACTCGGGCCCGAAGAACTCGGACCACTGGCGGATCGCAAGGCGCCCCGGCACGCGCCACCGGCCCGGCGCCACCATGGTCACGCGCGGCGCATCGGAGGATCCTGCCGAGTCGATCGGGCGCACGAGCTGGCGGACCACGTCCTCAACCTCCACGAGGCCCGTCAACCCCCCCAGCTCGTCCACGCACAGCGCGACGTGGGCCCGGCGCGTGCGGAACAGGTCCAGGAGCTGGTCAAGGCGGGCCCGGTCGGGGACGAAGATCACGGGCTCGGCCCACTGGGAAACGGCGGTGCGCGCGCCCAGCGTTCCGGCGGCACGCGCGGCAAGGAACCGCTTGCTGTTGACCATGCCGATGACGCCGCCCTCGAGGGAGCCGCGGCAGAGCGGGAGCTTGGTGTGGCCGCTCGACCGCACGAGCTCGACAAGGTCCTCGGCCGTCGCGGTGTGCGGGATCCAGCGCACGTCAACGCGCGGGGTCATGACCTCGCGCACTCGGACGGTGCCCAGGGCGACCACGCCGGAGAGGAGCTGCTGCTCGTCTTCATCAATGACACCCCGCCCCGCACCGGACTCGAGAAGCGATGAGATCTCCTCGACGCTGACGGCCCGAGCCTCTCCCGCGCCGGCGGGACGGAAGAGGCGGGCCAGCGGCCGGAGCACGGCGAGTTCGAAGGCGATCCCCACGGGGTCGATGACGCGAGCCAGGCCGCGGATGACCGGCGCGACGATCGCGCTCACACGCACGCGATGCCCCGCGGCGAGCGACTTGGGCAGCACCTCGCCGAAGAGGATGATCGCCATCACCGAGAGCGCGCTGAACGCGACAGCCCCGGTGCCGCCTTCGAAGTGGCGCGCGGTGACCGAGGAAACGACGAAGTAGATGGTGTTGACGCTGGTGTTGAGCAGCAGGATAAGGATGAGGAGGCGGCGCGGGTGCAGGAGCAGGGCATGGGCCGCCGCGGCGGCGCGCGGGCTCAGGCGCCGCAGGCGGGCACGATCGGCGTGCGTCAGGCCGAAGAGCGCGGTTTCACTGCCGCTGGCCAGGGCCGAAGCCGCGAGCAGTCCCAGGAGCACGGCCAGGAGCGGCAGCAGGGCGGCCAGGGTCACCGGGACTGCTCCTCCATCTGTTCGATCATGCGTTCGATGTAGCGCCACGCGTTGAGCGTCCGCCGGACCGCTCCCAGGGCGGCTGGCGCGGGGGAGGGGGGCAGGGACGCGAACAGGCCGGCGACCTCCTGGATCATCGCGGCGCGACGTTGACGGGACCATTCGCGCGAGTGGTCCAGCATGGCAGGGTCGGTGCCCTGGCGCGCGTCCTCCAGATTCTCACGGATTTCCATCATTTCCGCCAAGAAGGCGGGCGGGAGCGACTTGTCCTTCTCCGGGGCTGGCCCGCCGAGCCTGGCCAGCAGGGCTCCGGCCCGACGTTCGGGATCCAGCAGGACCGCCCTGGCGTCGTTCAGGTCCGCGGCCCGCGCGTGTCCCGCGTGTTCGGTAGATGCCGCGTCGGGATGCTGGGAGGCCACGCGAGCGAGGTAGCTTGCCTCGATGTGATCGCGCGCGAGGTCGAACCGCGGTTCGAGCCCGAGGGCGGTGAAGGGATCCGGGGGCATCGGGCGCACTATACCCGGTGCCTTTGTGGCGCGGGCTATTGACGCCCCGACCTCGGCGCCGGAGGATACCCGTGTGCTTTCGGTGCGCCGCCCGCACCTAGGGAGAATCGGCATGTCCACGCGATCACAGGCGTCCGCCGCACGCCACATCGGCATCGCGGCGGTGAGCCCCGAGGGAGCGGCGGTGTTCTATTCCCAGCTCTCCCGACACCTGTCGCGGCTGCTGGCTTCGGAACAGCATCCCCGCATCACCATTCACAACGAGCCACTGGCAACCTACATCGAAGCGATCCGCAGGGACGACTGGCACGGGGTGGGCGAGTTGCTGCGGCGCTCGGCCGAGTCGCTGGCCCGGTGCGGGGCGGAGTTCTGTCTGTCGCCGGACAACATCGTGCAGCACGCCGCGCACCTGGCGGAATCGGGGTCGCCGATCCCGTGGTTGACCATGACCGATCTGGTGGCGCAGGCGGTCGGGCGGGATGGACGCCGGACCGTCGGGGTGATCGGGACCAAGATGGTGACAAGTTCCTCGACCTACCAGACGCACCTGGGGGTGCGTGGGATCCACGTGCTTCCCCCGGAGCCGCATGAAGCGGAGATGCTGGACCGGATCATCTTTGAAGAGCTTCTTTACGGTCGTATCCGGCCGGAATCGCGCCAGGCGGTTCTGGGTATTATCCTCCATCTTCAAGAGCGCGGGTGCGAGGCGGTGATCTTGGCGTGCAGCGAAGCCCCCCTGCTCATCACACCGGAAATGTCGAGTTTGCCCGTGTATGACGCGGCCAGCATCCTGGCGGAGTCGGCGGTGCGGCGTTCCATGGGCGCCGCCGAACCTGCCGCGGCAACGGCCTGAAGCGGCGGACGGCCGGAGATCGTCTCACGTCTCGGGAACCGTTTGGGTCGAAACGGCGAAGCGGATCGGTGGGCGCGGAGAGCCCGCGCGATCGGACCCCCCGGACGGGATCCGACGCTGGTGGACGATCTGCCCGACCTTCTGTATGCTCGCTCGCGGGGTCCGATGCCTCGGCGATGGAGCATCGGACCGGGTGACGACCCGACGAACGCGGGGCGTCCTCCGGGCCAAGGCCCCGGGCATCGTCGTTGGGGCCGTACGGTCCACGAAAGGCAGAATCGGCCCGGTACGATGCGGACGCGAGCAGTTGTGGCACGGAGCGTTTCTCCCCGGCTGATCGTCGGGCCCGGCCCGGATTCGGCAGGAGAGCGACCCGTTCCTTCGTGTGGATGATGTGTGTCAGCAGATGGAGTGTCCGATGACCCCGTCGAACTCCCGTTGGTTCGTTGATCAGTCCCGAGCCCTCCTCGACGCCGCGAAGGGTCGGGCGATGCGTCGGGTGACCCGTATGGCCGGGCGCGTGCCGCGGTCGCGCCGGGACGCGTTCGAGGCGCTGGAAGGTCGCGTGCTCCTGGCGGGCGACCACTCCAGCTTCTCTGACTTCCCCAACGTCACCGCCGGAGACATCCTGAGCCTGAACGCGACGACCGGTGCCGGCTCGCTGGGCGGGGTGATCCAGAACGGCGGCGAGGACGACCTGTTCCGGTTCAATGTGCCGACGGGCGGTTCGGACTTTGTCACGATCCGGGCCGACGCGCAGAACGCGGGCAGCCTTCTGAACACGCGCCTTGACGTGTACACGAACGCGAGCGGTGTGCCGGTGCTCGTGAAGTCGTCGTCGGGCGACGGCACGCTCACGGCGGGAACACCCACGGACGCGTGGATCGGGTTCATCGCCCAGGAGAACACCGATTACTACGTGAAGGTGTCGGGGGACGTGGCCAGCGGCACCGGCTCGGTCGGAGCCTACTCGCTGCGCGTGGACCGGCTCTCGGTGAAACAGCCGATCAAGTCCGCCGCCATCATCAACCCGGTCAACGGCATCCTGCACCCTTCAACCGACGCAGCGAACCAGACCAACCCGATCGTGGGGAGCGTCGCGATCGTCGGCGGCGACACGATCTACAAGATCTCGATCCCCACCGGGCATCCGGAGTACGACGGGATCATCATGTTCAACGCGGCGGCGACGGCGTCGCTCCCCAACCGCCTGGACACGCGACTCGACGTGTACGACGACGTGGGCAACCCCGTCACGGTGAGCTCGGCGCCCGGACGGCTCAACGACGCCTTCTCGTGGACACGCTCCGCGCAAGGCAAGACGTTCTTCGTGCGTGTGCGCAGCGACGAGTACCTCCTGTCGCGCGCCACCGTGGCGACCGGCGGCTTCCTGCTGAACGTGGACGTCGGGGCCCAGGAGTTCAACCCGACGGTTGATACCGTGACCCGCCGGACCTCCGACCAGGTCGCGACGCTGCCGGTGGCGTTCCAGAGTAACCTGTACCGCTTCAAAGCGCAGAGCAGCGGCTCGACCATCATCAGCGCCATCGGGGCCGGGCTGGCCCCGCTCGCCGACCCGGCGCTGCGCCTGATCGACTCCAACGGCGCGCTGGTGGCCTTCAACAACGACTTCGCCGGTCCCAACCCGCAGGTCGTGGCCACGCTCGAGGGCGGCAAGACGTACTACATCATCATCGACGGCTTCGACCCGTCGAACACCGGGCTCAACCAGTACTCGATCTTCGTTGAGTCGGGCACGACGTACAACACCAACAGCGGACTCACCGCCGACGACCATCCCAACACGCCCGCTCTTAACCAGAGCGCCGACTCTCGTCGCACATTCGACGCGGCGACGCCCTTGGTGTGGGGCAACCCCTTCCTGATCAAGGACTCGGCGGGGAACTACATCCAGGACAGCGGCTGGCTCACGTCGGCGACGGGCTGGGGTCGCATCCACCAGACCGGCGACAACGACCTGTTCAGCTTCATTCCCCAGCTCGACCAGCAGGGCACCTACACGGGCAGCAACGACGACAACGGCACGTCGCTCTACGTGGGCGGCAGCTTCACCAACGCCGGCACGGTCACCAACAACATCGCCAACATCACGAACCACATCGCCGCGTGGGACGCGGGGGACTACTGGCCGGCGCGCCTGGGCCTCAACGGCAGCGTGTTCGCCATGGCGTCGTATACGGCGCCGGGGACCACGCAGCCGATCCTGTTCGTGGGCGGCAACTTCACTACCGCGACCAACGGGCCCGCGCCGACCGACGTCATCACCGTCAACGGACTTGCGGCGTACGTCTATGACCCCAACCGCGGCGATTACTTCTGGTTCGCGGTCCCGGGGACAACGACTCCGCGCGTCGTGCGGTCGATGGCGGTCGTGGACCTGCCCGACATCGACGGTGCTGGCCCGGGGACCGACCTCGTGCCGTCTCTGTTCATCGGCGGAGACTTCGGTCAACTCCTGCGGTGGGACGGTACGTCCCTTTCGACGTTTGCAACGGTCGCCAACTCCGCAGGGGCTCCGAGCGTCCGCGCCATCACTCAGTACATTGAGGATCTAGGCGACCCCGACGGGGAGGGAGGGCCGCTCGTAGATCCCCCGGCCACTGTGGCCATGGCGATCGGCGGATCGTTCACCTCGGTGGCGAGTCAACCGGCGACCAACATCGCTACCTTTGCTTCCGATTACGCGTCGACCAACCCGACCTTCCACTGGTTTCCGCTCGGCACAAACGCCAGCAACGGGACCAGCGGGGTCGTGAACGCGCTTCTGGCGTACGACCCTCCCGACCCTGATGGGAGCGGCCCCGCGACCGACCCGCCGCCGGGCCTCATCGTCGGTGGCAGTTTCGTGACTGCAAAGGACGCAAGCGGCAGTATCACCGTCAACAACTTCGCGTACTGGGATGGCGAGATCGGCGTTCAAGTCCAGGGCAGCTACGCCTACGTCGGGTGGAAGGCGCTCAATAACGGCACGAACGGGGCCGTCAACGCCCTGGCCAAGTGGGATCCGGCCGACCCGGACGGGGCCGGCGGGTTCCCCGACCTGCCCGAGTTCATTGTGGTGGGCGGTGCGTTCACGCGGGTGAACGGCACGACCACGACCGCCGGGCATGCGGCGCTCTACAACTTCAGCGACCCAGCAGTGGCCCAAGGCTGGTCCGCGATCGGGGGCAACGGGGACATTAACGGCACGGTGAACGCTTTCTCGGTTCTCGCGGACACCGACACGGGGATCACCGAGGACCCACTGCTCTACGCCGGCGGCCTGTTCACGCAGGCGGACGGGGCTCCTGCGAACAACATGGCTCGCTTGGACTTTGACCCGTTCAGCCCGACCGGGTTCACGTGGCACGCGATGGGTGCTGGCGGCGCGCCGGTGGCCAACGCGACCAACACGTTCCCGACCGAGAACGGCACCAGCGGGGCCGTATTCGCGCTCGCGGCGTTCGACGACGGCAACCCGAATTTCTGGGACCGCAACGACCGCCCCGCCTCGCGCGTGAACATCATCGTCGAGCCCGACTTTGAGGGCTACGCGAATATGCAGGTGCGGCTGTACGACTCGAAGTTCCAGCTCATCTACACCAACGCCAACATCGATGCGCTCCCGGGCTGGAGCTCGGAGCTGGGCTACGGGAGCACCTGGCCCTTCGACACGGGCCGCGCCGGCGGCCTGGACCCCGCCCGCGCCCTGCCGGGCGTCGACGTGAACTCGATCCGACTGCCCCCGATGTGGGCCGGCGAGCGGTATTACCTGGAAGTGAGCATCGACACAGGCGTGGGCGTGGGCCGGTACAAGATCACGGTGATCGCCGATGCTCGCCCGCCGCTGGTGCCGACGCCGGACACGGCGCCCAACGGCGCGTTCTCCGATCCCGCGCAGGCGGGCGACTTCGGCAACGCGTTTGTGCTCGGGACGTCCCCGACCACGGGCGACCAGACGGATTACGTGGCGCCGGTGAACCAGGCGCCGATCATCCGCACGTTCAAGGGCGGTGCCAGTGCGCAGTCGGTGGCGTTCCTGTCCGAATACGGCAACATTTACAGCGTCGACGAGTCGGACGTGTACCGCTTCCGCGCCGAGGCGACGGGCTTCGTCGAGGTGCGGCTGAGCACCGTCGATTTCAACGGCGAGTTCACAGAGTACGTCAACGGCGTGCCGAACACGATCACCAGGTCGTTCGAGAGCCCGCTGGACGGCGCCCTGCGCATCTTCGACGGCGACTTCACGCAGATCGACTACAACAATAACAACCCCGGCGTGACCGGCGACCCGGGAGACCCCGTCAACGTGGGCACGCTGGGCTCGTTCCGGTTCACACGGCGCGACCCGCGGGTCGTGTTCCCCGTGGTCGAGGGCGAGTTCTACTACATCCAGGTTGAGAACGGGCAGAAGTGGGTCGACGGCGCCCCGGCCGACGTGGCCAACCGCGTGGCGCGGCCGCCCGAGGAGACCGACTGGCGCCACGCCAGCGGCGCGTACCAGCTCCTGCTCAACGCGATGTCGGACCTGGACCCGGTCACCGACGATCACAGCGACACACCCGCCTTCGCGACGCCGATCCCGATTGTTTTCAACTCGATCAACCCCGGCACAAACGGCACCGGCGGCACGTCGGGCACAATCAACACCAACACGGACATCGACGCGTTCGTGTTCGTGGCCCCGGCCCGCGGCACGGTCTCGCTGACGGTGCAGCGCACCCTTGGCTCGACGGTGATCCCCGACGTCGAGGTCTTCGACGGCGCCGTGACGCTGCTCACGGGCGGCACCGCGTCGTCCAACGGCTCGATCACGCTGCAGTTCCCGGTCCGGGCCGGGGAGCAGTTCTACATCCGCGTGATCGGCAGCGCGGGCACGCTGGGCGGTTACACGCTGGCGCTCTCGGGCATGCCGTACACCGACGACGTGTCGGACGCCAGCGAACTGCCCTTTGCCCCGATCCTCACGCAGTACGACTTCCTGGGAAGCGGCGAGGCGCTCGGCGCGATCGAGCAGCCGGGCGACACGGACGTGTACCGGTTCATCGCCGAAGACTACAAGCCCATGACGCTGACGGTCTCGAGCCAGTCGTCGCAGACGCTCAACCCGTTCGTGACGATCTACGAGGTCAACGTCGACACCCTCGGCCACCCCTTCCTGCAGCGGATCGCGTTCAACGACAACATCTCGGCCGGCAACCTCTCGGCCCAGGCGACCTTCGCCCCGACCCCGGCACGCGTCTTTGGCCCCACCGGCCAGGCGTTCCCGTACTACTACGTCGTGGTGAGCGGGTCGGACCCGACGGTCGACTACGGCAGCTACAAGCTCACGCTGAGCTTCCCCGCAACCGACGACCATCCCGACGCCGGCGAGTACGCGTTCGCCTCCCCGATCAGCGTCGACGCCGCCACCGGACAGGGCACCAGCCCGGGCACCACGGAGAAGCTCGCGGACTCCGACCTGTTCCTGTTCATCGCCCCCGCGGGCGGCCAGGCCCGGGTGGTCGTCTCGCGGCCCAACGGCAGCACCGCCGTGCCGAAGGTCACGGTGATCAAGCTCGTGAGCGGCGCGCCCGTAACCCTCGCGACGGGGACGGCCTCCGAGCCGGGCGGGGGCTTCGACCCCGCCGACACCGGGCTGTTCACCGTCACGCGGAACCAGACGTACTACGTGCTGGTTGAGAACACCGGCGGCCGCTTCGGTGCATACACCGTCAGCGTCACCGCCCCGGCCATCGACGACTACCCCAACGAGGGTGAGTTCCCGCTCGCGTCGCTGGTGCCGCTCAACGGCACCACCGGCGACGGGTCCGTGGGCACCGGCGAGGTCGGCAACCCGGCCAACCCGCAGCTCTCGCCCGACAACGACACGGACCTGTTCTACTTCCTGCCCATCCGCAACGGCCCGGTGTCGGTCACGCTCGTGAGCTACGCGAGCATCCTCGGGAAGTTTGCGCCGCGCCTGCGGCTCTTTGACAGCTCGGGCACGCTGCTGCCCGGCGGCGACGTGTCGACCACCGTGCTGCCCAACTCGACGACCCCCAGCGTCGTCACCTTCTCATTCCCCAACGGCGTGCAGGGCCAGAAGTACTACGTGCTGGTCAGCTCGCTCACCGGGCAGGCCCCGCCGGCCACGCTCACGGGCGAGTACCGCCTCGACGTCAACACCACCTCGGGCACCGGCGGCGGCGACCCCGGCGCGATCGATTTCAACAACCCCACGCTCATCGGGCTCAACTCGCGGACCGGCGACGGCCAGTTCACGGACAACATCGAGGCCGCGGGCGACCGCGACCTGTTCAAGTTCACGATCCCCCAGGGCGTCAAGGTTCCCGACACCGTGTTCATCCAGGTCGTGACCGCGTCGGGCGCCACGCTCGACGCCACGCTCACCATCCTGAACGCGCCGAACGAGAACTCCGTGGTCACCAGCGACGCGGCCGGCATCCCCGGGGCCACCGCGGCGGTCCGGTTCGACAGCGCCCCGGGCGACTACTACGCCATCGTGAGCGGGGTGAGCACCACGACCGGCGCCTACACGATCCTGGTCAACTCCGAGCCCAAGAAGCAGTACCTGTACTTCCCCGAGGGCTACTCGAGCCCCTCGATCTACGAGTTTGCCTCGATCTCCAACAACAACGCCTTCGACGTGACCTACAGCGTCATCGCGTACTACGAGGACATCAACAACGTCATCCCGCCGACGGTCATCTACAACAACCTGGTCATCAAGGCCGGGTCGCGCGGCGGCGTGACCACCAGCGACCCGCGCGGCAACGCGTTCTCGGGGATGCGCCAGTTCACCCCCTACACGCTGGTGATCGAGTCCAACGCCCCGCTGGGCGCCACCATGGCGCACTACGACTTCGGCTCGACCGTGGGCGACCCCTTCACCGAGAAGGTCAGCGCGACGTGGACGTTCGGTCGCGTCGAGAAGAACCCCGGCGCGGTCGAGGACTACCTCCTGTACTTCAACCCCAACCCCTTCGATGTCACCGTGACGACGACGGCGTACACCAGCGCCGGGCCGATCGTGATCGACCTGGGGCCCAACAACGTCGTGCACTCCAACCGGCGCTTCGGCCTGAGCATCAAGGACCTGCCGCAGCTCCCGGTCGAGATCATGGGCGTGGTCGTGACCGCCAAGGCCACCAACGCGGTGGACAACGCGGCGTTCGCCGCGTCGGGCATCGTGGCCTCGCTCAGCCACTACGACCTGGCCAACGGCGCGGGCTACGGCCTGTTCGGCAACCCCGAGGGCGGGGCCAACAAGGGCGTGTCGCCCTCGCTCACCAACAGCAGCACCGTGACCGGCGAGATCACGCTCTTCAACCCCAACAGCACCACCGCCAACGTGCAGGTCACCCGCACGTACCTCACGGCTGGCCTGCCGCCGAAGGTAACGGCGTACACCATCCCCGCGCGCACGACCATCGTGCTCAAGGGCGCATCGCTCCAGATGGTCGACAGCCAGGCGGCGGCGATCACGTACACGTCCAACATCCCGATCGTCATGACGACGGCCCAGACGCAGCTCGGCGACGCCGACGCAACCGCCTCCGCCATCGCGGCGGGCACCAACACCCTGCTCTCCGGCGACGGGTTCATCAACACCGAGCTTGCGGGCTCGAAGTACTTCGAGACCGTGAACCTCTACAACCCGACGAACGCCGCGACGATCATCACGGTGAAGCTGCTCTTCACCGGGACGACCGACTTCATCACCTTCAACATCCCGGTGGCCGCGTTCGGCTTCGGCCAGCTCAAGCTCCACGAGGCGCCGGAGCTCATCATCGATCGCCCGGGCATCAACGTGTTCTCGATCGAGGCCAGCGCCCCGGTGCCGGTGGTGGCCACGCTCACCCACTACGACCTTGTGCTGGGCGGCGGGTGGACCAGCTCCGGCGTGCCGCTGGGGCTCACCAACGACCTGACGACGATCCCGACCTGAGCGTCGGCGATATTCGAACGATAAACCGACGGGCGGGGCTTGGGCCCCGCCCGTTTTCATTTGTGTCGATGGAATAAGAACGAGTCGGGACAAGACAAGAGGCAACTGAGGCTCACCGCTCCGGCGCGGGCAGCGAGTCACGCCCCTTCTCGACCGGCATCCCGGCGTCCTTCCATTCCTCGAGGCCGCCCGCGTACATGAGCACGCTGGAATACCCGATGTGCATGAGCCGCTTGGTCAGGCCCTTTGCCTCGGGGCTGCCGGGGTTGTTCCCGTAGACGATCAATTCGTCGTACGCCTCGATGGTCGGACGCTGGGTGGCCTTGTCGTCAAAGTCGGGGAGTTGGTAGTTGGTGGCGCCCGGGATGTGCTCGGCGGCGTAATACTTGGCCGCGCGGGCGTCGATGATCAGCCCGGCCTTGGGGTCCTTGACGAGCGACTCGCGGAGCGACTTCACGTCCGAGAGCGATGCGAACTCGATGTCCTTGTCGTCAACGTCTTTGCACCCCGTGAGGGCCACGGCGGAGACGACGAGCGAGCCGAACACGGCAATGGTTCTGATCATGGGCAAAGCGTACCCGCGTCCAGGCACGCACGCCCGACACCGGCCGCGACCCCGGCGGGTTGATTCGGCGTCGCACCTCGCGCACAGTTGTGCATGCCAAGCCTCTCCCGCGTCCGCCGTCCGCCATCCCCGACGGCTGCTCTCGCGATCGTGTGCTGGCTCGCGACGATCGGGACGGCCTTGGCACAGGGGACCGCGGCGCCGGAAAAGGATGAGCCCCGCCCGCTTCATGCCCAGCCCTGCCTGATCCTGGCCGTCGAATCGGCCACGCCGGGGTCGACCGTGGACCTGGGAGTCAGGTTCACCATCGAGCCGGGGTGGCACCTGTACTGGAACGGCAAGAACGACACGGGCCAGGCGCCGAAGGTCAATCTCGACCTTCCGCCCGGGGTGACGGCGGGTCCGATGCTCTGGCCCGCGCCGTCGCGCCACGTCATGGCGGGCGACATCATCGACCACATCTACGAGACAGAAGTCACGCTCATTGTGCCGCTGACGGTCGGAAAGGACGCGCAGGCGGACCGGCCGCTTGCGATCCGCGCGGAGTGTTCTTGGCTGGTCTGCGAGAAGGTGTGCCTGCTGGAGCGTGGCACCAGCGAGGTAACCCTGCGGGTGTCCGCGGACGGCGCCGCACGCCCGGCAGAGGCGAACGCCGAGCTCATCGAAAAGGCCCGGGCCCGCGTGCCGCGCACGCTTGAGCCCGACACTGAGGGCATCGTGGTGCGCTGGGGGGCCGGCGGAGTCACTCCCCCCACCACACTCGTAATCTTGGCCAAGGGGGTGACGGCGCTTGAGTTCTATCCGGGACTGGAATGCGCGGATCTTGCCGAGCCTATCGCGGACACCCGGACTGAAACCGATCACCTTCGTCTTCGGGTAGCCGGATCGCAACTCGATTCCCAGAAAGCAGTTACGGGCGTGCTCGCGGTATGGAAGGGGTCTTCCGGCGGCGTGGCCTACTATTCCATTCATGCCGGGCGCCCGCGTTGACCGGGGAACGCCTTTCGCGCCACGGCGTACCACCTTCTGACCATCCCATCACTGGAACACCCAGGACCATCGCCGGCAAGGTGCCGCGCGGCTCGGTCTTGAACGGCGCCCGCCACGCGGCGGGCCGGAGAATCGCACGATGAAATCGAACAAGGCCTCGACGTTGCTTGGAATGATCGCCGCTGTGGCGATCGGCGCCCCCCTGGCGCTGGCGCAGACCCCCACCCAGCCGGCCGCCAAGCCCGCGCACACCGCCCAGCCGACCGCCAAGCCGGCGCAGCCCGCCGAGGCCAAGAAGGACGACAAGAAGTCTGACAAGATCGCGGTCGGCCAGGCCGCCCCCGACTTTGTCCTCACGGACACCGACGGCAAGGAGCACAAGCTCAGCTCGTCGTCGGGGAAGATCGTGGTTCTGACGTGGTTCAACGCCGAGTGCCCCTACGTGGTCAAGCACTACGAGACCAACAAGACCTTTGTTGACCTTAACAAGAAGTACGGCGACAAGGTCCAGTTCTACGCCATCAACTCGGGCGCCCCGGGCAGCACCGGCTCCGGCAAGGAGCGCAACGCCAAGGCCAAGAAGGACTGGGCCATCGCGTTCCCGATCCTGCTCGACGAGAGCGGCACCACGGGCAAGGCCTACCACGCCCGCAACACGCCCTTCACGGTCGTGATCGGCGCCGACGGAAAGGTCGCCTACATGGGCGCCCCCGACGACGACAGCAGCGAATCCCTCGGCAAGACCAACTACATCGCCAAGGCGATCGACGAGCTGCTGGCCGGCAAGCCCGTCACGACCAAGGAAACCAAGCCGTACGGCTGCGCGGTCAAGTACAAGAACTGACCGATCCGCCGCACTCCGGCCGCCGTACGAATGGCGGCCCCGCTGAACCTGGAAGGCCCGGGCCGCACGCCCGGGCCTTCTGCTTTATTCATGGGATCGTGATCACCGATGATGCGGGGGAACCCCCCCACTCCACGCCACGCACGCGCCCGCACCGCTTAGGATCCTCCATGTCCGACCTTCCCGCGACTCTCGGCTCGGCGTTCGACCTGCTCCTGGTCGTGCTGGGGTTTGGCCTTCTCATCGTGATCCACGAACTGGGTCACTTCCTTGCCGCGCGATGGGCGGGGATCCGGGTGCTGGCGTTCGCGGTGGGGATGGGCCCTGCGATCGTGAGCTGGCGCAAGGGCCTGGGCTGGCGGCGCGGGTCGAGCGAGCAGGAGTACATCGATCGACAGCGGGCGACCGCGGCGGGCGAGACTATCGCCGAAGGCGCCCGTGCCACCTACCACGAACTCAGCCCCACCGAGTATCGCTTGAACGTCCTGCCGTTCGGCGGCTACGTCAAGATGCTCGGGCAGGACGACACGGACCCAAACGCCGTCAGCGAGGCGCCCGACTCGTACCAGCGCTGCCCGGTGTGGAAGCGGATGATCGTGATCTCCGCGGGGGTGGTGGCGAACATCATTGCCGCGGCGTGCATCTTTGTGCTGGTGTTCCGCGTGGGGCTCGCGACCGAGCCGCCGGTGATCGGGGATGTGGCGCCCGGGTCTGCAGCGGCGCTGGCGGTCGCCAACAACGCGGCATCGCTGCACGTGACCGAGCCGGGCCTGCGGCCGGGGGATCGGATCCTGGAACTCGACGGCTCGCGCCCGGACTCGTTCAGCGACCTGACGCTGGCAACCGCCATGGCGCACCGGGGAGAGGCGATCAAGCTCAAGGTCGAGCGCGCGGGACTGCCCGAGGCGCTGCGGTTTGACATCACGCCCAAGGTCGGGACGCAGACGGGGCTGCTGGAGCTGGGGGTTGAGCCCCCGCGCACCGCGAAGGTGATTACCGCCAAGTCGGTCAAGCTGCGCGAGGAGATCGAGGCGTCGCTCCCCAAGTCGGGCCTCCCGGGCGTGCGCCCCGGCATGGCGCTCGTGCGCATCGGCAGCGATCGGAACGTGCGCGGCGAGGAGGACCTGAACCGCGCCGCGCGTGCGTCCGGGGGGCGCGAGTTTGAGATCGAGCTCGCCGATGAGGCGGGGCGCGTGACGGTGCCGGTGCGGCCGCGGGCGGAGCTCCAGATCGCTCGCGTGAAGCGAGGCGAAGACTCGTTCGCCCTGCAGCGGACGGTGCTCGGACTGACACCCGTCCTGCGCGTGGAATCGGCGGCCGAGGAAGCCGCGGCGCAGGGCCTGGCCGACGGCGACGTGTTCGTGCGGATCGGAACGCTCGAGTACCCGAGCATCACCGCCGGGACCGGCGAGATCCGGGCCCACGCGGGCCGGACAGTGAACGTTGTGGTCGCGCGAACTCGTGCGGACGGCACGGTCGAACAAGTGCCGCTGAAGCTGAAGGTGGGACGCAAGGGCACGGTGGGGTTCTACGCCAGCGACACGGCCGAGCAGGGCACGATGCTGGCCCTGCCGCCGATGGTGACCGACGAGAAGAACGAGCCGCGCCCGACGCCGGCGTTGGGCGTCGTAACGCTCCCCGGGTCGCGCGTGACGGCGGTCGAAGGCAAGCCCGTCTCGAACTTCACGGACCTGCGCGAGCGGCTCCGCGAGGCGACCAGGGCCGGCCTGGACCGGGGCGATGCCGACGCGGCCGTTACGCTGGAGCTTGAACCTCCGGCGCTCGCCGAGGGGCGCCGCCCGGCGGAGCAGGTCACGCTGCGACTGACGCGCGCCGACGTGCAGGCCCTGCACGCGCTGAGCTGGCAGAGCCCGGTGAACCCCGGCGCGTTCGAGCTTGAGCAGAAGCTGCTCAAGGCCGAGACCGCGGGCGAGGCGCTCCGCATGGGCGTGCGCGAGACCCACCGCGTGATGATGTCGGTGTACACGACCTTCGAGCGGCTCTTCGAGCAGACCGTCAAGATCGAGCACCTCAAGGGCCCGGTCGGCATCGCGCACATGGGCACGAGGATCGCCGACCGCGGCTATATCTGGCTGCTGTTCTTCATGGGGCTGATCAGCGCCAACCTGGCCGTCATCAACTTCCTGCCGCTGCCGATCGTCGACGGCGGGCAGTTCCTGTTCCTGGTCGCCGAGGCGGTCCGCGGCAAGCCCGTGCCGCTGGCGGTGCAGAACGTCGCCACGATCGCGGGGCTGGTGCTGATCGGTTCGATGTTCCTGGTGGTAACGTTCAATGACATCGTCGGGCTGTTCGGGCGGTGATGGCGAGCAGTGACACAGTGACTGAGTGACGCAGTGACGAAGTGAGCGGTTGTGGGGTCAGCGCGTGATTGAATCGCTTGCCGGCCTTGCGATCCTCCTGCTCCAAGGGCTTGCGGTCTGCATCGTTGCCACGATCGGCTACGGTGTGTACGCGCTTACGCACCCGACGCGCCGGACGTACGCAAGTGCGGTAGCGCGGGGCAGGCCGGGGCATCCGGGAGAGATGCGTGAGCGGCTGGGAGACAAGCCGCGCGAGTACCAGACGTGGACGTTCCGCTCGCGCGGGAGGGACCTGCCGGTATGGGATGTGCCGGGGGATGATCCCGACGGGCCCGTTGTGATCTTCAGCCACGGCTGGGGTGATTCGCGGATCGGGGCGCTCACGCGGGCGCCCGCGTTCCTGCCGCTCACTTCGCGACTGATCATGTGGGACATGCCCGGTCATGGCGAAGCGCCGGGGCGCTGCACACTGGGGACGCACGAGGCCCACGACCTGTTGGCGCTGGTCGAGCGCGTGAGCGATGCGCGGCGGGGCGTCGTGCTCTTTGGATGGTCATTGGGCGCGGTCGTGAGCATCCGGGCGGCAGCGCGGGCGGGCGCGCAGGTCCACGCCGTGATCGCCGAAGGGCCGTACCGCCTCGCGCAGACCCCGGCGCGGAACGTGATGAGGCTGCGCGGGCTGCCGTGGAAGTGGAACGTCGGTGCGGTCTTCGCGATCGTGGGGCTGGACTTTGGGGTCGGCGTGCGGTGGCGCGGCTTTGATGTCGCAGAGCACGCGGCGCGGCTGTCGTGCCCGCTTCTGGTGATTCATGGGGCCGAGGACAGCGTGTGCCCGGTGGAAGACGGCCGGGAGATTGCCGCGGCAGCAAAACAAGGCGCTTTTGTAGCGGTCGAAGGGGGACAGCACTTCGGACTGTGGACGGAGGCGCCGGGCAAGGATGTGTGTGCCGCGGCGGTGCGAGACTTGTTGGGGCGCGTGGGAAAGGGCGGTTCGGTTTGAACGCGTACAGGTGCGGCGGATCGTTGAGCATGCGGCGCTTGAACGGATGGAGTGCCAGCCTTCGCCCGCTGCGCGGGCTTCTGTTCATCTCGTCGGCCTTCCACGGGTTCCGCGCCGCCGAAGCGGCGGCGCTCCACCCGTGGCTACCCGCCAGCGCCCGCTGCGCGGGCTGCGCTGAGCGGATCGCTCATTCCGTTGTCTTGTGAATATCCCACTTCGTGCCTGTGTGCCTCCGTGCCTCGGCCCCTTTCCTAGGATTCCCGCATGATCCAGAGCCCCGCCGTCGATCCGATCATGGCCCAGGAGCGGGCCTCGCAGTTCAGCAAGCGGTCGATCAAGACCTCGGCGAAGGCGTCGGGGCTTCTGCTTGCGCTCTCGATGCTCGACCTTACGACGCTGGAAGGGAAGGACTCACCGGAAAAGGTCCGGGCGCTGTGCCGCAAGGCGGTGACCCCGCACGCGGCAATGCCGGACCTTCCGAGCGTGGCGGCGGTGTGCGTGTACCCGAGCCTGGTGAAGGTGGCGCGGGACGAGCTGTCCAAGTCGGGCGGTGGTGCCGCGGTGAACGTGGCGTCGGTCGCGACGGGGTTCCCGAGCGGTCAGTTCCCGATCGAGGTGCGGCTGGACGATGTGAAGCGAGCCGTCGAGGACGGGGCCGATGAGATCGACATGGTGATCAATCGCGGCGCGTTCCTGGCGGGGCGGTACGAGGAAGTCGCTGATGAGATCCGGCGCGTGAAGGAAGCGTGCGGTAGCGCTCACCTGAAGGTGATTTTGGAGACGGGCGAGCTTGAGACGCTCGACAACGTGCGGCGGGCCAGTGATCTGGCGATCCGCGCGATGAACGATGCGGGCGGCGCGCATGGCCACTTCATCAAGACGAGCACGGGCAAGGTGCAGCCTGCCGCGACGATGCCGGTGACGCTGGTGATGCTCGAGGCGATCCGGGACTGGTACCTGCAGACCGGGCAGACGGTGGGGATGAAGCCTGCGGGCGGGATCCGCACGGCCAAGCAGAGCCTGCATTACCTGGTGATGGTGAAGGAGACGCTTGGGGAAGTGACGAAGGGACGGAGTGACGGAGTGACGAAGTGGCAGAACGGAGAGTTGGGCGCGGGGGACGAGGCTGGGGAAGAGATGCCGCCGGGGTATTGCCCTTGGCTGACGCCGGGGTTGTTCAGGTTCGGGGCCTCAACGCTGCTCAACGACATCCTGCGCCAGATCGCGTGGCTGCGGACGGGCAAGTACGCGGCGGGGCATGACTTTGCGGAGGCATGAGGGCGCGATGTGATGGGAAGCACGTCACGATGAAGCAGGCGATCCGTCGGGTGGCTGCGTTCGTGCTCATCGGGGCCGCCATCAATATCGCGGTCGCCTGGAGCTGCATCGCGGCAGCGCGAACGAGCGGGAGCAAGCCGTTCGCCCCGGCTTTGAGCGATTCCAGGTGGGCTTTGGATGCGCCCGCCGAACTCCCGGTTCAATCTGGAGTCCCGTCGTTCTCGAATCAGCACTTCGGCGTGTCGCGGATGTCGTGGCAGGTCCGGCTGTGGCGCGAACAGCCGCGGAATGCGGGGGATGTGGAGAAGACGGCGGAACGGTCGTACACGGTCAATCTGGTTGACTGCGGCTGGCCGATGCGTTCGCTGTGGTACCGCAAATTCGGGCTCGAGCCTGAATCACCGCGCCCGGGAGGTGCCATGGCTTGGCTTCGGCGCGGGGTGTGGCTGACACCCGATACCCCGGGCGTGCGCATGTTCCCGATGGTGCTGGCGATCGCGCCCTTGTGGGGCGGGTTTGCGGTCAACTCGTTGCTGTACGGCGCACTGGTCGCGGTGCCGGTGATGCTGCCGGGAGCGGTGAGGCGGGCGGTTCGACGCCGTCGCGGGCAATGCGAGGCGTGCGCGTACCCCATCGGGGCGTCGGCGGTGTGTACGGAGTGCGGCAAGCCGATCCCCGCTATTGCCCTACGATCTCGACATGTCGGCGTGCGCGGTACGGGGCACACTTCTGCAGCGCAAGACGCGAGCAGCGGGGAACGGACGGCATGAGCGGAGTTCGGCGCAGCCTGGGGATGTGGATCGTGAGCGCGGCCGTGGTGGGCACCGCGACGGGGTGTGCGGGCTCGTGCGGCGAGAAGTCCGATAGCGGACCGGCGAAGAACGAGGGAACCGGGATGGCTCCGATGCAGAGTTCCGATACCGCGGGGACGTTCCGGGGCGTGCTGCACACCGGGATGATGGGGATTGGCGGGGAGCACACGGGGATTGAGCTGTGGCTGGACAACGGGGCGCGCATCGAGGTCGAGCCGGGGTCCGAACGAGCGGCGGCGGAAGGACTGGACGGGAAGCGCGTGGTGATCACGGGCGAGGTTGAGGCGAAGGCGTATGTGGAACGTGGGAACGTGAAGGTGCTCAAAGTGGCGACGATCGAGGCGGACCAAGCGACGAAGTGACGCCGGTGACAGAATCGTTCCGGGAGCGGCGAGGCCTGCCGCGGACCGGGAAAGGGATCGATGATGAGCGAGCAGGGCACGACTTCGGCAGCCGCGGCAGCGGAGCTTACGGTCGCAACGAACGGAACGCATGTCGGCGCGGGCCTCGGAGCGCGGAAGAGTTCGGCTCGCGCGGCAGCTCCGGCGGGAACGTGGGACTACGCGCCGGCGCCCGAGACGGTGAAGGTGAAGATCAAGGCACGGTACGGGCACTTCATTGGGGGGAAGTTCGTCGAGCCCAGAAGCGACGGAGCGACGAAGCGACGGAGCGACGGAGGGGGAGAGAAGACGCCCACGTACTTCGCGACGATCAACCCC
Organism: Phycisphaerales bacterium; assembly: GCA_044223975.1. Lineage (GTDB taxonomy): Bacteria > Planctomycetota > Phycisphaerae > Phycisphaerales > UBA1924 > CAZCPB01. The sequence continues at coordinate 57,197 of JBGALI010000011.1, read as the reverse complement.
GCGAACGAGAGGGTACTGGCGGAGGTGGCGCAGGGGTCGAACGCGGACGTTGATGCGGCGGTGAAGGCGGCTCGCTCGGCGCTGCCGAAGTGGGCGGGCCTGGCGCCGACGGAGCGGGCCAAGTACATCTTCCGCATTGCGAGGCGGATCCAGGAGCGGGCTCGCGAGCTGGCGATCATCGAGTCGATGGACTCGGGGAAGCCGATCAAGGAATCGCGCGATGTGGATGTGCCGCTGGTGGCGGCGCACTTTTTCTACAACGCGGGGTGGGCGGACAAGCTGCGGTACGCGTTCCCAGGCAAGCAGCCGCGACCGATCGGCGTGTGCGGGCAGGTGATCCCGTGGAATTTCCCGTTGCTCATGGCCGCGTGGAAGCTGGCGCCGGCGCTGGCGTGCGGCAACACGTGCGTCCTGAAGCCTGCCGAAACGACGCCTCTGACGGCGCTGGTGCTGGCGGAGATCTTTGACGAGATCGGCCTGCCGCCGGGCGTGGTGAACATCGTCACGGGCGACGGCCGGACGGGTGCGGCGCTGACGACGCACCCGGATGTCGACAAGGTCGCGTTCACGGGATCGACGGAGGTCGGCAAGCGTATTGCAAAGTCCGCCGCGGCACCGAACGCCAAGGGGAAGCTGAAGAAGCTGACGCTCGAGCTAGGCGGCAAGTCGCCGCACATCATCTTTGAAGATGCAAGCCTGGACCAGGCGATCGAGGGGATCATCGGCGGGATCTATTTCAACCAGGGCGAGGTGTGCTGCGCGGGGTCGCGGCTGTTCGTGCAGGAGTCGATCCTGCCGGAGATCATCAAGAAGCTCGAGATCCGCATGGGATCGCTGCGGGTGGGCGATCCGCTCGACAAGAACACGGATGTCGGGGCGGTGAACAGCCGGGCGCAGCTCGATCGAATCCGGCACTACCTCGATGTGGGGCCAGAAGAGGGAGCGGAGTTGGTGGTGCCGGGGAGCAGCGCACAGCGCGCAGCACGCGGCGCACATTCGGACGGGTCGAATGCGACGCTGGCGGACGCCGCGACGCGTGACGGGCTGCCCGAGAAGGGGTTCTGGTGCAGGCCGTGCTTCTTTACGGGGGTGCAGCCGAGCCACACCATCGCGCGCGAGGAGATCTTCGGGCCGGTGCTGAGCGTGATGAGTTTCAGAACCCCGGAGGAAGCGGTGAGCCGCGCGAACAACACGCCGTACGGACTTGCCGCGGGGGTGTGGACGGACAAGGGGAGCAAGATCTTTGACATCGCGCGACGCCTGAAGGCGGGCGTGGTGTGGTGCAACACGTACAACAAGTTCGATCCGGCCTCGCCGTTCGGGGGGTTCAAGGAGAGCGGGTTTGGGCGCGAGGGAGGGATGCAGGGGCTGCGGGCGTACGTGGAACTGTGAGCGGCGGCATCGGAAGAATCGGGCGGAGGACTTCCCATGAGCAGCGCGGGAGCGGCGGCGGCGATCGCGGCAGCGCAGCGGCAGCGGCGGTTGCAGGCCGAGGAGGAAGCGATGGCCCAGTACACGACCGAGGAACTCGCGGGCGGGTGGGAGTTTAAGTTCCTGCGCTCCGCGCGTGGAGAGTTCAAGAAGCCCGAGAAGCTGCGCGAGTACCTCGACCAGGAGGCGCAGGCCGGCTGGCAGCTCGTCGAGAAGTTCGACAACGCCCGCCTGCGATTGAAGCGGCCGGTGTCGGCCCGCGCGAACGATCCGTCGCTCTCGTTCGACGCGTACCGCACGTCGGTGGGCATGTCGGAGCAGCAGATGGCGCTCGTGATCATTGGTTCGGTGGTGGTGCTCATCGCAACGGCGGCGGGGCTGGCAGCGCTGCTGGCGCACAAGGGACCGTGAGTCGGGCGTCGAGTCCATGAGCCACGAAAAGCCCGACGAAATGCGCCCGCTGGACGTCGACACGCCGTCGTTCTCAACGCGGTTCGACGAGAACGGCCTCACGATCACCGCGACGCCGTACCGCGGCAAAGAACTCATCGGGAGCTGGGTGATGCTCCTGCTCGCCGGCGCCGTGTTGGCGTTGTTCATGCTCGACACGGCCGCTCCGTCGCTGCGGCTGCTCGCCAAGTTCCGAACGCCCGCGGCGCACCCGCCGCACGCGGCGCTGGGCTCGCTCATGGTGGCCGTGCCGGCGCTGGTGTGCGTGTGGTTCGCATCGCGCCTCGTGTACCGGCTGCTGGGCTGCGAGACGGTGCACATGGACACGGCGACGGTCACGCTGTCCAAGAGTCTCTTCGGCGTGCGGCGGACGCGACGCTTCGAGATGGGGCAGATCGCCTCCGTCCGCACGTGGGGGTGGTCAGCACCGTACTACACGATCGCCGGGCGGGCGATGGAGGATGCGCCGCGTGATCTATTCGGTGGGCCGAACGCGCGGCGGGTGATCCCGACGGAGCCCGGCGGGTTGTTCTTCGTGTACGACGGCTTGCCCGTGCGGTTTCTGACGGCGCTGCGCCCGCGGGCGGCGGTCAACGTGCTGAAGGTGATCGTGCGCGTCTGGCCGCGGCTGCTGGCGACGAGCGAAGGAGCGAGGATCAGCCTTCACGACGAGGTCGACAGGATCCCCAACGAGGCCATTAACGATCGGTCGCCGTGGTGAGGCGGGACGCGCGGGCCCTGTGCGTTTCGCACTCGCACACCTCGAAGATCGATGACTCGTATGATGGCCTCGATGAGCACGACGCCGCACGATCCGAGCACGTTGCCGGCCGCACTCCCGGTTCCCGCCGATGACGGCGCGTGCGTACACCTGCGACGAGCGGCCCTGCCGGCGATCGCGCTGGGGTCCACCGCCGCGAGCGACGTTGACCTGTCGGCGCTCAAGTCCCCCACTGTTCTTTTTTTCTATCCGCGCACGGGCGTGCCGGGACAACCACCGTCGCTGGGATTCATGGGAGAAGAGTGGGACTCAATCCCCGGCGCCCGCGGCTGCACGCCCCAGTCATGCGGGTTCCGCGACCTGCACGCGCGGTTCGCGGCGCTGGGCGTGGGTGTGTTCGGCGTATCGACAAACACCACCGAGCACCACCGCGAGTTCAAGGCCAGGAACCACGTTCCGTTCGAGTTTCTCAGCGACAGCGGGCTGTTGCTGACTCGCGCGTTGAATCTGCCGACCTTCGAGTTCCCCGTCGAGAGCGGCGGACCGACGACGCTTCTGATGCGGATGGCGTGGTACGTCGAGCCGGATGCGGTCGGCGCGGCGCGGATCGTGAAGGTGTGGTACCCGGTATTCCCGCCCGACCAGAACGCGGCAACGGTGCTCGCGTGGCTGGAGCGGCGCGCGGCCGTGCACGTTCGCCCTCGCGACGCGACCGACGACGCGTTCGTGCGCGAGGAACTCACGAAGAACTGGCACCAGACGCAGATCTGGTCGATCGGTCGGATGTTCGATGCCGACCGATTGCCCGCGTTTGTGGCAGAGATGGACGGTCCGCATGGGCGCGAGCGCGTGGGGCTCGTCACGTACGACGTGAACCACGGTTCGTACCAGTGCGAGGTAGTGACGCTGAGCAGCCGGCGCGAGGATGCGGGCGTGGCGACTCGCCTGCTGGAAGCGGTGGAGAACATCGCGCGGGCGGCCCGGTGCACGCGGGTGTTCCTCACCATGACCAACGACAACGCCAAGGCCTTTGGCTTCTACCAGCGCCGCGGCTGGCATCTCGCGGCGTTGCACAAGGGGAATGTGGCGGAAGCCCGGAAGCGCAAGCCCGTGATCCCGCGGGTCGGGCACTTCGGGATCGAGGTGCGGGACGAGCTGGAGCTTGAGGTGTGGCTGGAGTAACCCGGCGCCGGCCGACGCTTACGCGTCAAGGCCGTACGCGGTCTTCAACCATTTCTCGACATCCTTATCGATGTCCCCCACCGCCGTGATCTCGATCCGGTGCGTGATCCTGTCCTTCCTGGCCAGACCGCCGGTGTCGATCAGGCGCGACGGCAATTTGCCCTTGTGCTCCGCCAGCGCGAGCCCGAGATCTATCCGCGTCCGCGTCGTCGGCTTGATCTGAGCGAAGACGTGCTTGCGGTACAGTGGAACGATCGTCTTGCAGGGACAGGCCTTCACGTCCTTGGCGATTGAGAGGCCGAGCTCTAGCAGTCTGTCGTAGATCGGACGCAAGCCGGCCTTGCCTCCCGCGAACATGTCCTCGACGTATTTCTCCGCCATCTCCAGGTACGTCTCGGGGTTGTCGTCTTCAGCGCCCTCGACCCCGAGCGCGCGCTCCGCAAGCCACCACGCCGAGTTGGTACCCAGGTCGTGCTCGGCCTTCAGCCACTCGCGCGCGGCCTTGACGTCCTTCAGTCTCTGCTTCTTGATGAACACGAGCCACTCTTCGAGCGAGCGGCCGGTCTTGGACTTCAGCGATGCGACCCAGTCCTGCACGATCTCGACGCTCGGGTGCACGCTGTACAGCCGGCTCTCGCTCTTGTCCGTGGCTTTGGCGCTCCGCATCGCGCCGCCCGATTTGGCACCCATCATCTGGCCCCCGTGGTGGCGCGTAGGATACCACATCTTCCCTGGAGGCTGGATTTGAAGGCCGCTGCCGCGATCCTCTGTCTGCTGCTCGCTGTCGTCTGCGGGTATGTTTTTCTGGCGAACTTCGAGTACCCGGGAGTGACGAGGGGAAAGGTCGTGTTCGGCTCCCTGGCGGCGTGCTTTCTGGTTGCCGCCGTGACCGTCGCCGCGAACAAGAAAGGCCGCGAATGAACGACCGCCTCGACGTGCTCAAGACCTACAAGCTGTACATCGACGGCAAGTTCCCGCGGAGCGAGTCGGGACGGTCGCTGATCGTCGCGGATTCCCGCGGCAGGGTTGCCGCGCACATCTGCCGCGCCAGCCGCAAGGACCTGCGCGAGGCGGTGGAGGCGGCGCGCAAGGCGCAACCGGGCTGGGCGTCGGCGACGCCGTACCTGCGCGGGCAGATCCTGTACCGCATGGCCGAGATGCTCGAGGGCAAGCGGCAGGAGTTCGCGGAATTGCTGGATGCGTGTGCGGTGGGCGAGGGCGCCGAGAGCGGCACGGGCGCGGCTTTGGCGAAGAGAGGCGCAACGCGCGAACGCCCGCTCAAGCAGCGTGACACCGAAGTGACCGCGTCGATCGACCGCCTGGTGAGCTTCGCGGGCTGGGCCGACAAGTACGCCCAGGTTCTGGGCTGCAACAACCCCGTGGCCGGCCCTTACTACAACTTCACGGTGCCGGAACCCACGGGCGTGGTCGCGGCGGTAGCGCCCGACGAATACCCGCTGCTGGCGCTGATCTCGTTGATCGCGCCGCCGTTGTGCGCGGGGAACACGGTCGTTGCCATCGCCAGCGAAGTCCATCCCCTTGCCGCGGCGGTGCTGGGCGAGGTGTGCGCGACGGGCGATGTGCCCGCGGGCGTGGTGAACTTCCTGACGGGCGTCCGCTCGGAGTTCCTGCCTTACATCGCGGGACACCGCGACATCGACGCGGTCCACGCGGCGGGATTGAACGCAGCGGAGACGACGCTGCTCCGCGAGGGGATCGCCGAGAACATCAAGCGCGTGGTCGTACGCGGGGTGGCGATGCCGGGCGCCAAGGGCGGGGCCCTGGATTGGAAGGACGGGGAAGCGTGCCAGGACCCGTGGTGGATCGAGCCGTTTGTTGAGATGAAGACGGTGTGGCACCCGGCGTCCAGTTGACGCGCGGCAGCCGCGGGCTCACGCGGGCGGTGCGTCAGGCCTTGATGTCCGGCTCGTCGGCGATGGCGAACGCGCGGACGGACAGGTGCGTGACGGCGCACACGCAGACGGCGCAGGTCGTCGCAACCCCGGCGATCGCCGCGAGCCGCAGCGCGTCCTTGAATCCCGGCATCGGCGTGTCGAGGGGCGCAAGATGGGCGAGGCGGTACCAGAGCGCGACCCCCGCGAGCGGAACCGCGAACAACGCCGCTTTGACGAGCACGTTCCAGGCTTGCCGGTTTGAGCCCAGGGCGATCACGATCGCGCACAGGGTGAGCAGCCCGACCACCCCGAGACGGGCCGCGAGCCACGGCTTGAGGGGGAGGTGCGCGAGCGAAACTTTGACCGCAAGGTACCCCAGCACCGACCCGACGAGCGTCGCGCCTGCGACGCAAAGCACCGCCAAGGCCGGCGCTTGACGCACCCGTCCGGCGAAGACCATCAGACCGAAAAAGGACGAGAAGGCCACCACGACCTCGAAGCCCGTCAGGGCCCAGGCTGGCTTGGGGGGAATCACCTGGCTGGCCACTGCCGCGCCAATCCCGCTCAGCAAGAGCAGCGCGGACAGGATGCCGATGGCCCAGCGAACGGCGGTCGGGATCGTCGAGGTGATCTGAGTCATTGTTGATCCGAGCATCGGTCCCAATGTGCGGATCGATGATACGTTCGCTCGCGCCGCGCACAGGTTCGCCGTATCCGACCTAACAAAACAAGAATATTTGTGACAAATGGGCGTCGCCGGCCCGCCCGAACCGCTTTCCTTCCCTCCTCACCAACCCACCGAAAGCCGGAAGTGTTATCTGCCGATCGTGAGGGGGAGGCCGACCGCGCCGGGTGTTCTTGGCGCGGGGCCCCGTTTCGGTAGCTCCGCTGGAGCTGATTTCCAGCGGCAGCACCGGACGGGCCGATGCAACATCCGGGCCATGGCTGGCCCACGGAATCCGACCATGACGCACCACACGCTCCTGACGAACCGCCCGAGCCCCGCGATCGCGCGGATGTACGGACGTGTGCTCGCGTCGTGGGCGAGCGATGCGCTGCGGCTCAGGCGGGCCGGGCTCAATCGACCGACGTCGCGGACGCGTGGCGCCTGGGGCGCGGTCGGTATCGGGAATCGAAGTTCGGGATCGGATCGGATGGAGCGGATGGCGGGCTGAAGTGCCGGGTGTGCCGGTCAACCCGGTTCGTGAGCGAGGGACCCCATGAGCGGAATCAGCACGGGAGTCGGGCCGTTCAGCGGCATCAACACCGCCCAGCTCATCGAGCAGCTTCTGCAGGCCGAGTCGGGGCCGAAGCTCCAGGCGCAGAAGCGGCTGCAGCAGCTCCAGGTGCAGCAGGCGGCGTACCTCGACCTCAACGCCAAGCTCCAGGCCCTTAAGACCAGCGCCAACCAGATCCGGACGGACAAGGTCTTCCGCACCACATCCGCGACCAGCTCGAACAAGGACGTTCTGAGCGCCACCAGCGACGTGGGGGCCGCGGCAGGGAGCTTCACGTTCCTGGTGGACCGCCTCGTCTCCTCGCAGCAGCTGCTCAGCCGCGGCTTTGCTGACAAGGACGTCTCGTCCGTGGGCGCCGGGACCTTCGTGTTCGAGACCGCCAAGGGCCGGCTCGATCGCGACACGGCGCTGGCGGACCTGAACGGTGCCAAGGGGGTTGAGCGCGGCAAGATCGTGGTCACCGACTCCACGAACGCGTCGGTCACGATCGACCTTTCAAAGGCGGCGACGGTCAACGACGTGCTCGACGCCATCAACGGGAACGGTGTGGCGAAGGTCACCGCGTCCGTGGTGGACGGGAAGTTCGTCGTCAAGGATGCCGCGGGAGGCACGGTGAAGGTGGCCGACGCCACAGGCTCGACCACGGCGACGAGCCTGGGCATCTCGGGCACGGCGACGGGAACGCTCACAGGTTCGAGCGTGTACTACATGTCGGCTGACACCACGCTGGCCTCGTTCAACGACGGCAACGGGGTCTCGATCGCGTCGTCGACGAGCACGGCGTCGTTCAGCTTCACGATCAACGTTGACGGCAACGCGGTGAAGGTGAATCTCGGCGACCTGTACGAGCTGGTCGAGGGCAAGGAAACCAAGAAGGAAGGCGCGGTCTCCACGCTCGGGGGCGCGATCAAGCGCATCAACGACGCGATGGACAAGGCCGGCCTGGGCACTGTCCGGGCCTCGGTCGCCTCGGACGGCGCCCGCATGCAGATCGTCAACTCCGCGGGCGCATCGACCATCACCGTCACCGAGAACAGCGACAAGACCGCGACGGACCTGGGGATCCTGGGTACGACGACCACCGGCACGCTCACGGGCCGGCGCGCCATCGCCGGGCTCAACAGCACGCTGGCCAGGTCTTTCAACGGCGGCGCCGGCGTCGGCGGCGACGGGACGATCTTCTTCAGCGCCAAGGACGGCACGCAATTCTCCGTCTCCATCGGGACCGACGCTTCGCTCGACGAGATCGTGCAGTCGATTCAGGCCGCGGCCGGCACGGGCGTGAACGGGAAAACCCGCGTCACCGTGTCGCTGAACAAGGCCGGGACGGGCCTCCTGATCACGGACAACACGGGCGCGACGGGCGCGTTGAAGATCACGGGCACCACGGGCGCCGACACGGCCGCGTCGCTGGGCATCTCGACCGGCGGCAACGGCGTCGACGGGGGCAGCGGCGTGACCGGCACGACGGTGTCGGGGACGAGCCTGCAGCACCAGTACGTGTCGCGCGCGTCGCACGTCTCCGACCTCAACGGCGGGAAGGGCCTGGGAACGGGCAAGTTCGTGATCACCGACTCGTTCGGCGGGGTCGCGACGGTCGACATCGGGAGCGACACGACAAGCGTGGGGCAGCTTCTCGACGAGATCAACAGCCGCGGGCTGAAAATCAAGGCCGAGATCAACGCACGCGGCGACGGGATTCTGATCCGCGAGGAGACCGGCGGGGGCCCGGCGGGGGCTTCGAAGATCAAGATCAGCGACAACGAGGGGGCGGTCGCCAAGAACCTCCGCCTGACGGGCGAGGCCAAGGGCACCGGCACGGACAACCGGATCGACGGCTCGGCGGAAACGACGATCACGTTCGACCCCGGCGACACGCTGCAGAACGTGGTCACCAAGATCAACAGCGCGGGCGCCGGCGTGAGCGCCGTGATCATCCGCGACGGCGCCGGCTCGACGCCCTACCGCCTGAGCCTGTCCAGCCAGCTGACGGGGCGGGAGGGCCGGTTCACGATCGACACCGGGGCGCTCGACCTTGGCACCAAGACCCTCGATGCGGGGGAGAACGCCCGCGCGTTCTTCGGCTCGATCGACCCCGCCAAGGCGGTGCTGGTGTCGGGCTCGACCAACACGCTCGACAACATCATCAGCGGGGTGAAGATCGACCTCAAGGGCACGAGCGAAGACCCCGTCACGCTCACGATCGCGTCCAACACGCAGGGGATCGTGGACGAGATCGGCGCGTTCGTGAAGACGTTCAACAGCCTCATCTCGCGCATCGACGCGCAGAGCGGCTACGACACCGACACTTCAAAGGCGGGCCCGCTGCTCGGCGACGGGACCACCCTCTCACTCCGCGCGTCGCTGTACAACACCGTGCTCGGCGCGGCCAAGGGCGTGACGGGGACGTACTCGCGCCTCACGGACGTGGGGATCAAGGTCGGAGACGGCGGGACGCTGTCGCTCGACGAAACGCGCTTGCGCAAAGCGCTCGAGACCGACCCGGCGGGGGTGGAATCGGTGTTCTCCGCGTACGTCTCCGCCGACGACGCCGTGACCGACCTGGGCAACGGCATCACGGTCAAGAACCCCAACGCGGGCAGCACGTTCTCCTCGCTGGGCGTGGTCTCGGCGATCGAGCGGCTGGGCACGCGCTACCTCGACACGGTGGACGGACTCTTCACGATCCGCAAAAAAGCCCTCGACGACGAGATCTCCTCGCAGAACGACCGCATCACGTCGCTCGACGCACGCCTCGCGTCTCGCCGCACGATCCTGCAGAACCAGTTCCTGGCGATGGAGCAGGCGATCGGGCAGCTTCAGCAGCAGCAGGGAGCCCTGGGCCAGCTCGGATGACCGCGTGAACACGGGCGACGGCGGACGATCGCGGCCTTCCGGGCCGCTCCGATAAAGACGGCCCCCTCGCCCGCCGATATCTCACCTTGCCATGAGCACCACCGACACACCCGTCAACGCCTACCTGCGCACGAAGGTGATGACCGCGCCGCGCGAAGAGCTTCGCCTCATGCTGCTGGACGGGGCGGTCAAGTTCGCCAGCCAGGCCCGGGAGGGGCTGGCGCGTAAGGACTTTGAGAGCGTGTACAACGGTGTGACCCAGTGCCGCGACATCATCGTCGAACTCATGACCACGGTCCGCGACGACGTGGACCCCGACCTGGCGGGCAAGGTGCGTGCGCTGTACGGGTACCTCTACAACGAGCTCACCACGGCGAACCTCGAGAAGGACCTGGCGAAGTTCGACGGGGTGATCAACCTGCTCGCGTACGAGCGGGAAACCTGGCAACTCCTGATCCAGAAGTTCCGGGCCGAGCGGTCCGAAGCCACGGCCGAAGCGGCCTCGACCGAGCGGCCCGCGCTGAGCGTGCAGGCCTGATCAAGACCGATCAGCGCGCCGCGCCGACCGCAAAGATCTCGGAGAGTTGAGCCGCGAGGTTGCCCATCGCCAGGGGGATCTGGACGCTCGCGTCCACGTGCCTCTCGCACTGGGCGACCGCATCGACCGCCGCGAGATACGGCGTCGGGTCGCGAGACGATGCCAGCTCGCGCCGGAAGTGCTCGCCGACCAAGTGCAGGACCTTGGCCGCGCCGTCGCGGTTGGCGGCGTCCTTGCTGGCGTTCTTGTGCGAATCGACCCACGACTCGGCCCAGGAGTCGGCACAGGTGGCCAGCGCTCCACCAAGCTCCAGCACGAAGCGGCCGTCCTCGATGGCGCGGAGCATGGGCGTGAGGGTCTCGTGCCACGCGAAGAGGCCGTGCTCGACGGCCTCCTTCAGGACGCCCGGCGAGCCGTCGGCGTATCCCAGGAGCCACGTGCGCTGGGCCGTGGGGAATTCAAGCCCGGAGCCGGCGAGCCAGCGCTCGAGGGAGAGCGCATCAAGAGCGCGAAACGTCACACGCTGGCAACGGCTGCGGATGGTGGTGAGCAGACGGTCCTCCCCGTCGGTCACCAGCACGATGACGGTGCCCTCGGGCGGCTCCTCGAGCATCTTGAGGATGGAGTTCTGCACGGGCGCGTTGAAGGGCGAGCGATCCAGCAGCTCGGCCTCGTCGACGATGAACACCTTCGAGGCTCGCGATCCCGTCCGCATCGTCGGGGCGAGCGTCGCGGGGATCAGCAGGTGCTTCTCGACCACGTCCTTGGGGATCGTGATGAGCTTGCTCTCGCGAACGGTCCGTTCCTCGCTGAACCGCGCGAGCTCCTTGGTGACGACGTGCAGGTCCGGGTGAGCGCCGGCGGCCAGCAGCCTCCCCACCTGGCCCGCAGGGTTGAGTTCGACCCGGCCGGACTTGTCGGCCCGTGCGTCGGGATCGAGCAGGGCGCCCGCGAACGCGAGAGCGGTCGTGAACTTTCCCACCCCGCGCGGCCCGCGGAAGATCCACGCGTGGTGAACGCGCTGCGACGCCAGGGCGTTCTGCAGGACCTGGACCGCGGCGTCCTGACCGATGACCGTCGAAAAGGGCACGGCGCATGCCGCGGGCGGCCCGTCCGCCGGGCGGGCATCGGGCTTCAGCTCGGGCTCGGGGGCTTTGCGGGGGCGTTTGGCCATCGCGCACATCGTAACGCGCCGGGGCGCTTCACACGTTCCGCAGCTTGTTGAGCCCGTTCAGGGCCGCCACCTTGTAGCACTCGGCGAGCGTCGGATAGTTGAACACGCAGTTCACGAAGTACTCGACGGTCGCCTTGAACGCGATCGCGCACTGGCCGATATGGATCAGCTCGGTCGCACCCGTGCCGATCACGTGCACGCCCAGGATGGCGTGGCTTTCCTGGTGGATCAGCAGCTTGAGCATCCCGATCTCGTCGCCCAAGAGCTGCCCGCGGGCGATCTCCTTGTACTGGGCGATGCCGGACTCGTAGGGCACGCCCTCGGCCGTGAGACGCTCCTCCGTCCACCCCACCATCGAGATTTCCGGGATGGCGTAGATGCCGTACGGCAGCAGGTCCTGGATCGAATCGCACTTCTCGCCGAAGACATGGCACGCGGCGATCCGGCCCTGCTCCATGCTCGTCGAGGCCAGGGCCGGGAACCCGATCACATCGCCGACGGCGTAGATGTGCGGCACCGACGTCTGGAAGTTCTCGTTCACCTTGATGCGTCCGCGGCTGTCCGCGCCGAGCCCGGCGGCCTCGAGATTCAGGCCGCCCGTGGCGCCCTGGCGGCCGATGGCGTACACCAGCGAATCGGCCCGGATCGTCTTCCCGCTCTCGAGCGTCGCCTCGGCCATCACCGCATCCACCGAGCGTGCCCCCTTGGGCGCGTCGATCCTCTTGATGTTGACGACCTTCTCACCCAACCGCAGCGTGACGCCCATCTGGCGCAGGTGATACTGCAGGGCCTCGATGATCTCCGCGTCCACGAAGTCGAGCAGGCGCGTGCGCCCTTCGATCAGCGTGACCTTGCAGCCCAGGGCCGCGAGCATCGACGCGTACTCGGTGCCGATCACCCCGCCGCCGACGACGATCATGGAGTGCGGGAGCTGCTTGAGGCGGACGAGCTCGTCGGAAGAAATGATGTCGCGTTCGTCGAATTCGATGTCCGGCGGCTTGGCGGGCGTGGTGCCCACGGCGATCACCACGGCGTCGGCCTCGACGGTCTCGACCGAGTGCTCACCGACGGCCTCGATGGTGTGCGGGTCCTTGAAGCGGCCGAGCCCGTGCAGCAGGGTGATGCCGTTGGAGGAGAAGTGACGCTCCACCATCTCGATCTCGGTGGTGATCACGTGCTGGCAGCGTTCCCAGAGCCCGGCCAGCGTCACGTCGCGGACGGATTCGCCGGGCTTGCCGGCGCCCGGGCCCAGACCGCACGCGCCGCCGAGCCCGAGGATCGCCTCGCGCAGGGCCTTGGACGGGATCGTGCCGGTGTTGATCGCCGCGCCCCCCACCACCTCGCGGCGTTCGACCACGCACACGGACTTGCCGAGCTTGGCGGCCTGGATGGCGGCCTTCTGCCCCCCGGGGCCTGAACCGATGACGCAGAGATCAAAGTGGCGCATTGCGTGAAGACTACCACGGCCAACGCCGCACGTCGCGGGGTCGGCCTCTTGAGCACCCGCCCCGTCCCGGAGTATCACCGGGACGGGCGTGCGAGCGGAGTCCGGACCGGGCCACTACTGCCGGCTTGCCTGGTCGCTCTGGCGGTCGGTGCAGGACCGGGCGTATTCCCGCCGGCGCGAACGCCCGCGGCCACGGTCGTCAAACCGCCCCGTCGCGGCTACGCGGCGGGGCGGGTGTCCGGTCTCGATGTCTCTTGCCCGAACGTGACGCACCATCGATCACTTGTCCGGCACGGGAGCCGGCGCTGCGCGCTTCACCGCCGGAGGATTCCACTTGCCGGTCAGGGCATCGGACTTGGGAGCGTACAGGCGCATGGTGAGGTTGAAGGCACCCGACGGGGCGGGGAGCCAGTTGGCCTCCTTGTCCTTGCCCGGGCTCTCGTGCTGGAAGTACAGGTCGAGCGACCCGTCGGCGTTCTGCTTGAAGGGCATCCAGCTGCTGACCGCGAACCGGTTGAGCGAATTCGCGACCTGGAAGCCCTCGGAGTCGTAGAGCGTGATCGACCAGAAGGCGTTGACGGGCGGCGTCGCGCCCTTGTCGAAGTGGATCGTGTAGCGGTTGGCCCCGTCGAGCGGCTTCCCGGATTCATCGCCGAGGTTCATGGGGTAGATGGCGTCCTCGGGGAGGTTGGCTCCGAGCCCGAGTTGGGCGACGAGGGCGCGCTTGAGGTAGTAGTTGCCGTACACGCCCATCGTGTCGGTGTTCATCGACCAGCCGTTCTCGACGCGGGCGAGCGTAGCGGTCTTCCACTTCATGAGTTCCTGCGCCTCGCCGGGGACGCCCTCCAGGGCGGACTTCACCGCGGGGTCGAGCGCGTTGAAATCGAAGCTCTTGCCGGGCTCGATGCCGATCCGCTTCATCTGGGCGATCAGGGGCTCGTCGGTGATGTGGGGGGGGTGAAGTTTCAACAGTTCGGCGGCGTAGGCGAAGTATTTGGCCGCGGGCATCGTGTCCACCTGGACCTTGGGAGGGGTCTTCATGTCGACCGTGGGGTCAACCTTTACCGTGACGGGGACCGGCGGCTTGCCCCAGCCCGAGAGCGGCGTGACCTTGTAGCCGGCCTGGATCTTGTGCACCGCGTCGTAGTCCTGCGGGCCGTCGGTCTTGGTGCGGCCGATGATCCACACGTAGGGCGTCGGCGCCGAGATGCGCGAGAAGCCGTCCGGGACGGTCCCGGTCCAGCCGGGGGGCGTCACGAGGCAGTTGCCCGGCTGCGTGCCGGTGGTACGCCAGCCCGGCGAGGCGAACACGTCGCTCCACATGTCGAGCATCGGGAGCAGGTAGTACCGCCCGCCGGTGTCGGGCGCGGAAATGACCAGGGGCTCCTTGGTGAGATCGAGCCACGCGATCGAGTAAAGAGTGTCGAAGTTGGGCCGCACCACGCCCTTGAAATCGGCCGGCGGGTACTCGGGGATGCTGACGAACATGTTCATCGGGCCCTTGCCGAACTCCTTGCCGGGCTCGATATTGGTGAATTGCTTACGCGTCACGTCCATCGTGACCAAGGAGTAGAAATAGAAGTACGCGTCGACGCCGATGGCTCGGGCCTCGGCGGGCGTGACCGCGTTCGACCGTGCGGCGTTCGCGGACGCGGCCGGCTGCGCCATCGCGTGCGGCGCCGCGACCAGGGACACGGTCGTCGCGGCCGAGGCCAGAAGGGTTCGTGCAGTCAGACGCATCACGCTTCGACTCTGCATTGCTTTCCTCTTTCGTGGATGCCGGGCCGGCTCGGGGCGTTCGCGCACGCGATCGTCGAACCGTTGACGGCTGCCCGTATGGTTGGAGCGAACGGGTCATCCGATCAAGCCCGGCGTGCGGCCGCGGGACCGTGACAACCACCCCATGGGGCGCGGTCGGACCGCCCTTCCACCCTCGCCGGATGCGAGCGATCGCGGAGGTCGGAGACCGAGCGAAAGAGGAAAAAAAACGGACGGCCCTTTCGAGCCGTCCGCCGTGGGGATCAGAGAGAGTCAGTTGCCCGTACCCTTGGCGGCCGCGGCGGCCTGCGCCATCCTCTTGGCCATCTCGGCCTTCACGGCGTCGAGGTTGAAAGATGCGCCCCGCTGCATGGGCGGGAAGTCGAGGAACGTCTGGAGTTCCTTGCCCATGACCTCCTGGACGAACACGAAACGCCAGAACTGGTACTTGAACCAGTCGAAGTACTGCTGGGCACCGTCCTTGGTCCCGTTGTTCGGCCAGCCCATGCGCTCGAAGGGATCGAGTCGCAGGTTGGTGATGTACGGGACGTCCACATGGTCCTTGCGGCCCAGCCAGCCGTCGGGCTGGTCGATGAACCGGAACTTGTAGTCGTCGATGCGCACGGCACCGACCGTGCTCTCGCCGAGATAGAAGATTTCATGGCGGTTCGAGGGACCCTTGCCGGTGATCATCGCGGTCTGGTCGTAGCCGTCGAGGTGGTTCTTGTACTCGCGGTCACCGAGCTTGACGCCCTTGAGGAGCTGCTCGGTGATGTTCGGATTGCCGGCGGCGGCCAGGAAGGTGGGGAACCAGTCCAGGCCGGACATGATGCCGTTGCAGACGCTGTCCGCCGGGATCTTGCCGGGCCAGCGCGCGATGCACGGCACGCGGAATCCACCCTCCATGATGGTTCCCTTGCACTGCGCGAACGGCGTGGTGCCGCCGTCGGGCCAGGTGAAGAGCTCGGTGCCGTTGTCGGTCGTGAAGACGACGATGGTGTTGTCGTCGACGCCGATGTCCTTGAGGTGCTGCAGCACCAGGCCGATGTCGTTGTCGAGCTGGGCCATGCCGGCTTCCTGCTCCGACCAGCCGTTCTCGGCGTTGCGCGTCGCCTCCCACTTGGGCGAGAGGTGCGTGACGATGTGCATGCGGGTCGGGTTGAGCCAGCAGAAGAAGGGCTTGCCGTCGGCCTTGGCCTTGTCGATGAACTTCAGGGCCAGGTCTCGGATCTCGTCGTCAACCGTTTCCATCCGCTTCGGATAGAGCGTGCCGGCGTCCTCGATCTTCTGCTTGCCAATCTTGCCCCAGCGGGGCATTTCGGTCGGGTCGTCCTTGTCGGTCGCCCACGAGTGGACCATGTTGCGCGGCCCGACCACGTTCAGGAGGTTCTGCGGGTAGTTGGGGTGGGCCGGGTCTTCCATCGCGTCCAGGTGGTACAGGTAACCGAAGAACTCGTCGAACCCGTGCACCGTCGGGAGGAACTCGTTCAGATCGCCCAGGTGGTTCTTGCCGAACTGGCCCGTCGCGTAGCCCTGCGCCTTCAGCGCGGTCGCGATCGTGCACGCCTCGGCGGGCAGTCCGGTCTTTGCGCCGGCCTGGCCGACCGTGGTCATGCCCGTGCGAATCGGAAGCTCGCCGGTGATGAAGTTCGCCCGGCCCGCGGTGCAGCTGGCCTCGGCGTAGTAGTCGGTGAACAGCATGCCTTCCTTGGCGAGCTTGTCGAGATTCGGCGTGCGCCCGGCCATCATGCCGCGGTGGTAGGCGCCGATGTTCCACATGCCGATGTCATCGCCCATGATGAAGACAATGTTCGGCTTGCCGCCCGCCGCGGCTGGCTTTGCCGCGGGCTGGGCCTGAGCGCTCGACTCTGCACTGAAGCAGAAGATCGGCGCGACGAGCGCGACGGCAATCGAACACAGTGATCGAAGTCTCGACCGTTTCATCAGGGATCCCTTTCTCTCATGGTTTTTTGCGCCAGCGCGACACTGCGTTCGCGTTCTGGCGCAAAGGCACGTCGCAGCAGAATCTGTGGGCTGGAAGCTGAACGCTCGGTGCTCATCGAGCAACTCCGCCCGCGCTGGCCATGCGAATAATAGAGCCGCGGATCGGATTTTCACGGTGTATTCGAATAAATGCCCCGCACCACGCTCCGGAGCCTGCGTGTGACGTGCGAAGGTGACATCCATCGCAAAGGTTTGCGATCAGGCCGGTTGCAGTATTTGCGCAGGCTCGGCCGCCTCACGCCACGCAGCTAAATCCCGAGCGCGAAATTCGTCTAATTCGAGCCCACCGCCGCCTTGTACTGATCCTTGCTGATCTTGGTCACTTCGGAGGACTGGAGGGTGACCTGAGCCTTGGTCTTCGCATCGGTGAACTCGACGAAGCCGCCCTTCTTGCTCTGGTCGACGTCTGTGGTGTAGAAGGTCCTGCCGGAGGCGGGGTCCGTGACCTGGTAGTACGACGTGCAGCCGGAGAGCAGGCACGCGGCCACGACGACGGAAGCAACAGTCAACGAGCGGCGATCACGGGAATTCATGGACATCTCCATATGGGAATGGGTTGCGTGCGGCATCATACCGTGCTTCGATCGCGTACACGCGATCCAGCCGGGGCCCTCCCTAGCGCGGCAGCAGGATCGTGATCTGGAACCGCAGGCCCCACTCGGGCCCGTTGTCGGGCGATTCGGCGTAGTACGTGCCGCCGAGCAGGAACTGCAAGGGCAGCTTCCCCACCCGCACGATCTGGGTCGCGAACAGGTTGATCGGCACCGTCCACTGGCTCTGGTTCCAGTCGTAGGTGGACTGGGTGTTGAGGCCCAAGCCGGTTGCCGTGGGCCATGTGTAGATCAGGAAGGGCTGGAGGAAGGTCGCGTTGATGTCGGGGTCGGTGTCGGGGCCGGCGAACGACCAGATGTGATTGGCCAGGATGCCGTACGTCCAGCCGCTCTCCTGACGCAGCGCCACGGCGGTCGGACCGACGCCCCACTGCCCGGTTCCTAGTTCTCCGCTGGTGGCGGTCGGCCATTGAAACGCGGGGCCGACGCCGAGGATCCAACCACCGACGGGGTCCTTGGGGGAGAAGAAGAAGCTCTGCAACGTGTCGCCCAAGCCGAACTCGTTGTCCACACCCGGGGCGGGAGATTCCTGCCAGACGACGGGGAGAATCGTACGGACGATCAGGTTCCAATCCTCGGTGAGGGTGAACGGGACCACGGGCTGAATGTTCAGCAGCATCTGTCCCGCGTCATTGGGGCCGTACCCCTCGATGTAGTTGAACTGGAAGGGGATGCTGATCAGATTGGCAACGGGGTTGGCGAGCTTCTTGGCCAGTTCTTCGTCCGACTCCCCCGTCTTGGTGGACGGATCGGGCGTCGGCTCGGGCTCCGCCGGGGTGAGGCTGAACCGAGCGTCACCCAAGCTGCCGCGTGATTCGGCCGCGGGGATGGATGATCCGGGCGAATCGGTCGCCGCCGACACACCACCCGCCGAAAGCAGCAGCACAACCGCGCAATTCACTGCACGCACGCACGCGCTCCCCCGCATGACCGTTCTCCTGACCTGACGCAACGGCCCGTTGCCATCGCCGTTCGCCCGTCTCTCGCCTTACTCAGGATGTGCCGTGGCTAACCTTAGAACCTGAACACCAGGGCCGTGAAGGGGCCGGACACGAGCATGTCGTAGTCGAAGTTGTCGCCGGTGTTCTTGTAGTCCACGTCGAGCCACCGGTAGCCGATGGACAGCGCGAACCAGTCCGCGAACTCGAACTCGAGTCCCGCAAGGACGTTCCACGAGAAGTTCGAGAATGTGCCGTCATCAAGCCCGAAGCCGCCGATGTCGCCGCGACCGAAGAGCGCCAGCCACTGGGTCGGCTTGACCTGGCCTCGAAGCCCGAGGATCGGGTCGATCCAGGTCTGCTTGCCCGTGACCGTCTTGTTCACCTCGGGGTCGAGCGTCGTCTCGAACGAGTACACCCGCACGCCCGCGAGGACGTCGAGCGTCGGGGCCCAGGTGGGCGAGGGGTGTGACGCGGTATCGACCACCCGGTAGAACCCGTCGATCTCGCCGAGGAACTGGTCGTAGTCGGCGGTGATCGGCTCGTGCGTCACCGGGTGCTCGCCATCCGCCTGCAATTTCAGGCACATGCCGTCGGCGATGAATCCCCAGCGATTGTGGAGTGCTTCAAAGTGAAGTGCCAGGCCTCCGTTGAAGTAATCGTCGAGCAGGCTGGTCACATCGCCCAGGCTCTGGTCGATGTCGGCCGTGACGTTGTCCTTGGTCACCGAGCCGTCCATCGCGGCAAGCCAGAAGTACGGCGCCAGCTCGAAGTGCCAGCCCCCGCCCTTGAGGTCATGGGGAACCGCCGGGTCTACCCACTGCTCCGATGCCGCGGTCTGGGGCGGCGTCGACTGGGCGTACGCCGAGATCGTCGCGGCCAGGCATGCCGCGGCAGCCGTCAAGGTGGCCCTTCCTTCCAATACGCTCATGGGACTCATCTCCAGATTCGTGCTGTTCGCCTTCGGCCTCGGCCACAGGTTCGCACCGTTCGAGTCGCTTCGGGAAGGCCCGGTGGCGACCGCTCCGACGTTGGCGAGATTAGCATAGCCAAGGGCGTTCGGATGCACCGTTCAGTTGTCGCTCAGAAATGTGACCACGCCGCTGTCGAGGTCGTAGTACGCCCCCACCACCGTGATCTTTCCGGCGTCCGCCAGAGGTCGCAGGACCGGCTGCGATGCTCGCAGCGCCTTCACCACCTCGCGGACATTCTCCCTGCACGTGGCTTCGGCGTCCTGTCCGACGGTCGCCTCGACCGCGGGGCGGATGGCCGCCACCAGCGATTCCACGTGCCCTTCGGCGTGACCGTGGGAGGTGACGACCTCGCGAGCCGCGGCAACAGCGCCGCACCGCTCGTGCCCGAGCACGACAATCATGCCCGTGTGCAGGTGGTCCACGGCGTACTCGACGCTGCCCAAGGCGTGGTCGTCGAGGACGTTGCCCGCAACGCGGACGACAAAGAGGTCGCCGAGCCCCTGGTCGAACACCACCTCGGGGCTGGTGCGTGAATCGGCGCAGCCGATGATGACCGCGAAGGGTTGCTGGGACGTGGCGAGCTCGGCGCGTCGGTCGGCCGTCTGGCGCGGGTGCTGTGGGTGTCCCTGCGCAAAGCGGAGGTTGCCTTCGACCAGCCGCTCCGTGGCTTGCGCGGTCGAGACCTTCGGGGCGTGCTCGGCGTGCGCCGCGGCGAGCTCGGCGCGGGACGCGGCACAGCCCGCGGCGGCGAGAAGGAACGACCCGGACAGAACCGCAAGGGCGACGCGGGGAACGGGCTTGGTGAACGCGATCTGCATGAGGCCTCTCCGGTAGGATTTCGGCCGCGTCCATAGCGACCGTTTGGTCCAGATCACTCGGACTTCTTCGCAGGCTCGGCGGTGCGTGCTCGCGTGCTCCACATGTCCTGGGTCATCACGCACCGGAAGCCGACGTGCTGCAGGCCGGTGTCGCGCGGGCACGCCATCCGCGCGCTCGGACGGTAGCTCGCGCAGTAGCTGTCGTTGCACAGGAACGACCCGCCGCGCTGCACCCGGCTCTCGGCCGACTCGGGGTTGCGCGGGTCCAAGGCCTTGTCAGGGCCGACCGGGTTGACGATCACAACGCCCTGGCCCACGGCGAGGATCTGGCGTGCGTAGGTGTCCGGGCGGTAGAAGTCCGAACACCATTCCCACGCGTTCCCCGCGACGTCGTACAGGCCAAACCCGTTGGGGGCGAAACTCTTGACCGGCGCGGAAAGCGGGAACCCGTCCTCGGCCGTGTTCTTGTCCGGGAAGTGCCCCTGCCAGGTGTTGCACCGCGTCGGGTCGATCGGCTCGTTGCCCCACACGTTGACCTTGTGATCGAGGCCGCCGCGCGCGGCGCACTCCCACTCGGCTTCGGTGGGCAGCCGCTTGCCCGCCCACGTGCAGTAGGCAACCGCGTCGTCCCACGACACCTGCACCACGGGGTAGTTGTCCTTGCCGTCGATCGAACTTGCGGGTCCCTCGGGGTGCCGCCAATCCGCGCCGTTGGTCCACTTCCACCACTGGCCGTAGTCGGCCAGGTTCACGGGGTGGTCGGGGGACGAGAAGACCAGAGACCCGGGCTTGAGCGCCTCGTCGGACGGCTTGGGAGTTCCCGCGGGGACCTGCTTCTTCAGCTCTTCCCAATCCACGGGGCGCTCGGCGGTGGTCTTGTACCCCGTCGCGTCCACGAATTCGCGAAACTGCGCGTTGGTGACCTCGGTTGCGTCCATCCAGAACGCATCCACGCGTACCCGGTGGATCGGTCGCTCATCCGGGCGGGCGAGCGGGTCGACGCTGCCCATGGTGAACTCGCCGCCGGGGATCCAGACCATCCCGGCGGGAGGGGTGCCCGCGGGCTGGGGCGTTGCGGGAACGGCCGGCTGTGCCAGGGCGGACGCGACGGCGCCGAGACCGGCCAGCGCCAGGGCGGCGTGCCCTCGTCCGCCGGGACGCCGGGCGTGTCGAATCGAACCGGTACACGTCGATAGCTGCGGGCGTTTCATGCTCGTTTCACACTACCAGATCATGAGGCGGGCGGGGAACCGTCCGGACGCAGGCGATCGGCCCGGCGGATAGGGGGCACGCGGCGCCGCGCGTTCGCCGACGCGTTGATCTGTCACTGGCTTTCCCCGGCGCGGCGGTGCACACCGATCGCGGAAATTTCCCCGTTGGAGCGGCCGCACGGGACCGCCACCATGCCAGTGATCGCCCGTCGCGCTCGGGAGCGCGCGGTTGGACCACAAGGAGGTCGCCATGACAGTTCTCGCGATCAAATCCGACCCGCAGATCAAGGCCGACGTGCTCAACGAATTGAAGTGGGACGCCGTGGTGGACGAATCCAAGGTCGAGGTCGAGGTCCGCAACGGCATCGTGACGCTGACCGGGAGCGTGGGCGCGTACCCGCAGAAGCTCGCGGCCCGCGACGCGGCGCACCGCGTGTACGGCGTGCTCGACATCGTGGACCACCTGCAGGTCCGCATCCCCACCGGGTGGACGCGCACCGACGAGGACATCGCCGACGCGGCACGCCGGGCGCTCACCTGGGACGTGCTCGTGCCCGACGACCGCATCGCCACGACGGTTGCCAACGGGACCGTGACCCTGCAGGGCACGGTGGACACGTGGACGCAGCGTGCCGACGCCGAGCGCGCGGTTCACCGCCTGACTGGCGTCCGGGGCGTTGTCAACCAGATCACCGTGGCCACCCGACCGCTCAACGCCGGTGAGATCAGGGCGCAGATCGAGGAGGCGATCGAACGCCGCGCGGAGCGCGAAGCGCGGCACCTGGGCGTTTCGGTAAAGGAGGGCGTGGTCACGCTCACGGGCACGGTGCGTTCGTGGGGAGAAAAGAACGCGATCGAACGCGTCGCGGGTGGTTCCCCGGGAGTTCGACGCGTCGACGACCGGACCACGGTCGATCCGTACGCTTAAGGGAGCGCGGGTCCGATGGCGCGTCGGGGCAGGCCCGACAGGGGGCGCAGCTTCGGTTCATGTCTTGGGCTGGCCCGGACGAAGGTGGTGGGTCGGATTGTGCGTCGCGTGCACTTCGCGCAAACCGACCCGGCTGACACGAGTGGCCCATCGGGGCCGGAGAGAGAGTGCGTGGTATGGCCGAAAGGTCGTGTCACGCCTTCTGAGGATGGACGGAGATCCGCGCCCTCGGGCCGACACCGCGGAGCACTGCGCGATCAGGCCCGCGACCGTCGGCCGGTGTGGGTGAGCGATCCAACGCGCACGATGTCGTGGCTAGGCTCGCCGCACTCGCGATGCAAACAACCGCCGGCAGCGCTGAACCCGAGCGTGGCGACCCGCGTTCGAGAGGCCGCGGGCCGATCCGGCGCCCGGCCCACCACTCCGGGCGCCGGCCCGACTGTGCCCACTCCTGCGGTCCTAGCGGATCGCGACGGTGTGGAATGACTCGAGCGCGCTGAGCACCGTCGCGTGCTCGGCCAACTCGTGGGCGCGAAGGTGCGTGAACTCACCCTCTCGCAGTTCGAAGGGAACCGCCAGGCCCCCGATCGATCCGCGCAGCGCGCTCAGAAACCGCGGCGCCACAAACACGGTGACACGGTCCACCTCGAGCTCACGGACGGCGCGCCCCAGCCATCGGGCCACGTCGCGCGAGAACCGTGCGTCGGACTCCTCCGGACGGTGGTCCACCTCCTGATGCGTCTCCGCGGCATCAACCGCCGTCACGCCCGGCGGCGCGGGCGGTCGGAATTGGTCCTCCGACTCTTCGAACTCGCTCTCGATATGGCGGACACGGTCGACGTGCACACGACCGAGCGGGATCGTGCGGCAGGAAAAAAGCGACGCGCGCCGGGCGTCGGCGGTCACGAACCACTGAATGGGCTGCATGGGTCGACTCCTCTCTCGGCTCCGATCCGGCCTGGATCGGGGTGACATCAAGGGACCGGGACCGACACCCCTCCCTGCCCGGTCAGCCTTCACCGTGCAGCAATACCTCCCCGCGCGCCGGGTTTGCTGGAGGTGCGCTCGCCGACCTTGCCGGCGGCACGGCCGCGCCGTTGACGTCCCGCTCGGCCTGCAGCCAGTCCGAGCGATCATCGCCGAGAATCCCCCCGTTCCGGCGGGCTTCATAAATCTCGTACGCCCGGACGCGAATCCTTTCATCCGTCAGCGTGAGGTTCGTGCGAGAGGGAGGCGCGGGGCTCTGCGCGGGCGCCCGTGCGGTTTTCTCGGGATGCGCAGCGGGCGACCCGTTCTTGCGGACGGGAATGGTGATCGTGTTCATGGCAAACTCCTTTTGGTTCACGGTGCTTCGGGGCCCGTTCGTCGGGGACGATGAGCCGGTTCATTGCGTGATCGCCCCCAGAACATCCATGGTGGTGATGATCCCGATGGGGAACCGATCGTCGTCCACGACGATGATCCGGTGGACGCGGCGTTCGAACATCAGCCTCGCCACGTCCAGCACGCCCAGGTCCGGCGACACGGTGATCGGGTCTTCGGTCATGAAGTCCTCGACGCACACGAGCGGCTCGGGGACCACCTCGCTGGTCTCCTCCTCGTCGCCCTGCTCCGAGAGCACCTCGAAGAGGTACGCTGGCGGGATATCGGCGGTCCCTTCAGAGCACGCACGGATCAGGTCCGACTTTGAGACCACCCCCACCACGTGCCCCTCCTGGTCCACCACCGGAGCGCCCGAGATCTCGTTCTCTTCGAACACTCGCGCCAACTGCCTGATGGTCGTGGCGGGCTCCACGCACACGGGGTCGGGGCTCATCACGCCCCTGGCTCGCAGCTCGGTCCTCGTGGTCAGCATCGTCGGGTCTCCTTCCGGGTTGTCTTGACCGTGGGCGCTCTCTCCGGCCTGCTCTGTCACCTCGCGGCCGGCGCGGCGCGCCTGGTCGCGCGCCGCGCCGCCTTCGAAGTGCGCCCGCGACCGCGCGGCTTCCCGCCGGGCGACCGACGTCGCGGACGCCGTTCCCCAACCACGCCCGACGCCGTCCTCCCTTGCGGGAGCGCCCCGCCGGTCGTGTCTCCCCCTCTCTCTCTCCATTCCTCGGTGTCACCCCGCGGCACGCCGATCTCCAACAATTCCATCGATCGCGTCCCGGGCGCGCCGACCAGATTGTCCAGGTGCATCTCCGCCTCGATCCAATTGAGCTGCTCATTCCCCCCGTAGTGGCGCCACAACTCCTCCGCGATGGCCGACACCAGCACCTCGGTCAGATCGATCTCGCGCCGGGGATCGAGCATGGGTCGGATCAGGATTCGCATCACGTCCTCCGTGCGCCGCTCGGGCCGACTACTGGTGCGATCATCATCGCTCCGCGCCCGCCCGGCCTCCACGCGGAAACTTCCCTGATCGGGGAGGGCCCCGTCACGGCGGGCGCGGGGTGGATCACCCGCTCGTAGAATCACAAGATGGCGGGTCGACGTCCCCCAACTTCGCGGGCGCGAGATTCAAGGCCTCGCGCGGCCGCACGAAAGTCGCGGGGCGTCGCGGATTCTCGCGATCGCGCCGCGTTGGCGGCCGCGATGGATCCGATCATCACCATCGACGCGTCGGGCATTGTTCAATCGGCGAGCAACTCGGTTCACCGCGTTTTCGGGTGGACGCCGTCAGAGCTGATCGGCCAGAGCGTGTCCGTGCTCATGCCCGAGCCGCATCGGGCGGCGCACGGCGGGTACATCGAGCGATACCTGAGGACGGGTCACGCCACGATCCTCAACCGGCCGCGGCGCGTGGAGGCGGTGCGGAAGAACGGGGCACGGATCCCGATCGAGATCTGCGTATCTCGGGCCGAGTCTCCTTCGCTCCGATCGCCCATCTTCGTCGGGGTCATCCGCACGTTGTCGGATCGCGAGCCCGGAGACCCCGCGCACGAGCGCGAGCACGGGCGCCTCGAGGCGTTGCTCGCCCGGCAATCGGAGGAACTCCAACTGGCCCACCTGCGCCTGCGCATGGCCGATCGCATGGCGTCGATCGGCACGCTCGGCGCCGGCCTTGGGCACGACATGAACAACGTGCTGTTCCCGGTGCGGGCCCATCTCAACGCGCTGGCCGCGGGCCTCCGACAGCCCGACGCACGCCGCCACATCGTCGCGATACGGCGCGGCATCTCGTACCTGCAGCACCTCACCGACAGCCTGCACTATCTGGCGCTGGACCCGGACCGCGAGAACATGGAATCGGCGACGGACCTGCACCACTGGTGGCGGCAGACCGGGGCCATTCTCTCCAAGGCCGTGCCGCGCCACGTGCTCGTGACCACCTCGATCCCCGCCGGCCTGCCCAAGGTCGCTGTTGCCCCGCACCGGCTCACGCAGGCGATGCTCAACCTGATCGTCAACGCGGGCGAGGCGATCCCCGCCGCGCGCAAACGCATCCAGGGTCGGGTCGTGATCAAGGCGGAGCCTTGGAACGGCGGCGCCGGGGTGCGTCTGACCGTGACGGACAACGGGCTGGGAATGCCCGAAGAGGTTCAGCGCCGAGCGTTCGAGATGTTCTTCACCACCAAGCCGCGCGGGCTCGGAACGGGGCTCGGGTTGCCGATGGTGCGCCGGGTTGTCGACAAGGCCGGCGGCACCATCGAACTCCAGTCCGAACCGGGCAAGGGGACTTCCGTGGTCATCGTCCTGCCCGCGATGAGCGCGACGGCGAGCCACTCGCGTCGGACCGAAGCGGCGATCGCGATCAGGGACGGGCGCGTGGCCGCGGTGGTGCGGCACTTTCTGGAGGTGACCGGCGCACGGGTCTCCGTTGCCGGAGGGCCCGGTCGGGCCGCCGTGTGGGTGCTCGACCCCCGCGCCGTCCCCCCGTCCCGGGCCGCGCGATGGCGCACGAAGTTCCCGAAGGCCAGCCTGGTCCTGCTGGGGAATCCGCCGGTTTCCGCGGCCGCGGCGTGGAGGACGCTCGCGCCCCTTATCATCAAGGACCCGAGCGATCTCGCGGAGGTGCGGGCGATGTTGAAGCTCGCAATGCACGCCCCATGAATCAGGAGGCGTCGTTCACATGGCCAAGACGCGCGTCGACGCCGATCCGAAGCCCGAGAGCGCCGCGGCACGCGCCACGCCGCGCCAGACGCCACCCTCGGCGCCGGCAGCCGCAACCGGCGCGGTGCGCGTGCTGTGCGTGGATGACCACGCCGTGCTCGTTGAGGGGCTCAGGGCGCAGTTCGCGGTCGACGGCCGGATCTGCATCGTCGGGCGCCTGGCCTCGGCCGAGGATCTGCTCCAAACCGTTGCTCGCCTGAAGCCCGACGTGGTGCTTCTGGACATTGAGATGCCCGGCCCCGATGTGTTCGAGATGGCCGACCGCATGCGGCACGCGCACCCGCGCACCAGGTTCGTGTTCCTCAGCGCGCACGTGCGCGACGGGTACCTCGCGGCGGCGTACAAGTGCGGCGGTTGGGGCTACTTCGCCAAGGCCGACGACCTCGAGGACATCGTGTCGGGCGTGCACGAGGTGGCCCGCAGCAAAGAGGGGACCTTCGTCATGGGGCCCAAGGTGCGTGAGCGATGCGGTCAGTGGCACGGCAGCCCGACAGCCGCGACGCGTGGCCAGACGCCCGACACGCCGCTCGAGCACCTCAGCCCTCGCGAGGTGGAGGTGCTGCGCCTCATCGGCAAGGGTCTTTCGCGCGTGCAGATCGCCAGAGAGCTCTCGCGCAGCGTCAAGACGATCGACGGCCACCAGGACCGGGTGATGCGCAAGCTCGGGGTCGGGTCGCGGGCGGACCTGATGCGGTTTGCGATCCGCGAGGGGCTCGCGGAGGCCTAACCCAAGGGCACGTCTCGGACGGGGCGCCGGCCCAAGTCGGTCCGGACCGGCCCGCCGCGATTGAGACCGTCCGGCTGCGTGTTTACCATGTCCGGCCCGGCACCAGCGTGCGTTGACGCCGGCCGTGCACCCTGCGTCCGCGGGACGCCGAGCCAGGAGCGAGATTCCCCATGCCTTCCGATGCATTCTCCGACCGCGCCCGCAGCTACGAAGAAGGGTACTTCCGCAACAAGGACGCGGACCTGGTGAACCGGCTGCGCAGCGTCTTTGAGGCCAAGCGCACGCGGGAAGAACTCAGCAAGGTCAGCGGGATCACCAACGAACAGGTCCTTGACCGCCTCGTCAACCTCAGCCTCAGCGGGGAAATGCTGACGGTGTTCCGGCTCTACCCGCTCGTGGAGATCGCGTGGGCGGATGGCTCGTTCGACAAGGCGGAGGCCGAGGCGGTCATCCACGCCGCGGTCAAGCTCGGCGTGCCGCGCGAAAGCCAAGCCATCAAGCGTCTCGAAGAGTGGCTTCACCGCGGACCCAACGAGGACGCGCGGGCCGCGTGGCGGCTCTTCGCGGCCGAACTCTGCAAGGTGCTCAACCCCAAGGAACTCGCGGCATTCCGCGAGGATTTGCTGAAGAACGCCAAGGCGGTCGCCGAGGCCAGCGGCGGGCTGCTGGGTGTCTTCTTCCAGGTCAGCTCGGGCGAGCATCGCGTGCTCGAGGCGATCACCACGGCGCTGACGCACAAATAGCCCGCGGGCCGCGGCCCACCTCTCACGCTCCGACGGATTGCCGGGACGCCCGGCCCGAACGCACGGGCCGGGCCGGGACGCCGCTCATCCCTTGAGCGACGCCATGTCGATCACGAAGCGGTACTTCACATCGCTTCGGAGCATGCGCTCGTAGGCCTCGTTGATCTGCTGCATGCGGATGAGCTCGATGTCGCAAACGACGTTGTGCTTGCCGCAGAAGTCGAGCATCTCCTGCGTCTCGGCGATGCCGCCGATCAGCGAACCGGCCAGCTGGCGGCGCGGCATGAGCAGGCTGAAGACGCTGATCGGCTGCGGGTTGGGCGGGGCGCCCACCATCACCAGCGTGGCGTCGAGCTTCAGCAGGGCCAGGTACGCGTTCACATCGTGATCCGCCGAGACGGTGTCGAGGATCATGTCGAAGCTACCGGCGTGCTTGGACATCTGGTCTGCGTTCTTCGAGATAACGACCTCGTCGGCCCCCAGCCGCTTGCCGTCGGCGACCTTGCCTTCGGAGGTGGTGAAAAGCACCGTGTGCGCCCCGAACGCCCGCGCGAACTTCACGCCCATGTGCCCCAGGCCGCCGAGCCCGACGATGCCGACCTTCTTGCCCTTCCCGGCCCCCCACTTGCGCAGCGGCGAGTAGGTCGTGATCCCCGCGCACAGCAGCGGCGCGGCACGGGCCGGGTCGAGATTGGCGGGGACCTTGAGCGCGAAGGCCTCATCGGTAACAACGCTCTCGGAATACCCGCCGAACGTCATGCCCCCCGAGTGCTTGTCCGCCCCGTTGTACGTGAACACCGGCCCGCCCAGGCAGAATTGCTCAAGACCGCTCTTGCAGCTGGAGCAGGTTCGGCAGGAATCAACCAGGCACCCGACCGCCGCCAGATCGCCCGCCTTGAACTTCGTGACTTCCTTCCCCACGCGCTTCACGCGCCCGAGGATTTCGTGCCCGGGCACCATGGGGTAGCTCGAGAAGCCCCACTCGTTGCGAGCGAAGTGAATGTCAGAGTGGCAAACGCCGCAGAAAAGAATGTCGATCTCGACGTCCCGCGGCAGGGGTTCGCGTCTTGCGATCGTGAACGGGCCCAGCGGTGCGGTGGCGGACAGGGCGGCGAAGGCTCGGGTGGGCATCGGGAGTTCCTTGGTGCAGTTTCAAACGCGACGATCGTATGCCCGCGACGCGCGCCCGCCTGCTTTGGAGCTGGGCCACCACTCGTCAAGGATCCCGGCACGCGCGGACGGCCGCGTGCCGTGGCCGAGAGCGCGAGCCTTCGCGCTGGCGAGGGGCGCCTTTGAGCCCTGACCATGACCGCCACCCGTTCTGAAACGGCTGGACCGCCGGAGACGGCGTGACCTTGACTACTACTTGTCCTGAGTTCCGATCAGCGCCAAGGTTTCGCCCCAGGTCCGGTAGATTCCGGAGACCAGCAAGAGCGCGCTCGAACCCGCAACGGCGAAGGGAGAGAATGCCGCTCCGGCGATCAAGCCCGCGCCGCCGATGAGCACGATGACACTGGCGGAGACGGGAACGGCGTTGTGGAAGATCCAGTCGACCGGCCCCTGAATGGCCCTGAGATGGAGCCTGCCCCGCACACGAACCCTATTGAGTCGATAAATGAGGCCGACGATCCCCAGCACGACCAAAATAATGCCGCTGGGCCGATCGGACCGCCAGGGCACCTGCACGACCATGCCCTGGAACAACACGTCGGCAAAGCTGTACAAAGCCGGCGTCATCGACGCGCGTGCGATGTCCAGCGTGCGGGATGTCGACAAGTGGGTGTTGAGCGTGACAACAACAAACAGCAAGCCCACGAGCGTCGCCCCGGCCGAACCGGTCAGGGTGAAAAAGTTGCTCCAACTCGCAAGCATGGAACGTTCCTGAGCCCTTGGCGCGGCCGAACGATACCGGACACGCTCACCGGCAACGCGTGGTCGGGACCGTCCGCGCCACGGCCTGGCGTCGGGTGCGAAGCGGCAAGGATACGCAGGAACGGTTCGTTCGCTGGTATCGGGTCGGTGATCGCGGGCTGTTCGATTCTCCGCGAGCTACTTCTCGAGTTCGATCGCACCGGGCCGCCACGTCTTGTCGAACCAGGGTTCGAGCGGGCCGTAGAGGCGGAAAATCATGAACCAGCCTTTGCCGGGGAGCGTCTGGATCCAGTTGCTTTCAAAGCCGGCCGGCGCCTTTGGGCCGAAGAACACGTCCACCGAGCCGTCGGCGTTTGTCTTGATTCCCTTGTCCTGGCTGCTGACGCTCGGCGCTTTCTGGTCGGTCTGGACCATGGAGCGAGTCTGGTTGTCATACACGATCACCGACCAGAAGTCCTTCACCGGGACCTTGGCCGGGATGTGCATCCTGTAGTTCTTGCCGCCGTCAAAGGGGTTGCCGTTCGCGTCTTGCACGCACCACGGGTACTGCGAGCCCTTGCCGACCATCTTCATTTCCATCGCCGGGGTGACGCCGGTGGCGAAGTAGTAATACTGGATGTAGCCGTCCATGTTCGTCACACCCGGCGCGCTCTCAAACTTGTAGCCGCCGAAGAAGGGGAGACGCCACGGGCTGTCGGGGTAGAAGTAGGCCTCCGGCGAACGCACCTTGAAGGCGATGGTGCGGGCCGTGACCGCGCCGATGTTGGCCGCGTCGGTCAGGATCTTCTTCATCCGCTCGTCGGGGGCGAAGGGCTGACCTTTAACGATGCCGATCGAAGCGAACAACCCGAGCGTGGTCGGATCGGAGCCTTGCGGCGGCTCTTCCTGAATCACCTGGTTGAGCATGTTCCAGAACGAATAGTCACCCGGGGCGACGAAGTTTGCCGGCACGCCCGAGCCGTTGACGAACTTCATCGCGGGCGGGTTCGCGGCGTCGGAGAGCTGGTAGATCTTCAGGTGCTTCTTCACCAGCTCGACGCCGGGCTTGGTGGAGCCGTCGACGACGAAGGCGCGGAAGAAGAACCAGTTGCCGAACGTGTTCGGGCGCAGGACCGCGTACCCCGCGGGGATCTCGCCCTTGTATCCGGGGGGGAGGACGAGGTACTTGCCGCCCTTGCCGCGGTCTTCGCCGGTGATGCCGACGTCACCGACCCAGCGGTACCAGAAGTCGTTCACGCCACCGAGGATCTCGGGCGGGACTTCGAGAACGAGCGGGCCCTTCTTGGTGTCGATCCAGATGAAGTTGTAGATCGTGTTGTCGTTGGCCGTGAGCTCGACGGTGCGCGGATCGACGAGGTTCTCCCATATGACGTCGGTCTGGTTCGCCGGGCCGAACCGGCCGAGCGAGTCGCGCATCCCGGCCTGGTTGACGATCGGGATGGCCATGAGATAGGCCTGCAGGGCGCGGGAGCGGTCGAGGTTGTCATAGATCTTGGCGACGGTCTCGGCCGACGGGTAGCCGTAGCTGAGGTCCAGGGTCCCGATGGAACTCTCGATCTTGTCCGGCACGGCGACGCCCGGCGCGATCGGCGTGGTCATCTTGTAGGTCTGGGCGGACGCCGTTGCGACGATTGCGACGGCCAGAATGCCGGCAAGGTTTCGAATCGATTTCACAATGGTCTCCACTGATCCTCCAGCAACTCAAAGAAGGGCGGGTCCACACGCCCGATTGGGGGCGGATCGTACACGGGCGTGTCCCCGTCGGAAAGGCTCTCGCGGCTGAGGCATCGTGAGCACCGCGAGTCCAAGTCCGACGCTCCTTCACACCCCGATCAAGACGCCAGAGCCAGGGCAAAACTGCGCTCGCATCCGGAGCCCGCTCGGAACGATCCTGTAGCACGGGCTGCGGAACCGCCGGCTGAGCAGCCGGGTGTACCGAAACGTGGGGCACCGGTACGAGGCGGCGATGGAGGTGTGGAGCGGCGCGACGCCGGAGCGGTCGCGGGAAGTGTGCCGCGCCGCGTGCATGGAGCGCGGGAGCCAATTCGCATCCGTGTTAACCAGCGGTCACGCGAGGACCCGCGAGCGCGGGAGTTTGGCCTGCCCAAACCGGGTCGTTCGGATCGGAACCTTGCCCTCGGTATCGACGCCGACAGCCCCGAATACCGCCGCGGCACGCCAGGAGAGGGGCCGGTTCGGGCGCCCAAACTATAAACAACAAGGCCCCCGTCACCTTTGACGAGGGCCTTGAACTCCCCGATCGGAACGGGTTCAAAGGCCAGAATCCGACGCGCCACGCGGGTTTCGGGCTGCCGTTCTCTGGTTAACAGCCTCCCTGTTCGGAGATTGAACGGTGGCCGCCACTCTCCCACGTGATCCGGCGATTTGGATCGCGGTATAGCCGGATCAGCTCTGGCGGGAGCCGAGGCGACACGCTTCGGCATGAGAAACCACCACCTACCCAGCGTTTCGAACAGCCCGCACTCCGCCATTTCCGGTTTCGCCCGAAGCACCGAGAGAGATGGTCGCCGCCGGCGGAGCCCCGATCAAGAAGCCGCGAAGCAGCCATTCGACGCTCGGCGATGGGCTGCCGTGCGCCCGTTTGCCGAGTCGCTTGCATCAATCAAAGCGCGCCAGCTTGTCGGAAAGGCCGGTCTGAAGGTAACGGATCAGGACGACATCAAACAGCAACTACTGCTGTACGTGATCGAGCGACTTCACGCGCATGACCGGAACCGTGGGATACCGGAGGCGTTCATCTCCATGCTGATCACGACTGCTGTCGCTTTGCTGCTCCGCGAACGCCGCTCGATAAAGAGAGGGGGGCGAAAGCTGACACTCTCACTCGACGCGATCACAAACGACGATCGGCCCCTCAACGATCACCTCACGCCTGCTTCCAGTTGGCGGAGGCTCGGCGTCGTTCGCCCCGAAGAGCGTCAGGTGATTGACGTGCGTGTGGATATCGCGGACGCGATACAAGCCGTGCCTGAACACCTCCTTCCGTTGGTTGACGAGCTTGCCAAAGGGGAGACGGTTGCTGCAGTGGCACGCAAGACCGGACGTTCCCGTCGCCGCGTTTTCCGGGATCTGGACGCGTTACGGGCGCACTTGGAGCCATTTGGACTGCACGAGCCATGAGGGATGACAACCTCCGATCGGATGTGCGTTCGCACTTGGGAATCCCGCGGCTCCACAGGGACGGGTACACCTCGGCGATCACGGACCGTCTTGTGCACGGAACCCACCCGCGAGTGCGGCCGCGCGCCGAACGATGGCCTCCAGGTGACCACCCGCATAGGCAGACTCGAGGTGGCCCTCACAGAAGCGGTCTTGGCGGAGGTGGGCCGTCAGAAGCCGCGCCAGCGTGAAAGCGTCTACGGCGGCAACCTCGGTGGGGTGCTGAACCAGCCGCTGGCACTCAGGCCCGTGGGCCCAGCTAGGCCAGTCAAAGTCGGGCAGAACCCAA
Source organism: Phycisphaerales bacterium (assembly GCA_044223975.1). Taxonomy (GTDB): domain Bacteria; phylum Planctomycetota; class Phycisphaerae; order Phycisphaerales; family UBA1924; genus CAZCPB01. Next base: position 24,120 of record JBGALI010000011.1, on the reverse strand, counting down.
CCCAGTCGATAGGCAACGTCATTCAACGCCGAGATCGCTTCCCCAGATTCAGCATCGGGCTTCTCAAAGAGGGGTAGCAATGCGGCAAGCCCGCGCAGACGGTCCTCCCAGGTCCTCGGCGATAGCAGATGTTCCTCGGAAGGCACGGGGTGACCGTAGGGCCGTGAGGGGTTCCGGGCTGCTGATGGTCAATACACTTGGCAACCTCCCTATGCCCGTGTACTCCCACAGTCGGATCGAGAGCTTCCGCCACTGCCCGCGGAAGTACTTCTATCGGTACATCGCAAAGATCGAACTGCCCGAGCAGCCGGAACAGATCGCGACGTTCCTGGGCTCGCGCGTACACGCTGTGCTCGAGCACCTATACGAACGGGTGGCCAAGGGCATCGTGCCTTCGGTCGAGAGTCTTCGGGAGCAGTTTGATCAGGAATGGGCATCGCAATGGACGCCGGCCGTTGTCATCCACGATCGTGGAGCGACTCCTGACGACTACATCTCGCTCGGATGGCGCTGTATCGAGAAGTACTATCAGCGGTTCCACCCATTCGATCAGGCAACCGTGATCGGCCTCGAGCAGATGATCAATTTCCCGCTCGATGAGGCAGGCAGGTTCAAGATGATCGGATACATCGATCGGCTGACCAAAACGGCCGATGGCTGCTGGCAGATCCACGACTACAAGACCAATAGCAGCCTGCCCACCCAGGCTGAGAAGGACGACGATCCGCAGCTGGCCTACTACGAAATCGGCATCCGTCGCATGTGGAAGGGTGTTGAGCACGTAGAGCTCATCTGGCACTTCCTCCGCTTCGATCATTCGATTGTGTCCACGCGTACGCCCTCGCAACTGGACCAGCTTCGCGCCGAAGCGATCGCGACAATCACCGACATCGAAGGTCGCGGCGACCACACCAGCCGCTTCCCAACGCACGAAGGGCCGCTGTGCTCCTATTGCGAGTATCAGCAGGTCTGCCCAGCGCGAAAGCACCTGTATCAGGTTCGCGTCATGCCAGAGAGTGATCTGGCCACGGAGCCCGCCGTCGCGCTGGTGGACCGCTGGGCGGAATTGGATTCCAAGCGGAAGCTCTTGCAAGGTGAACAAGGCGACATCGAGGGGCAGATTGAGGAGATTCGCCAAGCCCTCCTAGCGATCGCGCAGCGCGACGGGCTTGAACTGATCGCGGGTCGGAGAACGGAGGTCGCGATCACGGTGAACGATCGCGTGCTCTTTCCTCGGAAGGGCCAGGAGCCGGAGAAAGCAGCGGAGTTGGAGGCCGCCCTTCGAGCAACGCCGTGGTGGCCGCAACTGAGCAGCCTCAACATCGGGGATTTGCGCACGGCTTGGGAATCGGCTGAGACTAACTCCGAACTGCGGCGCATCCTCGAGAAGTTCGTGTGGACCGACCGGGAGATTTCAGTCCGTCTCCGAGCGCGTCGCGATCACAAATGAGCTAACGACCGGCCAGGAATGGGGCGATCGCTTCACCCACCCTTGCGAAGCGGACGAGGTAGTCGTCGATAACCTTGTCCATGCGCTGCCTGGCCAGTGCCTGATCAAGCCCGTGGCCGGACAGCGGCGAGATCACTTCGTGGGCCAAGAACACCCACTGCTTGGGAATGCCGGGCACGTTGATGAGGCGATCTCGCCTGATGCCAAACTCGTCGGGATCTTGGAGCAGTCGTTCAACAATCCTCATCCGCAGCGGTTGGTCCGACATTGGCGAGAGCAGGAGACTCAGTCCAAAGTTGGTCTTCTGCATCTTGTCAAACCACATCGCCAGCCACCAGGATGGTTCGCACCCGCTCCCCCGACACAGCGGCGGCAGCGGGTGTGGCCAGCACGCCGGCACGAAAGGCCACAGTCGATTCTCGTAGCATCCGAGCGGGAGCACTCCGGAATGTCCAAGCACCGCGTCCTTCGCCACCACCAGAAGATCACACTCCTTGCTCGCGACGGACTCTTGCGCCCGCTCAATAACGGTGGTCGCGATACTCGCCGGGTCCATGACGGGGAGTGCCACGTGCGGTGGCTCTAGATCGATCCTCAACTCGTTGACGACTTGGGCCAGTGCGGGGCCCGAGAGGCGTGTCTGCAAGAACTTCACGAGCTCGTCCTGTCGGGGCTGCCCAAACACCATCCGGTAAAGAGCCAGCGCTGCTCGCAGGTTGGTCAATCGGTCCGCATCGCGACTCAACGGCAGCGCTGGAACATGCCGTTCGATGACGGCACCGTCAGGGATCGGAAACACCCAGAACGGCTTGAGTTCGCTCGTGGCGCTCGAGTGCTCCTCCGAGGCCGCTGCAAACGCCGTCTCCCAGCGGTCCGTCATCGGCGAGCCGGGTTGATCTCCGTACGCCTTGGCCACGTTCTTGCGAACCGCGTGCCCCTTGTAGCGGTGGATGCGGCCTTCCCGCTGTTCCAGATCAACGGGATTGGACGGCAGGTTCCAATGCACAATGGCATGGCAGTAGTGATGAAAGTCCAACCCTTCCTGGCCGACGGATGTGCTGGCCAGCACGAACGGCCAGAACGGAGAGTTGAACGCGGCTCGCACTTGGTCAGCACGGGTGCCGTCATTGTCGTCCTCGCTCTGCTGTTGCCCGAAGCGTGCCGCGAACCTTGCCCGCATGCGCTGACCGCTCACGGTCACGCTCTTGGCCCGGTGATCCGCGCGTACGTCGTCGACGCCGACCGTGGCCGATCTGAGGCCTATCGCCCGAACCATCTCTTCGGCGATGGCGGCCGCCGCTTCCGATGGCGGCTGGCGGCTGACCCCCAGGGCGTCGCGCAGCACATGGGCATACTCGTCGAGTACCGCCTGGAGACAGCCATTGATCGCGTACTCGACGACGCGGAGCCAATAGGGCTCAGCCCTGTTCAGTCCACGGACGAGGGCGATCACCTCTGAAAGGTTGAAGAGGTTGCGAATCCGCCACGCGATGCGCCCGGCCGCCAGTCGTACTTCGACATCCCGACATGACTGCATTCCCAGGACGTGCCCCAGTGATCGCGCGGACAGCACCGCGGGGTTCCCTACCGTCAGCTTCGCAAGGACGTCGAGCAGGTCTGCCGGTGGAGCGCCAAGCGGACGGACATCTGGCCTTCCGGCATCTGCCAGAAGCGCTTTCGCCAGTGCAACGTGCTCAGCCCACGCCGACTCCGTCTCGGCCTCTCCATCTGCATCGGTGCGGTCGTCCTCGCCCGACCACTCCGTGGCGAGCTTGGGATGATGCCAGAATGCGCGAGTGTCGCCGGGCGACTTCAGGTAATCGAGCAGGATGGGACCAGCCCAGTACCAGCGCTCGTCAACTTCGCCCGGGCTGGCCCAACGAGCGATGGCCTGCTCTGTCGCCCCTCTCATCGCGTCGCGGGCACGCGCGAGCACGTCATCGACGGAGACCATTCCCTCGCCGGTGTGAGCGGGGTCGAACGCCGCCGTCAGTGCGATTGACGGATAGATCAGCCCGAGCACGGGCATGCCGGTGAGCCGACCATCCGCTCGCGTGAACCGCAGCAGCGCCGCGATTCGCTTGCGGCCTTCGGTCGAGTTTGTGATCGTGACGTCATCGCCTTCGGAATAGCTCGAGCCGATCATCTGACGCTCGGCCTCGTGGCTGAGCACCGTCGCGATGACCTTGGGAACGACCTTCCAGGACGAGAAGACGAGCCGTTTCGTCGTTTCCAGGGATCTACCGCCAGCGAACGCACCGCCGAGGGAGTAGTACGGCATGCTGGGCGGCAACCAGAGCATCTTCCATAGGTCCTTCTCGACGGTGTCCTGCAGCAATGCCCGCAGTCGCGAGTTGGCGGGATCGATCTTTCGGTAGGCGAGCACGTCGTCCCACGGCAGTAGTCCAGCGGCTGGTTGGGAGAGCGCGTGGTACAACTCAGGAGTACCACCGGATCCAACTGCTGCGCGGAAGCTCTTCTTGAGCTCGTACTCATCCATGAAGTTGAGCAGGTAGGGCGCAGACTTCCAATACTCGACGATCTCGCCGTGGTCGAGTGCTGTCGCCACTCTCGACGACGACAGATACTGACGGACGTCCGACTCCTCGAGCCGGGCGGACGACGCGATCTCCCGCAGCATGCCGCTCCGATCGCTAGTCACGGCGAGGCGCTCCGTCCGCGCCATGACACGACGCAGACGCTCCTCGATCCGGCCCTTGATGCCGCGAAGGCCGTCGATGCCGCCGCCGTCAAGATTGAACATCGCAGCGCGATAATCCCTTAGCAGCGTCCTCAGAGCCTTGTTGTCTTCCGAGCGATTGCGCACCAGGAAGTCGTAGGTCGCGACGAAGTCCTCGTAGTGATCGTTCTCGCCGCTCTCCTGCTCGTGCTGGAGGGAGTACATCTTGTAGGGCGTCGCCGAGAGCAGGAGCACCCGAACGGCCTCGCGGCTGGCCTCCCGCTCATCGGCGTACTCGAACAGCGATCGAGCCAGCTCCGCGTCCTCGCTCTTGGGGTCGAGCAGGTGCTTGAAGCGTTGGAACTCGTCGAGAATGACCAGATCCGGGCGTAGGGCTTTGATGCATGTGCGGCCCAGGACGGCCCGAAGCTCCGCGATCACTCTGCGCCGCTCGTCCCACAGCCCTCTCTCGATGTCGCGATCACGGTCCGGCAAAGACTCCGCAAGAGCCAGGAACCGGGCACGAAGCGAACGGGTTCCGGCGGAACTGTCTGCGGCCTCCAAACGATCCAACTCGGCGAGGAACCCACTCCGGAGCCCCTCGTCCAGCGACTGCTCCTTCATCCAGTCGGTTGCCCACCAGCGGAAGTTGTCTCGCTTGACACCGCCTCGGAGGACACGAAGGCTGTCCTTTTCATTTACGCGCCAGTGGCCGCACAACATCGCGAAGAGCACGGCTCGCTCCTTGGCAATACCCATGCCGCCTCGGGGCTCCAGCGACGTGCCCGGCGTCATCGACACATAGTTCACTCGGCGCTTCGCCATGTCGTGAAGCTCGATCGGAAGAAGCGTCGCTCGGCTTGCCCGTGCAAAGTCGTGCTCTTTGTCGATTCGCAGCCGGTTGATGTTCTGGCGAGCAATCTCCGCGTTCGAGCAGACGTACACGACGTCGATTCGCTTGACCGAGTTCCAAAGGTGCTCCACGGTCTTGGCGATGACGCCGCGGGCCACCATCGTTTTGCCGAGCCCTACCTCATCAGCGACCAGAAACCGGTGCGTTGAATCGGCGTCTTGGTACAGCCTCCGGAACGCGAACTCGACCGTACGGCGCTGGAAGTCCTTGAGACCCACAAGGGCCGCGGCGGCACTCGGAGGATGTCCGCGTGTGGTGGTCACTGCACGCCCCCTGAACGTGGCTGGGCCGTCGCGGCACGCACGCGACCGATCGGGCCCCAGACTTCCTCAAGTTCTGCTGGCAGAATGGACCTGCCCTCCGGCGTCTTCTTCAGATCGTCGATCAGGCGGTGGACTTGGTCGAGCTTCTCGGGGTGCTTGTGGAGAGCCGCGAGCATGTGTTCCAAGAGGGGGAGCATGTCCCCGCTCGAGCGGCCCTGTGCTCCTGAGGGGTCGAGGGTCAGCTCCCGCAACTCCTCGAACAGCCGTTCGGGGTCATCCGATAGAAGCAATAAGAGGAACCGAAGCAGCGTGCGTGAATCACGAAGGAGATCGCGAAGCAACCGCTCGCGACGATCGGATGGTGCCCCCACCATCGGCAGGTTGAGAACAAACTGCTCGGCACGCTCCGCGTCGCGGACCTTGCCCATCACCTCGAAAGAGACGAATGACGAGATCGACTCGGACGCGTGCGGCCCAAAGGCCGCCGCGAGTCGGTGGCCACTATCGAGCAGACGTGCGTCAGGTGACGCCAGCATGATGGGTCGGCAACGCACGGTCACGCCGGGCTGAAGGGCGAGCACGTCCTCGGACTCCACCGTCGTGGTGAAGCCAGCTCCGTCGCCACTGTGTGGTGTGACGCGGACGAGCATCTGCATCCCACAGAGCGAGCGCCGAGTCACATTGACGAGATCCTCCGCCGCTTGGTCATCCGGATCGGGCTTCACCGCTTCTGTCGCAGGCGTGAACGGCGTGAGCATCGCTCGGAGATTCGCCGAGCCGTTCTCTTCGCCGATGGTTGCCTCGATACCAAGCCTGGCCTTCTTCCCAATCAGCTCAACGAGGAACTCGATATTGCCATCGAATGCAGCGGATGTGGCGTTCGCGGACCCAGTCCAGACATGGGCCTTCCAGCCGGCATCCGCGACGAACAGCTTTGCATGAAGACCGGATAGATGCTCGGTGGCCAGCGATGGCGTGTCTTCCTCCGGCGAAACCAGGGAGTCGCATCCTTCCTCAAGCGTAAAGCACTTCCAGCCATCCCTTAGCACAGCGGGGTTGATCTCTCGGAGCGACTCGGGTCGACTGACCAGGTATTGGTCGCGGCCGCCCAAGCCGATCTTCGTCAAGAATCCATCCGTGAGGAACGGCGAGACCACGAGAAGGCGATCAAGCCGATCGGTAAACGGCCACGACGGGCGGCCGTCCATTCCCATGGGCCAGAAACGGATCTCCTCTACGCCTTCGGGAAGCTCCCACTTGACCAACTTGAGCTCTTGCGCGATGCGCTGCACGTCAGCCACAGACTCCTGCGTGAGCACATCGGGTCTGACGGCGAGGGCTGGCAACCGCGCGACGAACTCAGAGAGTGTGCGATTCTCCCCGAAACCCTTCTGCCGGTCCGTGAGCTCGCCGTCCAGCAGGAGCACCGTATCCCACGAGCGATCGAATGTGAGGTTGCGGGAGAGGCAAAGCAGGCGGTAGCGGACGGTCCCACCCGCCGCCGTGTCGACGAATCGCAGTGCCCACACTTTGGGGTGGAACACCCCGAAGCGGCTATCACTGGCCCCAGGCGGCTGGACCTCGATCACGGACTGTTCAAGGAATGCGAGCAGTCGCTGGTTCGTGGGCGGTACTTTGATCTGCCCGGCCTGGCAGAACAGGTGGATTCGATCTGCGCAGCGGCGGAGCGACTCCAGGAGTGCTAGCGGATCAGCCCCAGGTCCAGCGGGATCAGCCGTCAGGCGGCCTTCGTCATCCTGCCAATCGAACATCGCGAAGGCGAGCGGCGCGGTGAGAAGTGCGATGAGATCAAGCGAAAACGTCGTTCCGACGGCGCAATCGAAGCGGAAGCCATCGGGTGGGCGGAGCGCGGCGAGCAATAACTGTCGGCCACGGGGGTCAAGCATCGCGGGCCTCGCCTCCCTTGCTGCTGGCGATGCCACGCACGATGTCATTGATGATGATCTGGCTCGGGCCCCAGCGGTAGTCCATTGGGCCACCGCCTGCGTCACCCTGCCAACGGTCCCGAGCACGCAGATTGTCTGGCTGCAGGCGGGCCCGGCCGCCTTTGAGTTGACCCTCACGCCTGACGATCAACGCTCGTACCCCTTCGTCGGACCACACCGACTCGCCCGCGGCAGCACGTCTGGCGACCGCAATCCACTGCTCGGCAAAGTCCTTTGTACGAGGAGACAGGCGTGGGTTGAGGCGATGCACCAGAGTCCAGAACTCGTTTCTGTTCCATCCGTCGAGCTTGGATGCATCGACGGCGAGCTGACTCTGCCACCCCCCCAGAGCAACGTCGAGCTTCTCCAGCAGTTCGTCACTCCCGGGCTTCATCGTGGCGATCAGGCGGGAGTAGATGAGGGGCCCACCCCATGCACACACTGCGAACAATCGCGCGTGCTCAAGCTCTACGCGAAGGTTGCTGGGCAACACCCCCTGAAGACTTAAGTCCCATGCGAAGTCCGCGTTCAACTCATCCGCTACCCGAGTGATCACATGCGCGAGCATGGACCCCGGTTGGTTTGTGCAGATGCGGTCCCGAAGGAACTGAGCCTCTGCATTCGAGAGCGCCAGTGTGGCGGACTCGTAGAGCTTGTCGGGCTCCGGCGGCAACGACGGATGCCAGTTGCGGGAACTTGCCCCGACTGGCTCGCCGTCATCCGTCAATACAGGTGCTGTTGGACCGTCACGATCTCGCGACAAACGCCGGAAGTACTGGTCGATCGATCCAGCGAACAGTCGGATGCCCCAGAGGTGCAGTCCACGCCAGTAGACGCTGCTCGGCATTCGACGCAGGCTGGCCTGCGCCTCGCGGCCGATGATGCCGGTGGGATCCTCACAGCCTTCCAGAAGAGCGTTGATGAGCCTCGTCTCCCGCATTCGGAGCTTGCTGACTCGCTCTTGAACCGAGAGCTTCCGGTGCTCATATCGCAGCATGATCCACGGTACGAAGAGGAAGTACCGGGCCCTCGTTTGAATTGTCGACGTGCCAGGGAAGAAGTAGTCGGCGAACGCGTCACGGATGGGGGCAAAGCCCAATTCATCAACCGTGCTTTTCTCGCGGAACAAATCGATCACCTGCATCGCGCGTTGGCGATCAGATTCAGCGAAGTCGAGCCATGAGAATGATGACGGCATAATTGGGCACCAAACAGAAAGCGTTAAGGCGGGACACCAGGTCGAGCGATTGCTCAGTCACCGATCCGCCTCGGCTATATCATGCCATCCCTGTTGTTCGTGATCATGCTCGCTCACCACGAGCCGGCTCGACCCTATCGCTCACTCGTTCGTTTGTGGCACTGATCTGCTCGATGTACTTTGAGAGGTCAAAGCCCGAGCCGCCGCAGACGCGGCTGAACTCGTTCAGCCATGCACCGGCAATTCGCTGGAAGCCGTGACGATCTCGGTGAATGCAGCGATTGTCGGGCGGGTGAGAGGCGAACTCAGTGATCGCGTTCAGAGCCGCGTAGGCATTCTCGCCCAGCTCGCCCACGTACCGGTCACCCATCTCCCCGATGTGCCTTTCCAAGGCATCCCAGTCCTTTGCTTCATCGCTCCCAGGCTTGGCCAGCTTCGGTTTGCGAACCTTGAGCACCGCAAACACCAACGGCTGAAACTGGGCGAGGGGCACCGCGCATGTCCGGAGTGCTGCCAGATACTCCCCGAAACTCGCCTTCAGCTTGGTGAGTTTTTCTTGCGAGACCTCGAACTGGATCGCGGCGCCGATTTCTCGCTGAACGTGCGTGAACTTAAAGCGAATGACGGAGTCAGGCACGATCAAACCATTCTTGCAGACCTTTCGGAAGAAGCCGATGTCGAAGGCCAGGGCTCGAAGTCCGTTATAGCTGTTCGTAACACGGATGAAGGGTCCGAACGCGTCCGGTCGATCCTCAGCAGGAACGAAGGTGAAATCGAGCTTGGTGGAGTTGTGGGCCAAGTCGATGAAGCAGTGCCCACCGGTCCTAGGGGCATCGATAGCTCGCACCTCCCATTCGCCCGGCTTTGTCTCTGGAAATATGGTGCGACAGCACTCATGGGCCATATCCAGGGCTTCGCGGTTACTGACCAGGCGGTAGCCACGGCTCACGACACCCAGCACGCGGCCGCTATCGCGGTTGACAAGGGCTTTCTTGTCAGGGATGGATAGCCTGCGCTCCCCAGACTTCGTTTTCATGCCGACGAACACCGGATGCTCCTCAACGGGGAACAACACGTCGTCAAGCTGCGTCAGTCGTGGCATGAATCACTCCGGTCTTTACAGACACAGTTAGTCCATCTGTAGCCCATCAATACTTGCTTCATCCAATGGCTCCTGCACAGCGTTCCGCAGCCAGTTGGCGTCGTAGCCGGCGCCGGCCTGGCCATCGATCACGATGCTGATCTTGCCGTTGTCGGACTTGTCCGCAAGGTTGGCAATCGCCGAGAATGACTTGAACACCTGGTCCCGATCCGCCGTGAAGCGAATGCGGACGGCGGTGCGAAACGCCGGCTTCGGCCCCGGGGGCGTTGGCCCCGGAGGAGTCGGACCAGGCCCTGTAGGGGTAGGTCCCGGCGTTGTTGGGCCTGGTGGCGTGGGTCCCGGAGCGGGCGCCGCGGCGGGCACTGCTGCGGGCACCATGAGGAACCCATTGTCCAGGTCCACTTCGTCCTCGCTCATCGGGCGGTTCGCGGCAACCTTTGACAATGCCACCTGATACTTGCCATCCGGACCAAGTGCTGGCGTACCCGTGGTGTATGCGAAAACACTCTCCGTCACGCCGCGAGCTACTGCCTTGCGAATGACCGCATCGGAACTGATCCGCGGCGGCTCCAGGAAGGCGAAGAAGGCGTCGCGCACGTCCTTCGTGCTCACGCCTTGTCGGGGTGCCTCGCCTGGGGCGAGAGACTCGCCAAGCTTGACTCGCTCTGCCACTTTGCGCGGGTGCAGCGTGCCGTGTAGCTTTGGCGTGCCCACGGTCGTCAGCAGCTCCATCACGCGCTCATGAATGCCCGTGGCCTGCAGAGGCCGGCCGCCGACTTCGATCTTCTCAAGGTCAATTGCCCCACCGGCTCCGACACGCGGCAGGCACACCGCGGGATAGAGCTGACGGAACGCTGTTTCCGCCGCGGCCTCTTCGGTGCGTTTACGCTCCTTGAGCTGGTCGGCCTGGTCCTTCGTTAGCCGATGCTGACTCTTCTTGGACTCCACGCGATCGATGGCCATGAGGTAGCGCACCGCACGCCGGAGAGATTCCAGTGGCTTCTTGTCGGGAAGAGCCAGGGCTACGCCGTTCCTGTACTGCCGTGGCGCTTCGCCATACTTCGAGAGCATCGCCTTCGCGGCATCATCCTGTTGGTTGCCACTCTTGCCAGCGAGATCCAGTGCCATGTATCCGATGAGGAATCGTGGCTCCTTGTCCGGCAAGTCCTGGCTCGTGGCCGGCCACACAACCGCATCAGTCTTGCCCGCGAGCCTGACTTCGAGCATCTCCTTTATCTTGTCGCGGACGCCGTCGGCATCACGGACAACTTCCTGCTCGGCATCCTCGATGAGCTTGGTGACGTTGGCGTCCTTCTTGAAGCAGTAGCGCACGCCGTCAAAGTGGAGATACAGGCAGGAGTTCCGCAGGTCGGAAAGCACAGAGTTGGCCGTCGTGCTGTCCAAGTCTGGACCGACGCATGCTGCCAGCAACTCGGTCTCAGTGACGCCGGGGGGCAAAGCCTCGCTCCCCTCTTCACGCTTCAGGCCGCCAAAGGAATAGCTCAAGATCGCCGTTGCCAGCCGCACCGCAGGTCGCACGTTGGCCAGAGCCGGTGTCTCCTTGGCCATGCGATCGTCGATCCGCTTGGCTCTGGCGCTCGGCCCGGCGATGTCGCTCTTGATCACTGGGTCGTAAGCCTGGGTCGGGTCCAGGTCCTTCAGCATCGCGTTGCGCACGTCTCCATCGGCGACATCGATGTCGCCCGGACCAAGCAACGGCTTGGCACCACCCTTGGCCTTCAGGCTGTGCAGGCACGAGGCGAGGAACCGCAACGCTCCACGAGTGCGCTGAAACTCCGGCACGCTAGTCCACCGCGTGTTCATCATGTCGATGAGGGCGGGGTGGAACGGGTAGGCCGCCTGCATCCTCGCCTTGAGTTGGGCCACTTGCTCTTCGGCATCCTGCTTGGCTGATGGGGTCTCCGCCCTCGCACGCCAGAATCCGCCGACAACGTCGCCGTAGGCCTTTGCAATCTCCTGGGCTGCATTCGCGGGTGGCTCTGCACCCAACAGACGACGCTTCACCACGGCCAACACTTCGTCGCCCGTGACAGGCTCGCGCACCTGGTCCACCCTGCTGACCAGGGTGTCCAGCGTTTGGAGCAGAGCGATGTTTCCCATCGCCTGCCGGGCGCTCCATTGCAAGGAGTAGACCATCACCGCGTTGCGGCTGTTCGCGACCTCGACAGTCAGATTCTGGATGAAGTTGAGCGCCTGCCTCTGCAGGGTCGAATCACCGAGGATGACCGCGCCGGCGGCCTCCATGTACTTGAGCACTTCATCCAGGAGCAGCAGCACCGGCCGGCCCTCGGCGGTGAGCATCGCCCGAATCTCTTCACCCTGCGGGCAGGTGCGTTCGGCGTCCAACTTCTCAAAGGTGGCGAAAGCCTTGGGGCCGATCTGCCACGCGAGCCAACCCCACATGGTGTTGATGGACTTGCCGCCTCCAACGTCCTTCCCGCCGACTGCCGTGAACTTCTCGCCGTCGAAAACACCAACATCCACCGGCCCCGGATCCGCGAGTGCCGCACACTCAGGGATCTGATTTAGACTCTTCCGGGAGCGGGCCGCGTGGAGCAGCGTTGCCAGCGTGTGCGACTTGCCGCCGCCAAACGGGCTTCGGAGCTTGAGGACACGGTTGTGAGTGCCTTTGCCCGCCAGGCTGGCCAGCACTTCATCGAGCAGCTTTCGAAGGTCGGTGGTGGGGTACGTGGCCGCAAAGAATGCGTCGGGATCGCGATAGACCTTGGGCGTGTTGGGGTCGCCGGTGGCAATGGCCCCAAGGTCGATTGCGAAAACAGCCTCGGCAAGCGAGCCGCTCTCTACGTCGGGGTGGAGCTTGACGAGTTCCGTCCAGGGCTTCAGAGTGTGAATGTTCATTAGGGTCTACCTTCCTTGCTTGCCGAAGAGAGTCTTGTCTTCCGCCGCAAGGCGGCTTTCGATCAGAGAGCGCCAGTTGGCCAAGAGCTTGCCGATGGCAGACTGTTCCGACGGCGTAGTGGTCACGAGTTTGCTTGATTCCGCTTCGCTCTTGCCGCTCAGTGCTGCGCCCGCCAAAGCCTGGGCGAGCACGCGGAGACGCTCACGATCCAGTTGAGCCTCGTCGAGGAAGACATTGAGCTTGCGAGGGTTGTTCTCCATGAGCCAGAGCACCCGATGAAGCGCGTCTATAAGCGGCGCGGGCCGCCCGGCGTCGTCCGGTAGGCCCAGCTTTTCGTTCTGTCCGCGTTCAGTGAAATCGCGAGCGCGATACTTGGCCTTCTTCTTTTCCACCAGCGCATCATTGCCGGCAGCGATCCCCTTCGCGCCATCTAGTTCGATGTGCGTTCCATTGGCGAAGATGATGGCCTCACCTGCATCAAGTGCCGTGACCTTGTAGACGAATCGCCATAGCACGTAGAACCGGCTGGTGTTGTCCACCGTGGAGACATTTCCGCCGACCGCGCCGGACAGCTTGCCCAGCATCGTGTCGAGCACCACACCTTCAACCTCAGCCAAGAACTTCTCAGCCGGCACCTCTTCACCGTTGGCGTACTCGACCTTCTCGTATTTCGTGAATGCACGCAGACCTGCCCCGACACACGCGATCACCAAGTCCGCACCTGTGATCCCCATTTCCCAGAGCGTCTCAACCCGCTCGCGAACGATCTGCCCCAACTCCGGCTGAACATCGTCTTCGTAGTTGCCGACACCAGCGGCCGCGGCACGCTTCCGGGCGACAAGGAAAATGCTTGAAGCGAGGGCCGCAGTATCCATCGCGATGACCCGGCCCTTGCGTTCCGTATCCAATGGCCACGCCTCAACCACGCCGAAGCCCGCGCGGCGAAGTGCATCAACCAAAGTAGACCAGCCGAGCGTGGTTTTGTGGGCATACACGACGACGATCTCGCCACCGGGCACGAGCACGCGTTCTGCTTCGCGAAATGCCTGCCCCATCATCTCCTCGTACTTGGCATTAGCAGCCTTGCGATCGCCCTTGTGCCGATAAGACGCGGCGATTGCTTCTGCCTTTTTCGGCGTTGCCTGGTTGGCGAAGTGCTCTGGGTACAGGTCTCCAAGGCCACGCCGGAGCCAGATGTAGAAGAAGTCGGAGAGATTGGAATACGAGACGTTGTCGTAGTACGGAGGATCGGTGATGACGGCGTCAATACTGGCGTCGGCCCACGGAAGCGAGAGGGCAGAGCCTCGGCCAACGTGAGCTGGCCTTCCCGAGTGATGGAGCATGTCGATGACAGCCGCCATCGCTGCGAACGCTGCGGAGACGCTGGCACCGTCGGGGTTGAACGGGTTCGTCTCGGCGAAGTCCCACACCATCGGCAGCGACTGCTGCGGGAAGCTGTTCTTTACACCGCGTCCGCCGGTGTAGTTGAACATGCACAGGGTAGAACAGAAGTCAGCAAACTTGCCAACCGAGGTGCCGAGCATCGTGACCAGTGCCTTGGCATGGTCTGGTGCGATTGCGGCAGTGCGAACGGCATCACGACAAGCCCTGACAGCACCGACTCCTGCCATCATGGCCAGTTGCTGCCGGCCAGTGAAAATGTTCGCCCAGGTTGTGAAGCCGGCGCGGTCAATGTCCATCGACCGAGGGTTAATTTCAATGGTTTCGGTGAGGGGATCGATCGAGTACTTCTGCTGCACAACCGCAATCCGCCGGGCAATCGCTAGCTCGTCTGGCACCATGCCTTCAGGCAGATTACGCTCGTCAAGATAGACCTTGCCCGAACGTGTCGGGTGCGTGCACGCCACCGCCATAAACTGTTGGCCGATCCTTCCGGACGTCCCCTCATTCTTCACGTAGTCGCTATCGGCAACGGTTCCACAGAAGGGACAGGCAGCACCACCGGCCTTAGAGAAGTCGCTGGGATCGAATCCCAGCCCATCCTCATCACTCGATTCGACTACTTCAAACCGGACCTTTCGCGTTCCCTTTGAAGCCACGGGACGAAGCGCGACGAACCTGTCTGCTTTCTTGCAGAGCCACGTCTGCTTGACGAGTGGGACGGTGGCACCACATGAAGGGTTCTTGCACACAACGGTTCGGGTCCAGAGATATGCCACCGGCATCAAGTACCCGGGTGGCACCTCGACGTTGCCGTACTCTTCGGCTTCCTCTTCTTCGCCCTCGTCGTACATCTGGGCCTGAGTGTCCGGACCGTTGGTGAGAACGTCGGGGTTTACGCCGCGCTTGAGCTTTCCTGGCTTGGCCTGCTTCCACTCGGCGGAGCCCTGGTCAAACTTGAAGTGCGGAGGCGTCTCCCACACCATGGGGTCTGGGATCAGCGGGTACAGGTCGCCGATCTCTTTGCGTACGCAGTCGAGTATCCAGTTGCCCCAGTGGCGGACCTCAGAAGCGAGCCCACCCCAAGTGGGCTCTCCGCTCGCGTTCTTGGGGCCGGTCGTGCCGCGAACAGCTGGGTCGGGCTTGCCGTACTTCTGCGGATAGACAAGCGTGCATAGCTGAATGATGTGGGCGACGGGGTTGAGATCCAGGGCGTAGGTGTCACAGCCCAGGCGAAGTGATTCCAGCGGTATCGCGCCTCCGCCGGCGAACATATCGAGCACGCGTGGGCGAGGGGCACGGTCGGCAACGATGTCGGCGTATGTGACCGAGTCACCCTTGAAATTGAACTCGTTCACCCAGGCTGGCGGCCTGCCACTCTTCCTGCCCTCGGCCAGTTGAACCGTCAGACGCTCGGAGTGCGCCTCCAGTATGTGCTTCTGGGCCTCGACAATCGCTGCTTCGGTATCGCGCTTGAGTTTGATGTCCGCTGGCTTTGTCGGGTCAGTCTTGGGGTAGCGGCAGAGCTTGGTGACGAACTCCTTGGCGGCCTTGCGGTTCAATCCCTTCTTCTTACCGTTGGCGATTGCCTCTGCTTTTGCCGCGTCGGCCGACGGACTCTTCACATCCACGTCCGGGACCCAACGGTCCGCGGGCACGAGAGCGCCATACACGGCGGCCCGGCAGGCCACAAGCGGCCGACGCGCCCACCAAAGGTGCAGCGTGGAGATGTGGCCCTTGCGCACTGACTTCTCTCGCGACGCCTCGGCGCTGATCGCTTCGATGGGCAGGTAGTCTTCGATCAGTCGGAGGTCGTGATTCATAGATTGCTGATCTCCGCAACGATGGCTGAAGCCTCGGCCGGCGTGAATGGTGTCGTGCGTGGTGAGGAGGCGACGGCCATGTCGGCAACAAACTGGGAACGTGCCATGTTCGCAACTGGGCTCTGAGTCAAGGCTTGGGCAGATGCGCCGGTTCGTGTCGTGACGTGCGACACGATGCAGCATGCCTTTGCACGGGTCAGCGATACGTAGAACAGCCGTCGCTGCTCCATCAAGAGCCCGGTTGCCTGAAGCGCCCTGAAGGACGGAATCAGACCGTTCTCGGCACCTGGGATGAACACCACACTTCCGCTGAGCCCTTTGGCCCCGTGCATGGTGAGTATGCGGATTCGCTTGGCTTGTGGCTGAATCCCAGCCTGTGCCGGTTGTCCGATCCGCTCGTTGACTGCCGCGAGAATCTGCTCCTGTTCCGCCTCATCGTCGGCGGATAGGTAAGCGAGCAGTTCTTCCAGCGTCATGGAAAGTGGAAGCGTTCCGACAAACGACTGCCATTCACCGGGTGCCGAAGCTGCCGTGGCACCAGAGTTGAATATGTGTGTCCTGATTAGGCTATCGAGGTCGGCCTGTCGAGCAGTGAGCGTGTCCGTGAGCGCCCATGCGGAGATTGCCTGTACAACGGCCACGATTCGCACAAATGCGGCAGACGCTCGTACGGACAACCACGCGGGAGCCTGGTTCAAGTGAAACAGATCCCGGAAGTTCTGGTTGTTCGTAATGCACGCATCACCAACTGATTTGCACGTTGCGGCGCCAACGCCTGTCAGAAGTTCGAGGAGATCGCGATACGCGGGATAGTCGCGGTCCGTGCCCGTGATCTCCCGAATCATCCGGAGAATGGTGTACCCTGCGCGAACCCCGTCTTGCTCGTCTACAAGGCTCTTCCCCCTCGGAAGCGCGAACGGCAGTCCGCGAGCGGTCAGTTCCTGCTGAATCGAAACAAGCTGAACTCGGCGATTGGCGATCAAGATGACGATTTCGTCTTCCCGGCCTTGTAGCCCGGCCGCTCGGAGTGCTTCGCAGGAACCGGCGATGACCTGGGCTTCCTGTTGAACGGAGGAACACGACCATACGGTTAGGTGCCCCGGCACAGGCGGATGTGAGGCCGCGTAGAGAGAGCCGAGGTTCTTCGCCACACGGTTGGGGTTGTGCTGAATGAGGCGGTTGGCCGCAGCGAGTACCGCAGGCGTGCATCGGAAGCAGTCCGTGAGGATGTGCGTGGCAGACTGCGGATAGGGCGTGGCGAAGTTGACGATGCCGTCTGGATTGGCGTGGCGAAAGGAGTAGATGCTCTGATCGTCGTCACCCGCCACGAAGAGCACCGCACCATTCTGGGTGAGCAGTCGGATGAACTCCTGATCGCACGCGTTGAGGTCCTGGTACTCATCCACGATCAGGTGGGAGATTGCTGGAAGGAGTGCTGGCGCGAGCGCTCCCTGCTGAATCGCTTCGACGCAGCGATGAATGACTTCGCCCGGCAGCACACAACTGTAAAGGTGCGTTCGCGTGCCGTGGAACGACTGGAATCCCGCGATCTCTTGCGGGGTGATTTGCGCCTGAGCAATCTGAGCCGGATTGAGCGTCTGCCATTGGGCATCATGCGCAAGACGAATCTCGGAGGCCCGTCCCGGATTGCACCCGATGTGCGAAGCGAGCTCCGCGTCGTAGACAGAATTCTGTTCCCACTCGTCCAGGAGCATTGGTGTGCTGGGATAGGCTGTCAGGAGGTTGGCGCGACGGAGGATTCTGAGCGCTAGCGAGTGCATCGTCGACACGGGGATGTCGGTGGCTTGCATGGCGAACGCAAAGGGAGCGCACGCCGCTTGAATTCGCTGTCGAAGTTCCTTGCACGTCAGACGAGTAAACGACACGACGAAGATGGCGTCGGCCGCGACGCCCTGGGAAAGAAGGTTGACTACTCGCTTCTCGATTGTCTTCGACTTGCCCGTGCCCGGACCGGCCAGCAATCGGATTTGTGGCGCGGTGTCGTTGGCGGCATTGATTTGCTGCTGCTCCGCTGCGTGTTTCTGTTGTGGAGTAATTGGCATTCGTCTCTCGTTTCAGCGAGCGGCCCTGTTAATGGCATCGGCTGGAATACAGAACATTCTGGCAGCGACCACTTCCTTCTTTGCGTGGTCGAGCTTCTCGGCAGGGTTGTGGATGCTCACGAGTTCGCTGTCAGTTTCCAATGGGTTCCAGACGACGCAGAGCCAATAGGTATGGCCGAGTTGCTGAGCCTTGTACCACTCGTTGACGGTCAGTTGGATGTCGTTCCCACGCCCGTAGCCCTTGACCTCGATGCGGCGCACGTCAAGCAAGCCGGTCGTCGGATCGATGACCCTGTGGGCACGGATATCGAAGCCGATCCTCTGGTTGCCGACACGCTGAATGTTCTCGCGTGGAAAGCCCTCGGCCACGAGCGCGTCGATGACGACCTCTTCGGCGCGTAGTTCCTTGCGCTTGCGGAGCTCTGCATCGCCCTCGCGTGCAAGGGTGCCCAGTTGGGTGGCCATGTCGCCCGCGGCGGTAAGCACGACGGCTGTGGCGAGGTGGCGGACCGGTCCTGTGCGGGCGATCTGCAGACGATCGAGACCGGCGAGTCGTTCCGTCTTGGTGCGCTGTAGGTCATCCACGTGCTTCCTGGCCTCGTCGGCAGCTCGCTTGAAGTCGGGGTTCTCGGTCAACTGCCCCATGAGGCTCATGTAGGTGTTCTGAGCCCTGCTGATGCGAGCCTTGAACGATCGCTCCAGGTAGTCGCGGACGACCGTCGAGAACTGCTGGCGCTCCTGCTGGCAGCGCTGCCGCACTTCGAGCTGGTAGGTGCTCTTAAGGTGATCGGCGGCAGGCTGCGGGTCGGCCGGTTCAATGTCCAGAAAGGGTTGTGGGTGCGGGGCCAGGTCAATGAGCACGTCGGCTGGAACGACTTCAAACGAGGGAGGGTGGCCTCCATCCTCGCGGACGGCGACAACTTCGGCGTAGAGCGGAACATCCTTTCCGCGGCTGTCCTTACCCCGTACGCTGATTTCGAAGAAGTGAAGCCGATACGGGGCTGCGGCCTGAGAGTCGATAAAGACAGCGGTGGCTCCTACGGCGAGGGACAGCGTGCCGTTGAGCTTCTCATCGACGGCGGCGTAAAGCGGGTGGCCCGGGCCAACCAGCACGGCATCGATGTGTTGATCCTGCTCCAGCGTTTCTTTGTGGAAAGTGACCTTGCGATACTCGCTTTCGGCTTTGCCGACCTTTTGGACTGCGGCGAGGCGCTCGGAGCGAAGGTCGGCCAGCACATGCTCGACGCGCCACAGACCGTCGGCACGCGGCTCCATGCGCAAGCCGACACGCTTGGCGGAATCGAGGAACTGCTGCTCGACGTACTTGGGCATGAGCCGACGCTCTTCGATCTCGAGGTTCTGTTTCTGGAACCCGGAGAAATCGACGTGCGCGCGAGCCAGGGCTATTCCGGTAGCACGCTCATATTGCTTGAGGCGTTCGGGGTCGATACCGTCGATGATTTCGAGATAGTCATCAAGCCGACGGGGGTTGGCCGCGGCCTCGCGGAGCATTTCTGGCAAGTTCACGTCGTTAAGGCTGAGCACTTCGCCAATGACGTCGAAGACTCGGCCGGCGAGTGAACCTCGCATGATTTCGAGCTTCTCCAGCAGGCGCTGAAGGATGCGGCCTTCGACGATGGCACCGCCGTCTTCGCCTTCGATGGCGACGAAGTTGAAGGCGTAACAGTCCTTCTCTTGGCCGATGCGATGGATGCGCCCGAGGCGCTGCTCCAGGCGCGTCGGGTTCCATGGCATGTCATAGTTGACCATGAGGTGGCAGAACTGGAGATTGATGCCCTCGCCCGCGGCCTCGGTAGCGACGCAGATCTGACATCGGGTGCGGAACGCTTCCTGGGCACGCTTCCTCTCGTGGGGGTTCATTCCACCGTGGATTTCGCAGGTGGTGTATCCCCAGCGAGTGAGATGCTCCTTGACGTAGTTGAGCGTGTCGCGATGCTCCGTGAACAGCAACAGCTTGCCACGGCCATCCTTGAGTTCGGCAAAGGTGGCGCGGGCCAAGCATTCCTTGAGCGCCTTGAGCTTGGAGTCGCTGGCGGCCTCTCGCACCTTGCGAGCCTGCTCCGTCACATCCTTGAGAACGGCGATCTCGGCGCGAAGTTGGTCTAGCTCCACCGCGGCCGAGAACTCGTCGATGAGCACATCGCGATCGGCATCATCGAGGTCGTCCTCGTCCTGTTCGGAGTCGATGACGCGGCCTTGGAGCTGCGCGAGTTTGCGACTGCGTTGGGCGGGTGGCAGGAGTTCGAGTTCATCGAGCAGCGTCTGCTGTTTCAGTTGGCGCCGCTTGAGTGATTCGTGAATGGCGCAGGCTGAGGACGCGAGTCGGCGTTGAAGAACGGTGCGGGCGAGTGCTGCTGAGGTCTTTCGCTGGCCCTGCAGCTGCGGAATGAACTCGTTGATGTAGGCGGTGACGGCCTTGTAGAGCGCGAACTCGTCGGTGTTGAGCGTGAACGGGACGGTAATGGCATGGCGGTCGGGGAAAAGCCTCTGACCATCCATGTCCTTGAGGTCTTCTTTGAGACGGCGGAGCATCCAGGGACAATCACCGCCGAGGCGGAAAATGTCTCCACGCATGTCGGTCGCCTGCTGTCCCAGCCGGTGCGGCTCGCCAAAGAGGTCTGGATCGACCAGGCGAAGGAAGTGGGCGAACTTATCCTCGTCGCCGTGGTGCGGCGTGGCGGTCATCAGGAGCAGGTGGTCGGTTTGCTCGGAGAGTTTGGCAGCCAACTCGTATCGTTTCGTGGCCTCAACCTGGGGACCGCGGCCGGCGCCCCCGCTCTTGGTGCGAGCGGAACACTTGTGGGCCTCGTCGATGATGACCAAGTCCCAATGCTGCTGCCAGACGCGTTCACGAACATCGTTCTGCTTGGCATAGTCGAGCGACGCGATGACCTGGGAGCCACGGCTCCAAGGATTAGCGAGTTGCTGTTGATCGACCGCAGCGAAGATGATGTCGAATGTCTCACCGAACCAACGCTGCATTTCGTCCTGCCACTGAACGGTGAGCGGTGCGGGGCAGAGAATCAGCACCCGGTCCACGGCCTCGCGGAGCTTCATCTCCTTGATGAGCAGACCGGCCATGATGGTCTTGCCGGCGCCGGGGTCATCGGCCAGCAGGAACCGCAGGCATGGCTGTGGAAGCATCTTCTGGTAGACGGCCTCGATCTGGTGCGGGAGCGTGCGAATACCCGACAGGCTGACGGCAAACTGCCGGTCGTGGGCATAGGCAAGCCGGATTCGTGCGGACTCTACAAGTAGCTGCAGATCGACCGGATCGACCATCCGCAGCAGATTCGAGCCGGTCGTCTTCTGCGAAAGAAGATCCGCCTCGACCTCGGATATCACCACTTCATCGAGGGTGCCATCATGAAGGCGAACTCGGCACTCGTAGCCGCTTCCCAAGGCTCGTGCCGCCTCAAGAACAACGGGCTCCGGGAAGTGTCCCGGCAGCTGAATGCGCCGTCCAATTGGAAAGTCGTGAGTCGTCATTCGTGATCCCGAACGGCTTTCGCTGGCGAGTGGCCCTCAGCGAGCCACTTGTCGATCGAGGCCCGACTGAAGCGCCAGTGCTTCCCGACCTTCTGGCCAGGCACTCGACCGCACTGAACCAGCTTGTAGAGGGACGACTTAGACACCTGGAGATACTCCGCAAGGTCAGAGATGGTCATGACCTCGGGCGGAGGCGCAGCACGACCGGGCGCTCGGGGGTTTCGAGCCATGCGGCCAGTGTATCCGTTGTTAGCCGTTCGTGGATGACGAGAGTCAGGTTTAGGCGTTCGCTTCCCACAACCGACAGTGTCGGGGGCGGTTTTCCACAACCCATGTCCCAGCAAAGAGATGCGCGCCCAAAAGGAAGTGCTTTGCGTTGGGATTGGACTTCGACTCTCCGACCGTCGGGTGGAAGTACGCCGGTGGATAGAGAGCCACGTCGTCGTACTGGGTGACCACCCGAGCGAGCAGCCCCGGTCCGGCTTGATCGCCGACGTACCGGCGCTCGAAGAACGACTCTTCGATCATCGCCACCATGTGCCACATCGCCGGGTGGTTGGCCGGAAAGCCCATCGCCGCGTTGGAGACGATGTCGAGTTGCTCGCATGCGGCCCAGGCGCGAACTTCGGGCGGGCACATCTCATCGAGCGGGCGGATGGGCTTCACGTCGGTGTCGAGGTACACGCCGCCGAAGCGGGCCAGGAGTTCGAGGCGCAGGATGTCCGAGCGCATCACGCAGCCGGGCGTGCCGCCGACGTTGCCGCAGGCCGCCCATGCGTTTCGGTTGAGGATCGGCGGCAGGTTGTCGTCCGACCAGAGCCGCATCTCCCAGTGCGGGTTCATCTCGGCGAAGCGGCGACGCCAGCGCCGCTGGTGCAGGGGCATCTCACCCTTGCCCAGCCAGATCTGGTGCAGGACCCGCGGGATCAGGGTTGCGGTAGTGCTCAAGCCGCGACCTCCGCCGTCTTGCCGGTCACGAACCCGAACGCGCCGCCGTGGGCCTTGCCGGGTTCTTCGCCCTGCTCGAACAGAGCCCAGTGGAACGGCACCACGTCGCGGAAGTGTCCGTGGTCGCGGACGACGCGGGTGAGGAACCCCGGCCCGCTCTGGTCCCACACACCGCGATAGACCAGCACCGAGTGCGGCAGGTCGCGGATCGCGTGCCAGAGCATCGGATGATTCCGCGTCGCACCGAGCACCGACGGCGAGAGCATGTGCGGACGGCTCGCACCGTGGCTGGCGATCGTCGAGCAGAATGCGCCGACGCCGGCGACGAGTTCATCGAGCGGGCGCAGCGGCAGGCGATCGGGATCGACGAATACGCCGCCTTCGCGGGCGAGCAGTTCGTAGCGCAGGAGGTTGAGCCGTGCCGCCGACGCCGCGGGCTCGCTGAGTTCGAGCGTCTGCTGCCACTGATCGTGGTTCAGGATCGGCGGCCTGGTCTCCAGCGTGAACGTGACGACGTCCCATTCCGGATGCAGCGTCTGCCACGCGTGCTTCCACGCGGTGAGCCGCTGACGGTCGGGAGACTCGGACAAATCGGCCGTGTAGATGACCTTCGGGATCATGCCTTCACCTCCTCTTCGATGCCACTGCTCAATCCACTCTGCTGCCACTTCGCGGGCGGCACGCCCTCCATGCCGCCCTCGATGAACGACGACGCGCCCTCACCGAGCGCCACGGACTGCTGAGCACTGCCGGACCCCGAGCCTGAACCGGGCGGGCCGGAGCCGCTCTCACTTCCGCTGCCGCTCGATGAGCCAGACGAGCTGCCGGACCCCGACGAGCTTCCGGAGCTCGACATGGACGAGCCGCTCGACTTGCCGCTGCCGGAGCCGGACCCGCTGCCGCTCGATGAGCCTGATCCCGAGCCAGAGCCAGACCCTGATCCAGAGGCCGATCCCGACCCGGTCGCCTGCGTCGCGGGCATGTCGTTGTGGACCCACACGCCGTCGGCCAGGAAGACGTTCAGACCGGGCACATGCACTGCGACCGTGGTGACGCGATCGCCGGCGCGGGAAGTCGTCTCGACGCGTTCCTCGCTGAGGTCGTGCCGCACGAGGTAGTCGCCGACGAGTACGAACTCCGCCGAGACGAACCCGACCTCTTCGCCGCGGCGGAGGAGCACGGGGTGCTCGGGCGTGAGCCGTAGGCGACCGTTGATCGTGATGAATCCGTCGTGCGTGCCGACCTTCACGCTGGCCACGGAACCGGTGACCGGCGTGAGCACCGCTTCGGCCCGCTGGCGGAGCCACTGGTACTGAGCCCGCCACGGTACATCGCGGTCGAGGCCCGCCACGTCGAGCGCCGCGATGCGGTCGCCCGGTTTCAGATCCTCGATCGGCACGGTCTGCCCGGAGGCCAGACGCACCGGCGTCCCGGCCAGCACGCAGTTTGAACCTGGTCCCGAGCCACCGGGGCCAGATCCGCCCGGCCCGCTTCCCCCAGGGCCCGACCCTCCCGGCCCAGAACCGCCAGGGCCGGAGCCTCCGGGACCAGAGCCGCCCGGGCCGCTCCCGCCGCCACTGGACCCGCCCCCGCCCGACGAGCCGCCGCCGGAACTGCCCCCTCCGGACGACCCTCCAGAGGACCCGCCCGAGGACATGCCCGAGGACATGCCCGAACTCGCCCCCGACGACATCCCGCTGGACGCCCCGGAACTCATGCCCGACGAAGCGCCCGAAGAACTCATGCCGGAGGAACTGCCGCCGCCGGAGCTGCTCATGCCGCTGGAGCCTGCGCTGCTCGACATTCCCGAGGACGACATGCCACCGCTGCTCGACGGCGTATCGCTCGGCGTGCTCGATGGCGTGTGCGTCGTGCCCGGCGTGTTGCTGGTGAACGCATCGGTGGTGTAGAACGTCAGCGTCGGCGTGCCGCCCGGCCCGGT
>JBGALI010000035.1:0-22075 GCA_044223975.1 Phycisphaerales bacterium | reverse complement strand
GAAGTCGATCACCTTCACCGTCAGCCCCGCCCCCACGCCCCCCCCCCCCCGCGCCCCCCCCGCCCCCACCGGGCCCGCGACGTACGTCACCAGCACGTTGCCCGGCTTGATGTCGCGGTGGATCAATCCCTTGGAGTGCGCGTGCTGCACCGCGTCGCACACCGGGATAAACAGCTCCAGCCGCTGGCGCACCGTCAGGTTGTGCCGGTCGCAGAAATCCGTGATCGGCTCGCCCTTCACAAGCTCCATCACGAAGTACGGCCGCCCCGCCGGCGTCGTCCCCGCGTCGTACACGTGGGCCACGTTGGGGTGATCCATCACCGCCAGCGCCTGGCGCTCCTGCTCGAACCGCGCGATCACCGCCCGCGAGTCCATCCCCGGCTTGATGATCTTGAGCGCGACGCGCTGCACCATCGGCTCGCGGCGCTCCGCCAGCCACACCGTCCCGAACCCGCCCTCGCCGATCAGCTCCAGCAAGCGGTACGGCCCGATCATGTCGTCGGCGCACTCCCCCACCGCCCGGGGCGGCTTGGCCTCAATCGGCGGCGTGAACGGCAGGCTCGGCGGAACATCGGCCATGCACCAAGTGTACGGACCGCCCACCGCCCGCGCCCCGTTCCGCTACGCTGCCCCCCATGCGCTACCTCATGCGCCAGAAAATCCTCTGCCTCGGCGACGATTTCACCGTCAAGGACTCCGACGGCAACGACCTCTATTACATCGACGGCCACGTCCTGGCCATCGGCGACAAGCTCTCCTTCCAGGACATGCAGGGACACGAGCTCGCCCGCATCCGCCAGAAACTCCTCGCCATCGGCAAGACTTACACCATCGAACGCAACGACCGCACGACCACCGTCCACAAGCACCTCTTCACTCCCTTCCACTGCACCTTCTCCGTCGACCTCCCCGGCAACAACGACCTCGAGGCCCGCGGCAACCTCCTCGACATGGAATACGAGTTCGTCGATTCGCAGGGCCACACCGCCGCCACCGTCTCCAAACGTTGGTTCACCATCGCCGACACCTACGGCGTCGAAACCGCCCCCGGCTGGGACGACGTCCTCATCCTCGCCGCGGCAGTCGTCATCGACCTCTGCTGCCACGCCGACCGCAAGGAGTGACCGCGCCACCGCGCGCTCGTGACACCATGGAAGACAAAGCCCACGTCCCCCTCCGCACCCGCGCCCTCCACGAGATCAAGTCCATCGCCCTCGTCACGCTCTACTTTGCCGCGTGCTTCCTCGTCTTGATGTTCATGAAGAGGCTGGTCCTCGCCCAGTACGGCGTGGAGTTCCGCGGCATATCGATCGCCCTCATCGGCGCCCTGGTCGCCGCCAAGGTCGTGCTGATCATGGAGAAGGTGCCGCTGGGCGATTGGGTCCGCGCCCGCCCCGTGATCGTCGACACCCTGCTGCGCACGCTCCTCTACATGGTCGGCGTCGCCGTCGTGCAGCTTCTTGAAACAGCCTTCGAGTCGCGCCACGAGAGCGGAGGCTTCTGGCCCGCCCTGCTCAACGTGCTGCACCACCGCGACATCCACCACATCCTCGCCAACACCATCGGAATCGGCGGCGCGCTTCTGGCCTTCAACGTGATGACCGTGCTCCAACTGCACCTGGGCTCCGGCCACCTCCGCCGCCTCTTCCTCGTCACCACCCGCGCCGAGCTCGTCCCCCACGACAAGTCGCACGAGGCCAACCACTAACCGCCTCCCCCCTCCCAGAGGGAGGGGGGCCGGGGGGGTGGGTTCGTCTTCTCCTTTTACCCCACCTACCTCATCGCGTCTTTCAAGGGGAGGGGCGCCCGGGGGCGGGTTCATCTGAGTTCACGTACTACGAGATTGCGCCGTTCCGCGCAAGTGCCCCCCCGCAGGTCGGCTCACCTGATCCCGATCGCGGCGGTACTCACGCACAACGTTCACGTACGAGCCGCGAACGCATTGAGCGGTCCGCCTGGTGCCGCGACTCTGGAGTGCCTCTCCAGAGTCGTGCCGAACCACGCTCAACGTCCTCCCGCTCCCGCGCATCCGCACGACTGTCCGGAGAAACCGGACAGTCGTGGCACGAACTCCCCCCTCAACACCCCGCCGCGAACGCCGCCACGAACGAGTCAAAGTCATCCCCGTTCACAAACCCGTTGTGATCGATGTCCGCCGCCGCCGCGCCCGCGACAAAGTCCGCCACGAACTCATTGAAGTCCACGCCGTTCACCAGGCTGTCCCCGTCGTAATCCGCGTAGCACCTCTCGCGGCACGGATTCCACTGCCCAAAATTGCCCGAAGAGATCCCGCCCGCCGTCAGGAAGCTTCCTCCGACGAACAGCGACGGCCCATCCCCGACATCCGCGGCAACGATCGTCCGAACGCTCGGTCCGCCCTCCCCGAGCCCGCCGCCCACATCCGTCCACGTCACCCCGTCCCACCGCGCCAGCCCCGCCGTGCGGGCGTCGCCGTTCATGGACCCAAACGCCCAGCCCATGTACAGCTGGGCTCCATTCCCATCATCGAACACGCGCAAGGTGTACCCCGTCCCCGGATCTGAAACGATCGTCCACCCCGCATCATCAAGCCGTGCCAGCGCCCCGACCTTCCCGCCGCCATCGGTAAAGCGCCCCGCCGCGTAGAGCTTCGGCCCCAATCCGTCGTCGAACACTTCCAGCGCGTTCACCGTCGTCGCCGTCACGCCCCCCGTCGGCACGGCGTGCCAGTTCTCCCCGTCCCACGCGGCAATGTTCAGCACCGGGATTCCGCCCGCCCGGTCAAACTTGCCACCCACGTACAACACCTCGCCGCTCGCCGTCAGCATCGACTTGGCGCACGTCACATCCACGAGCGCCCCGCTCGCATAGACCACTCCATCCCCGAGCGCCCACCACTCGTGCCCATCCCACCGCGCCCCGTTGTTCACCGACTTGCCGCCGGCGATGTGAAACCGCCCCGTTACCACCACATCATCGCCGTACTGCTCCGCGGCCTCCGCCAGCGCGCCCTGCACGCTCGGCGTGTCCTTGATCCCCCCGTCCGGGATCGACCACGAGCCGTTCTCAAACGCCCACACGGCATTGGTTTCCGGCTTGGCCCGATCCCAGATGCACAGCCTGAGCACCAGTGAACGCCCATCCACCACGACCCGCTTCAGCGGCCCGAACTGCGGAACTTCCGGCTGCGGTGACCACGCCGCGCCATCCCAGCGCGCAAGGGTTGCTCCGGCCACACCCACATCGCCGGACGTCACGATGACTCCCGGCCCATCCCCAACGTCCGCCACGGCCATCGCCGCGACAACACTCCGAGCACCGTTGCGATAGGTCCCTTGAATGGACGACCACGCCGCGCCGTTCCATTGCGAAATGAAATCCGTGAACGCGACCGCGCCCTTCTGCAGCCCCGCGCCGACCACGAGCGAACGGCCGGGACCCTCGCCGTATTCCGCGAGCGCGGCGACAGATCCACACGAGTAGTCCGCGCCGACAGTCTCGAACGTCGTTCCGTTCCACGCCGCAATGTTCAACACCCCGGGCAGCGAACTTGAGCCGTAGAAACTGCCACCGATCGCCAGCTTTCGGGCTCCCTCGATCTCAAAGCTCTGGATCGCCATTACGCCCTGCCCGTAGTAACCGTCAGGGGACTTGGGCAGCAGCGAATACGAAGGCCCGACGTTGCTCCACCCGGTCGACTTCCAGCGCACGATGTCGTTCGCGTCGAAGGAACTCACGCCCGAGGGCAAAGTCGCCCGCGAGAACCAACCTCCAACATAGAGCGCGGGCCCCGAGCCGTCGTCGAAACTCCGCATGCACCACACCTGCCCGTCAATCCCGGCCTTGCCCGACAGAGTTGTCAGCGCCCCCGCCTTCCAGCGGTAGATGTTGCTCTGGGAGCTGACACCCTTCCCCGCGATGTACAGGGCGTTCCCGCTCCCGTCATCGAACGTCTCCAGCGCGTCCACCGCCGACATGGTTGACGCAACCCCTGTCCCGAGCGCCGACCACGCCCCGCCCTTCCATCGCGCGACAAACTTTGAGTTCGACACTACCGTGATGCTCGTCTTGAGACCGACGTACAGACCTGCGCCTCCGCCGTCGTCGTAGGACGCAAGCGCCGTCACCACTCCCGGCGGGAATTCGTACGTCTGTCCTTGATAGTCCGCGATGCCCGTCACCCCGGTCCACGCGTGGCCGTCCCACTTGGCAAGGTGCGTCGCGGGCACATCCCCGGCCTTGGTGAACTTCCCGCCCACAAACAGCGCCGGCCCCGACCCGTCGTCATGCACCACCAGGGCGCCCACCGAGACCTGATTCGAGTAGTACGAACTCGAGGACAACGGCGGCCCCACCGCCGACCACTTGACCCCGTCCCACTTGGCCAGCCCGACCGCCGCCACGTTTCCCGCGGCAGAGAACGTCCCGCCCACGTACAGCGCCGGCCCCGTCCCGTCATCCCACACGGTTGCCGCGTACACCGACCCGTGCACGTCCGGGTACGGGAACTGATCCGACCAGTGCGGCTCGCACTGCGCCACCGCCCGCGCCCCTCCGAGCACCGCGCACACGCACGCACAGAGCTTCATTGCCGCAGCCCTCAGCATTCCCGTGCTCCATCACACTCACCGGCCCATGCCGCTTCAGTCTTTCATCTTCCACGAACGACGACTTCCGCAGAACTTCCACTCCCGCTCCACGGCCCGCACGGGCACAACTCTCAGGCCGCTTCCTACCGCGTGATCAGATCGCGCCCCCGGACGCCGTAGTGGCCGTGCAGAAAGAAGCTCTTGAACCCCAGCGGCGAAGCGGTTGCGTACGACTCCAGCGGGGTCATCCACTTGTATTCCGGCTTGGCAATCGCGTCGTACAGCGTCAACATCCGGACCTTCAGGCAACTCCCGTCCGCGGCCGCAACATTCGTGTTCGCCTTGAAATCGTTCCACGCCATCGGCTTCTTCCCGCCGACAAAGTCCGATCGCTCCCAAAGCACGACCAGCGTGCTGGGCGCCTTGATGTCGCTTGATCGCGCGCCCCCGACCCCGCACGGGGTGCCCACGGTTACACTTCCGATCTCGCCGGGCCTCTTGAACCACGATGGCTCAAGCCAGAATTTCGACCCGTACCAGAAGCTCGTCTCCACCAGCTCATGCCCGTCGCGCACCCGGTCCTTGCCCGACTTCTCGCGGCACTCCATGACCAGGTCACGGTCCGCCGGCGAGACCTGCTCCCGATCGTCTCGCCGTCCGCCTCGGTACTCCGCCAGGAAGCTGTACCACACCTTTGAGAACCCTTCGGTGTTCAGCTCGGCGTACCGGGGGCGTGCAAAGTCCCACCGCATCGTGACCGGGTCGGCTTCGGAGCACGCCATGGTCCACGTCATCCCCTTGTACGGCCCATGTTGCGGCCACGTCCGCCGGAACGGGGCAAGGTACGCATCCTTGTGGTCCGTCACGTACCCGCTCATGGTCTGCGATAGCACCCCGAGGTTTACAAACCCCGTCACGTCCTGCGCCTGCCGCCGCGACCGCTCCAGCACCGGCAGCATGATCGCCATAAGCGTCCCGATGATCGAAATCACCACCAGCGTTTCGATCAGCGTAAATGCACGGCGCATCGGAAGCCTCCCGACTTGGTCCACACCCAACCCCCCAGCGACTATCCCGCGGCAGGCAACCCCGCGGCCCCCGCACCCCCTCCGGGCGAACGCCCTCACCCCCTCCTACCGCCTCGTTTCCCCATGGTTGCAGCCAGATTCGCGGATTTTCATACCCCGTCCCCGATCACCGCTTCCCCATCCCCGTCCCACGATTCCGGCGGTTCCCCCGCCAGAGTCGTGCCGCTCAGCTCCTACCTCCCCATCCCCTCATCCCCTCATCCCCTCATCCCCTCATCACCTCATCACCTCGACACCTCGACACCTCCCCCAAAAACAGAGACGCCGCGGACTGAACCATTCAGCCCGCGGCGCCCCCCGCTTGGTCTGCTCTCTCGCGCTTACTTCTTGCCGCGCTTCTCGACCGCCTCCTTCGCCAGCGTCTGCGCCTTCTCCAGCGCCTCCGCGGCAGGCGTCTTCACGTCAGGTTCGACCCCCGTGCCTTCCCAGTTGGTCTTGCTGATCGGGTTCTGCGCCCGCATGTACGGCACGCGGATCATGAACCGGTCGTTGATCCGCTCGCCACGCACCGGGTGCGCCCCGCCCCCCGTCGTCTCGCCCACGATCGTCGCGCGCTTCAGGTTCTTGAGGTTGTACGAAAACTCCTCGGCCCCCGAGAACGTCCGGCTGCTCGTGAGCACGTACACCGGCAGGTCCTGGGCAAAGTGCTTCCCGGGAATTTCCGACACCGTCCAGAATTCCTCGACCACCTTGCCGTCGCGATCGACCATGTCGTTGAGGTGCGTCGGCCCGTCGAACAGGTAGCTCGTGAGGAACCGGATCATCTCCGGGCTCCCGCCGCCGTTGGAGCGCAGGTCGAAGATCAGCGCATCGCAGTTGGACAGAAACGCGAGCGCCGCCGCGCCGGTCTTCTTGGCCTCGTCCTCGTCCATGAACAGGTCAAACTTGAGGTAGCCGATGTTCCCCGGCAGCACCTCGACCTTGCGGAACGCGTAGTTCTCGCGGCGCATCTCGCTCGCAGGCGGCATCCCCGCGTGCGCGCCGCTGCCGTCCTTGGGCGCGACGCCCACCCCCAGGTGCTTGTCGTGACTGACCGCCCGCAGATCGTCCGTGACCGCCTTGGCCAGCCCCATCTCGCTGGTGACCTTGTCGTACGCGCCGCTCTTGAGCTTGTCCTCGATGCCCGACGCCATCCGCTCGGCAACCTCCGGGTACACGTACCCCTCGCGCAGCGCCTTGGCGGCCCCGGCCACCACCTCCGCGCGTGCCGCGGCGGTCAGCGGCAGGGTTTCCGTCACGCCCGGGCCGGACGCGATCACGATTGCGTCCAGCTTGGCTTTGTCCGCCGCGTCGAACTGGAACTCAAACTGCATGAGCCCGTTCTTCTCGGAGTTCACCTGGAGCGTGAGCGACCCATCGGAAGAATCGATCACGCGCTCGGGCGTGAGCCGCCCCCACTGCTCGCGCAGCTCGGCAACGCGCGACACGCGCTCGTCCATCGTCGCCCGTCCCAGGCGCGTCTTGGATGCCCACGCGCTCTCGAACTTCTTGACGGCCTCCGCCGACCCGTCGGACATCGCGGCAAAGTACGCCTTGATGCAGGCGCCCGAGGGGGACTCGGGGAGCGCCAGCGCCGGGGGCTCGCGGTCCCGGCCCCACGCGGGGACCGCGAGCACCGCCACAACGCTGAGGGTGCCCAGCACCGCACCCAGCACCAGCCGGCCCGCCGCGGAGCCGTGGCGGCCGCGTGCGTGCAGGGCGCGATCCAAGTCGGTGGAAGACAGTCGCTCACGCTTCATGGCCAAGGTCCTCTCTGAGTTGCCGCCGGGCTCCGCTCGCCGGCGATATAGTACGATTCGTACTATTGTACCGAAGATGCGCCCCGCGGTTTCACCCGTCGCGCCCGAATCACCATTTCGCTACTCTGAGGCCAGAGGAGGCCCCGATCCCATGCCCGCACGCCGCCGCAGCGAACTGGAGTGCTTCGTCCTGGGCCTGGCGTGGCAGCTGGGCCCGGCCAGCCCGTACGAGATCCGGCGGCACATGCAGGAGTCGCCCTCCACCCAGTGGAGCGGCAGCGCGGGAGCGATCTACCCCCTGATGCGGCGGCTGGAGCGGGCGGGCCTGCTCTCCTCCCACGCCGAGCGCGACGGCAAGCGGAAGCGGCGGGAGTACCGCATCACCCCCAAGGGCCTGAACGCGCTGCGGGCGTGGATCGGCCCGCCCCTGGGGCCCGAGGCCGTCACGGTCGCGCACGACCCGATTCGCTCGCGGGCCCGGTTCCTTGCCGCCCTCCCCCCGGCGCGCCGGCGCGAGTGGATCGACGCGGCCCGCGCCGCGCTCGACGAGGTCGAGCGGCTCGTGCGCACATGGTCCGACCGCCATGCCGCGGCGGCCAACGAAGAAGTTTCCAAAGCCGCGGGGCTCATGACGCGCAGCGGCGAGATCGACGTCGAATCGAGACGGAGATGGCTTGACGAGGTCGGGAGGGCGCACGAGGGGTGAAGTTCGCGGCCGTAGCGACAGGACAATTCGGCGTTCGTTCCCTGCAATGAGGCGTCAGCCAGCCATCCGAAGCATGTCGCAAGAACTAGGCGCGATCTTCAGCGGCTGCGCCTAGCGACGCGGGCTGCCAGTCCCGGCGCGACGTGGTAGATGACTTCCCGTCCGCGCCTGGTCGTTACCATCAGCTTGCGACGCACGAGATCGTCCAGATCCGCTCGGGCGGTGTTGTTCACTATGCCGTTCGAATTCATGTGCGATTTCACCGTGTACTCGGTGTCCGGGCGATGCAAGGCGTGATCTAAGAGAATGCGCTGCCGAACGTTGAGGTCGCGCCCCAGCCTGATGAGGCTCTCGGCTCGTTCGATCCGAGCCTCCTCTGCTTCGAGCCTTTTGGACAGCGCGTTCATCGCCTGCGCGATTACATCGAGCTTGTAGAGGACGAAGTACGTGAGGTCTCCATCGTCGCGCTCCGTGTCAAGATACGCTTGCGAGTAGCGCGCTGGACCGCGCGCGATCACCTCGGAGATGGAGAGGTACTCAAAGATTCCGTAGCCGTGCTTGAGTGTGTGCCAATAGAACAGCGCTCTGGCGGCGCGACCGTTGCCGTCCACGAACGGGTGCACGTAGCCGATCATGAAGTGCAACACGCAGGCGCGCACGATAGGGTGCAGGAAGTCCGCGTCCTCGCCCAGCGGAGCATTCGCGAAGTCGCACAGCTCCTTGAGCAGAGGGACGACCGCTTCCGCCGGTGGCGGCGTGAAAACGGTGTCTCCGTCGCGTGTGTCGACAACGCGCACATTCTCTGCCGCGTGCCGCAACCGTCCGCCCGCATCGGGAACATCGAGCGTCCCATCGGTCACGGTCTGTTGAAGTTCCAGAAGCAGCTCGATCGACATCGGCCGTGCGAGCGATCGCTTGACCTGCCTCATCGCCTCAAAGTTGTTCAAGATCATCCGTTCGCCCCGCGTCGCCGGCGCTCGCCCTGTCCGAAGCATGTCAAGCGCCATGGCCCGTGTCGCAGCGGCGCCCTCCATGATCGAGGACTCCGCCGCCTCGTTCATCAGGGTCCGCGCCCGCATTCGATCCGGCACCATTTCTCCGCGGCGCAACAACGCGTCGATTCTTTTGCGCAGAGCCGATCCCGCCCCTTCCCCGGGCTGAGATTTCCGAAGATCATCACCGCTCACCCGGTCCACTTCGAACAGCGGTTTGAATAGTGCTGGACCAGGCTCAATGCCGAACCGCCCCCCTTCCCAGCGGCGCAGGGGCAGGTCTCTCCGCAGGGCGCGTCGGACCGCTTTCACCGCCCGCCAGGCCGCTATGGGGTCGACTCCCATCTCGGTCGCGGTGTATCGCAGTTTGCGCCATGGTCGGTGCTCGCTGACCAGCCGGCGCAGCTCATCAAATCCGACGTTGTTGATTTTGGGGATGTCCGCGAACTGAGATGGCGGTGGTTCGATGTGCATCGCCGGCGTGCGATGATCATCGGACAATCTCAATCAAAAGTCAATCGTATCATTTGCCTTTAAACCTTGAAGATC
The DNA here is from genome assembly GCA_044223975.1 of Phycisphaerales bacterium. Taxonomy (GTDB): domain Bacteria; phylum Planctomycetota; class Phycisphaerae; order Phycisphaerales; family UBA1924; genus CAZCPB01. The sequence goes on along the minus strand of JBGALI010000035.1, from coordinate 12,433 downwards.
ACAAAACCCTGCCTTTAGTGGTGTTTTTCGCGCTTTGAACAACATTCCCGGTCGGCGGCGGCGGCCCGAACGGACACCCCGATGTCAGTGTAAACGCAACCATTACAGTTGCGGTTTTACCCTTCCACGTTCAGGACGACCTTGATCCCTTCGCCCGAGATCATGGTCTCGTGGGCCTTCTTGAAGTCCTCGATCGGGAACTCGTGGGTGATGATGTCGTCGAGCTCGAGCTTGCCCGAGAGGAGCAGCTCCTCCATCTGGTACCAGGTCTCGAACATCTTGCGGCCGTTGATGCCCAGCACCGTGCAGCCCTTGAAGACCACGAGCTTGTTGATGTCGAACGTGATCGGGCCTTTGAAGAGCCCGAGCAATGCCGCGACGCCGCCGTTGCGCAGGGCCTCGAAGCCCTGGTTCAGCGCGGGGGAGGCGCCGCTCATTTCCAGCAGGACGTCGGCGCCCTCGCCGCGGCAGGCTTTTCTGACCTCCGCGATCCACTTGTCATCGCGGGGATCGAACGCCTCGACGGCGCCCAGCTTCTTGGCCAGGGCGCGGCGCTTGGGGTCGATGTCGGTGGCGAAAATGCGGCCGGCGCCGGCGGCCTTGGCGACCGTCACGGCCATGAGGCCGATGATGCCCGTGCCGGTGATCAGGACGCTCTTGGCCGAGACGCCCGCGGCCATGACCGTGTGCACGGCATTGCCGATGGGGTCGAGCACCGCGGCGACCTTGTCGGGGATACTGGGGTGGACGGGCCAGACGTTTTCTTCGGGGACGCTGACATAGTCGGCGAAGCAGCCGTCGCGGTCGATGCCGATGATCTTGGTGTCCAGGGCGATGTGGGCGTTGCCGGTCCTGGCGTTGTAGTCCTTCCACTCGGTGGTGTGCCCCTCGGCGCTGACGCGGAGGCCGGGCTTGTACTTGCTGACGGCAGAGCCCACGGCCTCGATGGTGCCGACGAACTCGTGGCCGGTCACGATGCCCACGGGGATGCGGCCGGCGGCCCAGGCGTCCCACTCCCAGATGTGGCGGTCGGTGCCGCAGATGCCGGCCTTCTTTACGCGGATCAGCACGTCGCGTGGCCCGGGGGTCGGGCGCGGGCGGGTGGGGTCGAACTTGAGTTCGGGGCCCGCGTGGTGCTTCACCAGGGCCCGCATCGTGGCGCCCGGAGCGATGGGTTTTACGGGACGAGTAACGACCGTCGTCATGTGGCGCCTTTCGCTGCAATCCTGGAGGACCGGGGTCGTTTGACCCTTCGGTATTGTGGCCCGAAGCGGCAAGCCGATCAATCAGCCGGAGATGCTGATAACCGGGATGGTCCCCGCGCCGGAGGCGGCAGCGGCCATGCCGGGCGCGGTCGCTCTGTCCGTGGGTTGGCCCGGGCTTAGGGTGTGGACTTGTGCTGGAACTGGCGCGGACGGGGCCCGAACGGACGGAGGCCGGGAACGTAAGGACTAGAGTTACTTGATGGCCGCACCCATGTCATCCCGAGGGGGCCAGAAGCCCTACCTGTACTTGGCCGCCCGTGCCGACGGGCGCCGGAGGTTCGGGGTACGGCGTGCCACCGACGCCCGGCATTTGGCCGAGCAGTTGCGGCGCGAGCGGATGGTTCCCCTGCGGAATTGGTCGATGCCGGGGCTTGCCACGGGCGGGTCCAAGATTTCGATGAAGGATCAGGCCGAGCTAAACGCCCAGCTGACCCAGCTCCTGGGCCGCGGCGTGCCGCTGGTCGAAGCGCTCGAGGTCGCCGGCAGCGCCATGACCACGGCGATGAAGCCCAAGATCCAGAAGATGCGCGAGCTGGTGGCGGCGGGGACGAGCTTCGCGGATGCCTGCCGTACGGTGGGCGGGTTCGACCACGTGACGATCGCGGTGTACCGCGCGGCGGAGCGGACGGGCGACCTGACGGGCGCGGCCAAGCAATTGTCGACGACGATGCGGCGGCAGCTGGCGATCTCGGGCAAGGCGGTGACGCTGCTGATCTACCCGGCGATCGTGCTGACGATCAGCATCCTGGTGGCGCTGCTGATGCTGACGATGGTCGTGCCCAACATCGGCAAGTCGCTCAAGGGGGCGAGCATCCCGCTGCCGGTGTACACGGAGATCATGATCAACATCGGCGAGTTCATCCGCGACAACGCGGTGTGGTGCCTGCTGGGGGTGCTGGTGGTCGGGACGCTGGCGGTGTTCGCCCGGGCACGGATCGCGGCGGCGTTCGAGCGGTTCACGCGCCGGCTTCCGCTGGTGCGCGAGGTGCTGGTGGCGCAGGAGTCGGCGCGGCTGTTTACGGTCATGTCGGCGATGACGCGGAGCGGCGTGCCGCTGGCGGACGGGCTGGGGACGGCGGTGGGCGCGGTGCGGGACCCGCACCTGAAGAAGGAACTGTCGCGCCTGCGGACGCGCCTGATCGAGGGCGGCGTGCTGCGGGTCCTGATCGAGGATGTGCACGCGCTCCCCATGGCGACGCGCAAGCTGCTGATCGCGGGAGAGCGCGCGGGCGACCTCGAGAGCGTGTTCGACACGCTCGCGGCGGACATGGCCGACGAGGTCGAGCGGCGCTCGTCGCGCCTGCTTGCGGCGATGGAGCCGATCCTGATCGTGATCATGTTCGTCATGATCGGGTCGCTCTTGATGTCGATCCTGATCCCGCTGATCACGGCGACGAACCGGATGAACGTGTAGGGCGGGCAATGGGCAATGGGCAATGGGCAATCGAGGAAGGTGATGCGGCGAGATGCCGCGGGAGAAGTGAAGTGACGACTCGAAACTCGATCGATGTGACCACCAAGGCGGCGTTCAAGGCTTCTGCGGCGCGGCCGGGCTTCTCGCTGCTGGAGATCATGCTGGTGGTCGCGATCATCGGCATCCTGATGGGCGCCGTGGCGTGGAACCTGGCCGGGCAGGCGGCCAAGGCCAAGGTGGGCGCCACCAAGATCACCATGCGGACGCTCAAGGGCGCGCTCACGACGTACAGCGTTGAGCAGAGCGCCTACCCCCCGACCCTCCAACCCCTGGTGCTGCAGAAGGTCATCGAGGAGAAGAGCGTCAAGGACGGCTGGGGCCGAGACTATTACTACAGCCCGCAGGGGCTGAACGGCAATCCGTTCATGCTGATCTCGCTGGGCGAGGACGGGCAGCCGGGCACCGCCGACGACATCGACGTGTGGACGCTGGACACCAAGTGATCTCGCGCCCGCTCCATCCCCGTTCGAGTCGTGCGGCGCGCCGGAGCGGCATGACACTGCTTGAGGTCGTGTTCGCGGTGGCGCTCCTGGCGATGCTGGTCTCGGTGCTCTTCGGCTCGATCGGCTTCATGCTGGGGCGCCAGCGGGTCGAGCAGCGGGCGCTGGGGGCGGCGGAGCTGGCCAACCGGCTGATGCTCCAGTACCTCGACGATTTCACCTCGATGCCCGACTCGAGCCTGCCGATCGTGTACGGACCCGACCGCTACCGCTGGGATTACCGGAAGGACCCGATCCGCATCGAGCCCGCCGAGCCTGCCCACAAGGCGCACACGGGAACGGCCGACCGCACGGGCACGCTGCTTGAAAAGAGCGACCTGGTCACGATCCGTGTGTGGCTGGGAGAGGAGTCGGGCGGGAGCCTGGGCGCCGACGTCAACGTCCCGCACGCGACCGTGTCGCGGATCGTCTACCCCTTCCTGGCCGGGCGCAACCCCGACTCGTGGCAGAACGCGCAGGGGAACGACGAGTTCATGCGCGATCTGCGGGACCGGATGGGCGGTGGCGGCGGCGGGCCCAGGATCGGCTCCTTCGGCGGCAAGTCCGGAACGCCGGCGCCGCGTCCGGGCACCTCCGGCAAGGGCCCAACCCCGGGGACCAAGCCGTGAACCGCTGCCGCGCACCTCAACCCCGCCGGGCCCGGGCGTTCACGCTGCTCGAGACGATGCTGGCGGCGGCGATCGGCGCGCTGGTGGTGGCGGCGTGCGTGGGCGTGTTTTCGGCGGTTGAGAAGAACGAGATGCGCCTGCGGGCGCGCTCGACGCAGGTCATGGCCCTGTCGCGGATGCACACCGTCATGCGCCGCGCGTTCACGTCATTCATAATGGCCGAGCAGGCCAGAACCACATCGTCGATCACCACGGGCGCCGGGGCCGGTGCAGGCGCCGCCGCGGCCGCGAGCGCCGCCTCGGGCGCGGCGGCGGCTTCAAAGTCCAGTTCCGGGGTCGCGGATGCTGGCGCGGGCGGCGAGGCGACGGACCCCAATTCCAAGAGGTTCAGCTCCGTGGCGGACGCGATGGCGCGGGCCAAGGCGTCGCGGGATGCGTTGGCCGCGTCGCTGCCGCCGCGGTTTCTCCTGAGCGCAGACCCCGAGGCCGAGGGGCTGCAGATGACGCACCCGGTCGAGGCGGTGCACGCGCCTGGCCAGATCCAGCGGTTCGAGATGGTGCTTTCTCGCTACCCCGTTCCCACGGTCACCTGGGATGACCCCAATCGTGAGGCGGCGCTGATCACAGCGGCCCGGAAGCGGGCGGACGCCGACGACTCCAAGGTCGAATCGCGGAATGGAACAAAGTCCGCCAAGGACGCGCCGAAGTCGGATCGAGACGACGGCACCTACGGGTGGGGGCGCATCCCTCCGGAGGAGGCCAAGCTCCCGCAGCCGATGGGTCAGTCGGTCCGCGGCGCGTTCGAGCTTCGCCCGACGCCCGGCCCCGCGGGCGCTCCGCCGGTGCTGGTGGACGGTCGGCCGCGCTCGTGGACGCTGTACTGGCAGCCTCTGACGCCGTTGCCATCAACCCGGCCCGAGAGCGAGAAGGGCCTGCCCCCGCCGGTGGCGGTGCCGATGGGGCCGGCGGTCGAGATCGCATCGGACCTTGAGTACGTGCACTGGCAGGTGTTCCGCGAGCGCGAGCGCCGGGGGGCGCACCGGGGCCTGTGGTACACGGACCTGCCGGCCTACATCGAGATGGAAGTGAAGACGATCGACGGCCTCTGGGCCAACTGGATGTTCGAGGTGGACTGGGCGACGGGTTCGGAGAGTGACGGGACCTTGGATGTAGCGGGATCGGGTACGGGATCGGGCTCGGGCCGGACAGACGGCGCGGCCACGCCTTCATCGAACCCGGGCACGGTCGGAGAAGCGAAGATACAGACACTGAAGTCGAACCGATGAACCCAGTCGCCGCACCAATTTCCGGTATCCGAAACCGCCGCGTGGCGACGGGCGAGCGTGCGTTCGCGCTGCCCCTGGTGGTGATGCTGACGCTGGTCGTGGTGGTGATCGTGGCAGCGATGCTGGGGAGGCAGGGGACGCAGGGCACGACGGTGGCGCGGCAGGCCGAGGAGGTGCGGGACTGGCATTTCAGCCGCGGCGTGCGCGAAATCGTGGACCAGTGGCTGAAGAACAAGGCGCTGAACTCGGTCCGTGACAACCTGGCGGTGGACGGGCGGGCGTTTGACCTGGTGCTCGACGACGAAACGCGGATGAGTTTCTACCTGCTGGACGCCCAGGGCACGCTGCTCTCGACGGTGGTTGGGCTGGGCGCGGAGGAGACGCTGGACGCGGTGGGCGCGCTCGACTCGCTCCGGCAGAACGTGGGAGCGTCCGAGTTTGAAAGGATGACCCGCCAGGTCGGTCCGCCCGAAGTCAGCCTGTGGACGGCGCCGCCGGAGGTGCTCAACGCGGTGTGCCGGCAGACCGTCGGGCCCGAGGGGGCCGACGAGTTGACGCGAACCCTGATCGAACTCCGCCAGACCAAGGACAAAGTCACCTCGGCTGACCTGAACGAGGCTGCGACGAAGGTGAGCGTCAGCGAGGCCAGGCGCCGGTCGTTCTTGCGGATGGTCGCGGCGGAGCCGAGCTTTTACCGGTTTATCCTCGACGTCCGTCCGCCGCAGAGTTCGACGCCCATCGCCCGGTACACGGGCTACCTGGTGGCCCGCTCGCCGCTGCAGCGCACGGGCGGGGTCGGTCGAACCGCCGCTCCCCCACCGCGATCCGCCTTTCTCTCGTGGGAGAAGGTACCACCCCGATAGACTCTGGGGCCATGGAGGGTTCTTTGTGCTGACCGCCGCGCTTCATCAACGCACCGCTTCGACATACGCCCGCCGCGCCCAGGTTGCGTTCGTGACGCTGGGAGTCGGGGCGACGGCCCTGGCGGCGTTCGCCCTGCGCACGCCCCAACCGGTCGAGACGCCGTCGCTGTCGATCCCGGTGGCCAAGCCGGGGAAGACGGACGGCTCCGGGCGGCTGGCGCGGGCCGAGGAATTTGATCCATCGGCGATCGACCGGCGCATCCGGCAGATCGGGAATTACCCGGTGCCGGTGGTGGAAGCGAGCCCCGAGGACCCGAACATCACTCAAGTCCCTGTTCCCGTGCCGGAAGAGACCGTGAAGTTCCTCGGAGCGTTGACCGAGCCGACGCGGCGGGTGGCGCTCCTGAAGATCGGTGAGCACCAGCGGCTCTTGGGCCCCGGCGAGAGCGATGGCGACGTGACGGTCGTCGAGGTGCACGACGACCGGGTGGAGATCACGCTCAAGGGATCGGCCACGCAGACCCTGACCAAGCAGGCGCGCTCGGGACCGACGGTCACGTACGTGGCGGCGTCGGCGGCCTCGCCGAACTCCGGCGGCTTTGGCATGCCGGGCAACCCGGGCGATGCGGGGAATATCGCGGGCACACCGACACCGGGTGGCCGGGGCCGGCGCGGCAACACGGGGCGGCCCAACCCCGCGGCCGACGAGGCGGCGGCGAACGCCGCACGCGACGCGGCCGCGAACATGCGGAACAAGGTGCTCGACGGCAGGGAGAAGCAGTGAGCGCGAGGGTCGCGTACTTCGAACGCACGGAACGCGGAGTGCGCCCGGTGGGGGTGCGCCTGGTCGGCGACCGCACGGACGAGACGCACCACTGCCGCGAGGGCGAGCCGATCTCGGCGCTGAACGAAGCGGCGGCGTGGATCCGCGAGCACCTGCCACGGAACGGCGGGGGCGGGCGGGCGCTCCTGAACGTGCTGTGCGTGGACATCGACGGGGCGCTGTGCTCGTGGCTGACGGCGCCGTCGGGCGAAGCGCGGGTGATCGGGACGCTGGCGCGCCAGGGCGCGACGGACTGGAGCGCCGACGGCGACGAGGGCGACACGGGCTCGTCGCGCGCGCCGGCGGTGCTCGCGGCGTACGCGGGCGTGCCGGGCGAGGCGTCGCTGCAGGCACTCGGCGCGCCCTTGGACGCCAAGGCCAGCGCGCCGCGCAAGCAGGGCAAGGGCGCACCGGCGCAGATCGAGACCAAGCTTCGCGTGCCGGTGCTGGCGGTGCCCGACAGCGCGGCCCGGGTGCTGGTGGATTGCCTGGACGCCGAGGGCGTGCGGGTGGACATGGTGTGCTCCTTGTGGCACGCGATGAGCGCGGCGTGGGACCCGGCGGGCCCGGCCAACGCGGGCGTGGTCCGCGCCGCGGGCTCGCGCCCTGCCGAGGTCGTGGCCGAGAGCGCGGTGGTGAGCGCGTCGATCCTGGTGGAGCCCGCGGGCCGCCTGCTGTGGGCGTGGTCGCGCGCGGGGGCGCTGATCGCGGCGGGGTCGATGCGCCTGAGGATCGAACGGACGGCCGACGGGGCGCCGGGGCTGGTACGGGTGCGGCGGGCGGACACGGCACGTCTGGCGGCCGAGTGGATGGCGTGGTCGGCGCAGCTGGCGATGGCGCCGTCGCGGCTGACGTGCGTGACGCCCGAGCTCTGGGCCGGGGAGGACGCGGGGGACGGCGCGCTGGACGCGGCGGGGCTGGGCGTGGCGCTGGGGCGGGCGCTGCCGGGAGCGACGGTCGACCTTGCGGTGGACTCGGACCCGGTGGGGACGACGCTGCGCCGCGTCGCGGCTGCTGCCGAAACGTCGGCGGAGGCGGGGGCGATCGACGCGTCTTCGCGCGTGGAGGGGTCGACGTCTCTGGTCGACCTTTCGCGTCGTCCGGGGCAGTCGCACTTCCGCCTGCACCTGTGGGCGGCCCTGGCGATCGCTATGGGCGCGGCGGGCGTCGGGGCCCTGGCGTGGAAGTTCAGGGCCGAGGCCGCGGGGTACCGCGAGGCGGCACGCCGCACGGCGACGCAGGCCCGGGATTTGTTCCAGGGGGCGAACCTGGGACCGGCCTACCCGGGCAAGGAGCTTGAGACGGTGATGAGCAAGGTCGCGACGCTGGAGCAGGCGACCAAGCCGATCAAGGCCACCGAGGCGGCCATGCCGGTGCTGGCCGAGCTGGAAACGCTCAGCCTGGTGCTGGGGATCCCGGACATCGAGATCGAATCGATCGCGCTGGACAGCCGCCTGAGCAACCGGATCATCGTGACGGTGCCGACGCTCGAAGAGGGCGAGGCGCTGCTGGGGGCGCTGCGGAGCGTGGCCGGCTCGCGCCTGTCGGACTGGTCTGCCAACTTCGCGCCGCCGGGGGCGAACGGGAAGATCAAGTGCACGTTCAGCGCGAGCTGGTCGGCCGATGCCCGCAAGCCCGGCGCGGAGGGCACGCCATGAGCCGCATGGACGCACCGAACGAGAGCTTGAGCGCCGCGGAGCGGGCCGGGGAGTCACGCGACGCGCTGGTGTCCGCCGCGGCGGGGAACGAGCGTCGCAACCGCCCGGTCTACCTGGTGGCGGTCGCGGTGGTGCTGCTGGCGGCGTGCCTGGTGTCGCTGGCGGCGAGCCTGTGGGCGGTGGGCACCGCGTCGCGGGAGTTCAGCCGCGAGCGAGCGGCGGCGACAACGCTCGCCTCGGCGGTCGGGCGGCTGAAAGAACTCGAAGGGCAGGCGGGCGGGGGCGAGAAGGGCCCGGCGCCGAACGACAAGATCCTGACGATGCTCCAGGGGGCCGCGGAGCGGGCCGGACTGACGAACTCCAAGACGCTGATGCCGCGCCCGAGCCCGCCGGAGAACCGCGGCGCGGGCGTTCAGCGGGTGAAGTTCGAGTACGACGCGGTGAAGAACGAGGAACTCGAGCCGCTGCTCTTGTGGCTGCGGTACGCGACGGACGACATCCCGGGGATCGAGGTGTACTCGGTGACGCTTCGCCCCGACGCCAACGCGTGGATCATGAAAGTGGTGTTTCAACGCTGGCAGCGCGCGGGCTCGTGAGGGCGGCGCCGCCGAAGGTGGAGCAGGGATGAAGACGAACATGACCGCGCGTCCGATCCATGGGCTGACGACCGCGCTGGCGGCGGCCGCGCTGCTGGCGGTCGGGTGCACCGCCGACCTCAACACGGGCCCGGTCACGACCCCGTCGGAGCGCCTGACCGAGGCCAACCGCCTGGTCACCCAGGGCATCGCCGCGCAGCACGAGGGGAAGCTGGACACCGCGGCGGACTTCTACAAGAGGTCGATCGAGTTGAACCCCAACGCGCCGATGGCCTGGAACAACCTGGGCACGGTGCTGATGACGCAGGGGCATTATCTCGACGCCGCGGCGGCGCTCAAGCGGGCGGCGGAGGTCAACCCCGACCCGCACGACCCGCGCGCCTTCGAGAACCTGGGGCTGGTCTACTACAACGCGGGCTTCGCGGAGCAGTCGCTGCAGTACTACGAGATGGCGCTGGACCGCGACGCCAACTGGGTTCCCGCGCTGCGCGGCACGGCCCTGGCGGCGCGGAAGCTCAACAAGTCCGACGAGCGACTGGCCGACGTGATGCGGCGCGGGCTGATGATCGAGACGGACCCCAAGTGGCGCGAGGTCTTCCAGCGCGAGCGGGTGCGGATCGAGGGCTCCCTGCGCGAGCAGGAGAAGGCCCGGGCGTCGGGGAACTGATCCCCGGTCAGCCGAGCACGAAGACCTCGACGAGCTTGTCGCCGATGCCGATGAGCGCGGCGCCGGCGATGATGCCCGCGCAGATGGGCTCGAGGGAGCGGACCCAGATGGTGTGGCCGGCGGTGCCCTCACGCTTCTCGTAGCGGTGGTGCAGGAAGTGGAAGACCACGGCGCCGGTCCACATGCAGAGCGTGGCCTCGGGGGGCAGGACGACGCCCAGGCCGATGCTGACGGGGGAGAGCCAGAACTTGCCCTTGGTGCGCAATCTGAGGATCTCAAACACGAGCGCAACGACCGCGGCGATGCCCAGGGACCAGAGGATGGAGTCGCTGAGGCCTTTGAAGCCGCGTTCGATGATGTCGGCGACGCCCTTCCACTGCACCGCCGAGGGCATCGGGAACTTGTCAGAGACCATGGCCTCCTCAACCGACTGGCCGGGCTGGCGGTTGCTGAGGAACATGGCGTAGAAGAGCGGCGTGCTCGCCAGGGCGCCGGCGATGATGCCGATGGCGTGGCCGAGAGCCTGCTGGCGCGGCTTGCCGCCGAGCATGTAGCCGGGCTTGATGTCCGAGAGCAGGTTGGCGGCGTTGCTGGCGACGCTGGCGGTGATGCCGGCGGTCATGAGGTTCACGCCGGGGTTGGTGCGGTCGATCATGCCGAAGGTGAACTGGGGGATCTTGGCCAGGGCGCCGGTGGGCGTCCAGCTCGTGAGGGCCATGGCGTTGGTGCAGATCAGGGAGAGGGCAAAGACCAGGGGCAGGGCGACGATGGTCATCCAGTAGGGGACGTCGTACCACTGGTGGGCCATCCACGCGGTGGCGATGGCGAGGATGGGCAGGCCGATGAAGGACACCTTCAGCGGCAGCTCGATGTGGGCGACCGGGTCCTCGACGGCCTTCTTCCGCCCGGCAAGTCCCTTGAAGGCGTCGATGATGACCTTGGGCTTGGCGAAAAGGGCGACCAGTGAGCCGACGACCATGATGCCCACGCCCCACCAGATGGCCCACTGGTTGACGATCTCGGTGCGGCCGTACGCGGCCTGACCGAGGGTCATGGTGCCCTCGGCAATCTTGTGCTGCACCTGGTCCCAGGTGAGGCGCGAGCCCTTGGTGACGATGTCGCCGCGGAGGATCATCCACGGGGCGAGGATGATGAAGTTGACGATCATGCCCACCAGCATGCTGGTGGAGGTGCGGATGCCCATGAGGCCGCCGGTGCCGAGCATGGCCAGATCGAGCGAGGGCCAGAGGGCAAGGTCCTTGAGGGGGATACCCGCGATCGTGGGCCCTACAGCGCCCTTGCCGGCGAAGTAGTGGAAGTAGACCCAGTCGAGCTTGTCGTTAAGCACCCAGAACGTGCTGCGGCCCATGGCGCGGACCCAGAGCAGCTGCATGTAGCCCTCGCCGATGGCGATCTGGAAGGCCGCGGTGATGGACGCGGCGACCAGGAGCGCCTTGGCCTGGATCATGCCGATGCCGCCCTTGCCGGAATAAAGCGTGTCGAGCACGACGCCGCAGGCCCGGCCTTCGGGGAAGGGCTGCTGCTCGTCGTTGATGAAGCGCCGCTTCATGGGGAAGGCGACCAGCACCCCCATGAGCGCGGTGACGATGTTGAAGATGAAGAGCTGCCACCAGGGGAGGACGGTGTTGGCCTTCCAGAAGTAGGCGGTGAAGCTGGACATGAGCGGCACGGTCATGTAGCCCGCGGCGGTCGCGATCGACTGCATCGCGTTGTTCTCGAGGATCGTGAAGTCCTTGGCGATCCGCATGGTCGCGAGGAACTTGAACATCGCGAAGGCCAGGATGACGGAGGTGAGCCCGACGCCCAGGGTGATGCCGGTCTTGGCGCTCACGTAGAGGTTGGTGGCGGAGAGGACGCCGCCGAGGAGGAAACCGGTGAGGGCCGAGCGGATGGTGAGCTGGGGCATGTCGCCGCGGAAGACGTTGGCGAGCCACCAGCGGTCTTTCTCCACGGCGGTCATGGAGTGGACTTGTTCTTCGGTGAGTTGGGGAATGGCCATGGGTGGGTTTTATAGCAGAGGGCAGAGGCCAGTGGGCAGTGGGCGGTGGGCAATGGGCAATGGGCAATGGGCAATGGGCAATGGGCAATGGGCAATCGAGCGTATTGCGGGACCCATGCTTCTCTGGATGCTCCTGCGTGCGGTCGTCCGCACTTGAAGTTCACCACGCCTGCTAAAGTGCAGACCATGGAACCCAGCACGGTGCGGTTGAGCGCCCTTCGGGGCAGGCCGCTGGATGATCCGAAGGTTCGCTCGACCGTTGAAGCAACGGCGCGGGCGATCCTGGAGCGAACGGGCGTCGAGCTGGTCGGGCTGGAGAGCGACGGGGCGTCGGTCACGGTCACGCTGGGGGCGGACAAGATCGCGGCGATGGGGTTCCTGGCCGAGCTGCGGCGCCTGACCAATTCGTGGTACGAGGGAAAGTTCAAGGCCGGGGAGCTTTGGGGACACGCGCCCAAGGGTCAGGGTGAAGGCTCGGGCGAAGATGAATCGTCGGAGGAGCCGTGAAAGAGGTCAGGTTCGAGAGCCGCGTTTCACGGTTCATGCTCCGGGGTCGAGAGCAGCGGGAGAATCCCCGCGCGGCGGGTGCGTTTGCTGGATCGGGCATCGTCTGGGGAACAGCGGTGATTCGGGGAAACGGTCCTTCACGACCAAGAGCCGGACGAACCCACCC
>JBGALI010000034.1:0-25510 GCA_044223975.1 Phycisphaerales bacterium | reverse complement strand
TCCTGGACGGTGCGCCGGAGCTTGAGGAAGCCCTTGCGGAGCTCCTCGACCGCCAGCTCGTCGAGCGTGCGGAGGCGGCGGTTGCCCAGGTGGTCGATGTCGTCGACCTGCGCGACCGGGCGGCCGGTCTTGGGGTCGGGGCGGTTGGACCGCAGGTCCAGCATGTACTGCACCACCCGCAGGAAGTCCTCGCTCCGCAGGAACATCATGTCCTCGGGCGTGTTGAGGTCGAACTTGCGGTTGATGCGGAAGCGGCCGACGCGCCCGAGCCGGTAGCGGTTCTCGTCGAAGAACTTCTCGGCAAAGAGCTGCTTGGCCTTCTCGACCTGGGGCGGGTTGCCCGGGCGGAGCTTGCTGTAGATCTTCAGCATGCCGCGCTCGTACTCGGTACCGGCCTCGAACTGCTCGAGCTTCTCTTCGGCGACGGTGTTCAGGATGAGCACGTCGCTGGGGTTCTGGATGACGCGGACGGTCTTGAGGTTGGACGCCGTGATCTTCGCGGCGGCGTCGCCGATCTGGCGGCCGACGTGCACGAGCTCCTCGCCCGTCTCCTTGTCGATCACGCTCTCGGCGGCCCAGTGGTCGGGCTTGACGGCCTCGGCCTTGATCTCGGTCACCTCGTAGAAGAGGCGGAGCAGGTCCTCGGTCTTGGAGACGCTCTCGTCGAGGCAGCGCAGGAACGTGGTGGCCGCGAGCTTCGTCGACTGGTCGATCCGCATCGCCAGGACGTCCTTCTTGGTCACCTCAAGCTCGATCCACGAGCCGCGCTCGGGGATGACGCGGGCCGAGTGCAGCGGCCGGTCACCCTCGCTCGACAGGATCGAGAAGTCGACGCCCGGCGAGCGGTGGAGCTGGCTGACGATGACGCGCTCGGCGCCGTTCACGATGAACTCGCCGCCGCCCATCATGATCGGGAATTCCCCGAGATAGATCTCCTCCTCGGGGGTGTCGGGGTGCCCCTCGCGCTTGAGGCGCAGGGCAATTCTGAAGGGCCGGCCGTACGTGAGCCGAAGTTCTCGGCACTCGTCGGGGGTGTACCTCGGCTCTTCCAGGGTGTAGTAGTGGTACTCGAGACTCATCGTCTCGTCGTAGCTCTTGATGGGGAAGATCTCGCGCAGCAGCGCCTCCAGGCCGGTGTGGATCTCCCGATCGTGGGGACCCTTTCCGAGCTGAAGGAACCGCTCGTAGCCGTTGGTCTGAACCTCGGTGAGGTTCGGGACGGTTACCGCGTCGCCGCGCTTGGAAAAATCGCGCACTTTCGTCGCAGCCATCGAATTCCTCGCGATGGAATAGACACCATCAGCGTCCCGCGCTCACTCGGAGCGCGGTCAACGCCGCACCACGACCTACATAGTTCTACTTTTGAGCCGCATGCTCGCCCGTGCACCCGCTCAACCCGGAATCGGCAAGTATAACCACCCCAACTAGCGCCGACCACTGCCCCCGTCAAGAACGCCAACGTCCCCCAACCGGTGGGACACGCACGCCGGCCGAAGGAAAGAAAGGGCGTGCTCCCTTCGGAGCACGCCCTGTTCGTATTTCATCAGGATGCCGCGTTCGGCCATGCTTTCTGGGGGTCGCTTACGCCAGCTCGACCGTGGCGCCGACTTCCTCGAGCGCCTTCTTGAGCTTGTCCGCATCTTCCTTGGACAGACCCTGCTTGACCGGCTTGCCCGGAGCATCGACGAACGCCTTGGCTTCGGCCAGGCCCAGGCCCGTGGCCTCGCGGACGACCTTGATGCAGGGGATCTTCTTGGCCGCGTCGACGGCCTTGAGGATCACGTCGAACGAGGTCTTCTCTTCGGCCTTGGCCGCAGGGGCCGCAGCCGCGGCCATCATCACGCCGCCGCCCGCGGCAGCCTCGATGCCGTAGGTTTCCTTCATGTACTTGCCGAGCTCGACCGCGTCCTTGAGGGTCAGGCCGGCCAGTTTGTCGCCCAGTTCCTTGATGTTGCTGGCAAACGTCGTGTCGGACATGTCATCCACCTTTCGTCCGCGGCAGTCGCCGTCGGAACATTCCCTCGCCCCCAGTGGGACCGGCACACCCGGTCTTTTAATCCGCCCCGAAACTTTCAAGAAAGTCGGGAATCGCGGACCAGTGGGGATCGCGTAGGGCCGGGATTGTTCGCCCGCCGAAGCTGGGGATCAAGCGACCCCCGCCATAGCCATCCTGTTCTGTCTCACAAGTCCCCGCAGTAAATTGTGCTTGTGCTCTGGCCAGCGATCGGGTAAACACCCTCATCGAAATGACTTATCGGGCCGGTGGGCACCCTTGGTTCCCGCGGTCCGTAGGGACGTGGACTCGGGATCAACCTGCGAACGCCGTCGACGCTGGGCTCGCTGTCGTTGACGGAGTGCATCGCTCAAAGCACGCGTCCAGCACGATTCGCGCCGGACCTGGTCCGGCCGCGAGTCCAGACCGGATGCTCAGGAGTTACCGTGTTGAAGTTCATTGCCCTCATCTGCGGTGTGGCCGCCGGAATCGCCGGGTTCCCGTCACGCCCGGTGATGTTCCAACCCGAGGTTTTCCAATCCTGTGCCGAGGCACCTCCCCAGTCCGTCCTGCCGGCCTCTCCGGAATTGCCGCGTGAGGGTGCGGGAGCGCTCGCCGGGCAGCAGGTGGTGGCCGTGCTCGACATCGCACACGCCTCGCAGTTCTCGCAGAACATGACGCAGCGATCGGTCA
Organism: Phycisphaerales bacterium; assembly: GCA_044223975.1. GTDB lineage: Bacteria > Planctomycetota > Phycisphaerae > Phycisphaerales > UBA1924 > CAZCPB01. The sequence continues at coordinate 22,824 of JBGALI010000034.1, read as the reverse complement.
CCGACGCGGCCCAATGGCTGGTGACCCAGCACCTGAGCAAGGCCGCGGCGATGGGCGTGACGCTGGTGATTCTGAAGCACCCGTACCGTTGGCGTCCCGAGCCGATCGAGGATTACCGGTTCGGCGGCATCGATCCGGCGCGGCGCACGGCGCTGCATTCGGCGATCCTGGCCGCTCGGACGAACCACCTTCCCATGCCGCGCCTGTGCGCGTATCAGGCGCTCCCCACCGGCAATTCGCTGTCGTCGTCTGATCAGGCGATTCTCAATGCGCAGGCCGCGGCGTTCGACGAGGACGCGTGGGAAGCGATCGGGTGCAAGCCGTGGCAGCAGGCGATGATCGATCAGCGACGCCAGACGCGCGTCCAGCACCTCGAGCCGGTGTGGGACATCGCGTTCCCCGCGCAGTGGACGTACGGGATCGACGTCACCGAGCTGTTCCTGAGCACCGGCCTGACCCAGTACCAGTTCTACCCCAGCCCGCGGCCCGAGATGCGGTGCTGGTTCCATCGACCCTTGGTGCCGCAGTTCGGCGAGACGCCGCGCGACACGTACGCGCGGACGGTGCGGAGTTTCCACGCGTACTGTCTGCCCAAAGCATACACGCCGGTCGATCCGCTCGACATCTATACCGAGCTTGGGGTGACTCCGGGCGAGCTGTACACGGTCGAGTGCTGGGGCGACTACAACGGCGACGGCTTCGTCAACGGGGACGACTTCGACGCGTTCGTGTCGGACTTCGAGGCCGGCGCGCGGTACTGCGATTTCAACGGCGACGGATTTGTGAACGGCATGGACTTTGACTTGTACGTGCCGCACTGGCTCGCGGGCTGCTGATTGCCTGCGACACGTGTATCAAAAACAAGCAAGGCCGCGACAAGCCGCGGCCCTGCTAAATGCACGGTTGGGATCGAGCGCCGTTCGGCGACCTGAGCTCAGCCGGCCTTGGCAATGGCTTCGCCCTTCTCCAGCTTGAGCTCGATCGCCTTGACGATGCCGGCGACCTTGGCCCCCGGGCCCTTGATGGCGCCCATGAGCTTGCGGGCGGGGCTGACCACGAGCGTGACGATCTGGCCGATGGCCTCGTCCTTGGTGGGGAACTTGCTGAGTTCCTCGCACCCCTTCTTGCCGGTGAAGAGCGTGCCGTCGAGCACGGCGCCCTTGAGCTCGATCGTGGGGAACTTGGTCAGGAGGCCGACGACCTCGCGGGCGACCTCGATGACCGAGGAGCCGCCGTAGGCCAGGGCGCTGGGGCCCGTGAGCAGGTCGGCGAGCGCCGCCAGGCCGGACCCCTCAAAGGTCTTGCGCGCCAGCGAGTTCCGCACGACCGTGATCTTGATCTTCTTCTTGGCCAGCGTGTTGCGGATGGCGGTCGTGTCCCGCGCCTTGACCGCGCGGATGCTGATCAGCATCGCGTCTGGGAACTCGGCGGTATCGCTGCCGGCGATCCGCCCCTTGTAGTCCCGCATGATGGCCTGCTTCATCGTCTTTGACATGGGTCACTTCCTCGCCAGAACCGGCCGCCGGGGGCCCGCCAACCATCGCTGCCCGACTCGATCACTCTTCGGTCACGACCACCGGGGTGTACTTCACCTGGACGCCGGGGCTCATCGCCCCGCTGACGGTGATCTTCTTGATGTAGATGCCCTTGGCCGTGGAAGGCCGGGCCTTCTCCATGGCCTTGATGAAGTGCTCGAGGTTGGCGACCAGGTCGCCGTCGGCGAAGCTGAGCTTGCCGATCACCGCGTGCACGTTGCCGGCCTTGTCGGAGCGGTACTCGACCTTGCCCGCGGCGTATTCCTTCACGGCGTCGGCCACCTGGGGCGTGACCGTTCCGGCCTTGGGCGAGGGCATGAGGCCCTTGGGGCCAAGCACCTTGCCGAGCTTGGAGACGACGCGCATCATGTCCGGGGACGCGACGGCGACGTCGAACTCCATCCAGCCCTTCTCGATCTCGCTGACCAGCTCCTCGCCGCCGGCCTTCACCGCGCCCGCCGCGAGGGCCTTGGGGGCAACGTCGCTCTGGCAGAAGGCGATGACGCGCTTGGTCTTGCCGATGCCCTTGGGAAGGCTGATCGAGCCGCGCAGGGCCTGCTCGGCCTGGGCCGGGTCGAGACCCAGGTGCATGCAGAGGTTGACCGTCTGGTCAAACTTGGTGGTCTTGTACTTCTTGAGCGCCGCAACCGCCTCGGGGGCGGCGAGCGCCTCCTTGGGCTTGAGCGCGAGGTTCGCCTTGTGACGCTTACCCATGTGCTTGGCCATCGCTTCAGCCCTCCACGGTCACGCCCATCGAGCGTGCCGTCCCTTCGATGACCCGCATCGCCGCTTCGACGGAGTGGGCGTTGAGGTCCGCCATCTTCGCCTGGGCGATCGACTTCACCTGGTCCTTGGTGATCTTGCCGACCTTTTCCTTGTTGGGAACGCCCGAGCCCTTCTCGATCTTGGCCGCGTCGCGGATCATGACCGAGGCCGGGGAGCCCTTGATCTCAAAGTCAAACGACCGGTCGTTGTACACCGTGACGATGCACCCGACGATCTTGCCTTTGACGTTCTGCGTCGCGGCGTTGAACTTCTGGATGAACTGGCCCGGGTTGACACCCTTGGAGCCCAGCACGGGACCCAGCGGCGGGGCCGGCGTTGCAGCGCCGCCCGTCGCCATGATCTTGAAGATTTGAGTGACTTCCTTCTTTGCCATCGTTCTCCACCTCCCACCGGCCCGGAACTTTGGGTTCCGTAAGGCCCGCCCCGGCTAAAGGGTCGGACCGGCTCGGTGGTTCATGCGGCCGCGGGTTGTCGCCGGGCCTCGCGGCACCGGCACGCCCCGAATGGGCAGGGCGGGATAATAGCCCCGGGCAACTTTGCGGGCCAGTCGATTGGCCGCTGGAATCAACCGTTGTGGCCAGACCCGAAATTCCTGCCCGTGCGCCTGCTTCTGGCGGTTCTGGTAGGGGTCGCAACTTGGCGGATGATGGCCATCGGCGGTTCGATGGGAGGGGTGGTCGATGTCGCCACTGGGGCTCTGATTATCGTTGCTTTGCTCGTCTGGCGGTCGTCGAAGGCCCGGTCCCACCGGTTCTGTCTCAAGTGCAGCTACGACCTGCGGGGCATTCCTCCCGACGGCCCATGCCCGGAATGCGGTTGCCCGCGCTCCGGCCCCTGATTCCCCGATTCAGAACGGCCAAAGCGCCAGCCCGTGCGGCGCGTTCCGCACGTCCATCGTGATGTTCACGGACTTGATCGTCTTCCCCGATTCAAAGTCGTACACCGTGACCGTCGAAGGCGAAGAACTCCCGATGATCAGCCCGTCCTCGGTCGTCACCAGCCCGCGCCCGAAGGCTTGGCGCGCGACGTCTTCGCCCGTGGGCTTGTTGGTCAGGGCCGCCTCGTCATAGCGCGGCACTGGGAACTCCTTGAGCACCTTGCCCTGGAGGTCGAGCTGGCAAATCGAGTCGTTGGCGGTGCTGTTGCACAGAACCCCGCCCCGGTACGGGCGTGTGTTGTGGGTCCAGATCGGGATGTTGGCGTGCTTGCGGATGCCCTTGGTCGGGTCGATGCACAGCAGGCGATTGATCCGCACACCGGAGAAATAGATCAGCCCCTGCTCCGCCCACACCATGTTGAGGTGCGTCGAATCTCCCCGCGGCGGCCCCTTGTCCTTCGAGGCGTCGTAGGTGAGCACCATCACCCGCGGCGGTCCGCCGCCGGGCCCGCCCGCGGCGTCCTTCTGGACGAGGTACCGGAACGTCCAGGCCCGGCCGAACTGGCCCGAGGGGATGTCGAAGGTCAGGATGGAATCAAACAGCGTGGAGGCTAGGTACAGCGTGTCGCCGTCGAGGAAAATCTCATGGCAGTGCCCCAGGTAGCGGTTCTTGAACGATCGCTTGATCTTGAAGTCCTGCCCGAACACAAAGAGCTCGTTGCTGGCGGCGATGTAGATCTCGCCGTTGTGGAAGGCGATGCCGCGCAGCCCGCGGTCGGAGCCGCGGCCCTCCCAGTCGATCGCCTGGTCGTTCCAGTCGAGCACCTTCTGCCAGCTTCCGGCTTCCAGGTTGACGAGGTACGCGCCCCCGTGGCTGTTGCCGATGTTGGCCGAGCGGATGCAGTCGGTCATCAGGACAGTCGGAAGCTTGGGCATCTGCGACTCCGGGGTGGAGAAAACTGTATCGGCAAGTGGTGCGGCGGTGAGCGGTGGGGGTGGTCGGAGAGCAGAGTCGGGCGGCGCTGCGGACGCACGGTTTCGACGGTTCGTCCGCGGCGGGCTAGCACGGCCACACCGTAAGCCCGTGGGGTGCACGGCGAACATCCATCGACACGTTCACCGACCGCACCAGCGCCCCCGACTCGTAGTCGTACGCGCTGACGGTGCCGGGAGATGAGCCTCCAATGATCAACCCTTCGGAAGTCGCGACAAGCCCGCGAGCGAATCCCTGGCGAGCCGCGTTTTTCTCCGGCGGAACGTTCAGCAGCGCCCCGGGTTCGTACTTCACTACCGGGAACTGCTTGATGATCGTGCCGCGCGTGTCGAGGTGGCAGATCGCGTCGGCCCCGGTGCTGTTGCAGAGCACGCCGCCGCGGAACGGGCGCGCGTTGTGGGTCCAGTCGGGCACGTCGGCGTGCTTCCGCACGCCTCCACCTTCAAAATACAGCACGTGCTTGAGCAGCACGCCGGAGAAATACAACCGCCCGTCCTCGGACCATGCGTGGTTCAGGTGCACCGTGTCCGCCGCCGGGGGCCCCTTGCCCGAGCGCGGGTCGTACTTGACGATCACCGGACGAGGTTGAGGCTGCCCGGGGTTGGTGCGCGGGTCCTTTTCCCGCGGGACGCGGAACATCCACGCCCGCGTGAACTCGCCCGACGCCAGGTCGAGCGCGAGGATCGAATCAAAGCGAGTGGAAGCCGCGTAGAGCGTTTCGCCGTCCAGGCACAGTTCGTGGCAGTCGCCCAGGTGCGGGCTGGTGTGCTCGCGCAGCAGGCGGAACTCGGGATCGAAGACCAGGATCCGATTGTGGACCGCAATGAAGACCTCGCGTCCGCGGACCGCGACGCCGCGCATCCCGCGCTCGGCCCCGCGCCCGTCCCAGGCGATGTTCTGTTCGTTCCAGTCGATGACCTGGCGGTGGGTGCCGCGCTCGAGGTCGATAAGGAACGCGCCCCCGTGGCTCTGGCCGGGCTGGGTCGCGCGGATCGTGTCGGTCATCAGCACCGTCGGCAGCGTCGCCATCACGGACTCCGGCCCCGCGCCGCGTGCACGCCGGGGTCCGGACTATATCGAGCGGCGCCGCGATCGAATCAAGCCCCGTGCAGCGGCTCAGCGGGTCATCGCCTGATTGAGACGCACGATGACGGCGCTGTCCATGCCCGCCGCGCGGGCGCTGTCGAGCATCTTGGCGGCCAGGTCGGGCCGGCTGCGGACCTGCATCAGCATCGCCGCGGTGACATACCCGGCCGAGGAATTGACGCGCTTGGCGTACGTGATCACCGGGGCGCAGAGGTCGGACATCTGCCGCACGGTGAGCCCCATCGCCTCAAGGTCCGGCGATGTGTCCGCGAGGTCGGGGTCTGTCGCGTACGCCCGCGAAATCTCGGCGGCCCCGTCCTGCGTCCGGCCCAGCAGCAGCATCGAGATGCCCAGCCAACGGCGCGCGGGCGCGTCACCGGGGTCGGCCTTCAGCGCGGCTCGGAACGCGGTCGCGGCCTCGGCGAAGCGGCGGTCCTGCATCAGCAGCGATGCACGCTCGAATTCCGACAAGGCCGGCGCACTCGGAGCCTGCGCGACATTGGAAGAGAGATTCGGATCCTGATACATGACCGAGCTGGCGCTGGTCACCGGGAGCGTGTACGAGTAGGTCGGGTAGTAGTAGCCGGGCCACGAATTCCAGCCCCAGTACGGGTAGTACCCGCCCCATCCCGTGCCGCACCAGCCCGCGTATGGGGGGCGGCAGGGCTCGCACCACGAGTTGGAGGTCCAGCATGGCCGGTACCACGCGTTGTTCACCGACCCCAAGTGGGCGGCGAAACGGAAGTTGTCCTCGTTCACCAGGACATTGGCGCTGAAGCCATTCGAACCAAGGCTGGCGGAATAGAACGTGCCCTGCCGGTTCGGGGCACCTCCGCCGCCGGCGCCCGCGGGAGGGATCACGCTGGCGCCATCGGTGCCCGGGGCCGGCTGGAAGCCGCCGCGCGGATCCACGCGGGGCGGCAGGGGAGTGTCGTACACCGGGCGCCGCCCCGGGGGCAGCACCGTGGACTCCGGCACGACCACCTGCGTCGGCGCCAATCCGGCGCCGGTGTTTCGCGGCATGATGTTCTGCCGAGACGGCAGCGCTGCCCCGCCGTTCCCTGACGGCACGCTCGCGACCGGGACGACCCCGCCGGTCGAACCGCGGCGCGGGGACGACGCGATGGCCGCGGCCGCACGAGAGGGAGCCTGCATCGCGGGAACCGCGCGCGGCGCCGCGACCGCCGCGGGAGCCATCGGCGAGGGCGCCGGCGTCGCGACCGGGTTTGCGAAGAAGCCGGTTCGCATGGGCTGGGCGGTACGGTTGGGAAGCTGCGCGAGCGCGGTGCCCGCGCACGCGAGAAGAAACGCCGTGCCAAGGACGGTGATTTTCGCTCGTGGCGTCTCCATGGCTTGCCTTTCGAATGGGATCGTCGTGGATCCTCAACTCGTACGCTGGTGTCGCGGAACACGTCGGCGTGCCGATAGTCTAGTTGTGTTCGGTGCTATTCGCCAGCAAGTTTTGCACGGTTGCAGGAGACTTGGCGTCTCACCATCCTGTGCATCGACCGTTGCCCCTTTCTATGTGACGTCCGGGAGCCGGGAGATGTTCCAATCCGTCGCGAACAACACGGAAGTCCAGCTGACCACCGGCCCCGACGTTCGAGCATGCGAACGGAAGCCGAAGCCGGGATCGTGGCGATGGGCCGGACGACTCCTGATGCTCGCAGTTGTGCCGCTGATGGGCCTGGGCTGTGCCACGGGTGCGACAACGTCGCTGACCTCGGAGGCGGGCACCGCGGAATTGGACGGCCGGATGACCACGCTGGTCTACGCCTCATCCGACAAGAACACGGCCGACATTTACCTGTCCGACCTGCCGCGCAGCGCGCTCGAGCCCGACGCGGACCTTTCCTCGGTCTCCGGTCAGTTTGTTCACCTGCACGTGTTCATCACCCCCGAAGCGGGCAGCACGCCGATCGACGTGGGCGCGTGCAGCGTGGTATTCCGCACGATCGTGGTCGCGCGCGGCCAGATCGGGATGTACGGCGGCGGCGCGTTTCTCAATCCCCGCTCCGCTCCCGGGGGAGACACGTTCGCCGGCAGCATCTCGCGCGGCACGGGACGCCTGATCACCAGCACGCCGGGCTTCGTGGACAAGCTCGGCGCTTCGGTGTTCGGCGCCAAGTTCCGCGTGCCCCGCAACGAGAAGGCCGCGGCAGAGTGCGCCAAGCGGCTGCAGACGATGCTGGAGCTGATGCCGCCGCCCCCGGCGCCCAAGGCCAAGCCGCCGGGGCGCAACGCCGAATGAGATCGGCCCACGAACCCGGTCGTCGGCCGACGTCGAAATGATGCACCGGCTTCGCCGCCGGGCATGGGGATCAGACTGCGCCGAAGAACTTCTCGGCCGCGCCGAAGTAGAGCGACTCCAGCACATCGCGCGGCAGGCCCATGCCGCGGAGGCGAGGCGCGGAGGCGTCGTCGTACTTCCCCGGCTCCACCATTTTCAGATCCCCGTCGGCGATGGGTGATTCGCCATCGAAGCTGGTTTCAAGCAGCGTGCGCAGGGCCCAAAAGCGGCTGGCGTACAGGTCAAAGGCGCTCTCGGGGCTGTCGGCCTGGTCGGCCTTGGGGTGCGCGGGGTTCACCTTCTGCGGGGCCAGGTGATCGTCGCTGGTCACGATGTCCGAGCCGAAGAGAATCCTCCCCTTCCACTTGGTGAAGAACGCGCGCGACTCTTCCGGCGGGTGCTTGGACAACTCGCGCACCTGCCACTTGGTTGCCGAGGTATCCAGGTGCAGGTTCGGGTGGCGCGAGAGCAGGCCGTCGAGGAATTTCAGGTCCTCGGGCCACCCGCCCATGTGGGCCGCGATCCATGGCGTGGTGAACCGGTCGAGCATTCGCTCCAGCCCCTCGTACTGATCGCGCTTGGTCTTGTACTTTGCCGCGTCGGCGTACTTGGCCTTGAACCAGGTATCGGGGTCGGCGATGTGAACCATGATCGACATGCCCAGGCTCTGGGCCAGTTCCGCGGCCTTGAGGCGCCAGGGGCTGTCCATTTCGACCAGATCGGTGCCCGACGCGCCGGGGAACCGGTCCCGGAGCGAGGGGGAGTTCCAGATCTTCATCATCCTGGCGTCGTACTTTGCGTGGAAGAGCTCGATGTTCTCGAGGAACCCGGCGCGCCATGCGCGCTCCTTGTCCGGGTCGCCCCACGTCGGGATCGCGATGAAGCGGATGGTGTCGCCCAGCACGTCGCGCACGGCATCGACGAAGGGCATCGGAGTCATGGAGTACGTGAGCCCCACGCCGTAGGCCCGGCGCGCATCGTCGTACACCCGGGCCGCGCCGGCGCCCACGATGTGGCTGTGCGAATCGACGATTCGGTGCGGGAATTTCTGGAACGTCGCGGCCTGCGCGCGGTAGTCCAGGCCGGGGCGGTTGTTGGGGTTCCTGGGCCTGCCCGAGGGGGCGCCGTGGACGATGTTGGCGGTTTGTCCGGTCATCGCGGCGATGGTAGGGACCGGCACGCCGGCCATCGCGCGCCCTCGACAAACACCAACATCGCGCCCACGATCCTCACCTCGATCCCCTGCGAATAGGTCCCCGCCACGCGTGAGCAGAGTCCCGCCGTCATCCCCGCCGCGTTCAACACTCTCCACCGGCCGTCCGGTCGAGGTGAGCGTGCGCTCGCGCCCCCTCCGCATCGCCCTGGCCCACGACTGGCTCTGCGGCATGCGCGGCGGGGAGATGGTCCTTGAGCGTCTGGCGATTCTCGCAGCCCTGCGCGCTCCGCCCGGCGAGCGTGTGCCGGTCTTCACGATGTTCGACGAGGGAAACTCGCTGGCCCCCGCGATCGACGCCACGCGGCGCATCGCGTCGGGAATCTCGGGCCTGCCGCTCTCGTCGCGCCTGCGCCGCTGGATGCTCCCGCTGTACCCCCGCGCGGTCGCGGACCTCTCGCGACGGCTCGAGCGCGAGCACCGTCGCACACCGTTCGACCTGGTGCTGTCGGTCAGTTCCGCGGCGATCAAGGGCCTGCGCGCTCCCGCGGGCGTGCCGCACCTGTGCTACTCGAACGGGCCGGCGCGCTATGTCTGGGCGTTGCAGGGCGAGTACGCGCGTTCCGGCGGCCTCCGTGGGCTGGGGCTGCGGCGCCTGGGCCCGCGGTTCCGCGCCTGGGACCTTGAGACGAGCGCCAACGTCACCCGCTTCCTCGCCAACAGCACGCACATCGCGGCCCAGATCAAGAGCGCGTACGGGCGCGATTCAACTGTCGTGCACCCGCCGGTCAATACCGACTTCTACACGCCAGGACCGAAGCGGCAGCGCGAGAACTTCTGGCTCTGGGCCGGGGCGCTCGAGCCCTACAAGCGGTTCGACCTGGCGATCGCGGCCGCGCGCGTCGCCGGTGCTCGCCTGGTCGTGGTGGGGGAGGGCTCCGAGCACGCCGCGAGCGCCAAGCGGCACTCGTCTCACGCCGAGTTCCTTGGACGGGTCGCGAGAGAGAAGCTGCGGGACCTCTACAGGCGTGCTGCGCTGCTCATCTACCCGCAGATCGAGGACTTCGGCATCGTGGCGGTCGAGGCCCAGGCATGCGGCCTGCCCGTGCTGGCGCGGCGCGCGGGGGGCACGCTCGACACGGTCGTCGAGGGTGCTACGGGAGCGTTCTTCGACACGCCCGAGCCCGAGGCGATCGCCGCGGCTGCGATCGCCGTTCCCGACGCGCGCGACCCGCGCATCACCGCGAGCTGCCGCGCCAACGCCAAGCGGTTCAGCGAAACGCACTTCGACGCGGCGATGGACGCCCAGATCGATTCGATCGTCGCGCGGTGACGGGCCCCGTCAGGCCGCCTCCATGGCGCGCACGTCCACCGTCCGATCGGCGCGCACGAGCACCATGTGGTTCGCGGGAACTTTCTGCCAGCCGGGGTCCTCGCTGAGCGGTTCGGACGCGACCAGCACCGCGCCCTCGCCCTGCACCGGGTCGACCATGCGGCACACGTCCCCGTCGCACACGTACCTCCGGCCGGTGTGAAGGTACAGCGAGCTGGCGTGCACCGGGTCGTCGTTGGTAAAGCGACAGGCGACGGAGTGCGCCCCGTCGGAGAGGGCGATGTTGAGGTAGCTCTTTCCTTCGGCCCGCGCGCGGCGGGCCATCGTGTGCACGTCGCGCACCATGCCCTGGAGCGCCGCCGCGAGGCGCTCGAGCGGCTGGGTTTCCTTCGACTCCCACAGGCGGTCGAGCACCATGGCGAACATGTGCTCAGAGTCCGTGCCGCCGTGGACCGACTGGAACGCGCGGTCGGTGAGCGAATCGAGCATGGTGCGGCGGATGGTGCGGAAGCCGCCGAGGTCGCCGTTGTGCATCATGGCAAAGGGACCGCACGCGAAGGGGTGGCAGTCAAGCTCGCTCACGGGCAGCCCCGGGGTTGCGGCCCGGACGTGGGCCATGACGCAGGGCGAGCGCGTGACGCGCGCCAGGTCGGTCAGGTTGCGGTTGCTCCACGCGGGGGTGAAGCTCTTGAAGACGGCCGGCTCGGGCGAGATCTCAGGCGCGTACCAGCCGACGCCGAAACCGTCGCCGTTGAGGGGGTCGTCGGTCTCGCTGGCGCTCAGGCTCTGGTGGATGATCGAGTTCTTGGGGTCAACCACGAGTGACGCGAGGGTCAGCGGTGGTCCCTGGTAGAGCACAAAGCGGCACATGAAAGCCTCCACCGTGGCGCGGGCGCGTTGCCGGGCCCGAGACACCGTGAACATCGGCTGAATCGCCCGTGTGCATCGGCCGATAGCCTCGGTACGCCGGGCTCCGCGTCGAGCCGCGGCAGCGCATTCCGTGCGCTTCGGCGGGCGACCATGCAGATCACGGGCCTCAATTCCTCCTTCAACATGTCCGTCATGATCGGCCTGCGCACGTACCAGGCCAGCAGCCGCGCCGCGGCCAAGGCGATGGAGCACATCGCCACGGGCAAGCGGATCAACCGGACCTCCGACGATCCCTCGGGCGCCGCCGCGGCGGACAGCCTGGCGCGCGACGCGATCGACCTTTCCGCGCGCCTCAAGGGTGCCGAGCGATCGAAGGCGGTGCTGGGCACGGCCGACGGTGGTCTCTCGGTGCTCGGCGACCTGCTGACCAACCTCAACGCGCTGGTCGTGAGCGCCTCGAGCACCGGGGGGAGCACGCCCGAGGAGCGCCGGGGCATGCAGCTCGAGGCCGAGTCGATCCTGCAGGGGATCGACGTGGTGCTGAACAACACGTCGTTCGACAACGCGCAGGTGCTCCGCGAGGGGTTCAGCGTTTCTCTCCCCGACGGCTCGTTCGGTTTCGCGGGGATGTCGCTGAAATCGCTGGGCGCGCAGGAGTGGGTGCGCCAGGGGCTGTTCGGCGCCAAGGCGACGCCGCCGGCGGAAACTCCGGCCGCCGAAGGCGCCCCTCCCGAGGGGGTGCCCGCCCCCGCTGCGGCGCCTCCGAGCGTGAGCCTGGACGACATCCGCACGGCCCTGAACCTGGTGGACGGTGACACGGAAACGGCGCAGTCCGTGGTCAAGGGCGCCCTCGACTACGTGAACGCGACGCGGGCGGATTTCGGGACGAAGATGAAGTACGACCTCGGGGCGAGGCTGAACGTCACCCGGGCCCAGCTCGAGGGCGTGACCAGCGAGTACTCGCGGATCGTGGACGCCGACTACGCCGTCGAGGTCAGTGCCCTGGTGCGTGCCCAGCTCCTTCAGCAGGTGTCGCTGGCGTCACTCCAGGGGATCTTCGATGCGCAGCGACAGAACGCGTTCGGGCTGCTGCGGGGATAACTCCTCTGACAGCCAACGGCCGCCTCCGCGCGGAGCCATGAAACCCGCGCCGATGCCGGGCGAGCGTCATGCCGCGGCGTGGTAGACTGGGCGCGTCATGTCCGCGCCTCCCTGGGCCCACAAGGCGAAGGTCTGCGTGCGCTGCAAGCGCGATTGCTCCGGCGTTGCGCGCATCAAGAACCCGCAGGGACAGTACATGTGCCGGGAGTGCTACGACGCCGAAGCGCTGGGGCTTCACAAGCGTCCGCCGGGCAGGGCAAGCCAGGCCGAGGACCAGGGGCCGGCACCTGGGTCCACAGAGGCTGCGGACAACTCCATCCCGCTCGAGGAGGTCGTGAACGCCGGCGAAGGTCTGGGGGCGCACGCCCACGCGGGTGTCGATGCGCCGCGCGATCCCAAGATGTGCGCCCACTGCGGCATGATCCTGAAGGACTCGGCGATCATCTGCACCTCGTGCGGAATGAACTCGACGACGGGGCTCTTCCTCAACGGCAAGCCCGCAAGCGCCGCGCACGATTGCGTGAAGTGCGGCTACGACATGCGCGGCCTCCGCACCGCCCGCTGCCCGGAGTGCGGGACAGTGAACACGCGTGCCATGCGGCTCGAGCACGTGCCGCGTGAGCAGGAATTGAGGGACAATTACCTCCGGCCCGCGGTCTACGCGGCACTCGGACTGCTGGTCTCCGTCCCCGTCGTTGGGCTCCGGTCCGGGTGGCCGCTGGTTGGTCCGCACCTGCTCTGGGTGGCGCTGGGCGTGCTCGCGGGCGTGATCGGGTACGCGATCTGCGCCGTGCTGTGGGTGGGGTTCGAGGCGCCGCTGCATGTCGGTGCGGCAAGGATCGTGGGCGTGGTCTGCCTGTGCGACGCCGCCTCGCAGTTCGGCGGGATCATCCCGTTCTCCGGCCTGTGGCTGATCTTCCCCTGCGTTGCGTACGTGGCGCTGCTGACTGACCTGTTCGACATGGACACGCAGGACGCGGTCATCATCACCCTGGTCACCAGCCTGGTGTTCGTCGGGCTGTGGTTCGTGCTGAGATTCGTGCTGTGAAGGAGGCAAGCGTGGGGTTCGACATCGACCGTGCCCGGGGGCTGATGCACGAGTGGACGGCGAGCGGGGCGCTCCGCGTGCACATGGAGTGCGTCAGCGCCTGCTGCCGCGCGTACGCGAAACGGCTGGCGGCGGGCGACGAGGAGCGCTGGGCCATCGCGGGGCTGCTGCACGACTTCGATTACGAGAAGCACCCGACGCCGGCGGAGCACCCGGTGGTGGGGGTGAAGCACCTGGAGTTGCTGGGTGTCGATGCCGAGGTACTCGGAGCGATCATGGCCCACGCGCCCCATACCGGGACGGCGCGGAATTCGCCGCTCGACAAGGTGTTGTTCGCGTGCGACGAGCTGTCGGGCTTCATCGTGGCGTGCTGCAAGGTGCGGCCCGACGGGATCGCAAGCCTGGCGCCCTCGAGCGTGCGGAAGAAGCTCAAGGACCGTTCGTTCGCGGCGGCCGTAAGCCGCGAGGACATCGCGACGGGCGTGGCGGAACTCGCGGCGCTGCTCGGCGCGGACGCGGCAGCCTTCGAGACCCCGCACATCCAGACGTGCATCGACGCGATCCGGGGCGAGGCGGGCCGTCTGGGCCTCTGATCCAGCCCGCGGCGATCCACGGTTCATGGCACGCCAAAAACGCAGCGGGCCCGCACCACCCGGCGGGCCCGCTCGAGAAATGGACTGTGGGGCGGCTCAGGCTGGCCGGCGATGCTGGTGATTCGGCGAGCTGGGGATCGGCGTGGCGCGGCCCGGGCTGGGGCGCGACGGCTGCATGTTCGCCGGGCGCTGCTGCGGCGCCGGCATGGGCATCGGGTTCTGCGGGATCTGCATGGGCTTGGGCGCCGGCGCGGGCGGCGGCGCCACCTGCGTGCGCTTCTGCCGAGCCTCGTCGATCGATCGATCGAGCTTCCCAAGGATCGACCGGACTTGGTTGAAAGACTTCTCGGACGGTCCCATGGCGAGGCTCCCCGGCGTTGACTGCCGCCCCGCGTATCGGCTGACCATGAGACAGACTTGGTGCTGTGGACCGCGCGCAGGAAAACACACCACCCCGCCGTGCCGGTTGTAGCGATTGGCCCGTTGGGGAAGGTCCGTGTAGACTCCGCTCACGCCGCAGGCCGCGTCGTACTATGGCACGAGTTGAACTCAAAGACGTCCGCAAGGTCTACCCCAACGGTTACGAGGCCGTGCGGGCGGTGTCGCTCCAGATCCCCGACGGGCAGTTCGTGGTGCTGGTGGGCCCTTCGGGGTGCGGCAAGTCGACGACGCTGCGGATGATCGCGGGCCTGGAGGACGTTTCGCAGGGGTCGGTCTCGATCGGGGGCCGGGTGGTCAACGACCTGCACCCCAAGGACCGCGACGTCGCGATGGTGTTCCAGAACTACGCCCTTTACCCGCACATGACGGCGTATGAAAACATGTCGTTCGCGCTCAAGCTCCGCAAGCTGCCGCGCGAGGAGATCGACCGGCGCGTGCGCGGCGCGGCTCGAACGCTGGGCATCGAGTCGCTTCTGGAACTCAAGCCGCGCGTGCTCTCGGGCGGGCAGCGCCAGCGCGTGGCGGTGGGGCGGGCGATCGTGCGGGAGCCCAAGGCGTTCCTGTTCGACGAGCCGCTGTCGAACCTCGACGCCAAGCTGCGGGTGAGCACGCGTGCCGAGCTCAAGGCCCTGCACATGCGTCTGAAGACCACGACGATCTACGTCACGCACGACCAGGAAGAGGCGATGACGCTGGGCGAGCGGATCGTGGTGATGAACAACGGCGTGGTGCAGCAGGACGGCCCGCCGCTGGAGGTCTACAACCGGCCGTGCAACCGCTTCGTGGGCGCGTTCGTGGGTACGCCGCCGATGAACTTTGTCGACGGGACTCTGGAGAAAGGTCCCGCCGGCCTGGAGTTCGTGGAGGGCCACGCTCCGGAGTCAGGAAGCGTGCGCCTGGCGATCCCGGCCGCGCGCAGCGCGGCGCTCGAAGCCTACGTGGGCAAGCCCGTGGTGCTGGGCGTGCGTCCGCAGCACCTCCGCGAGAATTCCGCCGGACCCGCCGGGGCGAAGCTGGCGGTCGATGTGCGCGTCGTCGAGCCGCTCGGGGATGCCATGGACATGACCTGCTCGACGCGGCGCGGCACGCGGATCGTGGCCCGGGTGCCGGCCCGCGAGGATGCGCGGCCCGGGGACACCGTCACGCTCGCCGCGGACATGGAGCGGGCCCACCTCTTCGAACCCGGAGAGTTCGGGGCGGCGATCGGGGTCGACAGGGCATGAACCGGAGCGCGTCACGCCGGGCGTGCGTGCTCGCTGCCGCGATCGCGGCGGGGGCGTGCGGGCCGGTGTCCGCTCAATCGTCGGAGGAATCAAGGCCGGATGCTCCCAGGCCCGCGGCACGACCCGTTGCCGGTAGGGTCAGCCATGTTCACCTGACCGGCGATCTGGAAGCGATCGCTCCGGTCCGGCGGCTCGGCGAGGTGATCGATCGCGCCGGGCGCGACGGCGACTCGCTCGTGGTGCTGGAACTCGACGGGGACCGGGGACGGCTGGATGTTGCTCTGGCGTTGGTTGATGTAATCCGCGGGTCGGCGACTCCGATCGCGGTGTACCTCGCCGACGGACGCGATCACCGCGTAGGCTGCGCGCAGCTCTGCGTCGCCGTGGCGGCCCGCGACGCCGTGATCGAGCCGGGCACGGGCGTGCGGAGCGAGCCCGGCGACGGCCTGCGCGACCTGGCGCCCGACAAGACGGACTGGGAACGCGTCGTGCGCGAATTGTCGGGCACGATGTACGCAAGCCTGCGCGAGCGGGGCGGACCGGGTGACCTGGCCCAGGCCATCGTCGGGGGCGCCGGCGACGACGTGCCGCGCGAGGCGTGGGCGGTGTTCGCGGCCGACGGCGCGGGCGAAGCCAAGGTTGTGTTCGAGGACCCGGGGCGCGCCGAAGGTGGGGGGGTGGTGTGGGCCCTGATGGGCCGGTCGGCATCGGGCCTGCCGCGACTGTCGCTGAGCTCCGAACAACTGCGGAGCCTCCGTGCCGTGCGGGCGCTGGCGGCCTCGGCGGGCGGTGTCCCCGCGGCTCTGGGAATCAAGGGCTCGGCGCGGCCGCGTGCGACGATCGACGCCACGATCGGCCGCGTTCGCGCGGATGTCGAGAATGATCTGAACGCGGCCGACGACCTGCTGCGGCGCGCAACCGACGACCTGGACCTGCCCAAGCCGCCCCGCGCGGACGTGAGCGACGACGTCTACCGCCGGGCCGCCCGCGCGGCACGAGAAAAGCTCAAGGGCGCCTCGGAGCGGCTCGTTCGGTCCGAGCGCGTCGTGGAGGAGTACCCCGAACTGGCCCGCACCGCCGCGCCGGGCCAGACCGACGTCGCGGGCACGCCGTCGGTGTACGCCGCCCGCTGGCGCGCGGCGTTCCAGAAGAAACGTGACCAGGTCCGCAAGCTCGAGGAGAAGTGCGCCACGTTCGAATCGCCGGATCGCAAGTGAGCGGGGCGGTCCGGACGCGGCGACAATACACGCATGGCCCGAAAGATCGAGAAGAAGGCGCCCGGCGCCAAGAAGCGCGGAATGTCGTCCGGCGGGTTGCGTCAGCGTGCCGCGATCGCGACACGGACCGGGCGCGGGCGGTCGCGCTCGCTCCGCAAGGACGGGATCCCGGAGCACTTCGAGGACGTCGTCATGGCGCGCGAGCTGTTCTGGAACAACGTGATCCGCGAGATCCTCACCGCGCTCTCGACCCTCGTGGTGGCCAGCACCGACGCCGCGGCCGAAGGGGTCGCGCTGAACCCCGACGGCACCCAGCCCTCCGACCCGCTCGACGGCCGCCTGGCGATCGTCACCACCGCGGGCGAGCGGATCCCCATCGCCGAGGTGTACCCCTTGTTTGCGTGCGGGATCCCGGGGTCCGAGAGCGAACGGGCCTTGTCGGTCGCCGTGGAATGCACGGTCTTCCAGGTGGGCACCCCGGCGGGCGAGGTGTACACGCTCCCTTTGCACGAGATCCGCGGCTTCCACGCCCTGACGCAGGACCTGATGAACGAGATCTCCCAGGCCGCCAGCGGGGCCAACTCCGGCTCCGGCGAGCCGTTCGGCTTCGCGGCGTTCACGGAACTCTCGCGCTCGCGGGGGCTGAGCAAAGGCGGGGATTCGTCGAACGAGATCGCGGATGTGGTGCGGGGGGCCAAGCCCCTGGGGAAGAAGTGAGCGGGCAGTTCCCCCGCGCGGCGGAATGACACCGCGATCCCGCATCGCAGGCGCATCGAATCGTGGGAGTCGGCTCCTTCGTCGTGCCGCGGCCTGCGCCGGGAATACATGCCTGCCCGTGGGCAACCCGCCTACGGACCGCCTTATCGATCAGCACCCGGCTTCGAACGCGCTCACGAACTGGTCGAAGTCATCACCGTTGACGAAGCCGTTGGCGTCGACGTCCGCGGCGGCGTCTCCGAGCTCGAACAGAGAAACGAAGGTGTCGAAGTCGACCCCGTTGACGAACGAGTTGCAGTCAAGGTCGGCCAGGCAGACGGTGAGCGAGGCGGCGTTGCTCGTCGCCGCGCCGCAGACGTTGGCGATGATGCAGCGGTACGCTGCGGAGTCCTGCGGACGTGCGTGGGCGATGGTGAGGGCCGATGCGTGCGCTCCGCTGACGAGGGAACCCCAGGGTGTTGCGCCGTCCGCAACATCGACGAAAGACCCGGGCGCGTCCTCGCGCTGCCACTGGAATGTGAGAGGGTCGTAGCCGGTGGCGGGGGTGACGGAGAAGGCGGCGTCTGTTCCGGGACACGTTGGCGCGAGAGACGCGGGTTGGACGGCGATCCAGGGCTGGTTCGTGTCGGTCCAGCGGGCGAAATAATAGGAACCAAAGTCTCCTGCGAACGTGAACGATCCACCCACGAGCAATTCCGGACCGAAGGTTGAGATCGCCACAACCGTCTTGTTTACGCCGCGGCCAAGTCCGCTCCACGCGGCCCCGTTCCATCGCGCCACGCCGCTGGCGGGTTCGTTGCTTGCGTACGTGAAAGCACCTCCGGCAATCAAGTCGCCATGGTATTCGCCCAAGGCGCTGACGGCTCCGCCCGCCATCCCCAGACCCAAGGCTCTCCATGCAGTCCCATTCCAGCGGGCAATGTACGTCAGCTGTAACCCGGCTGAAGCTGTGAATTCACCGCCGGCCACCAATTCTCCGTGATAGGGCAAGAGGGCGTGAACCTCGCCGTTAAGTCCAGCTCCCAGTGCATGCCAGGATGTTCCGTCCCATCTGGCGATGTGGGCCGCGGGGTAGCCGCCAGCGCCCGAGAACGAGCCCGCGGCGACGAGCTCGCCTGCGAAGACTGCAACTGCCTGCACGTAGTCGTTGAGCCCAGAGCCCATCGCGTTCCACTCGACGCCGTTCCAACGCGCGATCCTTCCGACCGGAGATCCGCTCGCGAGCGTGAAAAATCCGGCGGCGATCAGATCGCCTCCGTATTCGGTTAATGCCGCGACCGTCGCGTTCACCCCCGTGCCCAGCGGTCGCCACGCCGAACCGTCCCACCCGGCGACAAAGAGCGCCGGTGATCCTCCCGCGATTGTAAAACCGCCACCGCAGTAGACATCCCTTCCGTGCGGAGTGAGCGATTGTGCAAACGAGTTGGTGCCAGAGCCGAGCGGGCGCCACGATTCGCCGTTCCAGGCGGCAAGTCGGCTGGCCGGGGCGCCTCCCGCCCAAGTGAAATTGCCCCCCGCAACGACCTCGCCGGAGCGCGCGGCGAACGTCAAAATGTTGGAATCGAACCCTCGCCCAAGCGCGTGCCACGCAGCACCGTCCCACTGCGCGATGTTCTCCGCGGGGATTGATCCAGCGGAATGGAAAGCGCCGCCGACGTAGATCGAACTCCCGAACTCGCAGAGCGTGTTCACCTCCCCACGGACACCGCTTCCGAGCGCCTGCCAGACCGTACCGTCCCAGCGGGCGACGCCCTGAACGGACGCCGCCCCAGCGTTGCGAAACGTCCCCGCGGCGAACAGAGAGCCATCGGCAACGGTCAGCGAGAGTACCTGCCCGTTCGTCAGCCCGGTTCCAAAGGCGGCCCAGTTGGTCCCGTCCCATCGAGCCACTGACTTGGCGGCAACCGTTCCGGCGGATGAAAAATCACCGCCGACGATCAAATCGCCATCGAACTCTGCAAGGCAGGTGATCGTGGTCGAAGAGGTGCTTGGCGCGCCCGTGATTTTCTGCCACCCTGAACCGTCCCAGCTCCGCATTCCCGAGTCGCCTCCGGCAATCAGATTGCCCCCGTACTCCCGGAGGGTGAGCACGCTGATTCCGGGCGATGCCCCAACATCGGTCCACGTTGAACCGTCCCAGCGCTTCACGACATTGGAACCACCCGCCACCAGATCTCCCTGATACGTCGCGAGGGTCACTATCCGGAGGTCGACACCGCTGCCGAGCGGCATCCACTTGGCACCGTCCCATTTCGCGACGTGCGCGATGGCGGTCGCCCCCGAGAAGCTGAAATTTCCAGCCGCGATCAGTTCGCCGTTCCACACGCACAGGGCGTTCACCGCGGCATCGAAGCCTTCGCCGAGCCGTTCCGACGAAGCTCCATCCCACGCCGCAACACCTAGGGTGCGCGCATTGCCCGCGTAGGCGAAGGATCCTCCGACGACAAGCACCGCCGGTGATGGCCCGGGGCCGTCGGGATCCCAAACGATCGATGCGTATGCCGGGCCGGTGATCCCGGCGACGTCTCCCGGGAGCCAATTCCCCTGACACTGCGCCGACGCTACGGATGCGCCTAGTCCCGCCATCAAGGCAGCCGAGATAGCACATTGAATCTGGTACATGTTCGCTCTCCCAATCTCACCCCGGGGCGTTTCGTCCGCGGGGTGAGGCGAATCCCCGGGTGGTGCTACCGGCGGGAGTGATCGGGGTTGCGGGTGACACTGGAATTTGTCGCCATCGGCCACCGATGCGCCGCGGCGGAAGGAAATAGCCGCTGAGCTAGCCGCGACGTGTGGCCGTTGGGAGCAAAAAAGCACCCGCCCGCGCGGCTGGCGCGGGCGGGTGCAAGATCGGCGGGGTGTGGTGGGTGGTGGTGACCCCGCCTCGAGGTGGGAAGAAAGCGCTCGGCCGAGGTGGTGTTCGGCCGAGCACGGTGAGCCGTCCCCGGTTCCGCGGGGGGTCTTGATCGGGAGGCGTGTCGCGGAGCCTCGTTGCTCCGCGTGGTCCGGTCGGCACGTCGCATCCATGCGACGCCTTTGCGGGCCCGCGCTTCCCCCGCACTCGCTCGTGCGGACTGGTTCGACCCCGGGCGGACGGTGCTTCGAGTCCGTTCGTTGTCCTGGGCCGGCTCGGGAAATACTGGATCTTCGGATGTCAATGCCGCGCGTCGGCCTTTCGGACGCCGCGGGCTACCGGTCCATCAGCTCACGATCGCGGGCTTCCTTGCCCGCGCTTGCTCTGAATCCTGGCGACCAGCTCGGGGAGTGCGTTGAAGCGCTCGGCGAGCGAAGCGTTCCACAAGGCCCGGTCGCGCACTTCCAGTCGATCCCGCGCGCCGGTCACGATCACGTCTCCCGCGAGCCTGGTCTGATCGAGGTGATGCCTGGGAAGGGCGACGCGTCCTGCGCTGTCCATCTCCAGCCTCTCTGCCAAACCGAAGAACGATGCGTCCAGCTCCGCCTCGTCGCGCCCGGGGATGACCGTCTGATCGCCCGTGCCGAGTGCCAGGGCTTCGAACGTCGATTCGGGATACAGGCGAAGCACCCCGCCCGGCCACGGCACGCAGATCCAGGCCTTCGACAGATTCTGCTGCTCCAATTGAGCGCGGTACTTGGCGGGTATCGCCAGGCGCTGCTTCGAGTCGATGACGAGTTCGGCTTGCCCGGTGAAGATCAATGGCTGGGATCCCCCCACTCATTGGAAACATTATGCCCCACTTTGCCCCACTTTGCAACACCTTATGAATCTGTTTAGGGCTTTTCTGTCAATTGCTGGAAGTTGGGGTATTTTTGGTGTGGATGTGGTTATCTGTTTTGGGGGGCGGCGTTTAACACGCCGAGGGGAAGGCACGTTCTGTGCCGTGTGGCCTGCGCGAAAAACGTGAGCACTCAGAATCCGGAGTCTTTTCGGGCCTGGCGGCAAATCCGAAGCACGCCATGGCCGAAAAGAAGGTGAGGGCGAGAGGAGATCAGGAGCGTCGTGGTCGTGAACGAGCGAACGGTGCAGGATGCGCGACGGGCCATCGGCCTCATCCCTTGCGGGATGTGGGTCATGACGTCGGCCTTCGAGGGCCGGCGCGCCGGGGTCATCGTGAAGAGCGTTTCGCCGTGCGCCGACGAGCCCATGCTCCTGGCGGTTGCCGCGTGGAAGGGCCACGGCATCGAGCCGATCATTCGCGACAGCCATCACTTCGCGGTGTCGCTGATCGAGCCCGAGGACCGGCTCCTGGTGCGGAAGTTCTCGGGGCACCTTGCGGATCAGCCCGAGCAGTTCGACACCATCGCGACCGAGCGTCTGATCAGCGGCTCACCGCTCCTGACCCGGTCGCGCCTCGGCTTTGATTGCGAGGTCATCCGGCACTTTGACATGGAGGCCGATCACGAGCTGTACATCGGCCTGGTGCTCGGCGCCCGAGTCGGCGCGCCCCGCGCGGCCGTCAACGGCCACGCTGCTCCGAACGGCACTCAGAACGGTCACGGGAACGGGAGCCAGACCAACGGCCACGCCGGCGGGCCCACCAACGGTCACGCGGGCGGTCACGTGGGCGGCCACCCCGGCAGCCACACCAACGGTCACGCGCCCCATCGGCACGGGCCTCAATCAGCCTGAAGAACGGTCCTGCCGCGGGCGCTTTTGGTGCCGTCACGGCGCGTTGCCCCGTGCTCCGTGGGGCGTAGTATTCCAGCGATTGGGGATTGGTGTAACGGTAGCACGAGTGACTCTGGATCACTTAGTAAAGGTTCAAATCCTTTATCCCCAGCTTCGAAGCGCGGCCTCGGGAACCCGGGGCCGCGTGTGTTTTTGAGGGCTGCGCGGCCCGGCCGCAGGGTCCGTCGAGGACGGGGCGGCCGCCGCGGCGGGCGCCGGCCCGGCCCGCCCGGCTATCGTCCGCCATGATCTACCTCTGGCTTGCCCTGGCGGTCCTTTTCGAGGTCGGCTGGGCCGTGGCGATGAAGCTCTCGCAGGGGTTCAGCCGGGTCGGGCCGACCATCGCGACGGTGGTCATGTACCTGCTCAGCGTGGTGTTCCTCTCGCTGGCGACCAAGAAGATGGACATCGGCGTCGCGTACGCGGTCTGGGCCGGGAGCGGGGTCGCGCTCATCGCGATCGTGGGGATGTGGTACTTCAAAGAGCCGGTGACGGCGCTCAAAGTCGCTTCGCTCGCGGTCATCGTGCTGGGGATCGTGGGACTGAACGTCGCGACAGGCGGACACTGAGCCCGGGCCGGAGCGATCAGCACCCTGCCACGAACGCCTCCACGAAGCCGTCAAAGTCGTCCCCGCTCACGAAGGTGTTCCGGTCAAAGTCCGCGGCAGGGTCTCCCGCCACGAACGCCTCCACGAAAGCGTCGAAGTCGTCGCCGTTCACAAAGCCGTTGAGGTCGTAGTCGGCGGGGCAGAACACCTCGAGCAGCGCATCGTTGCTGGTGGCGCTGCCGCAGGCGTTGGTCACGACGACCGAGTAATTCCCCGCGTCAGACAGCTGGGCGCTGGCGAGGGAGAAGATGGGGCTGTTGGTTCCGACGTTGCCCGTATCGAGGCGCCACTGGTACGACAGGGC
>JBGALI010000033.1:0-28198 GCA_044223975.1 Phycisphaerales bacterium | reverse complement strand
GCACATCCAGGCCGACGTCACCCACCAAGCCGTCGTGCCCACCGCCGAGGGGTTCGCCCAGGAACTTGAACGCCTCAAGGCGATCGACCCCTCGAACCCCAACATCCCCGCCATCGAGGACCTGATCGCCCGGGCCGCGACGGCCACCACCATGAAGCAGCTCACCCGCACGCCCGACGGCACGGAGGTCCTCCATGAAGATCGCTGCTGAATACGCCGTCGCCGTCGCCAGAGAGCTCTCTCGGCACCGCCGGGAGTCGGGGTCCACGTCCCCCGAGCGCTTTGCCCGGGTCTACCTCGAGCACGCCTTTGACAGGCCGTCCTGCCGGCTGCACTCTGAGCTCAACACCGAGCTGGTGCGGATGGCGACCCGCCGCGGCTCTCACCTGGCCGTGGCCGCGCCCCGCGGCCATGCCAAGAGCACCATCGTCAGCCTGGCCTACATCCTCTGGTGCCTGCTCTACGGCAAGGAGGAGTTCGTCCTCCTGGTCTCGGCCACCACCGAGCAGGCCGACAAGCTGCTGGACCACGTCAAACGCCAGCTTGAGACCAACGCCAAGCTCCGGGCCGACTTCCCCGAGCTGGGCAAGGTCAAGACGATCACCCCCTGGCGCAAGAACACCATCCTGATCCCCGGCGCGGGCATGCTCATGTCCTACAGCGCCGGTCAGAACATGCGCGGGGCCCGGCACGGCAAGAGCCGTCCCACCCTTATCGTGGCCGACGACCTCGAGGACAAGCTGCAAGTCGCCAGCCAGGAGCAGCGCGGCAAGCTGCAGGACTGGTTCACCTCGACGTTGCTCAAGGCAGGCACGCCCTCGACCAACGTCGTGGTTGTGGGCACCGTCCTGCACCACGACTCACTCCTGGCCAACCTGCTCAATCCGGGCGTGGCCCCGGGCTGGCATCGGCTGGAGTACAAGGCGATCGAGAGGCCCAGCGACCACCCCAAGCTGTGGAAGGAGTGGGGGGAGATCTACCGGGGCACGGTCACGCACGAGGAGCTTGACCCGATGGACGGCGCCGACGCCTTCTACGCCCTGCACCAAGAGGAGATGGACCAGGGCGCGCAGGTGCTCTGGAAAGGTCTGTACAGCTACCTGGACCTGATGAAGATCCGCATCCGCGAGGGGGAGTCCTCGTTCCAGGCCGAGTACCAGAACCAGCCCCTGGACCCCGACCACTGCATCTTCAGCCGCGCCCCCTTGATGTTCTGGAACAGCAGGTTCGCGACGCCCCGCGAGCTCATCGCATCCCTGAAGGGGCACGGGGAGTTCTACGGGTCCTGCGACCCCGGCCTTGGGGGCAACCTGACCCACGGGGACTACAGCGCCATCATCGTGATCTACAAGCACTGGCCGACGAAGATGAAGTACGTGATCGTGGCGGACCTGGCCCGGCGGACGCCCACCGACACCATCGCCCGCATCGTCGAGTACTGCACGATGTACAAGTTCCGCTCCTTTGTCTTAGAGAGCAACCAGTTCCAGCAGCTGATGTACGACGACCTGTTGCGGCAGGTCCGGGGCGCCGGTCTGAAGACGGCGGTTTACCCGCTTAAGAGCCAGGCCTCCAAGCTGCAGCGGATCGCGAGCCTGGAGCCCCAGGTCAGCCAGGGCCAGATCGTGTTCAACAGCACGCACGAACTCCTGATGGAGCAGCTGCGGGCGTTCCCGATGGGCAAGCACGACGACGGGCCCGATGCGCTGCAGATGGCCGTTGCCGACTCGGACCTGTTTAGCACCGACCTGTACGACCCCAAGCGGCCCAAGGGC
Organism: Phycisphaerales bacterium; assembly: GCA_044223975.1. Classification (GTDB taxonomy): domain Bacteria; phylum Planctomycetota; class Phycisphaerae; order Phycisphaerales; family UBA1924; genus CAZCPB01. The sequence goes on along the minus strand of JBGALI010000033.1, from coordinate 26,423 downwards.
AAGATCGGTGCGGTTGGGGGCGCGACGTGGTAGCGCCGGCGAATACGCACAGCCGCTCCCAGGCATGACAACCAGTTCACGTAAAGGAAGAAGTGATGCTCCCTTGTGATCCATGCCCTCTCTCCACCCCCATTCTGTTCCCCAACAACACACAATGTTGTGTATAGTCTGCCCCCACACCTCAATCACCACCGGTCCCGTCTAGGGACCGTGGAACCACCAGCAAGGAGATCAGGATGCCCAAGGCAACCAAGCGGCAGGTCGGCACCAGCATGGTCGTGCTCGCCAAGCGGCTGGAGCACTCACGGAGTCGGATCATGGCGCTGCGGCAGGAGCTGCAGCGTGAGAGCGACGCCGCGGCCGGATACCTGGCCGAACTGCAGCGGCAGGTGCAGGGGATGAACGGGAACTCCTCCGCCGCTCCTGCGCCCCGCGGAGCAGCACGCGCCGCCGCTGGCAGCGGAAAGCGCGGTCGCCGGGGCGGGCAGCGCGACGCGATCGTGGCGTTCATCAAGGGCAAGGGCGAGCCGCAGAACGCCGATGCCGTGGCGGCCCACCTGGGCAAGACCGGCAAGATGGGCAGCGTCCGCCAGGCCTTGATGCTGATGTGCAAGGCCGGGACCTTGGCCAGCTTCAAGCAGGAGGACGGGAAGTACCGCGCTCCCAAGAAGGGGGAGCGGGGCGGGTACTATGGCATCGCGTGAGGGTTGACTGCACCGCGGCCATAGGAGATTGACTGATGAGCGCCCGTACCACCCATCCGGCGTGCGTTCACAGACTGCAGTCGATGGTCGTGGCTTTGATAAGCGCGTGCGCGTCGACCGTGTTGGCACAGCCGACCGGCCAACCGCCCGCAACGCCCATCCCGACGAATGCGGCCGAGAAAGCTCCCACAGCAAACCCGACAGTGTCGGACAAGCTGAAAGCGTGCGCCGAGCGGTACGCCAAGGCCAAGTCCTACCGCGACGACGGCAAGCTTACGCAGGAACTGGATGTCGGCGCACGCACGATCGCAAACGACAAGCCGTTCTCGACCGCCTTTGAGCGTGACGGGCGGTTCCGCTGGCAGTTCAAGGGCTCGGTCACGCCCGGCGCGCCGCCGAACTTTACGTACACCGTGTGGTCGGCGGACCAGAAGACGTACGACTCGTTCTGGAGCATGAACGGTCAGCAGTAGCAATCGGGATCGATCGACATGGCGATGGCGGGGCCAACGGGCATCTCAGGTGGGTCGGCAACCGTCGTGGTCCCTCTCCTTCGCCCGGACATCCAGATCGCGTTCCGCACGACCGACCTCACCGGCCCGATCGACAAGGGCACCGAAAAGATCGACGGCGTCGAATGCACCAAGATCCAGGGCAAGGGGTTCGGCGATTCGGATGTCACGCTGTGGCTGGACGGTGACCTTGGCATCCGCAAGGTGTACACCGTTCAGGTGATCGACCCCGCGAAGATCCCGCAGGCGGGGAAGGGTGAGAAGTTCACCGTCCGCACGACGATCACGCTCACGCCCGTGTTCAACGAGAAGATCGACGATGCGGCGTTTGCGGCTCCCGCGACCAAGTGATCGCCCACATTGCGCAGCACCCCTTGGGCGCGGGGTCTAGACGGGAATTTGCTTGATTGCGTCACGGCAGCACTTGCCGGTGATCGTGCGAATTGTCATGGCGCTGCCAGCGTAAAACTCCCGCGGTCGGCAACAGCGGTAAGTCAAGAAGGCGATCTGGCCGGAGATTCAAGCAGGGTATTGTCGAATTGACGTCGGTCGACCTCAAGGTAGCAACGGTACTCATCCAGAGCGTGAATGAGTTCGTCCGCGCCCCCGGTAGCAATCGTTTCTCGATACAAGAAGTCGTCGTTGGGACGACGCACCGACCCGATCGCCTCGGCGAGCAGGACGGCGGTTTCGACAGCGTCCGACACGAGCTTAACCTGAAGCGGTGGCACGATCTCAGGATTCCGGGCCGCCTGGCGATCGTCGTGCGCGAGTACCCAATGGCGTAGCGATTCCAGAGGCTGCAAGATCTTTGCAAAGCTGGTGTACAACGCCTCGATCGAGGCGGCTTGTTGCGACGTTGGGCAGTACGCCAAGCGAGTGTCCTGGATCATCCACTTGAAACTCAAGTTGTCGCGGAGGCCTCCGCCTTTGACGGGCACGTTCACCTTGTCATTGAGCTTGAACAGGGACAAGAGAACATCCCGGAGCAGTACGAGCCGGACCGTGAGAAAGAACTGGCTCGCCACCTTGTTCAGTAGGTCGGCCTTTGAGCTCTCCCCTACGAACAGCTCGGTCCACATGCTCCAGTGGTAATGAGCGTCTGCGACTCGGAACTGCATGATTTCAAAGTCATCGGGACCCGTGGGCAATTGGGTGCCTTGAGCAGTAGACATGGGCGACTGTATCGCTGGCCGGATGTAGCTGTCGATGTGAGAGCATTATGCTTCTCAAATGAAAAACCCCCGCCACGGGCGCGGGGGCCAAAGGGGGGATTGCGTTGGTGGACTCTACTTCGCTGCGCCGCGGCCCGCAACCGCGAACAGCCCGCGTCCCGCCTTTTTGAACCGCGACGCACGACCCTTCACCGTGATCTCGCGAATCATCGCGGCGTTGAGCGTGGCCGCGGGGGTCTTGCCGCCGGGGCTGGTCCAGAGGTGCTGCGCGGCCATCGCCTCGATTAGCGCCGCGCAGGTCATGGGCTGGTCGCGCCGGGCGAGCACCTGCGCCGCCGCGTCCAGGGCGCTCATCTTCCGAGGCTTCTTGGCCTTAGCGGCTTTGGCCTGCTTGGGCCTATCCGTCTTGGCAGGCTTGGCCTTCTTGGCCGTCTTTGCCTTGGGAGGCTTCTTGCCCCGCGCCATGGCCGCGTGTTTCCTGGCCGCCGCGATCTCGACCTTGGGATCAACGTCGATCGACGCGACCTGCTCGGCGGAAGGGTCGAGCCCCGCGTCGATGCGATCGATGTTGGCCTGTGTCACCGCGACGGCCTCGCGGCGGGCCTTCTCGGTGGCCTTGGTGCTGGAGGTGGCGCTGCTCTTCTTGCTGCTCATGGTCGTCTCCTTGGGCGCGGGCGGAATTGCCCGCGTGGACGCCATGGAGGCGTAAGCCGCGTCCGTCATCAAGGCGATGTGCGGCATTCCGGTGGAATGTGGGCAAGTCGATGGCGATGGCGCGCATGCGGGCACACGCCCACTTGGGCCGGTCGTAGTGGGGGAGTTGCCCACAATCCCCGCTTCCTCGACCTATCGCCTTGCTGGGCGGGCTCAAAGGCTCCTGAATGGACCCCGCGCCGGGAGTTGCGCGGGGCGTGCCCGCGGGCCCGGTCGCCGGGAGCCAGCCCCCATGCCGAAGGAACGCCACAGTCGCGCCCGTGGGCCAACCATGAGCCTCGTTGAGCCACCCCCCAAGCCCGTCGCCGTCGCGCCCCCGCGCGTACCCCCCGTAAGCCGCGCCACCCGCGCCGTCGGCTACCTCCGCCGTTCCACCGACCGCCAGGAACAGTCGATCCCCGACCAGCAGCGCGCCGTCGAGGACTACTGCGCCGCCCACGGGCTCGTGCTCCTCCGCCTCTACATCGACGACGCCATCAGCGGCACCAGCACGGCGGGCCGACTGGGCTTCCAGAAGATGATCGCCGATGCGCAGCGCTCGGCCTGTGACTTTGGCGTGGTGGTCTGCTACGACGTCAAGCGCTTCGGCCGCGTCGGCAACGACGAGGCGGGGTACTACCGCCACCTGCTCCGCACCAGCGGCGTCGAGGTCGCCTACGCCAGCGAGAACTTCGCCGGGGACTACACCGACGACCTGCTCAGGCCTGTCAAGCAGTGGCAGGCGCGGCAGGAGTCCAAGGACCTCTCCAAGATCGTGATCCGCGGACTGCTCAGCCGCTCCACCACCGGCCACTGGATGGGGGGCGCGCCCCCGTACGGGTACGACCTTGAGTACCACAGCCAGGACGGGGAGTTCCTGTTCACCCTCCGCTACCACCCCGACGGCTCCAAAGTCATGTTCGACAAGCGGCAGCGGAAGATCCGCACCCTCAAGCGCGGCGAGACCATCGGCGTCAGCCGCAAGGACCACTGCAGGCTGGTCCCCAGCGACCAACCACGCGTCGAGACCGTGAAACGCATCTTCAAGCTCTACGTCGAGAAGGGGATGGGGTACAAGGCCATTGCCGAGCTGTTCAACCGTGAGAGCGTGCCCCCGGCGCGTGGCCCGTCCTGGTCCGACCACTACTCGGGCCAATGGGCCATGACCACGGTGCGGGCCATCCTGGTGAATCCCGCCTACTCGGGGGACATGGTCTGGAACAGGCGAACGGACGCCCGCTTCCACCGGATCAAGTCCAGCGTCGCGGTCGAGCGCAAGGACATCCACGCCCGGCGGCTGGAGCCCAACGACAAGGCGGACTGGACGATCGTCCGTGACGCCCACCCCGCGCTGGTGACCAGGCGCCTCTGGGAGCTGGCCCAATCCACCTTGGAGGCCAAGGCCGAGTCGATCAGCCAGCGCGGGCTCGACCAGCGCCTGGGCCAGCCCGCGCAACAGGACTTCAGGAAGGTGGGGGACCATACAGGCCCCCGCGCCCGGTTCCTGCTCTCGCGCCTCGTGACCTGCGCCAAGTGCGGCAGCCGGTACGAGGGGTTCACGCAGCGAGCCCGGCCGGGCAAGAACGGCCAGGTGACCAAGACCTTCTATTACGCCTGCGGCGGGTACATCCGCCGGGGCAAGAGCGTCTGCGGGCTCAACGCCGTGCCGCAGGAGCACCTCGAAGAGGCGGTGATCGAGGCTGTGCTCGATCACTACGCCCGCTACGCGGGCGAGGCGGGCAGGCGGCTGCTGGCGCGGGAGGTCCGATCGCTGCTGGGGCTCGAGGACGACCAGGTCGGGGAGAGCCAGAAGGCGGTCCGGGCCGAACTGGCCAAGATCGAGTCCACCACGCGGCGGCTCATCGACAACGTCACCCCCGGCACCCGTGCCGTCGCCGAGCGGCGGCTCAAGGAACTCGAGGCCGAGCGCACCCGCCTCACCGCCAAGCTCGAATCCCTTGAGCGGCTGGGGATGTCCAAGGCCGAGGTCGCAGACCTGATCGAAGACACCACCGCGTTCATCTCCAAGCTGGAGCCCACGCTCCGCGACGGGCCGCTGGAGCAGCGGCAGGTGGCGATGAGGCGGTGTGTGCAACGAGTCGATCTCGATCAGCCGGGCGGTGCGGTGGTATTGCGCATCTCTAACGTCCCCATCGCCAGCCAGTCGGACAAGCCTTCGTGTTCGGCACAGATCGCCATCCGCCTCTCCGAGTGAGGCGGATCCGCGAGTCGGCTCTGCGAGCACCATGAAGGACAAGCAGGCTACCTACGGCCACGGCCTGTGCCACATGATTCATGCCCTCAGCGATTCTTGAGCATCCTTGCTGCCCGCGCGAAGCCCACTCCACACGCGTCGCACCACTCCAGGAACTCGGGCACGTCCATGCGACGGAGCCCCGCCTCGCACTTGTGAACCCAGGTCACCGGGCGATCCATCTTTGCGGCCAGCCCCCGAAACGTCAGCCCGGCGCTCCCCCGCATCTGTGAAAGGACCGCCCGAAACGCCGTGTATTCAGTGCGGTGGATCGGGTTGGGCTTCCGGGGCGGCATGCGCCGCGGCTTGAGCCCTCTTGTACCTGTCACGGGGACACGGTAAAGTGGCCCTGCGTTGTACCCAGTCAAGGCACATGGTGGGAGTTGCCAGGAGTACCGGAGTTACGGTGCGGAGAATGCCCCGGGGGCCGGGCGTCGGCAGTGCGAGAACGCCCGGGTCAAGGGGGCTTGCACGCTTCTCGTAACGCATCCGGTGGCCTGGGGACGCCGCCCTTCTCCTGCGTCATGTTTGCCAACCGCGGTTCTGCTTGCCGTTCCGCCACACAAGGGGTGACATCATGGGCGTTCCAAAGCGCGTTGCCGAGCGAGTCCACGCGGGTCTCAGAGCCTTCCAGCCTGTTCTGGAAGCGCAGAAGGCGCGCGATGTGTCCGAGGCCGACACGGTCACGGTCGTGAAGGACCTTCTCAGCGAAGTCTTCGGATACGACAAGTATGCTGAAGTGACGAGCGAGCATTCGATCCGCGGCACATACTGCGACCTCGCGATCAAGCTCGAAGGCAAGCTTGTTCTGCTCATTGAGGTCAAGGCAATCGGTCTGGAGCTGAAGGATGGTCACGTCAAACAGGCCGTGGACTACGCAAGCAATCAGGGCTGCGAGTGGGTCGTCCTGACCAACGGAGCGGATTGGCGGCTCTTCCACGTCTTGTTCAAGAAGCCGATCGACAAGCAGGAGATCGCGCACGTCAATTTGATGACGGCCAGCGCCAAGAACGAGGCGGACCTTGAGCGCATCTACATCATGTCCCGGGAAGGGTTCACCAAAAACGCGATCGCGGAGTACCGCGACCGCAAAGATGCGACCAGTCGGTTCATGCTGGCCGCGATCATCCTCCGATCTGACGCCGTCCAAAGCGCTATCCGGAGGGAGATCCGGCGCGTGAGTGACCTCCTCGTGGAACCGGAAGTCATCGACAAGATGCTCCGCGAAGAAGTGATCAAGCGTGAAACCATCGAAGGGGACCAGGCCGACGCGGCGGGGCGCCGTGTCTCGAAGGCGGCGGACAAGAGCATGCGGCGGGCGACCGACAGGGACGAGGTGTCTGACGCAACGTCGCCCTCGGCGGCGACTCAGGTCGCTGCAGCCAACGCTGCAGCGCCGCTGTCGAACCTGGCGAAGTAAACGTCGGTCCATGGCATCACGCGACTCATGCGGCAAGGGGCCGAGGCTGTGTTAGGATTCCAGGCTTTCCGCGGCCATGCGCATGACGGGCAGCAGACGCCTCGATGCGGTGGAAGGGATCGACTCCTAGAAGCCCGGAGCATGCTGCCGTCCGCGCCCGGGCCTGAAATCGCCATCGCAGGACCGCCAGGACCGAAGAAACCGCTTCAACGACCGGCCATTGGGCCCGTCGAATGCTCTCAGAGGATGAACAAGAGTCATTGGATGCGGCCGACCCGTGCTCCCACCGGCACTGCTCTGCACCGAAGTGGCGAGTTCACTCTGTATTCTCGCGACTGCCTCCCACAAGGCGTGGAAGTCGCCTGTGGCGTTGTCGAAGTAGACGGGCTCGATACCGTATTTCCGTCGAAGCTCGACAGTTTGGATGCGGGCTTCATCAGCGTTGTCTGGCGTCGGCAATATGGCGAAGTGCCTCGGCTCGGACAACTGCAGGCTGCCCGCTACGTCTCGCAGAATGTAGTTGAAATCCTCGTCCCCGAGGCCGAAGCCGACAAACACGACGCGTTGTCCGACTAGGACTTCCTTAAGGAAATCCTTGGCTCGCGACTCATGCCGGTACCGCCGGTCGTATTCCTCCTGACAAAGCACGATCCCTTCCGGTCGAGCAACCGACCCATGTACGTGCACGTACCGGCGGGAGTTACTAGCATTCCACTGACGGAACTCCGAGAGTCGCTCCCACTCATCCACGTCGAACGAAGTGGCCCGCGATCCATTCACATGCTGGTGTGCCGACTGGAGCACGCCGTCGTAGTTGGTGGTCAGCACGTGCTTAAACGGAATGGCTACCAGCGCCTCGTGCGCGGGATCGTGTTGCGGCGTCCTGGGTCCAAACGTCGTACAAATGAGCGCGTGGTACGCGTCGGCGCCAAGGACCTGCTTGTACGTGCTTGCCCTAAGAAGCGAGTTGACGCCTTCAACCTCACGGACTTGTTCAGCGTCGACACGCTCAGCCAAGTTCTCCAGTTCTGCCAGCAGCCCGCCCCATGCCGGATATCCCGCCTTACAGCTGCTTCCCGCACCGATGAACAGCACGGCCCCATTCGCCACGGTCTCTACAAGCGATCTGTACACGTGATCGCGGCTGCGAGCGGGGGATGAAGGGGCAGGATCACTCAAGGTGAGCCGCCCGCGGATGCGGCAGAAGAATCATCTTGTTGGCCGAGCCACGAGTGGCGAGAATGAATCGGGGAACCGAATCCGGCTGCTCTCGCACCCGATACGAACCCCTCAATCTCCAATCCCAATGACCCCGAATGCTCCCGAACCCATGTTTTTCGCGCTTCGCGCTGGGTACGTATCCCCCTCAGGATACTCCGAGATTTTGACCCCCTCTGGCGCTAGCGCCAAGGGGGATAGGCACTCTCTTTCTCGATCGTTAATGACCCCGATGGGATTCGAACCCATGTACCTACCGTGAAAGGGTAGTGTCCTGAACCAGGCTAGACGACGGGGCCGAGAACGCCGGATGGTAGTCGGGGTTCGCGCGGTTTTGCAGCCCCGGCATGAACTGGCGATGCTCCCATCGGGGCTCCCTCAACCCGGGGTTCTGTTCGGTCGATAACGGGGGCATGACCAGCTACGACCCGATCCCGTCGACTGGCGTTCCGGCCCCGGTGTACTCCCGCCCGCGAGCGGCGAAGCTCACGCGATACGCGGGGTACGGCGCGGCATGGGTGCTGTTCATCACCGTCGCCCGCCTCATTGTGCCGCAGTCCTCGCAGGCCGCGGACGGGCCCGAGGGCACGCTCGGGGCGGTCGTGGCCGCGACGCCGGTCGGGCACGACATGGGCACGCTGGTCGGGCGCGAGTTCGTGGTGCGCGTGTTCGCCACGCCGATGGGTCCGCGCTACACGGTCTGCCGCTCCGACGGCACGGTTCTCCGCGAGAATCTGGACGGGGCCGCGCTTGCGGCCACATTCCCCACGCTCGACACGGTCACCAAGCAGGCCGAGCCGACGCGCCTTATGCAGGCCGACATCGACGACTGACGTCGTGCGCGGGCGTGCCGCTACCATCCGCCCGTGACGCTTCTGGCTGCCGCGAATAACCCAAGTCCACCGCGCGTCCCCGCGGGCGTGCCGGGGATCCTGCTGCTGGGCGGGACGTTCGACCCACCCCACGCGGCTCATGTTGAACAGGTCGCGGCGGCGCTGCGGCGGGCGATGCCGCCGGGCTCGTGGCTCGTGCTTGTTCCTGCCGCGCGATCACCGTTCAAGAAACGGGCGCCGGGGGCGAGCGACCGGGACCGCGTCGCGATGCTCCGCGCCGCGTTCGCGGGCGTGAAGCGCTCAGCGGTATGGACGGACGAGATCGACCGCGCCCGCGCCGCGACCGAGCGTGCCCCGAGCTACTGGATCGACACGCTGGAGAGGCTCCGCTCCGCGCTGCCGCGGGAGAGTGCGCCTGTCCTTCGGTTCGTCATCGGTTCTGACCAGGCCGCGGAGTTCCACCGCTGGCGTCGTGCTCGCGACGTGATCAAGCTGGCCGAGCCGCTGGTGGTGCTGCGACCGCCGGTGCGGACGGCGCTGGCCCTGCGTCTGGCGATGGCGAGCGCCGGGTTCTGGACCGAGCCCGAGTTGGACGCGTGGGAGAAGCGAGTGGTTCGCTGCCGCCTGATGGACGTGAGCGCGACGCGCGTGCGTGAGCAGCTGAAAGCGGAGCCCGCGTCGGCGGTGGGGGAGCTGCCGCGGCGGGTGGCCGAGTACATCGAGCGGCGTGGGCTGTACCGCTGAATCAGATGCCGATGAGATTCACGCCGCAGTCCACGTAGAGCGTCTCGCCCGTGACGCCCGCGGAGAGCTCGCTGGCGAGGTACACGGCGGTGTTCCCCACGTCCGAGCCTTCCACGTTGCGCTTCAGGGGGGAGCGCTCCAGGGAACGCTCGCTCATGTTGTCCGTGCCGCCCACGGCAGAACTTGCCAGCGTGCGGAGGTACCCGCCCGAGATCGAGTTGACGCGGATCTTGAACTGGCCGAGTTCCGCGGCAAGGTAGCGCGAGGTGCACTCCAAGGCCGCCTTGGCGACGCCCATGAGGTTGTAGCCGGGGACCACCTTCTCGGCGCCGTAGTAGCTCATCGACATGATCGAGCCGCCGCCGGACCGGGCCATGAGGTCGCGGGCCCGTCGGGCCATCCCCAGCAGCGTGTACGCGGAGATGTCGATCGCCTGCAGGTAGGCCTGGCGCGGCGTGTCCGTGAACTTGCCCACGGCCAGCCACTCGCGCTCCGCGAACGCGATCGAGTGCACGAGGTAGTGCATCTGGTCGAAGCTCTCAGTGTACTTGGCGAACGCGGCGTCCAGGTCCGCATCGCTCCCGGCGTCAAGCGGCACCAGCCACGGGTCCGTGACGCCCAGGGCCTCGACCGCCTTGCGCGTGCGGCGCTCGTTCTTCTCGCCCGGAAGGTGGGTGAACGCGCAGCGGGCGCCGTGCTCGAGGAAGCTCTTGGCGATGTGCCAGGCGTAGGAGCGGTCGTTGGCGATGCCGACGATGAGGCCGGTCTTGCCGGTCAGGAGGGCCATGAACGATCTCCGAAAGGGAGAGGGCGGTGCGGGACGCGGAGTTTATGCCCGCCCGGCCCGCGGCTCGCGTCAGAAACGCCCCGGTTCGGCGCCGTCACGGCGCTGGCGGGTTCTTGGCCGCCAGAGCCTTCCGTACCTCGTCCACCATCCGTTCCACGGGGAACGGCTTGAAGAGCACGGCGTGCAGCCCTTCCTGCGAGGCGCGCACGATCGAGTGGTGGGGGTCGTAGCCGAAGCCGGTCATGAGGATCACGGGCACGTCGCCGAGCGTGCGCCGGACGGCCGAGTAGACCTCGTAGCCGTTGCGGTCGGGCATGCGGATGTCGCTCACGACCAGATCGATGGTGGATTTGTCCGCCGCGGCACGATTGATGAACTCGATGGCCCTCGACCCCGACTCGCAGATGGTGACGTCGCAGCCGCGGTTGCGCAGCACGTCGCCGATGATGCGGCGGATCTTGGGCTCGTCGTCGGCGACCAGGACGCGCCGGCCCGCCAGCACCGGGTCCACCGTCTTGTCGGCCAGGGCCCGTTCGATCCCCAGCAGCGTGGTCGGTCCGGCGCCCACCTCGCGTACGCGGCTGCGGATCGACTCGACGTCGGTCCGGATCCGGGCGATGTGCGTGGCGCTCTCCGCGTCGTGCGGCACGCCCGAGAGCAGGTAGTCCACCTCGCGCAGGATGTCCTGCAGGGGCTCGGAGAGCTCCCCCTCCATGCGGCCGGTCACCGCCTTGTTCACGGTGCTGCGCTCGACGACGAGCAGGTCGAGGATGTGCAGGGCCATGGCGATGTAGCGCGTGAAGATCTCGGCGAACTGCCGGTCCTCCTGCGTGAATGCGCCCAACTGCTCGCTCTCGATGTTGAGGATCCCGATCACACGGTCGTGGAGCTTCAACGGCACCGTGAGCGATGAGCGTGCGCCTGTGAGGCCCGGAAGAAAGAGGGGGTCCTGGGCGATGTCCTCGCAGACGTAGCTCTGGCCCGTGGCGGCGACGAACCCGCTGATGCCGTTGCCGTCTCGGAGTGGGTAAATGTCAAGGTCGGCGTACGACGGGGGGAGGCCGCAGGAGACCACCAGCTCCAGCCTGCCGCTGACCTCGTCGAGGAGCCGGATCCCGAAGTGGTCGAAGTGAAGCAGGTCGCGCGCCACCGCGACGATCTTGGCTTCCATCGCCTTGAGGCGTTCGACCGAGTTCATGCGTCGCACGGTCTCGGCGTCGAGGCGCGTCAGTTCGTTGCCCGCCCGGTCGATCGCTTCGAGCTTGTGCCGCCGCCGGCGCGACTCGGTGACGTCGCGGACTACCACGGCCACGTGCGTGGCCGGGCCTCCGACGGCCGCGCCCGGCGCCGAGCGTCCGGGCGTCCCACGGCGATCGACCGCCGGCTTGATGGTCGCCTCGAACACCCGCGTGCCATCGGCGGACCACACGTCGGCGCTGGGGGCGATTTCCTCGGCGGCCGACTCCCGGGTCCAGGCCGCCAGCCCCGGCGCGATCTTGCGGCAGAGGTCGGCCAGCTGGGCCCGCACGGTCTCGTCCAGGGCCTGGTACCCCGAGTTGCTCCACAGGACCGTGCCGTCGGCCCGGGCCAGGCACACGCACTCGCCGATCGCGTCCAGCAGCGCCCGGGCCCATTCGTCGGAGGTGGGGGCCGAGTTTTCGCCTACGACGTCGTACCCCGGCCCCAGCGCCGCGCGCACTTCATCCGCACGCCCCGCCGGGCCAGACACCACCACTCTGGGTTTCCCGTCAGACATCCTCGACCGGTCCCTCGTTCGTGCCGCCGAAGCGTAGCATTTTTCAGGGAAGGGGCGCACCGCCCTCGGTCCCGCTCCGCGGCGACGGTTCCGCGACGCTATCCTGTCGACCGGATGCTCCTCGCGGAGAACCTGCACAAAAGCTTCGGCCCGCTGCGCGCCGTCCGGGGGGTGTCGTTCGACCTCCCCCCCGGCTGTGTTGTCGGCATGCTCGGACCTAACGGTGCGGGCAAGACGACCACGATCCGCATGATCACCGGCTACTGGCCCCCCGACGCCGGGCGGGTGGTGGTGGACGGCATCGACATGAGCGACGACACCGGGCGCGCCCGGGGACGGATCGGCTACCTCCCCGAATCGGCACCGCTGTACCCCGAGATGCGCGTCGGCGATTACCTCGCCTTCCGGGCCAGGCTCTTCGGGGTCGAACGCTCCAAGCGAGCCGCGGCGGTCGACAAGGCCATCGAGCGCTGCTGGCTCAAAGACGTCCGTGCCCGCCGCATCGGCGTGTTGAGCAAGGGCTACCGCCAGCGCGTCGGCCTTGCCGCGGCAATCCTCCACGAGCCCCCGGTCATGGTGCTGGACGAACCGACCAACGGCCTGGACCCCACCCAGATCGGCGAGACCCGCAAGCTGGTCCGCGAGCTGGCGCAGGACCGCACCCTCCTGTTCAGCTCGCACGTGCTGAGCGAGGTTGAGCGGTTGAGCGACCGCGTGATCGTCATTGCCGCGGGCATGGTCCGGGCCGACGGCACCGTCCGCGACCTGGCGGCCCGTTCGGGTGCTTCGGTCCCCTGCGAGATCGAACTGAAGCGTCCCGTTGCGCCCGAGAACGCCGACGAGCTGGTCGCCGCGGCGCTCAAGGGGCTCCCGGGCGTGAGTTCCGTCGAGCGGCTGCCGGACCCCGATCCCGGATGGATCGCCCTGCGGGTCTCTTCGCGCCCCGGGGCCGCCGACGCCCGCGAATCGATCGCGGAGATGGCGCGGGCCAAGGCGTGGGTCGTGCGCGCACTGACCAGGCGCGCGCCAAGCCTCGAGCAGGTGTTCCTGGAACTCATCGAGAGCGCGCCGGCGCCGCGCGCCCAGGGGACTGCATGACCTCGACCCTTGCCATCGCCTCGCGCGAGCTCTCGTCGCTCTTCCGGCTCCCCGTCGGCTGGGTCGTGATCGCGCTGTACGCCCTCCTGACCGGCTGCGTCTTTGCGCTGGTCATCCTTATCCCCGGCCAGGCCGCGACCATGCGGCTGTTCTTTGCGGTTTCCGGTTGGGTGCTGCTGCCGGTGGTGCCGGCCGTCTCGATGCGGCTGCTGAGCGAGGAGTACCGAGCCGGCACGATCGAATCGCTCCTGACCAGCCCGGTGAGCGACGCGTCGGTGGTGGTGGGCAAGTACCTGGGTGCGTTCGCGTTCCTGATCCTCATGTTCCTGCCGACGCTTGCCCACGTGGTGATCCTCGCAGCCCTTTCAGACCCGCGCCCCGACCCCGGGCCGATCCTGGCGGGGTACCTCAGCCTGGCGCTCGTCGGCGCGCTTTACCTCGCGGTCGGCCTGCTCGTGTCGTCGCTCACCAGCAACCAGACTTTGGCGTTCCTGGCCACGCTCTTTCTTCTTCTGATGCTCGTGATGCTGGGACTGGTGCCCGCTGACCGTCTCCCCGAGTCCGCCCGCCCGCTGCTGGGCGTGCTGACCATCCGCACGCGCCTGGACGACTTTGCCAAGGGCGTCATCGACACGTCGCACATCGTGTTCTTCGTCGGCGCCTCGGCGTGGTTCGTGGCCTTGGCCGCCCTCACGCTGCAGTCTCGGAGGTGGCGATGACCGCGACCGCCTCTTCTTCCGCAGGTTCGCGCCGCGTCCGCGCGGGCGCCTGGGCGATGGTGGCCCTCGCGGCGGTTACGGCCATCGTTGCTTTGGCGTGCATCCTGGCCGCCCGCTTCTCCCAGCGGTTTGATGTGACCGCCACCGGCGAGCACCGCCTCTCCCCGCGCACGGTCGCGCTCCTCTCGGGCCTCGATGCGCCGTACCGGGTCGTCGTCGCCGGCGATCTGCGCGCCATCGACCCCCGCGCCCGCGAGCGCGTCTTCGACGTGCTCGACCAGTTCAAGCGGTCCACGAGCCAGGTGGATGTGGTCACGATCGATGCTTCGGGCGAGGACGGCCAGCGCGCGTTCGACGGGCTGGTCGCCGACCTGGCGGGGCGCGATCGTGCCCTGCTCGAGTCTCAGATGAAGTCCATCGCCGTGGCACGGCGCGGGGCCGAGGCCCTTGCCGCGTTCCTCGAGACGCAGCTCTCGCCCGGGCTCGACGGCGTCCGTGAGTCCCTGAGCCCCGACACGCCGTCGGCCGAGCGCACCACCGCGTCGCTGCGGGAACTCGCGGCAGGCGCCCGCGTCGCCGCCCAGGATCTGCGGGCCGCCGCGGCACGGTCCGACGAGCCGCTCCGCGCCACGGTCCGCGCGGTCCCCGCGCCCGCCACCGACAAGGCCGCGGCCGAGCTCCGCGATGCCATGGCCCCGGTGATTGCGCAGCTCACCGACCTCACCCGCCGGCTTGACGCGATGCTCTCGTCCGCGGCGCTCTCCCCCGGGGCCAAGGACCGCGCCGCGCCGCTCCCCCGCGCCATCGCCGCGGCACGCGACCAGGCCGCTCAGGCCCTCGACCCGATCCTCCGGCTCACCAAGCCCGACCTGCGCCGCGTCGCCGACGTGGTCTCCAAGGGCGCCGCCGTGCTGGTGATCGGCCCGCCCGACAAGGGCATGACCGCCATCGAGTTCACCTCGCTCTTCCCGCCGGGCGAGTGGCTGAACGCAACCGGCGTGGCCCGGGCCGATCTGGGCCGGCGCGCCGAGGAGCTGCTGGGGTCGGCCGTGTCGTCGCTGCGCACCCCGATCAAGCCGATCGTGGTGCTGGTTCACGCCGAGCCGCGTGCGTTCTTTGAGCTCTCGCACCGTTTCAACCGCATGATCGACCGCCTCTCGATCCGCGGCATCGACGTGCTCGAATGGCCGTGCGTCGTTGAATCCGAGCCGCGCGGGCTGGCTCGCCTCGACCCCGACCACAAGCGCCCGGTGGTGTACGTGACGCTGGCGCCGAACACCGCCGCCGCGTCGGGTCCGGCGGGCGAAAAGACCGGCGTCGAGCGCGCCAAGAAGCTGGGCGAGACGATCCAGCAGCTGCTGAACCAGAACGCCGCGATGCTCGTGTCGCTCAACCCCTCGGTCATCGCCGGGTTCGGGCAGGTGGATCCCGTGGCCGCGCCGCTCGAGCGCCTGGGCATCAAGGCCGATACCGCCCGCCCGATCTTCCGTGAACGCATCGGCCCCGCGGGTCGCGCGGCCGTCAGCGATGCCATCGCCCAGCCGCTCGAGTCGGACAACCCCATCTCGCGAGCGATCAAGGGGCTCACGCTCTACCTGGAATGGCCCGTCCCGCTGACGCTGGACGCCAAGGGAACGCCGCCCGGCGCCGGAGCGCCCGTGGCGCTTTACGCCGTCCCGGGATCGAAAGAGATCTGGGCCGAATCGCAGTGGTCCAACATGTGGATCGGCCGCTCGAGGCCCGAGCTTGCCGCCGAGCAGCCCACGTTCGATCCCGCCCGCGACGAGCGCCGCGATTCCTACACCGTGGTCGCGGCGGTCGAGCGCCCGAGCGGCGGCTCCGCGAGCACCGCGCAGCGCTGCGTCGTCGTCGGCGCCAACACGTGGTTCGTCGACGACCGCGCCGAAGCGGTCCGCGTCGACGGCCGCATCGTCGACGCCACGCCAGGCAACCTCGAGCTCTTCGAGGCCAGCGTCTACTGGCTGGCGCACCAGGACGAGCTCATCGCCGCCAGCCCCGGCGCGCGGGCCGTGGCCCTCGTCAAGCCCGTTTCAGAGGCGCAGCTCAAGCTGGTCCGCGCCCTGGTGATCCTGGGCATTCCGGCCCTCATCCTGCTGCTGGGCGCCCTGTTCCGCTGGGCGCGAGGCTAGCCACGTCCGCAGGCGGTCCTGCATGCTCCGCCGCTGGCGCGGCTCGGGCGCCTCGTCGAACCGGCGCAGGTGCTCCTCACGCTCGAACTCGGGCTCGTCCTGTCGCGAGCGGCCGATCATCAGGTGCATCGTTCCGCACCGGTGGCACAGCGCCTGATCGAATCCTCTCGACCGCAGCGGCGCATCGCAGCCGCGGCAGGGCAGCCCGGCCCCGTGGAACAGCACGTGGCGCGTGCCGCATTCGGGGCAGACGCGGTCGTCGGACTCGAGCCCGCGCAGGTCGTACCCGCAGCCGCGGCAGCGCGACCCCGAGTACTTGGGCGGCAGGCACGCCAGGTACACGCCCACGACCAGCAGCAGCCCGCCGAACGGGTAGAGCAGCGACTGGAGCACCGGCAGACAGATCGCCCCGTTGGTCCAGATGCTCAGCCGGTAGTGCAGGTACCCGATGAAGACCACGCCCAGCACGCCCAGCAGCGTGTACACAAAGCCCATCACCTCGCGCCGCCGCTTGACGGCGCCGTACCACACGAGGCCTGCGTAGAAGGCGAACAGGATCACGATCGATCGTAGGAACTGGGCGTCGGGCGCGCGTCGATGGCGGCCGGAACGAGCGGGCAAAGAGATCCAGAATTCGCGAGAGAACGGGCCGTGGCAATGACATGCCGCTCGCGCACCACGCAGCCGCGTTCAACGGCCGACTTTGAAGAACGTCCGGAGCGACTCGTACAGATCGTCGCGCCCGTTGACCTTGCTGGTGATGAGCTTTGGCCCGCTCTCGTCGGCTGCGCCGCTGGGGAACGCCTCGTGGAGCACGCTCATGAAGCTGCCGCTGCCGTAGCTGCTGGTGACCTGGCAGTAGCCGAACATGTTGCAGACCGGCAGGAGCTCCTCGTCGAGGATCTTCACGCACAGGCGGTTGTCGGAGTCGCTGGAGTTGTCGCCGTCGGAGAAGTGGAAGAGGTAGATGTTCCAGTCCGAGGGGTCGTAATGGTTCTTGAGCAGCTCCTTGCAGCACTGCAGGGCCGAGCTGATCCGCGTGCCGCCGTCCTCCTTCACGCTGAAGAAGGTCTTCTTGTCGACCTCCTGCGCCCGCACGTCGTGCACGATGTAGCGGCTCTCGATCCCTTCGTAGTTGCGCCGCAGCCAGGTGTCGATCCAGAAGGCCTCGAGGCGGACCAGCTCCTTCTGCTCGTCGCCCATCGAGCCCGAGACGTCCATCATGTACACGATGGCCGCGTTGCTCTGCGGCTTCTTGATCTCGTTCCACGAGCGGAAGCGCAGGTCGTTGCGGATGGGCACGATCACCGGGTTCGAAGGGTCGTACAGCCCCAGCGCGATCTGGCGCTTGAGCGCCTCGCGGTACGTCCGCTTGAAGTGCCGCAGCGATGCCGGACCGATCGGGCGGATGCCCGTGTACTTGTCCTTGACGGTCGTGATGCGGTGCTGGCCCCGCGGCTTGATCCGGGGCAGGCGCAGCTCCTCGGCCAGGATGTCCGCCAGCTCCTCGAGCGAAACATCAACCTCGAGCAGGTGCTGGCCTTCCTTCTCGCCGCCGGGGTTGCCTTGGCCGACGGTCTGCCCCTCATCGCCCTCGCCCATGCCCACGCCGCCGGAGTTGTCCCCGTAGCGAAAGGTCGGTATGTCGATGTCGTGGACGGGGATCGAGACGTAGCGTTTGCCTTCGCGCCCGATCAGGTCGCCGCGCGACAGGAACCGTCTCAGGTCGCGGCGGATCTTGCCGCGCACGATCTGGCGGAAGCGCTGGTGGTCCTGTTCAATCTTGTTGACCATGGCTGCCGGCGTCCTGCGGCGTCCTGAGATCCCCGTGTGTCCATTCGGGCGTCCGCTCTCAAAGGTTCGACGCTCGGCCGGGCCCCGGAGTTCGGTTTTCGAAACCTAGTCGATTCGACCCGTCGGAAGGCCCGCTTGAGCGATAGCCCCGGGAGACGCCCGAGAACCCCTCGGGCGCCGTCGATTACAGCAGTTCCATCTCGCGGAGGTCGTTCAGAGGCTCCTCGAACGAGCAGCAGCCGAACGACAGGGCAAACGACTCGCGAACCCGGGCCAGTTCCGCCGCGTCCACCGAGTGTTCGTGCCACCCCGCCTGGGTCTCGCTGAAGCGGAAGCTGCCCTCCACGCGGTCGTCGAGGGCCAGGCAGGTCAAGCGCTCGTCGAGCCCCCGCACCTTGACCAGCGCCGCTGCCATAAAGAGGTTCAGGAACCCGTGCATGAGCGCGACCGGTGCCCCCGGCGTCGAGTCCAGCGGCAGCTCCGACCGCACGGGATGGTGCAGCCCCGCCGTCGCTTTGAACGGCACGTCGGCCCGCGAGCACGCGTGGAGGAACGCGGCAAGGTCGGGCGTGCGAGGAATGGCCTCCGGAGTCAGGCCCCCCGTCCTCACTTTCGCGCCGGCGTTGTTGCCGGCAAGCGCGGCAACAAAGCCGCGGCAGTCCCCCGCGATCGGGAACTCAAAGAACGGGAACACGTCCTCGGGGATCACATCCATGGCCTCGTCAATGAACCCCGGCGCGGGCGCCTTGATCTCGACCATGTCGATCACGGCCAGGCCGTTCTCTTCGCGCGCGTGCGCCGCGTTGAACGCGTCGATCTGGTCGAGGGCCAGGTCGAGGCCCGCGATGTCGGGCGCGTCGATGAGCGCGGAGATCCGCCACGCTTCTCCTGCCGCACGCTCGCGGTACCCGCTGGTGGCCGCGGTGCCCGGCAGCAGGATCGACGCGGCCTTTTCGAATTCGGCCAGGCGTGACACCGGGCAGATGAACCGTCCCAGGGCCCACTCAAACTCCGACATCGAGTGCCGGAGGTACTCCTCGCAGGCCGCGGTCATCGCCAGGCGCGCCGGCGGGAAGAGCCCCGCGAAGTCGACCAGACCCGTCATCAACGTCCGGGTGCAGCGGGAGATCATGCCCAAGGATACGTCTCCCGATCGGGCGCGAGGGCCGCGCCGGGTATGATGCCGCGGCCATCCAGGAGCCGCCCCATGATCACCGGCGTTCACGCACTGCTCTACGCCAAGGACGCTGAGGCGACGCGATCATTCTTCAAGGACGTCCTCGGGCTTCCCTCCGTGGACGCCGGACGAGGCTGGCTCATCTTCGCCCTGCCACCCGCCGAGATCGGGATGCACCCGACCGAGGACGAGCCACGCCACGAGCTGCACCTCATGTGCGACGACGTCAAGAAGACCGTGGCCCAGCTCAAGAAGAAGGGCGTCAGCTTTACGAGCCCCGTCAAGGACCGCGGCTACGGGCTCGTGACGTCGTTCAAGGTCCCCGGCGGCGGCGAGATGGGCCTGTACCAGCCCATGCACCCCGTGGCAATCGGGCTCAAGCGCAAGCCGCGCCCTGCTCCGCGCGCCAAGTCTCGCAAGGCCCACGGGCGATGAGCCGATCGACATCCACTTGTGCGTCGCGTCATGGCCGCGGGGCCATGAGCCGCGATCACTTGCCCGCGTTCGCGTAGGGCGTCTCCCCGCCCTTCCACTCCGCGATCCAAAGCTGGCTCGAGGGCTTCTCCTCGCCCTCCACTTTCGGCCCGCGCTGGCAGGTCCACATGAGCCACTTCCCGTCGGCGGTGAAGGCGGGCAGGATGTCCGCGCCTTCCTTGACGGTGATGCGCTTTTTCTGCAGCTTCGCGGTCGGCTCGTCGGTCCCGACCTCGCTCACCCACAGGTCGTAGTTCTTGTGATCCGTGCCGCTGTTGCCGTAGATCAGGAACTTCCCCGACGGGTGCCAGTAGGGGGCCCAGTTCACCTCGGTGTTGTCGGTGATGGCGCGCTCGTTGATGATGCCGATCGGCACTCCGGCGTTGTCACGCTTGAGCGTCGCCACGTAGACCTGCAGCAGGTCGTTGCTCTTGCGGTCGGAGCGGTAGCAGATCCGGGTGCCGTCGGGCGAGAAGAACGGCCCGCCGTCGTACCCGGGCGCCACCACCAGGGGGCGCTGCTCCCCGGTCTTGGTGTCGTAGATCCAGATGTCCGCGTCGGGCACGCCGGGCTTGCCCTCTTCCTTTACCTTCAGCTCGACGTGCGTGTACAGGATGAACCGCCCGTCCTTGGAGTACGAGCACTCCGCGTCGTAGCCGTCGCGCTTGAAGGCCGGGTGCGCGACGTGGTCGGTGCCGCAGTCGGTTCCCGGCTTCAGGCCGTACGCCTGCACGAGCCACAGCGGGGACTGTGTGGCGACTTCCATCTCGGTCGGGAACTGCCAGCGGTAGCTGCGCGTGCCCACCTGGAACCCCGACGGCTGGTTCTCCGAGGGTGCGTCCATCGTGGAGCCGTACAGGATCCGCGCCCGGTCGGTCGGGTGGAACCAGCCGCAGGTGTTTGCCGATCCCGGCGGGGAGACCTGGCGCGTCTCGCCCAGGCCCGTCACCCGGCCGGACGCGTCACGCTTGAGTTCACCCAGGAACATGGCGTAGAACGGGCTGGGCTCCTTGCCCTTCTCGGGGATGCTCACCGCCTGAAAGATGATGAACTTTCCGTCGGGGCTGAAGTACGCCTCGCCGGCCTTCACGAACTTGTCGCGGGTCGTCAGTTGCACCGGCGCCCCGATCATCGATTCGTCCGCGGGGGTTGCGGTGCCTGACGCCTGGCCGTACGCGCACGTCACGAGCCCGATCAACCCCGCCGCGGCGGCCACATTCTTGAACGACGCCATCTCGTGCCTTTCCCAGTGGACATCGAATGTTTCGCACACTTCCAGCGCTGCAACGCTAGGAGCACCGCGATCGGTCGGCGCGCCGCACCACGCTCGCGAGGACCATCCCGGGGTATGCTCCTGTTCCGGGGCCGCGTCCCCGGGCACACCGCACCGGAGCACCCATGCACCGCCGCGAAACCATCGCCGAAGGCATCCTCGCCACCAAGGTGCTCCTCGCCCGGTACCTCGCCGGGTTCGACGATACCAACCACACGCGCCAGGCCCCCGGCCTGCCCAACCACGTCGCGTGGAATCTCGGGCACCTGGCCCTGACCATGCACCGCGTGGCGGAGAAGTTCGACGCCCGGCCCCCGTCGGAGTTCGATTTCTTCAGCGGCAAATCCGCGCCGCCCGGCTCCGTCCGCCCGGCCGATCGCTTCGACATCGAGTCCGTCAGTTTCGGCTCGACCCCCGCCGCGGACCCGTCGAAGTACCCCACCCTGGCGCGGTGCGTGGAGATCTACAACCACGGCTGCGACCGCATCGCCGGGGCAGTCCGCGCCGCCGACGACGCCACCCTTGAACGCCCCGTGCCGTGGGGCAACGGGCAGACGCCGCTGTGGGCGCTGGCGCAGCGCATGATCTTCCACAACGGCGACCACACCGGCCAGATCGCGTGCCTGCGCCGCGCACTCCACATGAAGTCGATCTTCGCGTGAACGATCTGCTCCGCATCGTCCACGCCACGCCGCGCTACGTCGTGATCGACAAGCCTTCGGGCTTGCTGTCGGTGCCCGGGAAGGGCGAGGCCAAGCAGGACTGCGCCGCCGCGCGCGTGCGGACGATGTTCCCCGGCTCCCGGGGCCCCCTGGTGGTGCACCGCCTCGACATGGAGACCTCCGGGCTGCTGATCTTCGGCCTCGACGAGGACGCCCAGCGCGATCTTTCCGGCCAGTTCGAGCGCCGCGAGGTCACCAAGCACTACGCCGCGCTGCTCGAGGGCGACGTGCCGGGCGATGCGGGCGTCGTCGACCTTCCCGTGCGCGCCGACATCACGCGACGCCCGGTCCAGATCGTCGACTACGTGCACGGCCGCGCGGCACGGACCAGCTGGCGGGTGCTCTCGCGCGAGACCGACCGCACCCGCGTGCACTTTGAGCCCCTCACGGGGCGGACGCATCAGCTCCGCGTCCATTCCGCCGCCCCCCGCCCCGGCGGCCTGGGGTGCCCGATCGTGGGCGATGCGCTCTACGGCACGGGCGCCGCGGCACCGCGCCTCATGCTGCACGCGACGCACCTGGCGCTCCGCGAACCCGGCGGCGGGCCGCTCGTTCAGTTCCGCTCCGTTGCGCCGTTCTGAGCTCAGAGCAGCGGCCCGAACAGCTGGGCCGTGTTGTCGACGAACTTCCGCCACGCGGGGCGCCGGCGCCATTCCTCCGGGACAACTTCCGTGCTCTCGGCCATGTACTTGCGCTGCAGGCTGAGAAGCGTGCGGGCGAACCGCTCGTCGTAGATGAAGAGCGAGGCCTCGAAGTTCAGCCGGAAGCTGCGCACGTCGAAGTTGATGCTGGTGACCACGGCGACGCGCCCGTCCACCGTGAACGTCTTGGCGTGCAGCAGCCCCTCCTCGTGCAGCATGATCTTGATGCCCGCGTTCAGCAGGTCGTCAAAGTGGGAGCGCGCCGCCGCGGCGACCACGCGCGCGTCGAGGTGGTCGGGCATGATCAGCGTGACGCTCACGCCGCGCAGGGCGGCGTTCTGCAGCGCCGTCTTGGTCGCCTCGTCGGGCACGAAGTAGGGCGTGCTCATCACGATCTGTTCGCGGGCCGAGTACAGCAGCGTGAGCACGGCGTGGTGGATCGAGTCGGGCCGGGCGTCGGGGCCCGAGGCGATGACGTGCACCACGCTGTCCCCCGCCGGCGCGCACGGGCGCAGCATGCCCTCGAGTGATTCGATGTTCTCGTCGCTGTCCTGCAGCCAGTCGGTCAGAAAGACCGTCTGCAGCGCGGTTACCGCCGGCCCGCGCAGCCGCACGGTCGCGTCGATCCACGGCCCGACCTTCCGCCGCTTGCGGCTCGTGAACGTCTCGTCGGTCAGGTTCTGGCTGCCCGAGTAGCCGATCAGGCCGTCGATCACCGCGATCTTGCGGTGGTTCCGCAGGTCGATCCGCGAAAAGAGCATCCGCACCGCGTTCACCGGCAGGGCCTCGACCACGCGCACGCCCGCCGCGGTCATGCGGTCGGGCAGCTCCGACCGCAGGAAGGCCTTGCTGCCGACGGCGTCGACCAGCACGCGGCAGCTCACGCCCCGCTCGGCGGCCCGTATCAGCGCCTCGGCGACCGCCACGCCCCGCCCTGTGGGCATCCATATGTAGTACAGCATGTGGCAGTGGCTCTTGGACGCGTCGATGTCGGCGATGAGCCGGTCCAGCACGACGTTGGCGTCGCTGAGCAGTTCGAGCTCGTTGCCGCGGAGCGGCGGCAGGCCGCTTACGGCCGTGCCCAGCTTGGCCAGGGTCGTGTAGCTGGCGCCCTTGGCGCTCCAGTCGTCGTGCGCGGCGGTCCAGATGGCGACCGCCTTGTGCTCCAGCTCCGCAGAAAGGTCCGCCGCACGCCCCGCCCGCCGCCGGCCCAGCCGGTTCTCCCCGATCATCGCGTAGAAAAAGATTCCCACCAGCGGGATGAACAAGAGCAGGAGCAGCCACGCCAGTGTGTTCGACACGCTCGACCGGCGCATGATGACCCGCACGGACAGGGCAATGCGCACCGACCAGTCGACGGCCAGGAGCGCAAGGCTGAGGCCAAGGTTGGAGTGCGCCGCCGCTTCGGCCGCGAGGATGATCACGCCCAAGGTGTACCCGGGAACGGCCCGGGAGTCCACCGGTCGGGCGTCGCGCCACCGAGTACACTCGGGTCCGCCGATCCTCGCGCGCCCGTCCCCGAAGCGGTCGCTCACCCAAGCCACGAAGAGGACCCATGGGCAAGGGCAGACTCGAAGCGTTCAGCGACGGCGTGATCGCCATCATCATCACGATCATGGTCCTGGAGCTGAAGGTCCCGCACGGGGCCGCGGCGCTGAGTGACCTCGTCCCCCTGCTCCCGGTCTTCCTGAGCTACGCCCTGAGCTTCGTCTACGTGGGCATCTACTGGAACAACCACCACCACATGCTGCACGCGACGCAGCGCGTGAGCGGGCCGATCCTGTGGGCCAACCTCCACCTGCTCTTCTGGCTCTCGTTGATCCCCTTCGTCACCGGGTGGATGGGCGAGAACCACCTGGCGCCGATGCCCACCGCGCTCTACGGCGTGGTCCTGCTCATGGCCGCGATCGCGTACTGGGTCCTGCAGAAGTCCATCATGGTCTGCCGCGGCAACGAATCGGTCGCCCGGGCCGTCGGGCGCGACCTCAAGGGCAAGGTCTCGCCGGTGCTCTATGCGATGGCGATCGGCGCCGCCTTCGTGTACCCCTGGATCGCCGCCGGGCTGTACGTACTGGTCGCCCTGATGTGGCTCGTGCCCGACCGCCGCATCGAGCGAGTTCTCGCGACGGACCACGCCGCGGGCCGGTGAAGGGGTGCGAGCCGTTTTTCCGATGGCGCAGCGCCACGCAATGCACGGAGGGTCCGTCCGGAAACGATGTTCCGGTCCCCGACCGCTTTGCCACCTCCCCGGCCCCGCGCTACCCTGCCTGTTCGCACGGTTTCCCGGTAATTCCGCGTCCGCGGGGAGGGTTCCCCGGGGCGTGCGCGGGTTGAGAGAGGCTGATCACCATGGCACGCACCCAGCTCTTTACTTCCGAGTCGGTCTCGATGGGACACCCCGACAAGGTGGCCGACCAGATCTCCGACGCGATCCTCGACGCGATGATCGCCGACGATCCCTTCAGCCGCGTGGCCTGCGAGACGCTCGTGGCGACCGGCCTGGTCGTCGTCGCCGGCGAGGTCACGACCCGCACGTACGTCGACATCCCCGAGCAGGTCCGCCGCACGGTGAAGGAGATCGGCTACACGACCGGCGACATGCGGTTCGACGCCGACAGCTGCGCTGTTCTGGTGGCCCTGAACAAGCAGTCCCCAGACATCGCCATGGGGGTGGACCGCGAGGGCGCCGGCGACCAAGGCATGATGTTCGGCTACGCCTGCCGCGACACCCCGGAGCTGATGCCCCTGCCCATCCAGCTGGCGCACCGCCTGGTCGAGCAGCAGGCCCACGTGCGGCGTGAAGGCACGATTCCCGGCCTGCGCCCCGACGCCAAGAGCCAGGTAACCGTCGAGTACCAGAACAACAAGCCGGTACGCGTCGACACGCTCGTCCTCTCGACGCAGCACGATCCCTCGTGGAACGACCGCCAGGCCGACCTCAAGAAGCAGGTGACCGAGCACGTACTCAAGCCCGTGCTCAAGGAATGGTGGAACCCGGGCATCACCGTGCACGTCAACCCCACCGGCCGCTTCGAGATCGGCGGGCCCCACGGCGACTCGGGCCTCACCGGCCGCAAGATCATCGTGGACACCTACGGCGGCATGGGCCGCCACGGCGGCGGGGCGTTCAGCGGCAAGGACCCCACCAAGGTGGACCGTTCCGCGGCCTACATGGCCCGGTACATCGCCAAGAACGTCGTCGCGGCAGGGCTCGCCGACCGCTGCGAGATCCAGCTCAGCTACGCCATCGGCGTGGCCGAGCCCACCAGCGTCTACGTCGACTGCTTCGGGACCCACAAGGCCGACGAGGAGAAGATCAGCTCCGCCGTCCGCCAGGTCTTCGCCCTCACGCCACGGAAGATCATCGAGACGCTCAACCTCCGCATGCCCATCTTCAGCCCCACCGCACGCCACGGCCACTTCGGCCGCCCCGTCGGCACGATCACCGTCGGCGGCAAGAAGTGCGAGACGTTCACGTGGGAGAAGACGGATAAGGCCGATGCGCTCAAGAGCGCTGTGAAGTAGAGGGAACCGCGCAGTGGGGAATGGGCAGTCGGCAGTGGGGCGGGAGGAGTCAGCGCGGGGTTTCCAGCGAGCGGATAAGCGATCGCAAAATCCTGCCGAGACGGTCCGAATTTGACAGCGGGGTGGCGATGCGGCTCTCAGCCGTCAGACCCACTCGCGCCGCGATGAGCAGGTGAGTTTCCAGTTCCTTGAGACTGCCCTGCGCGATGCGCAGATGATGAACGTAGTCGCCCCGGTTGTCTCTCCCGTAGCCCTCGGCGATGTTGGCAGGAATCGACACGGACGCCTTGCGGATCTGCTGGCCGAGAGCGAACAATTCCTCCTTGGGCAACTCGCGCGCCAGGTGATAGCACTCCTCAACGAGGTCCATCGCACCGCGCCAAGCTTCCAAATCCCGATAGGACGAGATGACCCTCGTTCGGCCACTGATCCCGACCGGTGATGGTTCGGTCGCCATTCTTGGTTTTCCCCACTGCCCACTGCCCATTGCCTACTGCCCATTCCCCACCGCCCTACTCCACGTTGAGCGTCCGCAGGTACTCGGCCAGCTCCGCCTCCAGCCGCTGCTGGTCGGCCTGCGTGGTCTTCACGTCCGCGTCGATCGCCTCCACCCGGTTCTCCTGCTCGGTGAACTTCTGCAGGTACCGCGCGTAGACCGAGGCCTGCTGGCCCACCGTCTTCATGTTCTCGCGGATGCGGTTCTGGTCCTTGTCGATCTCGGCCCGCTCGGCCGCCAGGCGCTGGATCTTCTGGG
>JBGALI010000010.1:0-191871 GCA_044223975.1 Phycisphaerales bacterium | reverse complement strand
CCTGGCGCGGTTTGGCGCACTCAGAAATGTGTGCAAATGGCCCCCTTGCACACGGATCTGGGGTGGAGGGTTTGGGGAGAAGATTTTCTGCGCGGACCGGCCCGGTGAGAATTCCGTTGGCGCGGGAACGGGACGGGCGGAGCTCCCCAGCCACAGTGGGGGACCGCACGCCTCCGGGCCCATGTTCAAACCCGCCGTCGCTCGCTGATCAATCGCGGTACGACCCCCGAGGCATGCGCAGCCCATCGATCCCGTACACCTCGATCAGCTCCGCGAGCGCCTCGCCCGTCCACACCCGCTCGACCTCTCCCCGCTTGCAGGCCTCGGCGAGTTCCACGGCCAGGCCGGGTTTGCCTTCGGCCTGATCAAGGAGCAGGCGCAGCAGCACGTTGGAGCCTTCGATCCCGCGCGACTTGATGACTTCCAGGATCTGGTTCCGGGTAAGAGGCCCCAGGCGCACGACATCGGCTTCCCCCAAAGCCAGCACCGCACGGCAGATTGACTCGTGGTGGCGCCAGCAATTGGCGTGAAGTCGAAAGCTCGCGTGCATCTCAACCCGCAGCCGCCGCAGGCCCTCAACCAGTGGCAGCCGGGTGTGGGCGTCGTCGATCACGACGCATGAGGGCGGGTGAAGACGAACCTCATCGGCGATCCGGCCCAGGTCGTCGCTGGAGACAAAGAGACATCCCCCCTCATGGGCCCAGTACGTCGAAGATCGGCGAAGTGTCGGCGCCGCCTTCGGCGGTGGCGGCACATTCACGGCGCATGCGCTCAATCACCTGTCCAGACGCGTAGGCTCGCTCGCGCTCGCTCGTGACGTTGTACTCATCTTGGAGCCTGACCAGTTCGGCGCCGCTCAAGTGGCGGCGGTGGTCCGCGCACGAGACCAGGCTGGCGAGCGCAACGACCGCCGCTCCCACGGCCGCACCGCGTCGAGGCCCGAGGCTCGACGGCGCCCGAGCACTCATTTGAGGGGATTGGTAAGGTCTCGATCTCAAGTTATGAGGCTGCGGCAGGGGGTCGCTTCCAGAGCGGAGGGTGGATTCTCATCACCATTCGTGCACAGGCTCCTCCGCAGACGGCGTCTCAGTGAACCGTGGGCCCGAGGTGAGTGGCCGGGCGGTCACGCAGCGGGCGTGATCGATGCCGCCGCGGTGCGCAAGGCGGTTCACCAGCCCGACATCGAAGTCCGTTACCGCGTGAGCGAGCGTCGGGAGTGCGGTGTGCTCGGGCAAGACATGCCGCCCCGGCGGCAAGGTTGAGTGACTAGGCCGGCAACGGCGCGGAGATCGTTCGGAGTGTTGTGGGCGCGTAGGCAGAAGCGTGGTGTGCGTGCGGAAATGACCCGTTGGTATCCCATGCTCCGGCGCGCGACGGAGGGAGCAGGAGGGAGTGCTGTCGCGCGCCGGGATGGGGTTGTCTCAGCGACGACGGCGGACGAGACTGAGGCCCAGCGCGCCAGAGAGCGTGCCCAGCCCGGCCAGCCCGCCTGGGGGAAGAGGAACGGTGACGGCGGCGGTGACCTGCGCGGTCACACCGGTGGCCGCATTGGTCCAGTTGGTGGCGAAGAAGCTGTCGGCCCTCTCGGTGAGGTGGACGACCGCCCCGTCGTAGGGGGATGCGGTGGGGAAGTTGGTGGTGTCCCAGGATCCCGTGTTTGACCCGTTGAACGTATGGTCGAGCGTGCCGTTATCGTGGATCACGACGTTGCTCAGAACGCCCTGGAAGGCCAGGAAGGTGCCCTGCAGTCCCCACGTGCCGGACATGCTGCCGGTGATGGTGTCACCGTCGGCGTCGGTCGCGGTAAACGTGCCGGCGCCCGTGCCGGTGGTGCCGGTGTGGGTGACGGCGATGTTCATGGCAAAGTCGGACAGGTCGGCGCCCGACACAAAGCCCGGCTGAAAGTCGGCGTTGCCGTTGGGGGTGATCAGGCGGGAGACGTCGCCCGCGGTGCGCAGGATCCCGGGGAGATCGATCGCGTGAGCGCTAAAGGTGCCCGCGCTCGCGCTCGACGCGGTGTAGTTGCCGCTCAGATCCGAGTATGTGAGCGAGATGATGGCGGTGCCCGCGTACGCGCTTCCGGTGAACGCGAGGGCGAACCCGGCGATAAGGAGAGGAGTCTTCATGCAATACGTCCTTTGCAGGCGTTGCCTGCGAAAAAGTGCGGCCTCGGCGGTCCCGAAGCCGTTGGGTGCCGCGCACTCCGGCGCGGGGGTGGGCCAGCGATCCCCCGGGCGAAACCCGGTGAAGTGGTCAGGGTCCGGCAATTCGCCGTCCGGTGACCAGGCTGTACACCAGCCCGATCACGAACACGATGAGAAACACGAAGAACAGGATGCGCGCGATCGCCATCGACTCGCCGGCGACTCCGGTAAAGCCCAGCAGACCCGCGACCAGGGCCAGCACCAGGAAGACAAGCGCCCATCGAAGCATGCGTGAACTCCTTGCGAAAGCCGTGGGAGCAGCGGACGAACCCGTCGAGCCCCAGGGAAAACCGAAAGCCGCGCGCCCGCAAGACGAAAGCCGGTTCATCGCTCCGTCTTCGACGCCGGGTCCGGCAATACGCCGTTGGCGCTCGTCGGTCTCACGCGGTGGTCGAGCGAAGGGGTGTACAGCCCATACCCCGTAGGTGTATGTCACTGTACCCGCCACAAGGACCTGAGTCGCCCGTGTTCCGAGCGGCAGGAGCGATTGGAGAGAGATTGCTACACCCCTGCACGGGGCCCTGCGCCGGCGCCCGTGCTCCCGAGGGGGACTCGGTTCGTACGCGCGAGGGCTGTGCGAGACGGCGCGGTGCAGTCCGGTTGGAGGCCCGCGCCCTTCTCACGCTCGCCTGGCGTCGATGCGATCGCGCCCGGGCACGAGGATCCTACGGACCAGTCCCAGGCTCTTGAGCCCAAGGATCACAAAGCAACTCAGGTCAAACTACCACCACCTCAGCCCGTGCCGCGCCGACGAGGGCAACGCACGGTGAGTATCGTGCTCCCTTCGCTCATCGCCAGCACGCCCAGCATCACGCTGTTGCGGCTGTGGTCGTACGTGGCGAACGGGCGCGAACCACACCGGTGGCACGCGAAGTGGATGCTCCACGTCATGTGGCGCATGTCGAAGATGCAGACCAACCCTCCCCGGATCAGTCCCAGGCACGCCGCCCCGACCGCCATGTTGGTAGCGGTCAAGGAGCTCAGACGCCTGGACTCCACGCGCATGGCGGCGCGCAGCGCCCTCCCTTCGGCCTCCACAAGGCCAAAGACTCGAGCGACGAGCTGGGCGATGGGCCAGGGGAGTCCCCGCGCTGGTGCGATGCCGGCGCGATCGCACACCCTCGGCGGTTCCTGGCCCCATGCCCCGGTAGAGCGTGCTCTCAAGGTTCCCGCGAGCCCGGCGGGCAATCATCTGCCCCACGCCGAATTCAGAGTCCGTTGCGTGACGTGCCTCCCGTCGTTCAAGGCGCCAATATGCGGAGCGAGCGTGTGCATGGGTCAATGCACGGGGCGGTCGCTTCACACGGCGCGGGGGGTTAACGTCCCGGCGCGAAATGCGAGCGTGCCCTGGCATCACGCCACGGCAAAGAGGCGTAATGCGCGCTCGGCGCGCGTGCGCAGCGATTAGATATTTCAACGTAACAACGGCACACCATGACCACGAACACGGCCGTATTGCCTGAGCGTGGGAAGAGTTCTCCATCAGTCGTGAAGTGCCACAATGCGCTCGACTCGGAGGAACGCGGAGGTATCGTCTCCGCATCGGTGTCGGGTGTACGACCCCTGCCGAAGGATGGGGTGGTACGAAGGAGCGCTTCATGGAATCCCAGACGATCACCGACAGAACCCTCAACATCGACGGCATGGCCGGACACGTGTGTGTCGCCGCGGTCAAGGACGCACTCAACGGCGTCGAGGGTGTCGAGACCCAGTCCGTAAAGGTCGGCGCGGCCGAGATCACCACAGATGACCGCGGCTGCAAGGCGGCGTGCGCGGCCATCGAAAGTGCTGGCTACAAAGCGCGTGAGAACAACTCCGGCGGGAACCAAACGGGCGACGCCGAGGCGGGTCGAGGCGGCAATCGTGACGCCGGGCGCGACGCAGCCGGAGCAGACTCGCGTCCCTGGGGCGCCAACGCGGAGAGTCGCACGAACTCGGGAAGCGCTATGCCGCGCACGGGCAACGAGCAGCCGCCCCAAGGATCTCCTTCGAGCCAAAGCCCGTCTACCACCAAGAGCGACCCGGGACAGATAAGCGGCGCGGCCCTGAAGTCGGGCGGTGTGGCCGAGTCGGGCGATCGCACGGGTGGCAGGACGCCCGGCATGGCGCCCTAACAGCTCTGCGTCAGCGCGCCTCTGGCGCGCCACGCGGTCAGGTCGAGTGAAGGCAACGCAGAGTTGACGTGAGCGACGTGCATCGCCTCAGCGGGCGTGCGATGGCGCCGCTTGGGCGCTGGCGAGGAGGCCCGCTCTGCTCGTCCGTGGATGTTCCGCGCAGTTGCCTCTTTCTGAAAGGTACCCATCATGTCAACCCTACTTCATATCCCGCCGGCCCGGCAACACCCTGCCGCGTCCACGCTCCCGGGTGCAAACGCGAACGCGCGCACGCCGTGGGCCAGCCGTGCCGGAAAGGTTCGTCCCGCGGTCCTGTTGTGGGCCCTGGGCGTGCCGATCCCTCTCATTCTCATCGGCCTCCTGATCCGGAGCTGCATGCACTGAGCCTCTCTTCGGACCAAGCCGACGCCGCGTCGTGAGTGTGGTGCGAAGCCTCACGCCTCATGGGCCCGCCGGAGGATTAAGCACACCTTAGCCGCTCCTTTACCGCGGCAGAAACGAGTGTCCATCCATGAACATCATCCGCAGCATCGCGTCCATCGCCACCCTGGGCTTCGTGTTCGCCACGTCGTGCGAAAAGAAGACCGAGGGAGTGCCCGTCACCTCTAACGCCACCACCGCGACCGGGCGCACCGACGCCGCCAGGCCCGCCCCGGCCCCCGACAACACCGCCAGAAACAAGGGTGACGGAGCGGCGGAAACCAAGACCCCGCTGGATCAGTCTCAGTCGAGCGTGGACATCAAGGTCACCGCCGAAATCCGCCGGGCCATCATGGATGACAAGGCGATGTCCATGAACGCTCAGAACTGCAAGATCATCACCGACAAGTCGGGGTTGGTCACGCTCCGCGGCGTCGTCAACAGCCAGGCCGAGAAGGACTCGATCGAGGCCAAGGCCAAGGCGGTCGGCGGCGTGACCAAGGTCGACAACCTCCTTGAAATCAAGACCAACTGACCCGCGTTCGCACCGAAGCATCGTCACCGTTCACCACACTCAGGAGTTCACCCATGGCTACCGCCGTATTCTGCATCGCGTCGTCACAGACGATCGCCGGCAACATCGTGACCCGGCTCAAGTCCTCCGGAGTTGCCGACAACGACATCTCGGTTCTGTTCCCTGACAAGTCCAGCACCCGCGACTTCGCCCACGAGAAGAACACCAAGGCTCCCGAGGGCGCGACCGTCGGCGCCGGCGCGGGCGGCGTGGTGGGAGGGACACTGGGCTTGCTCGCAGGCATCGGCCTGCTCGCCATCCCCGGCGTTGGTCCCTTCATCGCGGTCGGCCCCATCATGGCCGCGCTCAGCGGCATCGCGGTGGGCGCCGCGGTGGGGGGGATCGCGGGCGCCCTGATCGGCATGGGCATCCCCGAGATCGAGGCCAAGCGGTACGAGGGCAAGGTCAAGGACGGGAACATCCTGATCTCTGTCCACGCCGTCAACTCTGACGCCGTGGCGAACGTCAAGCGCGTGTTCGAGAGCGAGCATGCAACGGACATCTCAACCGGTGCAGAAGCCACCCCGCCCGACGTCAAGACTCCGAACACCAAGCCCGAGATTCACACGACGGTTCGCTCGGAAGGAGCCGTGTCGGAGCGAGCGACGTACTGACGCGCGCGTCGAGTCAAGGACACGTCTCGGGCACACGTTCACACCGTCCGCGGCATTCGCCGCCGACACAACCTGAAGGAAACACGATCATGGCAAGTTCACCAGCACTCGACGGGACGGGCTTCAAGCAGGACATGAGTCGGTTGGGTCAAGGCGTCGACACGGTCAAGACCGACGTCAGCTCCCTGGCGCACGGGGCTGTGGATGCCGCGCGTTCGGGCGCCGCCGAACTCCGTCAGGGAGCGCAGAACGTCGTCAATAAGGCAAAGGACAAGTACGACGACGCGAAAGAAGCCACGGCAGACGCCGCCGCGTCCGTGAAGGACCTCATCACGCGCAACCCTGTCGCCAGCGTCGGGATCGCGGCTGGCGTGGGACTGCTGCTGGGCCTGGTTCTCAGCCGTCAAAGGAGTTGAACGTGGAGGCCATCTCCCGGTTCGTGGTTCACGTGTTCGACCTCATCGAGGCCGAAGGCGGCGCTCTCCGCACCCTGGTGCGCGGAAAGGCCCGGCGTCCGCAAGCAAACGCCGCGAACATGGCGACGGGAGTGGCCTTTCTTGGTGTCTGAGTCCCCCTTATGCACGCTGGTATCGGGTCGTTTGCGGCGGAGTCGCTGTGGAGGCCAGAGACACAACTTAATCGACCGCTGGCCGCGTGCCTGTCTGTCCTCTGTGATCTCAGGCTGCGGGCTGGGCCTTGCGTGCTTCAAGCCGATCTTGCGGTAGAGACGGCCGTGAGCGGGGTGAACCGCGCCCCTTAGGCATCCTGGTCGGAACAGTACATGTCCGCCGCGGCCCGTGAGACCCCGGTTCATGGCGGGCCGACACGGCGCGCCCACGGCCGTGCTTCACGATGTGTATCAAGTCAATGAGGAGTTGCCCCATGCGCGAGAACAATGAACGGGCCGCGGAGGATGTGCAGCTGATGCGTCGGGTTGCGGTGGGGGACGAAGCGGCGGTGGAGGTTCTCTACGACCGCTTTGCTTCAATGGTCCATCAGATGGTGCGCCGAGCCTTGCCGCACCGGTGCGACCATGAAGACGTCGTGCAAGCCGTGTTCGTGCGGTTGTGGCAGAGCGCGGGGAGATACGACTCCCAGCGTGCATCGCTGGTGACCTGGGTCATGCTCATCACGCGCCGACGGATCATCGACACCCTTCGCCAGGTCTACCGCACGGGCGAGCGGGATTCGAGCGCAATCGATTCCCCAGTCGCTCCGTCGCGTCGTTCGCTCGAGGTCTCGGACGAGTTTGCGATGGTGATCGAGCGCATGAAGGGGCTCCCCGAAATGCAGCGCACCGTGCTGGTCCGGGCGTACCTGCGAGGCCAGACGCTGCGAGAGATCGGCCAAGACCTCAGCACTCCGCTCGGTACGGTCAAGACCGCCCTGTGCCGCGGTGTGCGTGCATTGCGTGCCGACTGCTTGCAGCACAGCCGCGCGGGCGGGCAAAGCGTGTGCGTCCGTGCCGCGTGACGGCGCAATCGGAGTGCGCGCGAACGCTGTCGCGCCGCGCGTGGCCGACAAAGGACCGACCGAGGAACCGAACTCGGGCGCGTCACCCGGACGATGGAGAAACCTTACGCGGTAGCCGCATTCATTCGGCACGCCATTGATCACCCCGATACCTGCGTGCATGGGTATTGACCGCGTTCAGTCAATGCACGCCCCCGTTCCCAACCCTCTGTAAAGGAAATGCCCCATGAAGATGTGCATCAAAGCCGTACCCTTGACCGCGCTCTCACTGTGTCTGGCCGCGGGAGCGGTCTGGGCCG
This sequence comes from Phycisphaerales bacterium, assembly GCA_044223975.1. Taxonomy (GTDB): domain Bacteria; phylum Planctomycetota; class Phycisphaerae; order Phycisphaerales; family UBA1924; genus CAZCPB01. The sequence continues at coordinate 184,173 of JBGALI010000010.1, read as the reverse complement.
CGGGAAGCCCCGCCCAGCCTCCGGCGGCGGCGTCCGACAAGGCCATGTCCGCGCAGGACTTTCGTTCGTGTCACTGGTTGGAGGGGCGCGACGTCGTGAACTCCGCGGGCGAGGATGTCGGCGATATTACCGATCTCATTCTCGATCGCGGCTCGGGCCGGATCGAGTACCTGGTCCTCAAGACCGACGCGACTCGGGGCAGCAGCGACAGAACCGTGAGCATCCCCTACAACGCGTTCACCTGGAACGCGGCCAAGGACCGGCTCGTGCTGGCCGCATCTCCCGAGCAGCTCAGGATGTACCCTGAGTTCAGCGCGGCGCGCTGGTCTGAAACGATGGAGGCTCGCCATGGCGCCCAGGTCATCAAGAACGGGCGCGACATGAAGGACGGCGACAAGAAGGACGGGGCCAATCTTAAGAGCGAGCGTGATTCGAAGAACGGTGTTGACTCGAAGAACGGACACGACACCAACGAGACGCAGGAAGCGCGGAACGCTCGCGAAAGGCAGGATGGTAAGAACCCGAAGGACGCGCGGAACGAGTCCCAGGGTTCGCGCGACAGCACGCCGGTGGCGATGGAGAGCGACCCCGGGCACGATCGGATGCTGCCGGACTCTCCCTCCGCGTCCAATCTTTACGCCGGCCGCTACGACACCAGCAAGCAGGTCCACATCGAGGGCGAGGTGACCGGCGTTGAGCGAGTGCGCAACAACCTCTCCGAAGAGGAACTGATCGTCACGGTCGCCGCCGCGGACGGGACGACGAAGCGAGTGTCCGTGGGGCCGTCGTGGTACATCGCCGGCGGGGCCGCGGCACCGATGCGCGGCGACAAGCTGATCGCCGAGACCTACCCGGTCGGCGGGGACAGGGACCTGTACACGGCCAGCCACGTCCGCATCGGAGATCGCAATCTCCGCGTGCGTGACGACAAGGGCGAGCCGGCCTGGGGCGCGAGCACCATGGAAGCCGGCGGGCGGAACTACCGCACGTCGTACATGCACTACGTGCTGGCCAGCAACGTGCGCGGCATGAAGGTCGAGTCCCAGGGCGCCAAGTGCGGCACCGTGGACGAGGTGATCGTGGACCGCAACTCCGGCGAGGCGGCATTCCTCTCGATCGACCCCGACCAGAACTTCCTGGGAATCAACGACACCAAGCGGCTCATCCCGTGGACGGTCGCGACCGTAACGGCGGACAAGATCGTACGGATCGATGCCTCGAAGGAGATGGTGCTGGCCGGCGGCGAAACGCCGTCCGACCTGTCCACGCTGAACAGCCGATCCCGCTCCGACGCGGTCTACACGGCCTACAAGGTTCCCGTTCCGAAGTTCGGTGCGAATCGGGACCCGTCCGTGTCGACCGGCCCGGCGAGCGAGGCGTGGGGTACACGCGGGACGATCATCGGCGCCCTGGAACGCAACTCGGCCAAGACGATGACGGGCAAGATCATCGACATCTCCGAAATGACGTTCGACGACGGAACTTCGCCTGCCCGGGCGTTCAAGATCCGTTCCGACTCTGACGGCGGCACGGACGAGACCGTCCTGATCGGGCCGCTGGCGTACGTGGAAGGCCAGAAGAACATGTGCAAGCCGGGCGACACGGTCACGATCGAGGCCAGCCGCACCCGGATCAATGGGAAGCCGTACTGGCTCGCCCGATCGGTGGACTGCAAGTCCACCAAGGTCGTGTACATCGACGGCAGTGATGCGCCGTCGTGGGGAACCCCCTGAACCGGTGAGTCGCTCCAAGCGCGACGTCGCCACTCGCTCTCGGTCGGTGGCGGGAAACCGGCCCGCAGGGACAGCCCTCGCTTTACGCTCCCGTGAGCCGTAAGGCCGCACCTCGGTTCGTGACCAGGTTCGCCGTTGAGAGGACCGATCCAACCCCCACCGGGGGCGCGCGGTGAGAGCCGCCGTCCCCGTTTAAAGCCCGGTCGGCGCTCCCGGCCATTTGTTTGCTCGCGGAGCGCCGATCGGGCGATGTCCCTCGAAGGATGCTTCCGAATGCTTAGCGCACGTGATGTTGAGGACAAAGCTCCCTCGTAGCCTGGCAACGTTCGCCTGGATCCTGACCAACTGACAGCGGCGACCGACACGTACGTCGCGACCTGTTGCCGGCGCAGAGCATGAAAACGCCTTTTCGACCGCCACCAGTGACACATGGAAGCGATGTCCGGGGGTGGCGGAGAGGGCCATGCCGGGGCCAGTCGGTCCGACATCGTCTAAGGATTGTGCTCACAAATGCTTACGGGATTTGGCGGTTGCAAAGCCCCGACAAGACAGCCACTGTTTGGGGTGCTTTAGGTGGACACGTACTGGCATCTTCGCGGCCGTGACACCGGCCTGACCCCTGCCCTCGAAACCTCTATAAGTAGACTGGTATCACACCCGTCCCAGTAGCTGTCCCCCGCGACACGTTCTGCCCGTGCCCTCTTTGTAACGCGCCGGTCGTGAGTTCGAGCCCCACCAGCGGCTCTGGGACGCAGCAGGATCCCGTGTTGCAGGCTCCGTGCGTGGTTCGGCTCGCCTTGACTCTGCCGACATCTCCGCCCACATGTGACTGAGACCACGCCGGGGCTGACACCCAACCGGTGGTGGTGCCGCCTCGTAGGCCGTCGGGGCGGCCCGAGCCTCGATCCTGCTCTCACCACGCCCGCTTAGCGCGCCCGTTCAGCGCGCCCGCTCATAGCGCCCGGTTGCTTCTCGTGAGACAGCGCTTGCTTCTCGACCGACCTGGGTGCGCCCCCCACGACCGGCTCCTTCGATCAATCAACGAGAAGTGTCGCGGCTCGCATCCTGGTACACCCGATCCATGGCCCGACGGAAGATCCACGCCCTTTTCGCGGCGTCCTTCTCCGCCTGACCGTTCGCGAGCGCGAGACTCAGCCGTTCAACGCCCTCGTTTCCAAGTATCCCGCGCGCCAGGTCGACAAGGGCGGAGATGGTCACTTCGTAGATCGCGGCGCACGCTTCGGGGTTGCCGTCGTTGAACATCGGCACCCCGCGCGCGATCGCAAGTTCCACAAGTTCCGCGACGCCCGATGTCGATGCGTTCACTCCCTCCGCGGAGATATCCCGGGCGCCCGACGGACCCGGAACGATCACGCGGTCGATGATGTGGATGACTCCGTTGGATGCCTCGATGTCGGCGGTGATGATCCCGGCTCCGGCCGCCGTGACCTTGCCGTCCACCAGCGCAAACTGCACCGCGTCGCGACCGAGCAGCGTGCGTGCGGACCCTTGGGCAATCATGTCGCTGCGATGGATGCGGCTCGGGATCACGTGGGCACTAAGAACGCTCGCCAGTTGTGGGGGATCGGCCATCAACTTCTTGATGGTCTCATCGCCCAGGGCGTCGAACGCTTCGTTCGACGGAGCCAAAACGGTCCACGGGCCCCCGTTCCCACCTCCGAGTTGTGCTGCAAGGCCCGCCGTGGTCACCGCCTTGAGAAGCGTGGCCAGCCTTGGCTCCTGAGTCACGATCTCGGCGATGGAGCGTGTTTCGGGCATCATGACACGATCGATCACGTACACAACGCCCCCGTCGAACGGGACATCCGCCTTAAGGATCGATGCTCCCGCGACGGTCAGCCCTTCTCCGTCGATGGCGAGGTTCTGGCCCGACAGAGCAACAACGCCGCGACGCTGCAGGAGCGAGCCGGAATCGATGGCCGTCGGAAGGATGTGATGCTTGAGAATCGCTCGAAGCGTCGCTCGCCCCTCCTGGCTCGTCAGGAACTTCACCTTGTCGGCAGGAATCGCCGCAAAGGCCGTGTTGGTCGGAGCGAAGATCGTGACCCGGCCGTCTGCCGGTAGCTGAAGCCCGGAGACTTCGATGAGCGAGAGGAGCGTCGTCAGGTCCGCGCTTTTCGCGACGGCCCCCAAATGCGAGTCGGTCGCGGGCGGCTTCCCCTCAGGGGTGATCGCCCGGACGTAATCGATGTCGAGTTGAAAGGCCCCTGCCTTCTTGTCTGCCAGGGTCACGCCGATCGACTCGACGAGGGCCGGGGTGAGCTTCGGAGCGTTGGGAACCGGGCGGCCGAAGGTGTACAGCCGGAACCCCTCGAAGGGAAGCCTGATCGTCACCCACTCGCCCGCCACCGTGTCGAAATTCGTCTGAAAACTGCCGGCCATCACGCGGACGTCAGAGCAGCGCACGTCAAAGTGGTACGTCCGGCCGTCGCCGCGGACCCTCGCTTCGATGCCGATGGCGTCCTTCATGGACCCCACCGGAAGCGATGTCTGGGTCTGTGAGAACCCGCCGTTATTCTCCAGCGACAGCTCGCCGGAGAAGCGGAGAATGCCCGCTTCGGGCTGGGTCACCCGTCCTGTCGACCGCCCCCCCATGACTCCATCCAGCACGGTACGCCATCCGGACACGCCGGCATCGAATTCAAGGTTCACAGGCTGGGCTCCGACCAAAGAGCAGAGCGCAAACGCAGACGCCACGACGACGGAACAATTCATGCCAGGCTCCTGGAATCAATTGGTTCGCCGTCGCGTCGTGTCCGGATTCGTCAACGTTCGGGAAGCCAGGCCGGATGACCGAAGAACCTCGCGACCGCCCGAGCGCCGGCATCGCCCGGAAAGGGCTGGCGCAAAGAAGAGAATCTGAACACGGCGCCCCTCGAATACCCTACGCGCCAGGGCGCTCCGCCCGACGTTCAGGAGTCGCGCCATCGCGGTGTTCGTGAAGAGTTCCGAGATCCAAGCAAGCGCACGCGACGTCTTTGCGTGGCATCAGTCGCCCGGTGCGCTCAAAGCGCTGATCCCTCCGTGGGAGCGAGTGACCGTCGAGCAGGCGCCGGCCTCGCTCGGAGATGGAGCGACGGCGGTGCTCGTGCTGCACATGGGCCCTGTGAAGGTGCGATGGGTCGCACGGCACCGGGACTTCACCGATCGTGGCGAGCACGGGGGCGAGTTCACGGACGAGCAGGTCTCCGGGCCGTTCGCGTCGTGGGTGCATCGGCACACGGTGCGGGCGACTGGACCCGCGCGCTGCGTGCTCGAGGATCGCATCGAGTATTCGGTTCCGCTGGGGTGGCCCGGCGAGGTGCTCGCGGGGTGGCACGTGCGGAAGAAGCTGACGCGGATGTTTGACTATCGGCATGCCGCGACGATCGCGGCGCTGCGACCGGCGGGGGCAGGCCATGACCGGTGATGCACCGCGCACAACTGCGGCCCCGGCGTGGATGCGTCGCTGGCTGCAGGCCGCTGGCGGGTACAACGTCGTGTGGGGAGCGGCGATGGTACTGTCGCCGATCTGGACGCTGAAGATGTTGGGCGTGTCGCCAACGACCACGGAGCTGTGGCCGCAGCTGTGGGCGTGCATCGGGATGATCGTGGGCGCGTACGGGCTGGGGTACATGATCGCCGCGAGAGACCCCGCGCGCCACTGGCCGATCGTGCTGGTGGGCCTGCTGGGAAAGATCCTTGGACCCATCGGGTTCGTCGGCGCGGCAGTGCGAGGCCAGCTCCCCTGGTCGATGGGAGTGACCATCCTGACCAACGATCTGGTGTGGTGGATTCCGTTCTCGATGATCCTGTGGGAAGCGGCGAGGGCGGCGCAGCCGTCGCCGCCGGATGGCAACGTCACGCTCGACGCGGCTCTGGATGGGCTCCGCGACGACCAGGGCAGAACGCTTCGCGCGTTGACCGATGAGCGGCAGACACTCGTCGTGCTCCTCCGGCACTCCGGCTGCACATTCTGCAAGCAGACCCTCTCGGACCTCTCGAAGCAGCAAGCCGACCTCGAGAACGCGGGCGTGGGCCTTGCGGTGGTCGGCATGACCGCCTCGTCTGAGGGGTTGCGATCGTTCGGTCAGCAGTACGGACTCACCTCGGCCGCCTGGCTCGCAGACCCGGACCGGCTGCTCTACCGAGCGTTGGAACTCCGACGCGGCTCGTTCCTTCAACTCTTTGGGCCGCGTGTCTGGGTCGCCGGCGTCCTCGCCGCCCTGCGGGGGCACGGGATCGGCAAGCTCGAGGGCGACGGCTTTCAGATGCCGGGCGCGTTCGTGGTCCATCGTGGACGCGTGGTCCGGGCATACCGCCATGCAACCGCGGCCGACCGGCCCGACCTCAAGGAATTGGCGTGCTCGATCAACTGACCGCCCTGATCCCGATGGCCCATGCGGGCGCGACGTGGTTCATGACCGGCCTGATCTGGTTCGTCCAGGTTGTGCATTACCCTTTGATGGGAACGGTGCCCGCCCACGCGTTCCCGGCGTACCAGCAAGCCCACCAGCGCCGAACGACGTGGGTCGTCGGGCCCGTGATGCTCCTCGAGGCAAGTTCTGCGCTTCTGCTGGTATGTTTGCCGCGTGGAGAGTTCTCGGGCACCACGCTGCCCTGGGCCGGTTTGATGCTGCTCACCGTCATCTGGGCCTCGACCTTTGCGGTGCAGGTTCCCCTGCACGACAGGCTGACGTCGGGATTCGATGACTTCACGTGGCGTTGGCTGGTGACCTCAAACTGGTTCAGGACAACCGCGTGGACAGTCCGGGGATTCATCGCTCTCGCGTTGCTGCATGAGTCGTGACGCCGGGATGATTCGGAAGAAATGCCCCAGGGGCCGGACGAGGTCAACCGGCGACGGCGGGAAGCCGCGCCGCGGCACGCGGGGGCGCACTTCACCCGCGTGCGGCGCGGAACACGAGGTACGCCCAGAGGAACACGGGAGTGAACAGGATCGAGGCCGCCGGCCACAGCACCACCGAGGGCACCGGCGTCCAGAGTTCGATGGGTACCGTCGCACCCCAGTAGGCCGCGCACGCGGGGAGCACGGCCCAACGCGGCGTCGCGTCCGCTACTCGCTGAGTCGCGTCCCGGAGCGGCCCGCTCCGCTCCTTGATCTGGAGCGCCAATCTCCGCGCCCACACGAACTCGCTCGCCAGGATCGCCAGCCCCAGCGGCCCCAGCACGCTGAGCCCCGGCCCCGGGAGGGGCGAGATGATGATCCCCAGCAGAATGACCGCGGTGCCCGCGATCAGCACCCACAGCCGGCGCGCGTTGCGCCGCAGAAGCGCTACCGCGTCCGCCCCCTTGCGGCGAGCCATCTCAAACCGCGTGTCGAAGATCCCGTAGACCAGGAGGCACGCGAGCACCGCCAGCAGGGTAAGTTCCAGCCAGAAATCGAAGATCTCAAGTGTCATGATCGAAGCGAACCGCGCCGCGACACTCAACGGTGCCGGGACAATCCGTATCCCGTTTACGGCCTCGGACACACGAGCAGTTCCGAGGATTCACCGCCCCGAACCGACGCTGCGCCAGTCCCCTCGCGGCCGGCATGGTCATCGCGGGCCGTTGGACTTGGTCCGTTCGAGCGACCTTGCCAGCGCCTTCTTGAGAGTGGCAGCCGCAGCATCGATGGCCGCGTAGTAGTCCGCGGCCTGTTCCTCCACACGCAGCGTGGCCAGCCCGGGCGGCGTCACCACGATCGAGCATTGCTTGTCGATCCCGCCCTTGGGACCGTTGAGGTCCGTGAGACGGACATCGACCGTGCACGTCGCATCCTTCAGCCGGCCGGCGGCGGCACCGACTTTGGTCATGACGTAGTCGTGCTGAGCCTTGCTGGTCTTGATGCTTCCGTCGAACAGCTTGATCTCCACGAAGAGCCTCCCTTCGGCGCTTGAGTTGACGTCAGTACGCCGGAGGTACGCGTTTGTTCTCCGGTTACGGTTGACCTGATTGAACCGTGTCTTCCCTATGGCCGCGCTGCCGCTACTATGGACCCGTACTTCCTGTTGGGGAGTAGCCGCCCGCCGATGCGGGCGGACGGGTCGTCAACACGGGTGGAACGGATCTCGCTCCACCCCGGCCCGTCTGCGGCGTTGGTCCTGTCGCTTCTGAGCGCGGACCGTCGCCCTTGGCGAGACCAACATTCTGTCGCGACGTTGTGCCGCGCACCTGCCCTCTTTGAGCGGGTGAAAGACCGGGATGTGATCTCCTCATGAACGAGCTGCTGCTGCTGGCGACCACCGCGACGTCGAACCCCGCCGACCTGAGGGTCTGGGCGTATGTCGCGTTCATCGGTCTTGTGATCGTGTTCCTGGCGCTGGACCTTGGCGTCTTTCACCGCGAAGCCCACGAAGTCAGGATGAAGGAGGCGGTGACGTGGTCGGTCATCTGGCTGACGTGCGGCATCGTGTTCAGCGGGTTCGTGTACATGGCGTACGAGAACCACTGGCTCGGGCTGGGGTTGGACACGGCCAGGTACAGCACGTCCGAGGCGATCAAGGCCGGCGCCCCGCTGATCGTGTCGGGCGAGGTGCAGGGGTTCGAAGCGGCCAAGCAGTATCTGGTGGGGTACGTCGTCGAGAAGTCGCTGGCGATGGACAACATCTTCGTCATCGCGCTGATCTTCTCGTTCTTTGCGGTGCCGGCGAAGTACCAGCACCGTGTGCTCTTCTGGGGCATCATCGGCGCCCTGGTGATGCGCGGCGGGATGATCTTTCTGGGCGCCGGGCTGATCCTGAAGTACCAGTGGATCCTGATCGTGTTCGGTGGGTTCCTGATCCTCACCGCCCTGAAGATGGCCCTGATCAAGGGCAACGACGACGTCTCTCAGAACATCGCGGTGCGCCTGTGCAAGAAGTTCTTCCGCGTGACCGAGTTCTACGACGGGCAGAGATTCTTCACCAAGCGAACGCTCAAGCCGACCTATAGAAAGGATGCCAGCGGTAGGGACGTGATGGACGCTGCGCCAGCGGGCTCGCTGAGCACCGCGTGGGCGATCACGCCGCTGTTCCTGGCGCTCATCCTGGTCGAAATCACCGACCTGGTGTTCGCGGTGGACTCGATCCCGGCGATTTTCGCGATCACGCCGGACCCGTTCATCGTGTTCACGAGCAACATCTTTGCGATCCTGGGTCTGCGGGCCTTGTACTTCTGCCTCGCGGCGCTGATCCAGAAGTTCCGGTTCCTGAAGCCGGCCCTGATCCTGATCCTGGCCTTTGTGGGCGTCAAGCTGCTGCTGCTGAGCGTGCCGCCATACCTGGATGTGCTCGGGATGAACAAGGCCGATCCGATCAAGATCGACACGACGTTGTCGCTGATCGTCGTCGTCGGCACGCTGGCGCTGGCAACGGTGATGAGCGTGTTCATACCGTCGAAGCCATCGCTGAAGGGACAGTCGGGCGAGAGGAACTAACCGCGACGGCCGTCGGATCGTCCGGTCAATCAGTGGAGTTCCCCGACGCCGGGGCGTAAATCGACATTCGCCCGGCCGCGGCGGTCCGCGCGGCAAAGCGATCGCGGCCTGCGAGGAATCGACCGGGGTTACCCCGGGCCGCTGAATCCGGTCCGTCCGCCGCATCGAATTCGTGCCCGTTGAACATGAACCGCAAACACCTTCACCGTGCGTCTTCACGGCCCATGGCGTGTCGAAGAAACGGCTCGCCGCGTTGGGCCTCAGGCTCTATCGCGAGATGTGAGATGTTCCCGCCGACCGAGTGCTGCGCCCCTGCGAATGGTCGGCATCCGACCTCGTCCGAGTGGCGTGCTGAAAGACCTTGCCAGTTTACAACCAGGAGTGTCATGGTGATCCCGAAGCCCATCAGGGCGCGCGTCGTGCGGAGCGAGCGGGATGCGGTTGGCGGAGAAGAACGACCGCCCACGGTGATCGCATGAGCAAACTCGCAGGCAAGCGCGTGTGGTTGACGGGAGCGAGCACGGGGATCGGCCGCGCGGTTGCGCTCGAGCTTGCCGCTCAGGGGGCGGTGACCGGCCTGACGGCTCGAAACGAGGCTGCCCTGCGGGCCCTTTGCGACGAGATCGAGCGCGCCGGCGGGCGCGCGATCGTGCTGCCGGGCGACGTCACCGACGCGGTCCGGATGAAAGCGATCGTGCGGGAGTTCGAGGGTCAGGCGGGCGCGATCGACGTCCTGATTGCCAACGCCGGCAGCCATCTGTTCACTCGACCCGAGCGGTTCGACGCCGGGGAATACCTCGGGCTGATGGACCTGAACTACGGCGGGATGCTGAAGTGCATCGAGGCCGTACTGCCCGGAATGCTCGATCGTGGCGCCGGGCACATCGTCGGCGTCGCGAGCCTGGCGGGCTTCCGGGGCGTGCCCCGGGCCGCCGCCTATGGGGCCAGCAAGGCGGCGATGATCAACTTTCTGGAGAGCCTCCGGTTCCATGTCGTGCGACGCAACGTGAAAGTCACGATCGTCAACCCCGGGTTCGTGCGCACGCCGTTGACCGACAAGAACGATTTTCGAATGCCCTTTCTTATCGAGGCGGACCGGGCCGCCCGCACCATCTGCGCCGGTATCGCCCGCGGGAAGGACGAAATCGCATTTCCTTTCCCGTTCAGCTGGATGATCAAGGCCATGAGGATCATCCCCTTCCCGCTGTACAAGTTCATCATGTCGAGGGCGGTATGGATTCCGTAGCGCCCTCCCTTCGGATCGCAGTTGTCGGCGCGGGCATCGCGGGGATCACCGCGGCCTATCTGCTCGGCAAGCGCCACGACGTCACGCTCATCGAGCGGAACAGCTACATCGGCGGGCACACCAACACCATCGCGGTCGAGGACCGGCCCGGACGCACCCTTCCGATCGACACCGGCTTCATCGTGTGCAATCCCGTCACGTACCCGTTGTTCTACCGGTTGCTCGATGAGTGGGGCGTGGCGTTGCGCGACAGCGACATGTCCTTCGGCTACTTCTGCGAGCGAACGCGGCTGGGCTATGTGGGCCCGTCTGTGCTCGGGCTGCTCCGCGGGTACCGAAACACGTTCAGGCCGGAGTTCTTTCGCCTGCTCCTGGGGCGACATCGCTTTAATCGGTGTGCTTCGGCCGATCTCGCTCGAGGCCTGCTGGATGACGTTCGACTCGATGCGTACCTCGAGCGTGTGGGCGTCGATCCGCACTTTGTGACGCACTATCTGCTCCCGCTGGGCGCGGCGGTGTGGTCCAGCCCCGATGCCGACATGCTCCGGTTCCCGGCCCGCGCGTTCCTTCAGTTCCTGCGGAACCACGGGATGCTGGCGGTCTGGCGGCGTCCGCAATGGCAGACAGTGGTGGGGGGAAGCCAGGCGTACGTGCGGGCGTTCCGGTCAAAGTTCCGGGGAACGATCCTCGAGAACGCGCCGGCGCAGTCGATCACTCGCCACGCGGACTCGGTGCACGTCCACCTGCACCGGCGCGATCCGATGGTCTTCGATCGCGTGGTCATGGCGGCGCACGCGGACGAGTCCCTGGCGATGCTCTCCGACGCGACCAGCGCGGAACGAGAGCTGCTCTCGGCGTGGAGTTACCACCGCAACTTTGCCCAGCTGCACACCGATGCGAGCGTGATGCCGCGCAACCGGGGGCTTTGGGCCTCGTGGAACTATCGCCGGGCGCCGGGGCGGCCGGAAGGAGGGCCCGTCTCGGTCACGTACCACATGAATCGACTCCAGGGGCTCAAGAGCGATCGCGACTACTTCGTGTCGCTGAACGCCGCGAGCGCGGTCGATCCCGCGTCGGTGATCTACGCGGTCGAATACTCCCACCCCGCGTACACGTCCGGCACCCTGGCGGCCCAGCACGAGCTTCGCCGCCTGAACGGGTCGAATCGGACGCACTTCTGCGGGAGCTACATGGGCTACGGCTTTCACGAGGACGCGGTGGCTTCCGCGGTCGCCGTGGCCGCGAAGTTGGGAGTGTCCCTGTGAAGTCCCGGATCATCAGCGGCGAGACCCACCATTGCCGCCTGCGGCCGCGCCGGCACGAGTTCCGCTATCGCATGTTCTGGCTATGCCTCGATCTTGATGAGCTCGTGGCTATCGACCGCAGCGTGCGCTGGTTCGGCTACAACCGGCGTGCGCTCGTCTCGATCAGCGACGCCGACTACGCGGGCGCCGATGGTGGCACCATCCGGGACAAGGTGGTGCGCCGGCTGCAGCGCGAAGGCGTTTCCGAGCCGATCGCGCGTGTCGTGCTGATCACGTTGCCGAAGGTGTGCGGGTACGTGTTCAATCCCGTGAGCTTCTACCTGTGCTACGGCGCTGACGGAGCGCTGGCGGGGATGGTGGCCGAGGTGCACAACACGTTCGGCGAAACGCACCACTACGTCCTTCGTCCCGACGATGGCGGCGCCGATCAAACAGGCGGCGTCCGGTTTCGAGCCGCGAAGGCGTTCTACGTATCCCCCTTCCTTGATGTCTCCGGTGAGTACGAGGTACGGCTGTGGGAGCGTGCGGACGACTTCTCGCTGACCATCACGCTGCGGCAAGGTGGACCAATCGTGTTCTCTGCGTCCATGTCCGGTCGCGGCACCGTTCTGACGGGCTCGCGGTTGGCGGCGGCGCTGTGCCGCCTGCCCTTCAGCGCTGCCGCGGTAATGGTCCGTATCCACTGGCAGGCGGTGCAGTTGTACATGCTCAAGCGCCTCCCGGTGATCGCCAGGGCCGAGAGCTTGGGAGAAGGCACCATCGTCGCGGGTCGTTCGAGTGTCTGGTACTGGCTGAGAGCGCGCTTCGTCCAGCGAGCGTCCAGGAAGCAAGGGGCTCGCGCGGGTGTGCCCGCGCGAGCGTTGTCAGAGGAGAACCGCAGATGTCAACAACCTCTGTAGCATTCGGGAAGCACGGGGGCGGGTCGATGTCGCCGCCCGATGCCCCCTGGGGCATCCAAGTTCGGGATGAGCGTGTGATCCGTCGGGTCGCGCGCGAGGGAATCCTCGGGCTTGGAGAGGCCTACCTCGAAGACCTGTGGTCAGCGGATCGCCTCGATGAGGTTCTGTACCGAGCATTCACGCAACCGGCGCCGCGCCCTTCGGCGATTGTCCGCGCCAAGTGGGCGCTGACCGCGGCCGAACAAACGCTCTTCAATCGCCAGTCGGGCCGCCGGGCGTTCAACATCGGTGTCAGGCACTACGACCTCGGCAACGACCTGTTCCGATGCATGCTCGACGAGAGCATGACCTACACCTGCGGCTACTGGGCCAACGCGGCGACGCTGAACGAGGCCCAGGAGGCAAAGCTCGATCTGGTGTGCCGCAAACTCAGCCTGCGCCCGGGGCTCCATGTCCTGGACATCGGCTGCGGGTGGGGAAACTTCGCGCAGTTCGCGGCGCGGCGATACGGCGTGCGTGTCACCGGCGTCACTGTTTCGCGGCAGCAGGCCGACTTTGCGCGTCGGCGCTGCGAGGGGCTTCCCGTTGAGATCCGGCTCCAGGACTATCGAGAAGTCACCGAGACGTTCGACCGTGTTGCGTCCATCGAGATGATCGAGGCGGTGGGCCGCAAGAACATCCCGACATTCTTCCGGGTCGTCGATCGGTGCCTGAAGGAAGACGGCGTGTTCGTGCTCCAGGCAATCTCCGCGAACATTCTTTCGCGGTCATCCGATTGGCGGCTGGACCAGTTCGCGCTGTGGTTGCTGAAGTACATCTTCCCGGACGGCTATCTCCCCAAACAGTCCGAGCTGGCGGCGCTCGAGTGCACATCGCTGCGGATCGATGACCGTCAGAGTTTCGGCCCCGACTACGATCGCACGCTGCTGGCCTGGGCCAGCAACTTCAACGCCGGGTGGGATCGGCTCAGAAGCCAGTACGACGACGTCTTCCGACGGCGCTGGAACTTTTACCTGTACGGGTGCGCGGCCGCGTTCCGCGCGCGGCTGCTGCACCTCTACCAGATCGTCTACGCCAAGGACGGCTCGCGACAACTCGGCCACGTGCCTCGATGAGGCGGCCGATCCTCGAAGCGGTGTGCCGAAGGAGCGATCACCACCTGCCGTGCATGGGTGGCCTGCGGTAGACGCGGTATCCCGGTGCCCAACATCCATGGAGGAGTCCAATGCGCAAAGCGATCGGGTTGCTCGCGGCCGGAGTGCTGGTCATGGCCGTGGCCGTCGGCTACGCGCTGGTGGCCGGAGATCTGCGGGGTGAAGCCAGGGTCCTGTTCGACTATCCCTGGTTTCATGTATCGATGATCGATCTGTACACCGGGTTCCTGCTCTTTAGCGGATGGATCGTGTCGCGCGAGCGGTCTCGGGGGGTCGCGGCCATCTGGATCGTGCTGCTCCTCACGCTCGGAAACCTCGCCGCGTGCGCGTATGCGCTCGCGGCCGCGATTTCTGCCCGAGGAGACTGGAACCTGTTCTGGCTTGGCAAGCGGGCGACGGCGACTCGGCAGGCGGAGCTGAAGGACGTGCGTAGTCGCTGACCGCAGAGGCGTGCGTTCGTTGATGACCCCGTCCTGTTCAGATACTCGATCACGCGGCACTCCGGAGGCAGGAACGCAGGAGGTTGCCGGGTCGATCGAAACGAAGTGCCGGGTGGACCCGCGGATTGCATTCTGGTGAGATGCGCGTCGCGGTCAGACGCTCCTCCCCTCGGAATGCGATGACAACATCCGCACGACTGCCACCGACCAAGAGAAGTGCCCGTCGGGCATTCGAGCCGGTGCCGTTTGCAACGGACGAGGCCTCACCCGCCCTTCGGGATCTCGCGCTTTTCGAGCTCCGCACGAGCCTCTCGGCGCGCCCGGCGCTCCTCGCCCCCACGGAGCAGGGCGGCCCCCCACACGGGTGCCGCCGACGCGAGCAACACGAGCACCAGCGCCGACCCAGCGAGCAGCGTGGCCCAGTGCACCTGTCGTGCCGCGGCCCACACGAGCCCCGCAACGGCCAGCAGGCAGGCCCCGATCGCCAGCCACCACCACTCCAAGCGGCGCACGCGGTGGGTGGGCGGACGACCGTCGGGCGATTCGACTTCCATGAGCTCGTCCTGCCGACGGTCAAGGCTGAGGATCTCGATGGGCGTCGGAATGTCCCGGCCTGAAGGGTGCTCGACGGTCAACGAAACGGCGGCGCCGCCCGTGCCCACGATTGTGCCGGGCCCGGTTTTACCGGAAGCCGCGGGCGCTTCGCCCGGACTCGCCTGGCCCGGGCGCGGTCCGCTGCCTTCCGCGGCAGGGTTTGCGGTCATCGGTCAACCCTTTCGAGTGTGCAGACCGCGATTCAATCCAGGAGCGAACGATTCGTCCCGAAGCACCAAGCGGGTCATCAATCGGGGACGCCGGCTCTCGCCAAACGCCCCCGTGGGGGGATCGGATCAGCACCGTCGGCGTTGGGCGTGAGCGCCAATCGCCGATCGGGCTTGCGGTGTCTTCCGGGCCAGTCCCATGCGGACAAGGAAATCCAGCGCGTCATTCAGCTCGGACTGGGTGAACTCCCAGGGTGGAGGGCTACGGCGCGGGTGAACGGCGTCGATGTAGAGCGACACCATCGCGGCGTTCCCGGCGGGCGAGTTGATCGCCCGCAGCAGAACATCCGCCGCCGCGAAGATCCGTGAGGTGTTGACCGGCTGACACAATGGCATGAGCGCCGTTCCTTGTTCTGGGCCGTTCCCGTTCGGTCTCGTTCCGCGCCCGATTTAGCGCGGCGCCCACGCCGGCGCGTCTCCGCTGTCCAGCAGCACAACCTTCGTGGACTTGCAATCGATCGACCTGGCGAGCCAGTACGTCTTGCCGCCGATGACCGTGCGGCAGGCTTCCACCGTCACCACGTCGCCGGACTTGCAGGCGGCCTTCTGGTTGTCCATGTACCAAGACGGCCCGAGAAGGACCGTCTCTTCGGTCCCTGCGTCACCCTCGGTACGGATCGAGATCGACCGGGCCGACTTTACGTCGCCATCGAACTTGACCTCGCTGACGTCGACGACCTTGCCGGTCATCGTCTTGGCCGAGCCACGTTCGATCGCCGCGATGATCACGCCGTGCCTACCCCAGGCATCGCCCGGCGAACCCGCCGAAACCGGCTTGGGAGTATCGAACGTCGGCATCGGCACCTGGTACGCCTTGTACACACTCTCGGCCCGCGAGCCGGTGTTCAGCGTCGAGAGGTCCGACGGCGTCTCGCCGCTGGCTAGCACCATCTCTTTCGAAGCGTCGATCCGCACGGTCTTGTCCGTCGTCACGGTCGCCACCGACCACGGGACCAGCCGCTTGGTGTCGCTGATCCCCAGGAAATTCTGGTTGGGATCGATGGACAGGAACGCGGCCTGACCCGAGTTGCGGTCGAGGATGACGTCGTACACCTTGCCCAGGTCGTTGCCGCGGCAATCGACCTTCATCCCTTTGATGTCGCTCAGGATCACGTACCGCAGGTACGGCGTGCTGAACCCCGTCCCGCTCGCGTCGGTCTTGAGCACCCACGTCGGGCTGCCGTCGGTATTCCGCAGGGCAAGCTCGCGCTCGCCGACCTTCAGGTGCGAACCGACGCACAGGTCGCCGGGATCGCGCGCCATGGCGAGCGTGTCTACGACCACCTTGTCGCCGCGCATCGGCGCCGCGGCCGAGCTGTTGACGAACCAGGACGGCCCGAGGGCCACCTTGCGCGAAGTCCCGTCGCTTGCGCGGACCGTCACGACGACTTGCTCGCCGAACGTGCTGGAGCGCACGCGCTCGACGCTGGTGATCTCCCCCTCGATCCGGGCGTGCTTGGCGGTGTCCAGGCTGGCGGCGTACGGATCGTTGGTGGCCGCGGCGTCCTCGGCGAGCCGCTTGCGCAGCGTGCTCGCGTCGCCGGCCTTCGGGTCCTTCAGGGCCGTCCAGTGTTCGCCGGAGTACTCCGGGAACTGCTTGAGCTGCTCCGGGGTGGAGTTCATAACCAGACGTTCCCCGGTGGTGTCCCAACGGAACGCGCCGTACGGGACGGCGACGGTCTTTCCGCCAAGGCCCAGGGTGGACCCCGTCTTGACCGCCAGGTACTCGATGCGGCCCGAGCCACGGTCGAGGATGAGCTCGGAGACGCTAGCGATCTCTTCGTTGTTGGCGTTCACAACCTTGCGGTCGCCCAGCCAGTGGTACGAACGGAAGTCCAGTCCCGAGTTGGCCGCGCTCGACGCGATCATCGGCGGCTGGGCTCCGTGCGCGATGGTGCTCTGTGCACATACCGCCCCGGCGGCGAGGCAGAGTGACATCGCCGTGATCGGCACGAGATTCATTCGAAGAGTCATGGAAGTGTTCCTTTATAAGAACTGGCGCCCCAGGGGCGCGTGGAAATCAACGGTCGGTGACCCATGCTCCGGCGCGCGACGGAGGGAGCAGGAGGGAGTGCTGTCGCGCGCCGGGATGGGGTTGTCTCAGCGACGACGGCGGACGAGACTGAGGCCCAGAACGCCCGAGAGCGTGCCCAGCCCGGCCAACCCGCCCGGGGGCAGGGGAACGGTGATGGCCGCCGTGACCTGCGCGGTCACGCCGGTGGCGGCGTCGGTCCAGTTGCTGGCGAAGAAGTTGTTGCCGTTCTCCGTCAGGTGGACGACGGCCCCGTCGTAGGGAGAGCCGGCGGGGAGGTTGGTGTCCCACGAACCGGTGTTCGAACCGTTGAACGTGTGGTCCAGCGTGCCGTTGTCGTGGATGACGACGTTGCTCAGGACACCCTGGAAAGCCAGGAAGGTCCCCTGCATACCCCACGTGCCGGTCATGTTCCCGGTGATCGCGTCGCCGTCGGCGTCGGTCGCGGTGAACGTGCCGGTGCCCGTACCAGTGCTGGCGCCGTGGGTGACGGCGATGTTCATGGCAAAGTCAGACAGGTCCGCGCCGGACACAAAGCCCGGCTGGAAATCGGCGTTGCCGTTGGGGGTGATCAGGCGGGAGACGTCGCCCGCGGTGCGCAGGATCCCGGGGTGATCGACCGCGTGAGCGTTGAAGGTGCCCGTGGTCGCGCTCGACGCGGTGTAGTTGCCGCTCAGGTCCGCGTACGTGATCGAGATGATGGTGGTGCCCGCGTACGCGCTCCCCGTGAAAGCGAAGGCGAGCCCGGCGAGAATAAGCGGAGTCTTCATGTGATGCTTCCTTTGCAGGCAGAGCCTGCGGAAAAAGTGCGGTCTCGGCCGTTCCGAAGCCGTTGAGTGCCGCGCACTCCGGCGCGGGGTGCGGTCCAGCGATCATCCGTATGAACCCCGGTGACCTGATCGCTGAAGACGTTTCCAAAGCACAGGTCCACTTCGACCAACCTCGGTGAGCGCCCCGGTCTGGCCGGGGCGCGGATGTTCAGTCGCGCGAAAGTCTCTTCCGGCGCACGTACATCAGGCCCATGAGCCCGGCGAGCATTCCCGCCCCGGCGTACACGCCCGACGGCAGGGGAACCGTGAAGGGTGCCGAGCCCGTATACCAATCACCACGCGAGCCCGAGTCGGAGTTGCTCCAGGAGGAGACCCGCACGCCGATCTTCATCGCGTCCCCGTGCCCCGCGGCGCCGGTGACGGAAGCCACGACGTCGTCGAACGTCGCGCCCGCGGCCAACGAATACCGGAACGTCAGCGACTGCTCGCTCGCGAGCGTTCCGTTGCTCGCGTACCCGCCGCTCGCCGAGATGACCGGCGGGATCGTTCGTGCGGCGGACAATTCCGCTTCCGTGTACCGGCGCCCCCAAAGCTGAAGCGTGCCCTTGCTCGCCACCAGCCGGCCGCCATCGACGGATCCCCCGACGAACGAAACGCCGCTGATGTAGGCGGACGTCGCGTCAAGGTTGCTGAGCGTGAAGTCCACGGTGTGCTCGGCGTCCGCGCCCGCGGACACGCAGATCAGGAGCGTCGCACTCCGGTCGGGCCCGCCAAGCGACGGCTCGCCCGCCATCGAGAAATACACGCTCCCAGCCCGGGCCGAGGGCGCCAGACACGCGGCCGCGGCCAGCGCGAACGCGAGCAACGCCGGACGGCATACGGAGGAATGAGGGATGTGATTCATACATGAGTCCTTTCGGTGGTCGCGGTCCGCTCGCCGGCCCGCCGTGCGGCCGGTGCGCCCCAAGGGCCCGCCCGCCGCGCAGGAAGGACGGGCTCGGGAAGCGGAGCGGTTACGGCGCGACAGCCCGCCTTCCGGTGACCAGGCTGTACACCAGCCCGATCACGAACACGATGAGAAACACGAAGAACAGGATGCGCGCGATCGCCATCGACTCGCCGGCGACCCCGGTAAAGCCCAGCAGACCCGCGACCAGGGCCAGCACCAGGAAGACAAACGCCCATCGAAGCATGCGTGAACTCCTTGCGAAAGCGGTCGGCAAGGCGGGACGGACCCGGTAGCGCCGACGAGGAACGCCAACGGCCGCACGCCCACCGGGCCGGAACTCCCGGTCGTTGCTCTAACTTCAACGCCGGGTCGAGCAACTCGCTTTGCACGCGTTGCCGTGCGCTCTCCGTGCGCGGTCGGGTCTTGAACCTATACCCCGTAGGTGTATAGCACTGTACCCATCACGGGTACCGGAGTCGCCCGTGTTCGGAGTGCGCGGCGCGATTGGAGAGAGTTTGCTACATCCCTCGTGCGGGCCCGTCGCCGCCGCGCGGGCGGAGGTGTTCGCGGGCGGAGCCCGGGGCAATCGTGGGAGGTGGGTGCGTGCGAGGCGCTCCGGGCCACGCCGCCGGGAGTGCGCCGCGACATGGCCGCCGCGACGGACACGACCGCCGTCCCGTGTGCGCCCGTCCGGCGATGCGACCCGAGCTTGCGGAGAACGGTCCTGGCACCGATGAGAGCCCGGGGGCGGCGCTGTGGCATCCGGCCGCCGGTCCGCCCGCGTCCTTATCGCGCTTGCTTGGCGTCGATGCGCTCGCGTCCCGGCACGCGGACCTTCCGGGCCAGGCCCAGGCTCTTCAGCCCGAGGATCACGAGGTAGCTCAGGTCGAACTGCCACCACCTCAGCCCGTGCCGCGCCGAAGAGGGGAACGCGTGGTGGTTGTTGTGCCACCCTTCGCCCAGCCCGAGCACGCCGAAGACCACGTTATTGCGGCTGTGATCGTGGGTGACGAACGGGCGAGCACCCCACAGGTGGCAGGCGGAATTGATGCTCCAGGTGATGTGGTGCACGACGAAGATGCGCACCAGCCCTCCCCAGATCAGGCCCAGGGCCGCCCCCAGCCACGTGCCCGTCACGGCGAACGCGATCGCGGCCGGGATGAGCAGGCCCAGGGCCACCCACAGCGGGAACAGGGCGTTCAGCCGGCGCACCAGCGGGTCTGCCTGCAGGTCGGGCACGTAGCGGTGCATGTCCGGCGGGTTTGGCTCAAAGCACCAGCCCACGTGCGCGTGGTAGAGCCCGCGAAGCGTGGAAAGAAACCCGTCGCCGTGCGTGTGGGGAGAGTGCGGGTCGTCGTCGCGGTCGCTGTGCTGGTGGTGGCGCCGGTGGATCGAAACCCAGTGCAGGATGGACCCCTCGACGGCCATCGATCCCAGGATGCCCAGCACCGACGTGAGAACGGGGCCCGCCTCGAACGACCTGTGCGTGAAAAGTCGGTGATAGCCGACGGTGATGCCCAGCCCCGTCGCGATGTACCCCCCGACCAGAAGCGCCAGGTGCACCCAGCTGAAGCCCACGCCCCACAGCAGGACCACCGCGGTGACCAGCCCCAGCATCGGCACAACGATGGCCAGAAAAGTCGCCGTGCGCGATCCGGTCGAAGCGTGCGCGTCGGTTTTCGTCGGGTCGTCGAGTCGGTGACCAACAGCGGGCGAGTGTGGCATGGAATTCCCGTCCTTGGCGAGCACGTGATCCCCGGTGGGGTGGCGCCCGTCGACCACGTGCGCCTCCGACGTTTACTTGGCCATCTTCGAAACCAGGTCGAGCAGTTCCTGGTACATCTCGTCGGCCGCCGCGCCGCCGTTCTTCATCGCCTCCGTGTGGCAGGACTTGAGATGGTCCTTGAGGAGCACCTTGGCCACCGCCTGGAGCGAGGCCCGGGCCGCGATGATCTGCACGATGATGTCGGCGCAGTAGCGCCCATTCTCGATCATGCGCTCGATGCCCTCCACCTGGCCCTTGGCCCGGCGGAGTTGTGCAACATTGGCCCCGGCGGCCGCCGGTGCATGCCCGTTGGCTTGCCGACTCGTTGGCGCCCTCGCTGCCTCGGGCGCCTGTGTTAATGTCTTGGGACGGGAGGGCTTCTTACTCATCTCGGTCACCTCGGTGGTGTGCGGTGCGTGCATCGGAGGGATCGTCTTGACCCCGGCCGCGTGCCCGCGGGACGGGAACGGATCGACGCGCCGGCAGAGCCCCCAATCGAAATCCTGCGCCGTGACTCCGGGCGTGCTCGCCGGGCTGAACAGGCGTGCGCGGCGGAAGGGTCGCCGGCCGTGCGAGAGTCCAGAGCGTGTCCAAGGCGAGTCGCCGGTTTCATCTGAGCCCCGGCCCGTGGCGTTCCGGGCGTATACCCCAATGGGGTATGAGTACTATACCCGCGATTCACCGCAAAGCGCAACGCGCCGGAGCGATTCATCCGATTCCCCGTGGCGCCTCGTGGGCCATGCCAGGGTCTCAGCGGGCGATGCGGTCAGCGGGTCTTGCCCACGTGTTCGAGAATCGGTACGCCTCTCCGCATCACGCGGCTTCACGTCGCTCGATCTCCGGGGGATCCCGCGCGTGGCCGCTCCCCCGCGGAAGACGCGACGGTCGCACCGGCCCGTTGCTCGCCCGGCGGTCCCCGCTCGCGCACAAGCGCGCCCGACACGGCTGCCAACGAGGTCACCAGAGCGTCTGCGCCAGACGCGATGTCCCCGCCGTTCACCGGCACGCCGCCCCACGCGCACACGACCACCTTTGCCCCGGGCATCGCGCGCCGCACCGCCTTGCACACCCGCCGCGTGTACAGCTCGCTGGAAGGCGCGATCGCAGACAGCAGCACAACCTCCGCGCCGCTGTCCTTGGCCAGGCCGAGCATCTCGTGGAGCCGGAGACTCGCGGACAGAACCGACACGTCCACGCCCTGGTTCTCGAGGCTCGCGGCGAGCACGAGGCCGGCGCACTCGTCGCCCTCGTCGTTCACCGGGAGGCAGACCGCCCGGACGCGTTCGCCAGCACCTCCGGGCGTCGCCGGCGCCCGGCCCGGCAGCTCGCCGATCCAGTCGAGCGCCACGTCGCGCACGCCCTGAACGACCCGGATCGCCCGGGCCTCGGAGATGGCTCCCTTGATCGACTCTCGCCGGGCGGTGCCCATGGCGGGGATGACGACCGAATCCAGCCGCTCGAGCATCGATTGCGGCACCCCCGGCGCGGTCGCGGCCGGGGGCGTCCGCAGCACCGCCGCGGCGTCGTCCTCGTTGCCCCCGAGAACGCGCTGGTAGAAGCGATCGGAATCCGAGAGCACCGGCTCGTCGCCGAAAAGGATGGGCACCAGGGCCAGACGCGGAAACTGGCGTGCGAACACCATCACGCACACGGTCATCGGCATCGCCAGGATCAGCCCGACACCCCCCCAGATCGCGGTCCAGAAAATAATCGCCGCCACCACGCCGATGCTGGAAATGCCGGTGCTCGACCCGTACAGCCACGGCTCGAGGATGAAGTTGGCGATCAGTTCGAGCACGACGATCAGCGACACCACGAGCACCAGGTGGCCCCAACCGTCAAAGACGGCGATCGCCATCGCCGCCGGCAGCGCGGCGCCGAGCCAGATGCCCACGATCGGGACAAAGCGCAGAACACCCGCGATGATCCCGCACACCGCCGCGTTCGGGACCCCCAGGAACAGCAGGCCCAGGTAGACGATCACCCCGTAGATGAGGTTGATCAGGGATTGGGCACGCAGGTAGCCGCCCACGCGGTCACCGGTCTCCTCCATGGCCTGTGTAGTAACGCTGATCTGCCGCAGTCCGGCCAGGCGTATCACGCGATCTCGGATCGCCTCCCGGGAATACATCATCATCGAGAGCAAGAGGATCACGATCAGCCCCGTCGCCACGGGCGACACGAGCGGGCGCACCAACCCCACGATCGTCGCGAAAGGCGCCCGCGGATCACTCGGGTCCGGCGCCGCGACGGTGGGGGGGATCCCGGCCGGCGCGCCGGCGCCGGTCCTGCCGGGTTCCAGCGCGGGCGCGGCAGGAACAGCAAGGCCGGCGGTGGGCTTCTCGGCCAGCTCGCTCCCGATCGTGCGCAGGGTCTGTGCAGCGTCGGAAACCACTCCGCGCGTGCTCTCGCGTATCGAACGCACCTTCCGCGCGATCGTGTCTTGATACTCCGGAAGCCGCGCCGCCAGCCCCACGAACTGATGGCCCACGGCGAACGCTCCCCCCCCGGCCATCGCCACCGCCGTCAGCGTCACGCACGCGACGGCCAGCCCCCGGCTCCGCACCAGTCGTTGGAGGCGGGTGACGAGCGGCGTGAGAATGAACGAAAGCAGAACCGCCAGCGCCACAGGGATCAGCACCGAGCGCGCGAGATAGAGCGCACCGATCACCAGCACGGCCGGCAGCATGTCGGCACCGGGACCAGATCGCGTCGGGTGTTCATTCATGACTTGCACCGATGCCGCCCGCCGGTCCGCCGGCTCCGCCCCGCTCGTACGCCGGCTCCCGCGGTCGCACCGCGCTCAGCTCTGACGCCCGGGTCGACCCCGGCATTGCCCCACCGTCCGCGCGGGAGCGCGGGACCGGAACGGCAGCGCCGTGCATCATCAGGCGGCGCCGCCCACGCACGCGGCGGGTGCTCCGGCCTGCGACGGCACGAGGCGCGGGCTCTGGCGCAGAGCGTCGACCCGCAGGGCGTCCATGCCGCGCCGCAGCGCGGTCTTGATCGTCCCCAGCGGCGTGCTCAGGTCTTCGCCGATCCGGCGCAGCGACTGCCCCCGGAAGTACGCTCGGGTCAGCACCGTCCGCTGCAACTCGTTGAGGACCTGCATCCGGGTGACCACGAGATCGAACGCCTCGTGGCGCTCGGGTGATTCGTCGGGGAAGGCAACCGGGGAATCGGCGGGGCGCACCGTTCGCTGATTGACCCGGTGAAGCTGCCGCAGCGTGTCGATGATCCGCCGGCGTGTGATGAGCATGACCCACGTCACGAGGGACGCGCGTTCCGGGTCGTACCGGGCGGCGTTGCGCCACAGGAGCACGAACACCGCCTGAACCACGTCCTCGAGGTCGCACCGGCGGGACAGGGCCTGGCGCGCCATCCGGCGGATGAGCGCCGCGAAGCGGTCGTAGAGCTGCGCCACCGCCGCCTCGTCGGAGCCGGCAACCCGGCGCATGAGCTCCACGTCCTCGGCACGCCGCTCGTCGGTCCCGATCATGTACGCAACTCCTCATGGGCCGCGGCCGCGTGCGCCGCGATCGCGCGATCGGCTCCGGTCGTCCGATTCACGGCGCGACGCTGCGCGCGGGCGTGAAGCGCACGCACGGCAAGCGGCAGCAGAAATTGGCCGACCCGCGCCGCCAGCGCCCACGTGAGCAGCGGCGCGACCGCGCCCCTCGCCCGAGGGATTGAAACCATGCTTCTTGAGCGCGGTGTCAACGTGCGGGCGATGACCAGTCCGCCCAAGACCGCGATCGCTCCCGCGGCGGCCAGCTTGCCCACGCGGGACCTCGCCCTGGCCGTTCGGACATCGCAATCCTCGGCCCATGCCAACAGGCTCGCCTTGGCCCCGCAAGGGGATGCGGGCATTCCCGTTGACGAGGGCTCTACCACGGCGATGGCGCGACTCTCGCTCATGGCTGGTGCCTCGCCGCGAGAGCCCGGAAGCAGAGAATGCACCCGCCGCCAGCCCCGAGCGTCACCAGGCCGGTCAGTCCCGCGGCCAGCGGACGACTGAATTGGGTCTCGAGCCACCACAAGAGACCCGCCGCCAACAGCCCGAACCCGGCGATACAAAGCGGGACGGCGATGAGAAGGCACGTCGCCCCCATCGCCATGTTGGTGGCGGTGGTGTGCATGCGCCGGGTCTCCACGCGCACGACGGCGCGCAGGGCCCGTCCCTCGGCCTCCAGGAGGTCGAAGACTCGAACGACGAGCTGGGCGATGGCCTTCACCGTTAGCTCCTGGGGCGGAACATGATCATGCCGAGCAGCACGCCGACGCCCGCCGCGATCCCGACGCTCGCCAGCGGGTTGCGAGCGATGGCGTCCTTCAGCGAATCGGCGGCCTCGGCCGCGCTGTCCTTGGCGGTCTCGACCGCGTGCTGAGCTCCCTCGCGAAGCTCGGCGGTGCCCGAGCGGGCAGCGTCGGCGGCGCCCCGGGCCAGAGTGCCGACGTCAGCCTTCAGTGTTTCGAGGCCCTGTCCCAGTCCGCGAACGTCCTGCCTGAAGCCGGTGCCGTCTGATGCTTGTGGCTGTGCCATGATGAGCGGTCCTTATCTTGCGGTGTCACGGTCGAGCGGAACAACGAGTCCTGGCGATTCACCGATTCCCGAGCGCCTGGAACGCGGGCCGTTCTAACCGCCGGGTTTCCCCGGCGGCTAGGCGGTCAACGAAACGGCCATCTCACGCGCGAGAGATCTTCGAAGCCTTGGTCCTACCGGCCGTCCGAGCCAAGATCAATGCCTCCGTGCGCGCTCCGATACTCATTTCAAATCTTCGAGCCGGCGGGGGTCGCGGGCGCATCGGCGCCGGGGCGATCCACGACCATCGGGGTGCTCGGCCGGGCGGTATCGCCGCCGGGGATCTTCGTCGCCGACTGGGGCGTGCCGCCGGTCTTGGGCGCGAAGTTCGCGTTCGGGGTGGCGCTCGTCTCGTTCGTGCAAGCTCCTTCACGCACCTTGAAGCCCGCGGAGCCGATCGCGGCGCACGCCGCGGCGCACCCGGCCTGGTCGGCCTGGATCTTGGCGCCGCCGACCTTCACCGACTGGGTCGAGACGCCGTGAACTCCCTTGAGCGCGCCCGTGACCTTCTGCACGCAGGCATCGCCGGACATGCCGTCGATCTCGAGGGTCCGACCGGTCGTCGTTGCCGTTTCCATGGGAGTCTCTTTCGCAAGTTCGTTCGCCACGGGGGCCGCATACCCCCGCCTGGTACACGAACTATACCCCGGTAGAGTACGCTGTCAAGCGCCGCGGGACGCCGTGCGCCGGGCACGGGCCCGGGCCCGCCGGTTTCTCCCGTCGCTCGGCATCACGCTCCGCCGTGCCGATCGCGGAGCGCACACGCGAACCGTGTGCGCACGTCGGAATTCGGGCGCCGCGGTGGTCGGCGGACAATGTGGGAAAGTTCCGCATGGAAAACCGGTGCGCCCGCGCCCACGGTTGATGTGCCGGCAATCGTGCCTTTGGGCTGCCCGGCGTGTGCCGGATGGTCGGGCGCGGCGGCGAGGCGGAGCAACGGAAAGGAGACCAGCAATGATCGGCACCATTCTCTTGATCGTCCTGATCCTGCTCGTGATCGGTGCGCTGCCCGTGTACCCCTACAGCCGCAAGTGGGGATACGCCCCGGGCGGGCTCCTGGGCGTCGTCCTGGTTGTTCTGATCATCCTGATGATCCTGGGCTACCTCCGCTAGAACAGTTCTCGCGCCCCCGAGACCGCCGGGCTCTCCACCGGCCAAGCGTCACGGGGTGGCCCGGGGCGGGATCCTGTGTCATCTGACGGGCGGCGGGGCCCGCTCCAGGCGGCGCCGACGCGCGATTGTCGGCGTCGGCCGCTTGGCTCGCTGGAGCGTCGTCATGGCCATCGCCGCATAGAGGCTGGTGCTGATGAGCGCCCGCGCGGAGTAGGCTCGACCGGGCTTGATGCACCGAAAGGACTCACATGCAACCGCAGCGGATCATCGGCTTGATTCTGACCGTCGTCGGCATCGTGCTCCTGGTCATGGGGATCATGGCGTTCGACTCGTTCTCCTCCCAGGTCTCGAAGTTCTTCACCGGGTCGCCGACGGACCGGGCCGTGTGGCTGACCATCGGCGGCGTTGTCGCGATCCTCGCGGGCGCGACGACGGCCGTGCTGCCCTCGCGCGCACTCGGCCGTTAGCCTGCGTCAAGGCCGAAGCAGGCGGGTGCCGCCCGGGGTATGGCGGGCGACGCGCTGCGCCTTGTCGAACCAGCGCCCCCCCGCCGGGGCTGTGTGCGCCGAGAGAACCACAACGTGAGCACTTCCCATCCCTCCGTCCAACTCGCCGCTCACGTGCTCCCCGTCGACCCAGGACAACGAGACACCGTGCGCCCCGTCCCGGGCTTGGCCGAGGCCCGCCCCGCCGCGGCGTTATCGGCGCGAAGTCCCGGCGCTTCGAGCACTCGCTCGAGCCCGCGGCCGCAGGGGCACCGGCCGAACATCCTGCTCGTGTCGCCGCGGACGCCGGACACGTTCTGGAGCTTCAGCCACGTCATGCGCCTGGTGGGAAAGAAGGCGGCGTTCCCTCCGCTGGGACTCCTCACGGTGGCCGGCATGCTCCCCAAGGAATGGAACCTCCGGGTCGTCGATCTGAACGTGAGGAATTTGGCCGACGCCGACATCGAGTGGGCCGATGCGGTCTTTCTCTCAGCAATGATCGTGCACGAGCAATCGGCCCGCGAGGTGATCGCCCGCAGCAACGCGCGAGGCAAGCCGGTGGTCGCGGGCGGGCCCTTGTTCACGACCGGCGCGGAGCGATTCCCGGAGGTGGCCTGCTGCGTGGTGGGCGAAGCCGAGGGCGTCATGCCCACGCTCGTGGCCGACCTTGCCGCGGGCCGGCTGAAGCCCCGCTACGGCGCGACCGAGCGCCCCGACGTGACCACGACCCCGCTCCCGCGCTGGGACCTCGTCCGTGTTCGCGACTATGTGACGATGTCGATCCAGTCATCCCGCGGCTGCCCGTTCGACTGCGAGTTCTGCGATATCACCGCGGTGTACGGGCGCGTGCCGCGCGTCAAGACGCCCGAACAGATCATCGCCGAACTGGAGGCCGTTCTCGCCACCGGCTGGAACGACTCGATCTTCATCGTCGACGACAACTTCATCGGCAACAGGGCCAAGACCAAGTTGCTGCTCAGGGCGATCATCGACTGGCGTCGCAGGCGTGGCGTGCGGCTCAACTTCACGACCGAGGCCTCGATGAACCTCGTCGACGACCCGGAGTTGCTCGACCTCATGGTGCGCGCGGGATTCAAAAACGTCTTCGTCGGCATCGAGAGCCCGCAGGAGGAGAGCCTCAAGGAATGTCGGAAGGTTCAGAACACGCGGCGCGACCTGGTCGCGGCGGTGCGGCAGATCCACAACGCCGGCATCCAGGTCATGGCCGGGTTCATCGTCGGGTTCGACAGTGACAAGGAAGGAATCTTCGATTGCCAGCGGCGCTTCATCCAGGAGGCCGGCGTGGCGACGGCGATGGTCGGCCTCCTGACGGCGCTCCCCGGCACCCGCCTGTTCGCACGCCTCACGACCGAGGGCCGCCTGATCGGGCGCACCACGGGCAACAATCTCGACGCCGTCCTGAACTTCATCCCCACGCTCGACCCGGCCGCGCTGAAGGAGGGCTACCGGCGGCTGGTCAAGGACCTGTACGCGCCGCGGGAGTACTACCAGCGCATCCTCACATTCCTCCGCGAGTACCGCCCCTCCGGGCCGCGCCCGCGCCCGCACCTGGCGGACATCCGCACCCTCATCCGCACCCTGTGGGCGTTCGGGATCGTGGCCCCGGGGCGCTGGGAATTCTGGAAGTTCATGGCCCGGTCATGGGTGTGCCACCGGGGGGCGTTCACCGAGGCGGTCGAGCTGGTCATCCGTGGTTATCACTTCCGGATGGTCGCCGCGACCCTGTAGCGCGCTGTCGCCGCGGCGGTGTTGCGCCCACGGCGCGGGCCACCCGGAGCACCGGCGCACGGCGGCCGGGACGGGCGGGGCGCACGAGCGGGTCGCGGGGGGTACCCTGGCAGGGTATAGTTCACCTCGCGGCGAGAGCGCCCGGGCACGGAGCTGCCGGACCTGAATTCATCGAACCCGGGCGCGGAGCGCGACCCCCGCGCCGGCGCGTCGAGAAATGTGAACGGAGAGTGCCCCCGTGAAATCGCTCATCCCCATCGCGAAGGTTGATCGGCCGTTCGGTGGGGATGGCGGCGAGCCAACCTCTCTTCCCGCGAGAGTGAGCGCCCAGACGCTCTGGGAATCAGTGATCGGCGAGCCGGGCACCGGCGTCTGGGTGGTCAGCCTCGACGGGTTGATCCTCTTCGCCAACGACCAGGCCGCGGTGATGTTCAACGGCACGGGAACCCGCGGCACCAACCTCATGGGCAAGAACATCACCGAGCTGTACTCGCCCGACTGGGTGCGGGAGCGACTGGCGGTGCTCCGCCAGGTGCTGCTGCAGGGCAAGCCCGTGCTCGTTCGCGCGATCTGGCGCGGGTGGCAGCAGACGTCGTGGATCACGTACATCGAGGGCGGCCCCGCCGACGAGCCCGACCCGCCCGAACTCAACGGTCGGCCCGCTCCGGCCCGCTTCTTTGTCATCACCAGGCGCGCGCCGTCGGACGCGGAGACGACCGCCGACGAGAGCCGGTACCAGTTCATCGAGTCGCAGGAGATCGACCTGGGACCGATCGACGTGCTCACGACCCGGGAGCTGGAGGTGCTTTCGCTCGTGGGTCAGGGACTGAGCACCAAGGAAATCGCACGCTGCCTCTTCCGATCGGTCAAGACCGTCGACAAGCACCGCACCACGATCATGGACAAGCTGGCCGCGCACGACCGCTTGAAGCTCGCGCGGATCGCAAGCCGCGCCGGGCTCACGCTGCGGGACGCGGGAAAGTCCAGGACGTGACCGGCGCGTTGCGCCCCGCGGGCCGGCGTCGGCCCGGACTCCGCCCTCAGGTCGGCGCGCCCAGCACCGCGTGGCCCCGCGCCACCTCGCGGATGGCGTGAAGCACGCTCGAGATCTCCGCGCCCTTGGAGAGGTAACCCCAGGCGCCCGCGTTGATCGCGCTGTCGTAGTCCTTCTGATCGCTCCGCCCGCTGTACACGATCACGCGAGCGCCGTCCGCGCCGGGCCCAACGCTGTTCCCCCGCGCCGGCCGTGCCGCGGCAAGCTCGCGCACGGCCGCGAGCGGGTCGCGACCCGGCATGCCCAGGTCCATCAGCACCACGTTCGCGCCGGTTCGGTCGACCGCGGCCACGAGATCGTCCGCCGAGTGCAGACAGCCGGCGCTCTCCATGTCGCTCTCGGCGGCGATGCACCGGCTCAACATCTCCGGGATGTCCTCGTTGTCATCCACGCACAGCACGCGGATTCTCGCGGCCGAGGCTGCTCGTGCGGGCATGCGCGGGTCCCCAGGAAGGGCGGGTGTAGCAAAGATGCTCGGTTTGCTCCGTCGCTCTGCGCGACGAGCCCCCAACGCTAGCATCATAAATGCCTCAAGACCAAACGCCGCTTTCCGACACCCCCGCGGGTCCCCGCGCGGGCGCCGGAGCCGACGCGGGCCCTCCCGGCCCCGGCGGCGTGCCGGCGTACACGTCGGCGGCGCCCGGCAGGCACGATCACAGGGATTCACGGGAGTGGCTCCATTCGCTGCTCATCGCGCAGAATGAACTGCTTGCGGAGGCGGCCGGCGGTGCACCGATCGACAGCGTCCTGGGGCTCGTCGTTCGAGCGGCGCGCCAGCATCTGGGCGCACACAGCCGCGCGGCCATGTTCGTCGTGGATCCCGACGGCGCCAGCCTCCGCTTCGCGGCGACCGACGGAATGCCGGAGACCTACACCCGCGCGGTCGATGGTTTCAAGATCGGCCCGGACTCCCCGTCGTGCGGCACCGCCGCGTTCACCGGGCGGACCGTCGTCGTGCGTGACGTCACGACGGATCCGCTGTGGGCCCCGTACCTCGGCCTCGCCAAGGAGCACGACATCCGCGCCTGCTGGTCCGAGCCCATGCGGACGCTCGGCGGCAAGGTGCTGGGCACGCTGGCGCTGTACTTCAGCACTCCCCGTGAGCCGGGGCCCGGCGATCTCGACGCGATCAGGCTCCTGAGCCAGACCGCCGCCGTCCTGATCGATCGCCACCGCGAGCTGGCCCACCGCAAGCGGACGGACGAGGCCGTGCGCGACAGCGAAGAGCGCCTGCGCCTGGCGCTGGAAGCGGCCGACATGGGCACGTGGCGCGAGGACCTGGCGACCGGCCTGGGGACGCGCGACGCCAGCCTCAACGTGCTCTTCGGGTTCGACCCGCTGCTCTCCACCCAGCTGATCAACGATCGCTTCAGGCTGATCGTCGACGAGGACAGGTCCGCCGCGGTCGCCGCGTGGCAGAAGGCGGTGGAAGGCGGTGGCGCGTACGAGAACACGTTCCGCATCCGGCGTGACGACGGCTCGGTCCGCTGCATCGCCGAGAAGGGCAGGGTGAAACTCGACGCGGGCGGCAAGGCAACGTCGGTGACGGGGGTCTCCCGCGACATCACCGAGAAGACCGAGTTGCGCGCGGCCATCAACGAGTCTGAGGTCCGCTACCGCCGCCTCTTCCAGGCCGCCAAGGACGGCATCCTCATCCTCGACGCCCAGACCGGGAAGATCATCGACGCCAACGCTTTCATGTCCGGCCTGCTGGGCCAGGACCTGCCCCAGCTCCTGGGCAAGGAGCTCTGGGAGATCGGGATGTTCGCGGACATCGCCCACAACAAAGCGGCGTTCAAGGAGCTGCAGGACAGCGGCTACGTCCGGTACGACCACCTGCCGGTTCAGAACCCCAACGGGCAAACCACGCAGGTCGAGTTTGTCAGCAACGTGTACCGCGAGGGCGAGCGGCTGGTGGCCCAGTGCAACGTCCGCGACATCACGGCCCGCGTGTGGATGGAGCAGAAGATCAAGCTCCAGACCGAGGCCCTCGCCGACCAGGCCCGCCACAAGGACGAGTTCCTGGCCATGCTCAGCCACGAGCTGCGCAACCCCCTGGCCCCCATCCGCAGCGCCACGCACCTGCTGCGCCTGCAGGAGCGCGGCAGCGAGAACCCGATCCAGCAGCAGGCCCGCGAGGTCATCGAGCGCCAGGTGGCGAACCTCACCCGACTCGTCAGCGACCTCATGGAAGTCTCCCGCGCCCTCACCGGCCGGATCCGCCTGGAACTCGAGACCGTGGACGTGAACCAGACCGTGCGCCACGCGATCGAGACCGCCCTTCCCCTGATCGAGAAGCGCGGGCACACGCTCGCGACCGCTTTCACCCCCGATCCGATCTGGGCCCGGATCGACTCGACCCGCATCGAAGAGGTGTTCGTCAACCTGCTCGTGAACGCCGCCAAGTACACGAGCGACGGGGGCCGCATCGAAATCGCGTGCGAGCACCATCCCAACCACGCGCTGGTCCGCATCCGCGACAACGGCGCGGGGATCGAGCCGGCGCTGCTGCCGCGCATCTTCGACCTGTTCACGCAGGCGGACCGGACGCTGGACCGGGCCCAGGGGGGCCTGGGGATCGGGCTCAGCCTGGCCCACCGCGTGATCGAACTGCACGGCGGAACGATCGAAGCCCGCAGCGAGGGAGCGGGCAAGGGCAGCGAGTTCATCGTGCGCCTGCAGCTTGCGCCCGCCCCCGGGGTCGTCGCGCCCGCGCCCGCGCCCGATGAGGCCACGCCCACGGTGCGCCACGGCGTGCGCGTGCTGGTGGTGGACGACAACGTGGACGCGTGCCTGATGCTCGCCAATCTCCTGCGGCTGCGCGGGCACGGGGTGAGTGTCGCTCACACCGGAACGGCGGCGCTGGCGGCAGCGAAGTCCTGGCGGCCCGATGTGGTTCTGCTGGACATCGGCCTGCCGGAGGTCGACGGGTACGAGATCGCCAGACGCCTGCGCGCCGACCCCGCGACCCGCTCCGTGAAGCTCATCGCCGTGACCGGGTACGGCGCCGAGAAGGATGTGCTCCTGGGGCTCGAAGCCGGCTTCAACGCGCACCTGCTCAAGCCGGCCGACCTTGTGGAGGTCGAGAGGCTGCTCGCAGGATGGCAGGGGACCATGGCGAGCGGATCACCGGCCCGCTAGGACGGCGCCGCCGCGGATGACGGACCGACGGCCGCCGGACCGCCCGGTGTTTCAGAGTTTCCGCCCCGCGTGGGGCGTCCGCGCCTCGCGCTCGGGCGTCGCCAATTCCGCCATCAGGCCGATCAACTCCTGATACATCTCGTCCATCGCGGCCTTGCCGTTGTGCGCGGCGGCGTCGTGGCACGCCGTGAGCTGGCGGCGGAGGAGGTCCCGGGCCACCGCCTGGAGCAGCGTCCGGACCTCCGTGATTTCTTCGATGACCTCGCGCGAATCGCGATCGGCCTCGGCCATGCTCGTGGCGAGATCGATATGACCGCTCGCGCGGCGCAACCGGCGCAGGTTGGCGTCCCGGGCCGCGGTGTCCAGCACCGCGCGCACGCGCCCGGCTTCATCACTCTCGCTCACGTGAGAGTGCCGCATGGTCTTCACCGTGGTAACCCGCTTATCCATCCCGAGTCCTCCTCGATCCAGAGATCCGATTCATCCGTCAACGGTGGCGCGCACGCCGAGGGTCACGCCCCCGCCGCCTGCCCCCTTGGCACAGGCCTGCCGCGGCTCGGGACGAACACATGGCCCACGCGGACACGCCCGCCCGTGTCGAACGAACCGCGGGCGTCGCCGAGGCGAGAAGGTGCGGCCCCCGGCCCCCGCTCGATCGTGCCCCCGCCCCGCGGCTCGCGGGCCGCCGGGAGCGTCCGCGCGGCGCCACGCTCGGACAGGGAAGCCGGCGCGGACGATCTCACGCCGATCCGCGCCTGCCGCACGATCCGGTCCAGGTGGTGCTCGACCCCGGCCCAGTTCAGCGTGCCGTCGCGGCTGTACCGAGCCCACATGTCCTGCGCGATAGCCTCAACCAATCGGTGCGTCGATTCGGATTCCGTGGCGTGGTCGAACGCTGGAGGCATGTCAGGACGCATGGGGGGCTCCGGGGTCGGTCGGGCAGGGGGCGGTCAGAATTTCGCGATCAAGGACCGGATCATCTCGCGCGGAAGAGCCGGGTCGCTAGGTGGAAATTTCCCACATTTGAAACCGGGTGTGTCGGATCTGCCGGCGCCTCGCCCGCGGCTCACCCGACCCCCGCGCGACCCCACGGGGATGAACCTGTTCATTGCAATACCGGCCAGACGGGCGAACCGACCCACCGACCCTCGCCACACCTTTCTCAAGCCGAACACTGATGCATTCCGGGTGCGCCGCGGGTTGGGCTCAGGCGAACGAGCGGCCCACGCTCGTGGAGTCGGATGCCCGGCCGGGAGTGGCCAGGGGAATCGAGAAGCGCCGGTGCTCAACGGGCGGGCTCCGAAGGCGCATCGGGGAATATCCGGCCCGCGATCTCGCGCCGAGCCGGGTCGAACAGATGAGTCCTGGGGTCGCTCGCGGCCGCGCTCACGTGGACCTTCCCGCTCGGCACGACGATCATCGCGTCTGCGCCTTCACGCCCGCCACCCGCATCGTCCCCGGTGTTGACGGCATCCAGGCCGGGGTCGGCAATATCGCCGATCGCGCGGGCCAGGCGCGCCGTCCCGGGTTCCCTCGGATTGACGCGAAGTGCTTCGGCGGTGGTCCGGGCGGCATCGAATCGGGCGGCGGGGTCCAGGTTGCTCACGAATGCTCCCTTCGGGTGAACGAGCCGCAGCGTCGAGTACCCGACGCCAGCAGGAGCATCATGACTTCCGGTCGACCCCGGGCTACGGCGAAAGGTTCCCTCATCCCCCTGACGCGCAGAGCGGCGTCCGCCCGCATGGCGCGCCCAACGCCGTTATCACGAACAAGCGGGTACTGAAGGCCCGCCATGGGCCCGTTCGGTCGTACCACCGGCCACCTTCGGGCCTGCACGTGAGACGCGCCCTGGGCCTCTTCGCTGCACCGCTCTCCGCCAATTGGCGGAAACTTCCTACATCTCGTGCAAGGCGCGACCGCAGCCGCGGCAACACGACCGCGGACTTCTAGACTTTGCCATGCCAGCTCGCACCCGACGCCGAAAGCCCGCCAAGAGCGTGGCTTCTGCGGGTCGGGGCTCGCAGGGCGTGGCGAGCGTCGATGGCCTGTTCGACCCGATCATCACGATGAACGCGGGCGGGGTCATCCAGTCCGCGAGCAATTCGGTGGAGCAGGTATTCGGGTACACACCCACGGAGTTGTTCGGCAGGAACGTCAAGGACCTGATCCCCGAGCCGCGCCGCTCGGCCCTGGACCGGTACCTGGACCGCTACCGCAACCCGGACCGGGCCGCCGGGCTCGAGCGCTCGCGCCGTTTCGACGCCGTCCGCAAGGACGGCAGGATCATCCAGATCGAGCTGTCGATGTCGCGCGCCGACCTGCCCGCGCACACCGCGCCGTTCTTCATCGGCATCGTGCGCGACGTCAGCCGCGAGATCGACGTCGGCGCCGATTCGGCCGACAACCGCGAGCGTCTGCACCGCTTCATCGCCGAGCAGACCCGGGCGCTGGCCACCGCCAACCTCCGCCTCCAGCTCACCGACCGACTGGCCTCGCTCGGCACGCTCGCCGCCGGCCTGGGGCACGACCTCAACAACGTCCTGCTCCCCGTGCGCGCCCGCCTCGATGCCCTGGAGCACGCGGGGCTCAACGACGCGGCGCGCGGGCACCTGACGGCCGTGAGACGCTCCGTCTCGTACCTCCAGCATCTCAGCGACGGCCTGCATTTCCTCGCGATCGATCCCGACGGCGCTCTCGCCGCGTCGGGCACCGACGGCGTGACCGATCTCGCGCGATGGTGGGAGCAGGTGGGAGTCCTCCTGCGCAAGGCTCTTCCCAGGCACGTCACGCTCGAAGCGTCCCTGCCCGCGGCGCTCCCCCCGGTGGCGATCGCGCCCCACTGGCTCACCCAGGCCATGCTCAACCTGATCGTGAACGCGGGCGAATCGATCCCGCCCGGTCGCCGCAACGCGCGAGTCCGTATAGCGGCAAGCATGTCCGGCGACGGCCGCACCGTGAGACTGGGCGTGACCGACAACGGGCGTGGGATGACCGCCGAAGTGCAGCGCCGCGCGTTCGATCTCTTCTTCACGACCAAGGCGCGCGGCCTGGGCACGGGCCTTGGCCTGCCGATGGTGCGAAAGGTCGCCGTCCGCGCCGGGGGCGCCGTCGAGATCAATTCCCGCCCGGGAAAGGGCGCAAGCGTGGTGCTGGTGCTCCCCGTATCAACCCGACCGTCCGTGCCCGCGCCGAACGGGCGATCGGCCAGCGTCTCGGTCCGTGATCACCGCGCCGCGGCGCTGGTTTCGCAGGTTCTCCTCAAGGCCGGGCTGACGCTCAAGGCCGGTACCGCCAACGGGCCGGGCGCCTCGGATGTGTGGGTCACGGAACCGACGCCAAAGGCGCTCGCCGCGGCATCGGCATGGCGGAAGCAGCGCGGTGCTCGAAGGGTGGTCCTGCTGGGGGCGCCGCCCAAGGCGGCGCAGCCGCGGTGGACCGCGCTGGGCGCCACAATCATCGAGCCCCACAACGAATTTGAGGCGATCCGGCACGGCATCGGCCTGGCCCTCGCCGGCGCGTAAGGGAGAGACGTCCATGGCTCGTCAGGCAAAGATCCGCGCGGTGACCAAGGCTGGGCGGGGCGAGAGCGCGGCGCCTTCCGTGGAGACCGCGGCCGTGTCGCGCGCCGGGCTCGCTTCGCACGCCATC
Organism: Phycisphaerales bacterium; assembly: GCA_044223975.1. GTDB lineage: Bacteria > Planctomycetota > Phycisphaerae > Phycisphaerales > UBA1924 > CAZCPB01. Next base: position 147,907 of record JBGALI010000010.1, on the reverse strand, counting down.
CGGGTGCTCTGCGTCGACGACCACGCCGTGCTGGTCGAGGGACTCAAGGCCAGGTTCGCCGTTGAAGGGGGCCTCGAAGTGGTCGGGCACCTGGACTCGGCCGCTCGCCTGGCGGAGGAAGTCGAGCGCCTGCGCCCCGACGTGGTGCTCCTGGACGTCGAAATGCCCGGGCCCGACGCGTTCGAGATGGCCGACCGAACCAAGCGTCGTCACCCCGCCGTTCAGATCGTGGTGCTCAGCGCGCACATCCGCGACGCGTTCATCTCCGCCTCGTTCCGGGCGGGAGTGTCCGGCTATTTCGCCAAGTCCGACGAGCTCAAGGACATCGTTCGTGGAATCCACGACGTCGCGAGCAACCACCCCAAGGGCTCGTTCCTGCTGGGACCCAAAGTCAGCGAGCGATGCCGCCCGGCCTCCCTCGGCGGGCTGACACACGGTCAGCGCGCTCCGGACCACGGCGTGGACCACGGCGCTGGCGCGCCCAAGACGCTGCTGGATTCCCTGACCCCGCGCGAAGCGGAGATTCTCAGGTTCATCGGCAAGGGACTCTCGCGAACCCAGATCGCGTCGGAGCTCTGCCGCAGCGCCAAGACCGTGGATGCGCACCAGGGCCGCATGATGAAGAAGCTGGGCATCATCGCCCGCGCCGATCTCATGCGCTTTGCCATCCGCGAAGGGCTCGCCGAGGCCTGAGCCCGTCGCCGATGGAGGAAGTCTTCGCCGTAGCCGTTCACCCGCAGCACGCCATCATGTTGGTGATCAAGTCTCCGATCCGATGAGCGGATCGGGGGCGGCGCCCGGCGCGCCGCGGCATCCCCCGCCCGCATGAATCCGCGGTCAGGTGGAAGGAAGCCGCTGCAGCGTCGCACGCTCGCCTCGCGCGCACACCGCGGATGCTTCCCTCGAACCCCAAAGTGGCGGCGCGGTGCTCGGTTCACCTCACTCACCAGGACGCATCGCGGCCGCGCAGAACATCGTCTCTTCACGACGGTCGCCTCGAGCGCCGTCCACCCCGGCCCGGACAGGTTCGACCGCCCCGGCCCATTTCTGGAGATCACCATGAGTCAGCAGAATACGAATGATCCCCGCTCCTCCGGAGCGGACGCCAACCGCGACCCGATCACCGGCGCGATCGGTTCGCACCCGGTCGGCACGGGCTTGGGCGCAATCGGCGCCGGGGCCGCGGCGGGCGCGGCAGGCGGCGCGCTCGGCGGGCCGGTCGGCGCTGTGGCCGGCGCGGCGGTGGGCGCGGTCGTCGGCGGAATCATGGGCAAAGCCGCGGCCGAGGCCGTCAACCCGACCGTCGAAACCAAGTACTGGCGCGACACGTACTCCTCGAGGCCGTACGCCCAGTCCACCTACGGCTACGACGAGTTCGCGCCCGCGTACCGCTACGGCTGGGAGAGCTACGCCAGCCGCGGCAGCGACGGCAAGACCTTCGAGAGTGTCGAGTCGGACCTCAACCGTGGCTGGGACAAGGCCAAGGGCGCCTCGCGCCTCACCTGGGACAAGGCCAAGGACGCCAGCCGCGACGCGTGGAACCGCGTAGACCTTGCCGTCCGCGGCCCCGCCAAGCCCGCGGCGCACTGATCCAGACCGCACATCGCGACACCGGTCGCAAGCAGTCCCCCCAAAGGGGGCGTCTGGCGGAAGCCGGCGCCTCCGATTGATCCGCCCCTCTCCGACGTTCAAGCTCCGCGCGCTTTAAGGCGTGTTTCCACGTGCGGGTTGTCCCGTCGTCTCGCCGGCCCAGGCGGATCGGTCACGCTCGGACCATCTCGGGCGATCCTGTTTTCGAATCCCCATGACCCGTCTCTCATGTCCCTCTCATTGAAGGCAGAACATCATGTCTCACCACGGTCGACAGAACACCCCGCACGACACTCAGCCCCCGAGTGCCGCCTCCAAGGCGCGCCCCGGCGCGTCGGTCATCAGCGCCGCACAGCCGACCCAAGACCGCATCCGCGCCCGCGCCTACGAGATTTCACAGGCGCGCCACGGCGCACCGGGCCACGAGGCGGCCGATTGGTCGAAGGCGGAAGCGGAGCTCAAAGGAACGCACGACCGACCGGCCTGACATCGGGAAGTGTCAGTCCCGCGTGCCGGTCACCGATCCGGGCACGCCCGTGGTGCGGCGTGATGACGTCTCCACGCGGATCGTCCCGAAATCGGCGACGACGCCCGGCGGGTACTCGCCGTTCGTGGCTCAACTCACGGCTTCGGAACTTCGCACGGCTTCCAACCCGCCCCCGGGTTGAAAACGGTCATCGCCCGGGCGAGTTTGTCCGTGTCGTCGCCCAGGTCGCGCTCGTACACCACCTCGTTGTAGCTCACCATGAACGTCTTGAGGCCCGAGTTGCCATAATCGGCGGGCCACGCCACGACGGCGAACCCGGCGATCATGTGGCCCTGAACGATGTAGTCCATCGCCCCGCCCGGAGCATCAGGCCCTTGGCCGGTAAGGATGCGGTAGTAGTACCCGTGATACGGGCGCGGGCCACCGCCGGTGCTCGCGGTGTACCCCTCGGACGTCGCCGACGCGACGAGCACTCCCAGAGGGCTGTCGGGCGCATCGGCCGTGGCCGGCCAGTACAGGCCGTCCTTGGTGCCGGGGTCGCTCCAGAAGGTCCGGGCGTACTCACGCCAGCCGTCACCGTTGAAATCCGCCGCGGCGTATTCCCGCTGCGCATCGGCGATCGCCAGGCACGTTTCGATCGCGTCGAGCTCGTTGTGCCCGATGCGCCGCGAAAGCATCTCGTCCAGCCCCGCGGCGGTGTCGAAGTACCATCCCTGGTCGCCCTTCACGACCGGGATGGGCATCGGCCAGTCCGTCGCTCCCACTTCGAGGGTGACCGACTCATCCTCGACGGGGGTCAGGCGGTGCTTCTCGTCGTACAGGCGGAGGAAGTCGGCGCGCCGGTTGGCGTCGGCGACCGAGTCGCCCGAGGTAAGGACCTTGCTCGTGTCGGGGCCCAGAATGCTCTCCAGCGCTTTCTCGTCGTTGACGCGCAGCGCACCGACGAGCGAATCGACCGCCGCGTCAGGCGTTGCGAACGTCCGCGGCTCCGAAGCGCAACCTCCCAGGCCCATCGCGCCCAGCGTCACAGCAACCCAGAACGCTCCCGTGTACCGCCATGCCGCCGCCCGAGGCGAAGCCGTGATCCCGGTAGACATGTGAGATTCCTCGAAAAGAATGGCCAATCCAGAACGAGCGCGCCGCGCGATCACCGGCGCCCGCCGCCGCCACGACCCCCGCCGCCTCCGCCGCGCGAAGCACCGCCGGACGAACGCGGAGGCGTCGACCTTGACGTGGAGGGCGACGCCGTCCGGCTCGCGCTGCCGCGGTTGCTGGCCTCGCGCGTCGCCGCGCCGCCGCGGTTGGCGTCACCGAACGCGCCGCTCTTGCCGCCCGTGGTGGCCGCGCGGTCCATGCCCCCGGCGCCCGTGGTGCTCGGCCGCGCCGCCGGCGAATTCCCCTTGAAGCCGTCGGCCCCGCCGCGGGAGATGTCGGTCCGCCCCGCCTCGGCCTTGCCGCGGTAGTCGCTGCGGGCCTGGGTCGCGCGCGTGGACGTGGTGCCGGCGCCCACACGCTGCGCGGAGGCGGTGTTGCGGTACGCGGCACCCTGGCGGTGCGAAGGATCGTGCTTCCACGACCCCTGCCCGCTCCCTCCTCCCACGCTCGCGTTCTTGAACTTGCTGCGGTCGATGTTGTTGTTGATGTTGGTGTTCCGGTTGACGTCGATGTTGACGTCGCCGTGGCCCCAGTTGCAGTTCCCCCACGCGTACCCCCACGCCGCGCCGACCGCGACGCCCAGCCCGAACGACACGACGTTGCTGGCGACGTACCCCGGCGGGTAGTACGGGTACGGCGGATAGGCCGGGTACGGCCACGCCCCGTACACCACCGTCGGGCTGTACTGCGGCACATAGATCACCTGCGGCGAAGCCGATTCGATGACGATCACCTGCGTGCCCGTGTCGGTCTTCTGCGTCGTGACGGTCTGCTCCTTGTTGGACTTGAGGTTGCCCGTGGCATCGGCCTTGGCCCGGAGCTTCTGGACCGTGTCCATCACTTCCTTCTGCTGGCCGATGAACGCGTCGCCGATCTTTACGGTGGTGCTCAGGTTCTCGCTCATCATCGCAAGCACCTGCGGGAAGTTCACCAGCGACCGCACGCTGGGGTCCCACGACTGCTTCTCAAGCTCCTTCGCGAGCGCATCGCCCTTCAGGCTCGCGTGCGCCTTCGCCCAGCGGTCGGCCTCGACCACCTCGATGGGGTACGTTGAAGCCATGAGGACCTGCGAGAGCAGCGAGTCGGGGTACAGAGCGATGGGCGCGAGCATCTGCTCGAGTTCTTCGGGCTTAAACGCCGGCTGGTCCGCCGCCGGAGGACCCTGCGGACTCGGGGCCGCGGCGGGCTGGCTCCCGGACGGGGGCGCCGGCAGCTTGTCCTGGCCCAGCGCCGCAGCGCCGAGAGAACACGCGGAGATCAGAACGCACAAGACACGGCGGAATTCCATCGCTGGACTCCTTACCGAAGCAGAGGCGGGGGCGATGCTCGCCCTCCGAGTGGAAGTGGATGGTATCACCATCGTCTGATCATGGGTCATGGAGCAAGTCGTCACGGCCGGCGTGAGCGGACAGCGTCCCCCTCGGCCCCACGCGCCCGTTACTGTAAATCGCCGTGCCGCGCTTCTCAAGCCGTCCGTCAGTCCCGGCACGTTCTCAAGATGCCGGTGAAGGAAGGCAACGGACTCGACATCCACCCTTCCGACACTCACCGCAAAGGAATCACCAGGCACACGGCCCGTGACGCTGGATCACCCCGAGATCCCGACCCGTCCTGTCGAACAGATTTTCTCGGGCGATGGTCCGGCGGCGCGCCCGCATCGCTGAGCACGCAAGGCGCCGGCGATCGGCGCGGCTGGGCGGGCACAGCGCGCCGCTATGCTTCCGACGTTCGGGAGCCTGAGCCAAATGAAGATCTCTCTTCTCGGTGCTCCGGGCGGTGAATTTGCCGCCTCGACATGCGCAGTCCGGACCGATCGCGCCAGCGTCCAGATCGACGGCGGGTTCTTACGGGGCGTTCGAGAACTCGTAAACTTCAATCGCGACATGCTCGCGGGGCCTGCCGCCGTTGCCATCACGCACGCTGCGCGGCTCGATCCGTCAGCACCCCGGTCTCGACGCCAAAGTGCCCGAATGCCTTGAAGTCATCGAGACGTGATCGCCCTGCGTTGCCGCGGGCATCTCTCTGGAGAAGGAACCATGACCCGCCTCGCCCCCGCAAAGCCCAGGACAAACCCCTCCTCCAAGCCCGCCCCCAAGCCCATGCCCAAGCCGGGCAAGGCCGGCCCGCTCGGCGCGGACGAACTCCGCAGGATCGACGCGTACTGGCGGGCATCGAACTACCTCGCCGTCGGACAGATCTACCTGCTCGACAACCCGCTGCTGCGTCAGCCGCTCAAGCGTGAGCACGTCAAGCCGCGCCTGCTCGGCCATTGGGGCACCACCCCGGGCCTGAACTTCATCTACGTGCACCTCAACCGCGTGATCAAGCGCGACGACCTCAGCGTGGTCTACGTGGCCGGTCCCGGGCACGGCGGCCCCGCGCTGGTGGCCAACGTGTACCTCGAGGGCACGTACTCGGAGTACTACCCCAACATCTCTCAGGACGAGGAGGGGATGAAGCGGCTCTTCACCCAGTTTTCGTTCCCCGGCGGCATCCCCAGCCACGTCGCGCCCGAGACTCCCGGCTCCATCCATGAGGGAGGCGAGCTTGGCTACTGCCTCTCGCACGCCTTCGGCGCGGCCTTTGACAACCCCGACCTGATCGTGGCGTGCGTCGTCGGCGACGGCGAGGCCGAGACCGGCGCGCTGGCCACGAGCTGGCACTCCAACAAGTTCCTCAACCCCGTCACCGACGGCGCCGTGCTCCCGATCCTGCACCTCAACGGCTACAAGATCGCCAACCCCACCGTGCTCGCGCGGATCCCCCACGAGGAGCTCGACCAGCTCTTCCGCGGCTACGGCTACGAACCCCATTACGTCGAGGGAAGCGACCCCGAGCAGATGCACCAGCTCATGGCGGGCGTGCTCGACAAAGTCGTGAAGGACATCCGCGACATCCAGCGCCGGGCCCGCGAGAGCGGCTTCAAGGAGCGTCCGCGCTGGCCCATGATCGTCCTGCGCTCGCCCAAGGGCTGGACCTGCCCCGCGGAGATCGACGGCAAGAAGTGCGAGGACTACTGGCGCTCGCATCAGGTGCCCATGGGCGACATGGAAAAGCCCGGGCACGTGAAGATCCTTGAGCAGTGGCTCAAGAGCTACCACCCCGAGGAGTTGTTCGACACGTCCGGGCGCCTCAAACCCGAACTCGCCGAAATGGCGCCAACCGGTGATCGCCGCATGGGCGCCAACCCCCACGCCAACGGCGGCGTGCTCCTCAAGGACCTCAAGCTCCCGGCGTTCCAGGATTTCGCCGTCGACGTCCCCTCGCCCGGCGCCACGACAGCCGAGTCCACCCGCGTGCAGGGCAAATTCCTCGCCGAGGTCATGAAGCGAAACCTGGCCGCGAAGAACTTCCGCATCTTCAGCCCCGACGAGAACGCCTCCAACCGCTGGCAGGACATCTTCGAGGTGACCAAGCGTGGCTTCGTCGGCCAGACGCTGCCCACCGACGACAACATCGCCCCCGACGGCCGCGTCATGGAGATGCTCTCCGAGCACCAGTGCGAGGGCTGGCTCGAGGGCTACCTGCTCACGGGTCGGCACGGCTTCTTCAGCTGCTACGAGGCCTTCATCCACATCATCGACTCGATGTTCAACCAGCACGCCAAGTGGCTGAAGGTGTGCAACCACATCGGCTGGCGCCGTCCGATCGCGTCCCTCAACTACCTGCTCTCCAGCCACGTGTGGCGCCAGGATCACAACGGCTTCAGCCATCAGGACCCCGGCTTCATCGATCACGTCGTCAATAAGAAGGCCGACGTCATCCGCGTCTACCTGCCGCCCGACGCCAACACGCTCCTCAGCGTCACCGACCACTGCCTCCGCAGCCGCAACTACGTCAACGTCATCGTCGCCGGCAAGCAGCCCGCGCCCCAGTGGCTGACGATGGACCAGGCGATCAAGCACTGCGAGGCCGGGATCGGCATCTGGGAATGGGCCAGCAACGACAGGGGAGGCGAGCCCGACGTGGTGATGGCCTGCTGCGGCGACGTGCCCACGCTGGAGACCCTCGCCGCCGTCGACCTTCTGCGCCGGCACCTGCCCGAGATCAAGGTCCGTGTCGTCAACGTCGTGGACCTCATGACGCTCCAGCCGGCCAGCGAGCACCCGCACGGCCTGAGCGACCACGACTTCGACACGCTCTTCACCAAGGACCGGCCGATCGTGTTCGCGTTCCACGGCTACCCCTGGCTCATCCACCGCCTGACGTACCGGCGCACCAACCACGGGAACCTGCACGTCCGCGGCTACAAGGAAGAGGGCACCACCACCACGCCCTTCGACATGTGCGTGCTCAACGACCTCGACCGCTTCCACCTTGTCGCCGACGTGATCGACCGCGTGCCCTCGCTGGGTTCGCGTGCCGCGTACGCCAAGCAGGCGATCCGCGATGCGCTCATCGAGCACCGCCAGTACATCACCTGCCGCGGCGAGGACGACCCCCGCACCCTCGGCTGGAAGTGGGGGGGCAGCGGCCGCGCGCCCGCGGCCCGCAGCTCCACCGAGGGGGACAACGTGTGACCTCATGACCGACGCACTCCTCATCCTCAACGCCGGGTCTTCAAGCCTCAAGTTCTCGGTGTTCGACGCGCGCGGCAACCTCGAACTCGTCCTCCGGGGGCAGGTCGAGGCGATTGGCACCTCGCCCCGATTCCGGGCGTTCAATCCGACCGGCACGATCGTCGGCGAAAAGGCGTGGGGTGAGGACCGCGCCCTTCGGCACGCGGGGGCCATCGATTTTCTCTTGTCCTGGTGCCGAACCGATGGCCTGCGTCATCACACCGTCGTCGCCGCTGGTCACCGGGTCGTCCACGGAGGGCCGAGCTTCGTTCGTCCGGTGCGCATCGATCCCGCCGTGATGGGCCGGCTCGAGGCGCTCGTCCCGCTCGCCCCGCTCCACCAGCCCCACAGCGTGGCCGCGATCAAAGCCGTCGCCGAGCTGGTGCCCGGGCTCCCGCAGGTCGCCTGCTTCGACACCGCCTTCCACCGCACCCAGCCCGCGGTCGCACAGATGTTCGCGATCCCCCGCGCCTACACCGACGCCGGAGTCCGGCGCTACGGGTTCCATGGGCTCTCGTACGAATACATCGCTTCCACGCTCCCCGCGCTCGACGCCACCGCCGCGGCAGGAAAAACAATCGTCGCCCACCTCGGCAACGGCGCGAGCCTGTGCGCCATGCAGGCCGGTCGCAGCGTGGCCACGACGATGGGCCTAAGCGCCCTCGACGGCCTGGTCATGGGAACGCGCTGCGGCTCGATCGATCCCGGCGTGTTGATTTACCTGGCACGCCGCGAGGGCATGGGCATGGACGAGATCCAGCGCGTGCTCCACGAGCGGTCGGGCCTGCTCGGCGTGTCGGGGATCTCCGGCGACATGCGGACCCTGCTGGCCAGCGACGACCCTCGCGCCAAAGAGGCGATCGACCTGTTCGTCTACCGCGCCGCGCGGGAGATCGGCTCGCTCGCCGCCGCCCTGGAAGGGCTCGACGCGATCGTTTTCACCGGAGGGATCGGCGAGAACGCCGCGCCCGTGCGCGCCGCCATCTGCCGGGCCTGCCGCTGGCTCGGCGTCGAAACCGACGACGCGATGAACGACGCGGGCGGGCCCCGCATCAGCCGCGCGGGCGCACGCGTCTCGGCCTGGGTCATCCCCACCAACGAAGAACTCATGATCGCCCGTCACACCGCGGCCATGCTCGAGGCGCCGGCCGCGTGACTCGCGCTCTTCGGCCCGCCCGCCGCGGAAAGCTTCGAACCCATGGCGAACGCCGAACGTCGGCCAGGGACTTTCCAGAGCGTCATCCTTCCCTATAGGGACGGCGTCAGGCTCGGTACGTTCTCCGAGATTCATGCACAGTTTGCGGCGCGTCAACCGTAGAATAGTGCATGCGCGAGAGTTGTTTCAGCGGCTTTGTTCGTCCGGTCGGTCCGATGCTCCGGCACGTGTTCCGCTTCGCACTCGCGATCGGGCTCGGGACGAGCGCCCGCGCCGTGCTCGCCGGCCCCGTCGAGAACCCATGGGCCGTCGGCGGGCCCGACGACACGGCCGCCGTGGCCTGCGCCGCCCTCTCGGGCTGGTACGCCACCGCCGATTCGTACGAGGACAACGTCGAGATCCGCGACGTCAACCAGAACTTGCTGCTCACGATCTCCCGCTCGCAGATCACGACGCTGCTGCCGTGGATGACGCTCGACGGCTCGACCGATGGGCCCGACGCCCTGGCCTTCTCCGACTCCGGCCGCCTGCTGTTCATCGGTGTCCACGACGCCAACGCGGCAGGCGACGGGCAGCCCAGCGATGCGGTCCTCCGCTACGACACGCAGACCGGGACGCTCACGGTCTTTGCCCGACTGGAAATCTCCGGCGTCGATTTCCCGTGGCCGCACAATTCACTCGTCCACTACAAGGGCAAGCTGTACGCGGGCATCACCGGCCAGATAAAGGTGTACCGCGCCCAGATGAACGATCTCTCGGGCACGCTTCTCTCGACCGTGACCACCGCCGCGGGCGTGACGGTCAACGGCCTCACGATCGACCGCACGCAGGACACGCTGTACGCCGCTTGGGGTGATCAGGTCTACCGCGCGCCGCTGAGCGCGATCTCGTTCACCGCCGTCGGCTCTCCCGCTTCCAACATCCGCGCGCTGGCGTACAGCGACCACTACGGCGGCGCTTCCAACGCGGGTTTGTACGCCCTCGAGGCCACCACCGGCCCCGCGTTCCACCGCGTCTGGTTCATCCCCCCCGCTCAGGCCCGCGGCACGCAAACCTTCGCACCCACCGCGTACCTGAGCGGCGCCACGGAGTGGCACGATCTTGCCGCGAGTGCCGACGGGGCGCTGCTCGCCGGCGCCGACGAGGACGCCGTTCGGATCACCGACTCGAGCGACACGCGTCTGTCCTTCGCCGGCTGGACGAGCAACGAGTTCGGGCAGGTGGTCGCGTTCGGCAAGAGCCTCATCTCCCCCGGCGGCGAGCCGCCGGGCTGGGTGATCGACGCCGACGTCCAGCAGGGATGGACCCGATTCCACCCCGCCACCCCCGACGCCGCGGCTTGGGCGGTGCTGCTGCTGCTCATGAGCGATCACATCAACAACGACGCGCAGTCGCCGGCGCTCGTCCGCACGATCCTGCAGCGGTACGCCGGGCTGTCTCCCGACGGGATCACGCCCAGTCGCACACCCGACGGCGTCTACCGGCACTGGATCGATCCCCTGACCGGCTCGGTGAAGTCCGGATGGGACCCCGAGTACGCGACCATGAGCACGATGAAAATCGTCCTCGCGGCGGCCCGCGCGGCGGCGTACTACCCGGCCGACGCGTCGATCCGGCAGTCGGCCCGCGCGATCATGTGCGGGGTTACAAACTGGGACGCGTACTTCTCCGCCACCGACGCCATGTACCTCAAAGCCCTCGCCGGCGGCGGGCCCGATTTCTCCTCGGCGTCGATGCCGTTCCAGGAAGGCATCATCTGGGCGCAGCAGGCCGGCGCCTACGGCTCGGCATATTCGCAGACCGCCTACGCGCACTGGTTTGACCGCTCGCGGTGGCCGACCGCGACGACCGTGACCGGTCGCCCCATGACCGGCAGCGCCGCGGGCGTTCACAACGCGGCGTTCGTAAGCCTGTACCCGGTCCTGCTCATGAGCGACTACCGCGCCAGCACGAGCTGGCAGACCCAGGTCACGAACCTGCGGCTCTCCAACGCCGCGTGGACCGACGACAACGGGCCCAAGTACAACACCGTCTTCTCGGCGGGAACCACCAAGTCCGAATGGGGCGGTTACCACGCCGATTCGCTGGGCAGCCACGCCGGTGATGTCACGACGTTCCCGTCGCTCATGGCCTTCAGCGCCGCCACCGCAACGAGCGCCGTGCCCACCGCGCCGGCGGTGGGGGCGTACAACGCGTACCGGCGCGGCGCCCGCCAGACGTTCCTGGGCGGCGCGAGCATCCTGTACCGGCGCTCGAACGTGGACCAGGCGTACCAGCCAAATTCCGCGGGCCTTCCCGATGTGGCGCTGGGCGGCCTGGCCCTGGCCGACCTCATACAACCCGGCTCGGTCGCGCTGGTGCTCACCGGCGCGTACCCCTCATGCTCCTGCCCTTCTGACTTCGATGAGAACGGCTTCGTCAACGGCGACGACTTTGACGGGTTCGTGCAGGCGTTCGAGCTCGGCGACCCCGCCGCGGACTTCAACCACGACACGTTCGTCAGCGGAGAGGACTTCGACGCGTTCATGGACGCGTTCGTCGCCGGCTGCTGAAGCCTCCACAGGTCGCGCCTCAGTTCGCCAGAGGCCGGCCCGAAGCTCCCCGCTCGTCGATGCTCGTCTCGCGCACCACCAGCGACGTTCCCAGCCGCACGTGCAGCGGCGCCGCACCGGCCTCCTTGATCCGCCGCACCAAGAGGTCGATCGCCGAAGAGCCCAGTTCGCCCAGCGGCACGTGGACCGTCGAGAGCCTCGGGCGCACCAGCGTCGACAGCGCGGTGTCGTCGAAACCCACCACCTTGAGCTGCCGCGGCACGTCCACGCCCGCCTCCCGCGCGCCCTGCATGATCCCCCACGCGATCCAGTCGTTGGCCGCCAGCACCCCCGCACCCACGAGCCTGCCCTCGTCCACCATCCGCAACGCCCAGGCGTGGCCCCACTCCAGCGAGTAGTCGCCGTAGGTGCACTGCCCTCCGACCGCCGTTCCGGCCTTCACGCCCAGCACGTCCAGGAACGCCCGCGAGCGGTCGATCGTGTCGAAGTTCCCCGCCGGGCCCCCGACGAAGTAACACCGGTCGGTGGGGACCGACGCCAGCAGGTGGCGCGTCGCCTCGCGCGTGCCCTCGATGTTGTCGATCCGCACGCTGTCGATCATCGGATCGTGCGGGCTGGCATCGACCAGCACCATCGGGATCGACGAACGCCTCGCCAGGTCGAGCATGCGCTCGTTGGGCTCGGTGATCATCAGCGCCAGGCCGTCGAGCAGGTCGAGCGGCATGTAGAACTCTTCGCCCGCGCGGTCGCCCCGGCGTGGCTCGGTGGCCACCAGCAGGTGGTACCCGTGGAATCGCGCCCGGGCATCGGCCGCTCGCATGATCGCCGAGTAGAACTCCCCGTACACGTCAGGCAGCGAAATGCCCAGCACGCGGCTGCGTCGGGTCATCAGCCCCTGCGCGAACCGGTTGGGCCGGAACCCCAGCTTGTCGATCGCCCGCCGCACCCGCGCGCCCGTCTCGGGCGACACCAGCTCCGAGTTGTTGATGACGCGGCTCACCGTCGCGATCGACACGTCCGCCGCGCGGGCGACGGTTTCGATCGAAACTTTCTGAGTCCGCTGCTTTGCAGGATTCTTCCCGCGGGCCATCGCGGCCATCGTACCATGAAGGGTCGGGCACGGGCCGAAAATCCCCCGCCCCTGCGCCGCCTCGTACACGCTCACGGTCAAGAAACGCCCGCCCCTCCGGTCTGCGTGGCACCGCCATGAAAGAAACCGCTTACATTACAGGACTCGCCGCGGTTCTCCCCGCGTGCGTCACCGGCGCCGTGCTCCTGGGCTGCGGGCCACGCCCCGTTCCGCCGGCGGAAGCGCCGCCGCTGGAGGTCGTCGACCGCGAGAGTCGCCCGCGACCGCCCTACGCCTTCGAAGCTCCCGATGCCGCGTTGCTGGACCGCGTGCAGCACGGCGCGTTCCTGTACCTGTGGGAGGTCGCGGACCCCGCGACCGGCATGGTCTTCGACCGCACCAGCGCGCGGGTCATCAGCGTTGCCGGGGTCGGGTTTCAGCTCTCGGCGATCCCCGTCGGTATCGAGCGCGGCTGGATTTCACGCGAGCAAGGCCTTGAACGCGCAGGCCGGATCCTCGCGAGACTCGCCGGAGAGCCCACCAACCGCAAGGGCGGGATGTTCTTCCACTACCTCGAAGAGGGGACCGCGCGCCCGACCACCAAGGGGTACGAAACGGTCGTGAGCACGATCGACTCGGCGATCCTGCTGGCGGGCATGATCACGGTCTCTTCGTACTTCGGCGGCGACGTCGCGACCGAAGCCGACGCCATGATCAACGCGGTCGACTGGGCGTACTTCGTCGAGACCAGCCCGTCCGAGCCGTGGGCCAAGGGGTTCATCAGCCTCGGCTGGAAACCCGACGACAGCGCCGCGCCGACGGGCAGCGGCACGCTCCTTCCCTACTACTGGGCCGACGCGGGAGACGAGCAGAAACTGGTCACGATGCTCGCCGTCAGCGCCCCCGAGCCATCGAGGCGCGTCCCGCCCGCCACCTACTTTCGCCTGCGCCGACAGCTCGGAACGTACGCGGATTCCGGCCTCTTTGTCTGGTTCCCCTGGTCGGGGGCGCTGTTCACCAACTTCTTCGCGCACTGCTGGATCGATTACGCGCACGCCGGCCCCGACGACCCCGCGGCCTTCGGTGTCACCAACCGTCCGCGCGTCGATTGGTGGGAGAACTCCCGGCGGGCGGTGAACATGCACCGACGGAAGGCCGTCGAGAATCCCAAGAACCTTCCGACGCTCGGCGAGAACGCGTGGGGTCTGGGAGCCCACGACGCGGCAGGCGGGTACGTGGTGAACCACCTCTTCCCCACGCCGGTCACTTGGCCGGGGGCCATCGAGGGGGCCGACTACCCCCGAATCGCGGTCAAGGACGATTGGGGCGACGGGACCGTGGCGCCGTACAACGCCGGGTGCGCGGTCCTGTTCGAGCCCCGTGCCGCGACCGCCGCGCTGCGGCATTACGCCCAAGCCAAGGACGCCCAGGGCCGACCACTGGTGTGGCGCGAACCGGCCGCGGGAAGCTACGGCTTCCAGGACGCCTTCAACCTCGGAACTTCTTGGAGCGCGCCGGATTGCGTCGCCATCGACCAAGGGCCGCTGATTCTCTGCATCGAGAATGCTCGGACCGGGCTGATTTGGAAACTGTTCTCCCGGCACCCCTCGATCGCGGAGGGGTCCAGGCGGGTGGGGCTCAACACGTCGACGATCCCCTGCACGCCTGAACCCGGCCCGTAGGGTGGGTCGACGCAGAGAAAGCGTCTTTTCTCTTGACACGACCCCCGTCCGTACGACACACTGTAAGCGCTTTCAGTACGACGTGAGCGCACGCCCGCAAGCGCACGTGCTCGTTTAATACGCTGTCGGTTCGGATCAGACACAACCAGGAGGATCAGAGTCATGCAAAGCAGAGCAGTCTCGTTTGTTGCCACCGCCACCCTGCTGGCCCTCGCCGGCGCGGCCAGCGCCGATGTCACTTCGGTCAATGGCTTCAAGACCAACTACCGCAACTTCAACGACTTCCCGACCAGCACGCTCGTCACCAGCGCCAACTACGCCGCCGGCACCATCGACATCGCCGAGTCGAACTTCGGCAACCACGGCGCCGGAACGTTCGCCAACCGCCACCGGGTGCTGTTCTCCGGCGATTCGGGCGCGACCGCTTACCCGCTCGGCAACCAGGACTACTTCGACCTGAGCTTTGACATCCGCGTCAAGGCCACCAACATGAACCTCACCGAGGGCGGCTACTACTCCGACACGTTCATCGGCGGCGAGCCCCGATTCATCGTCAAGGCCAACGACGCCTGCTTTGCCTTCGATTCCTGGCTCCCCTTCGTGTGGGGCGGCACGTACGGCAACGACGTGCTCGCCAAACTCCGCGTGATCTACAACCCCGGCTCGGGCTCGGGCGGCACCCAGACCATTCCTGCAACGATGCAGTTCTTCCGTGACGGGGTGGACCTCGGGACGGTCATCGCCGGCAACTACAACAACCCTGACTTCGTGAATGGCTACGCCGACGGCAGCATCTTCGGCTTCTACGCAACGTTCTCCCCGAAGACCGATGCCCAAGGAAACGCCCTCCCCGACTCCGCGGCAGAGATGCACATCTCGAACATCTCGCTCGTCCCCGCCCCGGGCGCCACGGCGTTCCTGGGCTTGGCCGGCCTCGTCATGACCCGTCGCCGCCGCTGATTCAGAAACACCTCTCTGTAGATTCGCGAGGGGGCGGTCCGTTCGGGCCGCCCCCTTTGCTTGATCCATGGTCCGACGACTCCGCGGGGCTGGGAACCGGCCCTGTTTACGAGTGCTTGACACCACCCGACCGGGTGGAGATACTGAAATTGTAAGCGGTTTCAATTTTGGCCCGAACGCCCTGTCGGCCGGGAAGATGCACGGAACGCTCATGCTCTCCAATCGCTTCGGACACTTCGACGCCGCGGGCCGCACCTTCACCGTGACCGATTCCTCGGCCCCCACGCCGTGGACCAACGTCATCAGCAACGGGCGCTACGGCTTTGTCATCAGCCACAACGGCGGCGGGTTCTCGTGGTACGACAACAGCCAGCTCAACGTGCTGACGCGCTGGGAAATGGACCTGATCCGCGACGATCACGGCCGCTTCCTCTACCTGGCCGACCGTGACTCGGGTGAAGTCTGGTCGCTGGCGCCCACGCCGTGCCGGCCGAAGTACGACCGGTACCAGTGCGAGCACACGCTGGGCTCCACGACGTTCACCACCGAGTTTTCCGGTGTTCGCGCCGTTTGGACGCTCAGCGTCGATCCGGCCGACGCCGTCGAGGTCTGGCGCGTCGAGTTCCTCAATCTCCGAGGCACCGCCCGCAGGCTTCGGCTCGCGTCCTTCTTCGAGTGGTGCTGCGGTGTGGCGCCCGACGCCAAGCGTGAGTTCCACAAGCTCTTCTTCACAACCGAGCACGATGCTCCCCGCCGCGCCATCGTCGCCACCAAGAACATGTGGGACGTCCCGCCTCGCACCGAGGCCGAGCACTGGAACCGCCCGTGGCCCTACGCCGCGGCTCACTGCGTGGGCGGCGACCGCCCGTTCGAAGCCGATCTGGCCACCTCGGATAAAGAAGCTTTCCTGGGTCGGTACGCCGACCCGGCCCGCCCGCGGTCCATGACCGCGGACATCCCCGCCCCGTCCGGCTTCGGACGCTCGGCCGACGCCAGCGCCGCCCTGGGCGGCGATTTCACACTCCCCGCCGGCGGGAGCACCCGCTTCTTCTTCCTCACGGCGATCGCCGACACGCGCGACGCCGTCGTGGGCCTGCTCGACAAGCACGCATCGCTCGAATCGGTGGACCGCTCCATTTCCGAAGCAACGTCCTCGTGGCAGTCGCGCCTGGCGCCCACGCACGTGCGCACGTCCCAGCCCGACTTCGACCTGCTGAACAACCACTGGCTCCCGTACCAGGCGATCAGCGGCAGGCTGTGGGCACGCACGGGGTATTACCAGCAGTCGGGCGCCTTCGGCTTCCGCGACCAGCTCCAGGACAGCCTCGTGTGGCTGAGCCTCGACCCCGCAAGGTGCCGGGAGCAGATCCGCCTTCACGCCCGACACCAGTTCGCCGACGGCAGCGTCTATCACTGGTGGCACCCCTTGGTCGAGACCGGCCTGCGCACCAAGTGCAGCGACGACTACCTCTGGCTGGCGTTCATCACGGCCGCGTACATCAAGGAAACCGGCGACCTGTCCATCCTCGATGCCGCCGAGCCGTTCGTCGACCACGCCACGCCCGTTTCGCTCCTCGATCACTGCGAACGAGCGATCCGGCTCTCGTTCACCCGCCTCAGCCCGCGCGGCCTGCCGCTGATCGGTTCGTGCGACTGGAACGACGGGCTGTCGGCAATGGGCGTCGAGGGCCGGGGCGAGTCGGTCTGGCTGGGGTTCTTCCTCTGCGCCATCCTCGATGACTTTGCCCGCATCTACGAGTTGCGGGGCAATTCGGGCGGCGCCGACACCTGCCGAAGCCGGCGAGCGGCGTTGGCCAAGGCCATCAACGCCGAGGCCTGGGACGGCTCGTGGTACCGCTACGGAACGCGGGACGACGGGGCGTGGATCGGCTCGCGCGACTGTGCCGAAGGCCGCGTCCACCTCAACGCCCAGACGTGGTCCATTTTGAGCGGGGTGGCCCCGACCGATCGGGCCCGGACCGCGTGGCAGTCGGCCCTCGAGCACCTGATCACCGACGTCGGGCCCTTGCTCCTGGCGCCCGCGTACACCAAGCCCGACCCCAAGATCGGGTACATCACGCGTTACGCCCCCGGGGCCCGCGAGAACGGGGGCGTGTACATGCACGCCGCCACGTGGGCCCTTGCCGCGGCGTGCAAGATGGGCGATGCCGAAGCGGTGCGCAAGATCTGGAAGTCGATCTCGCCGCCCCTGCGGAGCGCCGATGCCGACGCCTACCGCGCCGAGCCATACGTCACCCCCGGCAACGTGGACGGGCCCGACTCGGCGACGCCGGGTCGAGCGGGCTGGACGTGGTACACGGGCTCGGCCCAGTGGCTGCGCCGTGTGAGCCTGGAGTCGGTCCTGGGAGTCCGCCCGGGTTGGGACGGGCTGGAGATCCAGCCGTGCCTCCCGCGCGAGTTTGGCGAGGTCACGATCACCCGCCGCTGGCGCGGCTGCGACGTCAAGATCCGTTTCGATGCCGCGCAGGCCCGGCCCGGGGTGCTCCCCCGCGTTCTGGTCGACGGCGTGGCGGCCGAAGGTGCCACGATTTCTCCGGAACGTGCGGCCGGACGGGAGTCCATCAACGTAGAAGTGACATGGGCCGAGGGCCCCTCCGTCCCGTTCGGGCGGGGCGCGCAGGCCGTGGAGTCTTCACGATGAAGAGTACCGATCGACAATCCGTCGGACGCGGGTTCACCCTCATCGAGTTGCTCGTGGTCATCTCGATCATCGCGATCCTGATCAGCATGCTGCTGCCGTCGCTGGCCGGCGCCCGGCGCACGGCCTGGGGCGTGATCTGCCAGAGCAACCTCCGGCAGATCGGCATGTCGACCCAGTCGTACCTCGACGACCAGAAGGACCCGATCTTCCTCAACACCCGCCCCGACCCGGTGAAGACCCAGATCCGCGACTACACCAACGCCGTCCGCCAGCTGCAGCCGTACGTGGGCGGCGGCGGAAACAAGCCGTTCGAGTGCCCCGCGGCCCGCGGCATGTCGAGCGTCCGCACCCGCGAGAACGTGATCTACCTGCAGAAGGGCGACCGGTACTACACCTACCCGTTCAAGACCTTCGAGCCCTTCCAGTGGTACACCGAGTACTTCTTCAATGACTCGCTGATTCAGCAGGGTCCCAAGGGCGAGTCCGGAGTCTCCGGCCGGCGGATCAGGGTGATCAAGCACCCCGAAGAGGTCATCTGGGCGACCGACGCGCTCGATGAGTTCCCGCGCCACCAGGGCAAGTCCAACAACGGGCGCGAGACGCGCGGCGTGAACAACCTGCTGTTCGGCGACCAGCACGTCAAGTCAATGACGCTGTCGGATTACGACGTGCCCGAGGCCCGCGACAAGTACGGCGCCCCGGGCCCGTTCTTCAACTGGGGCCATTACTACCCGGATTGAGCCGGGCCGGGCACGCCCGGTCTCGACCTGCCCGGAAGGGGGAAGGCCATGCTCGACAAGCTGCGTGAAGAGGTGAATCGTCGGCCCGCGCTGGGATGGGCGATCGCCGGGGTCCTCATGCTGATCATGGGAGGCCTCCTCTATTTCCGCCTCGGCAGCGGCGGCGACCCCTACGCTCCCGAGCGCATGACCGAAGAGGTCACCATCAAGTTCACCGACACCGACGACGAGATCACCATGCCGCGCGGCCGCATGGAGCAGGAGCTCCGCTACCGGGTCGGGCAGCTCGACGCGGCCCACGGCATCATCAACCCCAAGACCAACCAGCCCACGGGGTTCCTCTTCAACAAGAACGAGTGGGACGAGACCGTCAAGCGCCTGAACGCCGAGAAAGAGCAGGCGGCCCAGCGTTCGCGCACCGGCACGCCCAGTTCCGCGACCGCCGCCCCCGCCGGCAAGAAGTAGCGGCAGCACCGGCCCTGGGGACCCTGATGCTCCAACGCGCGTCCGCCGGCGAGATCGCACGCAGGAGCGCCTTGGGCCTGATGGCCGTGGGCGGCGCCGCGTTCGCCTGCTTCGGGCCGCGCGGCGCCAAGGAGAGTTCGGGCGGGCGCATCGTCCTGGACTACTGGGAAAAATGGACCGGGCACGAAGGCCGCGCCATGCAGCGCGTGGTGGACGATTTCAACGCGAGCCAGGACCGCATCCTCGTGCGGTACCTCGTCACCGCCGGCATCGACCAGAAGACCCTGATTTCGGTCGCGGGCGGCGATCCGCCCGACATCGTCGGGCTGTGGAACTTCAACGTCCCGCTGTACGCCGAGAGCAACGCGATCATCCCGCTGGATGAGTTCGATTCAAACTACGCCCCGCGCCTCGAGCGGTACGCCGCGGGCGTCCGCCCCATCATGACCTACCCCGACCGCACGGGGCGCATGCGCACGTGGGCGACCGTGAACACGGGCGGAACGCTCGCGCTCTACTGCAACCGCGCGGCATTCAGAGAGGTCGGCCTCGATCCCGACCGCCCGCCGCGGACGATCGAGGAACTCGACGAGTACGCCCGCCGGCTCGACCG
Source organism: Phycisphaerales bacterium (assembly GCA_044223975.1). GTDB lineage: Bacteria > Planctomycetota > Phycisphaerae > Phycisphaerales > UBA1924 > CAZCPB01. The sequence continues at coordinate 128,217 of JBGALI010000010.1, read as the reverse complement.
CGCCGGCCCCGGCGGCGAGATCGAGCGCGCCGGCTTCCTTCACACCGAGCCGGGCTGGTGGTCGTGGATCTGGGGCTACCACTTCGGCGGCAGCCTGTACGACCGGGCGACCGACCGGGCCATGGCAGCATCGCCGGAGAACGTGCGCGCCTTCGAGTGGTTGCAGGACACCTCGCGACGGCTGGGTGTCGATCGCGTGGTCCGGTTTCAATCGGGCTTCCGCACCGCGTACGACTCGCCCCAGAACGGTTTTCTTTCGGGAAAAGTCGCGATGGTGGTGCAGGGGCCGTGGCTCGCCAACGTCGTGAACGCCCACAACCCCGGCCTTGATTACGCGGTGGCGCCGTTCCCCGTGACGAGTGCGATCTATGACGAGCACGCCCCGATCGGGCTCATCGACACCGACATCCTGGTCATCCCCCGCGGGGCCCGGCACCCCGAGGCGTCGATGGAGTTCATCGCGTACACGCAGCGTCAGGACGTGGTGGAGTTCTTGAGCACGGCCCACTGCAAGAACTCTCCCCTGGCCGAGGCGAGCGAGTGGTTCCTGTCCCAGCACCCCAACCGCGGTGTCCGCGTGCACAGCGCCATCGCCGCCAGCCCGCGCTCGTTCCTGTGCCCGCCCACACGCACCTGGCCGCAGTTCAAGGACGAGTTCGACGCGTCGATGCAGCGCATCTGGGCGTTGACCCGTCCGGCCGCCGAGGAACTCCACGATGCCAACGCCCGCGCCCAGGCGCTGCTGGACCGTGCCGCGGCACAGCGCCGGCGCCGGGGCCACGCGGAGACCTCGGCGTGAGCAGCGCCGGCGCACACGCTGGTGTTCCGCGCCAGAACCTGGCCGGGTGGCTGTGGATCAGCCCGTGGGTGGTTGGGTTCCTGGCGTTCATGCTCGTCCCGCTGCTGATGAGCCTGTACTACAGCTTCACGGAGTACCCGCTGCTCGAGCCGCCGGTGTGGATTGGCGCCGAGAACTACACGCGGATGTTCCATGACGACGTCTTCCTGGCGGCGCTGAAAAAAACGGGAGTCTTTGCCGCGATCTCGATCCCGCTGAGCACGGCCCTGGCCCTGGTCATCGCGGGGCTCCTGAACTCGCGCATCCGCGCCCGCGGCTTCTTCCAGGCCTCGGTCTTTGTTCCCACGCTCGTCCCGATGGCTGCGTCGGCGATGATCTGGCTGTGGCTGTTCAACGGGCAGCACGGCCTGATCAACCGCGTGCTCGCCTTGGCGGGCATCGAAGGGCCCAACTGGCTCGGCAACCCGGCGTGGGCCATGCCCTCGCTGCTGATCGTCAGCCTGTGGGGCGTCGGGCAGACCGTGGTCGTGTACATGGCGGCGCTGGGAGAGGTGCCCGAATCGCTCTACGAAGCCGCGTCGATCGACGGCATGAGCCCGGTGCGCCGGTTCTGGAGCGTCACGCTGCCGATGATCTCGCCGGTGATCCTGTTCAACGTCATCACGCTCACGATCGGCACGATGCAGTTCTTCGTCGTGCCGTACATCCTCACCAAGGCCACGCCCGGAGGCGATCCGCGGTCGATGTACTTCTACACCATGTACATGTACGACAACGCGTTCGTCTACGGCCAGATGGGCTACGCCAGCGCCCAGGCCTGGATCCAGCTGCTCATTATCCTCGCCCTGACGGGCGCAACATTCGTGTTCAGCAAGCGGTTCGTGCACTACCGGGGAACCTGAAGTCGGCGCACACGATGGCGGCCCACACCTCAAAGCCCGGCGAGAGCAGGCTCCTCCGCGTGGTGGTCTACGCGCTGGTCGTCGCGATCGCGGCGGCCTTTCTGCTGCCCCTGGCCTGGATGGTCGGCACGTCGTGGAAGACCGGCGCCCAGGCGGCGGCGGGGGGGCTCTCGCCGCTCCCCGACCCTCCGGGCGACCTGCTGCGAAACGCGCGCGACAACTACAGCGCGGTGTGGAACGACCCCAGCGTGACCTTTCCCCTCTACCTCCGCAACACGCTCATCATCGCTTCGCTGAGCGTCATCGGCATGGTTCTTTCAAGCGCGGTGGTCGCGTACGGCTTCTCGCGGATTTCGTGGCGCGGCCGCGGCGCCATGTTCACGCTGGTCCTGGCGACCATGATGATCCCCTTCCCCGTGGTCATGGCCCCGCTCTACGTGATCTTCAAGAACCTGGGCTGGATCGGGAGCCTCAAGCCGCTCTGGGTGCCCGCGTGGTTCGGCGGGGCGTTCAACATCTTCCTGCTCCGCCAGTTCTTCATGGGAATTCCGCGCGAGCTCGACGAGGCCGCCCGCCTCGACGGCTGCTCGCACTGGGGGATCTTCTGGCGCATCATCGTCCCGCTCTCACGCCCGGCGCTGCTGGTGGTGGCCCTGTTCCACTTCATCTACGTCTGGAACGACTTCCTCGCGCCGCTCATCTTCCTGACCCACCGCGACCAGTTCACGCTTGCACTGGGCCTGCAGCTGTACCAGAGCAAGGCCGGGAACACGCCCTGGAACCACCTGATGGCGGCGAGCACGCTGGTGGTGACGCCGGTTCTGCTTTTGTTCATGCTCAGCCAGAAGTCGTTTGTGCAGGGGATCGCGGCCCAGGGTCTGAAGGAGTAAAAGCTCATCTTTTGCCCCTTTTTGGCGCCCCAACCGCTCTCGTTCAGCGAATGGGTGTTGACACGCGGCCTGACTTTCGATCCAATGGATCGGGGGAATGTAAGCGCTTTCTTTTTGACGGCACCCTCACGAGTGCCATCGCTCCTGTGGGCTCTCGGGCACTCGCACTTTTAAGGACCATCCATGAAACTCGCGACCTCGTTCCTGGCCATCGCGGCAAGCCTCTTGGCGTTCCAGAGCAGCGCACTCGCTCAAACCACGCTGCTGTACAACGGCAGCTTCGAGAACGAGGACGCCTTCTTCGGCGGACCCGAAGGCTGGAAGAACTTCACCAACCCCGGCGAGCTCTGGCGCAAGGTTGGTGACGGTGACGGCCCAATCCTGGTCCGGACCGGCGATGCTTCGATCGAACTGCGCAGCGGCAACAACTTCGCGGGTTGGACGAGCGACACCGGCGTCGACTGCCTGGGTCGCAACAACAACCCCGTGCTCGTCTACGACACCTCCAGCGGGCACATGGACGGCGGCGACGTCACGGTGACTGGCTGGTACGCCATCCCGGCCGATCAGCCGCTCACGGCAAAGTCCTGCATCAAGCTCGAGTTCCGGCGCGCCAACAATTCGATCTTCGGCGCCTTCGAAAACCTGAACATCACCGGTCACACCAACGGCCAGTGGGTCCAGTTCTCGATGACCGTAACCGCCGCGCAGCTCGACGACATCTACCAGGAATTCCCGACCGAGCCCGTCAAGGTGAGCGTGCTCCCGATCCGCTTCGGCGCTCCGTCCTCGACCGGCACGATCTTCTGGGATGACATCGTCGTCCGCCAGGGCTGCCCCTCCGACGTCGATCGCAACAACTTCGTCAACGGCGACGACTTCGACAGCTTTGTCGCGGCGTTTGTCGCGGGCGATCCCTACTCCGACTACGACACCAACTGCTTCGTCAACGGCGACGACTTCGACGCCTTCGTCTCGGACTTCATCGCGGGCTGCTGAGGCCCCGTTCTTCGATCATGTTCGCCTTCGAGGGCTCGGGCGCGTCCCGGGCCCTCGTTCCTTTGGTACCTTGACCACCGGAGCGACGACCGCATGCCCTTCCCGACAGATTTCACCTGGGGCGCCGCGTCATCGGCCTACCAGGTCGAGGGCGCCGCCAACACTGACGGCCGCGGCCCATCAATATGGGACGCCTTCTGCCGCGTGCCCGGCGCCACCTTCCGCGGGCACACCGGCGACGTCGCGTGCGACCACTACCACCGGTTCCGCGACGACGTCGGCCTGATGAAGTCGATCGGCCTCCAGGCCTACCGCTTCTCGATCTCCTGGTCGCGCGTCATCCCCGGGGGCACGGGCTCTCCCAACGAGAAGGGCCTGGCGTTTTACGACGCGCTCGTCGACGAACTCCTCGCCGCCGGCATCGTGCCGTGGGTCACGCTGTTCCACTGGGACCTGCCGCTGGCGCTCCAGCACCGCGGCGGCTGGCTGAACCGGGACATCGCGGGGTGGTTCGGCGATTACACGCGCCTGGTCGTGGATCGCCTCTCCGACCGCGTGACGCGCTGGATCACCATCAACGAGCCGCAGATCTTCGTGCCCTTCGGCCACGGCGACGGCACCCACGCGCCGGGCACGAAACTCCCCATGGCCGACCGCCTGCTCGCCGGGCACCACGCGCTGATGGCGCACGGGCGTGCCGTGTCGGTCATCCGCGAGCGCGCCAAGCGCCCGCCCATGGTCGGCTGGGCGCCGATCGGCCGGGCGCGCATCCCGGCGACCGAAGCGCCCGAGGACCTTGCCGCGGCCCGCGAGGCGACGCTCGGCGTGCTCCACAAAGACTTCTGGAACAACACGTGGTTCGCCGACCCGGTGTGCCTCGGCCGGTACCCCGAGGACGGACTGCGCCTGTTCGGCGCCGATGCACCCACCGAACGCCCCGGCGACATGGAGCAGATCCGCCAGCCGCTCGACTTCTACGGCCTCAACATCTACGACGCCGAGCTCTACCGGCGCGGCGCCGACGGGGCGCCCGAGCGCGTCGACTTTCCCGTGGGCCACCCGCAGACGGCCATCCGCTGGTTCATCGCGCCCGAGGCGCTCCGCTGGGGGCCGCAATTCCTGTACGAGCGGTACAAGGTCCCCATCGTCATCACCGAGAACGGCCTGTCAAACGTCGACTGGGTGGGCCTCGACGGACGCGTCGATGACCCGCAGCGCATCGACTACACCCGCCGCTACCTCCTCGCCCTCGAGCGAGCCATCGACGATGGCACCGACATCCGCGGCTACTTCCACTGGTCGATCATGGACAACTTCGAGTGGCAGGAGGGGTACAAGGAGCGATTCGGCCTCGTCCATGTCGATTACGCCACCCAGCGCCGCACGCTCAAGGAATCGGCGCACTGGTACCGCGGTGTGATTCAGAGCAACGGGCAGAGTTTGAAGCGCACGGCTCGGGCGTAGGCGCTTCACGCGGCGCCGACGCTCGCTCGCGGATCGCTCGCCGCAGGATCGAGCGAGCCGCGGACAGCCACGGTCAACGCCTCGATCACGCGGCACGCCTCGCCGCGGTCGCGCACGGCGACACGGATCGCCCGGGCGCCGAAGCTCCGGCTGATCGTGGCACAGTCCCGGATGTACACGCCCCGCGATGCACAGGCCCGGACGACCTCCGCGGCGTCCGGCGCCCCCTCGGGCAGGTGTCCCAGCACGGCGTTGATCACGCCGTCGACGACCTCGATCCCGATCGCGCGGAGTTCGGCCGACAGTGTCTCCCGCAGCGCGTGGGTCTCGGCCCGCCGGCGTTCGTAGTACGCCGGGTCCGCGAGCGCTTCAATCGCCGCCATCTGCGCGGGCAGGCTCACCGGCCACGGTGGCGTGATGCGCCGCAGGTCGGCCGCGATCGCCGGGGGCGCGCACAGGTACGCCGCCCGCGCGCCGCTGAGCGCATAGACCTTCGACATCGACTTGCACACCACCGTGTTCGCGCTCGCCGCGGCGTGTCGCTCCAGGCTCTGCCCCGGGCCGGCGTAATCGGTGTACGTCTCGTCGATCCACACCCGCGTGCCCGCCGGTGCGCGCCTGATCGCCCCCAGCAGCTCCTCGCGATCGACGTGCCGCCCCGTCGGGTTGTTGGGGTTCACCAGCACGACCAGGTCGTATCCCTCGTCGAGGCGCGACGCCAGTTCGCCGGGGTCGAGCGCGTAGCCGTTCTCCCTCCGAAGATGGAGCCGGTCCACGCGGCAGCCGATCACGCTCTCGAGCACGTGCGCGTACTCGCCGTACATCGGGTCCAGGATCAGGGCGCGGGACGAAGGTGTAAGCCAGCGCTGCAGCGCGCGGAAGATCAGGTCCGACGAGCCGGCGCCGGGGACGATGCACTCGGGCGCCACGCCCCGGGCCGCGCCGATCGCGTCGATGAAACCCTCGGCGTGCGTCGGGGGCGACGTCCGCAGCACCCACGCCGGATCGCGCGAGAGCGCGTCGATCACGCCCGGGGCCGGCGGGAACCACGCGTCGAGCACGTCCGCGTTCACAACCTCCGTCCGCCGATCGAGCCGCGAAAAATCGGCGCCGATCGCGCGGTAGAACGCGCCCCCGTGGTCGCACACGGCCGGCGGCGAGCCCGCCCGCGGCTTGGCCTCCGCGAGGCGCGACGCGAACGGCTTGTCGCGCCGCGTCGCGGTCCGGACCTGTTCGACGGTGCCGCCCATGAGGTCGTACGTCAGCGCGCCCGAACGCGTGCTGGGCCCCAGCCGGCGCAGGCCCACGCGCTCGTACAGGCGGGCGACCTCGCGCCGGCCGATGATCACTATGAAGCGACCGCCCGCGCGGGCGACGTGCTCGAGCGCCGCGTCCATCAGCATCATGGCGGCGGGCCCGCGACGGTGCTCCTCGACCACGGTCAGGATGCGAATCTCAAACAGGCCGTCGTCGAACACGACGGGGATGTCTTCGCGCGTGAAGTACTTGTCGATCGAGTACGACGGCGTTCCCGGTGGAGTGAGGCTGATGAAGCCGACGATCTCCGCGCCGTCCGCCGCAGTGCGCTCGGCGACGTAGTACACGTTGTACGCGTCCAGGGCATCGGTGAGGCGGCCCGCATCGTTCGCGTGGTGCTGGCCGAGTTCGCGGGCGTACACGTCGTGCCTGATGCGGTAGATCGCTTCGCGGTCGGCGGGCGTCGCTCCACGAACAACGACACGGGCTCGGGTGTCCGCGTTCATCCGCGCATGGTACTCGGAACGAACCGGCCGCGAGGCGATCAGCGGCGCGGGTTGCGCAGCCGGTTGGCGTGGCGCGGCGGGTGCGGCGGGAACGGTCCGCCGCCGCGCTCCAGCGCGGGCTGCGGTGCCTGTGGCGGGGCCTCGCTTGGCGCCTCGGCGGCGACGACCTCGGGGACTTCCGCCGGCGCGGGCGAAAGTGGCTCGGGAACCGGAACGCTTCCCGTCGCGCCGGGCGCTTCAAGCACGGCATGACCCGCGGCGTCGCCCGCCAGCCGCGCAAACAGCAGCCTGCCGCCGGAGGTCTGCACCGTCGAGACGATCGCGACCGTGACCATGCTCTCGAGCGAAGGCCCGCCGTCCTCGACGACGACCATGGTCCCGTCCTCGAGGTACCCCACGCCCTGGCCCGGCTGCTCTCCTGGCCGCACGATGCGCACCTGGACCTGGTCGCCGGGGAGCGCCGCCGGCCGGATCGCGGCCGAAAGATCGTTGAGGTTCAGCACCTGCACCCCGTGGATCTGGGCCACCTTCGCCAGGCCCGAGTCGGTCGTGACGATCATGCCCTGCATCTGGCGCGCCAGCTCGACGATCATCTGGTCGACGCCCTGACCGATGACATTGGACGCTTCGATGGAAACGTCGAGGCGGGTGGAACGCTGCAGGCGGCCGACGATTTCCAGGCCGCGTCGGCCCCGGGAGCGTTTGAGCTTGTCCCCACTGTCGGCCAGGAGCTGGAGCTCGGCGATGACGAAGCGGGGGATGACGACGGGGGACTGGACGAGGCCGGTGGCGCCGATCTCGGCGATCCGCCCGTCGATCAGCGCGGAGGTGTCGAGGAGGAGAGGGCGAGGGCCGCGGATCTGCTTGACGAACTCGACGTACGGGATGACCAGGCGGAAATCGTCCTGCGTCTGGAGGACGATGGAGATGCCCAGGTAGGAGAGGCAGATGCCCATGAGGATCTTGATGAGGAAGATCCACGATTTTTCGCTTCCCTTCTCCATGCCAAAGTCGTGCGTCTGGACGACCAGATCGATGAGGAAGCTCAGGGCAACGGTGGCGACGATGCCGGCGAGCAGTCCGAGGAAGATCGTGGAAAGGGTGGAGATCTTCTTGCGGGGCGTGAGCAGGTCGACGGAGATGATGATGATCGCCAGGGAGAGCGCGATCGCGACCTTGAGGCTCCAGTACAGGCTGAGCTGAATGACACTGGTGGCCCCCTCGGCACCGACCTCGACGATGCTCTGGACGGTCGCGGCGCCCAGCACCACGACGAAGGCGGTGCGGACGACTCGGAGGAGGATCTTGCGCTGGCGCTCGGCCGCCTCGAAGGGGTTGAGGTCCGTGGGGGGCTCGGAAGCGCGCTTGGTTGTGGGGTCGCTCGTGCTCACCGCATAAGTGTACGGGCCGTCGCGGGAACGGATCGGCCCGATCCGCGACTTCGCCGGTCGGTCCCGGCCCTACGCCCCGTTGGCGTGCGCGGCAGCCGGAAGCGGGGCGGGGTCGGCGTTCCGCGGCACGTCCGCCGCCGCGAGGGTGCCCGCCGGCGGCGCCGCCGCGATCCTTGCAGCGCCCTCCCCCTTGTCCTGGTCCTTGTCCTTGTCCTCTCGCTTGTCGGACCTCTTGGCGTCGTACGCCGCGGCCTGCTCCTCGATCTGCTTCTTGCGGGCGATCTTGATCGCGATCACCGCGATGTACGATGCGAAGATCAGCGCCAGCGTGTACACCACGCGGACGCGGCTCATGCTCATCGCGACGCCCAGGACCGCGAACCCCAGCCCGATCGCGTACAGCGTGAACACCGCCCCCTTCACGCCCAGCGCACGCTTGAGCATGTGGTGCAGGTGGTCGCTGTCAGCGTCGCTGATGCGCTTGCCCGCCATCTTGCGCCGGACGATCGCCAGCGACGTGTCGATGATCGGGATCGAGTACATCATCAACCCCGCGAACACCAGCTGCGTCTTGCCCGTGTCGCCCAGCGTCAGGATGATCACGATCGTCGTGAACCCCATCAGCAGCGACCCGCAGTCGCCCAGGAAGATCGTCGCGGGGTTGAAGTTGTGCGGCAGGAACCCCAGGCACGCCCCGAGCAGCGCCATGCACAGCACCAGGCGCTGCGCGTCCAGCGGCCCGTCGTCAACGACGGCCAGACCCAGCGCCAGCACCAGCAGGCCCGAGGTCGTGATCGCCGTCGTCCCCGTCAGCAGCCCGTCGAGCCCGTCGATCAGGTTGCTCGCGTTGCACGCGCCGATGACGAAGACCGCGATGATCGCCGTGCCGATCCAGTACACCACGTCGACCGGGATGTCGTGCACCCCGCCGATCGTGAACGGCAGCGGGATCGTGAACATGACCGTTTTCAGGTCACCCGCCAGCGTGGTGATCGGCACCCCGAGCTTCTCGGCCACCGGCACGATCGCCCCCGCCGCCACGCGCACGCCGATGTTGCTCGCCGCCAGCGCCGCCGCCGCGAAGAGCTGCCCGGCCACCTTCACGCGCGGGCTGATCCCCGTCACGTCGTCGATCAGCCCCAGCACCGCGATCACGGTCATGCCAAGCAGGATCGACCAGTGCACCACCGCCTCGCTGCTGCCCCCCTCGCGGTCGATGTGCGCCGAGTCGTGGAACGACATCAGGCCCGGGAACGCCGTGGCCAGCAGCGCGTACATCACCCCGCACATGATCCCGATGAACACCGCCGCCCCGCCCAGGTACGCGATGGGTTGGCGGTGCACCTTGCGCGATTCGCTCGGACGGTCGATCACCCCGTGCGACACCGCCAGCCGCCGCATGATCGGCGTGACGAAGATCGTGACCAGGAACGAAATGATCAGCACCCACGCGTAGTTGTGGAAGATCTCGATGCGCCCGGAGTGGGCCGGCGCCGCCAGGTCCGTCAGCGCGCTCAAGGCCTTCTCGCGCACCGCCGGATCGGGGAAGAAGCCGTCGACGGCGTTGCGCAGCGACGCGGGGAGCGCGACCGGGTCCCCACCGGGAGCGCCCACTCCGCCGAGCACGTCGCCCGGGTTCAACGCGGATTGGACGACGTCGAACATCACGCCGCCGCCTCCGCCGCGCCCGTCAGCGTCAGCCACCGCGCCACATCACACACCGTCTGCTCGAGCGCGATGCGCGGCTCAAAGCCCACAGCCGCGCGGATCTTCCGAAGGTCGGGCCGCCGCTGGCGGAGATCTTCAAACCCGGGACCGAAGGCGTCCGCGTAGGGAACCATGCGCACCTGCGATGCCGAGCCCGTGACCCGCACGACCAGGTCGGCCAGCTCCCGGATCGTCACCGCGCGGTCGGAACCGACGTTGTACACGCCGCCGTGGCACGCGCCCGTGCCCAGCATCCGCGGCAGAACCGCCGCCACGTCGCGGACGTCGCAGAAACACCGGCTCTGCCGCCCGTCACCGTGCACCTCGATCGGCTTCCCCCGAAGCGCCGCGCCGATGAACCGCGGCAGCACCATGCCGTAGTCGCCGACCTGACGCGGCCCGACGGTGTTGAAGAACCGCGCCACGACGGTCGGCACCCCGCGGTCGCGGCAGTACGCCAGCGCCAGGTGCTCGTCGATCGCCTTGCCGTACGCGTACGACCAGCGGGCCACGGTGGTGGGGCCGTACACCACGTCGTCCTCTTCGCTGAAGGGGTCCTTGGCCGACTTGCCGTAGACCTCCGAACTCGAGGCGATGAGCACGGGCACGGGCCTCGCGCCGGGCGAACGCTGGCGCGCAAAGCGAAGAATCGCCGAGGTCTGCTCGACGTTGGTCTCGATTGCACGGGCGGGATCGTCGACGACCAGCTTCACGCCCACCGCCGCGGCAAGGTGGTAGATCTCGTCGAAGACCTCGCCCTTGCCGAACGCCGCGAGCGCATCGCGGAGGTCGGCCTCGATGAAGCGCAGGCCCGGGACTTCCTCGGGCAGGTTCGCACGCCGCCCGGTCGACAGGTCGTCCACGACGGTGACGTGGTCGCCCCGCGCCAGCAGGTTCTCAACCAGGTGGGAGCCGATGAAGCCGGCGCCGCCGCTGACCAGCGTGCGGCGCAGGACGGGCGCGCTGGTGTGCGGGGGCGGGGTCATGACGTCATGGTATCGGAAGTTCGAGAGAGAAAAGAACACGGACCCGCCGGGCCGGGTCCGTGCGACGATCAGGTTTCACTTCACGCCGCGTCCTTGGTCTGGTATTCGTGCGTGGCGCGGATGTTGCCCTTGAGGTAGCCGCCCGCCGAGCTCTTGACGCCGTTGACCAGCACGCCGAGCAGTTCGGCCTTGGAATCGGCCAGCTCGCTGCGGAGGCGGGCCACCATGCCACGCTTCTCCGAGAGGGCGCGGATCACGAGCATGGAGGCGTCGCACCGCTGCGCGATCCCCAGGCCGTCGCCGGAGACCACCATCGGGGCCACGTCGATCAGGATCAGGTCGTACTTCTCGCCGGCCTGACGGAGCAGGGCCGCCATCGCGTCGGTCGAGAGCCGCTCGTACACGCGGGCCTCGCGGCTGCCCGCGGGCAGCACGTCGACGCGCTGGTCGGCGCTGCGCTGCACGGCGTCCTCGAGGCTCCGGGCGCCGGCGAGCACGTCGGCCAGCCCCGGAGAGTCCGGGAGGCCGAAGATCTTGTGCAGGCCCGGACGCCGCAGGTTGGCATCGATGACCAGCACGCGCCGGTCGGCCGAGGCGCAGGCGTAGGCCAGGTTGGTGACGGTCGACGTCGCGCCCGAGCCGGGCAGGCCCGCGACGACCAGCAGGGACTTGTGCCCCATCTGCTGCATGCGACGCAGCACGTTGGTGCGCACCTGCCGGAAGCTCTCGGCCATGACGCCGCGTTCGCGGTCTCTGAACGCCGTCTCGACGCTCGAGGGAGCCGCCGGGTCCTCGGCCGCGTCGGGCACCATGCCGATGACACGGGCGCGGGGGATGAGGGCGACATCGGAGGGGCCCTTGACGCGCTGGTCCACGATCTCGCGGAGCACGAGCACGCCGAGCACCAGGCCGAAGACCACCACGCCGCCGGCCGGCAGCATGATCTTGAGCTTCGGGAACACCACGTCGCTGGGCTCGCGCTCCTCCTGCAGGACCGTGACGCGCCGGCTGGTCTGCAGGCCCTGGAGGGCCGACAGGTTCTGGTAGGTGACGCGCATCTTCACGACCTGGTCGGTCAGGTTCTTGATCTGGGCGTCGTAGTCCTCAAGCTGCGTCGAGACCTTCGAGAGCACCACCAGGCGGCGCGACGACGTCTCGCGCTTGCCCATGAGCTCTTTCTCCTGGGCCTCCATCTGGGAGATGGCCTTGCGGACGCCGTCGACCTGGGCGTCGAACTTCTGACGCAGGAGACGCTCGCGCTCGCTGTCGAGCTGCTTGCGGTAGCCGTCGAGCTGCTGGTCGACCTGCTTGACCGAGCGGTGATCGTCCTTGTACTTCATCCGGAGCGACTGGCGGTCCGCCTCGAGCTGGTTGATCGCGTTCTTGATGTTCAGCATCTGCGGGTCGGTCTCGACCTCGTCCCGGAGCTGGTCGGAGTAGACGACGCCGCCGGGGTTCTTCAGGTCCTCTTCCAGCGACCGCAGCCGGACCTCGAAGGCCTGCTTGTCGAGATTCAGCCGCACCAGCTCCTGGTTGAACTGCCGGAGCTGCTCGGAGGCCTCGGGCACCTGCGACTGCTTGATGATGTCCATCTGGGTGTCGCTCATCAGTCGGTCGCGGCTCGTCGTCAGCGACTTGATCTGGTCCGACAGCTCGGTGATCGATCGCAGGACCGAGTCCAGCTGCTCGCGGTTGCCCTGGCCGGTGCTCTCGCCCACCACGATCAGGAACTTCTCCTTCACCAGCTTCATGATCGCCGTGACGTCGCGCTTGTCGCGGTACGTCATGGAGACCTCGATCACGCGCGTCTGCGGGATCACACGTGCAGAGACCTCGTCCTGCAGGTCAAGGAGCATGTCGGCGGTGTTCAGCGTTCCGTCGCTCTTGCGGTAGTACTCGCACCAGCGCGGCGCATCGGTGATCAGGCGCGGGTCCTCGATCACCTTGCGCATCACGCGATCCTGGGTCACGATCTTGGCCTGCGTCGACATGAACCGTTCGAGGTCGTTCTCGCCCACCGACTCGGACCCCTGGGGCTTGGTGATGTCGTTCGAGGCCATGAAACATTCGAACCAGACGTTGGCCCGCCAGATCGGGTAGGCGAACAAGAGCACGAAGTGTGCCGCGACGCCCAGCATCAGCCCGCCGACCAGCGCCGCCGTGAGCCACCAGCGGTACTTCAACAGCAGTTTCACCGGGTCGATGCTGACCACCGGCAGTGCCGACGACGCGTGCGCGCCCGGGATCGGCGAGGGCTGGCGCATCGGCAGAGCGGTGGGAGCGGTGTTGGGCACGCTGGACATGGCTGGTCTTCCTGGGGTCTTCCATCAAGGCGCGGGCGATGCGAACACAGTCCAATCGTCGCGATCGGCTTGTGGCCGGGATCCTCCCGGCGCGCTCGCCCCCCAACAGTTCAACTTCGGTCGCCTGCGCGGTCAGGGTGAGCCCAGGCGGCGGTTCAACTCGTCGAACTCCGTCCTATTCTGCGATTCGATGGCGGGGTCCTTCTCCATCAGCTTCCGAACGGCGTCCATCTGTACTCGCGCTTCTTCCTTCTTGTTCTGCTCCAATAAGCAACGAGTCAGGTGCAGGAGCACGGAAGCCCGGGTCGAGTTCGAGCGGACGATCGAGAGGGCGTTTCTGAACTGCGTCTCGGCGTCGGGAACCCGCCCGACCTGCATCAGGACGTACCCGTACGTGTCCAGCGCCTCGGGGATAGCCTTGGCGCCCTTGGCAGCGGACTCGGCGAAGGGCAGGGCGTCCTTGGAACGGTTCAGGTGCCGCGCCAGCACGTAGGCGAGGTTGTTATTCAGCTCCCAGTCGTCGGGGAACTCGGCGGCGCCCTTGCGCCACATCGCTTCCGCGACGTCGTACCGACCCTGCAGGAACTCGGTGGTCCCCAGGACCCGGTACGACAGCCGCCGCACGTCGGGGGTCTTCGACTTCGCCAGCAGGTCGTTCAACACCGTGCCGGCCTGCGCCCGGGTCGCGGGAGACTCCGAGAGGAGCGACCCGCGCAGGTACAAGGACCACTCGTAGAACGGAGCGGGCACGTCCTTGCGCGTCAGGATCTCCAGCTCATCCTCCGGCTTGGGGAACATCCGCCGGACTTCCTGCGCCCACGTTCCGATCTCGTCGGCGGTCGGCGGCTTCACGGTGATCGCGGTCATCGAAACCATGATGTCCTTGATCGCGTCGTTCGCGCGACCTCGCTTCATGAGCAGCTTGGCCCGGGCCAGGAGCAGCCCGCTGTTGGTCAGCACGGCGTCGACCTTCTTTCCCGAAGCGTCGACCTGTCCCAGCTTCTGCACGTCGCGGAGAATCTCGTCCGCCTCGTTCAGGTTGGGGTTGGGCACGTTGAGCACCGCGTTGAGCAGCGTCTGGGCGATGTCGGGCCGCTTCCGGGCGGACCGCTGCCACCCGAGGCGGAAGTAGTCCGCGGCACGCGCCCACTCGCCCGCCTGCGCGAACGCCTGGCCCATGTTCATGACCAGCGGGATGTCGTTCGGTCGCGCCTTAGCGGCTCCGTCGGCGACCTCCGAAGCCTCGGAAGCGAGGTCGCGCGTGATGAGCTCGTTGAGGAGCTGGATGCGAAGGTCGTCGAGCGACGGGTTGATGCGGAGGGTTTCCTTGACCTCGTCGATCGCCTTCTTGATGTTCTCGTCCCCGCCCATGCCGAAGTAGACGAACGAGCGCAGGCGCCGGGCCTGCCAGAACGACGGACGCACACGGATCGCCGCGTCCAGATCCAGCAGCGCATCGGGCGCGCCGGCCTGACCGCGCGCCAGCTGGAACTGGGCCCGACGGAAGTACACCATGGGGTCGGTCGGGAACTGGGCAACGGCCTGGTTGAAGAGCTCCGTGGCCTTCTTATCGTCCTTCAGTCCCCGGGCCACTTCCGCCCGGCCGAGCATCACCTGCGTCTGAATCGCGATCTCCGCCGGCGGCTTGACCTGCTGGAGCAGTTCGTTGGCCTGCTGAAACATGGCACGCGAGGCCTCGGCATTGCCCTGCGTCGCCAGTGATGCGCCCTGCCCGGCGCAGAGCTCGGCCAGGCGGATGCGGACCTCCTGGCGCGGACCGTCGGCGCCCGCGTCGACGATCGCCTTGAGCACCACCACGGCCACGTCCGGCTGGCCGATCTCGATCAACGCCTCCCCGACGGCGCGGTCCGCCTCCATCACCTTGGGATCCTGGAAATCCTCGCCGCGGCGCATCATCGCGATGCCCTCGGGGTACTGCTTGCGGTCGATCAGGAACCGTCCGAAGGCCACGAACGTGTCCCACTTCAGCGCCTTGGGATCCTGACGCTTGATGAAGTCGTCCATCGCCTGCTGGGATTTGGCGTAGTCGCCCTGCTCGGCGTACAGGCGCGCTTCGGCCAGGGCAAGGTCTGACCCGTCCCCGATCTTCCGGAGCTCCGTCAGCACGTCCTGGGCGTCCTTCCACTGCTTGGCATCGATGTACAGGCCGGCGAGCGCCAACGTGTTGCCCACGTTGCGCGGGTCCTTGTCGTGGATTGCCTTGCGCCGCGCCAGCGCGTCCTCGGGCTTGCCCGCGGCCCCCTCGAGGTTCAGGAGCAGGTTCATGAACTCCTGGCTCGTGCGGCAGGCCGGCTCGGCCTCCTTGGCCTTGGCGAGCGCTTCGGCGGTGCGCCCCGACTGCTGCAGGACCGTCAGGTACATCACCTGCGTGGGCGCATCGCTGGGACGCAGCTTGATCGCCTCCTTGAAGTACGTCTCCGCGTCGTCCGCACGCCCGAGCTGCTGGTAGATGATCGCGAGCAAGCGCAGGCTCATCACATCCGCGATGCCCTTGTCGGCGGCCTCGCGCAGCACGGTGGCCGCTTCCACGGCCTGGCCCCGCGCGTACAGCAGGCGTCCCTTGTACATCGCGCCGCCCGCACGGTCGAAGTCTTTGGCCGCGGCCTTCTCCACCATCTTCTCGGCCCGGGCCCAGTCCTTGGCGGTGATCGCGACCGTGAACACGCGGTCGACGACGCGCTGGTCGTCGGGGGCCAGTTCCGCGGCCTTGTCCAGGGCGGCGTTGGCCTCGGCGGTCCAGGCCGGGCCCCGGCTGGCCTGATTCGTGCCCGCAACTCCGGCCGCCGCGGTCGACCACAGCGTGTACTTGGCCAGCAGCCGCTCAACTTCGGAGGCGTCCTTCTGCTCGTCGATCTGCTTGACGCGCCAGGCGACCGGGTCGTCGGACTTCACGCCCTCCAGGAAGATGGCGATGTCCTTGTTGTCGGGGTACGCGGCCCGCCCGGTCTCCAGCACCGCGATCGCGGCCTTCTGGTCGCCCTGGTCCAGGCGCAGCGACGCGAGCATCAGGTGCAGGCGCGGGTCGGGGTTCTCCTGGATGGCCTTCTCAAGTCGGGTCACGGCCGCCTCGGGGTCGGGCGGCTCGCTCTCTGAACCCTGCATGAAGCGCCGTGCCTCGATGATTGACGCCTCGACAGGGTCGGTCGCCTTGGCCGTGCCGGAGGCGATCTGGATCCGGGTCAAAAGGTCCTTGGCCGGCGGGTTGTCGGGGTTGACGCTCAGGAAGTCCTCGAGCGCGGCGACCGCTTCGGAGGTCCGGCCCAGGTCGTTGAGGAGCGCGGCACGCTGCACCACCGGCCCGGGGATGTCCGGGCGGATGCTGACGATCCGGTTTAGCATCTCAAGCGCGGCGCCCGAGTTGCGGAGGCGCAGCTCGCACTGCGCCAGCGTCCAGTCGGCCTTGATGTTCTGGCCCGGGTACCGGCGGATGTACTCCGCGAGCAACACCTTGGCCCCCAGCCAGTCGCCCTCGGCGAACTTGTGGAGCCCGTCCACGAAGCGCAGCTGCTCGGAGTCCGAGCCCGTGTACACCGCCATGTCGGCCCGGTACTTCTTGGAGGCCGCCAGCAGCGCCTTGGCCGCTTCGCCCTGGGGGTCCTTCGCGTTCTCGGTTTCCCACTGCTGGAACGAGTACACGGCCTGCAGGTAGAGGGCCTGGGACTTGAGCCCGTAGAGCGAGAGTCCCTCCATCCCGACCGGCAGCGGCGGCATGTCGACGATCTTCTGCAGCAACGACATCGCCTCGGGGATCGAGTCGCGGTCTGACATGATCGTGGCCAGCGCGTGGTAGGCCTCGGGGCGGTCGGGGTGCTTCTCGATCAGCGTCCGAAGGGCCTGCTGGGTGATGGCAAAGCCGCCCTCGGGGTTGAAAAAGACGTCCAGTTCCTGGAGTGCCCCCAGCTCGTCGGAGGTGAGGTCGCCGCCGCGAGCCTTCACCAGCTCGCACGCGTGCTTGAAGTCAGGCTCGAGGCTCTTGGCCAGCGCCCGCCCCGCCTCGTACGCCTCGCGCGACTTCATCTGGCCTTCTTTGATCGACTTCTGGCCGAGGTACACCTTCATGTAGAGGCTGCGCAGCGCCCCCAGCGTGTCGTCCGGGTGCGCCTTGGCGAAGCCCTCGATGGACTCGCGGGCCTTGGCGTCCAGCTCGTCGGCCAGCTCGGTCTTGTTGTTCGTGCGCGCCATCCGCGCCCGCGCGTCGTACCACGACATCACCGCCACGCCGCTCTCCGAGTCCGTCGGGTCGGCCTTGTACGCCGCCTCCAAGTCGGCCAGCGCCTGGTCCATCTGCTCGGTCGTCAGCTCCATGCCGCGGCTGGCCATCATCGACGTCACGATGAGGCCGCGGTACCGCCGCAGGACCTGGGCCTCGCCGTTCTCCTTCGGATCACCCCTGAAGTACAGCAGCGTCCGATCGACGTCCGAGATGAGCGCCTCGGCCCCGGCGCGCGACGGCGCCGAACGGTTGCCGCGGTACAGCAGGTCGAGGTACTCGCGGTGGGCCTTCACGTCGTTCTTGCGTGCGATGGCCACCTGCCGCAGCGAGGGCACGAGCCGCTGCCGGAATGCGTCCTGCGCGCGCGACTGGCTCTCGGGGACCCACGCGCGGAGGCTGTCGACCCACTTCTGCACGTAGTCGGCGTTCATCTGCTCCTTGTAGACCGCCTTGGAGTACAGCTTTTCCGCCGCCTCGAACTCGGCCTGGGCCTCCGCGGACTTGCCCGCGGCCAGCAGTGCTTTGCCGGCCTCCATCCTGGCGTCGCCCTTGCGGATCAGGTCCGGGGCGTTGTGGAGCTTGATCCACAGGGCCGCCCCCAGAAGCCCGCCGAAGACCAGCACGAGCACGGCGGAAAGCGTGATGACGAACTTGGTGTTGACGCGACCGGCCATCGCCTACTCCTCCCCCCGCGGGGGACTCCCCGGGCCCGGACGGGCGCGGGGTTCGATTCGTGGATTCATGACGGGGATCTAGGGCCCCGCCCGCGCGGTGCGGGCAGGATTGTCGGGCGGGTAATCCCCGCGGACCACCTCGACCCAGTCGGGAACGCTCAGCATGATCTCAGGCAGCAGGTCGTTCAGCAGCTCACCCGCCTCCGCCGCCAGCTCCTCGCCGGTCGTCGCGGTCGCGCTGGAGACCTGCACCTTCACGTAGTACGAGTAGCTGTCCGTGAGGTTGAACGCCAGCAGCCGCACGTCGTTCGCCCGCGCCACGACCCCGCCGTTGGCGATGAAGAAATACCCGGACATCACCCGCTGCCCGCGCCCGGCGAACTCCGTTACGTGCAGCTTCAGCGTCTCGGGGTCCCGCGGCAGCCGGACGTACGTCGAAACCGCGCCCACCTCGTTGATTACCGGGGCCTCGACGATGTGACCCTTGAGCTCGTCGGGAACGTTCTGGACTTCACGCCAACGCGAGCGGTCGAGCGCCACGGGAACGTCGCCCCATTCCTTTACCATCTGAAGCCCACCGGCCACGAAGCACCGCTCCGGCACGTGGGGCACCGTGTCGACCTGCTTGGTGTAGTACGCGGCGTGGAAATCAAGGACCACGGGCTTTTCAGCGGCCCGCCGCGCGTACTTGCGGGTCACGTAGTTCTGCGTGCCGAGCGCTTCTTCTTCCTCTTTGGACGCGGTGTGATCGGTTCCCGCGCGCTCCCACGACAGCGACTTGGACTTGATGTCGTGAAGCTGTCGGTTGTTGGGGGGATAGATCGCCTTTTTGCTCAGGAAGATCTTGCCCTGCGTGATCGCGGCGCTCATCCCCGCCGCCGAAGCCGCGAGAACCGCCAGGCACGCCAGCAGCGCCGGTTGCCGCAACGCACCCCAGCCCGGCGGCGCCAGCCGCACACGCCCCGCGGGCTCGGGCGCGGCAGGCCCGTCCTTCACCGCCCGGTTCAGGGCCCACACCACGCCCATGAAGAGCGCCAGTCCCGGCACCAGCGTCAGCATCCCCAGCATCATGTGCATGTCGCCGGCCGCGAAGTTCTTGTTGGCCAGCGACGTAAGCCCCAGCAGCGTCACGCGCAGGATGTTCATCAGCACGGCCACGGGCACCGCCAGCAGCACGAGCGCCGTCCGCTGCCACCAATGACGGCAGGAGAAGATGGCCACCGTCGCCGCCAGCGCCACGAACGCGATCACCATCCGCATGCCCGAGCACGCGTCCGCCACGTCGAGGTCGCTGTGGACGCCGCCGCCGGTGTCGATCGACAGCGAGGTGCCCTGCAACTCGACCACCCGCTCGGCCACCGTCACCCCGAAGACCAGGAACGCGATGGGCACGAAGAGCACGCGCATCGGGCCCGGCCCCAGGAGGAGCAGCACCAGCCCGAAGAGCGTGAGGATCATCGAGAATCCCTGGAACATGTGGTTCGGGATCCCGACGATGAAGTAGTAATAACACACCAGCCCCAGCACCATGGGGACCAGCCCCGGCCAGTACACGGTGGGGGTCGTGCGGAGCAGTTCCTCGCGCTTCGTCCAGATCATGTACCCGCTGATCAGCGGGATCACGTACGCGTGGCCCCAGTCCTCGAGCTTGTCCAGGCTGAGCTCGTTCTGCTTCACGAGCCAACGGAAGAACACCGCCACGAAAGCCAGCGCGATCAACCCGGCGAGGCACACGAACGGCGGACTCGACATCACGTCCGTCAGTGTGGGCGGCGACGGCTCGCGTGAGAGCCCCGTGCGGGACGTCGGTGGTGTCGCCGATGCCGTGGTCACGGTTGCCCTATCCCCCAGTGGACGACTCGGCCCGCTGCAACGCGCAGCGGCGCAAAGCACTCGCTCCGTGAGACCACCAAACAAAGGCCGCCCACCACGGCGGATCGACCCGCATAATACGCCGACCGGGCGCCTCGGTTCATAGCTCTCGCCCCTGTTTCTGGAGCGGTTGCCGCGGACCGACCTCCCGCGCAGCACGCCGCCGCGCCCGAGAATTCAAGACCCGGCGCCACGGGACTCAGTTGCCGAAGTTGTTCGGCAGCGGCCCGAAGATGTCGTCGGCGAAGTTGCGGTCGACCACGAACCCGAACCCGTAGCTCACGCGGAAGCCGTTCCGGACCACCGCGAGCGGGTAGGCCCAGAAGTTCGTGCCGACGTTGATCACGTCGTCCTTGCGGATGTACACGTCGGGCATCGTGCCCTCGCTGATCGCGCGGTAATCCAGCCGGATTGTCGCCTGCCGGTTCTTGCCCACCACGCGCGTCAGGTCGACGCGCTCGGGGATGGCGATGGACGACAGCCCGCCCGCCGCGGCAATGGCCCGGATGAGCGTCATCTTGCCGGCGTTGGGGAGCGTGTACGGTCCCGGCCGCGCCACCTGGCCCGCCATGTACACAAAGCCCTCGATGAGCGGCGGGATGTGGATCACGTCGCCGGGCCGGATCACCACGTTGTACTGGGAGAGCCCCGCCAGGAGCGGCTGGAGCGGCACGCGGATCACGCGCTGCGTCATGAGCTGGTCGGCGGTGAGGGCCGCGCCCGGGGTCGGCGCCGGCGCGGGCGTCGGCGTCACGGCACCCGCACCCTTGATCTGCACCCACTCACCGTGCACGAACACCCACGACGAGCCCGCCGGCTTCGCAGGACCCTTGGTCCCCGGGACCGCCGGCTGCGTGCCCGGCTGGCTGATCAGGTCCACCGGGGGTTGCTCGGCGCCCTTGGGAGCCTGAGCCGCGGGCGGATCGGCCGGAGGCTGACCCCCGCGGGCCCGCCGCGCGCCAAGGGGCGCAGGATCGGCCGAACGCATGACGCTGGGCGATGGAACCTTCGGCTCCACGGCGGGCTTGTCGGGCGTCGCGTCCGGCTGCTTGTCGGGCTTAGGCTGGCTCAGCTGATCGATCAGATCGATCAGCTTCGCGCCGTCCTTGGCCGGCTCCTTGGCGGGCTCCGTGGACGGCGTGGCGGTCGGGGACGCGGCCGGGGGCGCTTCGCCCCCCGTGTTCGGGGCGGGGACCAACCCCCGCACCACGTCGTTGAGCGGGATCTGCCGGATGATGTAGATCTCGTCGGTCGAGCTTTCCGAGAAGTTGCCCGCCACGGTCAGGGCTTCCAGAAGGCGGTAGTCGGGCTTGGAGATGAAGTACGGCCCGGGCTGCTCGATGGCGCCGATCACGCTGAACGTCTGCTGGCGCTGCGAGAGCACCACGACCGACACCAGCGGCTCGTTCACGAATCGAGACAGCGCCTGCACCAGTACCTGCTTGGTCTGCTCCACCGTCCGGTTGGTGACGCTGATCTGCCCCAGCTGCGGCAGGTCGACCGTGCCGCGAATGTCAACGTCACGCTCGTACACGTTGGGCTGGCCTCGGCTGTCGATGTCGTCGTACAGCGTGATCGCCAGGCGGTCGCCGGGCCCGATGCGGTACTCGCTCGGATCGGGGATCAGGTCGGCGGGCACGGGGTCGCTGTACTCGACCATGTCGCCCGTGCTGTCCTCGATCGCGGCGATGCGCTCCAGGATCGGAACAATCGTCGGCGTGTACTCCCACCGACCCGTCACGCTGGGGTCGAGGAACGAATCGGTCTCGCACCCTCCCAGGCCCGCGGCAAGCCCGCACGCCCCGACCAGCGCAAGGGCGCGGAGCGAGGTGGAAGCGATCCCGTGACGACGGCGGTGAACATGGTGAAACACGCCCGGCTCCTCTGATCCAGCCCTCGCCCCGCTCCAGCGCGGTCCTGAGGGGCGAATAACCTAGCGAGAGACTGCCGCGAGTCAATCGCCATCGACAGACCCGCGGCGCATCATCCCCGTCTAGCCCCAGCAGCATCGACCGATACCGATAGGCCGGTTCAGCGCCCGGCCCCATTTTACGGGCTCGGACGGGTAACGGTTCGTCGGTGAGCCGCGGAGGGACGTCGAAGAACTAAATCTCCGAGGCAATTTCTGCGCGTTTCGCGGACTCTGGACGCGGGCGAGGCCCGGAACGCGTGGCCCCGCGCTACCATGCTCCCTCCAATGGACGACACCCGGCCCGCGACCCCCGCGCCCGCGAACGCCCGTCAGAT
Source organism: Phycisphaerales bacterium (assembly GCA_044223975.1). GTDB lineage: Bacteria > Planctomycetota > Phycisphaerae > Phycisphaerales > UBA1924 > CAZCPB01. The sequence goes on along the minus strand of JBGALI010000010.1, from coordinate 105,986 downwards.
TGACGATGCGGCCCTTGCCCGCACCCTCGCCCGGCACCCGCGCCCGCTGGGGGGCGATCCGCTCCGCCGCGTGGACGCTCCCCTTGTCAGCCTGACGGGGATGGTCCTCAACAACGCGGCCGGGCCCGATCACCTCGCCATCAAGAAGAAACCCGCGTGGCTCCGCGCCAAGGTCCCCGGCGGCGAGGGCTACCACCGGCTCAAGAACATCCTCACCGACAACCGCGTGCACACCGTCTGCGAAGAGGCCGGCTGCCCCAACATGGGCGAGTGCTGGGCCCGCGGGGTGGCCACGATCATGATCCTCGGCGACACCTGCACCCGCTCCTGCGGTTTCTGCAACGTGAAGACCGGGCGCCCGCCTGCGCTTGACAAGGACGAGCCGCGACGCGTCGCCGAGAGCATGCGCCTGATGTGGGAGGGCGCCCGCCTCAAGCACATCGTGATCACCAGCGTGAACCGCGACGAACTCCCCGACGGCGGCGCGGGAATCTGGGCCGAGACCATCATCCGCACCCGCGAAGCCTGCCCGGGGATGTCGATCGAGGTGCTGATCCCCGACTTTGAGGGAAACGGGGGCGCGCTCCAGATGGTGATCGACGCCCGGCCCCACATCATCAACCACAACCTCGAGACCGTGCGCCGCATGTACCCCGCGGTGCGCCCAAGCGCGAAGTTCGACCGCTCCCTCGAGCTGCTCCGTCGCGTCAAGGACGCCGGCATGGTCGCCAAGACGGGGATCATGGTCGGCATCGGCGAGCGCGACGACGAAGTCGCGGCGCTGGTGAACGAAATCCAGGCCGCGACCAGGTCCGCCAAGGGCGACGCCTGCGACATCCTCACCATCGGCCAGTACCTCCAGCCCACACGCAACCACCTCCCGATCGACCGCTGGGTCACGCCGGAGCAGTTCGCGACCTTCAAGACCGCCGCGCTGGGCGCGGGGTTCAAGGTCGTCGAGTCGGGCCCGCTCGTGCGCTCGAGCTATCACGCGGATCATCAGGCGGATGTGCTGACGGCCGTCGGTGCCGAGCGCGAGAAGACCGGTCCGAGGGACTGAGCCCCTCCGAATCCCACGCCCGTAGTCATCCGGCGTGATGGATCGCAAGGAATTCCGCGCGCCAACAATGCGATTGACGGTGCCGCTCCCGACGGGATCTCGGGGACGACTTGGGAGGCACGCCATGAATCGCACACTCGTTCGCGCGGCCGTGATACTCGGCGGTCTGGCTTGGGCCCTCACGCTGGGCGCCTGCGCCACGCCCTCGGTGCACCCGATCTACACCGCGGCCGACACGCCGCTGATCGAGCCCGGCATCGTCGGCGCGTGGAAGCAGTCGGGCGACAAGGAAACCTACACCATCACCCGCGCCGGCGACGGCTACCACATGCTCGTCAAGAACAACGAGGCGTCGGGCGCCAAGCAGTGGGAGTTCTCCGTCCGCCTCGTGAAGCTCGGCGACACCAGCTTCGCCGACATCGCGGCCGTCGAAGAGGAGCGCCAGGCGCACGAAGAGCACTGGGGCACTCTCTTCGTACCCACCCACATGTTCGTCGCGTGGGCTCTCGACAAGGACATGCTCACCGTCCGCATGCTCAAGCGCGCGTGGCTCCAAAGCGCTCTGGCAGACGAGAAGGTCGCCCTCGGCCACACGCGATTGGATGGCAACACGATCCTCATCACCGCCGACACCGGGGACCTCCAGGCATTCCTCAAGGCACACGCCAAGGACGATGCGGCGTTCGGGGACGTGGTGAACTTGGAACGAATGAAGTAGAGACGTCTTGCGTGAGCATGCGGCTCGATCCTCGCGAGGTGCGACATGAGGACATGGACCCGGTTGTTCGCGGTGTGCGCGACGTGCGCGTTCCTCGGCGGCTGCAATCTGATGGAACCCGACTACCCGGCGGAGAAAGTGGTGTTCGATGACACGCTCGTGGGAAGTTGGGAATTGCTTTCTTCGACGGGTGAGCGCACGCCCGACGCAGCGCGTTTTCAAGTGATCGAGCGTGAAGTGGAAGTTGCGCAGGGTCGGCTGAACCCACAGCTGGGGCCCGGCGATTCTCCGCCGGCCCGGGCGTACACCGTGACGGTAACCAAGCAGGACCCCAAGACGAAGTTCAGGTTTCACGCCTACCTGGTGCGCGAGGGCGGTGGTACATTCCTGGGTATCCAGAGTGATCCAAAAGAGCTTGAAAAAGTGGCACCCAATTTCATGGTGCTCCCGCTGCACTTTGTGCTTAAATTGGAGCGTGACGGCAATCGTGTCTTGCTCCGCGCCCCCAAGGCGCCGCAGGTGGTGTGGGTCCCTCCGGCCCTGGCCACCGGATGGCTTGATGCTGCGTCCGACGGCAAACCGTCGGGACCCGGACCCGAAGGGAAGCAATACGACTTTGTGCTCACCAACTCGATCGAGCGGCTTCTGCAAGTCTGCCGTGAACGGGCGGAAAAGAAGGAACTCTGGGATGGGGAGCCGGGGATGCTCGTGCGAGTGAACAGCGACGGGACTGCACCCGGGGAGACGCGATGACCGACTCGGATCTCTGGTCCGCCTTCCACGCCCGCACGCTCCCCGCCGCGGCGTGGACCCACGATGCGCACCTCCGCATCGCGTACCTCTACATGCGCCGCTACGACATCGACGAGGCCCACCTGCTCTTCCGCATCAATCTCATCCGCCTCAACGCGTTCCACGAAGTCCCCGAATCCAAGAGCCGCGGCTACCACGACACGCTCTCCCGCGCGTGGCTGATGGTCACCGCCGACGCCATCGCACGCGACGGTGTGCCTCTCGCTGCGGGCGATAGCGCGGCTCCCGCGGCCGGAACCGAATCGCTCGCGTTCCTCGCACGCCACCCCGAATTCCAGGACCGCAAGCTCATGCTGCGGTTCTACACGCGCGAGCGGATCAACTCGGTGGAGGCCCGGGCCCGATGGATGGAGCCCGACCTGGGCCCGATCGCGCTCTGAGGCCTTGCGGGCGATCGGCATCTCTCGTACAACGTGCTCGCGATGCATCAGCCCGAGCCTCCGCGCTATCCACCCACCGCGATGTTCCTCGCCCTTGCGCTCATGGCGGTCGCGGGCGCGGTCCTGCCGCTCGCGCGGATCGGCCCCGGCACCGACGGTCCGCAAGGCGAAAGCCCCGCGACGCCCGAGAGCAAGTCCGCTCTTTCGCCCGCCACCGCGCCCGATCCCGCGCCGCTGTACTCTCCCGCCGAAGCGCTCCCGCTCTTCAAACTCGATCCTCGCTTCCGCATCTCCCTCGCCGCGGCCGAGCCCATGATTGAGGCCCCGGTCGCTCTCGCCTTCGACGAAGACGGCCGCGCCTGGGTCTGCGAGATGCGCGGCTACATGCGCGACACCCGCGGCACGACCGAGGGCGAGCCCACCGGCCGCATTTCCGTGCTCGAGGACACCGACGGTGACGGCGTCTTCGACAAGTCCACCGTGTTCCTCGACAAGCTGGTCATGCCCCGCGCCGTCATGCCCTGCCGCGGCGGGGCCCTGGTGCTCGAACCGCCCTCGCTCTATTTCTGCCGCGACACCGACGGTGACGGTGTTTGCGACGAGAAGCGCAAGCTCGCCGACGGTCTCGCCGGCGAGAACCCCGAGCACGCGCCCAACGGCCTGATGTACGGCCTCGACAACTGGATCAAGCTCTCGCAATCACCCGTCGAGTTCCGCTTCGACGGGGAGAAACTCCAGTCCCGCAAGACCCCGGCGCACGGGCAGTGGGGGATCACGCAAGACGATCTCGGCCGGCTCTATTACGCGCCCAACCCCGAGGCTCTGCGCGGCGACCTGTATCCCAAGCACTACGCCGCGCGCAACCCCGCGCAGCGCGAACGACCCGGGATCAACGAGCTGATCTGCCGGGACCAGACCGTGTGGCCCTCGCGCCCGACGCCCGGCGTGAACCGCGGCTACATGGAGGGCATCCTCCGCCCCGACGGCACGCTCGCCGCGCACACCGCCGCGTGCTCGCCCCTGCACTACCGCGCATCGCTTATGGACGGTTGCCGCAACGACGAGTTCGTCTGCGAACCCGCGGCGTTCATGGTGCGGCGCCTGAAGCTCACCGAAACCGAGATCGGACCCCGCGCCCGCAACGCCTACGACCACGCCGAGTTCCTCACCTCGACCGACGAGCGATTCCGTCCCGTCAGCCTCGCCGTCGGGCCCGACGGCGCGCTGTACATCGTCGACATGCACCGCGGCGTGATTCAGCACAAGACTTACCTCACCCCGTACCTCCAGGAGCAGATCGACACGCGCAAGCTCGAAGCGCCCGTGGACTGCGGCAGGATCTACCGCATCACCCGCGCGTCGGGCGGCGCGCCGGCGCGACCAGCCGAGAAGCTGAGCGACGCGAGCAACCAGCGCCTCGTCGAACTCCTCGCCGACCCCGAAGCCGTGTGGCGTCAGAACGCCCAGCGGTTGCTCGTTGATCGACGAGCGGTCGCGATGACCGACGATGTGCGGCGCCTCGCGCGCGACGCGGTCGATCCGGCCGCGCGTCTCCAGGCGCTCTGGACATTGGAAGGACTCGGCAGCCTCGTCCTCGGCGACGCGATCGCCGCGACCCACGACAAAGATCCGTCCGTCCGTGCCGCGGGCGTGCGTCTTGCCGAAGCGTGGCTCAATTCCGACGAGAATCGAAGCCCCGTGCTCGCTCGCCTCAGCGACATCATCCTCCATGATTCGCGCGGCCCCGTGCTCCAGGCCACGCTGTCCCTGGGCCAATGCAAGGACGTCTCGGCGCTGCAACTGATGGCCGCCGCGGCGGGTGATCACGGGGGGAGCGACCTCATCCGCGCGGCCATCATCAGCGGCATCGGCGGGCGCGAGTGCGAGTTCCTTTCCTGTGTCACGCCGCGCCCTTGGCTCGACTCGGCCGGCCTGCGTGCCGTGGTCGCCGACGCCGCCGAGAGCGTTCTCCGATCAGGCTCTGTCGAGCAACACTCGCGCTTCGCGGAGATGATCGTCGCGCTCGGCGCTGCGCCGAAAGAGCGTCCTGAAGCCGAGTTTCTCCTCGCCCGCCTCCGCGCAGTGCAGCAGATCGACGCACCCGCGCCGAAAGTCCTCAAGCTCGCGCGCGAGCCGGCGGGCTGGGCAGAACTCGCGTCTGGAACAACATCGCTTGCCAGGGACACCGCCGAGTGCGCGTTCTACCTCGACTGGCCCGGCCGGCCGCACGTCGACCCGCCGAAGAAGGCTCGAGCGCTGACGCCCGCGGAGCAGAAGCGGTTCGAACAGGGCAAGGCACTCTTCAACGTCTGCGCCGGCTGCCACGGCGCCGAAGGCCAGGGCATGCCGGGGCAGATCCCGCCGCTGGCCGGGTCGGCGCGGGCGCAAGGTCCGTCTGCCCGCGCCATCCGCGTGCTCCTCCACGGGCTCGAGGGCCCGCTCGGCGGCGGCGCTTCCTCAACCATTAACGGCTCCATGCCCCCGCCCCCGTTCCAGCACGACGACGAACTCGCGGCCGTGCTCACCTACGTGCGGCAAGCCTGGGGCAACAACGGCGAGCCCGTGTCGCGGGAAGACGTGGCCAAGGTCCGCGCCGAAACTCGCGGGCGCACCAACCCCTGGAAAGCTGAGGAACTCGATGCCATCAGGTAATCGCTTCTCCGCAAGTCGTCACGCGTACGCACGCCTGTTCCTTGCCGCAAGCACCGCCGTGGCGGTCCTTTTTGCCGCCGCGTGCGCCTCGACCGATTCCCCGCCGCGCCCGCGCGGCCTGACCCCCATCTTCGACGGCGCCACACTCAACGGCTGGACGCCCCGCGGGGGCAATGCCAGCTACACCGTCGAGGAAGACTGCATCGTTGGCCGCACAGCGCCCAACCAGCCCAACAGCTTTCTGTGCACCACCCGCGGCTACCGCGATTTCGAACTCGAGCTCTACTTCAAGGTCGACCCCGCACTCAACTCCGGCATCCAGGTCCGCTCCCAGTCGCTCCCCGACTACAAGAACGGCGTCGTCCACGGCTACCAGATCGAGATCGATCCCTCCTCGCGCGCCTGGACCGGCGGCCTCTACGACGAGAGCCGGCGCGGCTGGCTCGTCGACCTTGCCGACAAGCCCGAGGCCCGAGCCGCGTTCCTCCAGGGACAGTGGAACCACCTCCGCATCACCGTCCGCGGCGACACGTTCAACACGTGGCTGAACGGCGTGCCCGTCGTTCAGAACTTCCATGACTCCATGACTCCCGAGGGTTTCATCGCGCTCCAGGTCCACGGCGTGGGCGACCGCAAGGAGCCGCTCGAGATCCGGTGGAAGAACATCCGCATCCGAGAGTTCTGAGCCCCGGCAACGTGTCACGGACGCCGGTACGCTGTTCCCGATGACGCGAGCGAGACAACCCGGGCGAAGGATGGTCACCGAGGTGGCCGGCACCTCGCGCCTGCTCTTCCCGGGCGTGTTCTGCACCTTCGCGCCGATCGGGTGCCTGCTCGCGATGATCAACGAGCCGCCGGGCGGGTGGCTTTACGGCGTGATCATGGCGGCGATCTGCGGGCTGATCGCGGTCGCCTGGTCGTACGCCTTCGTGATGCGCCGCCTGTGGCTTCTGGCCATCATCGCCCCAGGCCAGAGCATCCTGCCGTGGATGATCTTCCGGGCGCTCGCCGTCACCGGAGTGCTCGACGTGGGCATGGGCATGAACCCGACGTGGCGTCGCGCCCTGGTGGCCGGCATGGCGCTCGCGTTCATGGTCTCGGGCTTCGTGCTGGGCTCCAAGGTGGTCCGCAGGGTCGTCGAGGCCAGCGTCCGCGCCCGCACCGAGCTCGACGTCGCCCGCCGCATGCACGAGGCCATCGTTCCTCCCATCACCCTCAGCGCGGGCGCCGTCGAAGTCTTCGGCCGCAGCGAGCCCTCCAGCGAGATGGGCGGCGATCTCATCGACGCGGCCGTGCGCGACGGTGAAGTCGATGTCTTCCTCGCCGACGTGTCGGGGCACGGCGTGGGCGCCGGTGTGGTCATGGGCATGGTCAAGAGCTCGATCCGCACGCTTATCCGCACGCGCCCGTCCCTCGAAGGTCTCGTTACGGAGCTCAACGCCGTTCTCTCGGAGCTCACCACCTCGGACATGTTCGCCACGTTCGCGTGCGTGCGCTTGACCGACGGGACCACGGCAGAGTTCGCGCTCGCCGGCCACCTCCCGATCCTGCACTTCATCGCCGCGACGGGCCAAGTGCGGGAACTCCCCAACGACCGCCTCCCCCTGGGCATCGACGCCGACGAGAAGTACCTCTCCGGCCGCGTCCCGGTCGCCACCGGAGACACGCTCGCGATGTTCACCGACGGCCTGGTCGAGGTCATGAACAGCCAGGGCCGCCAGCTGGGGCTCGCGGCTCTCAAAGACACGTTCGGCCGCGAGGCCAGGTCCACGCTCCCCGCCCTTCACACCGCTCTCCTCGGCGCGGCACGTTCGCACGGCGAGCAGAACGACGACCAGAGCGTGGTGCTGATCCGGGTCGGATAACCAAGCCCGATGCGGAGAATCTCTCTGCTCCGTGTACGATTGACACGGTGACCCCCGACCTCATCCAAGCCCTCGTCGGCGTGCTCGAGGCCAAGGACCTCTCGACCGCCGCCCACACGTGGCGCGTCGTCCTTTACACCCGCGCCCTGGCCGAGGCCCACGGCGCCAGCCGCGAGCTCGTGACGCGCCTCACCCACGCCGCGGCACTCCACGACGTCGGCAAGATCGACATCCCCGACGAAATTCTCCAGAAGCCCGGTCCCCTCACGCCCACCGAGCGCGCCATCATCGAGACCCACGCCCCGCTCGGCCACGAACGGCTCGTCCGCATGGACGAGTCCGATGATCTCGTGCTCGGCCTCGTCCGTCACCACCACGAACGCTGGGACGGCCTGGGCTACCCCGACAAGCTCAAGGGTGACGCCATCCCGCTCGGCGCCCGCTACTTCGCCGTCATCGACGCCTTTGACGCCATGACCAGCATCCGCCCGTACCGCCACACCGTCGGCGCCGATGCCGCGGCACGGGCCATCGTTGAACTCAAGAACGGCAAGGGCACGCGCTACAACATCGACAGCGTGGACGCCTTCGCCGATCTGTACCACACCGGGCAGATCGACTGGATCCTGAACTACTTCAACGATCGTTGCCCGGTGCCGGAGTACGCGGCACTGGCCGATGTGGACGGCGTCGTCCGGACGTCGAAGAAATAAGCACGGGACGCGAGTCTCACAGGCCGGCGAGCAATCGAAGCGGAGAGTCGAACGCAGCGGCCACCGCCATTGCGCTCAATCGCCCCTGCACCACCAGCGGAAACTCCGCAAACCGCGGATCTGCCTTGATCGCCGCGAGCGTCACCGGCACCTTCGCCGCGCGCACCGGCACCAGATCAACCACCGCGAACTTCGGTTCCCCCTTGTCGTTGCGACCTGGCCGCTTCGGATCTTCGTACGCATCCGACGCGGCACGCCCCAGCCCCACGATCGCCCGCTCATCACCGGTGTGATAGATCAGGACCTCATCACCCTTTCGTACCAGGCGAAGCTGAAGCAGGGCCGCGTTGTTCGTCACCCCGCTCCAGACGCACCGCTTCTCGCGCACCAGGTCGGCGAACGAGTACTCCGAGGGCTCGGTCTTGAACAGGTACGTGGCCATCCCGCTCTCCCGCGATGATCACAGGCTCTCCACGACAACGCGGAATCGCGAGTTCATCGTCTCCCCCGGCCGCAGCACGCAGACCCCGGTGCCCGCCTGCCCCCGCGCCATCAGGTTGAACCCGTCGTTGACCATGCTGACCGGCTCGAGGCAGAAGTGGGGGAGCGGTCGCACGGCGCCTCCCGCACGCTCAACCGGCGAGTACACCACCGAATGCCCGAACTCCGGCGAGCACTCGAACCGCGCCCGCACGCCGCTGGCCGGCCACGTCACGCTCATCTTCCCGTCGCACCCGCCGAAGACGTCGTCGAGGTCGAGCGTCCCCAGCGGCCGGCCCGACGCAAAGTGCGCCGTGACTTCGTCCGCCAGCGCAGGTCCGCGCGGGATCATCGCGTCGCACGGGTAGCGACCTTCAACGTTCATCCGCACCACCACCTCGTCGCCCGGGTCCCACAGCGTCCGCGCGAAATACGGGTGGTACCCGACCCCGCACGGCATCGCCGAGTCGCCGAGGTTGGTGATCGCCACGTCGTGCGTCAGCGCCCGCTCGTCGAGCTCGTACCGCAGCGTGCACGTGAACGGCCACGGCCACGCCCGCACCGACGCGCTGTCGGTGTGCCCGCGCGAATCGAACAGCAGCCGCGCCGACACCGGCGAGCGGTCCAGAATCGCAAACGGCCGATCCTTCACCACGCCGTGGATCGCGGTCCCGTCTTTCCAGTCCCGCGGCAGTTCCACCCGCCGTCCCTCGAACTCGAACACGCCCCCCGCGATCCGGTTGCACCACGGCGCCAGCAGGTACGAGGCCAGGTCGTTCCACCATGTCGCTCCCTCCGGCGCGCGGCGCCAGAGCGCAACGAACTCGCCCGACGGTGCGCGCACCGAAAAGTCGGCGACGCCGGCGCCGAGCGCCGGGTCGACCACGAGCGAATGCCGATCGTTCTCAATTCGGACACGTCCCATGGACTGTGAGCGTACCCGTGCGCAAGAAAAAACGCCCGCTCACCGCGGGCGTCGGGTCCCTCCGTCGTCCGGAGGTGTGATTGAACCTGCCTCGGGCCGGTCTGCGTGGGGCGAACCCGCTCAGTTCGTGCCGCTGTCCTTGGCCGGGGCCTTGGCGTGCGGGCACACGGCGTCGGATTTGACCGCGTGCATCGAGTGGGCGGGGCAGTCCGCTTCGGTCTTGCCCTTGCAGCACTCCTCGGACATGGCCTTGCAGCAGTTTTCAGGGGTCGTGCACTCGGCGGGCGCGGCCACCTCGCTCGTGATCGCCGCCGTCTTGATCGAAGCCAGCGCGGCCGAGTCGTGGCAACCCATCGGGCATTCATCGCCGGCCGGCGCCTGCGTGGTCGCCGCGGCCGCCGTCACCACCGCGGTCGTCTCCGAAGAGTGGCACGTGCCCAGCGGGCATCCGTTGCGCACCATATTGAACCCACCGACGCCAAGACCGATGAGGCCAAGAACCGCAAGAACCGGGGTGATCGAGCAGGCGCACTTCATGATGAACTCCTGGGTACGCCGGGTCGTTCCCGGCCGGGAATGGTACGCCCCGTCCACGCCCGGGTTCGCTCCGGGCACCGCGTCATTCGAGTGTACCCAATGTCTCTGGCCGGTTCGAAGGGGAGCCGGGGCGTTCCCCGCCAAGGTCAAAGTTGGGTTATGCCGGGCCCGGAGCCGTTACGGCGAACGGGGGAACGGTCCCCGGGCCGTAAGCCCCTTGCCTGCGCACATTGCGCCGTGTTTCCGGACCGCGCCGGTTCAGTCGCGCGCCGGAGCGGCCGATAGACCGGCTTGGACCGCCCTCCGCGGGCGATCACGACACCGAATCGGGCCCACGCCCGTCGACACGGGGAGCGACCGCCATGAGTGCGCCGGCTGGTCAAAACCAAAGCAACGCCGACGCCGCGGGCGCAAGCCCGTCCGAGCCGGACGTTCTGGAAGTCCTGAGCGGGTTTCAGGCGAGCGTCGAGAACCTCAAGGGCCTGTACGCCAGCCGCGCCGCGGCCAGCGCCAAGCTCGCCGAGCGCGAGGCCGAGCTTGCCGCGCACGCCGATCGGCTCAAGGCGCTCGAGACCGAGCTCGAGCAACGCCGCACCGCCGCAGCGCGCGACCGCGAGGCGATGGAACAGCTCCATCAGCAGACGGAGAAGCGGGCCGAGGAGCTTGCCGCCAAGATCGCCGAGGCCGACCGTGCCCGCGAGGGCGTCGAGAAGTCGCGCGCCGAGGCCGAACGCACCCGCGCCGAGTTCGAGAAGTCCCGGGCCGAGATCGAGGCCGCGCGGGCCCACGTCGAGCGGACGCGGGCCGAGGCGGACAAGTCCCGCGAGCAGGCCGAGCAGACCAAGTCCGAGGCCGACCGCTTCCGCGCCGAGGTCGACAAGTCCCGCGCTGACGTCGAGGCCGCCCGCGTCGAAGCCGAGAAGTCCCGCGCCGACGCCGAGGCCGCACGCCGGCAGGTGAACGAACTCAACGAAGAGCTCGCGGCCCGCCAGGCCGAGCTCGAGGCCGCCCGCAACTCGGTCGAGGCCCAGCGCAAGGCCGTCGAGGCCGCCGCGGCGGAGGTCGCCGCCCGCGAGGTCTCGTTCAAGACCCGGGCCGCCGAACGCGAGACCTCCGCGTCGCGCGCCGGCGAGATCGAGAAGAGCTACAAGGAAGCCAAGGCGGCCCTCGCCGCCGAGCAGGCCCGCGCTCGCGAGAGCGAAGCGGCGCTCCGCGCCGAGCTCGACGCGGCCGTGAAGACACGCGACGACCTCGCCAAGCGCGCCAGCAGCGGTTCCGACAGCGAACAGCGGCTCCGGTCCGAGCTTGAGAACGCGATCCGCAAGAGCGCGGCCCTGCAGGCCGTCGCCGAAGAGCACGCCCGCCAGCTCGCCGCCGAGCGCGAAGAGGCCAAGCGCCTTGCGCTCGAGCTGAGCGCCGTGGCCAGCACCAGCAAGCAGACCCAGTCCTCGTCCGAGGCCGACCGCGCCAAGCTCGAGAAGGCCGCCAAGGCCCTGATCGAGCTGCGCGCCGAGCGCGACGCCCTGAAATCCGAGCTGACGCGGGCCCGCACCGAGCTGACCCGCGCCGTCGAGAACGCCTCCAAGGGCCGGCCGGCAGCGCCCAGCGACGCCGCCACGCTGCTCCGCAGGAAGCGCGTCGCACGGTACCGCCAGCTCGTGAAGGAACAGTCCGAGAAGGTCAAGAAGGCGACCGAAACGCTGCGCTCACGCTTCGAGGCGGCCGAGCAGCTCGTGGCCCAGCGGGCCGAACTCGCCGAGGCCCACGCCGCGATCAAGGCCAACGAGCGCCGCGCCGAGAAGTCCAAAAGCAAGAGCCGCGTGGCCGCGACCATGTTCTACGGCCTCGCCTCGGCGCTCGTGCTGGCGTTCATGTGCTGGATCGGGACCGGGCTGATCGCGCCCGGCAACTACATCGCCACCGCGACCATCGGGGCCGAGTCGCGCACCCGCGACCTCACCGACGCCGAGCGCGCCGAGTGGCAGGCTTTCCACGAGCAGATCCTCGCCGACCCGCAGTTCCACGAGATCACCGCAGAACGCATGGGCCGCCAGGCGCTGGTCGCCTACAGCAACGCCGGCGCGGTGCGCGAACTCATCAAGAGCACCGTCAAGACCCACTCCGCCGAGGACGGGCAGCTGGTAATCGAGCTTCAGGGCGACGGCCCGGACCGGCCCAAGCGAGTCCTGGACACGCTGGTCACGGCCCTGGCAAGCCACGCCAACTCTTCGCGTCACAAGCGCGTCGACGGCGCCACCACCGCGATCCGGCAGCCCGCGACCGTGAGCGACCAGCCCGTCGATAACCAGCGACTCGTGTTCGCCGGCCTGGCGTGGGCCGTGAGCCTCATGCTCGGGATGGGCGTGGCCGCCGTGCTGTGGCGGCGCATGCTTCACGCCAAGAGCACGTTCGAGCGTGCCACGCGCGTCGACGAGGTCCTGGACGAGTCCCGCTGGCAGCCCCTCCCGACGACCTCGACGGGCCGCAAGGGCCGGTCGCGGATGGGCTTCTAACGGCGAAGCGGCGCTCGCGCCCGCGTCCGATCACAAAAAAGAACACGCCCGGGCCGAGGGGACCCGGGCGTTCTTTATTTGAACATGCCGCTCGCGTTAGGCCAGCTCGGCCGTCATGATGATCTTTCCAAACTCGCCGGGCCGATCGTCCGGCACCTCGCAGAGCGCGATCTTGGCCGTGATGCCGGGGGCAAACCGGACCCGCTCGATGACCTGGAACCCGCCCTTGGACGTGAAGTTGACCAGTTCACGCGGCTGCCCGCGCCCGTCCAGCAAAGGCTCGCCGTTGGCGTCGAGCGCAAAGACGCGGTAGATCGTGTGCGGCTTGGCCGGGAGGTTCGAGCAAAAGAGCCGGCCCTCGCCCCGCTCGAGGTTGCAGTTCAACGCCACCTGTGCCTTGATCGACGGGTCCTGGGGCGCGAACACCACCCGACGCATCGACGAGTTGAACAAGAGGTCACGAACGGGAAGGCTCGAAAGCTCGCCCAGGACGCGCTCGTCCTGCTGCGCGGCCTTGAAGGTGTCGAACTGATCGCGGAGGTAAAGGGTGGCCGCGGCAAGCCCGACGGCGGCGCTCGCAAACCCCAGCGCCGCGGCCCGCCACAGGCGTGACACGCGCCGCACCGGGCGCAGAGCCGGGACCGACCGGCCCGACTCGTGCAGCAGTGCGGCCCCCGCCGCGCCGTCGGCCCGCACGGTCGCGTGCTCGATCTGCTCGTGCACCGCCGTCAGCACGCGGTCGCGCATCGCCGCCACGCCGATGTCGGTCAGCACCGCGTCGCGCAGCCCCTCCGGAGGCTCGGCCTCCACGCCGATGAAATCGCTCCGCACCCACCGTGCCTGCTCGCGACGGAGCTGAGCCCGGATCTCGGGCGGCGCGGCAAGGAACGCCGCGTCGAACGCCGACCGCTCCTGCTCATCCAGCAGCCCCAGCGCGTCGAGCTGACAAAGTTCAAAGAGGTCCCGCGTGTTCATGTCAGAAGCTCCTCGCTCGTGCGCTCCCGTAGCCTGACGAGGGCACGGCTCAGGGCGGATTTGATCGTTCCAAGGGGGGTGTTCAGGTCTTCGCCGATCTGCCGGAGCGTCTGGCCCCGCAGGTACGCGCGGGTGACGACCGTTCGTTGCAGCTCGGGCAGCATGTCGATCCGTTTGAGCAGCATCGCCAGACGCTCGTCACGCTCCGACTCGCTCTTGGCGGGAGCGACCGCGGCAGTCTGCGGCGGTGCGGCCGCGTCCAGCGACGAGGCCTTGACGCGCGCCCTGCTGCGGCGCAGCTTGTCGACCAGGTGCCGGCGGGTGATCAGCATCACCCACGTCACGAGCGCGGCCCGATCGGGGTCGTAGCGTTCGGCCGTCCTCCACAGCCGCACGAACACTTCCTGGACCGCATCCTCCGCCTCGGCGCGCGTCGGCATCGACTGGAACGCCATGCGGTACACCAGCGAGCCGAAGCGGTCGTACAGATCGGCCACCGCCTTCTCGTCGTTGGCGGCCACCCGGCGCATGAGCGCCAGATCACGCACGTCCTGGTCGGTGTGTCCGCTCATTTCCTTTCGTCCGCACGCGAACCAAGAACGGCCGCGGGCACTACAAAAACCCGGATTCGGGCTCCCAATCAGGATACCACAGCCTGTCGTTTCTATGTACGCGTTCTTTCGGTCCGAGGATCCCTTGAGGGATAGGTGATCACACTACCAAACAGACTGCGACAAACGAAATCTGGTGATCTGGGTATTTTTTTGGACTTGCGGTTTTTTCATGCAACCGATACATTCATTGCAGGGCTCGAAGGCATAGACATGCGGAGAGGCCGGGGCCTGATGCACAGCGATCGACGTAACCGAGGTGTTGCCGCGGGCAGGAGAGCCCATGCCGGGGTTCGTGCGCGCCCCGCATTCACCCTCGTGGACATCATCGTCTCGATCGTCGTCATCGGGATCCTGATCAGCCTGCTCATGCCCGGCCTCGCGAAGGTCAACGCCCATTCCCGTCGAGTGACCTGCTCCTCAAACCTTCGCCAGATGGGGCTCGGGCTGGCGATGTACGCCAACGACTTTCGCGGCCTGCTGCCTCCGAGCGTGCATCTCCAGCCGGGCAACAACGCGCTGGGCGGGGGCACCCAGCCCCAGGACATGATGGAGCTCCGGCTCGAGGATTCATCGATCGCCTTCAGCGGCGAGTCGTGGGACGGTCTGGGCCTGCTCATCAAGGCCGAGTACCTGAACGCACCGAAGCTTTTCTACTGCCCTTCTCACCGCGGCAATCACCCCTTCAGCAAGTACTCCGACCGCTTCGGCGAGTACAAAGGCGGCGCCGTGTGCAACTACCACTTCCGGGGCATCGGCCCCGACGGCTCACGCAATCTCTTCCTCATCGAGCCCTCCGAGTCCGCTCTGCTCGCCGACGGCATGGCGACCAAACTCGACTACAACCACCGCGTCGGCATCAACGTGCTCCGTGCCGACCAGGTCGTCGAGTGGGTCGATGACCCCCGTCAGGAACTGGCCAACTCGCTCCCCGACGACGAAAACTCGTCAAACTCTTCCGCCGCCGTCCAGCAGGCCTGGAACACGCTCGACAAGAAGAGCGGCAGCCAGAACAACGACTCCAACAACAACGGCGGCGGCTCCAACAGATAAAGGGCTCTCGGTTCCGGCGCACCCGGACACGCGCCCGAACCGCGCGGCGCGGTAGAGTGCCGCCATGGCGCACTCCATCCCGCGGGCGAAGTTTGCCTTGGTCCTGTTGCTCCTGGCCATCGTGGTCCCCGGATGCGCGTGCTCCGGACCGGATCGGCGCGCCGCGCTTTACGCAGAGCACGAGTACAACGGGACGGCTCGACCGCTTTGGATCGACGTGGCGGACGTCGACGAGCCTTCGATCCGTCTCCTCGAACCCGTCACAAACCGGCAGATCGCCGCCGCGCCGTGCGTGCCCGGGCGTTCGGACCTTTCGGTGATGTTCCCGTCGTTATGGCGCGAGCCACCCGCAAGCGTGCTGTACGCCCAGCTCTACTCGCGCCGCGAGCCGGTGGGCGCCGCGCTCGTGCTGGTGCCGATGCTGAGCCCCAGGACCGTCGCCCTCGTCGAACCCCGGAGTCACCGCGCATACTGGATCGACGACAGCACCAACAAGCCCGAGTTCGAAGCGCGTGAAGGGGTCGTTCGCTACTACAGCGAATCGCCGATCGTCAACGCGGGGCTGCGGGTATTCCCGGAGCAGCGGGTCGTGCTCGACACGTCCCTGGGACAGATGGAATTCGAGATGCGCCCCGATGCCGCGCCGAACACGGCCATCAACTTCGTCCGGTTGGTCGAGGGAGGGTTCTACACCGACGTCGTCTTTCACCGCGTCGTGGCCAAGGGGCGCGAGGGTCACCCGTTCGTCATCCAGGTCGGTGACCCGACCGGCACGGGCGACGGGGGGCCCGGCTACGCCATCGACATGGAGCCCACCACGCTCCCGCACGATTTCGGGGTGATCTCGATGGCGCGCGACAGCGAGCCCAACACCAACGGATCGCAAGTCTTTGTCTGCCTGAGCCGCGAGGGCACGGCCCGCCTCGACGGAAAGTACTGCGCGTTCGGAACGCTCGTTCGCGGCGAGGACGTCGTTCGCGCGATCGCCGCCGTTCCCACCGTCGACGGCACCGACCGTCCCCGCGACCCGCCCGTGCTGCGGCGGGCCGTGGTGATCCCCGCGCCGCCCCGTCGAGCCGCCGCTCCGTAGCGGCGCTGGCTCAGAAGCGGAACACCAGCGTGAGGCCGGCGAAGGGCGCGGCGTCGAGGTCCTCCGTCGCGACCTCGTTGCCGCTGGAGTCCCGCGTCTTGAACTCGCCCCACATCGCAACGCCCGCCGTCGCCTCGAGGCTCGCCGACTCAGCGAAGTTCCACTTCGCCGACACGTCGAACGGCACCCGACGGTCAAAGAACACCCCGCCGGGGTTCGACCCCGAGTCGTCCAGTCGGTACGCGCGGCTCTCGTACGAGGCCGAGACCGCGAACGTCCATTCCTTGGACGGCGAGTACGACAGCGAGAGCCCCGGCGCCGTGCCCGCCGCCCGCATGATGGTGGCCAGCCTCCACTCCTCGTTGATCTGCCAATCGATGTTCAGCATCGGAACAAACAGCACGCTTTCCTCGAGCTGGGTCCGGACGAACAACCCCGGCGTGATCGACAGGCTCTCGCTGAAGAAGTAGGTCACGCCGAACCCGGCCCCGTACTGCAGCGTCTCGCCGAAGTCCGCACCCGGCTCCCCGCTCGACGAAATCCCCGCCCCCGCGTACACGCCCCATCGCTCCGCGAGGCGGTGGAAATAGCGCCCGCTGAGAGCGAAGTACTCGGCCGTGCCGATCGGATCGCCCGTCGGGTCAAGGGTCGTGGCGTTGTCGAACGAGTAAAACGTCGCCTGCGCCGCCATATCGATGATCAGCCGGTCGTGCTCACCGACCGGGACCATCACGTCGAGTTGCCCGCCCGCCCGCGAGGCGCTCACGCTCCCGTTGTTCTCAAGGTCCGTCTTGAACTGGTAACCGGCGAAGAGCTCGAACGTCGTCCGGACGCCCGAACCCTCCGCGGCCTTCGCCGGTTCCGGAGCCGGCGCGGCCGGGTCCGGCGGGGTCGCGTCCTGCGCCCGGGAAGCGGACGTGATCACGCTCGCGGCAACCAGAACCAGCGCACGCGTCGACCCGGGGATGATTCGCGCGGTCATGGGAACGGACCTCCGTGTCTCTGAGGGTGTGTCGAACCGGCGGGCAGTCTACGCGGCCGGGGGCCGACCGGCCGTACACTTCCGCCATGCCGCGGCCGACCCCGCGGCCGCTCGGGGCGGTAGCTCAATTGGTAGAGCACTAGCTTTGCAAGCTAGGGGTCGAGGGTTCGAGTCCCTTCCGCTCCACGTGCTACTCAACGCCGCGTCCCCGGGACGCGGCGTTTTGCGTTGAACGCGTGTAGACTCCGCGCTGGCGGGCATCCGGCATCAAGGGGATCGGCAGGTGCAAGGGATCGATCACAAAGACACCGGGCTGGCCCCGCACCCCGTGCTGGACCGCTACTACACCGAGCCCGGACAGCGGCAGGACGTCGTGAACCGGCTGTTCGACGACACCGCTCGCCACTACGACCGTATCACGGCGCTCATGAGCGGCGGCACCGGCGCCAAGTACCGGCGCGACGTGCTCCGGCGCGTCGGGGTCGGCCCCGGCTCTCGCGTGCTGGACATCGCGTGCGGCACCGGGCAGGTCTCCGCCGCGGCCGCGGAACTGGTCGGGCCGCAGGGCGTCGTGGTCGGCGTCGATCCCAGCGAAGGCATGCGCCGCGTCGCCGAGTCCCGCCGCGGCATCCGCACGCGCGCGGGCACGGCCGAACGTCTGCCTGTGGAGGACCGATCGTTCGACGTGGTGGTTATGGGCTACGCCCTGCGTCACGCCTCGGACCTCATCGCGGCGTTCCGGGAAATGCGCCGTGCACTCCGGCCCGGGGGCACCGTGGTCATCCTCGAGATCACGCCCCCCGAGGGCGCCCTGGCGCGAGCCGCGCTCAAGCTGTACCTCAAGCGCATCGTTCCGCCGGCCAGCCTGCTGGTCACGGGAAGCCCCCGGTCGATGGAGCTGATGAGCTATTACTGGGATTCCATCGAGCGGTGCGTGAGTCCGGCGGCCATCCTTGACGCGATGGCGCACGCGGGTCTGCGGAATCCCGCCCGCCACCGCACGCTCGGGATCTTCAACGAGTACGTGGCCACCGCGCCGGGCGACCCGGCGGACTGAAACGACGGGCTCAGGGTGTGTCCGCGGCGGCCGCGCGCAGGGGACGGGTCAACTCGGCCTCGTGCGACCGCCCGGTCAGTGCATCGACAAACCGCACGCGCATCACCAGATCGCCGGGCGGGCGTACGCCCGGGGCCGGGATTTCAATCGTGTAGCGTGGCCCCATCAGCCCGCCGCGGTACGCATCGCGGAGCTGCGTCGGCCCCAGCTCGGTCTCGAGCGCGGTGCCATCTTTCGCACCAGAGCCCACGGGCCCGAGAGCTCGGGCCTCGAGGTGCAACGTGCCCACGATCTGCACGAATCGTCCAAGGGCGTCGGTCGGCTCGATGTCGATCACAATCTTTGCCGGCTGGTCCCGGCGCGCGGGCTGGTAGCCCGAAAGGCCCCCGATCGTGACGGCGACGCACCGGGGGATTGCCTCGAGCACGTCCTTGGGCAACGTTCCCGCGCGGGCCCGTTCGCCCTCCTCCAGCTTCGCCGCCAGTTCCGCGTTGCGCCCCTGGAGCGCCGTGACCTCGCCCTCCAGGTCCAGCACCTTGCGGCGCAGGTCGTCGTTGGCCTTCTCAACCGACTTGTCACCGCCGGCGCGGCACGCCGGCAGCACCATCGCCCCCGTGAGCAGGATCGTCGTGGCGACAGCGGGCGCGATGGAACGGGCGATCACCATGGGCCTGATTGTTGGCCGCCGCGCCGTCTCCGGGGCGTCGGTCAGCGCTTCCCCTTCGACGGCCGGTTGCCGCTGCTCTCGATCTTTCGCGCCCGCTCTTCCGCCGCCTTGAGCACCCGGGCCATGATGCCGCCCGGCTTGGACGGCTTCTTGCTCGGGTTCATCAGGTCGTGCTTGTCGATGTGGGCCCGGATGTACTTGTTCTCGAAGATCGCCAGCGTCGAGTTGGTAATGAAGTAGATGGCCAGCCCGCACGGAGCGTTGTACATGAAGAGCGGGAACATGACCACCGACATCACCTTCACCATTTTCTGCTGCATCTCCTGCTCGGGAGTCAGCGTCGCGGCGCTGGGCGGGGTCAGGTACTTCTGGTGCACGTAGAAAACCGCGCCCAGGATCAGGGGCAGGATGTTGATCGAGTGGACCGGGCCGAGCATGGGCACCGTGACGACCGTGCGGCCGAAGTCGTACAGCCGGTCGGGCTCCGAAAGATCGCCCAGGAACGACCAACCGTTGAACAACCGCTGCACGAGGCCGAAGAACGCCGGCTGGTGCCGCAGCTCGAACGCGAAGTACAGCATCGCGTACAGGCCGATCCAGATCGGGGTCACCAGCACCATCGGCGCGCACCCGAGCATCCCGAACGGGCTGAACCCTTCCTCGCGGTACAGCTTGGCGACCTCCTCCTGGAGGCGCTTGCGGTCGTCCTTGTACCGTTCCTGGATCAGCTTCTGCTTGGGGCCCATCGCGGCCATCTGCTTGCTGAACCGCTGCATGCGCACCTGCGACCACTTCGTGAGCGGGTGCAGCGCCGTGCGCACGCACACCACCAGCAGCACGATCGCCAGCGACCAGTCGTGCACCAGCCGATCGTGCAGGAAGTGCATCAGCGAGAACAGCACCGAGCTGATCCCCTCGATCACCGCGCCCACCGGGGGCCACGCGCAGCAGCACCACCACTGGGCCGTGGTGTACATGTTGAAGAGCACCAGCCCGCCCAGCCCGTAGTCCTTCGTGATCGCGTTCTCGGTCAGCACCGGACGCGAGATCGGCCCGGCGTACACCGCGAAGCTCAGGTCCGCACTCCCCTGCGGCGGGATGATCACCTCCGGGCTCGTGAGGCGGAGCGCCATCACCGGGTCGAGCGCCTGCGTCCCGTCGGGCAGGGCCTTGTACCGGTTCCACACGATCCGGTCGACACCCGCAAAGCTCGGGAGCGCCAGCGATCCCGTCACCTGAACAGTCGGGTCGGGGTACGGGTGCACCGCCACGCCGAAGTACCGGCTCGTCAGCGCGGTCCACACCAGGTCGTACGTGCGCTCCGTCGACTTGACGTTGGGCCACAGGGCGATCTCGGGGGAGTACAGCCCCGTCGCGCGGTCCGGAGACCCCAGGGCCACCTGGTGGTCCTGGATGAACTCGTTCGAGACCACCGCGCGCCGGCTCGGGTCCGCCGTGGGGCCCAGGAGGTACCCGAAGCGCACCCGGCGCCGATCACCGCCGTACGCCGTCGCCTCGCCGGCCAGGTCGATCGGCCCGAGCTGGTGCCACTTGAATGTCACGGGCGCGCCCGAGACGTTGCTCACGGTCTGACGCACCGACATCCGGTACGAATCGTCCGGGAGCTCGTACCGACGCTCGATCTTCAGCACCGTGGTCCCGGCCGCGTCCACGATCTCCGCGTCCAGCACCCCCGGGTGGCCCGCGCGCTGCTTCCACACGGAGGCATCCGTCGCGCCCACGAGAAACACCTTCGCCCCGTTCACGTCGGCCCAGAGCGCCGCCATCGGCACCAGGTTGGGCATCCGGGAATCCTGCGACTCGATCGCGCGCTGGATCTCGGTGTGCACCGTGTCCTTGAGGTCGTCAAAGTCCCGCGCCATCTTGATCGAGCGCACCCCGGCGCCCAGTGGCGAGAACTCGATCCGCATCAGCTGCGCGCTGTCCTTGCCCGTCGATCCCAGCGCCTCGTAGTTCGAGGCCAAGGGCTCGCCCGGCCACGCCCTGGCGGAGAGCGCTCCGGTCGCCGGTGCGGCCGCGACGGTCGACGGAGTTGCGGCCGGCGCCGGACCGGGCGGTGCCGCCGGAGCGGTCGTGGCCCCCTTGTCCGTCTGGTTGCCCACCGGCGCCCCGCCGGTGATGGGGGGGGTGGCCGCCGCCGAAGCCGGGATGGGCGGCGTCCCGGTCGACGCCGGACGCCCGGTGTTTTTCGTGATCGCCCACCCGGCCACCACGGCCAGAACGAGCATGGCAAACGCGAACACGACGCGCAGGATTGGGTTTTTCGCTTGTGCCATCTTCGGTTGATCTGTCTCGGTCGTAAGTGCGGTGGCACGCGCCCCCGGGGGCGTGCTCCTGGTTCTGCTCCGCGGCCGTGCGGTCGTTGCTTCGGGGTACAACCGGGGACGCGCCGCCCGTGAACCGGGGCGGCCGGGTCGGCGACTACCGACCCTCGTACAGCCGGTCGCCCAGCCAGTCTGAGAGCTGCGGGATCGACTTGATCTTGCTCGCCGTCACATCGATCGCGTACTCCACGCGCACGAACTCCATCCGGTCTGCGTGCAGCACCGCGTAGCTGGCCCGCGGGTCGTGGTCGCGCGGCTGGCCCACGCTGCCCACGTTCACCACCGCCTTCTCGCCTTCGCGAAAGTTGTACACCCCGCCGTTGCCCAGCTCGGTCGGGGGGTAGAAATCCGGCTCGTCGGTGAACACGCCCGGCACGTGCGTGTGCCCGACCACCGCCAGCCGCTCCACCCGCTCAAAGATCGCCTGCATCTTGTCGGGCGCGTTGGTCGCGTCGTCGGGGAAGATGTACTCGTTGATCGGTCGGCGCGGCGACCCGTGCACCGCCAGCACCGGGAACTTCCCGTCCGGCGGCGTGTCGACCACCCGAACGCGCAACTTCCCGAGGAACTCGTAGCGGGCGGCCCGCAGCTTCTCGTCGGGCTCCTGGTCGAACTGGTCGCGCGTCCAGAACGCGGCCGACTCGGCCCCGGGGTTGAAGTTGGTCGGCTCGTACAGAACGCCGAAGTCGTGGTTTCCCATGAGGGACCACTCGCAGCGCTCGCGCACGAGATCAACGCACGTCAGCGGCTCGGGACCGTAGCCCACGATGTCGCCGAGGCAGATGATCCGCGTGAGCTTCCGCGCGTCGATGTCGTCGAGCACGCGTTTGAGGGCCTCGGCGTTGCCATGGATGTCGCTGATGACGGCGGTGGGCACGGTGGCTCCGAAAGATTGAGGGCGATGATAGGGAAAGGTCGGGGCGGGTGACAAACGCCGCTGCCTTGACCCCCCGAAACGCCCCCTCCGATGGCCCCGGCAACCACCGCAATCACAATCCTCCCCTAAAGGCGCACGATCCGCGCGAAGGGGCCGGGGTCCGATCGCCGATCAATACTTTGGAAACGCGGGGCTACCATGCCGCGCGGTCCGGAGTCCGGGATCGTTCCGAACCGAATCCGAAAAGGCGACGTGCCCGAGCCCGGTCACCGCCAGGAGAACCAGAATGCCCGCCGCGAACGTGAGTTACCAGCGCACGCGCGAAATGACGATCGACGAGCTCTTGCTCGAAAACCGGGTGGTCTTCCTCATCGGGGAGATCAACCACGCCTCGGCTGCCCGGGTCATGATGCAGATGCTCTACCTGGAGAACCAGAAGCGAGCCCAGGACATTAGCCTGTACATCAACTCCCCCGGCGGGTCGGTGGACGACACGCTGGCGATCTACGACACCATGCGGTTCATGAGCTCCCCGGTCTCGACCTACTGCATGGGGCGGGCGTACTCGGGGGGCGCCGTGCTCCTGACCTCGGGCGCCAAGGGCAAGCGGTACATGCTGCCCCACGCCAAGGTCATGATCCACCAGCCCTACGGCGGCATCACCGGCCAGGCCGAGGACATCCGCATCCAGGCCGAGCAGATCATCAAGAGCAAGGCCGAGCTGAACCGGATCATCAGCGAGTGCTCCGGACAGCCCCTCGACAACGTCCAGCGCGACTCCGAGCGCGACAAGTACTTCACCGCCGAAGAAGCCGTCCGCTACGGCCTCGTCGACGAGGTGCTCCGCGAGCCGCCGAAGGAATCCAAGGGCACGCCCGGGGTCCGTTGATCCCCGATTTCCGATGGGCCACATGAAGCGTCGATCGTTCCCAACCTCCTGACCTGAATTCCGCCGCGCGGCACGCTTGCACGCGGCATCTGGGGAAACCCCATGTCCGGCTACCTCGTTCCCATCGTCATCGAGAAGTCCGCCAAGGGTGAGCGCGCGTACGACATCTACTCGCGACTGCTCAAGGACCGCATCATCTTCCTCGGCGGGCCCGTCACCGACGAGGTCTCCAACCTCATCATCGCCCAGCTCCTCTTCCTCGCCAACGAGGACAGCAAGAACGACATCCACCTCTACGTCAACTCCCCCGGCGGCTCCGTCTCCGCCGGCCTGGCCATGATCGACACCATGAACCATGTGCCGTGCGATGTGGCTACTTACATTGTCGGGCAGGCGGCGAGCATGGGGTCGTTGCTGGCGGTGAGCGGGACGAAGGGGAAGCGGTTCACGCTGCCCAACTCGCGGAACCTGATGCATCAGCCGTTGCTGTCGGGGGTGATGGAGGGGCAGGCGACGGATATTGAGATTGAGGCGAAGGAGATGCTGCGGATCCGGGACCGGTTGTACCAGATCTATGCCGCGGCAACGGGGCAGACGATTGACCGGGTGGCCAAGGACTGCGACCGCAACAAGTGGCTCGACGAGCAGGAGATGCTCGAGTACGGGCTGGTCGACTCGATCCTGACGCGGATGCCGCAGACGTCTCGGGCCACCCGCAGCGAGGACTGATAGTCCGGCGTGAGGGCGGGGGCGCGGTATCCTGCGCGGCATGACGACGTCACGCCGCGGTTTTCTTGCGTCCACTGCGCTTCTGGGAGTCGGGGCGACGCTGCCGCGGGTGGCCCGCGCGCAGCCGACATCGCCGCGCCCCGGCACACCGGCAACATCGCCACAACCGGGGACCGCGCCTTCGGGGCCGGCGGACATTTCCGCGGGCACGATCGCCGAGGCGGAGAAGCTGGCGGGGATCGAGTTCACCGAGGCCGAGCGCGTGCAGATGGGGCGCACGCTCCCCGAGCAGGTCGGGATGTTCGGCTCGCGGCGCGAGCTTGGCTGGCTGCCCAACGACCTGGCGCCGGCGCACGTCTTTGATCCGCGCCTGCCCGGGATGAAGTTCGACACGGTGCAGCGGCCGATCGTGCTTTCCGGCGGCGCGCCGCCGATGCCGGGGACGGATGAGGACATCGCGTACGCGCCGCTGACGCTCCTTGCAAAGTGGATCGAGATCAAGGCGATCACCAGCACGCGGCTGACAGAGATCTATCTCGAGCGGCTCAAGCGGCTGGACCCCAAGCTCAAGGCCGTGATCACGCTCACGGAGGAGCACGCGCGGGCGCGGGCAAAGAAGGCCGACGCGGAGATCGCGGCCGGGAACTACCGCGGTCCGCTGCACGGCGTGCCGTACGGGGCCAAGGACCTCTTCGACACGGCGGGGATCCGCACGACGTGGGGCGCCGAGCCGTGGAAGGACCGCGTGCCCACGAGCGATGCCGCGGCGATCAAGAAACTCGATGACGCGGGCGCCGTCCTGATCGCCAAGACGTCACTGGGGGCGCTGGCGTACGGGGACATCTGGCACGGCGGGCGGACGAACAACCCGTGGAACCTGAAGCAGGGTTCGAGCGGGTCGAGCGCGGGATCGGCGGCGACGACTGCCGCGGGGTGCGTGGGGTTCTCGATCGGGACCGAGACGTACGGGTCGATTTTGTCGCCGTCGATGGTGTGCGGGACGACGGGGCTTCGTCCGACGTTCGGGCGGGTGTCGCGGGCGGGGGCGATGGCGCTGTGCTGGTCGCTCGACAAGATCGGGCCGATCTGCCGCGGCGTGGAGGATGCGGCCCTGGTGCTGAGCGCGCTGAACGGGCGCGATGATGCGGACCCGTCGTCGATCGCGATGCCGTTCAACTTCGATGCGGGACGCGACGTGCGCGGCGTGCGCGTGGGGTACAGCCCGGCGTGGTTCGAGGGACGGGCGGCGCACGACATCGACCGCGCGGCGCTTGAGGCGATGAAGAAGCTGGGCGTCGAGATGGTCGAGATCGAGCTGCCGGAGTGGCCGTACCAGTGCCTGCTGACCATTCTTGAAACGGAAGCCGCGGCGGCGTTTGAAGAGATGACGCGGACGAACGCGGACGACCAGTTGAGCTGGCAGACCGACCAGGCGTGGCCGAACACGTTCCGGCAGTGCTGGTTCATCCCGGCGATAGAGCTGGTGCAGGCCGAGCGGGTGCGGCGGCGGGTGATGGCGATGATGGCCGAGCGGTTCGAGAAGGTGGAAGTGATCTTCGGTCCCAGCCAGGCGGCGAACTTGTGTTTGATCACGAACATGACGGGTCACCCGCAACTCACGCTGCGCGCGGGGTTCCGCGAAGACGGCACGCCTCGGGGCGTGACGGTGTGGGGAAGGCTGTTCGATGAGGGGACGCTGTGCGCGGTGGGGATGGGGCTGGAGAAGGAGCTTGGGGTGTGGGGGAGGAGGCCGGGGGTGTGAGGAGATGGTTGGGCGGGGAGAGCGATGACGCGGAGAGGGATGGTGGAGGGCGGGGTCGGGTCGCCTTCGCGGCGTGTGATCGATCGCCGGTGTAGTTCGGCACGGTTTGCGGAGGAAGCACCGCAAACCGTGGCACTTCGAGGCGTGCCACCGGCCCTTCAAGAACGACGTTGATGCGCCGGTGGAGCGTCGGACGATATGAGCGTGATGCGTACAAGCCCAAGCCTCTGTCTCGCGGCAGTGGTATCGCTCCTCGGCATTGCCGGGTGCGTCTCCGTTCCTTCTCAAGCGGAGGGACCGAGCGCGGTGCCTCTGTCTTCCCCGGTCAACCTCGGCCCCGGACTGTTTGAACCCGGCTCTGACTCCATGACACCGAGCGGGACTGACATTGTGCTCGCACGCCTTGCCGCGATTCCTCCGGATTCGCCTGTGGCCGTCGAGGTATTCGCGGACGCCAAATCGCTGGAAGCTCGGCACGTGAAGCGAGAAAACGTCCAGCGGTTGAGTGAACTCCGTGCCGCGGCGCTGGCGGCGTTCGTGCGGGCGCAGGGTTTCACGATCGTCAGCGCGCGCGGCCGCGGTTTGGATCGCGTCGATGGCATTGAGCCGGATCGGCGCGCGCTGGTGTACGTGGTCGACCGCCCCAAGAGCCCTCAGCCGACGGGGAGTTCGCCCACCTACGTCGTGAAGACGAAGTGGCCCGCCATTCCAGCAACGGATGGCGAGGGACCAGACGAAGCGTTTCTGGTGACGTCCATAACGATCGATGGTCTCGAGAAGGCGGGTCTTACCGATACAGAGGTCGGCGTCGCCGAGATCCAGATGGACACTCGCGCTCCCGCGTGGGGGAGGCCGATGGCCGGCAAGGTGCCTTTGGGAGCGCTCGCGAAGCCGGTGTCCCCGCTGTGCCTTTATAGAGGGGAGATGGAGCGCATCGCCGAGGCCCTCGTCAAAGCAATCAAGGATAAGGGATTCGCCGGGATCAACGTCAAGTTCGCCGACCCGCCCCATCCCGTCGACGGAGTCGTTCGATGCTCGGTGTCTCTTGCGATGATCAGCGAGGTCCGAGTCGAAGATCGTCGCGCATCCCGCACGCCCCGGATCGATCCGGACGCTGTACGGATGGAATGCCCCTTGAAGGTGGGCGATTACCTCAGACGCTCAGTGCTCGACTCCTGCAGCGCTTTGCTTTCGGCACGCTTTCACACCGAGGTCGACGTCACGATTTCTGCCAAAGAAGGGCAGGAATCGGGGCAGGCTGTGGTCACGGTCATACTTCAACCTGCCAGGAGCAAGTAGGCGAGGTGGCTCTGAGCTTCGTGCCTCTGATTTGTCGGTTCCTCGGCTGCGAGCCCGGCCCGGTCGTAGCCGCAGGCGGGGCACGCGCCGCGTGTCGTGGTCGCGACCGCTCCTGAGCCCTCTGAAGCGGGCTGAAGACGGGGACGTCACGCAGTCGGGGCCGCCCCGCACTCCGGGCACAATGATCTCGCCGCAAGCCCGACCCGGTCGTAGCCGCACCCGGCGCACGCGCCCTCGCGGACGCGGCGGAGGTATTTCAAGTCGGCTCTCCATGCCGCGGCGGTGGCGAGGAGTGAGAGGAGGGGGGGAGCCAGAGAGGGACTCGCAAGGAGATCTCGAACGGACTGGGCGGCCTTTCGAACGACCAGTCGAGGCCCGGGCGCTGTGCGGCGCTCCAATACCAACCCGGGTCCCACCAGCCCACCGAGGTGACGGTCGGATCAAGGGGCCTATCGGTATCGGGTGGCGACGGCCTGCTCATGTTGACCTCTAGTACGCCTCTCTCCACGTAGTCGTAATGGTCGGGCATGTCCGACCACTCCACATGCCACCACCCGCTCCCGATCCACACCACCACCAGAAGCACGGTGAGCCCCGCCATACTCCATTTCACCGTCTTGCGGACTCTTCGCTTCAGCGTGTCGCGCGTGCATCCCACCCGCGCAGTCTACCGCATGCCCTTCGCCCCCGGCACCCCGCGTGGTCAAGCAGGAGCCTTGTCCACGCCACCGGCCGGTTTCCACGACCTGTGCCGCGCTTTGTTTGACGCAGGCAAGGGGTGCACGTTGCGCGGCGTTCGTCGCAGGTGCTCAGCTCCGCAGCGCGCCGCATCTCAATCGCAACATGTTCTCTCGAGCGGAGGGAGGGAGCCGGCAGTCGGTGGCGGGGCGGGCGGTACGGCCGGCGAATTGCGGGAAATGTCCTCCATGGCGTGCCGCCCTGCGCCTGACGAAGATTTCGCGTTCAAAGGCTGAGGTCCGACGTCAGGCGCACGTGGAGGGCCGCACGATGCACAATCACCGGAAGCACGCTCGCGGCGCGGGGTCCGAAGCAATTCCGTCGCGGAGTGTGTCGGGCGACCGCGTCGGAATGGCCGGCGTGCCCTCGGGGGAACCCGTGGGCGAGGGCCTTCGGACGCACCGCGGTCGCCCGCACACGGCGGGAGTTCGCGATGCGATCAGCGCGGCCTCAATGGCGATTACCAAGGCGATCGCGTTGCTGGAACGGCCGAAACGGCGCAGAGAAAAGCAGCCGAGGAGCGTTCATTGAACGATTGACGACGGAACGACGTCGGACCCGTGGATAGTCGGGCCGCTGGGACTGGCCCGTTTCAAGACCGCCGCGTCTCCTCACGCGGCGGCTCTTTTTCAGACGTTCGGGATCGCGCTCGTGCGGACCCCGTCGTTCTCGGGGGCGGCATCGCCCCCAGTCGTGCCCGCGCCCGAGTGCCGCGGCGGTATGCCCGGACACCGCTCGGACCGGGCGAAGCTGTCTCGCCGTGGACATCACAAGTGCGAGGAGGAACCACGATGAAAGGCTATGTGAAGAATATCGAGTCGGTTGCCGTCGAGAACAGCGCGTTTCGCCGCGTGCTCTACACGGCCAAGAGCTGCCAGCTCGTGGTGATGGCCCTGAAGCCGAAGGAGGAGATCGGCGCGGAGGTTCACAAGCTCGACCAGTTCTTCCGCGTGGAGGAGGGGACCGGTGAGGCGGTTCTCGACGGCGTGACGTCGTCGATCAGCGCGGGATTCGCGGTGCTCGTCCCGGCGGGAACGCGCCACAACATCGTCAACACCGGCAGCGTCCCGCTGAAGCTCTACACGATCTATGCGCCGCCCAACCACCGGGACGGAGTCGTCCATCGCACTCGCGCTGACGCCGAGGCGGACACCGAGCACTTCGACGGCAAGACCACCGAGCAGCGCACAGGCTGAGTGCGGCGATCAGCCGCAGCACATGGGCCGCATCGCCGAGCCGCGCGTTCTGCCACGGAGCGCGGCGGGGCGTGGTCAACCTTTCCATGGTGACCACGCTCCGTGTCCTACCGCTTCTCTGACTTTGATTGCTTGTGTTGCACCCCGCGTGGTCAAGCAGGAGCCTTGACCACGCCACCCGCCGCCCGCCGGAATTGGGGAAGTCGGGCCACCCGCTGTGGATGGACGACTCCCACGCGTGCGGGGGCGGCTCCGAACCCCCCGACTTCCGTCGGGGGCTCCACCTCCAAGACGTTCACCCGCGCGGGGTTGGCGGGGGTGAGGTCTCTGACGGCAGAGAGGGGTTCTGTGGAAAGCGCGTCAATGCGCTGATCGATTCGGTACCTCTGCCGCGGCTGCCGGACGCGATCAGTTCTGTCGCGTCGTCGGCGCGTGCGGAAGCAGGTGCAGCGCCGCGGATAGCGCGAAGGGGCTGAAGATCAGCGCGAGCACGAACCAGCGGCCGAACCCGTACCCCTTGGCGCGGGCCTGCGAGCCGACCATCCATGCAAAGAGAACCCACATCGCGATCCCGGCGATCAGCAGAAGGACTTGCACGGCGGGATCAAGATGGAGCGTGGGTTGGGCGGGTGGGGGCATGCGCGTGGCATTTGGCGGGTCGTCCCGCGTGCTCGTGGTGATCTTAGCAAGGAAGGTTGGTGGTGCTTGAGGGTGGAAGTTCCATGGGCTGGCGCAGGATGGTGGACATGCGCGGAGCGTTTTGGGAATTGCGCGCAGGGCGGCGGGCTTGCGCGGCACTGGGGCGGTGGGGGCGTGTACAAGCCTTGGGTTGCGCGGTGAGGGCGGGGAAGAAGAGAGCGGTAGGAGGCAGGTGGGACACCTGCCCCACTAGGTCTTGTAGGAAGGAGAGAAGCAGGGAAGGAGTGGGCCGTTGAATCAGGCCGCGGCAGAGCCGTTGCTTCGGGCGTCGGGCGGCGCCGGCGCGGAGTAGAGCGACACGAGCCGGGCGATGACGACGGCGACGTAGAACGTGCCGGAGACGGCCTCGGTCATGGCGAGCATGCGGGCCGAGCCGGTGGCGGGGGTGATGTCGCCGTAGCCGACGGTGCTCAGGGTGATGAAGCTGAAGTAGATGGGGGTGAAGCCCTTCATGGGCTGGTCGGTGGGCGGTACGGAAAAGATGAAGGCGCCCGGGTCGAGGCGCGCGAGCAAGGCGTAGGCGAAGGCCCAGAGGAGCGCGAGGGTGATGTAGGTGGCGGCGCCGGCGCAGAGGACTTCGGAGTTGACGCGCGGGGCGGTGAGGATGAAGCGGAAGAGGTGAAAGGCGACGAACCCGACGAAGACGATGCCCGAGCCGATGAAGATCTCCTGCGCGATGTTGGGGTTGAGGTGGACGGCCCACTTGGCGGTGAGGGCGGGGGCGACGAGGACGATGGCCCAGATCAGCGTGCGCCGCCTGCCGCCGACGGCGAGCACGCCGGAGAGAAAGACGAGCGTGAGGAGCACGGCCTCGACCGCCGTGCCGAAGGAGAGTTTTTCGACGAACGGCGCGGAGATGACCAGGAGCACGAGGGCTACGAGCAGGTGGGCGCACGAGAAGCGCAGGACGCCGGCGCGGGCGCCGACCTTATCCTTGAGGCTCTGGGCCCAGCGCGGCGCGTTTATGTGCGATGTGACGGCCATTCGTACCTCGTGAACGGGATGCGTTGTGGCACGCCGCCGGCGCGGCATCACGGGCGGCGGGCTAGAGCTTCCGGTCCAGCAGACGGTACGCGACCGCTTCGCCAACGTGGTGGGAGTGGATCGTGTCGGACTGCTCAAGGTCAGCGATGGTGCGCGAGACGCGGCGGATCTTGTCGTAGGCGCGGGCGGAGAGGCCAAGCTCGCCCATGGCCTGGCCCAGGAGCGAGCGGGCGGCATCGTCGAAGGGGGCGAGGGTGTCGAGCTGCTTGCCGCTGAGGCGGGAGTTGGGGGTGGTGGGGCCCTGGCGGGCGATCTGGCGCTGCCGCGCGGCGTGGACGTGCTCGCGCATGTGCGTCGAGCTGGTGCCGACGGGGGCGCGGGAGAGTTCCTTCCAGGGGACGGCGGGTGCCTCGACGTGGATGTCAATGCGGTCAAGGAGCGGGCCGGAGAGGCGCTCGAGGTAGCGGTCCATGGCGCGCTTGCCGACTTCGCCGGCGGGCATGTCGCCCTTGGGGGTCGGGTTCATCGCGGCGACCATCATGAAGCTGGCGGGGAATCGGACGGCCGAGTGCGAGCGGGCGATGGTGACGACGTGGTCTTCCAAGGGCTGGCGGAGGGTCTCGAGGACGATGCGGGGGAATTCGGGCAGCTCGTCGAGGAAGAGCACGCCGCGGTGGGCGAGGGAAATCTCGCCGGGTCGAGGGATGATGCCGCCGCCAACGATGGCGGGGGGCGAGGCGGTGTGGTGGGGCGAGCGGACGGGGCGGGTGGTGATGAGGCCCTGACCCGGCGCGAGCTGGCCCGCGGCTGAATAGATGCGGGTGATCTCAATGGCTTCTTCGGGGGTGAGCGGGGGAAGCACGCCCGGGAGAGCCTTGGCCATCATGGTCTTGCCGGTGCCGGCGGGGCCGAGCATTAACAGGTTGTGCGAGCCTGCCGCGGCGACGGTGATGGCTCGTTTCACGGCTTCCTGACCGCGGACATCGGCGAAATCAACGGCGACTGCGGCGGCGCGGAGGAGGCCGGAGACATCGGGGGTCGGCGCGGGTGATGCTTCGAGCTCCCCGCGGAGGATGCCCACGACTTCGCTGAGGGTGCGGACACCGAAGACCTCGAGGCCTTCGACGACGGCGGCTTCCTCGGCGTTGTCAGCGGGGACGATCACGCCGCGGGCGCCCTTGAGCTTGGCGAGGGAGGCGAGGGCGATCACGCCCTTGATGGGGCGGACGCGGCCGTCGAGGGCGAGTTCTCCGGCGAAGAAGAGTTTTCGGTGGTCGGGGGCTTCGGAATCGAGGCGTGGCGCGGCGGGGATGATGCCCTGGGTGATGAGCATGCCCACGGCGATGGGAAGGTCGTAGACGGGGCCTTCCTTGCGGATGTCGGCGGGGGCGAGGTTGATGAGGAGGCGGCCGGAGGGCGCCGAATAGCCGCTGTTGACGACCGCGGAACGGACGCGTTCGAGAGCTTCCTTCACACCGGCATCGGGGAGGCCGACGATGGTGTCGCGTTTGTCGTTGGTCGCGAACTCGTTGAGATCGACTTCCACCTCGCAAGCGAGGGCGTCGATGCCTTGCAGCAGGAAGGACTGGAGCCGGGCCAGCATGGCGGAGCAGCATATACGAACGGGGCCCGAGCGGGGGCGGGTCAGGGGCGCAGCCGCGAGGCTCTGGTGACGAATCTGTAACTTCATCCGCGGAACGCGCTTGGCGTGGTATATTCGGCCGTGCCGAACGTGGCGCGGGCGATGGGCCTGCGCCGAGGGTACGGAGGTGACTGGTGCCGGATCGCAAGCGAAGCTTGGGCGCGGCGGGTGCCGCGTGCGTGTCACTGGCCGCGCTGGCGGCGTGGGGGTTGACCGCGCGATCGGTGCCGTTGCGCGGACCGGAAGCGGTGCAGGCTCGGGCAGGGAATGTCGATGCGGCGCCGAAGGATGTGCGATTCGGGCGGGACATCCGGCCGCTGCTGTCGGATCGTTGCTTCAAGTGCCACGGGCCGGATGCGAGCAAGCGCGCGGCGGAACTGCGGCTCGACGAGCGGGAGATCGCGACCGCGGCGCGCAAGGACGGCACGCCCATCGTGCCGGGCAAGAGCGGCGAGAGCGAGGTGATGCGGCGGATCACTTCGAAAGACCCCGAAGTAGTCATGCCGCCGCCGGACAGCAACAAGAAGCAGCTTTCACCGGAGGAAGCGGCGCTCGTCAAGGCGTGGATCGATGGCGGAGCGGAGTACGAGCCGCACTGGGCGTTTGTGCCGCCGACGCGGCCGGAACTCCCGGAGGTGAAGGATGCGCGGTGGGGGCGGGGGGCGATCGACCGGTTTGTGCTGGCGCGCCTGGAGCGCGACGGGCTGGCGCCGTCTGGCGAGGCGGATCGCACGACGCTGCTGCGGCGGGTGTTCATGGACCTGACGGGGCTGCCACCGACGCCCGAGGAGATCGAAGCGTTCGTGAAGGATGAAAGCCCGGACGCGTACGAGCGCTGGGTGGACACGCTCCTGACGACCGAGCCGTACCGGACGCGGTACGCGGAGCGGATGACGGTGCCGTGGCTGGACCAGGCTCGGTACGCCGACACGTGCGGCATTCACATGGACGCGGGGCGGCAGATCTGGCCGTGGCGCGACTGGGTGATCAAGGCGTACCGCGACAACATGCCGTTTGACCGGTTCGTGGTCGAGCAGATGGCCGGTGACCTGATCACGGGCGGCACGGACGAAGAGCAGGAGC
This sequence comes from Phycisphaerales bacterium, assembly GCA_044223975.1. GTDB lineage: Bacteria > Planctomycetota > Phycisphaerae > Phycisphaerales > UBA1924 > CAZCPB01. The sequence continues at coordinate 72,652 of JBGALI010000010.1, read as the reverse complement.
AGCGGAAGGTCGCCAGCGGGTTCAACCGCAACCACGTCACGACCGACGAGGGCGGGGCGATCGACGAGGAGTACAAGGTCGAGTACGTGGTGGATCGCGTGGCGACCACGGGCTCGGTTTTCCTGGGCATGACGTTCGGGTGCGCCCGGTGCCACGACCACAAGTTCGACCCGGTGACGCAGGAGGACTTCTACAAGCTGTACGCGTTCTTCAACTCGATCGAGGAGCCGGGGCTCTATTCGCAGACGCAGGACATCTACCGCGCCCACGAGCCGTTCATGGAAGTTCCCACCCGCGAGCAGAAGGCAAAGCGCGCCGAACTGAACGCCACCATCGCGGGGCTGAAGGAATCGCTCGAGAAGCGCAACCCTGAAGAGGAAGAGCAGCGGCGGCAGTTCTTCAGCGACCTGGAGCGCGAGGGCGGCGTGGCTTGGGCCAAGGTCGAGACGGTGTCGGCGAAGTCGACCATGGGTTCGACGCTCACGGTGCTGCCCGACGGCTCGGTGCTCGCGAGCGGCGAGAACCCCAAGAAGGACGAGTACGACATCGTCTGCCGCGTGCAGGGCGAGGGGCTGCGGCTGGTGTCGCTCGAGGCCCTGACCGACCCTTCGGCGAAGGACAAGGTGGGGCGCGCGTTCAACGGCAACGCGGTGATCGGGGGGCTGGTCGTCGAGGCCGTTTCGGTGGCGGACCCGACCAAGAAGAAGGATGTTCACTTCACGTGGGCGTGGGCGAACGTGTCGCAGACCGACGGCGATTACGACGTCGCGACGCTGCCGTGGGACGACGATGCGCGGGGGTGGGCCCTGGCCGGGCACCAGAAGCCGGGCGGGCGCGTGGCGCTGCTGCTGGCCGACGAGCCGTTCGGGTACCCGGGCGGGACCGAGCTGCGCGTGAAGGTGCGCTGCGCCTCGATCTATGAGTATCACAACGCGGTGCGCGTGCGGATCGGTGCCGCGGCGCTGGCGGATGCGGGCCTGGCGCTGCTGGCGCCGGCGGCGAGCCACTGGTATGTCACAGGCCCGTTCCCGGGCGAGGCCGACCCCAAGGACATGTACGAGAAGGTGTACGGCCCCGAGGAGGGCGCTGCGCTCGACTTCAAGCGGAACTTCGGCGCCGGGAACCAGTACTGGCGGTTTGACCCGAGCCTGATGGACAACCGGACCGTGCGTTTGGCCGAGGGCCGGAACATCTTCTACGTGGGGCGGATGGTGTATTCGCCGACCGAGCGTGACGTCGATGTCTCGCTGGGGAGCGATGACGGGTTCCGCCTTTTCGTGAACGGCGTGCAGGCCACGGAGAATCGCACGGACCGCGGCGTGATGCCCGACCAGGACAAGGCGACGATCCATCTCAAGGCCGGCGCCAACGCGGTGGTCATGAAGATCGTGAACACGGGCGGGCCCGCAGGGTATTACTACCGGGCGATGCCGGGAGAGGAGGACCTGACGGGCGACCTGGCGGCGGGGCTGCTGGCGGCGCCGGTGCGGGATGCGGAAACGGACAAGCGTCTGGAGCGGGCGTGGCGCGTGAAATTCCTGCCGCGGTACCGCGAGACGGAGAAGCAGATCCTGGCGACCCAGAAGTCGCTCGACGAGGTGAACGCGGGCGTCGCCAAGACGATGGTGATGAAGGAAATGCCCAAGCCGCGCGAGACGTTCGTGCTGACGCGCGGCCAGTACGACCACCCGGACCCCAAGCGGCCGGTGCAGCGCGGCACACCGAAGTTCCTTGGTGAGCTGCCGCCGGATGCGCCCAAGGACCGGCTGGGACTTGCCCGGTGGTTGGTTGCCGCAGAGAACCCGCTCTTGGCGCGGGTGGCGGTGAACCGCCTGTGGGAGGAGTTTTTCGGGACCGGCATCGTCAGGACGACGGAGGACTTCGGGTACCAGGGCGAGTGGCCGAGCCACCCCGAGTTGCTCGACTGGCTGGCGGTCGAGTTCCGCGAGAGCGGGTGGGACGTGCAGAAGATGGTGCGGGCGATCGTGACCAGCGCGACCTACCGGCAGAGCTCGAAGGTGCGGCCGGAGCTCCGCGAGAGGGACCCCGACGACCGGCTGCTTTCGTACTACCCGCGGCGGCGGCTGACGGCCGAGCAGACGCGCGACCAGGCGTTGTACGTGTCGGGGCTGCTGGTAGAGCGGATGGGCGGGCCGTCGGTGAAGCCGTACCAGCCCGAGGGGCTGTGGCAGGAAGTGGCGATGATCCAGTCCAACACGCGCGAGTACAAGCGCGGCATGGGGGACGAGCTGTACCGGCGGAGCATGTACACGTACTGGAAGCGGGCGGCGCCGCCGCCGTCGATGCTGACGTTCGATGCGCCGACACGGGAGTTCTGCACGATCCGGCGGGCGAGCACGAGTACACCCCTGCAGGCGCTGGTGCTGTGGAACGACGAGCAGTTCGTGGAGGCGGCGCGGGTTCTGGCGCAGCGTGAGATTCTCGCGGGCGGCGACGACGCGGCAAAGCTCACGCGGCTGATGGAACGGTGCGCCGGACGGGCGCCCAATGCGGCGGAGATGAAGGCCCTGCAGGGGGCCCTCGCCGAGTTCCGCCAGCGGTACCAAGCCGCGCCGGCCGATGCGGAGTCGATGCTCAAGAAGGGCGAGGCGCCGATCAGCGATAAGGTGGAGAAGCCGGAGCTGGCGGCGTGGACGATGGTGGCGTCGGCGGTGATGAATCTTTATGAGGCGACGACGCAGCATTGATCCGCGGGTCTGCGAGGACAGAGGATGACGACGAGCCCTTCCGATCAAATTGACGTCTCATTCTGTGTGCCCCCTGACCGGGAGGAGATGGTGGCGGAATTGATCGTGCGAGGCAGTAAACGAGAAGGTCGACAACTGGCGGAGATGCGTCGCCTGAGTGGGAAGTTTGTTCTTGAGATCTATTCGCAGGATGTCGAAGGGCCTTGGTTGATCGACCTAGCCACACTTCAAGCGGCAGTGGACAAGGCGAAGGAAGGCCTCTTGAAACGATTGCACTGGTAGCAGCGATGAGCAGGAGCCGGATATGCACCCCCTCGAAGAACACTACCTCGACCTGACACGCCGTCGGTTTTTCGGCGCCGCGGCACGCTCGGTGAGCGGGGGGATCGGTGCCCTGGCGCTCGCGTCGCTGCTCAAGGCCGAGCCTGCCCCGAACGACATCGCCGGCGCGCCGGTGCTGATCTCCCGCGCCCCGCACTTTGCCCCCAAGGCCAAGCGCGTCATCTACATGCACATGGAGGGTGCGCCCAGCCAGCTTGACCTCTACGACTACAAACCGGCGCTGCGGCACCGCTTCAACCAGGACCTGCCCGACTCGGTGCGCCAGGGGCAGCGACTGACAGGGATGACCAGCGGGCAGTCGCGCTTCCCGGTGGCGCCCTCGATCTTCAAGTTCACACGCTACAAGAACAGCCAGGATGGCGCTTGGCTCAGCGAGCTCATGCCGCACACGGGGTCGGTGGCCAACGAGATCTGCTTCATCCACTCGATGCACACCGAGGCGATCAACCACGAGCCGGGGATCACGTTCTTCCAGACGGGGAATCAGCAGCCGGGGCGGCCGTCGTTCGGCGCGTGGGTCAGCTACGGGCTGGGGAGCATGAACGACAACCTGCCGTCGTTCGTGGTGCTGATCACGCAGGGCCTGGGCAACATGCAGGCGCTCGCGGCACGCTTCTGGGGCTCGGGGTTCCTGCCCAGCGAGCACCAGGGGTGCAAGATGCGATCGGCGGGTGACCCGGTGCTGTTCCTCAAGGACCCCGAGGGCGTCGCACGCGCGGATCGCCGGCGGATGCTCGATCTCGTCGGCGAGATGAACGAGCTTGAAATGGAGCGGAGCCTCGACCCCGAGGTGCGCACCCGCATCGCCCAGTACGAGATGGCGTACCGCATGCAGATGTCGGTGCCCGAGCTCAGCGACTTCTCGACCGAGGACGAAGAGACGCTGGCGATGTACGGGCCGGACGTGAAGAAGGCCGGGAGCTTCGCGGCCAACTGCCTGCTGGCCCGCCGGCTGGCCGAGCGCGGCGTGCGGTTCATCCAGCTCTACATGCGCGGCTGGGACCAGCACAACAACCTGCCCGGCGAGCTCAAGGCCCAATGTGGGGCGGTGGACCAGCCGCAGGCGGCCCTCATCAAGGACCTCAAGCGCCGCGGCATGTTGGACGATACGCTGATCCTGTGGGCGGGAGAGTTCGGGCGCACGGTCTACAGCCAGGGCGTGCTGACCAACGAGAACTACGGGCGCGACCACCACCCGCGGTGCTTCACGGTGTGGTGCGCCGGCGGCGGGATCAAGCCGGGGATCAGCTACGGCAAGACCGACGAGTTCAGCTACAACATCGTCGAGAACCCGACCGAGGTGCACGACCTGCACGCGACGCTGCTGCACCTCCTGGGCATGGAGCACACCAAGCTGGCGTTCAGGCACCAGGGGCGGGATTTCCGGCTCACGGACGTGTCGGGGAACGTGATCAAGGACATTATCGCGTGAGGGTTGGCTGCCCGTTCCCTGGGAGGGCCGGGCGCGCCCGCGCGTGGACCGGCGCCCTCGGACTTTGGGCACGACTTTGGAGAGGAACTCCAAAGTCGTGGCACGGTCGATAGACTGGGACCAATGGACGCGCTGGTTCAATTCTTCGGCCGCCTGCATCCCATGGTCCTACACGCGCCGATCGGGCTGCTGATCGGGCTCGTGGCGCTCGAGGGGTTCGCGGTGCTGCGCCGCAGGCCGCTTGGGTCCGAGGTGCGTGTGCCGCTTGTGTGGCTGGTCGCGCTCGCGGCGGTCGGCACGGCGACGACGGGGTTCGTGCTCGGCCGCTCCGGCGATTTCGAAGGGGACCTGGTGGACCTGCACCGGATCCTGGGCATCGCCGCGGCGATTGCGTGCCTGGTCGCGGCGGTGGTCCAGCAGCGGGCCGGCGCCCGCGGGGCTTACTACCTGATGCTGGCGGTCGCGACCGGGGCGATGGTGGTCGCCGGGCACAAGGGTGCGGGGGTTACGCACGGGGAGAACTACCTTCTGGAGCCGTTCAACGCCGAACTTCGTGCGGCGGCGCCGACCGACGGCGCGAACGCCACCGACCCGAGCCCCGCGGTGAGCAACGGCGCGCTGGTTCAGAGCGAGTTTGTTCGCGTGGTGCGGCCGATCCTCGAGAAGCGGTGCTTCTCCTGCCACGGCGCGGACAAGAAGAAAGGTGGGCTGGCGCTGAATACTCCCGAGGCGATCAGCCGCGGCGGGGATTTTGGGCCGGTGGTGACGCCGGGCAACCCGGGCGCGAGCGAGATCGTGCGCCGCCTGAGGCTGGACCGCGACGACGACGACCACATGCCTCCCAAGGCCAAGTCGCAGCCGACGGCCGCGGAGATCAAGGCCATCGAGGACTGGATCGCGTCGGGCGCATCGATGGACGTGACGAGCACGGAGGCTCCCGGCTCGGGCGCGCTGGTCGCGGAGGACGCGGCCAAGGCGGTGGTGTCCGGGGCAGAATCGGCAAAGGGCCCGGCGGCGCCCAACGCGGCGGCGCTCGGCGCGCTGCGCGACAAGCTGGCGCACGCGGCTGCGATCGCGCAGGGGTCGAACCTGCTGGCGGTGGACCTGAGCGTGGCTCCGGGCATGACCGAAGCAGAGGCGATCACGCTCCTCACGCCCCTGCGCGAGAACATCGCGGAATTCGGTGCCGCGCGGCTTCGCGTGGGCGACAACCTCGCGACGCTGCTGGCGAAGATGCCCAACCTCCGGAAGGTCGACCTTTCCGGCACCGACGTGACCGACGCGGGCGTGAAGGCGCTGGCGGACTTGCCCGTGATGGAGGACCTCGTGCTGACGCGCACGCACCTGAGCGACGGCGCGGCGGTGACGATCTGTTCGATGGCGTCGCTGAAGCGGGTGTACCTGTGGAATTCGGGCGTGAGCGTCCAGGCCGCGGGCGAGCTGCGGGCCAAGCGTCCTGATCTGGCAGTCGACCTGGGCGACAGCGTGGCGGCGGCCGCGGTGGAGAAGGAGACCGAGGTCAAGCTGACCAGCGACGCGCCGCCCCCGGGTTCACCGGTTGCCGCGGCACTGGTCTCGCTCGCCCCGGTGAACGTCTGCTGTCCGGTGCTTGGCACGCCGGTCGATCCGAACTTTGCGCTCGTGTACAAGGGGCGGGTGATCGGGTTCTGCTGCCGCAAGTGCCTCGGGCAGTTCCTCGAGGACCCGGCGAAGTTCGAGGGCAAGATTCAGTGAGTGTCGGCGCGGGCGGGGCGGGCCGCGCGCACTAGCATTGCCCCGTGGCATTTTTCTTGTGGGCACTGGCAGGGACGCTCGTTGCCGCGCTACTGGCGGTGTTTTCGCGCGCGGTGATGCGCGGGCCGCGCGAGGATGTGCTGACGGGGATGGCGGCGCTGGTGTGCGGCGTGTACTGCCGCGTGTTTCACGGCCTGCGGGTGGAGGGCCTGGACAACGTGCCGCGAAGTGCCGGGGGCGGGCTGCTGGTGGTGGCGAACCACGCGTCGGGGATCGACCCCCTGGTGATCCAGGCGACGCTGCCGTTCTACGTGCGCTGGATGATGATCGAGTCGATGATGCTGCCGGCGCTCAAGGGGCTCTGGGAGTGGATGGAGATCATCCCGGTGGCGGGCAGCGGGCGCGAGCTCGCGTCGGCGCGGGCGGCGATCCGCGCGGTGGCGGCGGGGACGGCGGTGGGGATTTTCCCAGAGGGTGGGATCGAGCGGCCCGCGGGCGTGCTCCTGCCGTTTATTCCGGGCGTGGGGTTGATCATCGCCAAGACGGGGGCGCCGGTGCTGCCGCTGGTGATCGAGGGAGCGCCGTACGCGGCAACCGCGTGGGGGAGCCTGTTCAAGCCCAGCCGCACGCGCGTGCGGGTTATGCCGCTGATCAGGTACCCGAAAGAGGGGATGAAACCCGAGCAGATCGCGCGGGACCTTGAGCGGAGGTACGCCGAATGGACGGGGTGGCCGGTGGCGGCGCCGGGGGACGGGTGAAAGCCTGATCGGCGCCACGCGGCACGGCACCCCGGAGCCGGCTCGGCGTCGAACATTGGCGGCGGGAACTATGCTCCCGCTTCGTACGCCAAGGAGCGGATATGACCACGAGTGTGCTGGGCCTGATCGTGCGAGCCATGCTGGTGTGCGCTCCGCAGCCGCCCGCAGAGCCGAGCCCTTCAACCACGCCGGCGCAGGCTCCGACGGAGCAGACGGTCACCAACCCGCCGCAGGAATTCCCGCCGATCGTGGTGAAGTCTCCGCCCAAGCCGGCGCCGGGCGCGGGGTTCGCCAACGCCGACGAGTTGCTCGTGTCGCTCGAGGACGCGGACAAGGGCATGACGTCGCTCACGGCGCAGATCGTCTACAACAAGATCCTGGCGACCGTCGGCGACAAGCAGACGCGCTCCGGACGGCTGTACTTCCAGAACGCGGGCGTTCAGGGTCGGCGCTTTGCGATCGAGTTCGACACGTTCGTCCGCGGTGACGGGACGGTCGACAACGATCCTTGCCTGTACGTCTTCGACGGGCAGTGGCTGCTCGACAAGAACTCGCGGGAGAAGCGGTTCTCCAAAAAGCAGGTGGTGCCGCCGGGGCAGAATTTCGATCCCCTCAAGATCGGTGAGGGGCCGTTCCCAATTCCGATCGGGCAGAAGCGTGAGGACATTCTCTCGCGGTACAACGCCGAGCTTCTGCCGGCCTCCGACGGGCTCGATCCGAAAGACCCGGCGCAGAAGCGGCTGATCGAGTTCGTAACGAGGACCAAGTCGGTGCAGCTGCGGCTCGTGCCCAGGCCGGACCGGCCGGACCAGGACCGCTTCAAGGAAATACGGCTGTGGTACGCGCCGGAGAAGGACGGCGGGCGACTGCTGCCATGCATGGCGAGGACCATCGCGGTCGGCACCGAGCCGGGGGAGAACGGCAATGAGTCGATCGTCCGGCTCATCGACGTGAAGCTCAACGGGGCTATTCCGCCCGGTGTGCTCGACACGTCGACGCCGCCCGCGGCCGAGGGGTGGGACGGGGTGGTGACGGACTTCCGCGAGCCCGCCGGGAAGTGAAGAGCGTCCGAAAACCGGGCGTGCGCGCGAACATGGGGGTATGCCCGGGACGAATGAGTTGAGTGCCCCGCCCGGAGGGGCCGAAGAAAGTTATGAAGACCGGTCGGGCCGGGTGCGGCCCGGGGGCGTGGTGCTCGGAGTTCTGTGTGTTCGGCGTTCGCGGATCTGCGCGGGCGCGATTCCGGAGCGGCGTGTGGCACGACGGAGCGTGGCGAGGTCGCGTCGAGTTGGGCGCGGAGCGCGGACGCTGTGCGCGCTGGCGATCGTGGTGAGCGCGGGGCTGGCGCGCGAGGGGTTGGCACGCCAGGAGTCCGACGGTCCGGAGACTTCGCCGGCCCTCAAGCAGTTGCTGGACGCGTCGTACCTGTCCGAGGACGAGCGGCGCGAGCTGCGCGTCCGGCACGGGCTGTGGGAAAAGAGCGACCTCAACTCGCCGGCGCTGGCGGCGCGGGCGGCGATGATGCGCGGGGCGTACGACGACCCGTCCCTGATGGACCCGGCGGCGTCGCTCGAGGACCGCGCCGAGGCGATGCTGCGCCGGGGCGACGGCCCGGGCGCCGCGGCAGCGCTGGCGGAATCCACGTCGATGCGGGCGCGGCGGGTCCGTGCGGAGGCGCTGCTTTCGCTCGGGCGGTTCGAAGATGCGAAGAAGGAACTCGATGAGGTTCACCGCGTGCTCAACGAGGTGGAACTCAAGAACGCCGCCGAGCTGGTGGAGGGCGTGCTGGCGCTGCAGCTCCGCGTGCGCCTGCCCGAGGTCGCGGGTGAAGAAGGGCGGCGGGCCCAGGACGACTTCCGCGCCATGATGTCGATGCTCGCCAAGGCGAGGGAGAAGCTCGATCGGCTCGATCCGGGCGCCCCTCTGGCCGAGGCGCGGCTGCTCGACGAGAAGGACAACACCGACGAGGCCCTCAAGGCCCTGCAGCAGGCGATCTCGCTGAACCCCAGGAACGCGCAGGCGTGGGCGCTCCTGGGGCGCATCTCGGTGGACCAGTTCGACTTTGCCCGGGCTCAGAAGATGGTCGAGAAGCTCGACGAGCTGGCCGGGCCGGGGTCGGTCGAGGGGGCGCTGCTCGCGGCAAGGCTTCGACTCAAGCAGAACGATGCCGAGAGCGCGGAGTTGGCACTGGCGCCGATCGCCGAGAAGTTTCCGGCGATGGAGGCGGCACTGGCCCTGCGAGCCGCTGCCGCGGCAGGAAAATACGACGATGTGAAGGCCGCGCAGGTCATGGCGGAGTTCGACCGCCTGTGGCCCGGCTCGCCGCTGGCGCTCCTCGAAACCGGGCGTGTGCTCTCGCAGCGCCGGCAGTACGCGGCGGGGGCGGAGCGCCTGCGCGAGGCGATGAAGCGGGCGCCTGGCTGGCCCGAGCCGGCCCTTGAGCTTGGCTTGTTGTGCATCCAGGCGGCGTGGGACGATGAGGCGATCGCGGCGCTCGAGAAGTCCACGGCGCTCGACCCGTTCAACGTCCGCGCGGCCAACTGCCTGAAACTTGCTCGCGATGTGAAGAGCTTTGTCCGCTACGAGGGCGAGCACTTCGTCGTCCGCTGCCGTCCGGGGATCGACGAGGTCATGGGCGCGGAGATGATGCCGGCGCTGGAAAGGCTGTACGCCCGCGTCACCGGCAACGGACGCGGCGGGATCGACTACGCCCCGCCGGGGAAGACGATCATCGAGCTCATGCCCGACCACGCGACGTTCGCCGTGCGCGTCACGGGCATGCCGCAGGTGCACACCATCGCGGCATCGACCGGCCCGCTGATCGCGATGGAGTCGCCGCGCTCGGGCGCGGGCTCGTCGATGGGGCCCTACGACTGGGCCCGGGTGCTGCAGCACGAGTTCACGCACACGGTGACGCTCGCGCGCACCAAGAACCGCCTGCCGCACTGGTTCACCGAGGCCGCGGCCGTGTTCCTCGAGGATGCCCCCCGGAACTACGACCGCTGCCAGCTGCTCACGCGCACGCTGGAGCGCGACGAGCTGTTCGACCTCGACGAGATCAACGTGGCGTTCGTGCGGCCCAAGCGTCAGCAGGACCGCGGCTTGGCGTACGCGCAGGGCCACTGGATGTACGAGTTTATGATCGATCGCTGGGGTCCCGAGGCCCCGTTGAAGCTGATGGACCGCTACGGGGCCGGCGACAACGAAGCCGCGGCAATGCAGCAGGTGCTGGGAATGTCCCGCGCGCAGTTCGTGGACGAGTTCAAGGCCTGGGCCAAAGACCAGGTGCAGCAGTGGGGGATGAGCCTGCCCGAGGGCGTGCCGACCCTGCGGCAACTGCTCGAGACCGAGGCCCGCGAAGCCGCCAAGGATGGCCAGGCTCCGGGCGAATTGCCAGAGCCCACGACCGAGATGGTCAACCGCTGGCTCCAGGCGTACCCGGCCCACCCGCAGGTGCTGTCGGTGGCGGTGTCGATGGAGTTGTTGCAGTCCGCGGGCACGGCGAACGCGTCGATGATCCCCCTGCTGGACCGCTACGGCGCTGCCCGCCCGGTCGACCCCTTGCCGCACCGGCTGCTGGCCAAGCTGTACCTCGACGACCCGGACCCGATGAAGGCCGTGCCCCACCTTGAGTACATGGATGCGCGCGAGCAGAACAACGTGAGCTTTGCGATGGAGCTTGCCAAGCGCTACGCGGCGGGGGGCCGGTGGGAGAACGCGACGGCCAAGGCCGAGCGTGCCACGCAGGTCTCACCGTTCGATCCCGCCCCGCGCGAGCTGGCGGCGACGATCGCGATCAAGCGCGGCGACTTTGAGACCGCCAAGCGACACCTGACGGCGCTGACGAAGCTGGAGCCGGAGCGGGCGGTGCACAAGCAGAGGCTGGAGGCGTTGGAGAAGCTCAAGAGCGGGCGCTGACGGCCAAATCGTGCGGCGCACGTCAGCTCGAAGGACCGAACCTCCCCCGGCCTCGCGGACTCGGCCACCCCCTCCGCAAGGGCGGAGGGGGATCAGGACATCACGCCTTCTTCGCCAGCACCTGCATCGGCTTGTAGTTGCCTTCGAGCACGACCTTGGCATCGGCCTTGAGCCAGTCGTTCAGGATCCCCGCGTACACCGTGCGGAAGTCGATGCGGTATTTCAGGTCGCCATCGTCGAGGTCGGTGAGCGAGGGGTGGTCGCCGAAGACGCCGGGCTTGACCATGGGGCCGAAGAGGAACATCGGCGCGGCGGTGCCGTGGTCGGTGCCCTGGCTTGCGTTCTGGCTGACGCGCCGGCCGAACTCTGAGAACGACATGGTGAGGACGCGGTCGGCGTTGCCCTGCTGCCTGAGGTCCTGGTAGAAGGCCTTCATGGCGTCGGCGAACTGCTTGAGGAGGTTCCCGTGACGGCCCTGGGCGCCGCCCTGGCCGGCGTGGGTGTCGAAGCTGCCGTGGGTGGCGTAGTAGACGCGGGTCTTGAGCCCTGCCTTGATCATGCTGGCGATCATCGACAGCTCGCGGCCGAGGTCGCCCTGGGGGTACTGCACGCTGGACTTCTGCGCCACGGCCTTGCGGATCAGGTCGCTTGAGACCTGGGCGTCGAGGCTCGTGCGGATGAGGAACGCGGCGTTGGATTCGGCGGGGATCTCGCTGGGCGTCTCGCGCTTGCTGATGATGCCGTAGGGCTCTTTGAGCGCTTCGGCGCCCTTGATCTCGAGCGCGCTCCATTTAAAGAGCTCGGGGCTTTCGAAAGAGACGGGCTTGATCATGCGGCCCTGCATGGCGAGCGGGGCGCTGCGGCCGATGGCGATGCCCGGGGGGCCGCCGGCCTGAGACTTCATGACTCCGGCGGAGCCTTCGGGCTTGCCGCTCTCGCCCTTGCCGTAGCCGCAGCACTCGGCGTCGAAGTAGCGCCCCAGCCAGCCGTCGCCGGTGGCAGAGGTGTCGGCGGTGTGCCAGATGTCCATGCTCTTGAAGTGCGAGCGGTTGGGATTGGGGTAGCCGACGCCCTGGATGACCGCGGCGTTGCCCTCGTCGAAGAGCTCCTTGAACGCGGTCATCTGCGGGTGCATGCCGACGCCGTCGGCCTTGCCCAGGCGCAGGGCGTCCTTGGCGGGGATCGCGATGCCCTGGCGGACCTTGTAGTACTGGTCGATGCCGAAGGGGACGACGGTGTTCAGCCCGTCGTTGCCGCCGGAGAGCTGGACGACGACGAGGATGTGATCCTCGGGGACGCCGGGGATGGAGGAGAGCCCGGCGGGCGCGGCCATGGCCCGCGCGGAGGAGTTGATGAACGCCGGGATGGTGGCTGCCGCGGAGGCCAGAACGAGCCCGTTGTGCAGGAACTCGCGGCGGGTGAAGGCGGGAGAAGATTCGTTGAACATGGGGGGCTCCGAGGGATCGAGGTCGGCACGGGGGCGCGCGGGCGGTTCAGCAGAGCTGGTACTCGGGCATCGCGGTGATGAGCAGGAGGAGCGCCGTGACGGTGTCGGCGTTGACCTGGTTCTTGCGCTGGGACATGAACGTGAGCAAGGGCTCGCGGGCCGAAGATGAGACGGCGCCGAGCGTGAGGCGCATCAGGTAGTCGACGACGCGGGCGGGGTCGTTGGGGGCGCTCGGATCGACCTTGGCGAGTTCCGAGAGCAGCGGCATGGGGTCGTACTTCTCGACGTCGGCGTTGGCGTCGTAGCCGATGGGCTGCTTGCCCGTGAGGAGGTACGTCAGAATGTTCTGACGCACGAACATCGTGGAGGTGTTGATCCACGAGCGCCCTCCCTCCCAGCCCTTGACGCTGGGGGGGAACATGAGGTTCTGGCCCATGAGGTCCAGGGCGTCGTTCAGGATGTCGAGCTTGCGCACCGGCGTGTTCATCGACCTCACCGCGCCCACGACGAGGGTCACCGGCGACTTGACCTGCTCGTTCATGAAGCGCGAGTCGTAGAAGTGCTCGCTTAAGAGCAGCTTCCGCAGCACCGGGCGGATCTCGTACTTGTTGGCCAGCATCGTGTCGGAGAGGCCGGAGATGGCCTTGGCCGCGGCGGGGTCGAGGTCCTTGTCGGCCAGGCGTTCGACCGGCGGCAGGTCGTTCACGAAGTACGAGTAGAGCTTCCGGCTGATGTAGCGCGAGCACGCCCGCTGCTCGAGGATGGCGCGGACGAAGTCGTCGCCGTCGAGCTTGCCCTTCTTGCCGAGGATCGACTTGGTCCCGTCGTCGTGGTTGGCCTTCACGAACGTAAAATCGTCGTCCTTGAAGGTGTAGCCGGTGAGGGCCCGGGCGCCCTCCTTGATGTCGGTCTCGGTGTACCCGCCGACGCCGAGGCTGAAGAGCTCCATGATCTCGCGGGCGAGGTTCTCGTTAGCCTTGCCCTTGCGCGAGTCGTCGTTGTCGAGGTACGCGATCATCGCCGGGTCGCGGATGATCCCGAACATGAGGTCGGCGAAGTTGCCCGTGGCGTGCCTGCGGAACAGCTCGTTCTGCATGAACATGTGGTAGCTGTTCTCGATGGTGCGGTAGCTGGTGGCGAAGTGGCCGTGCCAGAAGAGCGTCATCTTCTCCTCGAGCGGGCGCGGCGTCTCGATCATGCGCTTCAGCCACCACTTCTGCATCTCGTTGACCTGCTTGCGGTCCTCGCGCTCGCGGTCTTGGCGGAGCTTGCGGAACTTGGCGACCTCGTCCTCGTTCTGGCTCTTCTGCGCGGCCCGGTAGGCCATCCGCTCCTCGTCGGTGGGCGGGCGCATGATGTCCTTGTCGAAGACGTCCATCTTGACGGGCTCGAAGTCGACCTTGCCGGCGTCGAGGAGGTAGTCGACGGATTTCTCAGGGCCCCACCCGGCCAATGTCTGGATCTGCTGCGGTGTGCCGCCGAAGCCGGCGCGCCAGAGGAGATGGCGGGCCTGTTCGTAGCAGAAGTCCGCGTCCTTGATCGGGGTGAGGGGCGCGCCCGAGGACGGTCGCTTGATCGGCTTGGAGCCGTTCTGGCCCGAAGTCGGCTGGGCTGGGGGCTGGGCTGGGGGTCGGGTTGCCGCGGCGCGGGCGGTGGGGAGCGGAAGCAGCGATCGGCGGCTCAGCATGGTCGGCCCCTGGTTTCCTGGACTTGTGCTGAACGCGGCGGTCCCGGCAGCATTGCCGCGTCGGGCGGGGTGACCGTGCCGGAGCGCCACATGCAGTATCTATCGGCCGCGGCGGCGTACAAGGCCCTGCCGGCAGATTGGTGGGGAAGTTGGGGGACTGGATTTCGCCTCAGGAGCGGCTGGTGAGGCGGCGTTCAGCGCGCCCCCGTCGAACCGAATCCGCCAGCCCCGCGCTCGGTGGTTTCCAACTCATCGACCTCGACCAGCACGGCGCGGACCACTGGGGCGATGACGAGCTGGGCGATGCGCTGGCCTTGGGTGATGGTGTAGGGCTCGGCGCCGAGGTTGATCAGGGCCACCTTGATCTCGCCCCGATAATCGCTGTCGATCGTGCCCGGTGCGTTGGGGATGGTCACCCCGTGGCGTGAGGCCAGGCCCGATCGGGGGCGCACCTGCCCTTCGAATCCGGCTGGGATGGCCATGGAGATGCCGCACGGCACCAGGACGATGCGGCCGGGCGCGATGGTCACGGTCGGCTCGGCGCCGGGGTCTTCGGGGAGACACGCGGAAAGGTCCATTCCCGCGGCGCCGGCGGTCTGGTATGCGGGGATCGACGCCCGGTGGTCGAGGCGCGTGAAGGACACGACGAGCTTGGTGAGAGTCGACAACGGCGGCTCCGCGGCGGCGATCCGGGCTGAATTGGCGATGTTTCCGCCGGACGGTCCGGAGGATGGCAGGCACTGTATCAGCGGGTGCGTGATGGGGGGCGGGGCCTGCCGCGGGACTACCGCATGAGGGCGAGGTCGTCGTCCGAGAGGTCGGTGCGGAGCTGGTCGAGGGCCCGGTCGAGGCTGTCGATCATCCGCTGTGTGGACGAGATCGCGTTGTCCATGCTCGAATGGCCGGTGAGGCGCTTGAGCGGGTCGAGTTGGCGGATCTCGGAAAGGTGCTGCTCGGAGGCGGACCTGGCCTCCATCAGACCTTTGAGCAGGGCTTGTGCCCTTTCCCGAACCTGGGTTGTCTCTCGCAGGATGCGCTGTCGTTCGCTCATGGGGCGCTCACTCCTTGAGCCTCGCGGTGCGGGTGCACCGCGATCTCCCCTCTCCCTCGTGGCGTTCCAAGGCGGGCAGCCATTGCCCCGGACCCGATCCATCGCACGAAGGGGATAGCTTCGTTTAGATTTGCTTAACCGTCAAGCGGCCAATCCGCCCACAGAAGCACTTTGTTTGGAAGATGAATTTGTTCTGTTCGGTATTTCGCTTTCGGGGCGGGCGGGTTCATCGGCTGGAGCAACTAGAGTAGGGATGTGTCGCCGAATCGCTTCGAGCACGGTGCGCCGGTCGTGCGTGCTGCGTACAGCAGACAGTTCGGCCACCAGCATCGCCTGATTTGGAACGGCATCGGCATCGCCCACCCAGAGATTGACTCCCGGGTGCTCGGTCGGCGCGAGTTGCTCCGCGGCATAGGCGAGTTCTTCGTGGAGCTTTTCGCCCGGCCGGATGCCGGTGACCCGGATCTCCATGGGGGCGCGGTCCGCTGCGGGGGCTTCGATGCGGGGCGCTCCGGGCCCGATGATCTCAGGCTCAAAGCCGCTGGCGACCACCAGACGCTGCGCCAGTTCGAGGATCCGTACCGGCTCGCCCATGTCGAGGACGAACACGCCGGCGGCAGGGGCGTCGGGCCGCGTCATCGCGGCAGCCTGGATGACCAGCGTCGCGGCCTCATGGATGGTCATGAAGTAGCGGGTCATCCGCGGATCAGTCACCGTGACCGGCCCGCCCTCGGAGATCTGCCCCGACCAGATGGGGAGAACGCTGCACGCCGAGCCGAGCACGTTGCCGAAGCGGACCATGCAGAAAGCCGTCGTGTGGCCCGTTCCGTGCTGGCCGCCCGTGGAGCGGCGCTGGGCGTGCAGGCCCTGCACGTACATCTCGGCCAGGCGCTTGGTGGCGCCCATGACCGAACGGGGGTTCACGGCCTTGTCCGAGGAGATCATCACGAACCGTTCGGCCCCGGTCGCGAGCGAGGCGTCGGCGATCGACTTGGTGCCGAAGAAGTTGTTCTCCACCGCGTGGGAGGGGTGGTCCTCCATCAGCGGCACGTGTTTGTGTGCCGCGGCATGGAAAACAACGTGCGGGCGGTGCTCGACGAGGAGGCGGAGGGTGCGGTCTGCATCGACCACGTCGTGGAGGACCGCCGCGCGGGCGACACCGGGGAATCTGCGGGCGAGCTGGCGGTCGATCTCAAAGAGTGCGTTCTCCGAGCGCTCCATCAGGATGATGCGCTCGGGGTGAAACGTGGCCACGATCCGGACCAGCTCCGAGCCGATCGAGCCGCCGGCCCCGGTCACGAGCACCCGCTTGCCCTCCAGCAGCCGGGCCACGGCGCGGCGGTCGATGCCGTGGGGCGTGCGGCCGATCAGGTCTTCCATGTCGATGTTGGGCGATGTCGCGGACGGGCCGGCGACGGGGGCGCGGCTCAGGAGTTCCGAGAGCGGCGGCACGAAGCGCTCGGCCATGCCCAGAGATGCCAGGGTCGCGCGGACGCGCCGGATGGTCGGGCTCATGGAGGCGGGGAGGCTCACCACGCCCACCCGCAGACCGAGGCTGGAAGCCAGGCTCGGGAGATCATCGATCGAGCCGAGCACGGGGTGACGGCGGCGCGATTCGGGGACTTCTTCGACCAGAATGCACCCGACGGCCCGCGGCGGTGCGGCCATGGTGCCGAGCTGACTCACGAGTTCGGGGATCGTCTCGCGGGTCCCGATGAGTACCGCCGGGGCGCTCAGCACGTCCTGGCGTGGGTTCTCGCGCGAGGTCGGAGTTTGATCGGTTTCTTGGAGTGGCATGTGTCAGCGTCGTTATCGGCGCGCGGGGGGTGGCATGCCCAGCGAGTTCCCGCCGTCTCGATTCGGGCTGTCGGTCCTGCCGTCGGGTTCCGGGGAGACTCGGCCCGGCATGCATCCCGGTCCTTCTGCTATGGTCTGTCGCGCATGATCTGCCGGATTGCAGGGACGCTGGAATCGCTCGACGCCAACAAGGCCACGCTCGCGCTCCCCGGGGGCGTGTGGCGCGAGGTCCTGCTGCCTGTCTATCTGGCCGAACGCCTTGCGGCTCAGGTGGGCAAACCGGTGACGCTGGCGACCATCGAGTACCTCGAGAGCCACAACCAGGGGGCGTCGTTCACGCCGCGCTTGATCGGGTTCTTCTCGGCGCACGAGCGCGAGTTCTTCGAGCTGCTCACGACGGTGAAGGGGATCGGCACGCGGAAGGCCCTCCGCGCCATGGCCGTGCCCCCCGCGCAGATCGCCCGGGCCATCGCGTCGCGCGATGCGGGTGCGCTCAAGGAGCTGCCGGAGATCGGCAAGCGCATGGCCGAAACGGTGATCGCCGAACTTCACGGCAAGGTCGAGCTGTTCCTGTCCCCGGACGAGCTGGCGGGGCTGGAGGTCAAGGGGCGCGGGCCGGCCCGGTCGCCGATCGCCGACGAGGCGATCGCCGCGCTGGTATCGCTGGGCGAGTCGCCGGACCAGGCGGCCCGGCGCGTGGCCGCGGCGCTGCAGCGCGCGGCCGCGGCGCAGCAGGAACCGGCCACCTCGGGCGAGCTGCTGACGCTGGTGTACGGGACCGGGTGAGCGCCCGTGAAACCGGCGGCGTATCCGGCCGGTAAGCTGCTTGGATGCCCCTCTCGCACACGTGCTGTTCGTGCGGCCTGGAGCTGTGCCGCGTGCGGGCGGCGCGCGATGCGGTGTACGCGCTACCCGTCGTGGTGTGCCCGCGGTGTGCTTCGGCGTCGGTGCGTCGGCGTCATCCGGTGAGCGAGGGGTGGAGGAAGTTTCTCCGGTTGTCCGCCGCCTGGCGGCGCCTGGTGCTGCAGCTCATTCTCGCGCTTGTGTTCACGCTTATCTTGGGAGCGTTCCTGCACGCCCTGCGGGTGGACCTGACCGCCCAGGTCCCGCAGGTGCGGCGGATCTGGGAGGACCAGGACGCGGGCACGATGTCGGTGCTGCGCCGCCAGCTCGTGCGCAGCGGTCTCATGTGGCAGCTCATGGCGTGGGTCTGCTACGCCACCGGGCTGGGCGCGTGGCTGGTTGCCGGCTTTGCGCACTGGCGGCGGTTCACGGCGTGGCCGGCGTGGCTGGGGGCGATGTTGCTGATGTTCAGCGTGCAGGCCGGGCTGGGCGTGTGCGAGCGGTGGATCGACGTGCGTCTGCTCGGGCAGAAGCAGCCGGAGCTCGACCTCTCGTGGTTCGCGTGGACGTTTGCCCTCGCGGTCGCGACGATCCCGCTAACGCTGCCGGGGGCCGCGATGGGGGTGGGGCTGTTGGCGATGGGGCGAGCGGCGCGGCGCCGCGCGTTCCGCAAGAGCCTGGCGCGCCTGCGCCGACGGAGGCAGGGATGACCGACACACGTGCTGAGAACGCCGACGAAGCAGCGCCGACGCGCGAGTCTGCGCGGCCGACCGGCGAGCGCGTCTCGATGCTCAGCGGAGATCGGCCGTGCGCGCGGTGCGGGTTCAACCTCACGGGCCAGCACGTGATCCGCGAGCCGCACTACGGCATGCTCGTGGTGGTCTGCCCCGAGTGCGGCGCACCGGCGGCGCTGCAGGAGTACCCGCTGCTGGGACGGTGGGCGGCGCGGTGGGGCGCTCTGCTCGCGGCGGCGTGGGTGACGCTGGTCCTCCTGATGTTGGCGGTGAGCGTGGGCGTGTCGTTCGGCTTTGGCGTGCTGGCAACGGAGGCGTCGGGCATGAAATTGGCGCAGTACATCGCCGAGCGACACCACGAGTGGATGGCCACCGACGCGGCCACACGCACACCGCCCGCGAGCGCCGCGACAACGGCCTACATCACTTCGATGCTCCAGCAGCCGGCCAGCCCCTACAACGGGATCGACGCCGGATGGTGGGCGGCGCAGGACCCAGGGGTGATGCTGGCCGCGTCGGGCGGGTGGTGGGGCGCGTTCGACTGGAACGTGCTGTACTCCTGGATCGGCGCGTCGGTGCCGCTCCTTGGGGCGGGGATCGCCTGGGCGGTGGCGCTGTCGCACGTCCGCCGATCGCGCCTGTGGCTGGTGATCGTGGCGGTCATGACGCTGACGGGGGGCCTGGCGGTGCTTGTGTGGAGCGCCGAGTCGGCGTCGAGCCGATGGCCCGGCGCCTGGCTCACCGGGATCGATCTTGCGCGCCGGATCTATTTCGCCCCGATCATCGCCATGACGCTGGTCGCCGAAGTCGTGCCGTTCTTCGTCGGCCTGATGATCGGGCGGCCGCTGGCGCGCCTGATGGTGCGCGCGTTCGTCCCGCCGCGTCTGCGCGTGCCGCTGTCGTTCCTGTGGCTGTGCGACGGGAAGGAGCTTCCCCGCGCGGGGGGCGGGTTCAATGGGCCGGAGGCGGCACGACCTGCAGGCTCTTGAGGAACTCGATCACGCAGTCCTGGTCGAACTTGGGGCGTGCGAAGAAGGCGTCGCGCGTGGCGCGGGCCTCGCCGCCGTGGTAGTAGATCGCCTCGGTCAGCGTGCTCAGGTCGCCGCGGTGCCCGTACGGAGCGCTGTTGCCCGCGTCCCAGAGCTTGCGCGTCAGGAACTGGCGCGTCGGGCGGGGGTACGGAGCAACCGTGAAGTCCGAAGGGGGTGCGAAGCCGTTGATCGTGCCCTGCGGCACCAGCTCGTTGGCGAAGAAGTTGAGGTCGGCGTCGTTGAGGTCGTGGCGCTTGAGGTCGGTGAACGCACGGACGAGCGCGCCGCCGTTGTAGGTGCGCTCGAGGTACGGCCCCTCACCCTGCGAGGTCATGTCGAAGCGGTACGACTGCGACACGTCGTTGGGCCGCAGGTTGCCCGGCGGGTTGTACGGGTTGGGCTCGACGAAGTAGGGGCTGTTGAGGGCGAGGGCGCTCACGTGGCACTGGGTGCACCCGATCGTGGCGAACAGGGTGCCGCCCTTCTTCACCGCGTCGCGCCGCTTGGGCTCCGTGGGCACCACCTGCACGGGCGTGCCCAGGGCCGCCTGGTAGATCGTGCACGCGGTGATGTCGCCGACCGAGAGCTCGTTCATCACACCGTCGCCGTCGGGGTCGGTGTTGAGGCCGAAACGCTCCACCGACTGCATCCCGTGGTGGTGGTTCATCGCGTTGTTGGTGAACTCGCGCAGCGAGACGACCGCCCCCTTCTGATGGAACGGCTTGATGATCAGGTCCCAGTCGACGCCCTGGATGAGCGAGGGGTCGATCTTGCCGTCGGGGCGCACGATGATCGATCCGAACTTCACTCCCTTGGCCACCAGCGCGGCAAGCACGTTCTGGCCCGACTGGGCCGCCTGCGTCTTGGCACGCTGGCGGATCGCCTGCAGCTCGGCGGTCATCTCGCGGGCCAGCATCTCGATGGGGCCTGAGCCCATCATCCCCAGCGTGTTGCGCTCGTTGCTGAAGTGCGGGTCGATCGAAGTGGTCACGGGGTCGAGGTTCTGGGCCAGCACGAACACGTTGGCGACGATGTCGCCGCCGGCGCCGGAACGCGGCTGGTTGTGGCACCCGAAGCAACTCGTCGCGTCCGGGCCGGACGTGCGGATGAACGCGGGCCCCGGGGTCGCGCGCGGGTTGCCGTTGCCGAGCGAGAACGGCCTGCCGCGCCCGTCGAGGAAGTTGAAACGCGCATCGAACAGGACTCGCCCCTGCTCGAAGATCGCGTCGAACTGGAGGTTCCAGCTCTCGATGGCGGCCTGGTCCATGTGCGGCGGGCAGGCCCCCGTCTCGCCGATCTGGCCGAAGGCCACGGACGTAAGGCACACACCGCCGCCGAGCGCCACCGCGGCAGCACACTTCTTCATGGTTTTCCTCTCTCTTCTCTCGCCATCCAATCGCGCGGGGCATGAAACGCAGCGATGGCGCACTCTCCCGGGCGCCACAGAAGAAGATACCGGGGTCGACACGTGCGGCCAAGAGGAATGCGTGCCTCGCGCGGAGATTCTGGCGCAGCGCCGCGATCCGAGCATCGCCACGTCCCAGAATCGATGCGGCACAGCAACGGGAGCGTGTTGTGTGAAACGCTACTTAGAATCGTTTTAACAAGTTGTCATCGCCCGTTCGCGCCGCAGCGCGCACGACGTTCGCGTTCAGCACCCGGCCACGAACCGCTCGACGAACGCGTCAAAGTCGACGCCGTTCACGAACGAGTTCAGGTCGATGTCGGCCGAGGGATCGCCCGCCACGAAGCGCTCGATGAAGAGATCAAAGTCGTCGCCGTTCACGAAGGCGTCCCCGTTGTAGTCGGCGGTGCACGGCGCATCGGCCGTCACACCCGAGAGCGTGAAAGCCACCAGGCGGTTGGTGCTCAGGAGGTGATCGCCGTCGTCGACGATGCCCAGGAGCGACCAGACTCCGGCGGAGAGGAGCGGCCCGACGCAGAGCCCTTCCATGTTCGTCTGGTTGCCCTGGTACAGCGACGACTTTGTTACGGGAGTGAATGACTGGCCGACGAGTGACGGCATCGCGCTCACGTCCGTTGCCGCGGCTGGCGTCACCTCGTAGATCCGCGACTGGAACGACGGGAAGGGACCGGCGAGAGAGCGCTCGAGCGACAGCAACCGACCGTCGGGGAGGGAGACGAGCGCCGACACTCCGCTGCGGCTACCCATGATGACCGTGCCGTGGATCGGGGCGGTGAGGTACGCGAACTGCTGCGCGGGGGTCGCAACGCCGCCGCTGACGGAATAGCGCAGCAGGCGAACGAGCGTCCCCGTGCTGGCGGTAGAGAGCGAGCCGTCGGCGGTCAGGGCCTCTTCGTTGGCGGTCCACACGTCGGTGCCGTCGCGCGAGCGGGTCACGCTTTCGAACCCGAAGTTGGCGCGCCGACCGAGGTAGACCGCGGGCGTGGGGAACGCGCCGAGCAGGGCGCCGGTAGAAAGGCTGTACTCGCGGAGGGCGGGGGTGTCCTCCTCGGAGAGGAGCACGCTGTGGCGTGAGGGCGGCATGGCGACCACATCCTCAAAGTCGCGCGACTCGGCGAGCGTGAACCCTGAGACGATGCTCGCCGACGTGATCGAGCCGCCGGCGTTAAAGGTGACCGCCAGGTCGATGAGCTTGCTCGAATTGTCCATGACCGCCAGGAATCGGTGCACGCCGTCAGCATCAACACCGCGGTAGGAGATGCCGCTGAGGCCGGTGACCGTGAAGTTCGTGCCGAACTGGTCGGTGGCGCTGTCAGGCAGGGCGAGCGTGTTCTTGAAGGAGATGGACAGAGGCTGGGCGCAGGCGTGCGCAGCGAGCGTCGTGGTCATCGCGGCGGAGAGCAACCGGAGCGCGGTTGGGAATCTCTGATGCCTCACGTGCGATGCCTCTCTCTGGGTGTTGCGCGGCGAACGTCAAAGCGGACGAGCGGCGGCTTGTCGCGCGATCGAGCACGCCCGACACGCCCGCGGGTCGCGGGCGTGCTGGGCGAGCCACCCCCGGCGCGATTCGATCACCTCCATCACCTCCATCATCTTCTCACGGCCCCTGCACTCCCTCCGGCTTGTTTTGGTACGTCGCGCTCTCGGGCCGCAGCGTGCGGAGGATCCAGTCGTAGCAGAACCGCCGGTACTGGTTGCCGCCGATGCCGTGCCGGAAGCCGGGGTACATCATCATCTCGAACTGCTTCCCGGCCTGCTGGAAGGCGCGGGCGAGTTTCCACGAATTGGCCACGTGCACGTTGTCATCGCCCAGGCCGTGCATGAGCATGAGCCGGCCCTTGAGGTCCTTGGCGGCCTTGAGCGACGAGGTCTTGTCGTACCCCTCGGGGTTGTCCTGCGGCGTCGACATGTAGCGCTCGGTGTAGATCGTGTCGTAGTCGCGCCAGTCGACCGGAGAGCCGCCGGCGATGCCCGCGGCAAAGACGTCGCTGTGGGTCATCGCGTACGCCGTGATGTACCCGCCGAAGCTGAACCCCGACATGCCCATGCGCGTGCCGTCGATCCACGGGTTGGCGGTCTTCAGCCACGTCATGGTCTCGACGATGTCGGCCAATTCGGTCACGCCCAGTTGCTTGTAGCTCGGCCACGCGGCGATCGCGCCTTTGCCGCTGGCGGCCCGCGGGTCGGCGTGGAAGGCGACCAAGCCCGCGCTCGCGAGCACTTGGTCGTAGACGCCGCCGTCGCCCCAGGTGTCGCTGATGGTGGGCGCCTGCGGGCCGGCGTAGGTCATGAGCCACACGGGGTACTTCCGCGCCGGGTCGAAGTCGGGGGGCTTGGTCCACGCCGCCTCGATCAGGAACCCGTCCTTCATGGGCACCTGGAACTGGGCCCGCTCGCCGAAGCGGTACTCCTCGAGCGCGTACACCGGGTTGGTATCGAGCATCCGCACGATCGACCCCGCCGGTCCGCTCCCGTCTGCGCTGGTGCGGCGGAGCGCGACGCGCGTCGGCGTCTGGCGGCTGGACCACGAGTCGATGAACATCGAGGCGGTCGGGTTCACGTCGGCCCGGTGGCTGCCGGGCTCGAACGTCAGGCGCTCGATCTCGCCGTTATCGAGCCGGACGCGGTAGAGGTTCTCCGCGATCGGACTGTCCTTGGTGCCGTGGAAGTACAGCACGCCGGACTTCTCGTCCACGGTCTCGATGCCGCGGCATTCCCACTCGCCGGCGGTGACCGCGCCCTTGAGCGTGCCGTCCTTGGCGTAGCGGTAGAGGTGCTTGTACCCGGTGCGCTCGCTGGTAAAGAGGAAGGAGCCGTCCTTGAGGAACGTGAGCGGCGGGGGGGTGTCGACCCAGGCCTTGGTGGTCTCGCGGAAGAGCTTCTTCACCGCGCCGCCGGGCGTGACGCTGCACACGTCGAGCCACGTCTGGATGCGGTTGCTCACGAAGCACCACGCCGCGGACGAGTCGGGGAACCACCCGACGTTGGCGACCAGGTGGCCGTCGATCTCGTAACCGCTGAGGTCGGCGAAGGCGGGCGTGCCGCCGCCGACGCTGACGATGCCCAGCTTCACGCGCGGGTTGGCCTCGCCGGGGCGCGGGTAGAGCGTGCGCTCGACGTTCTGCGTCGGCGCGATGTCGTCCACGATCGTGAACGTGGGGACCATCGAGTTGTCGGTGCGGTAGAACGCCAGGCGCTTGGAGTCGGGGCTCCACCAGTAGGTGCGCCAGTTGCGGTTGAAGATCTCCTCGTAGTAGACCCAGTCGGCCTTGCCGTTGAGGATGCGCTCCGCGCCGTCGGTCGTGAGCTGGCGCTCGGTCTGCGTGCTCACGTCGACGACGTACAGGTTGTTCTTGCGGACGAACGAGACGAACGCGCCGTCGGGGCTGAAGCTGACCAGCTCCTCGGGGTCGGGCGTGCTGGTGAGGCGGCAGGCCACCGAGCCGTCGAACCGCGCGTAGTACAGGTCGTTCTCGTAGTTGAAGAACGCCGCGGCTCGGTCGGGCGAGGTATTGCCCCAGGCCCGTCCCGCCAGGTCCTTGGCGGCCTTTTCGCCGATCGTCGGGAGCTTGGCCAGGGCCTCGGTCATGCGGCCGTCGGTGGTGGCGAAGACCTCGCTGGCGCCGGTGGCGGCGGTGACCTTGCGCAGCTTGCCGTCCTTCCACTGAAGGAAGTGCTCACCGTCGTCGAGCCACGTGAGCCCGCCGACGGGCGAGCCGCCGAAGTTGGGCGCGTTCCCCGACTCGTACATCGTCTCGTACGTGATGGGCAGGTCGTGCTTGCGGTCTTCGGGGAGCTTGCGCCACGCCGTGGTGGTCAGGGGCACGGCGGTGGGCAGGCGCAGCACGGGGAACGCGGCTCCCTCCTTCATCGCGCCATCAAAAAAGTTCCACGCGGCAAGGCCGTCGTCGCTCGCGGGCTCGAGCAGGTACACGGCGAGGTTTCCCAGCTTCTGGGAAGTCCGCACGATCGCGGCGCCGGCGGCGATGCGCCGTGACTGCGGCGCGGCCTCGGCGCCGATCGTCAGCAGCCAGTGCTTCTGGAACTCAAGCTTGGCGCGAGCGACCGACCCGATCGTGTACTCCTCGACCGGCAGATCGATATCCTCGCGCAACTCCTCGACGGCGATCCCGTGACGCTGCAGGTTTTCGATCGCCGCCGTCGCCTCGCGCGGCAGGATGTACGCCGCGGGCTTGTCCACGGCGAGCGTCGTCTCAAAGCGAGTCCGAAGCTCGGTCTCGTAGTCCCTGGGCGTTCCCGTGGACACCGTCTTGCCGTCGCGCTGCTCCTCGACGAAGCCGGCAATGGTCACCTTCTGCGGCGCGGCAACGGCCCTGGACCGCAGCGCGATCTTCGCGGGCGTGCCGCCCTCTTCCGATCCGCCGCCCGCGCTGGCGGCCGCGTCGGCCTCGCGGAGGAGCTTGGTCACCTCGTCCTTGTGCGCCGCGACGTCATCGAGACAGGCACGCACGAAATCGCGCGTCCCCAGCACGCGATCCTTGTAGGACGCGTACGAGTAGCCCTCGGAGAGGATCGACAGCCGGTTCCGGAGCCCGACGTAGTTGGTGACGAAACGCGCCTGGGCCGGGAAGGTCTCCCATGCCGCGTGGTCCGGCGTGAAGTCTCCGTAGACGAACACGTCGCGCCCGTACTTTTCCTTCGCGTCCTTCTCGACGCGCGGCATCATGGTGTCGCGGAAGTACTCGGTGAGCTTCCCGTACCCCGCCGGGTTGCGGGGCCCCTCGTACGTGACGACGTAGCGGTGGAAGGAGCCGTTGGTGGTGTGCGTGTCGACGAACACCTGCGGGTCCCACTCGTTCAGGAAGCGCACGAGCGATCGGGCCTCGGGGCTTTCGAGCTTGACGAAGTCGCGGTTGAGGTCCAGACCTGCCGCGTTCTCGCGGATGCCCATTCCTTCTTCGGGGCCGACCTGGCCGGGGCGATTGGTCTTGGCGACCCGCTCGTTGCCGTCGGCGTTGAAGATGGGGGCAAAGACCAGTACGTAGTCCTTTAGGAGCGGGTGGTTGGGGGTGGTGAGGACCTCGCGCGCGAGGATGGGCAGGCCTTCTTTGCCGTCGACCTCGCCGGCGTGAATGTTGCCGATGAGCAGGGCGACGAGCTTGCCCTTGTGGGCCAGATCACGCGCCTCGGCGGCGTTCGACACGGGCGGGTCCGAGATGATGAGGAGCGGGATGGCGCGGCCCTCGCCGGTCTTGCCCATGTCCGCCCGGCGAGCCAGGGGCGAGGCCTTGGCCAACTGGTCCATGAGCGACACCACGTCGTCGTACCGCGCGGTGGCCTTGAAGTCGCTGCGTTCGGCGACGGTGCGGAGTTCGTCGGCGGCTTGCCCGCGGGCGGTGGGCGGCAGGGCAGCCGCGAGGGCGCAGGCCAGGCATGCCGCGAACAAGGCAGGGCGACTCCGAAGGTCTCGAGGCATGGATCGCGCTCCAATCAAGAGGGAAGGGCGGCGTGATGCGAGCGGGGCCAGAGTAGCGGAGAGATGCGCCGATTGACGCGATCCCGCGTCGCCGCGGGAGGCGGGGTCAACGTCTCATAACCATGCCTTGGGCACGCCCCGGGGAGGCGTCGGCTTGAGGCGGCGATGCGCAGGAGGAGCCTCCTACATCATGGATCGGGAGCGATCCGGGGAGGGAGCGGGAAGGCCTCCGGCGGATCCGGACGATGAGCGGGTGTCGCGGGCGGCCCGAAGAAACCGAACCGAGGCCATGGCCACATGCCCGAACGGCGAGGTTTTTGATTCCCATAAGCCCAATGGAACGAAAGAGTTGGACGTGTCTGGGCGTTTTTTGCCCGAGACCCCTTGATTTGAAGAACAGGGGGTGGTAAGTTGAACTTCAGGACCAGTCGTCCTACGTGTTTCCCCCGATTTATCTGCGAGATTTTGTGCGGTGGGGCAGCGTGAAGTCAATCCGTTCGGCGTGGTGTGTTTGTACCTCGCCGTGCACATCAGGGGTGGTGTGAGTACCGTGAAGTCCCGTGTTTGAGTGTCGTTTCCGTGACCCCCGCGACGGGCGAAATGTCCGACCGCCGGGGTGAGAGTCGTTTGTTGGGTCCTTTTAGAGAGGTGTAAAAGATGAAGGCGATCAATGGTCTGCTTGTCTCGCTGGTTGCGGGATCCTGCGTCACGGCCGCTATGGCCGGTCAGGACGATGTGACGAAGTTCATCCAGCCCAAGGTGATGAACAAGGTGCGCATGGTCGGTCAGATCGGTGGCGGCAGTGGTTTCGGCACCCGCGCCGCGACCAAGGTCGACTACTACAGCAACGTCGCGACCTCGCTTAGCTCTACGAACTCTTGGATTTTCTATGGTGGCACCACCACGACGGGTGACGTGCTGCATCTCGAAAAGGGCGGCTTTGACTCGCAGGCCAACCAGATTGGCCCCGTGGCTTCGGCGGCCAAGATCGGCGAGGTTGAGTTCTGGATTGTCGCGTCGGATGGAACGGCGAATACGAACCTCGCCTTCGACACGACCGTCACCATGGAAATGTTCGACCAGGTCGTTGATTGGCTGCCCGCAGGCTCCACCTGCATGCCCAGCGGCAACGATGCTGTCAACCAGGTCTCTCTGGGTGGTTTCTACGTCGACATCACGGGAACCCTCGCGCCCGTTAACGGCTATGCCAACGGCTACGTCCTCCCCATCAGCGATGCGGGCATCACCTGGGTCTGCAACCACGGCACCTGCTTCCTCGATCAGCGCATCTGGGAGTACAACGGCGGCAACCCCCCCACGACTCTGGCCGCTAGCCAGTTCAATACTTTCGACGGTCAGGCCGTCCCGTGCGCCGCACCCGGCGACTACCCCGAGCTCGGTTACAGCGCCGACAATTTCTACTTTGATGCCAACAATAACGGCATCTATTCTGCCGCGACGGAGCGATACTGGTTCGGCGGAGGCGGAACCTTCATCAGCAACCTCATGGTCCGCCTCGCGGGCGATGACGGCTGCTCGTTCGATCTGAACGGGGACGGGTTCGTTGGTGGTTCCGACATCGACTACGCCCTCGAACTGATCGACGCGGGCTGCCCCTACTGATCTTGGCCACTGATCTGGCCATTGCTCCGTATTTCTGACGGAGTAACTTGTCGTAAATTCAACACCCCCCGGGTTTCCCGGGGGGTGTTTTTTGGTTTCGTAGACCCCTGTTGTTGTGCTACCTGAGCAGCACGGGTATCTTGTAATCTGATGCTTCACCACCGCCGTGTTTTGCTTTTTTGGTTTCAGTTGACTTGCGTCGCGCGGTCCAAGCCAGCACTTGCCGCCATGTTGTACGTGGCTTGTGCAGTCTCTGTGTTTGGTTGTTGGGCTGGAACCGCCGGTGCCACGGCAGAAGTTGCCCATCTTGCCTGCGGCACGCCTGAGAGCCGATTCGCCGGATTTGGTGAGCGTCATCCCGGTGCGATCTTGGTCCCGATCGGCGTGCAGGGTGCGGCGGTGTACGGCTCGCGCATTGGTTCGGGTGGCACGGCTATTGAAAGCGCCCGAGCGGCGATGGCGGAGGTTTCCGTTCTGCTCGGCGCAGATTTCTCGGATATCGAGCCTCAGCCCCTGCCCGGTGCGACATCGCCGGTCGTCGGCGTGATGGCGGGCCGCAATGGGCTTGGACCAGGTTGCTTATTGGTCAGCTTTGCTCAGCGCCGCGGGGGCATAACGGTCGAGGGCGCAGCGGCGAGGGTGCTAGTGCGCAATGTCCCCGGGCATCCCGCGGTCGCGGTGGTGGCCTCGCTCCGGCCCCTGGGTGATTTCGAACCTCCCGAGCCCGCCGTTGCCGAGCCGAATGTTGCGAGGGCTATTCAAGTGGCCGCGCAGGCTGTCCCGGGTATCGGGAGGTTCCGTGGTTTGGAACTGGTGATCTGGGCCGGTGATGAAGAGACGAGCAATTCTCCGCGCATGGCCGTGGCCGTCGAGGGGGACGTCGGCGGATTTGGATCGGCGTGCGGCGAATCCTGGCGCATTCTTGTGGACGCGGCCACGGGCGCGGTGCTTTCATCGGTGCAGCAGAGTTGCAACGCGGACGTCGCAGTGACGACGCACGCCATGGCCACCCCTGGGCTGAACGCGGACATCTGTGCCACCAGTCCTGCGGTTGTTGAGGTGGCGCTGCCGTTTGTCGGCGTCACGGACGGGACTGGTTCATACTTCACGGATGCCACTGGCCAGCTTGTGATCGCAACGACGGGATCTGGTCCACTTACGCTGACGAGCCGGCTGGCGGGGCGGTGGTTCACGGTTCTGGACGGTGCCGATACCACCGAGCCCCCGACGCAGCTTGAGGAAGTTGTCGCCACGACGCTGACCCCGCCGGGGACGGCCACCATTCTTTTCAACGCGACAAACGCCAACGAGGATTTTCGTTCCGGCGTGAACGCCTACCGGCACGCCAACATCGCACGTGCCTACCTTGCGCCCTTCGTGCCCGCGGGAGTGAGCTTGGACGATCCACGGGGATTCTCCCTAATCATCAACAGCCAGAAAACGCAGTTCCACCACAATCGAAGCTACTACTCGCCTCCGTCGGGATCACGTCCTCCTTCGATCAATTCGGACCACTCAATCTCGCAGTATCCATCGCCGGCATTCGGGACGATTATCTACCACGAATTTGGACATCACCTCGGCTACGTTAACGGAGTCTCGGGGTCGAGCGCGTACCACGAGGGGATGGCGGACACGGTCGCCATGCTCGTCAGCGATGAACCCGAGATGGGGATCGGCTCGCGGGGCGCTTGCGCCGAAGGTGCTCGGAGCGCTCAGAATTCCATCCAGTACCCGTGCCGATGCCCGTCCGATGTTCACGAGTGCGCCCCGCTGCTCAGCGGATGCTTCTGGGAGCTGCGCAACCGTCTCCTCGCGTCCGATCCCTCAACCTACCGGCGAATTCTGGCTTCGCTCGCTATCGCCAGTATCCCCATGCACGTGGGCGGTATGATCGGCCCCGACATCTTCCTCACGCTCCTGACTCTCGACGACGATGACGGCGACCTTGCCAACGGCACGCCACACTGGAATCAGCTTCAGAGCGCGTTCGAGCGGCACGGCATGACCGAGGCCGGTTTCCCCCTGGGTTCAGGCCTCAGTGGTGCGGCGCTGGCCTTCACGATCACGGGCGAACTCGGTTCGCCCACGCCCTCCGGGGGGGAGGTTCCCTTCGAGGTCGCCGTGGGTTCCCTGTACGGGAATATTCCGCTCGACGGCGATGCGAGGCTCGCGATCGACCAGAACGGCGATGGGGTGTTTCTGGAAATCGCTCTGGCGCGGATCGCCCCCAATCGCTACACAGGATCGGTCCCTGCTCCATCGTGCGGAATGCATCCCCGCTTCTACCTCCGTGCCACCACCACGACGGGACGCAGCGCCACGTGGCCCACACGCGCTCCCGAAGAGTGCGCCACGCTCGCGGTCTTCGCGGACTCTCTCCTCCTTGCAGAGTTTCAGTTCGATTCGGGCTTGGACGGCTGGACCCAAGACCCACCCGCGTCCTGGGTCCAAGCGGCACCCAACGTACTATTCGCCCCTGGGTTGCCGGACCACGATTGGAACCTCGCTCTCTCCTCTTACGCCCAGGCCAAAAACGTCTTCTCGGATGACCAGGTCAGGTCGTGCAGTATCACTTCGCCTCTCATCAGCACGCGGAGCGCCGGATTGCACGGCGCGGCCCTCCTGACCTATTCGCGCTGGTTCGACGCGTCGAGCGCGAGCGGCGACGTGCTGAGGGTGGAGGTTGCGTACGACGGTGGACCGTGGGTCGAAGTCGAGCACGTTGGGCCGAAGGGCCCGGACGCGGTGGGCGGTTGGCGTCATTCCTCGATCGTTCTAGAGCCTAGCGACGATGTGCGGCTCAGGTTTTCGCGCCTCGACCTGAAGAGCCAGTCCGCCGCGACCGCACTGATCGACAACGTCGTGATCCGCTCGGTTAGGTGCTGCCTCGCCGATTTCGACGGCGATTCTTTCGTAAACGGTCTGGACTTTGACGGGTTTGTCATCGCGTTCGAAGCGGGAGACTCGAGCGCCGATGTGAACGGTGACGGCTTCGTTGCTGCCAACGATTTCGATCGCTTCGTCGCAGCGTTCGTCGCCGGCTGTTGACCATTTCCTGCTCGTTCACCGCGTCGGGAACTCTGTGCACAGCTCAGCCACTTCGCCCCGCACTTGAGTGGAGACCTTTGCTAGCTCGTTCTCCCCCGCCAGGCCTGCCGCGAGCACCCGGTCGATCCAGGCGGCGATCTGGGCCATGTGGGGCTCCCGGAGGCCCCGGGTGGTCACGGCTGGGGAGCCAAGGCGTACGCCGCTGGTGACCCGCGGCGGGCGGGGGTCGTCGGGGATGCCGTTCTTGTTACAGACCATCCCGGCCCCTTCCAGCCACTTCTCGGCGTCGGCGCCGGTCAGAGCCTCGGAGCGGCCGCGAAGGTCCACGAGCATCAGGTGGTTATCGGTCCCGCCGGTGGTGATGCGGTATTTGGCCTGTTTCAGAGCCGCGGCAAGGGCTTGGGCGTTTTTCACCACCTGAGCGGAATACGTCTTGAACTCGGGGCGGAGCGCCTCGGCAAACGCCACGGCCTTGGCGGCGATGACGTGCATGAGCGGGCCGCCCTGACTGCCGGGGAAGACGGCCTTGTCGATTTTCTTGGCGAGCTCTTCGTCGTTGGTAAGGATGAGGCCGCCGCGCGGGCCGCGGAGGGTCTTGTGGGTGGTGGTGGTGACGACGTGGGCGTGGGGGAAGGGCGAGGGGTGGGCCCCGCCGACGATGAGGCCGGCGATGTGCGCGACATCGGCGACGAGCAGGGCGCCGACCTCGTCGGCGGCCTCGCGGAACTTCTTGAAGTCGATGGTGCGGGGGTAGGCCGAGTACCCGCACATGAGCACCTTGGGCTTGTGCTCGCGGCAGACGGCCTTGACGGCGTCGTAGTCGATGCGCTCGTACTCGGGGTGGTCCTTGGCGTAGTGGAGGGGGTAGTGGACGGGCTTGAAGAACTTGCCCGAGAAGTTGATCTTCATGCCGTGGGAGAGGTGCCCGCCGTCCTTCAGGACGAGCGAGGCGAAGGTGTCGCCGGGCTCCATGAGAGCGTGGAAGACCGACTGGTTGGCCTGGGCGCCCGAGTGCGGCTGCACGTTGGCGAAGGCGCAGCCGAACATCTGCTTGGCCCGGGTGCGGGCGATCTCTTCGATCTGGTCGTGGTAGATGCAGCCGCCGTAGTAGCGGGCGCCGGGGTAGCCCTCGGCGTACTTGTTGGTGAGGCACGTCCCCATGGTGTGCATGACCGCAGGGGAGACGTGATTCTCGCTGGCGATGAGCTCGAGTGTGGTCGCCTGGCGGTCGCCCTCCTTGGCGATGAGCCCGGCGATCTCGGGGTCGCGCTGGCGGAGGAGGGAGAGGGTGGCGTCGGTGATGGGGTCGTGGGGCATGGGAGAAGATGATAAGGCGTGGGAGGCGTGGGAGGCGTGCAGGCTCTTTGCCCGGAGGGCACGCGACTGTTGCCAGGGGCGCGGACGCGCAGCGTCAAGCCCCTGGAATTGATTTGTTCTTGTGCCTTCGCCCGGCAGGGCGAACGAGGCGAACGACGACCACGATGGGAGTGACGATTCGTCCGCCCTCCGGGCGGCTGCGCCAGGGAGGCGTCTTCCAGGGGCTTGCTCGCTTTGCTCGCCGCGCCCTTGGCGACGGTCGCGCGCCCTCCGGGCGAAGACAGGGGCGCCAACTCATCGGGCGAACTGTCAGAGCAATCACGTCGGCGGGATCCGCGTGCTGGCGCCGGGCAGTTTGAATGCGCGTCAGTACACGCCCGCCAGCAAAATCGCAAGCCGATCGCTCAACGCCGTTCCCACGATCGCTCCAAAGATCGCCACAAAGACCACCGTGCCGACGATGCTCGGCGTCGCGCGCTCCCTGAACATTTCGCGCGTGGCACACCTCCACCAGATGGCGATCCATGCCACCTGAAGCGAGATGATCCACGGCCAGTGGTGCTGTTCCAGCCGATAGAGATTGCCAAGGAAACCATCGAACCACGAGCGGGCGCGGATGCCTTTCGTGAGACCGCCCATCGCGAACAGGTTGATCGTCTGCATGCAGTTGATGGTTTCGAAGATCCAGATCACCCATGTACACGAGACGCCGTAGATCGCGGCTCGAAGCACGTGCACCTTGCGGACCTTGGCTTGGCGGCGAGTGATTGGTGCGACCAGGAGCACGAGCATCGCCACGATGTTGGCGCTCACCCCGGAAAGAAGCGCGACCGGAGCGGCCCATACCGAGATCGCCCACCTCCCAGGCGGCGGCCACGAACGGTACTGAAAGAGCCACCCGAGCCAAGGGTCGACGAGTTGTGTCCATTCCATACCGGCCAAGCGGGGTGCGCTGGTGAATGTGTTCGTGTAGAAGGAGAGAAGAGCTCCGGTGTTGAGCAGTGCAATCAGGGTGTACACCGACCCGAATCCCAGAGCGAGCCACGCGAGCATTGACCACTCGCGTGGCGCATGCTCCATCTTCACCCTCCGCCAGAACACCGGCGGCCAAAGCGTCCACGCCCACGTCACCCACGCCCAGCGCGACGCCTGCCAGAAGCCGCGGGCATGTTCAACAAAGCCGCGGACAATGAGGCGGTCGGCGTAGATGACGTCGTGCCAGCGGAACTCAAGGCCGCATTCACTGCAAGTGCCGTCGGTAGGGCAAGAGAGGGAGCGTTCGTTGTTCCACGCGGCGATGGCGCCTGATTGGTCATATCCACAGCGTGGGCAGGTGGGGTTCATGGGGCGGTCACTTTGGAGGGTAAAGCCAGCTTGCGCCCGGCAAATTGACCAGCCACTCGAGCGCCTCGGTTGTTCGGATGAGCGCCACACAGGCAGCCAGGGAGCCGGCAATCACCGTGGCTCGGAGAACCGGGCGCAGCGCGTGATCGCGGAACATCTCAGCGATTGCCCTGCTCCACCAAAGGATGACCCACGCCAGCGATGCCGCAATCCAGATCATCGGGTGCGTGAACATCGAAACGTACGGTCTTTCAGAGGGGGCTCGCCATGCGGACACCCACCAGATCGAGCGTGCGCCGAACCCAAGATCGACCCAGCCGGAGGCAGGAACTTTGGCGAGTTTTTCGTACGCTGCCGCGCCGGCTCGAATTTCCCAGAGCAAGATCGGCGGGATGATCCAGGCGCACCCATAGATGAAGGCTCGCCACGCGTGGACGGCTCGCACGCGAGCGGCCCGGCGCGTCGCGGGCAGGACAGCGAGAACCAACCCGATGGTCACGCTCGCCGTTGCACAGACAGGTACGAAGGGCGGCCATAGTCCGACATCAAGTCTGACCGACCACCTCGCAGAAGTGGCGTTGATGCGTGACCACGTGTCATCCCATCTTGGATTTCCGATGTCAGCGAGCGGGGCGCACCACGGCGCTGGAACGCGGGCCCAAGGGAACTTCAACAATTGCGGTGGGGGAGACTGGTACGCAAAGGGCGGGCTGCGTGTAGCCGGCGCGGACTTGAGTTCCTGGTACTTCCGAAGGAGCGCGATGTTCTCAGAGCCCGCGACAAGCGCATGGGCTGGTGCGATCAGCAGCACCATCCATAGCACGCACCATTTCATCTGCGGCGCGTGCTCCATCCGCACCTTCCGCCAGAACACCGGCGGCCACAGCGTCCACGCCCAGGTCACCCACGCCCAGCGCCAGGTCTGCCAGAAGCCGCGGGCATGTTCGACAAAGCCGTGGACGATGAGGCGGTCGGCGCAGATGACGTCGTGCCAGCGGAACTCAAGACCGCACTCGCTGCACGTGCCGCGAAGGGGGCAGGAGGGGGAATCCTCGCGGTTCCAGGACGCGATGGCGCCGGTCTGGTC
This sequence comes from Phycisphaerales bacterium, assembly GCA_044223975.1. Lineage (GTDB taxonomy): Bacteria > Planctomycetota > Phycisphaerae > Phycisphaerales > UBA1924 > CAZCPB01. Next base: position 37,885 of record JBGALI010000010.1, on the reverse strand, counting down.
GTAGCCGCAGCGTGGGCAGGTTGGAGGGGCCGGCGGCACGTGTACAGCGTACCGGCGAGGGCGTTTGCGGTGGCGGGGTGATGGCGCGCGGGCCGCGGCGCCGGACGCCGCTTGATGGGACTACTTGCGCCTGAAACAAACCGACCCCGGCACGTCGATCGTGCCGGGGTCGTGGTGATTTGGAGAGCCGGTCCTTCGACGGTGATCCGTCGGGCGCGGCTTACTTCTTGTTGGCGACCAGGGCGGCGTTGATCTGGTCCTCGAGGCGCTCGACGTAGCCCTTGACCTCGAGGGCGTGGCCGTAGACGGGGCCGAGGCTGGCGCGGACCTTGTCGACGTTGGCCTCGCTCAGGTCGGCCTTGAGGAGCGTCTCGGCGTTGTTGAACTCGTCGACGAGGGCGCGGAAGTTCGAGGCGCCGAGGCGGAGGTACTCCTTGGACGTGTCGAAGTTCTGGGCGCCGGCGTCGTACTTGGCGATCGCCGCATTGCGCTCGGCCTCGGTCTTGAACTTGCGGGTGCTCTTGAGCCACTCGCGGAAGTAGTCCTGGGTGTGGGCGACGGCGTTGTCGCGGGCGCTGGCGAGCGATTGGGCCTGCTGGTTGAGAACCTTGAGGTCCTTGGAGTACTGGGCGAAGAGCGCGGGGCGGTTGGTGACGGCGCCCGCGGTGGCGGCGGTCAGGTCCTTGGTGACCAGGTCGATCTGAGCGGGCATCTTGGCCAGGTCCTGCTGGAAGAACTCGGCGGCGTTGAGGGCCGAGCTCTTGTCACGCTCAAGCTTGGACTGGCAGCCTACGAGGCCCGCCGATCCAACGGAAATCCCGACGAGCGCGATCGCGGCAAAGCGGAAATTGAACTTGAGCATGACTGACTCCCGAGGGTTATTACTTGAGTGGTGGGCCGACCCCACACGAATGCGGGCACCAGTATAGCGCTGGCGGGCCCGGGGAAAGCGCACGCGGTCGCGCCGCACCCGGCGAACCGTGGGCCCATTGAAAACCTGGTTCGAGGGATCAGGTGCCGACCCAGCGGGCCAGCACGCAGAAAATGCCGACCGCGATCGCGGCGGTCAGGAGGACCACGGCGATTGTCCTGCCGCGCGGCGCGGGCTCCGCGGCCCCGCGGATAAACGCAAGGCGCGATTCGACTTCGGGGCTGAGCGCGCCGTCGCCGGTGCGCACGCCGTCCTGGACGACGGCGATGATGAGGTTGGCGTCGAAGGGGCGGAGCCCCATGCCGCCGGCCATGGTGATGAGCTTCTGCCGGCGCTCGGGCGCGAGGATTGCGGCGCGGCCACCGCCGATGCTCCGGGCGACCTGCACGGCAAAGACCCAGCGCGGGTCGATCGCCGAAACGGTCGCGGCGCCGACGTTTTCGCGGGCCACCCGCAGGCGCGGCGCGCCGTGGCGTGCGGGCAACGGGGCGCCGTCCGGGAACGTCCCGTTGTTGACCAGACGCAACGGCGGGATGGATGCGGACGGCGCAGGCATGGCTTTCAACAGTAGCGGCATACGCCGTGCCAACCGGGCGGTTCGCCCATTCTGACGCGATCGTTGCGACGATTTCGGCGTACGTAATGAGGGAAACGCCGCCGAAGGTCCGGCGTGGTTACACTCCGCACCTCCCTCGAATCGGGAGGCCCCGCACCGAGCGAGCCAGCATGAACGAGACCGCTTCTCCCGACTCGCCAAGCCCCGCGGCATCTCACCCGGCCCTCGATGCCCTGCCCGAGGTGCGCACGGCCCACGCTCCGGAGGAGATCCTCAAGCGGCTCGAGGCGCTGGCCCGACGCGGCAAGCTGGCGGGTTTTCACGCCCGCCCGCGCGACGGGCTGTTCGAGGTCGCGTGCTTTGGCGAGCCTTTCGATCGGCGGCTGGTGGCCCACGACTCGGGCGAGGGCGGCGTCACCACGCTGCGGTTCACGGCGCCGATCCTGTGGAAGGTGCCCGCGATCATGATCGTGGTCACGCTGCTGACGATCTGGCCGGGCGTGTGGCTGACGGACTCGATGCTGACGACCTATTTCAGGTGGTACACGATCCCGACGTGGTGGTGGTACATGCCGGTGACGATCGTGCCGCTCTTCTGGATGGTGCCGCGGATGATCAGGAAGAGTGAGGCGTCGTGCCGCGAGTCGGCGGCGCAGCAGATCGCGGCGATCGGCGAGGCGCTGTCGCGGCCGTGAGGTGCGGGCATGGCACGGTCGTGGGACGAACTGCTGGAGATCGCGGGCGGGGCGCTTGAAGCGGCGGCCCGCGACCTCGACGAGGAGCAGGCGGTCCGCGGGATCGATGCGCTCGATGAAACCGGCATCCAGGCGATCATCGCTCGCGCGCTTGCGAACGCCGGGCTGGGCGTGTTCCGGGAGTGGCCGTACGGCGTGCCCGAATGGGTGCCGGCGCGCCGCACCGAGCGGGAGCGGTGCGACCTGGTGCTGACTCCCGACCCATCGCGCCCGCCGCGCGACCCTGTCGCCGAGAGAAAAGAAAAGTCGGCGCGCTCGGGCACGCTCTTTGCCGAAGCGCTCGGGGATGCACCCTCGACGAACGCATCGCCGGAAGAAACGGCGTGGATCGAGGTAAAGGTGGCCGGGCAGTACGCGTTTGCCGCGGGCGTGCCGGGGCCCAGCCGCGGCTACTCGTCGCTGCTGGTGAGCGCGCTGCGTCAGGACCTGGCCAAGCTGGCGTCGGAGGATTCGGTCGGCGCCCGCGCCGTCATGCTGGTGCTGTTCGGCGAGTCGCGCGCCGTTACGGATCACGATGTACCGGCGGCGCTGCACCGGTGCCTCGACGATTCCCTGCCGCTGGGCGAGGCGCGGTCGACGGGCTTTGCGATCACGGACCGCATCGGCAACGGGTGGTGCGCGGTGTGGCTGGTGCCGGTGCGTTAGGTGGGCGTGCCGGCGGTGGGGGAGGTCAGGCCGCGTCGAGCACGCGGAGGATCTCGTCGGCGGCGCGTTCGCGTGCGTTGTAGCCGCGGTACAGGTCGACGATGGCGCGGAGCTCGGTGCGTTGGCGCTCCATGAGTTCGGGAGAGCGGAGGAGCTCGAGGGCGGCGCGGGCGATGGGCCCGGCGCCGCCGAAGTGGGGGACGAACTCGGGCACGATGCGGCGCGCGGCGATGACGTTGGGCAGCGCGAAGTGCTTGGTCGCCAGGATGATCTGCACGGCGATGAACAGCGGCAGGTTGCGCTTCTTGTAGACGATCACCATCGGCTTGAGCTGGCGTGTCACCTGCAGCGTGACCGTGCCGCTCTTGACCAGGCACAGCGTGCTCCAGCGGATGACGGCGTCGGAGCTGGCCACGACGCACGAGACACCCTCGGGCCAGGGGCCGGCACCGGGCTTGGCACGCTCCGCGGCCATGACGCGGAGGCGTTCTTCGACCTCGGGGCGCGTCACGGCGATGACGCCGCGTGCTCTGGGAAACTCCTTGCGCAGGCGATCGAACGCGTCGAGGAGCAGCGGGAAGTTCATGGCCCACTCGCCGGGGCGCGAGCCCGGAAAGATGCCGATCCGCGGCTCGCCCTCGGGAAGGCCCGCCGCGGCACGGTCGAGCGCGGCCTCGTCGGGCGGCGTGTCGAACAGGAAGTGCCCGATGAACTTCGCGGGAACCCGCCGGTGCGTGAAGAACCGCTCCTCGAACGGCAGCAGGCAGAGGACCAGGTCGGTGAGTCTGCGGAGCTTGTGGATGCGCCAGCGTGCCCAGGCCCAGATCTGCGGGGCGACCAGGTGCACGACCTTCATGCCTCGGGCCTTGGCCATGGCGCAGACCGGGAAGTTTGCCGCGGGAGAGTCGACCGGCACGTGCAGCGCGACGGGGTTGGCGTCGAGCCACTTTTCGATGCGGGCGTTGATGCGCTGGTGCTCGACGATCTTCTCGAGCCCGGGGACGCCCATGACGGCGTCGTCGCCGGTGCGCTCGATGATGGTGGCGCCCGCCGCGGCCATCTTGGGCCCTCCCCAGGCGTAGATCGGGAGCGACGGCCGGCGCGAGCGCAGCGCGGCGATCACCGCCGAGGCGTGGTCGTCGCCGCTGGGCTCGAACGCCGTGAAGAGCACGGCGCGCGGGCGTGCGGGCGCGGGGGCTTGGTCCGGGCTCGTCACGGGCACAGTGAAGGGGTTCGTCCGGGCGATGTCAAACGCGGTCTCACTCGCCCGTGCGTGCCAGGTCGGGGAGCAGAAGGTCCATGTTGGCCTTGTCGTGCATCGCCTCCCTCGGGACGAGCGTGACCGGCGTCAGGATGAGGTCCTCGACGGGCTCGCCTTTCAGGAGACCGATGGCGGCGAGCATCGCCCGGTGCCCCATATCGCCCGGCCTGCGGATGACCAGGGCGTCGATCTCGCCGGCGGCCATCGCCTCGACCAGCGTCGGGTTGGTGTCGACCCCCACCAGCCGGATCTGCCCTGCGATGCTGCGCTCCCGCAGCGCCAGCAGCACCCCCAGTGTCGACTGCTCATCGGGGCAGAAGATCGCGCAGATGTTCCGGTTGGCGTCGAGGGCGTACTCGACGGCGAGCTGCGCGGCTCGCTTCTGCGGCCCCGGCCCCGGGGGGGCGTCGATGGTGTGGACGGAGCTTTCGCGGGCCATGCGATCGCGGAAGGCGATCTCCCGCTTGTCGGAGCCGTGCGGGCCCTTCCCGTCCCCCAGCACGAGCACCTCGCGCGTTTCGCCCAGCCGGCTGAGCATGAACTCGGCCGCCATCACGCCCGCCTGCGCGTCGTCGCTCAGCACGCGCGGCGTCTTGATGCCCGCGGTGGCGGCGCCGCCGTGGTCGTCGATGAGCACCAGGGGAACTCCCGCGCTGACGGCGTCGCGGAGCGCGGCCGCCAGCCCCTGGTCCTCCGGCGATTGCGGAGCTACGACGACGGCGCCGGCGCCCTCGGCAACCATGGTGCGGACGAGCGCGGCCTGGCTGGGCTCAGCTCCGGCGACCGCCGCGGCCCGGGGGAGGAACGCGACCCGGCCGGATTCGCGGGCGGCCCGCGCCGCGCCGGCCTCTACGCGTCCCCACCACGCGTCCTGGGGCCCGGGCTCGATCATCGCGACCTTGGCGATCGGTGTGACCCGCGACGGCTCTTTGCGTGAGCACGCGCCGACTCCCAGGACGGTGAGCAGCGTCATCGCCCACCGCGCCAGGACGGTCCCCGACAATCGCGCGCCCAGCGGTCGCGTCATCAATCGGCCGGCCTTCCTTCCCGGCGAACGTTCCGGGTCAGTGCTTGGGCACCGGTGTTGATGCCGCGGGCGCCATCTCGGACTTGAGCTGCAGGTAAGCGCCCCGCAGGTTCATCAACCCGCCCGTGCCGTTGATCTCCTCGGGCCGGATCATCAGCGTGTACCGGCCCGCCGCGGGGATCAGGAAGCTTGGGGGGCTGAATCGCACGAAATTGGTCCATGATCCGCTGGTTGGGACCATGCCGAGCGTGGAGGCGTCTCCAACCACCACGGCGTAGTTCCCGCCGCCCCCGTCCCGCGCGTCGCACGCTGCGTCGAGGGCCAGCGTGTAGCGCCCGGGGCGCTTGATGTCGACGTCCCAGCTGATGAAGTCGCCCTTGTCGCTCCAGTGGCTCAGGCACCTTTTGTCGGACGATCGTTCCAGGCGCGCTTTGTTGGCTGCGATTTTGGCGTCGAACACCGACAGCACCATGGTCGCGCTGTCGGTGAGTTGCGGGATCACGCGTGGGCGGATGTCGTTGGGCCCGTCGATGTCGAGCTTGACGACGGTCGCCGCGACGTCGCGGCCGGCGAGCTCCTTTAGCTTGATGCTGACGCCGTAGGGGTGCGTGATCACTTCGCGCTCATCACCCGTGGCCAGCAGCGTGGCCTTGGTGACCTTGCTGAACACGCCGCGCAGCCGCAGGAACCCGTCGTCGGGCCACTGGTAGACCAGCAGGTACAGGTACTGGGGCTTGGCGGTCGAGTCGCCCCAGAAGTACGGCGGCACGGGGCTGGCGGTGGTGCCGTAGATGGCCTCCTGGTTCGCGTCCATCCAGAGCCCGACCTTGGCGAGGCGTTCAACGCTTTCGGGGGGGATCTCGCCCTCGGACGTCGGCCCGACGTTCAGCAGGAAGTTGCCGCCCTTGGACGCCGTCTCGCACAGCATGCGGATGAGGTCGGTGTCGGACTTCCAGTTCTTGTCGTTTGCGTGGTATCCCCATGACCCGTTCATGGTCATGCAGGTTTCCCAGTCGACGCCGGGGAGGCCTCCGGCGGGGATCTCCTGCTCGGGGGTGCCGAAGTCGCCGGGTGCGTCCTTGTTTTTGGTCAGCCCGGCCATCCCGTCGCGCCCCTTGCCGACGCGGTTGTTGATGATGATGTCGGGCTGCAGCGAGCGGACGTACGCGTACAGGTCCTTGCCCAACGCGTCGGTCCACTCGGGGATCCACTCGCCGTCGAACCAGAGCACCGCGACCTTGCCATACGCGCCGCCGAGAAGCTCCTGAAGCTGGCGCTTCATGTGCTCGACGTACTTGGGGAAATTCTCTCCCTTGGCGTCGGGGTGGTGCCAGTCCATGATCGAGTAGTAGAAGCCCAGCTTCATGCCCTGCTTCTCGCACTCGGCGGCGAGTTCCTTGAGCACGTCGCGCTTGAAGGGCGTGGCCTCGACGATGTTGTAGGGGGTCTCCTTCGTGCCCCACATGCAGAAGCCGTCGTGGTGCTTACTGGTGATGATGATGTACTTCTGGCCCGCGTTCTTTGCCGTGGCGACCCACTTGGCGGCGTCGAACTTCACGGGGTTGAACTGCGCCGCGAGGGGCTCGTACTCGGCGATCGGGATCTTGGCAGAGTCCATGAGCCATTCGGCCGCCCCCGGGTAGACCTCGTCCTTCCAGGTCCCTGCCGGCACGGAGTAGATGCCCCAGTGGATGAACATGCCAAAGCGGGCATCGCGCCACCAGTCCAAGCGGTGGTCGACGGCATTTTGAGGGGCGGCGGCCGGCGGATCAGAAGCCTGAAATCCGAGTGCCGACGGGCTGTGAATCAGCGTGGCACCGCAGAGCGCCGCGGCGCCAGCAAGGATCGAGAACACACGCTTCATCCGTGAGCCTCCGATGGGAGTTCGGGTTTCGATCGTGACGCAAACCGTAGGCGCGGCGGCGCACGGTCAGGGGAATACGCGCGATGCGGCGCCGCGGTTCACGCGGCGGGCACCGGACCGGCCTTCCGGAAGGGGTACGCCACAAGGAGAATCGCCAAGCAGGCGAGGGCCCCCCACATGGGGACCGAGAACAGCTTGGTGTAGTCGGTCGGCTCGGTCCCGCCTCCCGATGCCCAGTCCGACACCAGGCCGGCGATCTTGCTCCCCACGATCGTGCCGACCCCGATGATGACCAGGTTGTACAGGCTCTGGGCGCTGGCCCGGATGTCCCCGCTGGTCTCTTCGTCGACGATCATGAACGAGACGAAGATGAAGCAGCCGAAGCAGAACCCGTGCATTGCCACGCCCGTGACGAGCAGCCAGATCTCGGGGATGTTCGTTGCCGCGTGGATCGGCCCGACGTAGGCGAAGAGCGCCATGCGCGCGGCATAGGCGATCAGGCCGATACCCAGGAGCGACTTTCGCGAGAGCGACTTGGCCATGAACGGCATGGCCGCGAGCACCAGAAACTCCATCATCTGGCCGATGGTCATGAGGCCGCCGCCGCCCACGCCGAAGAACTGATTGATCCCGCCCGCCATTTCCTTGGTCGCCTGCACCGATCCGAGGAAGCCTGCGGTGTGCACAAAGTAGAACTGATGGATGCACGAGACCGGGACCGCCAGCAGGAAGAGCATGAGCAGAGGCTGACGCGTGACCGCGCCCATCGCGGCGAACGCGGCGTTGGTCTTCTTTTCCTTCGCCGGCGGCGTGTGGGGCAGGGTGAAGCAGTACAGGCCCATGATGACGCCGAGGATGGCCGAGAGTTTGAACGCGTCGGCCTTGCCCGCGGCCTGCGCCGCCAGCACCTGCTCGACCGAGGCGTCCGCGGGCGTGTGGCGGTGCAGAAGCCACTGGCCTATGCCGATGCCCACCGCGATCCAGCCGACCGTGCCCCAGGCCCGCACCTTGCCGAAATCCCGGTCGCGGTCGGTGAGGTGATGGAACGAGAGCGAGTTGGTGAGGGGCAGCGTGGGTGAGTAGACCAGCGAGTAGGCGAGGGACAGCCCCAGGAACTCCCAGTAGCCCGTCGCCTGCGCCAGCATCCACACGAGCACGGCGCCGATAATGTGGCTGACGCCCAGGTACCGCTCCGTCGAAAAGTAGCGGTCGGCGATCTGGCCCGCGATGAACGGCGCGACGATTGCGCCGATGGCGCCCACCGCGAACATGTCGCCGATCTGGCCTGCCGTGAACTTGCGGTAGTCCATCAGGAACGACCACAGGAGAGGGAGCCACGCTCCCCAGATCGCGTACTGCAGGAACATCATGATGCTAAGGCGGACCTTGAGCAGGGGCGGGGGAGTCGTGGTATTCGCGGTCATTTGTGTGTGCGCTCCAATCTGTCCGGTGCGGAGGCGTGCCCCGTCGGATTCACTTCGGCATCGCGCCCCAGTCCCTGAGGTGCTTGAGCATCTCGCCCTCGATGGCGCGCCCCTCGGGCGACCGCAGGACCGTGCCGTGGTCGGCGCCCGGGACAACGGTGATGTACCCGTGGTCGCCCTCGGGAAGTCTGAAGAAGCTCAGCTTGTCCACGTCATCCTTGAGCAGGGCGACCGATTCGTTCAGGTAAAAGCTGTCGAGGTCGCCGACGATGAGCCGGATCCTCTGCTTGAAGATCGGTCCCAGCACGCCCTTGCCCGCGCGGAGCAGCTCGCCGATGTCGTACGCGCGGTACTTCTCGGCCACGGCGTGGTCGATGGCGCCCGTGACCGGGTCGTACAGCGCCGCCGGATGACCGTCGGCACCCTTGGGCCCCCACACCGCCAGCCACGAATCCCACTGCTGCGCGGAGGTGTTGTGCGGTCCGACCACTTCCTCCATCAGGTTTTCCTGGCGCACCGTCATCTTCGGGTCGGCGCGCACGCGGAAGCTGGGCGTCTCGCGGGTTGCGCCGGGGGAATCGGGGTCCGGCTCGGTGTACATGCTGGCGCCGGAGTAGATGTCGCTGCGCTGCATGCGGCGAAAGTCGACCGGGTCCGGGGAGCTCGACCAGCACGCGCCGAAGGTGTCCGGGTACTTCAACGCCAGCCACAGCGTCGACCACCCGCCCGACGAATGCCCGCGGAGCAGGCGAGCCTCGGGCGCGGTGTTCAACCTGTATTTCTTCTCCAGCGCCGGGATCAACTCTTTGACCAGGGCGTCGCCGCACGGCCCGTTGTTGGCGGAGTTGGCGAACAGCGTGTGCCCGTTGGAGCTTTCGGGGTCGAGCACGATCCAGAACGCCGCGCGGGCCATGTCACCGGCGCCGGTGCCCGGCCTGGTCGCGCTCACGCGACGCTTCTCATCGAACGCGCCGCGGTGGTCGCCGCCGTATCCAGGAACCTCGTACACCGCCGCGTACGACTTGGCGGGGTCGTAATCCAGCGGCAGGCGAACTCCGGCGCGCAGCATCACGTCGTGCCCGCGGAATTCCGACAGCAGTTTGGAGCGCATCTCGAAGACTTCCACGCCGTCAACCCGCGGCATCGGCTCGGGAGTGGTGGCCGCGTCGAGCGCGAGGTCGACCACGGTGTCCTTCCCGTTCTCGACGGTGAACGTGACGACGTTCCGCGTGAACAGGTTGCCCGCGTCACGGCGCCACTCGCTGTTGGTCCGCGAGGTGTCGAGTCGGGCCTGCGCCAGGTAGGTGCCCGGCGGCAGCACGCTCGGCTTTTCCGGGAACGACGTCGCTGAGTCGTCCACCGTCGCTACGGCACCAGGCTGCAGGTCCTTCACGTCGATCCCGAACAGCGGCTGCGGGTCCGTCCATGACGGCCCGTCCAGGGGCTGGGTCCCGGGCCTGGTCCGGCCGCCGTCGCGCACCAGGAACACCAGGAGCCGACCCGTCGCTGGCTCTGAGCGCACCTGTCCGCTGAACGACACGTGGAAGACCGCGCCCGCGTGCGCTGCCGACGTCGCGCCCGCGAGCGCGAGCACGAACGCGGTCAGGGTGAGCATCACGCGTCGGGCTGAAACGTGCATCGTCGCAGCGTACCAAATCGCCCGCGCCGCGGCGGTCGCCGTACCCTTCACCCCGTGCCCAAGCCGAGAGTTCCCGATTTCTACGTCATGCCCGAGGAGTACGACATCCTCCACGCCGCGGGGAGCGCTGCGGACGTGCGGGTGCTTGAACGCCTCGAGCGCGACTATGTGAATTCCGGGGCTCGGGCCCGGTCCACGTGGCTGGAGCCCGCCTGCGGCACCGGGCGCCTTCTGCGGCTCGCGGCCGCGCGCGGTCGGAACGTGATCGGCTTTGACCTCGAGGCGCCGATGGTCGACTACGCGTCACGCCGCGTGGCCGACACCTTGTCCCGTGGAAAACCACGAAGGCCCCCGGGCACGCGGCCGCGGGCGTCGATCTTCCGCGCCGACATGACCGATTTTTCCCGGCACGTGAGGGCGCGGAGCATTGACCTTGCCTTCAACCTCATCAACACCATCCGGCACTTGCCGACCGACGCGGCGATGCTCGCCCACCTCGGCCAGATCGCGCGGGTGCTCCGGCCGGGCGGCGTCTACGCGGTGGGGCTCAGCGTGAGTTCGTACGGCAACGAGATCCCGACCGAGGACATCTGGCTCGGCCGGCGCGGACTGGTCTCGGTCCGGCAGGTGGTGCAGTACCTGCCCGCCCCCGGCGGGCGAGGCCGCGCGGCACGCATGGAGCGGTGCATCAACCACATGACCGTGACCCGCGGCAGGCGCGAGACCGAGCACAACTTTGTCTACGACCTCCGCGCGTACGACCTTCGCCAGTGGAACGCCCTGATCGGGCGTTCCCGCCTGCGCATCGACGCCGTGCTCGACGACCAGGGCGACCCGATCGAGCCGACGGAGCCGGGCTACGCGGTGTACATCCTGCGGCCGCGTTGATGCACGGCACGGATCCTCATCCGACCCTGACCGCGGCGCCCGTCTCCAGACTTCTTCGCTCCGCGTCCAGCACCACCGCGGTCCGCACCGCGTCGTCCACCGTGGTGGGAGGCTCGCTTGCGCCCGACGCGATCGCACGCACGATGGCCCGAACTTCGCCGTCGTACCCGAGCCACTCGGGCAGAGGCGTTGGCTCGGCCTTGCCGTCGCGGCACAGGAGCAGCGGCGGAGTCCGCGTGAGGTCCCAGTCCGCCGTCGCGTGATCGAACGTAACAATGAACCGCATCTTGAACGGGAACCCGGGGGCCTGGTCCCAGCCGCCCTGGGCCGTCACGTGGCGCGGGCCATGGTCGTAGCGGTAGAGCGTGGTGACGTGATCGAGCGTTCCGGCCGACACCACCTCACGCGGCGTGCCGAAACACCAGGTCACAAAGTCGGTGTCGTGGATGTGCAGGTCGACGAGCGCGCCGCCGCTCCGCGCGTTGTTCCTGTAGAAGTCGGCGCCCCAGCTTGGCCCGCTGCCCAGGCGCTGGAAGCTCGCCGACTTCACAGCCCCGAACTTGCGCGAATCGATCCGCTCCTTCAGCCAGGCCCACGCCGGCCAGTAGCGGATGCACATGGCGGGCATGCACAGGATGCCTCTTGCCCCAGCGGCCTTTGCAGCGCTTGCAAGCTCGCGGCAGCCGGCCGCCGAGAGCGCCACGGGCTTTTCGACCAGCACGTGCTTGCCCGCCTCGAGAGCCCGGCGTGACAGGTCGATGTGCGTGTCGGTGTGCGTGCAGATGATGACCATGTGCACGCGATCATCGGCGAGCATCGCTCCGAAGTCGGTGTACGTCGCGACCGATGCCGGATCGAAGAGGCGATCGCCCGCGCCGGTGGCGATGTTTCCTGCCGTCGCGACCGTGCCGGTGAGTCGGTCGGGCGCCGCGTCGCAGACTGCCGCGAGCCTGCACGGCAGTCCATCCCGGGCTGCCGCGTGAACGGCGCGGACCTGCGTGGCTCCCATGAAGCCCATGCCCACCACGCCCACGCCGATCGGAGCCTGTGCCGTGAATCGTGCGATCATCGCCGCGCTCCGGCGCGGGGGTGGCGCTTGGTCGACGTATTCCGGCGCGGCGCGGCGCCGCCCTTGGCGGAAGTGGTCGATCGCGCCGGGCTCGCAATCGGAGATTTGCTACCGCTGGCCGGCGCGGCGCTGCTCTTCTTTGACTTCCTCGCCGTACTCTCAGCCCCCTCGAGCGAACCATCGGCGGCGCTCGCCCGCCAGCGCACGAACCCCTCGATCGCCTGGTACTCGGGCAGGCCGAGCTTGTCGTAGACCTTGGCCGTGTCGCGGTTGCGGTCCTCGGCCCGCTGCCAGAACTCGCGCGGGTCGCTCGGCCCCGGGAAGAGTGCCGAGTCCTTCTGGCTCTCGTGCTTGAAGATCGCGTAACGCTTCCGCATGACCTCGTCGGGCGAGAGGGGCACGGCCATCTCGACCTCGTGCGGGCCCCATTCCTGCCACGCCCCGCGGTAGAGCCAGACTTCAGTGCCCTTCATCCACGGGCGCGAGGAGAGCCGGTGGATCGCCGTAGTGATCGCCGAAAGGCATACGCGGTGCGTGCCGTGCGGGTCGGAAAGATCTCCCGCGGCATAGATCTGGTGCGGCTTCACGCGCTCGATCAGGTCCATCGTGATCCGGATGTCGGCCTCGCCCAGCGGGTTCTTGCGGACCGTGCCGGTCTCGTAGAAGGGCAGGTCGAGGAAGTGGATGTTCTCCGGCTTGACGCCCGAGTAGCGGGCGCCGGCGCGGGCCTCGGTGCGGCGGATGAGCGTCTTGATCACCTTGAGCTCGGGGATGTCGACCTGCCCGGCCCGCTTGTCGTGGAGGAACTTCTGCACCCGCGCGGCGATCTCGCGCGACTGCTCGGTGCCCTCCCCGAAGTGCAGGGCCGTGCAGAACTCGACGACAAAGTCGGCGTGCCGCTCGGCCGACTCGTCCCACACGGCGATATTTCCCGACGTCTGGTACGCGACGTGGACCTCGTGCCCCTGCTCGCACAGGCGGATGAACGTGCCGCCCATGCTGATCACGTCGTCGTCGGGGTGGGGGCTGAAGACGATGACGCGCTTGGGGAAGACGGCGCTGGTGCGGGCCGCTTCGCCCGCGCGCGATCCGCCGCCGGGCGCGCCGTCGGCCCCGGCGGGCTTGCCGCCCGGCCAGCCCGTGATCGTGCGCTGCAGCTCCTTGAACACGCCGATGTTGATCTGGTACGCCCCGCCGCGGGCGGTGACCAGCTCCTGCAGGCCGTGCTCGCTGTAGTCCTCGTCGGTGAGCTTCAGGATCGGCTTGGAGAGCGCGAGCGAGAGCCAGATCACCGCGCGCCGCGTGGTTGGCGCATCCCACGTGAGCCCGAACTGCTCGATCGGGCCCAGCAGCCACGGCGTCTTGAACCGCGTCAGCTCCGCCGCGGCGGCCGAATCGAGCATCACGGTCGCGCCCGGGTGCTGCTGCAGGAAGCTCGCCGCGACCGAGCTGGTGATCTCTCCCTCGACCGCACGCTTGATGATCGCGGCCTTGTGCTCGCCGAAGGCCAGCAGCACGACGCGCTTGGCCTCGAGGATGGTGCCGACGCCCATCGTCATTGCGTTCCGCGGCACGTGGCGCTCGCCGAAGAAATCGCTCGCGGCGTCCATCCGGGTGACCTTGTCGAGCGTGATCAGGCGCGTGCGGCTGTCGCGGGCCGAGCCGGGCTCGTTGAACCCGATGTGCCCCGTGCGCCCGACGCCGAGCAACTGGATGTCAATGCCCCCCGCGGCCTTGATCTTCCTCTCGTACTCCTCGCAGAACGCGCCGATCTTCGAGCGTGCGATGGTGCCGTCGGGCACGTGCGCGTAGGCCGGGTCGATGTCCACGCGGTCGAAGAGGTACTCGCGCATGAAGCGGCGGTAGCTCTGCAGCTCGCCGGGCTTCATCGGCCAGTACTCGTCGAGGTTGAACGACACGACGTTCTTGAACGAGAGCCCCTCGTCCTTGTGCAGCCGGACGAGCTCTTCGTACACGCCGTGGGGCGTCGAGCCGGTTGCCAGCCCGAGCACCGCGCGCTTGCCCTGGCCTTGGCGCGAGTGGATCAGATCGGCGATCTCACGGGCAACGGCGGCGCTTGCCGCGTGGCTGCTGGCGTGGACGACGACGGGGATCTTCTCGAGGTGCGAAGAAGCGGTGGGGGCGGTTTGTTCTCGCATGGGTTCATTCTTGCACGATCAGAGCCCAATGGCGCACCCTGTCGGTCACTAGCGGGCGTTCCGCTTTGAATCAAACCGCCCAAGTGCCGCTCGATCAGCCTCAAGGTCTTCAAGGGAATTGTTGAGGGCAACACCGCGTCGCCCAAGCCACGCCAGGGCTTGAAATGACGTCTCCAGTCCGAGCTTTGCCGCAACTTCGCCAGCGGACAGCTTGGCCATTCGGTATCCCTCAACCGCAAGGGCTTCGAGAGCCGCCCTCCCGAGATCGTCGCTAAAGCCCCTGCGTAACTCGACCTCGATCGAAGCTGGGACCTGAAAGGAAATCATTGATCAAGCCCCATTCAGCGCATCACTTCGGCCGGATGCTATCGGAAATGCCACTCGCCAAGGCCATCAAGAGCGTCACGGCCGCTGCTACCGAAGCGATCACAACCGGTGTGCCTCTCAGGTCAAAGGCCCGAATCATCAAAACTGTGCCGAACGTGAGCATGCAGGACCCGGTGGCGATGAGAGAGAATCTAGAGAAACGGATACCATCTTTCCATCGCACCGAGTGCGTCCGCAAACGGCTTGGGGTTGCGCGCGAGAACAAGAACGCGGCAATCGCGAGCAAGACAATGGAAAAGCTGATGGAGAACCAATCCCAATGAGGCAAACCGGCTCCCACGCCAAATGGAATGCCAAGTCGCACGAGGCTCCCTCCCTCAGGCGATCCTCATCCCGCTCGCCGGCTCCAGCGGCAGCATCCTCGCGTACTTCATATAGCTCTCGAAGTTCGCCTTCATCTCCATCATCGAGTCCCCGCCGAATTTCTCGCTGAAGCACCTCGCCACCTCGAACGCCGCGACGTTCTCCATCACCACGCTCGCGGCTGACACCGCGCACACATCGCTCCGTTCGTACGCCGACTGCTCGGCCTGCTTGGTATTGAGATCGATCGACGGCATCCCGCGGAGCAGCGTGGAGATCGGCTTCATCGTGCCGCGCACGACGACCGGCTGCCCGTTGGTCATGCCACCCTCGGTGCCGCCGGCGTTGTTGGTGTCGCGCACGAATCCAAGGCTCGGTAACCTCACGCGCGTGGGGTCGTATCTGATGGGGTCGTGCACCTGGCTTCCCGTGCGCGTGGCGCAGTCTTTCCCCAGCCCGATCTCGACCGCCTTGAACGCCTGGATGCCCATCACGGCGTAGGCGATCCGCGCATCGAGCTTGGTCGTCCAGTCCATGCAGCTGCCGATCCCCGGGGGGCAGCCGAAGATGTGCGCCTCGACCAGCCCGCCCACCGTGTCCTTGTCCACCTTGGCCTTGTGGATGATCTCGATCTGCTTCTCGGTTGCCGCGGCATCGGGGCAGTAAGTCTCCGACGCGTCGCGCAGCTTCACCAGTTCCTGCCAGTTGTCCTCGCTGACGCGCACGCCCGTGGTCGCGTCAAGGACCGAGCGCACGAACCCGAACGCTTCGATGCCAAACTCGCGGAGCAGGCATCGCGCCACCGCGCCCGCCGCCACGCGGCTGGCGGTCTCCCGCGCGCTGGCACGCTCCAGCGTCTCGCGGCAATCGGTCGTCAACCACTTCACGCTCCCCGCCAGATCCGCGTGACCCGGGCGCGGCTTGTACACCGGCGGAGTTTTGGTGAGGTCGTCGAGGCGCGAGTCCTTATTGGCGATCTTCATCACCAGCGGCGCCCCGATCGCCTTGCCGCGGCGGACGCCGGTGAGGAACTCGACGCGGTCGGTCTCAATCCGTTGGCGCCCGCCGCGTCCGTATCCGCCCTGGCGGCGTGAGAGCTCGCCGTTGATGAAGTCTTCGTCGAGCGTGAGCCCCGCCGGCAGGCCGGTGACCGTGATCACCAGCGCCGGTCCGTGGCTCTCTCCCGCGGTCTGATAGTCGAGTCGTGGCATGGAGAACAGTATCGGTCCGCGGCCGGCACCGCTCTTGATGCCGATGAATCTCGCACGGTCACGGGGACGCGTACACCCCGAGAATGTTCGAGAAATCGTCGGTCCAGACCCTCAGTTTCGTCCACTCGGCGATCTGCTCCGGTCCCTCCCAGTCCTGGGACGAATCCAGGAAGCCAAGGTCGTCCTTGTCGCGAGCGATCACCAGCCATTCCGAGGGTGCCTTGGCGTCCGTCAGCTGCTCCTCGGTGGGAACGTCGAGCTTCCTTCGGACCGACAGCCCGAGCTGGACGGCGTTCCCCGCCACCACGCCGGCCAGCCGAAGGTGGCGGTTGGACGTGTGCATCAGGATCACGCCGCGCGGCCGCAGATGATCGGCGTACATCTTCATCGCCTCGACCGTCATGAGGTGCAAGGGGATCGAGTCGGAGCTGAACGCGTCGACCACGATCACGTCGTACAGATCCTCCGAGCGGCTCATCAGCAGCCGCCCGTCCCCGACCTCGCACCGCACCAGCCCCTTGGCCGCGCTCAGAAACGTGAAGTACCTGGGGTCCTTGGCCACCCGCACGACCACGGGGTCGATCTCGAAGAACGTGAACGTCTGCCCCGCTTTCGAGTACGCCGCGAGCACGCCCGAGCCCAGGCCGATCAGGCCGACTGTCCGCACCCGTCCCACGCTGTTCAAACGTCCGAACACCTCGCCGGCGGGCCCGGTTGGGTGGTAGTACGCGGTGGGTGTCTGCTCCTTGCCCTCGGCGCGAAGCTGGATCCCGTGGCTGGTGGTTCCGTGCATCAGCTCGATCGCGCCGGGCTTTTCCTGCACGCGGTGCACACCGAAGAAGCTCCGCTCCGTCAGCAGGACCTGACTCGCCCCGGCCCGCGAGAAGACCTCGAACATGAGCAGGATTCCCACCGCCCAGGTGAACCGCCACGCCCAGGGCGCGAACGCCGCGCACGCCAAGGCCGTCAGGCCGATCTGGACCGCCAGCCCCAGGCGCCGGCCGCTGAGGTCCAGCACGCCGTTGAGGAATTCGACCGACAGGTAGAGCGACGCTACCGAAAGGGGAGCGGCGATGGTGAGCACCGCGCGGCGCCAGCTGTCGGTCTCGGCGCGTTCTGACCATCCCGCGACGATCAGCCCGGCCGCGCACGCCGCCGGCACGATGAGCTTCAGCAGCAGCGTGGGCCAGTTCGGGGCTCCGCCGAAGGCGGTCGCCGTGATGCTGACGGCCAGCAGCAATCCCCCGAGCATGATGGAGACCAGCCACGTCGGCGGCGGGAACAAGCCGCGCCACCACGCGGGCGTCGCGGCCGGATTCGGCGCACGCTTCCCCGCCGTGGCCAGCGCCGTGCCACACGTAAGGATCATCGCGATGGGGTATTCAAGGACGCGGTTGAACACCAGCGGCGCCACGATCCCGTTGAACGCTCCCCCCAGCGCTCCACCGAGCGACACCAGAAGGAAATACTCGGTCAGGTGGCGCGGATCGGGGCGGAGCACCGCCAGCCGCCCGTGGCACGCCATGGCTCCGACCGCGAAGACCAGGAGGTGCAATGGCAGCTTCAGCGACGGGAACCAGCTCGGTCCCAGCAGCATGAGCACCACCAGCGCCAGCAGCACCGGCGGGAGCGCCGCCGTCGCCCATCGCGTCGCCGCGCCGCCGAACCGGCTGTACGCCACGATCATGGTCAGCAGGTAGATCGAGAGCGGCACGATCCACAGAAGCGGCACCGGGGCCAGGTCGGTCGAGATGTACGTGGTCACCCCGATCATCAGGCTCGAAGGCGCCGCGGCAAGGGCGACCCACACGAGCCGCGAGCGCCAGCGAATTGGTGCGTCGGCAAGAACCCCGCCGGGCTGATCGACAGCGATTTCGGGGGCGGCCTTCATCGGCGCGGCGCGGACCACCCGAAGCACGGCGCAGCACAGGACCAGTCCCGCCAGCACGCCGTACCCCCACGCCCACGCGGTGCTCTGCTGCTGAAGCCGCAGAAGAGGCTCGGCCAGGACCGGGTACCCAAGGAGCGCGAGCAGGCTTCCCGTATTGCTCGCCGCGTAGAGGAAGTAGGGGTCGTGCGCCAGGCGGTGATCGGTCGCGGAGAACCAGCGTTGAAGCAGCGGGCCAGACGTCGACAGCACCAGGAACGGCAGCGCCGACAGGCCCGCCAGCGTCGTCAGCAGCCACAGGATGGGGAACTCGGTGGTGGGGACGCTGAGGTCGGTGCGGAGCGCAATGGGCAGCACCAGCAGCGGCGTCAGCACGACCACCCCGTGCACCACCGCCTGGATTCCGGGCTTGAGGTACCTGGTCAGGAGGTGCGCGTACAGGTACCCCGCCAGGAGCAGCACCTGGAAAAACACCATGCACGTGTTCCAGACCGACGGGGTCCCGCCGAGCACCGGCAACACCATGCGCCCAACCAGCGGCTGCACCAGAAACAGCAGGAGCGCGGAGAGAAAGATGGCAGCGGCAAAGACAATGAGCACCGAGGACCCTCCGGGCGAGGCCTCAGTGTACCGTCGGCGTCCTGCCGCGCACCGCACATTTCAGTTCCCGGCCAGCCCTTCCATCACGCCCAGGATGTTCGAGAAATCGTCGGTCCAGACCTTGGTCTTGCCAGGCACCGCGAACAGCGTGATCCAGCCCGGGGCGCTGTCGAGAAACGCCAGGTCCTCGGGGGTTCGTGCCACGGCCACCCAGCGCGACCTGAACTTGCCCTCGTGAACCTGCTCCTCGGTCGGGGTATCGATCTTCCCCCGCGCCGCCAGTCCCAGCGCATCGGCATCGCCGACGATCACCAGCGGCAGGGCGAGGTGGCGGTTGGTGGCCTGGACCAGCAGCACGCCGTGCTCGGTCAGTCGCTCCATGTACATCCGCATCGCCTCGACCGTCAGCAGGTGCATGGGGATCGAGTCGGAGTTAAAGGCGTCGATCACGATCAGGTCGAACTTCTCGTCCGTCGCGCGGGCCAGCAGCAGCCGCCCGTCGCCGATCTCGTAGCGCAGCGTGCCGCGAGCGTCGCTCAGGTACGTGAAGAACCCGCGGTCGCGGGCCACGCGCACGATCGCGGGGTCGATCTCGTAGAACGTGAACTCCTGGCCCGGCTCTGCGTAGGCCGCCATCGCGCCCGTGCCCAGGCCGACGACGCCGACGCGGTGAATCCGGCCTTCCTTGTTGAGCAGGCGAAAGATGTCGCCCACGGGCCCGGTGGGGTGGAAGTAGGTGATCGGCGTCCGGCGCTTGCTCTCCTCGCGGGCCTGGGCTCCGTGCTGGGTGCTCCCGTGCACGAACTCGTAGAACGCGCCGCTGGGCGTCAGGACCACGCGGTGGACGCCAAAGAAGCTGCGACCGGCGAGCACGGTCGTCCCGGCGTGGCCCTGGTTGTACGCCGCCAGGCCCAGGAGGCACGCCGCCGCCGCGGTGAAGCGTGCCGGCCAGCGCACCAGCAGGCACGCCGCGAGCGCGGGCAGCCCGACCGCCAGCAGTTCGCCCGCGCGCGTGCCCCACAGGCCAAGGAGCACGCCAGCGCCGCGGAGGCAGAGGAAAAGCGCCCCGATCGAGAGCGGCACGACGACGTTCAGTGTCCAACGCCGCCACGCCGAGTCGTCATCGGTGCGCCGGCCCACTGCGATCATCACCAGGGCGCACCCCGCCGCGAGCGCCAGCTCGATGAGCATCATGCCTTTCATCGCCTCGCTCGCTTCGAGCACGATGTACAGGCACGACGCGAGCACCAGCCCGCCGACGCCGACCGGGACCAGCGCCGCCGGCGCCGGCTTGCGGGACCACCACGCCGCCGCCCGCGCACCGCCCGCCGCGGCAGTCGCGAGCGCCAGCCCGCAGCACACCGTGATGGCGATCGGGTACTCCAGCAGCCGATCGAACACCAGCGGAGCCGCGATCGCGTTGAACATCCCGCCCAACGCTCCGCCCAGGGACATGAGCAGGAAGTACTCCGTGAGGTGCGTGGGCTCGGGCCGCATCATGGAAAGCCTGCCGTGGCAGGCCATCGCCGCGATGAACAGCAGAGCCAGGTGCAGGGCCACCAGCGCGCCGATCGGCTCTCGGGCCTCCATCAGCATCGTCGCGGCAACCACCATCACGGTCAGCGGGAGCGCCGCGGTGGCCAGGCGCGTCGCGCCCGGGCCCAGCCGCGAGAACGCGATGATCATGGTGACCAGGTACACCGCCAGCGGGACCACCCACAGCAGCGGGACCGGTGCGAGGTCGGTCGAGAGGAACGTGGTCGAGCCGATCATGAGGCTCGAGGGCGCGAACGCCAGGAGCACCCAGATGGCGCGCGTTTTCCAGGTGATCGGTGCCGCGGCAGGCACCGCCGCGGGTTTCCCGCTCGCCGCGGCTTTGGGCGCGGGCGATGCCTTCCGCTCGCGCATCACCCGGAACACCGCGCATCCGACCAGCAGCAGCACGAGCGCTCCGTACCCCCACGACCACATGCGGCTCTGCACTTTCAGCGTGAGCAGAGGCTCGACGATGACGGGGTATCCCAGGAGCGCGATCAGGCTTCCCGTGTTGCTCGCGGCGTACAGGAAGTACGGGTTTGCCGCGCGGGGGTGGTCGGTGGCGCTGAACCAGCGCTGCAGGAGCGGCCCGTTGGCCGAAAGGGCCAGGAACGGCACGCCCGCCATGGCCCCCAGCACCCCCAACAGCCAGGTGATCGGGTAGTCGCCCGTCGGAACCGAGATCCCCTCCGAGAGCACGATGGGAAGCGTGAGCACGGCGAGCGCGGCCGCGATGCAGTGGACGGCGGTCTGGGCCCGGCTTCCGAGGTAGCGGGTGATGACGTGCGCGTAGCCGTATCCGACCAGGAGCAGCACCTGGAAGAACACCATGCAGGTGTTCCAGACCGCGGGCGTGCCGCCCAGCACAGGCAGGACCATGCGCCCGACCATGGGCTGCACGAGAAAGAGCAGGAGCGCGGAGAGAAAGATGGTGGCCGAATAGACGATCAGCACTCGGGGGCTCCAGGGCCGGCCGTCAGTCTATAGGGCGCACCCTTGCGGGCTCAGTCCCTGCCCCACATGTTCTCCATGACGCCCAGCACGTCGGAGAAGTCGTCCGTCCAGACCTTGGCGACGCCCGGCGGGGGATCGACCGGCCACCACGTCGCGGCCTTGTCGAACACCTTGATGTCCTCCGGCCGGCGCGCCATCACGACCCACTCCGAACTGTTCTTCCAAATCGCCGAGTCCGAAGCGGTCATCTGGTCGGCCTTCATCCGGATCGCCAGGCCCAGCCGGCGGGCGTTCCCCGCGAGCACGCGCACCAGCGACAGGTGCCGGTTGGACGTGTGCACCAGCAGCACGCCGTGCTCGCTCAACCGCTTGAAGTACACCTCGATCGCCTCCACGGTCAGGAGGTGCATGGGGATCGCGTCGGAGCTGAACGCGTCGAGAACGATCATGTCGTACTCGGCCCCTTCGGCCCGGTCGAGCAGGAGCCGCCCGTCGCCGACCTTGAAGTCGACAGTGCCCTGGGCATCGCGGATGAACGTGAAGTACCCGCTGTCGCGGGCCACGCGGACGATCGACGGATCGATCTCGTAGAACGTGAACGTCTGCCCGGGCTCGCAGTACGCCGCGAGAGTGCCCACGCCCAGACCCACCAGGGCGACGTTCTTGATCCGTCCTTCCTCGTTGAGCAGGCGGAAAGCGTCACCGGCGGGGCCGGTGGGGTGGTAGTACGTGGTGGGCAGGTGCTCCTGGCCCGGCACGCGGAGCTGCGCGCCGTGCTGCGTGTTGCCGTGCAGGAGCTCGAACGCGGTCCCGTGGGCCGTGATGATCACGCGGTGCACGCCGAAGAACGTGCGTTCGGTCAGGAGCGGGAACCCCGCCAGGCCCGGAGAGAACGCCGACAAGGTCAATAGCGCCGTCACGCCCCCCGTGAACCGCCACGGCCAGCGCACCAAGAGGAAGCACGCCAGCGCGGGCAGCCCGAAAGAAAGCGCGTTCCCCTTGCGCGTCCCGGCGATCTCGAGGGCGGCGTTGGCGAACTCCAGGCACACGTACAGCGACGCGATGGCGATCGGGGCCGCCACGTTCAGCGTCCGGCGGCGCCACCGCGACGACTCATCGTGACGCCAGCCCGCGATGATCATCGCGATCGATGCCGCGGCGGGCACGTAGAGCTTGATCACCAGCATCTTCTGGCTGACATCATCCGAGCGCAGCGTGATGAACAGGCTCGTGACAAAGAGCAGGCTCCCGAACCCGATGGGCACGATCCACGCGGGCGCGGGCTTGCGCGTAGAGTCGGGCTCGCGCGGTCCGCCGGCGCGGACGGGGATGGACGCAGGCCGGGCGCTCGGGGCGGGGCGGCCGCCACGGCCCTCGATAGGCGCCGGCTCCGGCGGACGGGGGTGCAGCAACAATTTCAGCCACTCGGGTACCAGGATCGATCCGCCCGCGCCCAGGTCGCGCGAACCCAGCACCATCGCCAGCCCCAGCGACACCGCCAGCGCGATCGGGTACTCCAGGATCCGGTTGAACAGCAGCGGCGCGACGATCCCGTTGAAGAGCCCGCCCAGCGCCCCGCCCAGCGAGATCAGCAGGTAGTACTCCGTCAGGCGCCGGGGATCGGGGCGCATCATCGAGAGACGACCGTGGCACGCCATCGCTGCCGCGGCCATCGTGACCAGGTGGAGCGTGACCAGCACGCCGATGGGCTTGCGAGCCTCCATCAGCATCGACACCGTGAGGGCCAGGATCACGATGGGCAGGAGCGCGGTGGCGGCGCGAGTCGCGCCCTTCACGTAGTGGCTGAACGCCACGATCATGGTGACGAGGTAGATCGAGAGCGGGATGACCCACAACAGCGGGGCGGGCGCCACGTCCGTGGAGATGAACGTGGTCGAGCCGATCATGAGGCTCGAGGGCGCAAACGCCAGAAGCACCCACAGCGCCCGCGTGCGCCAGGTCGTGGGCACGTCGCTGGTTGCCGCGGCCTCAGGCGCGGCGGCGACGGAACCCGAGGCCGCCCCGGCGCGGCGCACGCGGAAAATCGCGCAGGCGACCAGCAGCACCACCAGCACGACATACCCGACGCCCCACCAGCGGGCCTGCTCCTTGAGCGTCAGCCACGGCTCGATGACGATCGGGTACCCCAGGAGCGCGATCAGGCTCCCCACGTTGCTCGCGGCATAAAGAAAGTACGGGTTGGAGGCGCGCGGGTGATCCGTCGAGGAGAACCATCGCTGCAGCAGGGGCCCGTTGGTCGAGAGCAGGAGAAACGGCACCCCGGCCATCGCGGCAAGCACGCCCAGCAGCCACGGGATCGGAAACTCGCCCGCCGGAACGCTGAGGTCTTTGGGCAGCGCGATCGGCAAGAGCGCCAGCGGCGCGAGCGCCGCCGCGCCGTGGAGCAGGGTCTGGGACCGGGCGCCGAGGTACCGGGTGACCAGGTGCGCGTACGTGTACCCGATCAGCAGCAGCACCTGGAAGAACACCATGCAGGTGTTCCACACCGCCGGCGTGCCGCCCAGGGCGGGCAGCACCAGCTTGCCGACCATCGGCTGCACCAGGAAGAGCAGCGTGGCGGAAAGAAAAATGGCCGCGGTGTAGACAGCGAGCACGATACGACCCTCACGACGAGCCGCGAGTGTATCGGGCGGCCGAAGAACAGGGTGGCACCGGGGGGATGTCGGCAGCTCCCGGTGTGTCCCCCGCGCTGCCTACTTGCCCTGGGCCTTGATGTACGCCTCTTCGGCCGCGCGCCGGGCCTTCACGGCTGGATCGGCGGCGATGACCTGCTCCAGGGCCGCGATAAACCCCGGGGAGGTGGGGCTGCCCGACCAGCGGATGACACCGTTGCTGCTGGCCACCACGGCGGCGTTGAGGTTCTCGTTGTTGTTGTCGCGCGCCCCGATCATGCCGTCCTGGTACAGGGTCAGCGTGTGCTCGAAGCTCCGCGAGTTGAGGAAGGCCTGCACCTTCTTCACCGCGTCCTTGGTGTCGATCTGGGGCGCCGAGTACTGGTCCTTGGCCGTGAACGCCGCGGCACCCACGATCGCGACGTCGCGCCCGTGCTGCGTCTGCAGCCGGTCCATCATCGGCATGACCTTGTCGTAGGTGGACCGCACCTCGGGGTTCCACACGTAGATCACGATCGCCCGGCCCTTGAGCTGCGGGGCCTTGGGGAAGAACGGTCCGGCGGCCGGCATCTGGATCGTCTTGGGCGTGTTGTCCTGGTTGCTGTTGTTGTCCTTGTTTTCAGGCTTCTTCGGCCAGGTAGCGGACTCGTACGCGGCCTTGTCCGGGTCCGTGAACGGGACCTCCGGCAAGGTCTTGAGGTCTACGCGGTCTCGGTTGGCGCCCGACTTGCGGAACGCCGCGTCGTCCGCGGCAGCGGCGGCCGCCATGCGGGACTTCACGCCCGCGGCACTTTCCGAAGTCTCGGCGAGGAGCTGCGTCACCGCGTTGTCCACCGACTCGGTCTCGATGTCGGCAAACCGGAGCTGGCCGGCGCGATCGATCACGTAGAAATCGGGGTCCTGGTCTGAGCGCAGGAGCTTGCGGAATTCGCCCTTGGCATCGTGCGCCAGGTACACCTTGCCGTCCTTCGGCACGTCCTTTTTCGCCGTGCTCCATTCCTCAGGGTGATGAACGCCGACCACGACCAGCCCGTCCTTGCCCTTGCTCTCCGCCAGGCGGCGGGCAAGGCTCCACGCCCGCTTGGCCGGGTCGTACCAGTCCGAATAGGTGCAGATCAGCACCACCGAACCCTTGGTGTCGGCGGCCGTCAGCGTCCGCCCGCCAACCCAGTCAGAAAGCTTGCCCCAGGCGTCGGACGGGAACGCTTCAAGCTCCATCTTGTCGAGCGCGGTACGCCGCTCTCCGGCGCCCTCCCGCACCACCGGCACGACCTGAGCGACGGCGACTCCCCCGCCGAAGGTCATCAGGCCGATCCCGAACCCCGCCACGCCGATCCGCGCCGCTCTGATGGAATTGATCACGCGATGCTCCGTTACTCGTCTGCTGGATTGAGTTCGATTCATCCGCCCTGAACGCGGGCGATCCGCCCGGGGGCCCTGACCGGCCACGTGCGCCGCCGCACTGCAAGTATAGATGCGCGCTGCCCTCCCCTGTTCCTTCGATTTGGCGTCTGTTACGCCCGCCTGACCAGCCGGCTGAGCGCGACGGCACCGGCGACCACCACGTTCAGCGAGTCCACGCCGGGGCTCATGGCGATCCGACAGCGGTTCGGGGCCGCTCGCAGGGCGGCCTCGGTGAGGCCGGGCCCCTCAGTTCCCAGCAGGATCGCCGGGCGATGGACGCCGCATTGGGCGATGGCTTCAAGGTCCCTTGCCCCTTCTGCCGGGGTCATCGCGATCACTTCGAACCCTGCCGCGGCCACCGTTGCCAGGCCTTCGGGCCACCGCTCAAGGCGGGCAAACGGCACCCGCAGCGCCCATCCCATCGAAACACGGATTGACTTGCGGTACAGCGGATCGCAGCACCCGGGGCTCAGCATCACGCCCGGGGTGCTGCCCCCCAGGGCCGCGCTCGTCCGGAAGATCCCGCCCACGTTGTCGTGGTTCGCGAAGTTCTCGAGGATCACCAGCGACGAGCACGACCGGAACAGGTTGGCCGGTGCCAGCGGCACGCCCCGATCGCCAGCCGCGAGGACGCCACGGTGCATGGGAAAGCCCACGATCGAGTTCACCAGGGCGGGGCTGGCCACGTACACCGGCGTCCCCGGGGGGAGCTCTCGCAGGGCGTCGTCCATGGCCGGGAGCCAGCCCTCGGCCAAAAGGACCGATCGGACGCGAAATCGCGAGCCGATCAGCCGTCGCACCACCAGTTCGCCCTCGGCGATGAACGCCGCGCGGCGGGCCTCCAGGTCCCGGTCCTTCAGGCTTGCATAGTCGGCGATGCGTTCATCCGCGCCGTCCGTAACCGGGATGATGTTGAGTTCCACGCCCTCCACGGTCGATGGTACGTCCTCTGTCAGTCATTCTTGTCCCCCGACACCCTCCCGCCTCCCGTCCGAGTGGCGGGTGACCCTTAGGAGCCCAGCCCGTGGAATGGTGGCACGCGATCATCCTTGGGCTCGTGGAGGGCATCACCGAGTACCTTCCCGTCAGTTCGACGGGGCATCTCATCCTCGCGTCTGCGCTGCTGAAGCTCGACACACCGGCGCTCAAGGACGCCGTCGACGACTTTGAGATCATCATCCAGGGCGGCGCCATACTCGCCGTGCTGGGGCTCTACCGCGCCCGTGTCCTCCAGATGCTG
This sequence comes from Phycisphaerales bacterium, assembly GCA_044223975.1. Taxonomy (GTDB): domain Bacteria; phylum Planctomycetota; class Phycisphaerae; order Phycisphaerales; family UBA1924; genus CAZCPB01. Next base: position 11,511 of record JBGALI010000010.1, on the reverse strand, counting down.
CGCGGGCTGATCGGGCGCGACCCCGCGGGCTTCCGCCTGGTGGTAAACCTGGTCATCGCGTTCCTGCCCGCCGCGTTCCTGGGCTGGCTGCTCCACGACTGGATCAAGGCCCACCTGTTCTTCGCAGGACCGGTTCTGGCGGCGGTGCTCGTGGGCGGGCTGTACATCTTTGTCGTGGAATGGTGGCGCCGCGGCCGCTTCAGCACCGTTCCGCATCATTCGGCGATGCGCGAGATCGACGACCTCACGCCCTCCGGCGCCCTGCTCATCGGCGTGCTCCAGTGCGTCGCGATGTGGCCGGGCACCAGCCGTTCGCTCATGACCATCACCGGCGGCATTTTCATGCGGCTGCGCCCTGCCGCGGCGGCGGAATTCAGCTTCCTGCTCGGCCTCCCGACGCTGGGCGCGGCCACGGTCTACAGCCTTCTCAAGAACCTCAGCCGCGCCCGCCACGACGGCGTGCCCAACCTGTTTCAGAAGCTCGGGGCGACGCCCTGCATCCTCGGTCTCGTGTTCGCGGCGCTCTCGGCGGCGATCGCCGTCAAGTGGCTCGTGGGCTTCCTCAACCGGCACGGCCTGGCCCCCTTCGGCTGGTACCGCGTGGTTCTCTTCGGGGTGCTCACCGCGCTCATCGCCGCGCGGGTCATCACGATCACGCCGGGTTGATGCGCGCCCGCTCGAACGTCTACGCTCCCGGCCCGTTCCCTTCCGCCGGACCGTGCCCCCCATGAAGACTTCATTCCCCAAAGACCAGATCAAGGCCGTGCTCCTGGAAGGCATCCACCCGCGCGCCGTTGACGCCTTCCGGGCCGAGGGGTTCAAGGTTGAGTCGGTTGCCAAGGCACTGGAAGGCCGCGCGCTCGAGAAGGCCGTCGCTGATGCGCACCTGGTGGGGATCCGCTCCAAGACGCAGGTCACGCCCGCGGTGCTCGCCGCGGCGCCCCGCCTGCTGGCGGTGGGGTGCTTCTGCATCGGCACCAACCAGGTGAGCGTGGGTGCCGCGTGCGCGGCCGGCGTTCCCGTGTTCAACGCCCCGTTCTCCAACACGCGCAGCGTGGCCGAGCTCACGATCGCCGAGATCGTCGCGCTGTACCGGCGCCTGGCCGACAAGAGCGCCGAGATGCACGCCGGGCGGTGGGACAAATCATCCGAGGGGGCCCACGAGGTCCGGGGCCGCACGCTGGGGATTGTCGGGTACGGGCGGATCGGCACGCAGGTCTCGGTGCTCGCCGAGGCCATGGGCATGCGCGTGATCTACCACGACATCGTGCCCAAGCTTCCCATGGGCAACGCCCGCCCCACGCGCACGCTCGCCGAGCTTCTCGAGCACGCCGACGTCGTCACCCTGCACGTCCCGGAGACGCCACAGACCAGGGGCCTGGTCGGGAAGCGGGAGATCGCCCGCATGCGCGAGGGCGCCCACCTCATCAACAACGCCCGCGGCGGAGTCGTCGACCTCGACGCGCTCGCGGCGGCGCTCAAGTCAGGGCGTGTCGCCGGAGCCGCGCTCGACGTGTTCCCCGAGGAGCCCGCGGCCCGCGGCGAGCCGTTCGAGAGCCCGGTGCGGGGCCTTCCCAACGTGATCCTCACCCCGCACGTGGGCGGTTCGACCGAGGAGGCGCAGGCCGCCATCGCCGACGACGTCTGCGCCAAGCTGCTGAAGTTCGTCAACGTGGGGACCACCACGGGGGCCGTGAACGTTCCTGAAGTCGAGCTCCCCGAGCAGCAGGCGCGCGACGAGGACGGGCACGGCGGGCGTGGCCCGCGGCGCCACCGCATCCTGCACTTTCACCGCAACGTCCCGGGCGTTCTGAGCACGATGCACGCGATCATCGCCAAGCGTGGCGGGAACATCGCGGCCGAGCACCTGCAGACCAATCGCGACGTGGGGTACGTCGTGCTCGACGTCGATCCGACCGACGCGGCCCCGATCGTCAAGGCATTGCGGGAGGTGCCCGAGACGATCCGCGTTCGAGTGCTCTGGTAGCAAGGTAGATCGCGGTTACGGTGTGCGTGGAGCCCCCGACGGAAGTCGGGGGGTGGGCCGGACGCCGTTCCCGTCGTGCCCTTTCCGCGTGCGCCATGGCACGCCGACTGCCGTCGGCGGCTCCAGGCGTGTGGTCCAGAACCCGCCGACTGCCGTCGGCGCCGAAGGATGGCCCGCCCCGTAAAGTCAGGCGAAACTGGTCTGATCCCGATGGATCAGCAGCCGGCCTCGAAGGCCGCAACGAAGTCGTCGAAGTCGACGCCGTTGACGAAGCCGTCACCGTTGAGGTCGCTGATGCAGCCGGAGCCAACGTTGGAGCCGGCGGCGCAGGTCGGAGCCTTGATGTAGACGCGGAAGGCGAAGTCGCGAGCCGCACCGAAGACGAGCGGATCAGAGGTCTTCGTGAAGGTGTAGGGCCCGATGAAGCAGTTCTTGTACTTGCCTTCGGAGATCAGGATCGGGCAGGGGAGGTTGTGGTCCTTGAACAGGAAGTAGGCCACATCGCCGATCTGGCCCGAGCCACGCGCCACGATCGACAGCCAGTAGTTCTGGCCGGGGTCGAGGCAGATGCCGGGGTCGTGGAAGAGGACGTGGAAGACGGGGATGCCGTCGGTGGTCACTTCGCCGGTCGCCGTCACCTTGGGGTCAAGGAGCGTGTAGATCGGCTGGGTCACCTGCGCCGTGCTGTCGCTGGGGCAGTTGCAGTCGTTGTTGTAGATCTCGCCGAAGACCTTCTGCACGTCGCAGTTGGTGGCGATCCAGGCCTCGATGCGGCAGATGTCAACGCAGCAGCCGCCCGGGGGAACCTGGAAGTTGTCAGCAGCGCGGGTGCCGTAGTCGATGATGTTCGACTGCAGCGAGCCCAGGCCGGTCAGCTCGTACTGGTGGTTGTCCGCCAGGAGGCAGCAGACCAGGCCGTTGATCGAGAAGCAGAAGTCCGTGCAGACGGGCTGGCAGCAGACGTTGAACGACTCGGTCCAGTCCGGCACGCCGCCGGCGAAGTTGTTCTTGTACATCGCGACGGCGCCCTGGATGACGCCGGCGTTGGCGGTCCGCCAGTAGTAGAGGCCCTGGCCCACACCGTAGGGGACCAGCCAGTAGCGCTTCGAGGTCGTGCAGTCGCTCTGATGGCCGGCTTCGTAGCGGTTGATGCCGGTGAACTTCACCGTCCACTTGACGAAGTTCGGGTAGGCGGAGCTGGAGCCCTGGTTGACCTTCTCGAAGGTCGTGTAGGAGCTGTCGAGGGCGGCGGGCTTGCCGTTGCAGTCGGTGTAGAGGTCGAGCTTCCAGGTCGGACCAGCGAGGGACTTCGACGTGATCGAGTCGACGTAGAAGTCGAAGCTGATGCTGTCGTAGTAGTAGTAGAGGCCGGCCTTGAGCATGTAATCATCGGCGACCCACTGGTACTTGTTCTGCGAGGTCACGAACTGTGACTGCAGAGCACCAATGTCATCGCAGGGGCCGTTGTCCCACCAGGTGGTCACGGCGCGGGTGTCGAACGAGTTCGCGGATTCCGCACCAACGCGACCGTTGGTGTCAGCGATCCACGGACCCTGCGCCAGTGCCGGGGCGCAACACCCAAGCACCAGCAACGCGGTACGCTTAAAGCTCTTGAACATACTCTCTCCATTTCTCTCAGAGAAATACGGCTCACAGCTGACCGAACAGTTCAGCCAGTCCTGCTACCTTCGCACGGATGGTGGAAATCCCCCATACACCAACATTTTGCCTCATAAAGGGTTCCGGATCAATAGACAAGGTCGTTTCAGTCCGCATTTTTCGCCTATTTTCTCAGACGAGTCCGATAATGGCAGCGCTGATTGCATCCCGCGTAATCGCGTTAAGTGCATGCTGATAAAACGCTTATGCAATTGACAACGCGATGCGTTCGGCCTGCGTCATTCGGTCGCGAATAAATCCGTTCTGGCATGCGGTGGCGTCCCTGCACAGTCGCGGCAAGAATCTCGGGAGTGGGGCGAAAAACGCGAGCCAACACGAAGCTTCGCGCGATGCCGCTCGTCCTGGCCCGAACGGAATGTGATTGACCCGCTGGCGGGTCCGGGCTTTGGAATTTCGCGTGGCGCCGGCGCACTGCGACTGCTTCGCACCGGCCGTTAAAAGAAAACACGCCCGGGAGTTGCCGAACTCCCGGGCGTTTGTGTTTTGCTGGTCCGGTTAGAACGATTCGAAGGCGATCAGCCTCCGACCGAGCCGTTGCCCGGGTTCCCGACCAGAACGTCTCGGGCCGCCCCCGGCACCTGGACCTGCGGGATCGCCAGCGGGTCGTTGCGGTCGGCGCCCAGCGCCTCGGCGGCCTGGATCGCCTCGGTGAGCATCTGCTGATCATCGCCCGTGTCGGTGGGGAGTTCGACCAGCGGCTTGACCTTGATCTCCTGATACGGACGGAAGCCCGTGCCCGCCGGGATGAGGTGCCCGAGCAGGACGTTTTCCTTGAGGCCGACGAGCGTGTCTTCGGCCCCGCGGAGCGCGGCCTCGGTCAGCACCTTGGTCGACTCCTGGAACGAGGCGCCCGAGAGGAACGAGTCGCTCGAGAGGGCCGCCTTGGTGACGCCCAGCAGCAGCGTTCGTCCGGTCGCGGGCTTGGCGCGCTTGGCCTTGGCCCCTTCCTTGCCGGCGGCCTCCGCCTTGGCGTTGGCTTCCTTGATCTCGGTCTTGCTCACCAGAGCGCCCACCGGCAGGTCGGTGCCGCCCGACTCGGTGACGCGCACCATGGTCTCGATCTGGCGGTTCTTCTGGCGGAAGACGAACTTGTCGACCACCTCGTGGGGCAGGAGGTCCGAGTCGCCGGGGGCCTCGACCCGCACCTTGCGGAGCATCTGGGCGAGGATGATCTCGATGTGCTTGTCGTTGATCACCACGCCCTGAGCGCGGTAAACGTTCTGCACCTCGTCGAGCATGTACGTCCAGAGCGACTCCTCGCCCTTGATCCGCAGGATGTCCTTGGGATCCAGCGGGCCTTCGGTCAGAGGATCGCCGGCCTGGATGAAGTCGCCGGTGTGGACCAGCAGCGTCTTGTCGGCCGGGACATGGTGCTCCTTCTCGATGCCCGACTCGCCGGAGACCTTGATGGTGATCTTCGAGCCGCGGCGCTTCTCCGTGAGGATCTCGACGCGCCCGGAGATCTCGGCCATGATCGCCGGGTCCTTGGGCTTGCGGGCCTCGAAGATCTCGGTGACGCGGGGAAGACCACCGACGATGTCCTGCGAGCCGGCGGCAGAGCGGGGCTGGCGTCCGAGCATCTGGCCGGCCTTGATCTCCTGGCCGTCCTTGACCTCCAGTCGCGTGCGGGCGGGGACGTAGTGGAAGTCCAGGATGTTCCCGGCCTCGTCCACGATGTTGATCTGCGGGTGCAGGTCGCCCTTGTGCTCGACGACGACCAGGGCCTTGAGGCCGAAGCCGGCGTCCTCTTCCTTGACGGTCTCGCCGGGCTCGATGTCGACGAACGCGACCTTGCCGTCGCGCTCGGCGAGGATCGGGAGGCGGTGGGGGTCCCACTTGAGAAGGAGCTGGCCCTTCTTCACCTCGTCGCCGGGCTTGGCCATCAAGTAGCCGCCGTAGGGGACCTTGAACTTCTCGAGCTCGCGGCCCTTGGAGTCCATGACCGCCAGCTCGCCGTTGCGCTTGAGGCTGACGAGCACGTCGTGCTGCTCGTCGTCCTTGGCCATGACCTGGTTGCAGTCGCGGAGCTCGATGACGCCGGCGTTGGCGGCGCGGTACTCGGTCTGCTCGACCGTGCGGGTGCCGATGCCGCCGGTGTGGAACGTGCGCATCGTGAGCTGCGTGCCCGGCTCGCCGATCGACTGGGCGGCGATGATGCCGACGGCCATGCCCGGCTCGACGAACTTGCCGGTGGACATGTCCATGCCATAGTCGAGCATGGAGCAGCCGCTCTTGCTCTCGCTGGTGAGCGAGGAGCGGACGAAGACTTCCTCGATGCCCAGGTCCTCGATGCGGGCGGCGACGTCGGCGTCGATGAGACCGTTCTCCTCGACGATGACCTCGTCGGTCTTGGGGTTGACGATCGAGTTGACGCTGACGCGACCGATGATCTGGTCGCGGAGCGCCACGTCGATCTGCTCGCCCTTGTAGATGGCCCGCTTGCGGATGCCGCGCCGGCTGCCGCAGTCGATCTCGCCGATGATGACGGACTGGGCCACGTCGCAGAGCTTGCGGGTGAGGTAGCCCGAGTCGGCGGTCTTGAGAGCGGTGTCGGCCAGACCCTTTCGCGCGCCGTGGGTCGAGCTGAAGTACTCGAGGATCGTGAGACCCTCGCGGAAGTTCGAGCGGATGGGGGTCTCGATGATCTCGCCCGAGGGCTTGGCCATGAGGCCGCGCATGCCGGCCAGCTGCTGCATCTGGCTGACGTTGCCGCGGGCGCCCGAGTCGCTCATGAGGTAGACGGGGTTGAGGTACGGCTTGCCGCGCTTGTCGTCGACGGAGAGTTCGTTGCCGTCCTCGTCGCGCCGGTCGTTCTTGAGGGCCTCGACGAGCTTCTTAGTCACCTGCTCGCGGCAGTGGGACCAGATGTCGATGAGCTGGTTGTAGCGTTCGCGGGGCGTGATGATGCCGCGGTCGAAGTTCTTCTCGACGCGGTCGACGCGCTTCTGCGACTCGGCCAGGAGCTCGGTCTTCTCCTTGGGGATGCGCAGGTCGGTGACGCCGAAGGAGAGACCGGCGAGCGTCGACTGCTTGAAGCCGATCTCCTTCATGCGGTCCAGGAGGTTGATGGTCGCCGAGCGTCCGCAGTAGAGATAGACGTCGTCGATGACGCGGGCGCAGCCCTTCTTGCCCAGGGGGCAGTTGTAGAAGGGCATGCCGTGCTCGAGCACGTCGCTGAAGAGCACGCGCCCGACGCTGGTGATGAGGCGCCCGTGGGCCGGGAGCTTCTTGACCGCGCCGCTCTGGTTGTCGACGAACTCGGTGAAGCCGTCGAGGCGGACCAGGATCCGCTCGTGGATGCCGATCTTGCCGTGGTCGTAGGCCAGCACGGCCTCGCGCCGGTCCTTGAAGGTCTTGAGGTCCTTCTCGGCGCGGTCGTCGGGAACCATGGACGTGATGAAGTACACGCCCATGACGATGTCCTGCGACGCCGAGATGATGGGCTTGCCGTTGGCGGGCGAGAAGATGTTGTGCGTGCTCATCATGAGCACGTGGGCCTCGGCCTGGGCCTCGACCGAGAGCGGGAGGTGGACGGCCATCTGGTCGCCGTCGAAGTCGGCGTTGAACCCGCCGCAGACCAGCGGGTGGATGCGGATGGCGTTGCCTTCCACCAGCACCGGCTCGAACGCCTGGATGCCCATTCGGTGGAGCGTGGGGGCGCGGTTGAGCAGCACGGGGTGCTGGTAGATGACCTCTTCGAGGATGTCCCACACCGCCGGGTCGCGCCGCTCGAGCATGCGCTTGGCCGACTTGATGGTGTCGGCCAGGCCGTGCTCCTTGAGCTTGCGGATGATGAACGGCTGGTAGAGCTCGAGGGCGATCTTCTTGGGAAGGCCGCACTGGTGGAGCTTGAGCTCGGGGCCGACGACGATGACCGAGCGGGCCGAGTAGTCGACGCGCTTGCCCAGCAGGTTCTCGCGGAAGCGGCCCTGCTTGCCCTTGATCATGTCGGTGAGAGACTTCAAGGGGCGGTTGCTGGAGCCCAGAACCGGACGGCGGCAGCGGTTGTTGTCGAACAGGGCGTCGACCGCCTGCTGGAGCATCCGCTTCTCGTTGCGGATGATGACCTCGGGGGCGTTGAGGTCCATCAGCTTCTTGAGGCGGTTGTTGCGGTTGATGATGCGGCGGTAGAGGTCGTTCAGGTCGCTGGTGGCGAAGTTGCCCGACTCGAGCAGGACCAGCGGGCGCAGGTCCGGCGGGATCACCGGGACCACGTCCATCACCAGCCACGCGGGGTCGTTCTTGCTTCCGCGGATCTGCTCGACGAGCTTGAGGCGCTTGGCCAGGTCCTTGATCTTCTGCTTGGAGCGGGTCTCGCGGAGGTCGTCGCGGATCTTGGCGGCCTCGTCGTTGAGGTTGAGGCGCTCGATGAGCTCGCGGATCGCCTCGGCGCCCATGAAGCTCTTGAAGGCGTTGCCGAACTTGTCAACCGCCTGGCGGTGCTCATCTTCGGTGAGCATCTGCTTGAACTTGAGCTCGGTGTCGCCGGCGTCGACGACGACGTAGTCCTGGTAGTAGATGACCTTCTCGAGGTCGCTGGTCTTCATGCCCAGGAGCGTGCCCAGGCGGCTGGGCATGCTCTTGAAGAACCAGATGTGGACCACGGGGCTGGCCAGGTTGATGTGGCCCATGCGCTTGCGGCGGACGCGCGAGTGCGTCACCTTCACGCCGCAGCGGTCGCAGATGATGCCCTTGTACTTGGTGCCGCGGTACTTGCCGCAGGCGCACTCGTAGTCGCGCTCGGGCCCGAAGATCCGCTCGCAGAACAGGCCGTCCTTCTCAGGGCGGTAGGTGCGGTAGTTGATCGTCTCGGGCTTCTTGACCTCGCCGTAGGACCAGGCCCGGATGTCGTTGGGCGACGCCAGGGTGACCTTGACGGCGGAGAAGTCGTTCACACGGTCATAGACCATTTCAGCCATGTGCGATTACCTCTGCGCTTCGCTGTTCGGTGCTTCCGTTCCAGCGGGAAGGTTCCGATTTCGTTTGCCGAGCGACGCGCTCCCGCGTGTCGCTTTCCACACCATCGCTGCCAGACTGCCGACCACGATAAGGGCTCCGATCGCATTGATTCGGTAGTCGTCGGCCGGCAATAGGACCAAGAACCCGCCGATGACCAGAGCCAACACGCACGCGACAATCTCCAATATCGCGGTCATCGGCTCTCACTCCTACAGGATGCTCCCGCCCTCCCCGCCCTTCTTCTCGAGCGTGATGTTCATGCCCAGGCCCTTGAGCTCGTTGCAGAGCACGTCGAACGCGACAGGCATGCCCGCCTCAAGCTTGTTGGTGCCCTTGACCATGCTCTCGTAAATCTTGGTGCGGCCCTCGACGTCGTCGGACTTGACGGTGAGGAGTTCCTGCAGGATGTACGCCGCGCCGTAGGCCTCGAGAGCCCACACTTCCATCTCGCCGAAGCGCTGGCCGCCGGTGCGGGCCTTGCCGCCCAGGGGCTGCTGCGTGATGAGCGAGTACGGCCCCGTGGCGCGGGCGTGGATCTTGTCGTCGACGAGGTGGTGCAGCTTCAAAAGGTACATGAAGCCGACCGTCGTCCGCTGGTTGAACGGCTCGCCGGTGCGGCCGTCGTGAAGCTGGATCTTGCCGCCGCGGGGCATGCGGGCCAGGAGCTCGCGCGGGTGCGGCCAGGTGCCGGTCTTCTCGTAGTGGGCGAGGCGTTCCTCGACGTGCTTGTTGGCCTCGTCGACGGCGGCGTGGACCTGGTCCTCGGTGGCGCCGTCGAAGACGGGCGTCACGGCCTGGAAGCCCAGGACCTTGGCGGCCCAGCCCAGGTGCGTCTCGAGGATCTGCCCGACGTTCATGCGGCTGGGCACGCCCAGCGGGTTGAGCAGGACGTCGACGGGGGTGCCGTCCTCCATGAACGGCATGTCCTCTTCGGGGACGATGCGGGCGATCACGCCCTTGTTGCCGTGGCGCCCGGCCATCTTGTCGCCGACCGAGAGGTGGCGCTTGGTGGCGAGGTAGACCTTGACCATCTCGAGCACGCCCGTGGGCAGCTCGTCGCCGCGCTTCATGTGGGCGACCTTGCGCTGCTTCTCGATCTCGACGGCGCGGATGCGCGGCCAGATCTGCCCGTGGATGAGCTCGGCCTTCTCGCGGACTTCCTTGGAGCCCTTGGCCCACTTGATGTCGAAGGTCTTGATCTGCTCGAGGATGACTTCGGGGATGTCGCTGGCGCCCACGCGCTGACGCGTGTTGGGGTCGACCATCGGGGTGCCCACGGCGTCGTTGACCATCTGGGTCATCTGCTTGAAGAGCGCGATGGCCTTGGCGTCCATCTCCGCCTCGTAGGCGGTGATGTCCTTCTTGAGCTGCTTCTTCTGCTCCTCGTTCATGTGGAGCCGGCGGCTGAACTTGCGGGCCCCGATGACCACGCCCTCGACGCCCGCGGGGACCTCCAGGGAGTCGTTCTTCACGTCCTCGCCGGCGCGACCGAAGATCGCGTGCAGGAGCTTCTCTTCGGGGGTCAGCTCGGTCTTGCTCTTGGGGCTGACCTTGCCGACCAGGATGTCGCCGGGCCCGACGCGGGTGCCGATGCGGATCACGCCCACGTCGTCGAGGTTGCGGAGCATCTTCTCCGAGACGTTGGGGATGTCGCGGGTGAACTCCTCGCGCCCCAGCTTGGTCTCGCGGATCTCAACGTCGAAGGCGTCGATGTGGATCGACGTGAAGACGTCGTCCTTCACGAGGCGCTCGTTGATGACGATGGCGTCCTCGAAGTTGTACCCGTCGAAGGTGTTGAACGCGACCATGGCGTTCTTGCCGATGGCCAGCTCGCCCATCTTGGTCGAGGCGCCGTCGGCGATGACCTCGCCCTTGGTGACCTTCTGCCCGATCTTGACGACGGGGCGCTGGTTGAGGCAGGTGCGCTCGTTGAGGCCGACGAACTTGCGGAGCACGTACTCGTCGGAGTTGTCGATGATGATGCGCTGGGCGTCGACGAACGTGATGGTGCCGGCGTTCTTGGCCTTCACCACCATGCCCGAGTTGTACCCGACCGACTTCTCGATGCCGGTCGCGATGCACGGCGGCTCGATCTTGATGAGCGGCACGGCCTGGCGCTGCATGTTCGAGCCCATCAGCGCGCGGTTGGCGTCGTCGTGCTCGAGGAACGGGATCAGCGCGGCGGAGATGCCGACGATCTGCTTGGGGGAGATGTCGACGTAGTCGACCTTGGTCGAGTCGACCTCGGCCAGCTCGCCGTCCACGCGGGCCAGGATCGGGCCCTTGCGCAGGTGGCCCTTGTCCTCCAGCGCGTCGGTCGGGGCCAGCACGGCCTTCATCTCCTCGTCGGCGCGGAGGTGGATGATCTTGCCGGTGACGGCGCCGTCCTTGGCCTGGCGGTAGGGCGTGCGCAGGAAGCCGTAGTCGTCGATCGACGAGTACAGGCCGAGGCTCGCGATGAGGCCGATGTTGGTGCCTTCGGGGGTCTCGATGGGGCAGATGCGCCCGTAGTGCGAGATGTGCACGTCGCGCACCTCAAAGCCGGCCCGCTTGCGGTTGAGGCCGCCCGGCCCCAGGGCCGAGAGGCGACGCTCGTGCACGAGGCTCGAGAGCGGGTTGGTCTGGTCGACGACCTGCGAAAGCTCGGAGCGCCCGAAGAAGAAGTCGATGGCGCTCGAGATGCTCTTGCTGTTGACCAGGTCGGCGATCTTGGCCAGCTCGTCGGGGTTCTTGACGCTCATGCGCTCCTGGACGGTGCGCCGGAGCTTGAGGAAGCCCTTGCGGAGCTCCTCGACCGCCAGCTCGTCGAGCGTGCGGAGGCGGCGGTTGCCCAGGTGGTCGATGTCGTCGACCTGCGCGACCGGGCGGCCGGTCTTGGGGTCGGG
>JBGALI010000032.1:0-29407 GCA_044223975.1 Phycisphaerales bacterium | reverse complement strand
CTCGGTCTTCTCGGTGGGCTTGGCGGGCTCGACCAGGTCCCAGTTCATAAGTTTGGGCTGCTCGAGGATCAGCGTGCGGGGCCGCTGCTTGTCCTTGTTGGCGAAGGTGTAGGCGGTGGTGTGCCGCTGCTTGACCGTCTGCTCGAAGGCGCCGTTGACGATCCGGACCTTGCGGAGGTCCGAGGTCTGGTCCTCCTTGAGCTGGGCATCGACCTCGAGGTCGACCGAGTAGGCAAGCAGGCGCTTGTCCCCCGCGCCCACGTGCCCGATCTGGGCGTCGCCCGCGTAGGCGGCCCCGTCGTAGACGCTGATGGGGCCGGGGATAAGTTGCAAGTTGGTCGAGTTGGTCAGCTCCACGCCCCGCATGGGGTTCCTGGCCCCGTCGTTACGGTTGTAGATGCTCACCCGCCGTGACTGCACGGGCGCGGAGAGGATGGGGATCATCGCCGACTTCTGCCGCTCGATGGTGACGGGGTTCTCGAGCTGGTACTGGAAGACTTCGCCGCTCTCGACGGCTTGGGCCTGGGCGCGGGCGGCGTAATTCTGGAGGTCGTCGCCGGTGACGGGAGCCGAACTCGGCTCGGCGAGCGCGTAGTTGGCGACGCTCCGGTCACCCGGCTTCCCGGCGGCGTCCATAGGATTTTTCCCGAGCGACCGCTTCAACGCGGCGTCTCGCCTGTTGTTCGCCCCTGCCACTCCCGCGGAGGTCCGACCTTCAAAGGTCTGGCCGTCCTGCATCTCAAGCGTCACCTGCCCGCCCTCGTACGCCCGCGGCATCACCCCCGGCACCGTCGGCACCGGGATCTCGGGCCTGAACACGTACAGCGGCTCGTACAGGTCCATCCGGAAACTCACCGGCCGCCCCGACACCAGCCCCAGCGCCACGTTCGTCCAGTCCTCGTCGGTCGTGTTCTCGACGATCGCCCAGCCCTGCATGGTCGCGTCCGTCGCGGACGGCGCCCCCCCGGCCTTCGATGGGCCCGGCTCGGGCAGGATCAGCCGGTAGCTGGTCTTCCACACCGGCATCTCGTGGATGTACCCGACGATCGCCTCGCGGGCGCCGGTGCCGCGGAAGGTGACGTCTACCGACTTGGTCCGGTCCGCGCGGTGCTCGGCCAGCGCCGCCAGGGCCTTGTTCAGCTCGGCGTTGAGGGACTCGTCGTCGAAGGTGATCGAGGAGAGGCTCCGCAGGTTGACGGCCTTGATGCCCGCGGGCGTGACCAGCGTCACGTACGGCACGTCGATCGGCGGCTGGTCCTTGCCGGCCGATTCCTTGCGCAACTCGGTGCCCAGGATGGTGCCGCCCACCAACCCGTCGGGCGTGGTGATCTTCACGGCCGAGCCTCGGAGGCGCTCCAGGAGCTGACGGATGTCGGGGTTGTCGGAGATGTCGATCCCGAAGCTGGCCAGGCGCTTGCTGAGCGGGTCCTTGCTGCCGTACCGGATGCTGTCGACGCTGCCGCCCTTGTCGAGCACGAACATGCTCTTCAGGATGTCGTTGACCTGGTCGGTGGCGAAGCGGAGCTGGATGTCGGCGTTGCCGTCGATCATGCCGCGGCGCTCAAAGGCGCCCACGCCCGAGCGGTACAGGACGATCCGCCGGATCGGCAGGGATTCGCGCACATCGGAAGCGCGCGTCGGCGCGGCGCCGCCCTGGGCGTGAGCAAAGGGAATCGTGCCGAGGCCCGCGGCAAGGCCGGCGGCGAGGACAAGAGCGCGGACGGGGTTGGTGGACGGCATGGAAATCTCCCGGGTGCGGTGGCTTCGATTCACTCTACCTCGTTGGACGCATCGGGGTTGCTCGAGGGGTGTAACTCGGTTGTAACGATCTGGCGCACGGCGCCTCCGCGCCTGGGACCGCTCTGCCGCGGGTATGCTCGGCGCGTGGAGAAGGCGTCTCAAGCACAGGGTCCCCGCGGCACGGCGAGCGAGGCCGTTCCGATCGCCTGCCGCGAGTGCGGGTACGCCCTGACCGGATTGGCCCGGTCCGGAACGTGCCCCGAATGCGGCACTTCGTTCCCGCCTTTCAGCCAGGCCAAGCGCCGGCGCTGGACGGCCCCGCGGATGTGCCTGGCGCTGGCGTGGCCTTTGGCGGGGGCGGTGGTCGGGCTGTTGCTCGAGCGGGCGGCGGCGTGGTCCCCGCTTGTGCCACTGCGGAGCACGGGCCTGGCGGCCTTCGCGCTCATGTGCCTGGCGATGCTGGTGAACACGCCCGTCCAGATCGCCAGGCTGCTCCTCGATCACGCGCTCCCCGGGCGCACCGTGGGCGATCCACTGGGCCACCTGTCCGGCGGACAGGCGGTTGCCGTGACGCTGGCGGGGCTGCTGCCGGTGCTGTTCCTGCTGACGGGGGTGCTCGGACTGTTGCTTCGTTGGTGGTAGCGCGGCGCGGCCATTTTGCTCTCATGGCAATACGACCGGCGAGCACGCCAACGAATCCGAAGGATTTTCCTCGAAGTTGAAGCGCCGGGCTAGCGTGGACGGGCGTGCATCGCGCACGCGTCGTGCCCGCGCCAAGTCGTGGCCCGAACGCTGGTCTGGAGCGAAGCGGGCGTCACGCGGGGCCGATCCATCGTGCGGCCCCTGAACTCTCCTGAATTCCCGGACTCGGCCGGAGGGCGGGTCCGGGAACAGGGGCCACGGGAGTGCGATCGATGTCCGACCTGCGCAACGGCACCCTACGCCTCGGCGACATCCTGGTGAATCACGGCGTGCTCACGCCCCAGCAGCGCGACGAGGTGCTCGAGGAGCAGCGCCTGGGTGGACGCCCGTTCGGCGAACTGGCCGAATGGATGTTCAACGTCAGCCCCGACGCGGTCGAACGCGCCTGGGCGGCGCAGGTGGCGGACCTGACCGAGAAGGTCGACCCGCGCCTCGTGGAGGTCGACGTCTACGCCCTGCGCCAGATCGGCCGCCGCCAGGCGTGGCAGTTTGCCGTGCTGCCCCTGTGCTTCGACGGCGAAGAGCTGGTGATCTGCACGACCCAGGAGAACCTGGCCCGCGCCCTCAAGTTTGTCGGGTGGAAGATCGGCGCGATCTGCCGCTTCGTGATGTCCGATGCGCTCAACCTCGGCGAAGCGATGTCGCGCCACTACGCCCTTGCCGGGATGCGGGCGGACCACTTCGTCGTCGGGACGCGCCGGGTGAAGGAAACGCGCTGAACCGCCGCCCGCCTCAGGGCGCGTGATAAAGGCGATGCACCGTCAGGCCCTGGCGCTCGTACACCGCGCGCCGGTCCCAGATCGCGTCCTGGTTCATCCACGAGCTGATGACCACGTCGGTGGCGCCCGTGCGCGCGGCGTCGGCGGGCGAGATCACCGGCCAGTTCCACAGCGAGCGTGCGTGGCGCGCCGGGTCGTCGTCAGCGAACGCGACGATGAACGCGGGAGACTCGGCGAGCACGGACGCAAGTTCCAGCGTGTGCCGTCCCGTGCCGTGGACGATCACGCGCCGGCCCGCGAGCTGCGCCAGCGCTTCGCGCAGGCGCGCCGCCCCGTCGGCGGGCACCGCGCCCGAGCCCGTCGTGGCCTGGGCCGCGCTGAACGCGACCGGGCGCGACGCGGGCCAGGCGCGGGGCGGGGCCGCCGCGGTCTCGTCGATCACGCGCCCGAACTCCTCCGCGCAGCGCTCGACGGAGAACTTCCGGCGTGCCGCGTCCCAGGCGCCGTGCGCGAGCCGCTCCAGCCCGTGCCCGACTGCGCGGCAGACACCCTCGGCCATCGCCCATCCCACGGCGCCGTCGTCGGCGTCGGCGTGCGTCTCGACCAGCTCGCCGCTCACGCCCGGCTCCACCGTCTGCGCCGCGCCCGAGGGCGTTCGCGCAACCACGGGCACGCAGCCTCGCGCCATCGCTTCCACCAGGGAAAGGCTCAGGCCCTCGGCGCGCGACGCGAGCACGAACAGGTCGTGGTCGTCGAGCAGTCGGTCGATGAGCTCGGGCGCCACCGGAGCGCGGCGCTGCACGCGTCCGGCCAGGTCAGGAGCGCCGATCAGCCGATCGATCTCCGACGCCGCCGGCCCGTCGCCGATGAGCGTCAGCCGGTGGTCCACGTTGCGCGCGGTGAGCGAGCGCGACATCGCGACCAGCGCCCCGATCCGCTTCTGGCCCTGCTCGATGCGCCCCGTGTACACCAGGCGCAGGGGACGCCCCACGAGCGGCGGGCGCGGCGCCGGCGGGGCGGGCGGCACCAGCGCGCAGTTGGGGATCATCCGCACCTCGCCTGAGCGCTGCGGCATGGCCGCGCGGAGTCCCGACGCGATCTCGTCACTCACGCCCACGAAGCGCGTGATCGCCGGCTCGTAGTGCGCCAGGACGTGCGTCTCGTACGGGATCATCAACTGCTGCACCGCCAGCATCCGCAGGCCCGCGGGGTCGAGCATGGTGAGCGCCGCGCCCGTGCCGAAGCAGTCGCCGAGGTAGTACGGCGTCATGACCACCGGCGCCGCCGCGGTGCGGGCCAGTTGCTGCGCTGCCGCGGCGTACGCGGGGATGAACGCCGAAAGATCGCCCGCGCACCGCTCCATGTCGGGCAGGGCGGTGAAGTCGAACACCCGGACGCCCTCGGGCACCTTGGCGTGCAGCGTCTCGTGCTCGGGCGGGGCCGCGTGGACGGCGATACCGACCGTGCGGCCCGTCCGCGCCAGCGCGCCGCACACCCGGAGCGTCCACGTCGTGATGCCCGAAACGATCATGCCCTTTGGGAGGGCGACCAGGTACGCGGCGCGGGGCATCACGCGGCTCCCGCCAACGAGGCCCGCGCACCGGCGGGCCGGATCAGGTCCGCCACCCGCCGCGCCGCTCCGGCATCGGGGTAGTTCCCGACAAACGTGCGCAGCGCTCGCTCGACCGCCGGCATGAGAGCCGATCGGAACCGGTCCGCGTCGTCGGCCGCGCGCCGGAGGATGCCCGTGAGCTCGTCGCCCGTCCGCGCCAGCGGCAGATCACACTCCTCCAGGTACGCGGCGCGGTCCTGCGTCGCCAGGGCGCCGAACGCGTACGTGACCACGGGCGTTCCCAGGATCAGCGACTCGAGGTTGGTCGTGGAGGAGAACGTCAGCGTCAGGTCGGCGGCGCGGAGCAGATCATGAAGCTCGCACCGGCCGTGCTCGAGCACCACCGCGCCGGGAAGATCGGCGCAGCGACGGCGGTACCAGTCGGGCGATTCGGCCGGGTGCGGCTTGACGATCAGGCACGCCCGCGGCTCCGAAGCAAACGCCCGGACGACGTCGGGGAACTGCGGCGCGGTGATGTCCTGCGCCGTGAGCACGGCCCACAGGCGCCGCGGATCAAGCGCCAGATCGCGGGCGATGAGCGCGCGGGCCTCGCGACGCTCCGAATCCCCGCCGCGCCTGGAAATCAGCCCGTCCCACGCCGGGTTGCCGACCACCACGACGCGCTCGGCGGCCGGCGGCGCGTGCGTGCCCAGCACCTGGAACTTCTGAGCCTCGCCCCACACGCACACGCGGTCGGCCTCAAACCCGCCGGTGTCGAATGAGCGTTCGGGGAACGTGCTGATGTGCCCGTGGACCAGCATCGTCACCGGAACACCCGCGGAGCGCAGCGCCGCACCGAGCGTGCTCTCGGTCGCCCGCCGCAGCCGCGCGACCACGCACGCGCGGACATTCATCGAGACGCGCAGGCGTCGCGCGATCTCGATGAGAAGAGCGCAGCTCGGCAGGTAGTCGAGAATGAACCGGGCGACATCGCGGCGCACCAGCGGCCACGCATCGATCGGGCCGAGCACGAAGCACCTCCGCACCAGATCGGCGGAACGCTCCCACGCGGCCGCGATCCTCGATCGCTCGTCGCGGTGGAACGCGGCAAGCAGCGGCGTGATCAGGTCCTCGATGTGCACACGCTCCACGCCGGGCGGGATGTGGCGTGCCTGAGGCCACGCCCCCGCAGCGCGCGGGCACAGCAGCGCGACCCTCTGGCCGCGCCGCAGCAGTTCGGCCATGACCGGCGTCATCGGCTGAAGATAGTTGTTCATCGAAGCGACAAAGAGCGTGGTCGGCACGGCGGCGCGGCACGAAGTGACGGAGGGCGTGGCCGACTCTTCGCACGCCCCGGACTCCGCGCCTTCGCCCGCGAGCGAGGGCGCAAATTCCAGCGGCGACGGTGCCGCCAGCGCGTCGAATTCAAAGCTCTCAAAGGCGGACGCCGCGCACCGGGCCGGGTATCGACGCTCCAGGGCCGCCCCGTCCCGCGTCGACTCGTGGAACGCCACAAACGAGCCGCCCCGCTCGCGCAGACGCGCGGCGAAGGCGTGTTCGGCCAGGTAGGGATCCTCAAACGGGAACACCGCGTGCGGCGATGGCCGCGACGCGAGCATCGCCCGCGCCGCCGCGTCCGAGCGCAGCACCCGCACGGCGTGCGTGAACAGGTCCGCGTTGTACCCGGCGAGCTTGTGCACCAGGAGCGGCAGGATCTCGACCCCGCGGTGCGTCGAGGGAAACGTCGCCGCGAGCGCTCCGCACCACTCGCGCGTGATCTCCGCCGCGCGGTGCAGGTCCGGGCTCGCGCCGTCGAACAGGCGGCCAAGCTCGCGGCGGTCGGCGGTGGTCCACAGGGGTCCGCTCATGAGGCCTTGCCCCCGCGCGAGCGGAGGATCAGCTCGGCGATCTCTCGCACCGCCCCCAGCCCGCCGGCCTTCGACGTGACGAGGCGTGCCGCGGCGAGCGCCTCCGGGTACGCGTCGGCAACCGCGATCGGTGCCCCCACCCACCGCATGCACTCGACGTCGTTCACATCGTTCCCGACGTACGCGATCTCGCGCGGCGCCAGGCCGCGGGCCGTGGCCTGGCGCTTCAGCTCGGAGAGTTTGTCGTCGCACCCCTGCACGCACTCGAGGTTGAGCTTCCGGCAGCGAGCCGCGACGACCGGGTTCTGCTCCTTCGACAGCACCATCACCGGGAACGCCGCCTTGCGCAGCATCTCGATGCCCAGCCCGTCGGAGCGGTTGCAGAAGACGCCCTCGGTGCCGTCCTGGAGAACCAACACGCGGTTGTCGGTCATCACCCCGTCAAAGTCCAGCACGAGGAACTTGATGGAGGTCAGGAGTGCGGGCGCGCCGTGCATCGGATCCTCCGAAGCTTGAGAGTGTCTGCCGCGGGGGCCGCCGCGCTAGGCCGCGGACTGGGAGCCGCGCCCGCGGAGGGACGCCTCAAGCCGTGAAATCAGTTCGGCGCGCCCGCTGTCGCTCAGCCGCCGGGCAAAGGCCTCAAGGCTGTGCATCCAGCGGTCGGCGGCGACGGTGGGGGTGGCGTTGAGCAGGTCGGGCTCCCACCGCACCTCGGCCGGGTGCGTGACCTGCCTGTTCGCGTCGCCCGCGCGCGCGGCGCGCCGGGCGGCCTCGCGGTGCGCGTTCAATTCGAGCGACGCCACATGGTCAATCCCGAACGCGGCGCGGGCGCTCCGTGCCGCGGCTGAGCCCAGGAGGGCCCGCCACTCCGGGTCCGACAGCAGCGCGGCCAGCGATTGCGAAAAGCACTCGACGTTCCCGGGCACGCGCAGGCCCGTGGCGCCGTTCTGCACGACACCGCCCAGCCCCGGCGAGTCGGCCACCAACACCGTGGCGCCCGTGCTCATCGCCTCGAGCACCGTCTTGGGATGACCTTCCAGCTCAGAGGCCTGCGCGTAGATCGTGCAGCGGGACATCTGCTCGAGCAGCTCACGGTGGGGGATGCGGCCCCGGAACTCGCAGCGGATCATGCGGTCCGCGGCCAGGGACTTCAGGCGCGCCTCTTCGGGTCCTTGCCCGAACACCCGCAGCGTGACCGCGTGGCGCATAGGATCGGGCAGCGCCGCGATCGCTTCGATGATGATGTCCACGCGCTTGCGGGCCGTGAGCTGCCCGCAATACAGCACAAGCCCCGGGTCACGCTCTTCGCCCGGTGTGGGCGGATGGTCGGTCAGCACGTAGTTGGGAACCAGGTGCAGGGCCTCGGATTCGAGGCTCCAGCGCCACGCCAGGTCGTCGAGCATCTTCGGCGTGGTCCCGATCACCACGTCCGCCGCGCGGCAGAGTGACATCTCCTCTTCGCCGGCGCGCCGAGCCTCGGGCGATGCAGGGCCCTTTTCGTAGGCGACAAAGCGGGACGCAAGGTACCCGCCGCGTGCCACGATCGAAACCGACCCGGCAGGACGCTGATGGCGGAGCGCCGCTGCGATGCGCACCGCGGTCGGTCCGGCCGGAAGCTGGTTGGTCTTGACCAGCACACTCGCGCACGACGACAGGACCTCCGACACGCGCCCCGGGATCGAAGCCAGGTAGCGGGCGCTCTCCAGCCGCTCCGAGTTGCACACCAGATCCACCCCTCCCCCCAGGCGGGAAAGGACGGGCAGGTCATCATCATTGCCGTAGGTCACCAGCAGGATCCGGCCGTAGTACGGCTGGAGCCGCTCGTACAACGCCCACTCCCGCACCAGCAGCCCCAGCGACTCCCACTCGCGCAGCGACATCCCGGGAGTGAACGCGAGCACCAGGGCGTCGGCGATACGTTCGGTCATCACGGCGCTCGCGGGAACAGCGCAGGCGGCAGGGTCCTTCGAAGCGCGCCCCGGACGGTGCGCGTCGAGGATTATCGGCGATAGGGACGATTGTCCTAACAGAAGTCCGATCGGACGGCCACGCCCGCTCGTGTTTGGGCCCGCAATCCGAACACACGCCTACCGCGCCAGCACGCACCAAAGCGTCCCGAGCTGGGCGTTGGGGAAGTCGATCACGTTCTTGCCCGAACCGTCGCGCAGCGGCGGGCAGCCACGCTCGGTAGCGTCGATCTGCTCGACGCGCATGCCGTTCCGCTCCCCGCGAACCCGCAGGAAGTGCGCTGCTTCCTCGAATCCAAAGAACCACCGATGGCGGTCCGGCGGCTCATCGACCGGGAGTCCGTAGAACTTCAGAGGTCCCTTGGCCCCTCGCGCCAGTTCGAGCATCAGATTTCGCAGGGGGTTCGGCAACGCCACCACCAGGTGGCCGCGGGCGATCGCGCACAGCCGGTCAAAAACATGGTGCAGCCGGTCCAGGTGCTCGAGCACGTCCGCGGCAACGACCGTGTCGAACGACGCCGGCGGAAAAGGCAACTCCTCGCGGTCGAGGTTGATCACAAGGTCGGCACCGGCGCACACATCCACACCCACGTACTGGGCGGTGGGGGACAGGTGCTGCTTGAGAAGCTGGCGGTCGCACCCGACGTCCAGCACCGACCCCCCCAGGATCGGGGCGTACTTCGAGGCGATGTACGGCGCCTTGGACGCCCGGTCGGTGTAGTTCAGGTCGGTCTGGTAGCGGCGCGGCTCGGCGGTGACGGCGGTCATGCCGCACCCATCGGCCCGCCATCAACCCCTCCCGCAGATTTCGCGCGTCCGGCCCCCCCGACTGCCGATGCAAGACTGCGTGAGCACCGACGCGTCAGTGCGGGACGGTGGCGTGACCGTGGCCCTCCCCGTTCACCGGGATGCCGGCACGCTCGCTTCAGCGATCGGCGACATCACCGCCCAGTCGCTCCGGGACCTCGAGATCCTGCTCGTCCTGAACGGCTCGGACGCGAGCACGCGCGCGACCGCTGAGCAGGCCGCTAAGACGGACCCGCGCGTGCGCCTGCTGACGCTGGAGAAGGCGAGCCTTGCCGCGGCGCTGAACCTGGCCGTTCGAGAAGCCCGCCACGATCTGGTGGCGCGCATGGATTCCGACGACCGCTGCGCGCCGCGTCGGCTCGAAGTGCAGAGCGCGTGGATGGCCGCGCACCCCGACGCCGGCGCGGTGGGTTCGGCGTGGGAGCGGGTCGACGCCCGCGGCGGTCGTCTCTCGGTCGTCCGCCCTCCCCTCGAGCCACGTGAGATGCGCTGGCGGCTCCTTATCGAGAACCCCCTCGCCCACGGCTCCATGATGCTGCGGCGCAGCGCCGTCCGTGCCGCGGGCGGGTACGACGAACGCCTCGAACGCGGCCAGGACTATGACCTCTGGCTGCGGCTCTCCCGCACCGCGCCGATCGGGTGCGTCACCGACCTGCTCTACACGCACTGCGTGCGCGATGCCTCGGGCTCGTACAGCGCGGGAACGGCCCAGGCAGCCGCGGCGGCGGGCGTCATGCTCCGCGAGTGGTCCAGCCTCGACCCCATCCATCCCACGTCGCGTCATACGCTCGCCGGGCTGATGGCCCAAGCGATGACGACCAGCACCGGCGCAGAGGATGGCCTTGCCCGGATCGAGTCGTTCCTTACCGAGCACGGCCCCAGCCGCGAGGCCATGACGGCCTATCTCTGGGCCCACGATCGGCTGCCGACGATGTCGCGGCGCGCCAGCGAAGCCGGGCGCCGCGCGCGGTTGCGGGAAATCGGCCAGCGCCTGCGCGACCAGGGCGTGCACGAGGTGTGGCTGTGGGGCGCCGGGGCCCATGCCGAGTGGGTGCTCCGCCACGCCGAGGACCTGGGCGTTACCGTCGAAGGCGTCGTCGATGACGCCCTCGCCGGTGAAGAGCGGTTCGGGATGAAGATCGACACCCCGAACGAACTCGTCGCCGGCGACCACGCCCTCATCGCCAGCGATGCCCACGAAGACCGGATCTGGGAAACCTCGGCCGCGGCGCGCTCGCGCGGCGTGGTGGTGTGGCGGCTCTACGGCAACGGCGAGCCGATCACGGTTGATACAGCGGGATAACAGGAACCGCCCCGGCCCAACGTGCCGCGCCCCCGAGCATCGCGGTCTCGTGCTCGTCGCTCGAAATGATGACGGCATCGAGCCCCAGCGCCAAGCCGTCCTGTGGAGATACCACCGGAAGCCCCCACAGGCGAGCCGCCGGCCCGCCCTCAGTTCCCGCGCGGTCGTCGATGATGGCGATGATCTCGGGGACCTTCTCCAGCGCACGCACCAGGCGCCTGGTGTGCCGCCCCGCTCCGTAGAGCGCCAAGCGCGTGCACCCCTTGGCGCGGAGCCGCTCGGCCGCGTACAGCAATCGCTCCGCGCCCGGGCCGGGAAGGTCTGGCAGGCTCAGCTCGATCGTGCCGATGCCCTCGGGGAACAAGCCCAGAGCGCGAGCGTCGCGAGAAAGCACAAGCGTCCCGGGTTCCAGCTCACTGGCGCGCAGAACATCCCACCCCAGCCAGTGCGCCGGAGCATCCTGATCGTCCGCGCACACCACGCAGCCGATCCGGTCCGCCACCGGCGCAAACCGCTCGGCCAGGTCCACCGCGTGGGCATCAAGGTGAAGCGCCAGCGGCGGCGCGTGCATGTCCGCCAGCCACGCCGCGGCAAGCACGGCCGGGTCGCACGGGCCGATCAGCTCGAGCGCCGCCAGGATGTGCGACCACCGCTCGGCGAGAATCGCCGCACGCCGGGCCGGGTCGCTGGCCGCCGAATCGAGCCGGCGCGCGAGCGCCTCGGCGATGAACGCGTCGTACGTCGGTGCCAGCGCCCGAAGGTCCAGATGCTTCCGCGCAGCCGCGTGCGCTTCGCGGCTCATCTCCTCGAGCGCGTGGGGAGACTGGCAAAGCGCCGCCAGGCGTGCGGCGAGCGTCCGCATGTCCCCGGTCTGCACGACGATCCCGTCCACCCCGTCCCGCACCACCCGCGTCGCGCCGCCGCACCCCGAGGTGATCGCGGCCGGACGCCCCGCGCCCAGCGCCTCCATCACCACCAGCGGCCACCCCTCGGCGCGGCTCACCAGCACCAGCACATCGTGGGCCTCGTACAGCGAGCCCATGAAGTGCTGCGGAACCGGGCCCAGCACCACGACGCGCCCGTCGGCGATGTGAGCCGCCGCGTGGCGTTCGAGAGACGCCCGGGCAGGCCCATCGCCCGCGATCGTCAGCAGGAACCTGGCGCCAAGCCCGTGCAGTTCGTCGGCCAGGTCCGCCAGGTCCGACGCCCGCTTGTTCATCGCGTCGAGATAGCCTGCGAACAGGATGCGCAGGGGGCGAGCAGGCGGGAGCGGGCGAGCCAGCGGCGGCGGAGTTTCAGGAACATCGAGCCCGATCGTGATCACGCCCGGAGCCGTGTCCGGGGCGCTCCAGCCCCGCGCCGTCGCGGCAATCTCAGGGCTCACCGCCCGCCACGCGTCCGCCAGCGGCAGGCATCGCCGGTACAGGTCGTCGGCGACGGGGTAGCTCCCGTGCAGCACCGCGGCGCAGCGCGTGCCCCGGTGCGCATCAAGAGCAGCCGCGATGAACGCGTGCGGCAAGTCGTTGGGCACCACCACCGCGGCGCCCAGCTTCCGCAGCCGGTCGCGCACCATCAGCACCTGGCGGACCGGATCGGTGCCCGACGGCCACGTCACGCACTCGAGCCCGGGCGCGTTGGCCAAGGGAGTGGTCGCCAGCGCCTCGGGCGTCACATCGGCGCCGATCACCAACGGCCGCCACGGCGTGTGCGGAGCTACCAGCCGGGCCAATCTTGCCCCGGCGGCGCTCACGCCGCTGAACGCCTGCGCGCGATGCACCGTCACCACGGCCGTGCCGCGTGGAGCATGGTGCAGGGCTGGTTGGGCGGACAGAGCCGTCATGAAGCGACCGGGGTGAACGCCCCCTGGGGCGTGTTCGTCGCGGGAGAGGCCGGGCCCGAAGGACTCGAAAGGCTCGCGCCGATGATACCAAGCAGACGACTCAGGAAGGAGTCGTGCGTCAGCTCCGCCGATACACGCGAGCGGATCCCCTCCGAAGCCCGCTCCCGCCACGCCGGCCGCTCGATCGCCCGCGTCACACGGTCTTCAAGAGTTCTCGCGTTCCAGAATGTCATCTCGCTCAGATCGCCCAGCAGCCACATCGGCTCGTGCCGCGCGTCGATCGCCGGACCAAGGCGCCGCATGACCTCCAACCGCTCGCTCCGGACCCAGCAGAATTCTTCCGACACGCCCGCGTGGCCCGACCCCGCGCCCACCGCGTCGCCGAGGCGCTGCAACTGGGCCGTCATCGCCATTGCCTCGGGGCAGTCGGCCACGCGCCACCCCACCAGCCCGCGCGAATCGTCGACGGCATGCGGCTCGCCCAGCGCCGCGCACGCCAACTGCGCGCGGGCCTTGAACCCGGCCAGGGTATCGCGGTGCAGGCGGCACAGGGGCAGGCCGCCCGAGAGCGCACACTCCAGCACGCGCTGGTGAACCAGCGTGCCCAGCGACACGTGCAGGTGAACCCGCGCCGACGCGTACGCGGCGCGAAGGTCGTCGCCGTGCTCGAGCTCCCCGCGGGCGCACGCCCCGAAGCGAGCGTGCTTCTCCCAGCCGCGCCCGTAGAGGTTGAGCCGCCAGCCGCGCCGCTCGCACAGGTCGTACGCCCACGCCACCGTCTCGTGCCGGAACATCCGCTCGGCCAGCGGCAGTGCGTAGTGCCGCAGCACGCTCGTCATCGTGCGGTCGTCGGGCTCCTCGCCGAACGCCGCGCGCAGGTGCGACCGGACCTCGCGCGCCAGGGCCTGGTGCGGGGCCACGCGGCACGATTCGTCCACCGCCGCACGCACCGCCGGAAGAATCCCTTCGAGCGCCCCGCGCACGCGAACATCCGGCCCCGCCTGCGCCAGCAGCGTGCCGAGCAGTTCCTCGGGCGTCTGCGCGTGATGACTCACGAACGCGATCTCGCACGCGTGCTGCTCGCGGAGCGGCGGCTCGACCGGCCCCGTGTGGAACTTCAAGCTGCTGGCCACCACGGGCGCCGGCAGCGCGCGCTCGGTGGGGTACCCGAACTTCCCGAACAGCTCGGCGAAAAGGTGCCCGGCGAGAAAATCCAGCCCCGTCTGCGCCGCCCCGACGCCGGCATCAAAGAGGTGCGGCATCGGGTCTTGCAGCCAGCACACAAACGGCAGGTTCGCCGGGAACACATCCCGCATCGTCGCCCGCGGGTAGTTCACCAGCACGACCAGGTCGGGCTCGAACTCGACGATCTCGCGCAGGTACGCCGCGGCAGAAAACCTTGAGCAGTCATCCGCTTCCAGCATCACCCGCGCCTGGTGGCCCGCCCGCCGTGCGGCGTCCGCAAGGTCCTGGCTCGCGTGCTTCACGAAGGTCGAGTACCTCGTGGTCGGGATCAGGATGCGCAGGGCCTCCACGCCCGCGAGCGCCCGCTCGTAACGCCGTCGCCAGAACTCCGCATCCCGCCCCGAGTACAGCTCGCTTGTGCGCCCCTGCAGGGTCGTGGCCAGCCTCTGCTGCGCTTCGCACGCGCGGTGAAACGCCGCCCGGAGCCCGGCGTTGCCGCCGGCCCGCACCGGGATGCAGAATCCGCTCACCTGCGATTCCAGCCGCCCCATGAGCGACCGCTCGAATCGCTCAACCGCGCCCGGCCCGACGAATAGCGTCAGGCGTTCCTGCCCCAGCGCCTCCCGAAGGTCCGCTGTGGCCAGCGACCACAGGAGCGAGCCGACATCCTCCTCCACGACGATGATCGGCGGCTCATACCCGTTTGCCGTCACCGGGCGCGTCCGGATGCACTCCAGCAGTGACCACGGCGGGTCCGCCCCGTCCAGCACAACCGGCGAAGCAAACCCGTCCTTGGCCGCCGGAAGCTCCGCCGCCGCCTTGGCCGCGGCAGCGCACGCGTCCGTCAGCCCGACCCAGCTCGACAGTGCGGCACCCTGCCCGGGGCACCGCACGACCGATCCGCCCCTGGCGCGGCACACCACCCACGAGTCAAGCGTTCGAAGCCACGGCCCGGGGTCAATCTCGCACGCGACCCCGCGCGCCCTGATCACCGCGAAGTTTGCTTCAAATATCGCGCGGAGCGAGTCGGGCGACACCCGGTCGTTCGGAGCCGCGCGAAGATCCCGCTCAAGCGCCGTCACCGCCGGGTCCGACCGCACCTCAGCCGGCAGCGTGTCGAGCTGCATCAGCGCCAGGGTCGGCAGCCCCAGTCGCGACAGATTGGCTGCGACCAGGAACCGGATCCCCGCATCCTGCGGCGCCAGGTCGAGCGCCCGGGCCGCGATCGCCAGGAACTCCCACGGTTTCCCCGCCTGTCCGAGCGCGACGATGTCCGCGCGGCTGAAACTCCGCGAAGTCGGCGCGCACGATGACTGGGCCGCCACGGGCGTCACGCGTCAGTTATCGGCACTGCCGCTCAGACCCCCGCCGATTTTCCGCCGATAACAGGGAGCCCTTCCCGGAGGCGAGCATGACCCCCGAATCCGACCCTTCCTCACAGAAAATGCTGACCAAGGACCGGCTGCTCGCGCTCCGCGCCGCCGCCCGCGCCGCCGGTCGCCGCGTCGTCCAGTGCCACGGCTGCTTCGACATCGTCCACCCCGGCCACATCCGCCACCTCCGCCACGCCAAGTCCCAGGGCGACATCCTTCTGGTGTCGATCACCGGCGACTCGCTGATCAGCAAGGGCACCGGCCGCCCCCTGATACCGCAGGAACTCCGCGCCGAAAACCTCGCCGCCCTCGACTTCGTCGACTGGGTCTACGTCGAACCCCGCCCGACCGCCGCCGACCTGCTCGCCGAGGTCAAGCCGGACGTGTACGTCAAGGGCCGCGAGTACGAGACCAACAGCGACCCTCGCTTTCGCGCTGAGCGCGACATCGTCGAGCGCGCCGGCGGGCGTGTTGTTTTCTCGTCGGGCGAGGTCGTCTTCAGCTCAACCGCCCTCATCGCCGCGATGGAGCAGTCCGCCGACCCGTTCCACAAGCGCCTGAGCCAGCTAACGCGCGAGCCCGACCTCCAGCCTGCCGCGCTGGGCAACCTCGTCTCGGCCTTCGCCGGCCTGCGGGTGCTGGTGGTGGGGGAGACCATCCTCGACACCTACGTCATGTGCGACCGCCCCGAGGTCGCCGGCGAAAGCCCGATCATGACGCTCCGGCCCCTGGAGCGCCGCCAGTACGACGGCGGCGCCGCCATCATCGCGCGGCACCTTGCCGCGATGGGCGCCCGCCCCGTCCTGGTCACCGCTCTCCCCAAGGATGAGGACGGCGAGGCCCTCCGCCGCCGCATGCTCGCCCAGGGCATCGAGCTGCGTGCCATCCCCGTCAGCGCCCCCATCCCCGAGAAGCAGCGATTCCTCGTCGGCGCCCAGAAGGTCATGAAGCTCGACCTCGTCGAGCCCACGGTTCTCGATGCCGCGCAGCAGCAGCGCCTGGTCGACATCGCCCAGGACGGCGCCGTCGACGCCGGCTGCCACGCCGCAATCATCGCCGACTTCGGCCTGGGCATGATGACCCCGACCGTGCTCGCGGCCCTCTGCAAGGGCCTGCGCCCCCGCGTGGGTGTCCTCTCCGGCGATGTCAGCGGCAGGCGCAGCAACCTTCGATCCATGCGCGGCATGGACCTGGTGTGCCCCAGCGAGGCCGAGCTTCGCGACAGCCAGCGCCTCTACGGCGAAGGCCTCTCCCTTGTCGCGTGGAACCTGCTCAAGGAAACCAACACCCGCAGCGCCATCGTCACCATGGGCGCCGACGGCCTCATCGCCTTCGACCGCCTTGCCGAAGGCGATGAGCACGGCGCCGCCGCGGGCGCCTGGCAGACCCGCCTGAGCGCCGAGCACGTCCCGGCCCTCTGCCCGCTCGCCGTCGACCCCTTGGGCTGCGGTGATTCGCTCCTCGCGGCCGCGACCCTGGCCCTTGCCGCGGGCGGCTCGATCCTCCAGGGCGCGTTCCTGGGCGCCTGTGCCGCCGGCTCGCAGGTGCAGCGCCTGGGCAACATCCCCATCTCGACCACCGACCTCCGCCAGATGGTCTCGCGCGTGCACGCGGCTCACCTGGTCTACGCCCCCAGCGAACTGATCGAAACGCGCACCCCCGCCCTCCGCGCGTCCTGATTCTCTACTTGGCCTAGTGGGGCAGGTGTCCCACCTGCCTCTTCCCCTTCTACTTCTTGGTTCTGAGCTGTCTTCACAGTCACCGCACTTCCCCCGATTTGAACTTCAAGCCATTCGAAGCCTCAGAGTTCTCCGGTCCGTTTCCTTTGATTTCCTACATCATCCCAACCCGCGACCGCCCCGAGCGCCTCGAACAGACGCTCCACGCCATCGCCGCCCTCGGCGCCCACGACGCCGAAGTCATCATCGTCGACAACGACTCGCGCCAGCCCTTGCGCACGGGCGATCACCTCGCCTCGGGCGTGCCGGTGCGCGTGCTCCGCATGAACGAAAACCTCGGCGCCGCGGCACGCAACGCCGGCGCCCGCGAGTGCAGCCCCCGCAGCGCCTGGATCGTCATGCTCGACGACGATTCGCACCCGCTCGACCTCGCGTTCATCCCGCGATTGGCGGCGCAGGGCCCCGACGTCGCCGCGGTTTCCGCCGACATTTTCCTGCCGCGGCACGCCCGGCGTGAATCCGGCGGCCTGCCCGAGGTCTTCGTCGGCTGCGGCGTCGCGATCCGTCGCGCCCTGTTCCTCAACCTCAACGGCTACGACCCCACGTTCAACTACTACGCCGAGGAGTACGACCTCGCCGCCCGGATGCTGCTCGCGGGCTTCCGTATCGCTTTCGAGCCCTCGTTCCGCGTCGCCCACCACAAGGTCGAGTCCGGCCGCGACATGAACCTGATCTGCGCCCGCCTGGTCCGCAACAACGGCTGGGTGATGCAGCGCTACGCACCCGAAGAGTGCCGCCACAACGAACTCCGCGAGATCCGGACCAGGTACCGCACGATCGCCACCAAGGAACACGCGATCGCCGGCTTCGCGCAGGGCCTGTCCGAACTCCGCCGCACCGTTCGGGCCCAGAAGCGCACCCCCATGCCGCCCGCTCTCTTTGACCGCTTCACCGGCCTCGCCCACGCCCGCGAGGCGCTGCACGCGGCCTGGCAGGAGAACCCCTTCCGCTCTGCCGCGCTCGTCCACCAGGGCAAGAACGCCTGGTGCGTCCGCCGCGTGCTCGGAGAGCTCGGCGTGCGCGAGGTGCCCGAGCAGAGCGCCGAGGCCCTCGTCATCGCGACCCTGTCGCCCGGTCCGATGCTCGATGCGCTCGAGCAGACAGCCGCGAGTACCCGCCGCGTCATCGCGCCGTGGACCCGCGCCGCGGAGCGATCGACCGCCGCGGCCAGAAGCGATGCGCCAACGATCGCAGGTTGCCGCGCCGCGTGAAGATGAATCGAAAGCGTCCGGGTTCCGGAGTCGGGTCAACGCAGAGTCCGGAGTGCGAGGGCCGCGCGTTGCAGCGAGCCGCGTCCGAGCAGCGAAGCGGCCAACTCCCGCACCGCCAGAATCTGCCCCGGCCACATGAACGACCGCTCCGGTCGGCGTGCGTCCACCCACCGCGTGTCGTCGTGCTCGGCGTTCAAGCGCGGCACCCACCCGCCCGATACCTCCACCGCAAAGCACGGGCTCATGACGATCGCGTCCAGGTCCGCCAGGTAGTACGGGTGCACCTGGCTCAACGCCCAAGCGCGCACGAACCCCGGCGAACGCCGCGTCAAGCCCGTCTCCTCCCGCAGCTCGCGCCACAGGCACTTCACCGCCGTCTCCGTGCGCCGCACGTGCCCCATCACCGGCTGCCAGGTTCCTTCGAGCGGCGAGGTGGTGCGCCGGAGCTGGAGCATCTCAACCCGCCGCGCGCTGCGCCGGAAGATGTACGCGTCGATGATGTCCGTGCGAACGCGCACCATCGGTGATCATTCTTTCCGTTCGATTGTGCAGGGCCGCACCGCGGAGGGGCCTTTCAGGCCCCGCGGTTCAGGAAATGCGGGGGCTGAAAGCCCCCGCCCTGGGAGCGTATCGCCGGCCATCGACGCCAGAAACCCCGCCTTGTCCATCGTCTCCTGCCACTCGCTCGCCGGATCGCTGTCGGCCACGATCCCCGCCCCCACGCTGTAACGCAGCACCGCGCGATCGAAAACGCCCGGTGTCGTACGCACCGCGACTTGCGGCTCTTCAACCAGCGCCGTCCGGATCGCGATGTTGAACGCCGCCCGCCCGCAGTCGCTCACGAAACCGACACTCCCGCAGTACGGCCCGCGCGCCGTCGGCTCCAGCTCGTCGATGATCTGCATGGCCCGGATCTTCGGCGCCCCGGTGACCGAGCCACCGGGGAACGTGGCCCGCAGCAGGTCATCAACGCCGAGCTCCGCCCGCAGCGTCCCCGACACCGAGCCCGTCGCCTGGATTACGCCCGCCGCGCCGCCGTGCCGCTCGATCGCCCGCGCCGTCTCGACGCGCACCGACCCGAAGTTGCACACCCGCCCCAGGTCATTCCGCATCAGGTCGACGATCATGTTCAGCTCGGCCCGGTCCTTGGGAGACGCGTCCAGTTCCTGAGCGCTCGCGCCGCCCGGCCGTGTCCCCTTCATCGGCCGCGTGAGCACGCGCCGCGTCGCCGGGTCGAAGTCGAGGAACAGCTCCGGGCTCAGCGACAGCATCGCACGGCGCGTGCGCTCGTCGGCCGACTCGAGGTATGCGCCGAACCACGGACGCGACCTCGCGGCAAGCTCGCCAAAGAGAGCCCGCGCCGAGCCCGAGAATTCGCCCGTCAGCTCGTGCGCCAGATTCACTTGGTACACATCCCCGGCCCGGATGTACTCCAGCACCCGCGCGACGTCTCGCACGTACCTCGCCTCGCCCGAACGCGACCGCAGGGCAGAGAGCGAAAACGCCGCCGCACCGGAACCGCGGGACGCCACGGGCGGTCGCAGTCCGCCGACACTCCACCATCGCCCGCTCGCCCCGTCGTGCACGAGCGCTTCATCACAACGCTGCCACTCGACCAGCGGCCACGCCGCGCTCGTCGTGCACGCACTCCTTATCCCTCGCGCCCGGGGCTCGAGCACTGCGCCCAGGTCGTACGACACGTACCCGATCCATCCGCCGCAGAACGGCGGGTCGTCCGGGCCGGGTCCTGTCACCACGGCCGTGCGGCCGGGCGGGACGAGCTCCCCCGGAGAACCTGTGCCACGAGCGACCGCCAAGGGCCGCGCCAGGATGGTCCACCGCGAAGATGAGGAATGATCCCCGGACCACAATGCCGCCAGCGGCCATTCCGCCGGCCACGCTCCAAGGACATTGCCGGGGCTGGCGTCGAAATCAAGGCGAATGGGCGGCACGCGGGCACTCCGGGCCTGGCGGTCTCCCAAGGCTGTTTTCCCGGGGAATGCGGGCGCGATAGTAGTAAATCGAGCCCGCCGAGGACCCTGAAAACTCGCCGATTTCAGCGCAACGCGCTATTGTTTCCGGTCCCGATCGCGCCGTGCGCGGGGCGCTCACGAACGAACGCCGCACCGACGTGTGTCTTGGCTTGCAAGGGCCGGACCCCTGCCCGTGCGAGCCGCCTCGTTGTGCGCCCGCGAACGATCTCCGTCGGATCTCATAGGAAGCAACACGATGTCCAAGACCGCGACCCCCAGGAAGTCCGCCGCCTCCGGCACCGCCCTGCTCGATGCACCCCGCCCCGGCAAGAAGCCCGTCAAGAGCAACGGCTCTCCGGCCTCCGGACGCCCCGGCAAGATGGTGTACTACTTCGGCCAGACCCGCACCGAGGGCGACGCCACCATGAAGGCGCTCCTGGGCGGCAAGGGCGCCAACCTCGCCGACATGACCTCGATCGGCCTCCCGGTCCCCGCGGGCTTCACCATCACCACCGAGACCTGCGCCGCTTACTACAAGGCCGGCCAGCAGTCCCCCTACGGCCTCATGAACGAGGTCAACAAGAACATCGCCCTTCTCGAGTCGGAGACCGGCAAGAAGTTCGGCTCGACCGACAACCCCCTGCTCGTCTCCGTCCGCTCGGGCGCCGCCGTCTCGATGCCGGGCATGATGGACACGATCCTCAACCTCGGCCTCACCGACGCCGCGGCTGACGGGCAGGCGAAAGTCACCAAGAACCGCCGCTTCGCCTACGACGCCTACCGCCGCCTCATCAACATGTTCGGCGACGTCGTGATGGGCGTCGACCACCACCACTTCGAAGAGGCCTTCAACAAGATCAAGACCAAGTACAAGGCCGCGAGCGACACCGACGTGCCCGAGCAGGGCATGGTCGACCTCGTCGAGGCGTACAAGGCCGTCTATCAGCGCTACGTCGGCGAGGTCTTCCCCCAGAACCCCTTCAAGCAGCTCGAGCTGGCCATCGAGGCCGTCTTCAAGAGTTGGAACGGCGAGCGGGCCATCTCCTACCGCCGCCTCGCGGGCATCCAGGGCCTCGCGGGCACCGCGGTGAACGTCCAGGCCATGGTCTTCGGCAACATGGGCGATGACTCCGGCACCGGCGTCGCGTTCACGCGCAACCCCGCCACCGGGGACAACGAGTTCTACGGCGAGTTCCTCATCAACGCCCAGGGCGAGGACGTCGTCGCCGGCATCCGCACGCCCCAGCACGTCGACGAGATGCCCAAGTGGAACAAGGCGGTCTACCAGGAGCTCCTGAAGATCAAGGCCAAGCTCGAGAAGCACTACAAGGAAATGCAGGACATCGAGTTCACCATCGAGCGCGGCACGCTCTACATGCTCCAGACCCGCACGGGCAAGCGCACCGGCCAGGCCGCGGTCAAGATCGCCTGCGACATGGTCAAGGAAAAGCTCATCGACGAGAAGCGGGCCGTCCTGCGCATCCCCGCCGGTGACCTCACCCAGCTCCTGCTCCCCAGCTTCGACCCCGCCAAGCGCAAGCTCGCCGCCACCAACGGCGACGTGCTCGCCAAGGGCCTCCCCGCCTCGCCGGGCGCCGCCGTCGGCAAGCTCGCCTTTACCGCCGAAGAGGCCGTCAAGCGTGCCCACGCCGGCGAGAAGGTGATCCTGGTCCGCAAGGAAACCAGCCCCGAGGACGTCGAGGGCATGCACTCGGCCGCCGGCATTCTCACCTCCACCGGCGGCATGACCAGCCACGCGGCCGTCGTCGCCCGCGGCTGGGGCAAGTGCTGCGTCGCCGGCGCCGGCGAGCTTGAGATCAACGCTCAGGCCGGCACCGTGAAGGTTAAGGGCCAGACTCTCACCCGCGATACCGTCATCTCGATCGACGGCACGACCGGCGAGGTCATCAAGGGCTCGCTCCCGACCGTCGAGCCCAAGCTCTCCGGCGACTTTGCCACCGTCATGAAGTGGGCCGACCGCTACCGGACCATCGGCGTCCGCACCAACGCCGACACCCCCGCCGACGCCATCCGCGCCCGCGAGTTCGGCGCCGAAGGCATCGGCCTGACCCGCACCGAGCACATGTTCTTCGAGGGCGTCCGCATCAAGGCGATGCGCGAGATGATCCTCGCCGAGACCGTCGAGAAGCGCGTCGCCGCCCTCGACAAGCTCCTGCCCTTCCAGCGCGACGACTTCATGGGCATCTTCAAGGCCATGAAGGGCCTGCCCGTCACCATCCGCCTGATCGACCCGCCCCTGCACGAGTTCCTGCCGCAGGACGAGAAGAGCCAGAAGGAAATGGCCCAGGCCACCGGCGTCACCCTCGAGAAGGTCAAGAGCCGCGTCAGCCAGCTCCACGAGCAGAACCCGATGCTCGGGCACCGCGGCTGCCGCCTCTGCGTCACCTACCCCGAGATCCTGCGCATGCAGGTGCGGGCCATCGTCGAGGCCACCATCGACTGCCTCCGCTCCAACATCCGCGCCATCCCCGAGATCATGATCCCGCTCGTCGGGACCCGCAAGGAGCTCACGCACCTCCGCAAGGAAGTCGAGGAGACCATCGCCGCCGTCAAGGCCGAGCAGGAGTACAAGCCGCGCCTGGACATCAAGATCGGCACCATGATCGAGGTCCCCCGCGCCGCCCTCACCGCCGACGAGATCGCCCAGGACGCCGACTTCTTCAGCTTCGGCACCAACGACCTCACCCAGATGACCTTCGGCTTCTCCCGCGACGACATCAACAGCTTCCTCCCCGACTACCTCGGCAAGGAGCTCCTCCCCGGCGATCCCTTCGTCTCGCTCGACCAGACCGGCGTCGGCCAGCTCGTCGAGATGGCGGTGAAGAAGGGCCGCGGCGTCAAGGGCGACCTCAAGGTCGGCATCTGCGGCGAGCACGGCGGCGACCCCAAGTCCGTCCACTTCTGCCACAAGATCGGCCTCGACTACGTCTCCTGCTCCCCCTTCCGCGTCCCCATCGCCCGCCTCGCCGCGGCCCAGGCGGCGCTGATGGCCGAGAAGAACTGATCGCCTCCACGCCTGCGTGGAGCCGCCGACGGGAGTCGGCGGGCCGATCACACAAGACGCTCACGACCCCGGGCCCCGGCTTCGAGCCGGGGCCTTTTTTCATTCTCCGCGCCGAGTGATTCGGGCAGCGGCCGCTCGCCCGGGCCCATCACTTCCGCCACGCACCCGCATCCCGCGCGAACCCTTGGTGGGCGACCGACATGAACGGTGTCTGAATCCTCGATCATGCGGCCCCTTGACGCCCCGATCGCGTTGGTTGCCGCGCGCGCGGGCACTACGCTCGGGTCGAAGGGAGTCATTCTGGCCGCCGCGACCGACCAAGACCTGTGGCGACACCTGGCGGTCCTCGAGGGCTCCTGCGAGGTCGACCTGCGCACGGTCCGCGACCCCGCCCCGGGCGTGGCCTACGTGTGGCGCCTCACCATCCGCAGGCGCGCAATGGTGGACGCGATCGTCGTCGATGCTCCCAAACCCCTCCAGGCCCTCACCGCGGGGATCGCCGCCGCCCGCCAGCGCGGCTGGCTCCACGATTGACCCCCGCGCCATCCTCGAGCGGACGGGACTCTTCGTCACATTAACTCTCGCGTGGAGCAACCCTCGCGTGGAGCCGCCGACGGAAGTCGGCGGGTCGATCGGCGACTCAAAGTCGGATGGCGCTCATCACGCCCTCACACGATCACCAGCGGGTCCCGATCCTCCCGCGCCAGGTGCACCGTCACCCCGCTCAGCACCCCCCGCAGCTTCGCCGCCAGGCGCGCCAGGTACCCGCGCTCCGTGTTGGTGTGCCCCGCGAGGATCACCGACATCCCCGAGTGCAGGGCCTCCAGCACGTCGTGGTGCTTCATCTCCCCGGTGACGAAGACCTCGCACTTCTCGTCCCGCGCGATCGACAGCAGCGACCCGCCCGCCCCCGGCACCACGCCGATCGTCGACACGCTGGCGTCCAGCCGGCCCTGCCCCAGGATCGACGCGACCTGCACGCGTGAGTGCCCCAGGTGCGACTTCATCCGCCCCGCCAGCTCCGCCAGCGTCGCCGGCCGGTCCAGCGTGAGCCGCCGGCCCGCGCCCGCGCCCCGGGCCGGCTTGGGCAGAAGTTCGTACACGTCGATCGCCGGGTCCTCGTAGGGGTGAAACTGCCGCAGCGTCTCGACCGCCAGCGCCAGCGCGCGCTTGGAGCACACCATCTCAAGGCGAATCTCGTGCGCCTTCTCCAGCCTGCCGCGCTCGCCCACCACCGGGTTGCTCGTCTCGTCCCCCAGGAATGTTCCCGTCCCCTCGACACCGAACGAGCACACCGAGTACGCCCCGATGATCCCCGCCCCCGCCGACGCCAGTGCCCCGCGGATCTTGTCCACCTCCGCCGGCGGCACGAACGTCACGATTTTCACCTGCTGCGTGTCCGGGCGCGCCGCCGCGAACGTCATGGCGCGGCAGTCGCCCGCGATTTTTCCTTCACCCGCGCCCGACAACCCCTCGCACAGCCA
Source organism: Phycisphaerales bacterium (assembly GCA_044223975.1). GTDB lineage: Bacteria > Planctomycetota > Phycisphaerae > Phycisphaerales > UBA1924 > CAZCPB01. Next base: position 4,919 of record JBGALI010000032.1, on the reverse strand, counting down.
GTCCGTCACGCCCCCGACCGCCGCGTCCAAGGCCGTGTGCGGGCAGTAGACCGCCATGCCGCTCTCGACCGCGCGGAGCAGGATCCGCTCGCGCGCCGTCGCGGTCGTCAGTCGCGCCAGCGGCTCCCAGATCGGAGGGTGGTACGCCACGATCGCGGAGGCCTTCAGCGCCGCGGCTTCTCTCAGCACGTCCTCCGTCAGATCGATCGTCAGCACCACCGGCCCTGACAGCGCGCGCTGCTCATCGCCGACGAGCAGACCCACACGGTCCCAGCTCTCCGCGAGCTCGAGCGGAGCGATCGTGCGCATGGCCCGGACCAGGTCGAGAACGTTCATGGGTGCCTCCCCGCGCAAGCATAGCGGGGGCCGCGATCACGCCGTCAGCTTCTGCACCGTGTGGGCCACCTTCGCCCCGATCCCCTCGACCATCGCGTGCTGCTTGGCGTCCTTCAGCCCGCCCCGCTCGTCGAACGCCTCGTGCGCCTTCATCACCGCGACCTGGTCCGGCAGCACCGTCACCTGGATGTTCCCCAGGATCATGCGGACGTGCACCAGCCCCCGCAGCCCGCCCAGCGCCCCGGGCGACGCGGCCATCAACCCGGCCACCTTTCCCGCGAAGCACTCCAGAGGTTTCTCGGGCTTCCCGTTCGGCCCCGTCGTCGGCCGGCTGGCCCAGTCGATCGCGTTCTTGAGCGCCGCGCTGATCGAGCTGTTGTACTCCGGCGAGGAAATCAGAAAACCCTGGTGCGCCAGCATCACGTCCTTGAGCTTCCGCGCGTTGGCGGGCAGACCGTCCTTCTTTTCAAGGTCCTCGTCAAAGATCGGCATCGGAAGGTCGCGCAGGTCCAGGAACGTCGCCTCCGCGCCGGCCTTCCTCGCCCCTTCCGCGGCAATCTTCACCAGCTTCTTGTTGAACGACTCGGCCCGCAGGCTGCCGGCAAACGCCAGGATCTTCGGTGTGCTCATGAATCTCTCCCAGCGGGCACGATCGCCCGCGACGCCATGGTATCGCCCGTGCCCGGCCTTCCACCGGCGCACCGCCGGCGAACGGCCACAGCACCGCCCGGCCTTGCGCGTGATGATCGATAACCTCACGATCGCGCGCCCGGGCCAGAGTCCTCCCAACCCTCAGCGGTGGGGGGGATCAATCCCCACTTTGCCCGCCGCGCTCTTTGCAGTATCGTTGGAAGTCTGAACCCTGTCCCAGGAGGTCGCTTTGGCGCTCCGTGCACTCGCGTCGCTGATATCGGCATCCCTGCTGGCCCTCGCCCCTTCGGGCACCCTCGGCGCCGTGGAAGCCGCGCCCCCGGTCACCAGCCTCGACCTCACCCGCGCCACGGTGCAGCCCCTGGCGTGGCACCCCTCCGCCCAAGGCCGCTGGCTCGCCTCGCTCGAACTCGACGGCCGCCAAGTCGTCCTCGACCTTGGCGCGGCGTCCGTCCGAACGCACGACTTCACGCTCCTCGAACACCGCGACGGACACCTCGCCCCGGTCGCCGCGCCCCCCGTCACCACCCACCGCGGCGTGATCATCGATCGCCCCGGCTCGCTCGCGGCTGTCTCATTCGTCGACGGCGGCGTCCGCGCCGTGATCACCCCCGGCGACGGTTCGCTCTGGTACGTCCAGCCGCGGCGCGAGATCGATCCCGCCGCCGCCCCGGGCGACCACGTCGTCTACCGCTCCGACGCCGTCCGCGACACGGGCCGCACCTGCGGCGGCGCGCTCCCCGTCCCCGACGGGTTCGCTACGCCCCCCGGCACGCCCGGCCCCCGCGCCAACTGCCTCCGCGAGGCCGACCTCGCGCTCGATCTTGATTTCACCTACTACCAGCACCACGGCTTGACCACCGCGGGCGCCATCGCCGACGCCGAGAGCATCGTCAACGGCATGAACGTCATCTACAACCGCGACGTCAACGTCAGCTTTAAGATCGGCACGACCATCGTCCGCACCGACGCGACGCTCTACAACACCAGCGACATCGGCACGCTCCTGGGCATGATCCAGAGCGAGTGGACCACCACACAGTCCTCGGTCACCCGCGATGTCGCGCACCTTTTTACCGGCCAGCCCACCGGCGGTGTCATCGGCCTGGCCTGGGTCGATGTCATCTGCAACTTCAGCTACGAGTACGCGGTGTCAAACGTCGACTTCACCGGCGACTACGCCTCCCGCGTCGGCCTCGTCTCCCACGAAGTCGGTCACAACCTCGCCGCCGGCCACTGCGACGGCGCCCCCGACTGCTCCATCATGTGCTCGGGCATCGGCGGCTGCGCCGGCAACCTCAGCGGCTTCAGCGAAACCTCCGTCGGCTCCCTGCGCTACGCCGCGGCACGGTACTGCTTGAAGGACATCGGTCCCGCCGCGGCGCCCGGCGGCCCCGGCGCTATCGCCAACAGCTACACCATCACCTCCAACGCCCCCGTCCGCTTCGACGTTCTCTCCAACGACGACGACCCCAACTGCGACACCCTCTCGTTCTTCTCGTTCGACACCACGTCCTATGCGGGCGCCACCGTGTCCCTGTCGGTGGGCACCGGCCCGGGCGGACGCAACGAGCTGCTCTATACGCCCCGCGCCGATGCCGCGGGCTACGACACGTTCCTCTACACCATCGCCGACCCCGCCGGAGCCCAGGCCACCGCCCGCGTCTACGTGAGCAACCAGACGCTGCGAGAGGCCGACAACGCGGGCCACGTCTTGCCCGGCCTGGGCGCATCGTACTACCGCGCCGGGGGCAAGACCGCGCTCCCCGAGTTTGCCCTTCTCTCTCCCTACAAGACGGCCACGGTCCCCGCGATCAACTACCCCAGGGCTTTTAACAACATCGCCGGCTCCGGCAAGAGCTCCAACGTCGGCATCGTCTACACCGGCCAGATCATCATCCCCATCGACGACACCTACACCTTCTTCCTCAGCTCCGAGGACGGCTCCATGCTCTTCATCGACGGCGCGCCCGTCGTCAGCAACGACTTCGTGCACAACATGACGCCCGACGTTTCGGGCGCGGTGGCGCTCACCGCCGGTCCGCACGACTTCCGTGTCGAGTTCTTCTCCGGCTCCTCGATGTACGGCGGCATCGTCGTGTCGTGGCAGCGGGCGAGTTTCTCCAAGCAGGTCATCCCCGCCTCGGCCTTCGTCGCCCCGGGCCTGCACGCCGACTACTACACGCTCCCCGCCGCCCTCTCCCAGCTCCCCAGCTTCGCGGGCCGCACCCCCTACAAGACCTCGGTGGCCGCGCAGCTCAACGAGCCCTCCTCCAGCGGCCTGTTCATGGACAGCGAACGCGCCGACGAGATCCTCGCGTCCTTCGACGGCTACTTCGTCGCCCCGACCCAGGGCTCGTACACCTTCTTCACCGAGTCCGACGACGGATCGCGCCTCTACCTCGGCTCCAACACCGTCGTGAACAACGACGGCCTGCACGGCATGGTCGAGATCGGCGGCACGGTGCAGCTCAAGCCCGGCACGCACAAGCTCCGCGTCGAGTTCTTCGAGAACGGCGGCGCCCAAGGCCTGATCGCCCGCGTCCAGGGCCCCGGCATCGACAAGCAGGTGATCCCCGCGTCGATGCTCGTGCATACCACGCCCTGCCCGTCGGACTTCAACGACGACGGCTTCGTGAACGGCGAAGACTTCGACGCGTTCGTGCTCGCGTTCGTTCTGGGAGACATCGCGGCAGACTTTGACGACAACTCGTTCGTCAACGGCGACGACTTCGACAACTTCGTGCTCGCGTTCGAGGCCGGTTGCTGAGGCCGATCTTCGTCAGCCCGGTGCGAGCACCCGCTCCACCGCGCCACGCACCTGCTCCACCGTGATCCGGTCCACGCGGCAGCGCTCCGGGTGGTCGTCGGCCACTTCCCCTTCGGGAAGCGTCGGGTCCGCGAGCAGGATCTCCTCGGGCGCGCCCGGCCTGGTCGGGATCGTCGTCCAGCGATGGTCCGTCGGGCCAAACAGCGACACCAGCGGCACGCCGAACGCCGCGGCCAGGTGCCGCGGGCCCGTGTCGTTGGTCACCATCAGCGCCGCCCGACGCACGACCTCCTTGAGTGCGCCGAGCGTGATTCCAAGCTTGGGCAATTCCGCGCACCGCGCGCCCGGTGCCGCGGCAGCGATCCGCCCCACCAGTTCCGCCTCCCCGGGCGACCCGTTGATCACCACCCGCATCCCGTGCTCAGACGCCAGCCACTCGGCCACCGCCGCGAACCGCTCCGGCGGCCAGCGCTTGGCTTGGTTGTTTCCACCTGGGTTGAGGACGGCGAAGCGATCCGACGGGCTGACACCTTGAACCCGCAGGATTGATTCCGCGGCCTCTCGCTGTTCCTCGGTGACGGCCAGTTCCATTGCCAGCGCCCCATCGCGCCAAGCGGGCAATGGCACGTTGAGCAGCTTCTCGCACGCCAGCCGCAGGTAGTACTCAACCGCCGGCACCGGAGCCCACCGCCCACCCGCCGTCTTGGGCGCCTCCAGCCGGTCCGTGAGCAGCAGCCCCCGCGCATCGCGGTCGTACCCGATCCGCCGCGCAATCCCCGCGATCCGCACGATCAGGGCGCTCGAGAACGAGTTGGTCAGCAGGAGCGCCGTGTCGTACCGCCGCGGCCGGATCTTCGCGGCCGCAAACTTCGGCCCCATGATGCCCGTCGGGCGGGCGACATGCACCTCGTCGAAGAAGTCACTCCCCGCCAACACCTCGTCGATCCCCGGCCGCACCAGCGCCCCGATGAAGATCCCCGGCAGCGACCGCCGCACCATCCGCAGCGCCGGCGTCGCCATCACCGCGTCGCCAACCCACGACGGCATCACGACCAGCAGCCGCAACGATCGCATCGCCTGTGAACTCACATTCGCTCCAAGCGCGCCCCCCCCCTCCCAGAGGGAGGGGGGCCGGGGGGGTGGGTTCGACTGTCTTCGCGTA
>JBGALI010000009.1:0-199251 GCA_044223975.1 Phycisphaerales bacterium | reverse complement strand
CAAGGGCCTGATGCGCGGGTACAGAGTGCACAGGAACACACTGAGCACCACCGCGGCGGACGTATGGCTCGACGGCATCGACCACAGCTTCGATGAGATCCCAGCCCAGAATTCCCACGCGTGGCGGACACCGACCTTGGCGTCGATCGGGTAGCTCCCCAGCGGCCCCAGGAAATACAGCGGGTCGCCGAACTCAGGGCGTGGACGGCCGACGAGCATTTTCATCGCGGAGACCACGATGCTCGTGAACACCGCCGCCACCGCCAAGTCCCACAGCCGGTGCCGCTGGGCACGATCGAGTAAAGCCACGATCGCGGCGGTGAGCAGCAGCGTGGCCAGATCCCCGTACTGCTGGAGCATTTCTAGCTCGCGCCGCAGGTCGCCGCCGAGCTTGAGCTTGCCCAGGGCAGCCCATCCCGAGATCACCCCGTCGAAGGGGACCAGTGCCGCGGCAAGGATTCCCGCCCAGATCAGGGGCGGCACCCAGAGCCGGCGCGACGGCGCCCCCGCCCAGTCTGTCAGCGGCGAAAGGAACTCGCGAACGTATCCCGCGACGACGTGGGCCCACCGCACCGGCCCTGCCAGCGTGCGGTTATAGTCGGCGGTGATGCGGGTGTGGGACTGGGTCATTTCGAGGTGGTTCAGGGATCGTCGCGCGGCGGTCTCGTTCTCGCGATCGTGGCGCGCGGGCCTCGTGCTGGTGCTCCTGTGCCTCACAGTCTATCTCCCCGGCCTGTTCACGATTCCCCCCATCGATCGGGACGAGTCGAGGTTTGCCCAGGCAAGCCGCCAGATGTTCGAGGCCGCGGCACTGCCGGAGGCCCAGAAGGACCCGTCAATGCATTCGGGCGGCTGGGTCGTGCCCATGCTGCAGGACAAGCCGCGATTGAACAAGCCGCCGCTGGTGTATTGGCTGCAGGTGGCCTCGGCGTGGGTATTCACGGGCGGCGATCCGTTGAAGGACGAGATCTGGATGTACCGGATCCCGGGAGTCCTGTGCGCCATGGCCACCGTGCTGATGACGTGGCGGATGGGGCGGACCATGTTCGATCCGCGTGCCGCTTTTCTCGGTGCGGCTCTACTGGCTGTGTGTCCGCTGGTGGTGTTCGATGCGCACCAGGCGAGGGCAGACCAACTCCTTTTGACAACGGTGGTGGCGACGCAGTGGGCGTTGTGGAGCGTGTGGCGCGGGGCGAAGCGGTTCGGTACGAGCCCGACGCGCAAGCGAGGGAATGGAAAGCCTTCGGCGACTGATGCAGTGCCAATGCCGGACGATGCCTCCCAGACCCTCGCTGGCGCGTCGGGCTCGTACTCGACCCCTGCGGACCGCGGGCTCGCGCCGATCAGTTTCTGGGTGTGCCTCGGCGTGAGCATCTTGGCCAAGGGCCCGATCGGGCCCATGATCGCCGCTCTTACCTGCCTGGCGCTGTGCCTTGCGTCGCGCCGTTGGCGTTGGTTGCTGGCACTCCGCCCCCTCGTTGGTGTCGTTATCGTCGCCGCAATCGTCGCGCCGTGGCTGTACGCGGTGGGCGAACACGTAGGCTGGTCGAAATACCTCGCGATCATCAAGGACGAAACGATCGGACGAAGCCTTGAACCCAAAGAGGGCCACTGGGGCCCGCCGGGATACCACACGGTGCTCCTCGCGGTGCTCTTCTGGCCGGGAAGCCTGACCACGGCCATGGCGGTGGGGAGGGCATTCAATCGCGGGTGGCCACGGATGGGTCCGGGGAGCCGCCTCCGGAAGGAGGCGGGTTCGCAGGCACAAGTGACTCCCGGCCACCTCGCTGGGCCAATGTCGGAAACAGGCTCGCCCGATTCAATGTGGTTGCGATTGCGCTCCTGGTTCGACCGGCGACCGGGACGTGATGCGGACTTTTTCTGCCTCGCGTGGATCGTGCCCGCGTGGATCGTGTTCGAGTTGATCGGGACGAAGCTGCCGCACTACACGCTGCCGATGTACCCGGCGGTGGCGATCATCAGTGCGCGAACATTTCTCTCGTTGGCCGGGCTGGCGCGTGAAGACCGTATCTGGAATGCTCAGCGGCTTGGGCGAGTTGTTTGGACCTCGATTGGCATGGTGGTCATCGGTGGAGCAACGATGCTCTTTGGGCTTTGGACATTGGGAGCCGGTTCGTTCATCCCTCCGAACTTGGTTGGGGCAACGATCCTTGGATCGCTTCTCGTACTCGTGCTCGCCTCAGTGCTCTGCTGGCAGAGCTTTACTGCTCTGAGGACACGGCACATGCTTGAATCTCTTGTTCGAGTGAACACCGCGCTGTTGCTGTTCGACGCGGTCTTCTTCCAGGTGATAGCCCCGCGAGTGCTCCCGGGATCGCTCACGCCGGACTTGGTTCGCGGCCTCATGAACACCGATCACTGGGAGCTCCGAGCGATCGTCAGCGAGTACCACGAAGACAGCTTGGTGTTCTCTACGCGAGGTCGCGTGCAACGAATTGATACGTCACAAACAGCGGCTTGGTGGAGAACACACGCTGACGGGATTGCAATCGTAAAGCTCGAACCGCCAGGAAACCTACCTTCAGAATCCGATTTCCGATGCTTGGGCGGTGCGAGGCCTACCACCTTTCTGCCCGGCCTTTACAAATACGCGGTGATTGAACGCAGGTCGAGGTTGCCAGTTGATGTGCCCTGATGAATGACGCCGTGACTCCATCGCCTTTGTCGGGCCTCCTCATCCTCGACAAACCCACCGGCTACACCTCGATGGACATCTGCGCCATCGTCCGCCGCAAGCTCCGCAAGGGCGGCGCTCCCAAGCGCGTCAAGGTCGGCCACGGCGGCACGCTCGACCCGCTCGCCACCGGCGTGCTGGTTGTGCTCTGCGGCAAGGCCACGCCGTTGTGCAACGTGATCATGGCGGGTGAGAAGGAGTACGTGACCGATGTCGACCTCTCACGCACGTCCACGACCGACGATGCGGAGGGTCAGATCACCGAAATCCCCAGTCCAACGCCACCGACGCGCGAGCGCATCGACGCTTTGATCCCTCGCTTCGTCGGTGAGATCCAGCAGACCCCGCCCGACTACTCAGCCATTCACGTGGGAGGCCGGCGTGCTTACCAGATCGCGCGCGAGGGCGGCACGCCGGTGCTTGCCGCGCGGACGGTCACCGTCGTGTCGATCAAAGTCATCGACTACGCGTGGCCCATCCTGCGGCTTGATATCACGTGCGGGAAGGGCGTGTACATCCGGAGCCTGGCACGCGACATCGGGCGCGAACTCGGGGTCGGCGGGATGTTGACGGCACTGCGGCGGACGCGAGTGGGGGAGTTCACGATCGAACGTGCGGTCGCGCTCGCCTCGCTGCCGGAGGTGATGGGGCAGGGGGACCTGTTGCACGTCCCAAGGCCCGGAGATCAACAGGAGCCCGCGCGGCGGGCTCAGGGCAGGTAGCCACGGGTGAAGCGAGTCTTCGAGCGGAACCCGTGGGAGCGCTTGATTTCCTGCAAAGCCCCCGCAGGGGGCGCATGCCCGTGTGTGCGAGAGCCCCGTATTCACAAGAAGCCTTCGTCCGCTGCGCGGACTCTTCCTCGGTTCATTCGGCGTTCCACGGGCTTGCTCGCGGACTCGCGGCGCTCGTGGCTACCGACCTTCGGCCCGCTGCGCGGGCGTTCGAACCGCATCGTCGCCAGGCTACTTTGACTTGCGCTTATCCCGCGTGATCTGCGCGTACGCGTTGTGGTTGTGGATCGACTCGAAGTTCTCCGAGTTGATCGAGTACCACGTGATCCGATCGTCGGCCTCGAGCGCCCCGGCCAGGTCGCGCACGATGTCCTCGACGAACTTGGGGTTCTCGAAGGCCTTCTCGGTCACCCACTTTTCATCGGGACGCTTCAGCACGGCAAAGACCGGGTTTGAAGCCGCGCCCTCGAGCAGCGTGACGAGGTCCTCGATCCAGAGCCGTCCGTTGAACCGCACCTTGGCCTCGATACGGCACCGCTGGTTGTGGGCGCCGTACTCGCTAATCTCTTTCGAGCACGGGCACAGGCTCGTTGCCGGCGCCGAAACCGTCATCACGAAGTCTTCGTGCCCGTTGGCGACGCACTCGAAGGTCACCTTGTAATCCATCAGCCCCGGCATCTTCGTGACCGGGGCGAACTTCTTGATGAAGTACGTGAACGTGGCCTCGAAGTGCGCCTCTTTGGCGTTCAGTCGCTCGCAGATCGCCTTGGCCACCTGCGGGATCCGCGCGGGGCAGATCGGCTCGCTGGTCTGCTCGTTGAGCACCTCCAGGAAGCGGCTCATGTGAGTCCCCTTCTGGTGGTGCGGCAGGGCGACGTACATGTTGATCGTGGCCACCGTGGACTGCTCGCCCCCGTCGGGCGTGTGCAGACGCATGGGGTACACCACGTCCTTCACGCCCACGCGGTCGATCGCGATGTTGCGGCGATCGCTCGAGGCCTGGACATCAGGCATCGCGGCGCTTTCAACCGTGCGTGGCTGTGCGGTCTTCGTGCGGGGCATCGTGGCGCTCGGGTCCATGACCATAGGGTGCTCAAACTTCAGATGCGGCGTTTAGGCCGCTCGTCACAGGTATTCGATCGGAGCGGGCCAGCGGATTCCCGCGGCGGACGGCCGGGGCTCAGCGGGACGGCGAAGGGTGCTTTTCCAGCATCGAACCCGCCCAGCCGATCCCGATCGGCACCCCCAGAAAGGCCCCCGCGATCCAGTCGAACGCCAGCGGCGCCGCCAAGGGGAAGTACGACCCGGCGTACGCGGACTTGAGCAGCGCGCCCGTTGTCGAATTCACCGCGAGCACGCTGATCGGTCCGATCGCCGCCAGGATCGCCATGCCGAGAAACGCGGCAAGAGTCGCACGGGTCGGGGATCGATCCGTGCTCAGCGCCGAGCACACGAGCGATGCCGCGGCACCGGCACCCACGCCCGCGAACGACGCCGCGAAAATCGTCTGGAGTTTCAAAGTCTCGAACGCCACGAAGTACACGATCACGCCGCCAATTGCAACCGCCGCCAAGGCCCCCGCGCCGAGCGCCCTGAGGCCTTCAGGTCCGAACAGCGGCTCCTCGTCGCGGGGTCGCGTGCCGGTGCGCAGCACCAGCCCCGCGCCGATCACCGCGAGGACGCCGAAAATAAGTCCTTCGATCGAGAGCGGCCACACGACGCCGGAACCGTGCGTGCGCCGAACCAGAACATCGGGCATGCCGGTCCTGACCGCCACCCAGGCCACCACGATGCCCGCGACCGTCATGGCCGCTCGGGCCCCGAGCAACCGGGCCGAGATCACCGACGCCACGATCGCGATCACCAGTGCCGCGGCACCCGCCCCGAGACCGAGCACGGGCGCGGAACTCGTGAGCGGTGTGACGTTCCCCGCCCCGTCGGCGGCCCGCAGCCCGCCGACGAGCGCCCCCGCCGCGGGACCAATGGCCAGCGCCGCGAGCGACATCACCACCCAGTACAGGACGGCCTTGAGCATGCGGGATCATCGCAGGGCTCGGGCGCAAGAGCAAACCAGAGACCCAGGAATCATGGCCAATCACGGCGAGCGTCCCGGCCGTCCCTGCCCCGACATGGCGGCCGCGAGTTCCTCCAGTCGGGCGATTCGCTTGGCCACCGGCGGGTGCGAGCAAAAGGGCGAGTCGAGCGACTGGCCGGACTCTCGCATTCGTCGCAGCGGGTTGACGATGAAGAGGTGGGCGGTGGCCCGGTTGGCCACGTCCACGAGCGGATCGGAATCCGCGGAGAGCTTCCGGAGAGCCGACGCGAGCGCCCCCGGGTCCCCCGTCATTTCCGCGGCGTCAGAGTCGGCTCGGTATTCCCGGTCGCGCCGCACGAAGAACTGAAGCAACGCGCCGATCACGAACGCACCGACGGAAGTCACCCCCGCCAACGCAAAGAGCGAGATCGACACCCAGCCCCACGCCTTAACCGTGTCCGTCGACCGCTTGGTGCCCCGCGCCGCCTGGAACGCCAGCCGCCACATCCAGTCGCACGCCAAAGCGATGAGGCCGACCATCGTCGCCATGACGAGCGCAAAGCGGGTGTCGAACCTTCGCACGTGGGCGATCTCATGCGCCACGACCGCGCGCAGTTCCGCCCGCGTGAGGCCGGCGCGAAGCCCCTTGCTGACCGCGATACTCGCGTGAGAGGGATCGCGGCCGGTGGAACAGCTGTTGAGCGCCGTGTCGTCGATCAAGTAGACGCGGGGCATCGGGACGCCGCCGAGCCTCGCCACCTCCGCGACCACGTCGTAAAGCTCCGGGTCCTGGTCGCGCGTCACCGGCCGGGCCCCATTCATCTTCACGATCGCCGAGGCGCCGCCGAACCACGCCCACAAGGCTCCGGTCGTCGCCAGCAGCAACCCTGCCGCGGCACCGTACACGCCCGGCGGCACGGCGGTCTCGACATCGTGAGCCGACCCGTCACCCGCCGCGATGGCAATGGCGATTCCGGTCCCGATCAGCACCCCCAGCCCGACCATGATCGCCACGACCACGGCGGACGCGACGCGGTTGTACCGCCGTGCCTGCCCGCACGGCGGCCAAGCGCAGTGGCCCGCCGCTGCCTCTCCCGCCTCGACACCGTCAGTCTTCGAGTTGGTCATGGCCCGCCCGGCTCCGGTCACGCGATTGGGTCCGGTGAGTCCCGTGACCCGGCACGATCGTCCGCCGCGCGGCATAATACCGGAGCCGGTGCGTTCCTTGCACCTCTACCCGGGAGCGACTCATGGCAGGCGAGCCCAGCCCGAACACAGGCCCCAGCGCCCGCCCGAACCGGGCCAGCGCGCTGGCAAAGCCGATCACGCTTTCGGATCTGACCGAAGAACTTCTCTGGCCGCACCTTTTCCGAGCCGTGCCTCTGGCCCTGCGTCCTGAGCGGCTCGGAATCGCGTTCTTTACGCTGGTGGTCGTCGGGCTGCTCGGGCGCATCGTCGCCAACCCGGGGCGCGAGCCTGCGCGAGCCACGAGCACGCTGCACGAGTTGATTGCCGCGGTCCAGGCCCACAGCGTCAGGGGCATCGTTTCCGTCGAGACGAGTTTGCTCCTTGGCGTCACGTGGGATCAGATCGTCGAGCGTCCGTGGGTCTCCGCGGCGGCCATCCTGCCCGCACTCCTGGTGCTCCTGATCGGGGCCGGGGCGATTTCGCGGATGGCCGCGTGCGAGTTCTCGCAGAGCGTCATGGTGCCCTGGACCAGGGGATTGGCTTTTTCGCTGTCGCGGCTGGGGTCCTTGGCCGGGGCGGTCCTAGGCCCACTCGCGGTCGCCAGCTTGCTTCTGGGGATCGTCGCGCTGGCCGGCGGTGCCCTGTTCAACTGGTCGGTTTCAGCCGTGCTGGCGGCGCTCCTGTACCCCGTCGCCCTGGTCCTGGGAGCGCTCGCGGTACTCCTGTCTCTGGGCTTTGCCCTCGGGCATTCTCTTCTGGTCCCGGCGGTGACGTGCGAGGCCACGGACGCGATAGACGCCGCACAGCGGTCCTACGCGTACGTGGTGGGACGGCCCCTGCGATTGATCTCGTACCAGTTGATCCTGTACGCCGTGCTGGTGATCGCCGTCACCGTGCTCGAGATTGTGGCGTTCCGAACCATCGATACCACCGCCCGAGCTGCCGCGGCCCTGGCGGGTCCACCCGCGTCACAGGCGCTGGGTTTAGCCGATGGCACGCCTCGGGACACCTGGGCGTGGGTCGCGAGGATCCTCTCGTTCTGGATCGTCATCCCGAAAATGCTCGTCGGGGCGTTCGTCGTGAGCTACGGGGCGAGCGCTTCGACGGTCCTCTACCTCATCATGCGAAAGCTCAACGACGGCCAGGACGTCTCGGAGATCTGGATGCCGGGCATGGTCGGCGGCACGCTGTCGCCCGACGTCGCGGCCCCCGAAGCGGCCGACGAAGACGGGTCGCTCGATGAAGAATGATCGGTGGGTTGCGATCGCGGGTGATTCTCCGGGCGACCAGGCCGTGCATCTGGCGGGCACGCTCGCGGAGTCGGGCGTGGGCTCCCTGATCGCCACGATGGCGGATTTCAGCGAACTCACCATCGCCAGGCGGACTACAGACTTGCCGGGATTGATCCTTTCAGGAAGGGTGGTGGGCCTTCGCTGCCAAGCGATGGGCCTGCTCGTGAAAGTGGGGAACCGGCTGGAATTTGCGAGCGATCGTCCGGACATCGCCGCACGGCTGGCCGCCGCGGATTCCGGGAGGGAGAGACGCGGGTAGAGGGCCGCCGGCCCGCGGACCGATTTATCATCCAACCCCACGACCTGCCGCCCCCGTCCGCCATGCCACGATCCTCACCCTCCCCCGCCGATCGGTTCCTCCCGAGCATGTTCCAGCGCCGGCTGGCCCTTCTGCTCGCGCTGCTGGCTATCGCCATGCTCGCCCTGGCCGCCAAGACGATGCACCTCACGGTCGTTCGAGGGGCGGACCTGCGTGCGCAGGCTGAGTCGCGTCTGGTCCGGCATGTCTGGACCCCCACGGTCCGCGGCAAGATCCTCGACCGCAAGGGGCGAGTGCTTGCCCGCGATCGCGCCGGGTACGACCTGGGCATCGACTTCACGGTCCTTTCCGGTGAGTGGGCTGGCGAGCGTGCCAAGGCGTTTGTGAAATCGGCGTACAGGGAACAGTGGGCGACACTTCCCGAGGATCAGCGCCGCCAGCTCATCGAATTGGCACGCGAGTCGTACGAAGCCCACGCCCTTGCCTCGCGGGACGAACTGGCCGCCCTGGCCGGCATGTCGCGCACGGAGCTCGACAGCAAACTGGACGAGATCGTCAGCTCGGTCCGGCGCATGGGCGATGCGCAGCGCCGACGCTCGCGCGATAAGGAACTCAAGGAAGCGGGAGAGCGGGACGAGATCGTGACGCCCGAACTCCTGGCCGCCATCGAACGCCGCGCCGACCAGCCGATCCGCGAGGAGCGAACGGCCCACAAGCTCGCGGCGCGCCTGACCGACGATGCCGCCTTCCGGGCCCAGTTTCTGCTGGGCGAGGAGACCGAAATCCGACCGATCCCCGGCGAGACCGGGGCCCGCTCATTCGACCGCGTGTCACGCCTGCCGGGCGTGCGACTGTTCGATGCCGGCGAGCGCGAATACCCCATGGAGCGCATCGCCGTCGAGCTCGATCGCTCGACGTTTCCGAGTGTCATGTCCGATCGCTCCCCGCTGCGCGTCCAGACCGATGGTGTCGGCGCGCATGTTCTGGGGTGGATGCGTGACGAGGCAACCGGCGAAGACGCCGCGGTCCGCAAGGAGTATCTGGAGGCCAATCCCAAGGCCCGGAAAGACGCAGTCATCGCCGCCGAAGTTGACCTCGATGTGGATCGCGGCGAGTACAGACTCGGCGACCGCGCTGGCGCTTCCGGGCTGGAACGGGGGCGCGAGCCTGAGCTCCGCGGTCTGCGCGGCTATACCACGCGACAGATCGACACCGGCGCGGTGACCGCCATCGAAGCCCGCCCCGGGCGTGATGTGACGACGTCCATCGACATCATGCTGCAGGCACGCGTCCAGGCGATCATGTCGCCCGAGACCGGCCTCGCCACGGTGCAGCCCTGGCACCGCGGTCCGACCGAACCCGTGAATCCCACGATGCCCGATGGCACTCCCATCAACGGCGCCGCCGTCGTGCTCGATATCGATTCGGGGGAGATCCTCGCGATGGTCTCCATGCCTGAATTCCGGCGTGAGGATCTCCTGGACCGCCAGGCCGGCGACATGGCGATGAATGACCCTGTGGCCGCTCCGTTCCTGAATCGGTGCATCGACCGGCCGTACCCCCCCGGCTCCATCGTCAAGCCTCTGGTCCTGACCGGCGCGGTCACCCGCGGCGCCCACCGGCTTGAGGACACGATCGCCTGCAACGGGCACCTTCTGCCCAACAACGAGAACATGTACCGCTGCTGGATCTTCAAGCGATCGCAGCAGGGGGCTCGCTACACGCATTCGAGCGTTCTAGGCCATGACCTTGAGGCCCCCGAGGCCATCATGGTCTCGTGCAACGTCTACTTCTTCACCCTCGGAAAGAAACTCGGGTTTGAGGGAATCACCGACGTCTTCAGGACCTTCGGCCTGGGGTCGACGTGGAACTTGGGGATCGGTGAAGAGTTTGCGGGGCACCTCGGACGGACCCGTGCGACGCCGACTGAACTCCAAGGTGACGCCATCCAGATGGGCATCGGGCAGGGCCCCGTTTCGTGGACCCCGCTGCACGCCGCTGCCGCGTACGCCACGCTCGCGCGTTACGGCTACGTCGTGCCGCCCACGATTCTGAAGGGTGAAGGATCGCGCGAGCCGCGTGATCTGAAGCTCGATGCGAGGGCGATTTCCGCGGCGATCGAGGGCCTTCGCCGCTCGGTGAACGAGCGCAGCGGCACCGGCAACCATCTCTCGCTCGCCGACGGCGTGACCGAACCGATCTTCAATGCTCCGACCGTCGACATATGGGGAAAAACCGGCACAGCGCAGGCCCCGCGTATCTACGCGCCCAGCCCCAGGCCGCCGGCCGCGGCGGACGAGCCTGTCGATTCCGACGGCGAAAGCCCTACACCGCCGACCCAAGCCCCTCCGCGCGAGCTTCTCCGCGAGGGCGACCACTCGTGGTTCGTGGTTCTCGTCGGCCCCAAGGGAGATCGCCCCCGCTACGCCATCGCGGTGATGATGGAGTACGCCGGCAGCGGCGGCAAAATCTCCGGCCCGATCTGTAACCAGATCATCCACGCGCTCATCGCCGAGGGGTACCTCTGACGTGCCCGTTCCCTCGGAGATCTTCGCGACGAGAGGCACGAGCCGCTGGCAGGCTCTCGCCGATGCGCCCGGCGCGTGGCTCACGGTGCTCGCGTCGCTGGCGCTCTCGCTCATCGGTGTCTACGCGATCGATCTCGCCGACGCCGCCAAGGCCGTGCACCACGGCCTGGGGCCCACCGCCATCAAGCAGGTGCTCTTCCTGTGCATCGGCGTCAGCTCAGCCGTGGTGATCGCCCTGCCGCACTACCGCCTGCTGGGGTACCTCTCGACGCCGCTCATGATCGCGGTGGTGGCGGCCCTGGTCTTCCTGCTGCTCCCGTTCGTTCCCTCGTGGCTGGTCAAGCCCCGCAACGGCGCCCGGAGCTGGATCGACGTGGGGCCGATCGACATGCAGCCTTCAGAATTGGCCAAGATCGCCTTCGTGCTGGTGCTGGCGCGGTACCTCAGATTCCGCGAGAACCACCGGCGCCTTCTGGGGCTCGTGCCCCCTGCGCTCATCGCCATCATCCCGATCGCGCTCATCACGCTCCAGCCCGACCTGGGCACGGCGCTGCTGTTCGTGCCGGCTCTTTTCGCCATGCTGGTGGCCGCGGGGATGCGGCTCAAGCACCTGGTGATCATTGTGGTTGTCGCAACCCTGGCCGCGCCGGCGGCATATCCCCTGCTGATGCCGCACCAGAAGGCACGGATCGTCGGACTGGTCCGGCAGTTCCAGGGGGACTCGAGCGCCGACCGGGACGTGAACATGCAGGGTGTCGCGGCACAGCGGCTGATCGGCTCTGGCGGCGCGGCCGGTCCGGGGGCCGATCGGGCGGGCACGCTGCTCAAGTACAACGCCCTTCCCGAACGCCACAACGACATGATCTTCGCTGTCATCGTGGGTCGGTTCGGCCTGCTGGGCGCGGTGGCGGTCATGGCCTGCTACGTGCTCTGGATGCTCGGCGCGTTCATCACCGCCGCGGCAACCCGCGAACCCTTTGGGCGTCTAGTGGCGGTGGGGCTCGCCGCGTTCATCAGCGCTCAGGCGTTCGTCAATATCGGCATGAACGTCGGCCTGCTGCCGATCATCGGGATCACGCTGCCGTACGTCAGTTACGGGGGATCAAGCCTGGTCACGGTCTGGATCATGACGGGCCTGGTCTTCAGCATCGCGCTGCGTCGGCCGCGGCCGCCGGTCCGGCACTCCTTTGAGTTCAGCGACGAGGGAATGTGATGCCGACGGTCCGAATCGGGTGTCCAGAGCGTCGGTCGCGCACCCGGCCAACGATGCACTCCAGATGAAGCCCATCCGCCATCCCGACGCCCGCGCACCCAAGGGGCCGACTCCGGCCACGTACATCCCCCGTCCCGCCGTCTGGAAAGCCCCGGCGACTCCGCCGGCCCCCATCCCGGTGCCAGCCGGGTTCGTGGACCTGTGCCGCGAAAACGGGATCGAGTTTGATCCCGGTGACCCCGAGCGATTGGGCCAGTTTCTGGCGTTGCTCCTCGACGCCAATACAGCGTTCAATCTGACATCGATCCGCGACCCTGCAGAAGCGTGGACCAGGCACATCTTCGACTCGCTGACGCTCCTTCAGTTCCTTGGCGAACTGCCGGAAGGGTCGCGCGTGATCGATGTTGGCTCCGGCGGCGGGCTCCCGGGCGTACCGCTGGCGCTGGTGCTGCCGCGATTGAAATTCACGCTCCTCGAGGCCACCGGCAAGAAGGTCGCCTACCTGCGTGATGTGGTGCGCGTGCTTGGATTGGAAAACGTTTCGATCCTCGAACAGCGGGCCGAAGTCGCCGGCCACGATCGCGGCGAAAAGGTCGCGGGCGGCGGTCGCGCGGGCGGACATCGGGAGTCGTACGACGCGGTCATTGCACGTGCCGTGGGACCGCTGGCGGTAGTGGCCGAACTGACCGTGCCCTTTGCCCGGATCGGCGGCGGCATCTTCCTCATCAAGGGCCAGAAGGCCGGGGAGGAACTGGCGGAAGCCGCGGAGGCGTTGAAACGATTGATGGCCGTGCACGCGGGCACGGTTGAGACTCCAACCGGCAGAATCGTGGCGCTCGGAAAGAGTTCCGCAACGCCGCGTGACTATCCGCGGCGAGACGGGGAGCCGAAAAGGGCGCCCCTGGGTGTGGGCCGGTCGAAGGAGCGCTGATCCATCGATTCGGCGCTCCTTTCCATCCTTTCTGATTCAGGCCCCATCGCGCACGCTTTGGGAGCGTCGTTCGAAGCGCGCCCTGAACAGACGGAAATGGCCGGCGCGGTCGCTCGCGCCATGGAGGAGAAGTCTCACCTGCTCGTCGAGGCCGGGACGGGCGTGGGGAAGTCCTTTGCCTACCTGGTCCCCGCGATCCTTCGGGTCCTGCAGCACAAGGAAACCGTTGTCGTCGTCACCAACACGATTTCTCTGCAGGAGCAGCTCGTCCAGAAGGACATCCCGCTCCTTCAATCGATTCTCGATCCCGAGCCCGTCGCCGGTGAGCCGACGCGCAACCGACTCAAGCCCGTTCTCGTCAAGGGCCGCGGCAACTACGTCAGCATCCGCCGCCTCCGCATGGCCTCGGAACGCCAGGAGCGATTGTTCTCCGACCCTGCCTCGCGCCGCTCGCTTCACGTGATCCAGGACTGGGCCCTGGACACGCTCGACGGCACCCTCTCCACGCTCCCGACGCTCGAACGGCCGGGAGTGTGGGACCGAGTGCAGTCCGACTCGGGCAACTGCATGGGTAAGCGTTGCCCCAACAACGAGGACTGCTTTTACCAGAACGCCCGGCGCGCCATGGAGGGCGCCAACCTGCTCGTCTGCAACCACGCCCTTTTCTTCAGCGACCTCGCGCTGCGTGCGCAGGAGGTCGGTTTCCTGCCGCAATACCACCACGTGATTCTGGACGAGGCTCATCACGTCGAGGACGTGGCCGCCGAGCACTTCGGGATCTCGCTCAGCGAAGGGCGCGTGAACCACCTTCTCCGCACGCTGTACGAGGGCCGGAGTGGGCGCGGCTACCTCTCGCAGCTCGGGCTGCTCGTGAAGGACGCCGAGCCCGTGGAGAAAGCGATCAGCGCCGTCGCTGACGCCCACGAGTCGGCACGGGACTTCTTCGAGTCGCTTCTCCGTGTCAACGAGGGCGGCAGCGAGGACGACGGAGCGTCGTACCAGCCCGTCCGGGCCAAGCCCGGCCGCATCCGCCGCGCCGGTGTCGTGCCCAACACGCTTTCCCCGGCGATGAACGAACTGACCGTCCGACTTCGCGCGCTGCGCGAGCTCACCAACAGCGAGCCCGACCGCTTCGAGCTCAACGCGTACGCGATCCGCGCCGCCGAAATCGCCAGCGACACCGCCGCTCTCATCGATCAGGCCATGCCCGGGTGCGCGTACTGGGTCGAAACCAGTGGCGGCGACGACGGCCCGGCCGAGTCCTCACGCTTCCGCCGAGTCACTCTGGCATGCTCACCCGTGGATGTGGCGCCGATGCTCAAGGAGCGTCTGTTCGCGCAGGACCACAGCGTCATCCTCACCAGCGCGACGCTCGCCGTCCGCACCGTGCGCGACGACGAGAGTTCCGAGAGCGGTGAAACCGCGTTCGCGCACGCCATCTCCCGACTTGGCGCCGAGGGCGCCCGCACCCTCCAGCTCGGCAGTCCGTTCGATTACGCCCGACAGGTCACGCTCCATGTCGACCGCGCTGTGCCATCCAACAAGGACCCGGGCTACGCGCGGGCCCTGGCCGAGCGTGTCGTCCACCACGTCCGGCAGACCGAGGGCGGGGCGTTCGTCCTGTTCACCAGTTTCGCAATTCTGAACGCGGTGGCCAGACTCATCGCCGAGCCTCTGCACGACCTCGGGTTCCCGCTGTTGGTGCAGGGGGCGGGCGGTTCTCGTTCCAGCATCCTCGAACGGTTCCGCACCGATGAGCGCAGCGTCCTGCTGGGCGCGGCAAGCTTCTGGCAGGGCGTTGATGTCCGCGGGCACGGCCTGCGCAACGTCATCATCACCAAGCTCCCGTTCGAACCTCCCGACCGCCCGCTCACCGAGGCCCGCCTCGAGCGCATCGAGCAGGGCGGCGGCAACCCGTTCATGGAGGATTCCCTGCCGCGGGCGATCATCATGTTCAAGCAGGGATTCGGGCGGTTGATCCGCTCCAAGACCGACACGGGTCGCGTAGTGGTGCTGGACCCGCGGATCGTGACGGCGCGGTACGGGAAGCGGTTCCTTGAGGCACTGCCCAAGGGCGTGGGAGTCGTTGACGACTGAGGCAAAAACCGCTCCCAGACGCAATGCCTCGCCCCCACGTTCGAAACATCCTGACATACACCTATCAGGCGGGCTTCTCAATCGCCGCCCGGCTACGATCGTCGCCCATTGCAGGAGGTAATCCCTTTGCTCGGACGCGTCTTCAAAGCCTACGACATCCGCGGCACGTACCCGGATCCCTTGAACGAGACCCTTGCCTGGCAGATCGGATACGGCTGCTCGCGGTTCCTACTGCATGATGCCGAAGCCGCGGGCGACAACTCGCCCATGATGCGGAACATTGTCGTCGGCCGCGACATGCGGGCGTCCAGCCCCTCGCTGACCAAGGCCCTGATCCAGGGCATCAACGACCACGGCGGTCACGTCATCGACATCGGCATGATCGATACGTCGATGATCTACTTCGCCATCAACCACTTCGACTGCGCCGGCGGCGTCATGGTGACCGCCAGCCACAACCCGCCCCAGTACAACGGCTTCAAGGTCTCCAAGCGCAAGGCCAAGCCGGTCGGCGAGACGTCGGGGCTCGCCGAGGTGCGCAAGCACGCCGCAATGGTCGACAAGGCCACGCTCGTGAAGGCCGGGGGGCGCCTGGAGCAGCGCGACCTCTGGCCGGCGTACGCGAAGCACGTCCGTGCCTTCATAGACACGACCACGCGCGACGGCACGCACCGGCCGCTCAAGATCGTCATCGACGCCAGCAACGGCATGGCGGGGACGATGATCCCCAAGGTCTTCGGCAAGGGTGGCGCGGGGGGCGCTCCGATTCCCGGCCTCCAGATCATCGAGCTCAACTTCGAGAACACCAAGGGACAGTTCGCCCACGAGCCCAACCCGCTGGTGGCCGCCAACCTCAAGCAGCTGCAGGAGGCGGTGCTCAAGCACAAGGCCGACCTGGGCGCCTGCTTCGACGGCGATGCCGACCGCTGCGTGCTGGTCGACGAGAAGGGCAAGGTCGTCGGCTGCGATCACCTCACGGCGCTGCTCGCCAAGCACTTCCTCGCCAAGAAACCGGGCGCGGCGGTCTGCTACGACCTGCGTTCCACCAAGGCGGTCGAGGAAGAGATCAAGAACGCCGGCGGCACTCCGATCCGGGGGCGCGTCGGGCACGTGTTCATGAAGGCCGCGATGGCCGAGCACCAGTGCGTGTTCGGCGGCGAGCTCTCCGGCCACTTCTACTTCGCCGACAACTTCAACGCCGACTCGGGCGCGATCGCGCTGTGCGTGGTGCTGAGCGTGCTGGCCCGCAGCGGCAAGCCCTTGAGCACGCTGATCTCCCCCATGGCCCGCTACGCCCAGTCCGGCGAGATCAACTTCCAGATCGAGGACAAGGAGGGCGCGCTGGCGCAGCTGCGCAAGGCGTTCGCCCGCGGCCAGGGGGCGGAGATCGACGACCTCGACGGCGTTACCATCGACTGCTTCGAATCGCAGGGCTGGTGGTGCAACGTGCGCATGAGCAACACCGAGCCGCTGCTTCGCCTGAACGCGGAGGCCAGGGACAGGAAGACGCTTGAACGGGTGATCGCACAGGTTTCGCCGGTGCTGGGGCGGCGGGTCGATCACTGAACCGGGATTCGCTTTTTCGCGGCGCGCTCCGGGGGCGCGGCACGTGAGTGGGGGCCGGGCGTGCGCGCCACACCGGCAGGATCGCCATGACGCTGACCGAACTTCTGGCGCACTGGTCGATCACCGAGAACCCGTTCCGGGGCGAAGAAGCCCGGGATGATTCCGTATTCGCACGCATGAGCGTCCCCGGGCACGGCCCGGGCCTGGATGCTGCGCACGGCTCGTTCCATTCCGACTTCGAAAAGATCATGGGTGACCTGGCCCGCCCTGCGACCGCGATCGTCTTCGGCGAGAAGGGCAGCGGCAAGACCGCGATCCGGCTCCAGATGGCCGCCCGCGTCGGTGAGTACAACGCCGCCAACCCGACCGCCAAGGTCCTGTTGGTCGCGCACGACGATCTCAACGGTCACCTCGGGCGCTTCCACGAGCGTGCCGGCGCCAAGACCCCGCTCGAGAGTTTTCAGTCAATGCGGCTCGTGGACCACATGGACGCGCTCCTGCTGACCATCGTGCCGCACATGGTGGACGCGGTGCTCGACGCTCCGGGCGGCACATCCATGATCGAGCTCAGCGACGAACCGAAGCGCGCCGTCCGCCGCCTCGACCCGACCGCGCGGCGCAGCTTCAGGCTGCTGCAGGCGGTGTACGACAGGCCCGAACTCGCCGAGAAGCGCGGCCCGGCGCTGGCCCGGCGACTTGGAGTGTGGCCCTCGCCGGTGCGCCTGCTCCAGACCGCCGCGCTGTGGCTCGGGCCCGTGGCGCTGCTCGCGGCGGCCGCGTGGTGGCAGTTCTATCTCGACGAAGCCCAGCGGGCAACGTGGATGACGGGGGCCTTGCTCGGGCTCTCTGCCCTCTACCTCGCCCTGCTCATCAAGCGGGTCGGGTGGGACCGCTTCACCGGCATGAAGCTCGCCCGGCGCGTGCGCCGCCAGGTCCGCGTCAGCACGCGCACGGCGGCTTCGTACCATCGATCGCTCTGCCGCCTCGATCTCTCCGGTTCGCTGGATCTGCCCATCACCGACTCGGACGAAGCCCGGTACCGGCTCTTCGGCGAGCTCCGGCGCATCCTGGCGAGCTTCGGGTACGCGGGCCTGGTCATCGTCGTCGACCGCGTCGATGAGCCCACGCTCGTCTCGGGAGATCCTGACCGCATGCGGGCGCTGGTGTGGCCGCTGTTGAACAACAAGTTCCTGCAGCAGCCGGGGGTGGGCGTCAAGCTCCTGCTCCCGATGGAACTCCGGCACCTCCTGTTCAAGGAATCGAGCGCGTTCTTCCAGGATGCCCGCCTCGACAAGCAGAACTTCATCGAACGCCTGAGTTGGACCGGCGCCATGCTCTACGACATGTGCGACGCGCGGCTCCGCGCGTGCCGCCCCGCGACGGCGGCGCCGATGTCGATGCTGGACCTTTTCGCCCCCGATGTAACGCGCCAAGACGTGGTGGATGCGCTGGACCAGATGCACCAGCCGCGCGACGCGTTCAAGTTCCTGTACCGCTGCTTGAGCGAGCACGCCTCCGGCGTGACGCGCGACGAGAACGCGTGGAAGGTGCCGAAGCTCGTCCTCGATCACGCCCGCAAGCAGGAGGTCGACCGGGTGATGCAGCTCCAGCGCGGCATCCGGCCGGCCTAGATCAGCGGGGCGCCTTGGTTCCCTCTACGGCGTTCCACAACGCATCAAGCTCCGCCTCGCCGACCGCGGCGCCCGCCGCCCGTTCGGGAGCGAACAACACGACACGCCAGTCTTCGAGCGCCCACCGGTATCGCTCGACCGAAGGCGGCAGAGCACCCGGCCGCATGGCCCACTCTCCGGCATCCAGATTCACCGCCGGGGCCGCTCGTCGAGCTTGGGGCAGCGGTGCCTTGGACTTGTGGGCTTTGACCGGAGCGGCCGGGGCCTCGCTCGCACGTTCCGCCGCGTCCCGCTCCGCGGACATGGCCGCGGCAACCCAGCCCGTGAACCTCTTCCATCGCGGCATCAGCCGTCGCAGCGATTCCTTCTCCACGCCCGAGCCGTCTTCCCTCAGGGCAAGCAGGCGATCGCGCAAGGCCTCGACGTACCGCGGGTAACTGCGGAACCGTTCCCACGTGATCCGCCGCATGAACCCCCGCGGCATCAGGTACGCCGCGTGCTCGCGCATGTCCGCCACGCTGTCTGCCCACAGCCGCGGGGTGCCGCCTGAAAACCGCTGCGCCACGCGGTGGCGGGCCTCCAGCAGCCTCGACATGAGGTCGCCGACCTCGCGCGACGCCGTGCCCAGCCGTCCCCACATCTCCCGCGAACGCTGTTCGAATTCCGCCGCGCTGCGCACGGGCGACTGGCCCGCCACGAACACCCGATCGGCGATCATGCACGTCAGGTCGTCGCGCAGCGCCCCCGCATCTCCGAGCGCGGCGTACTGGCGCACCATATCCGCCCACGTTCCCATGGACGACAGGGAGTGCCCGACCTCGTCGGCGCACGCCAAGGCGAAAAGCCGCCGCACACCCAGCGGGGTGGTCGCCGCCGCGACACGCTCCGAATCGCACAGCGTCAGCGCCACGGAGTCGCCGGCGTCCTCCAGCACGGGAAACGCCAAGACTGCCTCGCCGGCACGCTCTACCGTCGCCCGCTCCGGCAGGTCGCCGAAGTCCCAGGCGGTAATGCCGCGACGTTCGAACCTCGCGCGGGCGGCCGCGCTGCGGGCCTTGTCTACGCGGGCTTCAAACCGCGTGCGGAGCGCCTCGAGGTCGCGGTCGTTGCCGAGTTCCCGCCCGGCGTCGTCCACGACACGAACACGCAGTCGAAGGTGGGGGGGGAGTGCCTTGAAAGACCACAGCGTCGGCTCGACACGCACGCCGTACAGCACATCCACCGCCTCGGACAGCGCTGCACCAACGCTCCCCTCTCCGAACCGCATGACCTGGGCGCACGCCGCTCCGACATCCGCGAGCGGGGCTTTGGACTCGAGCGCCGCATGCGGCACCTTGGGCAGCGTCCTCACCAGCGCCTGCACGAGGTCGGCCAGCATCCCCGGAACGAGCCACTCCGTGGCTTCACGGGTCAGGCCCGGGAGCGTGAGCAACGGCACGCTCAGCGTGACGCCGTCGTCCTCCTTGCCCGGCGAAAGGGCGTATCCGACGGCGCACGTCGCTCCGTCGATGACGCGGGATGCCGGGAAAAGCGACTCGTCGGCCGCGCCACGGGCCTCCGGGCGAAGCACATCGGTCAGGGACAGCCTCAGAGTTTCGGGCCCACCGTCCGAGGAGGCTCGCCGCCACTCTTCGAAACTCGCCGGGTCCTTGACGTGAGCCGGCAGGCGCTGCTCGAACCATTCGGCCAGCACATCTTCAGCTACGAGAAGGTGCCGCCGCCGGAGCCTCGCCTCCGCCTCACGGGCGTGCTCCATGACCGCCCGGTTGTGCTCCATGAACGGGTGTGGTGCTTTCCACTTCATCTGCGCGAGGCCCTCGCGCACGAAGAGCTCGCGGGCCCCCGCCGGGTCCAGCCGCGCGATCGCGGTGCGCCGACGCGGCACTACCACGATCCCGCTCATCGTCACGCGCTCCCACGCGCTGGGCTCGCCGGTGTCGGTGTCAAGATGACGATCGCTCAGCTGATGACGGAACATGTGCCCCGCGAGCTCCTCGATCCACTCGGGGTCGATCTTTGCGAGGGTGCGGGCGTACAGCCTGGTCGTGTGCGTGACCTCGGCGGCCATGATCCACTTGGGACCCTTCTTGAACAGCACCGAGCCCGGGAAAATGCTGAGGGTGTTGCCGCGCACGCCGCGGTACTCGAACGACCCGCTATCACCCTCGCGGCAGGCGACGTTGGTGATGAGCCCGGTAAGCAGGGCCCGGTGAACCCGATCCTCAGACGCCCCGGACTCTGAGGCCTTGATCCCAATCTCCTCGGTGATGTCCCGGAGCTGCCGGATCATCTCGCCCCACTCGCGCATCCGCGCCGCCGAGAGAAAGTGGTCGCGGCACCATCCCTGCAGGGCCCCGTGCGTCATCGCTTCTGCGGCGTGCACGTACTGGTCCCAGAGCTTGAGAAGCGTCATGAAGTCGCTCGACTCGTGCCGGAAGACAGCCTGCGCACGGTCAGACTCATCCTGGCGCGACATCGGCCTCTGGCGCGGGTCCTGGATCGACAGCACGGCCGCCAGCACAAGCACTTCCTTGACGACTCCCTCGCGCTCGGCGGCGAGCAGCATCCGTGCGATCCGAGGATCGGCGGGGATGCGACTCATGCGCTCGCCGATCTCCGTGATCGCTCCGTCCCGCGTTGGACCATCGATCGCGCCGAGTTCGAACAGAGTCTCGTACCCGTCGCGGACGGCGACCTCGTCGGGCGCATCGAGAAACGGGAAGTCCTCGATCGGCCCTAGCGTCAGCGATTTCATGCTCAGGATGACGCTCGCGAGGCTCGTGCGCCGGATCTCGGGGTCCGTGAACGCCGGCCGGGCCCGGTACGACTCCTCGCTGAACAGCCGCACGCACACGCCCGCCGCGACACGCCCGCACCGTCCCGCCCGCTGGTTCGCTGAGGCGCGGGAAATCGGCTCGATGGGCAGCCGCTGGATCTTCCGCTGCGGGTCGTACCGTTTGATCCTGGCGTACCCCGCATCCACGACGCAGCGGATGCCCGGCACGGTGAGCGACGTCTCCGCAACGTTGGTCGCGAGGATCACGCGCCGGCAGCCCCCGGGGTGAAAGATCCGGTCCTGCTCCTCGTTGGTCAGACGGGAGAACAGCGGCAAGACCTCCGCGTCCACGCCACGGCGCCGAAGCGCATCCCCGGCCAGCCGGATCTCCCGCTCGCCCGGCAGGAACACGAGCACGTCGCCAGGTGGCCCGACCGTCAGTTCATCCACCGCGTCGACCACCGCGTCCACCTCGAGCCGCTCGAATTCCTCTTCATCGCTCCCCGTGGGCCGGTAGCGCACCTCGACGGGGTACGTCCGGCCGGAGACTTCGATGACGGGCGCGGCCGCGGGGCCGCCGAAGTAGTCGCTGAATCGGCGCGGATCGATCGTCGCGGATGTGACGATCACGTTCAGGTCCGAACGCCGTGCCAGCAGACGCTTCAAGTAGCCCAGGATGAAGTCGATGTTGAGCGACCGCTCGTGCGCCTCGTCGATGATGATCGTCGAGTACGCGCGCAAGTCCGCGTCCGACGCCAGTTCGACCAGCAGGATCCCGTCGGTCATGATCTTGAGGCGCGTGGCGCGGCTGGTCTGGTCCTGGAACCGGATCTTCACGCCCACGACGCCGCCCAGGCGCTCGCCACGCTCTTCGGCGATGCGTGCCGCGACGGCGCGGGCCGCGAGCCGACGCGGCTGGGTGTGACCGATCATTCCGCGCTCGGCAAGCCCCATCGCGAAGCAGATCTGCGGCAACTGTGTCGTCTTCCCCGAGCCTGTTTCACCGCAGAGCACGACGACGCGGTGCGCACGGATCGCGGCTTCGATCTCTTCCCGACGCTCGAGGATGGGAAGAACCACGCTCATCCCTGCGCCGCGCCCGCCCGGAGTGATCCCACACGGACTCCGGCCCGCTCCAGCGCCGCCCGCACGCCGTGCGCAACCTCCGCGGCTCCGGGCGTGTCGCTGTGCACGCAGATCGTGTCCGCGTGAACGGGCAGCAGCGTCCCGTCCGACGTCTGCAGCCCCCGGCCCAGCGCGATCCGTACCGCTTGCTCCGCGGCATGCGCAGGGTCGCTGATCAAGGACCCCGCCTTGGACCGCGATTGCAGAGAACCGTCCCGCTCGTACCGGCGATCCGCGAACGCCTCGGCCGCCACGGGCACACCGAGCCCCCGCCACACGTCGAGCCCCGCGGCACCGGCCAGGCCAACCAGCACCAGACTCTCGCTCACGGCTCGTACCGCGCCGGCGACCGCCCTCGCCACGGCATCGTCGTTCATGGCCGCGTGGTACAGCGCGCCGTGCGGCTTGACGTGCACGACGGTCGTGAGTTCCTCCTTCGCGATCGCGCACAGCGCGAACACTTGGGACTTCACGGCGGCTTCGATCTCCGCAGGGCTCATGTTCAACTCGAAGCGACCGAACCGTGCGCGGTCCGGGTAGCCGGGATGAGCGCCCACCGCCACACCCCGCGCCGCAGCCGCGCGGACGGTCTCTCGCATGCTGCGCTCGTCCCCCGCGTGCCCGCCGCACGCGATGTTGGCGGAGCTCACGATGTCGAGCAACGCCAGGTCGCCCGACGATCCCGCATCTCCTTCGCCAAGGTCGCAGTTGAGATCGATCCACACCGCGCTCACTCGATCTCCTTTCCCCTCGTCTCCGGGAGCAGCATGACCAGCCCGGCGCCCGCGATGTACAGCACCGACGTCAGCGCCAGCGCCCGCCCGATCCCGTCCTCCGCCAGCGCCCCGATCACGGCGGGCGCGAGCGCGCTCACGCCCCGTCCGAAGTTGTAGCAGAGCCCCTGCGCCGTGGCGCGCACCCCCGACGGGAAGAGTTCCGCCAGCATCGCGCCGAACACGCTGAAATACCCGTGCCCGAAGAACCCGACCAGAGGCCCGATCGCCATGAGCACCGCGGGGTTGCGGCCGCTGTAGCCGTACACCGGCACGAGCGCAGCAGCGCCCAGCACGAAGGCAATGAACGTCACCCGGCGTCCGATCCGATCGGCGATGAATCCGAACGCCGAGTATCCAAAGAACGCGCCGACCTGCATCGGCACCAGCCACGCGGCGCTCTTCACAATCCCCATGCCCGCCCCGCCCTTGTCCAGCGGGCGTGCCAGGTACTGCGGCAGCCAGGTGACAAAGCCCCAGTACGCAAACACCAGCGTCGTGGTGAGCGCAGTCGCCGCCAGAGCACGCCCCAGAAGGGGCCGGCGGCCCAGCACGCCGAGCGTCTGAGAGAAGTGGGCGCGGGTCGCCGCTCCCCGCGACCACACCTCCGGCTCGGGGATGTTCCTGCGGATCCACACCAGCAGCAGTGCCGGCGCAATGCCGATAGCAAACAGCCATCTCCAGCCCAGGTGAGGCAAGACCGCGAGTTGGAGCGCCGTCGCGAGGAGGTACCCGACCGCCCACCCCGACTGCATCAGCCCGATCGCCTTGCCGCGGTGGCATGCGGGCCACGTCTCGGCGATGAGCACCGAGCCCGCGGACCATTCGGCGCCCAGCCCCAGGCCCACCAGCACACGCCACACCACCAGTTCGCTGACGCTGTGCGCCGTGGCCGTCATGGCCGTAAACACCGAGTAGAACAGGATGGAAACGGTGAGCATCCGCACTCGCCCGAAGCGATCCGCGAGCGCCCCGGAGATCACGCCCCCGCACGCCGAAGCGACGAGTGTGGCGGACATCAGCGCACCGGCCCCGGCGTCTGTGAGGCCGAAATCCTTCTTGATGTCGCCGAGCGCGAACGTAAACAAGAGCACGTCCATCGCGTCGAGCATCCAGCCGGCGCCGCCGGCGATCAACGCTCGCCACGCCGTGCCGTCCACTTCGCGCCACCACGCAGGCTCGCCACGGTTGCTGCCGAACCGGTCGCTCATGGCTCCGGTACCCCGGCGTAGACGCGATGTTGCTGCGCGAGGAGCAGCGCCCATGCCCGCTCGACCGTGATCTCCTCGAACCGCACCGCGTCGTGCGGCCGCAACTGGCCGAGCACCGGCAGGTCAACGGTCGCCACCGTCGCGATCACCGGGTACCCGCCCGTCGTAGGGTGGTCGCACATCAGCACGATCGGCCGCCCGTCCTCGGGGACCTGGACCGCGCCCCACATCATGCCCTCGCTGGCCATTCGACCTCGCAACGGGGGCGCTACGGCCGGCCCGTCCATCCTGAGGCCGATCCGATCCGACTGCACCCCCACCGAAAACGTGGATTCCCAGAATCGTTGCCGGCTCGCGGCGTCGAAGAGCGCTGCGTGTCCACCCGCGACGACCCGAACGGTCCGCCGCTCGAGCACCTCGCGGGCGAGCACCGAGCCTTCTTCGCCGATCACGCGCCTCTCCTCGGTCTCCGACGATTCACCGATCTCGATCCGATCGTCGCCGCGCAGAGGCCTTCCCTCCAAACCACCGAATCCCGCGCTGGGGAGTGTGGATGCGCTTCCCATCCGCAATGCGACGCGTACGCCCCCCGCCACGCACAGGTACGCACGCGCGCCGCGCTCCATCGCACCGACGCGCAGCCGCTCTCCTGCCCGCACGCGCACCGCCTCCCACCCGCGGCAGGGGCGGGCCTCGGTCCCCACGCCCTCGATATTCGCGTGCACCCGCGCCCCGGTGAGTGCCACGAGCGCCGACTGCTCGAACGCAAAGGTCCCCCCGGTGAGCGTCATCTCGATCGCGGCCGCGCCGCCGGAGTTCCCGACCAAGCGGTTGCCAAGCCGAACCGACACGGTGTCGGCCGCGCCGCCGGGGGGCACGCCGAGCGCGGCAAACCCCGGTCGTCCGAGGTCCTGCACGGTGGAGAACATCCCCGCCTCGATGACACGCACGGCCCGCATGTCAGGTGGCTCCCTTCATCGCGAGGGATGCGAACTGCGCCGCATCGATCGGCACAAACGTCACTCGATCGCCCGCTTGGAGCGAAGAAGGGACGGGCCT
The DNA here is from genome assembly GCA_044223975.1 of Phycisphaerales bacterium. Taxonomy (GTDB): domain Bacteria; phylum Planctomycetota; class Phycisphaerae; order Phycisphaerales; family UBA1924; genus CAZCPB01. The sequence continues at coordinate 174,141 of JBGALI010000009.1, read as the reverse complement.
CGCGGCATCGAATATCACCTCGGGAGTCCGCCCGATGATTCGCCACCCGCCCGGCGTCGATTTCGGGTAAACGCCCGCCTGCTCACCCGCGATCGACACGCTCCCGGCGGGCACGCGAATGCGCGGCCGGTCCAGGCGCGGTGTCGCGAGCCGCGCCGGAAGCCCGCTTAGATACGGGAACCCGGGGCTGAATCCCAGGAACCGAACGGTGTACACGGCGCCGGCGTGGAGCGACGCAACCTCGCTCACGGTCAACCCGTTCATCCGCGCCACATCCTGAATGTCCAGTGCGAAGGCGGGCTCGTAGCAGACGGGGATTTCCACAACGCGGCTCGGTCGAGGCGCGACCACGCCGTCCAGGTCTCTCACGGCCTCACGAACCAGCCGAGGGACATCCGCAAGGGCGTTCGCCGCAGCGTCGAAACTCAGAAGCACCGTGGCATACGCAGGCGTAAGGTCGATCAGCCCGGGAATCGACGCCTGCCGCAAGCGGGTCACAGCCGCGAGCACACGCTCGTGCGTGCGCTCTGATGAATCCATGCCCACCCGCACGCGCAGGTGCCGGTCTCCGACCCAGTCGAGTTCCACACCTGCCGGAAGCATCGTGAGCCAGTCTAACGCGTCGACGATCCCCGCCGGTCTCACACGGGCGAATCTCGATGACCCATCGCCACGCCTCGTGATCCGGGGCGCGCCCGAGGTTGCCGGGCGGCAGATGGCGTGATTGCCCCGTCCACACAGCCGCGTCTGGGAGAAGCTTGCCGCCCTATCAATCTGGCCTACCATTGGCCCGATCGCCGAGGTAGCTCAGCTGGTTTAGAGCGCTGGATTCATAACCCGGAGGTCGTGGGTTCGAGTCCCACCCTCGGCATTTTCGCAACAATTCGCGGCAGAACGCACCTGATCGCTAGCTCCCTGTAAAACAAGGGAGTTACGTGTGAAGTGGTCGGGCTCGGGTGTCCGTGTGTTCTCGTCGGTGCCCGCATCGATTCGCGGCTCAACGCGGCTCGTACGTGGGGAGTTGAGTGGGTACCTCTTCGGGCCCGACGCCGTGGCGAGAGGCATGACGTCCTCGGTGCCTGCAGCCCGCAGTCGCGCGGGTTCGGCCGCTTTCTGAGAAGCGTTTGACGGCGGCAGGTTCGCCAGCACCTTTTCGAGGCTGTAGAGGCTGGTGCGGGCGCAGGTCTTGAAGGTGAGCTTGCCTTTGACTGGTTTGCCCGCGACAAGGGCGCTGCCGAGCCGCCAACGCTCACCAGCCCGAATTCGGAGCAGCGGTCGGGGGCCCAGCCGCGTCCCGCTGGGGCGGCCGGAGGCTTACGGTTGACCTGCCCTACGCGGGGAGGACTTTCTGTATACTCAGGACAGGCTTGTTCCTGGGGGCTTGATGTCTAAGAAGATCTTCCGAGAGACAGCGCTTGAGCGTCTGTCCTCTCCAGAACAACTCGACAAGATGATCCGCGTGACGAGCCCCCGCGGCTGGATGTCGCTCTCGGCGCTCTGGGCCGTCGTTGCCGCGGTCATCGCGTGGGCGTTCTTCGGACGCATCCCCACCACGGAAATAAGCAAGGGCATCCTGATCCCCGGGGGTGGCAACCCGCAGGTCGTCGCGCCCTCGGCGGGGCGCTTGAAGTCGCTCCTGGTCACGGTCGGCGACATGGTCCACGAGGGCCAGGTCGTCGGAGAGATCGACCGAAAGGATCTTGAAGAGCAGCTCCGCCAGGGCATTCAGACGCTCCACGACCTTCAGGAGCGACAGGCCAAGCTTGACGAGGCGGATAGGGTCCAAAGGGAACTCGAGGAAAGCCTGGCGAAGGACGAGCGCGGACGGCTGGACGAGCTGCTCGAGTCGCTGCAGCAACGCACCAACCGCCTGACCGATCGGCGCGACTCGGCCGAGAAGCTGCGCGAGCAGGGCGTCGTGAACAAGATCGAGGTGGACGCGATCAACGAGGAGATCGATTCCACCCGCGCCTCCATGTACTCCGCGCGGCTGCAGATCGTGCAGCTTACCGCAAAGACCAGGACCGATGAAGCCCAGCGCGTCCGCGACAGCATCAACCGCCAGATGGAGATCGAGAAGGTCGCCCACGCCAACGAGTTCCTTCAGGGCAGCATCGAGCTGTACGGCAAGATCGTGAGCCGCTCCGCGGGGGTCGTGGTCGAGGTGCGCGGCGCCGTCAACACGGCCGTGGCGGCCGGCGATCCGATCCTTCTGCTGGAGACCGGTGGCGGCGCGAACAAGGCCGGCGGGCGGAACGAGCTCAAGGCTGTTCTGTACGTCGCCGCCGGCGCGGTCAACAAGATCACCAAGGGGATGGAGGTCAAGCTCCTCCCCAGCACTGTCAAGCGCGAAGAGCACGGCAGCATGTACGGGTCGGTCGTTTCAGTCTCCAGCGTGCCCACCAGCCGCGGCGCGATGGTCGCGCGGCTCAACGACCCGAACCTTGTCGATCAGCTCATCCGCGATATCGGGTTGCCCCGTGAGCTGGAGATCAGCCTGACGCCCGACCCGCTCACCCCCAGCGGCTACAAGTGGACGTCGGGGCGAGGACCGCCCGTGACCATCTCTTCCGGCACGCTGTGCACCGGCTGGGTCACGATCAACGAGCAGGCTCCGGTCGCCTTCGTCATCCCACTCTTCAAGGGCGAGAGTTGAGCATGGAGCAGGCCCCCGCCCCGCCGGAACAACCCGAACGAGAGGCCGACCCGCAGCCCGAGCCACAGGCCGAAGCGCCGCGGAAGCCCCGCAGGCGTCGTCGGCGGGTACACGCCCCGACGGTCCTGCAGATGGAGGCCGTCGAGTGCGGCGCCGCCTCGCTGGCGATGGTGCTCGCGTACCACGGCAAGTTCGTCGCCCTCGAGCAGCTGCGTGTCGACTGCGGCGTGTCGCGCGACGGCAGCAACGCGGCGGCGGTGCTGGGCGCCGCACGCCTTCACGGCATGATCGGCTCGGGCTACAAGATGGAGCCCGAGCACCTTCACGACATTGCGCTTCCGGCGATCATCTTCTGGGAGTTCAACCACTTTCTCGTGCTCGAAGGGTTCGGGCGCGGAATCGTCTATCTCAACGACCCGGCGTCGGGACGACGCACCGTTACCAACGCCGAGTTTGACCGCAGCTTCACCGGCATCGTGCTCGTGACCGAGCCGGGCCCCGAGTTCCAGAAGGGTGGCCAGGCGCCGAGTGTTATTCGCGGGCTGGTTTCCCGCTTCCGGGGGGTCTCCGCCGGGGTGACGTTCTGCGTGATGGCGGGCCTGGGCATGGTCGTGCCGGGGCTGGCGATCCCCACCCTGGCCAAGGTGTTCGTCGACAACGTGCTGGTCGCCAAGTTCCAGGACTGGATCGTCCCCATCCTCCTGGGAATGGGCGCCGCCGCTGCCATGCGAGCCGCCTTCACCGCGCTGCAGCGCTACTACCTCATGCGCGCATCGACGAAGCTCTCGGTCGTGATGACCGGCAAGTTCCTCTGGCACGTACTTCGCCTCCCGACCACGTTCTTCGCCCAGCGCTACGCGGGCGATGTGAGCGGGCGCGTCGCGAGCAACGACCGCGTGGCCCAGCTCCTCACGGGCGAACTGGCCGCCAACGCGATCGGCCTGTTGACGGCGGTGTTCTACGCGGTCCTGATGGCGTGGTACGACCCGATCCTCATGCTGGTGGGCGTCGCCCTCTCGTTGCTCAACCTGGTGGCCCTGCGAATGGTCTCCAGCCTCCGCGCCGACGTGAGCCAGCGGATGCTCCAGGAGCAGGGCAAGCTGATGGCTACCTCGATGGGGGGCCTGCAGATCGTGGAGTCGATCAAGGCCGCCGGGCGCGAGTCTGATTTCTTCTCGCGCTGGGCGGGGTTCCAGGCCAAGGCAGTCGACGCCGAGCAGAAGCTCCGCGTCTCCGGCGCGTTCCTCGACATGCTGCCCCTGGCCATCACCGTCCTGACCACCGCGATCATCGTCGGCGTCGGCGGTCACAAGGTCATGGACGGTCAGATGACCATGGGTGCCCTGGTCGCGTTCCTGTCGCTGATGGCGAGCTTCTCGAACCCGGTCCTGGGCCTGGTCCGGCTCGGCTCGGTGATCCAGGAGGTCGAAGGGGACATTCGCCGACTCGACGACGTCGCCAACCACCCGGTCGACCCGGTCTTCCTCGCCGCGCCCGATCACGGCGTCACGGTCGCCACGCGTCGCCTGAAGGGATTTCTCGAGCTGCGCAACGTCACGTTCGGCTACAGCCGCTTCCAGGAGCCCTTGATCAAGGACTTCAGCCTCAGCCTGGCGCCCGGGGATCGCGTCGCGATCGTGGGGGGGTCGGGAAGCGGAAAGTCCACCATCGCAAAGCTGGTCGCCGGGTTGTACCGGCCCTGGTCCGGCGAAATCCTGTTCGACGGCAAGCCCCGCGAGCAATTGGCGCGAGCGCTCCTGGCCAACTCGTGCGCGATGGTCGACCAGGACATCTTCTTCTTCGAGGGGCCGGTCCGCGAGAACATCGCCCTCTGGGACAGCACCATCCCCGATGAGGCCATCACCCGCGCCGCCAAGGACTCGTGCATCCACGAGCGGATCACGACCCGGCGCGGCGCGTACGCCGGGATCATAGAGGAAGGCGGCCGAAACTTCAGCGGCGGCCAGCGACAGCGGATGGAGATCGCCCGCGCCCTGGCCATCGACCCGACCCTCCTGATCCTCGACGAGGCCACCAGCGCCCTCGACCCTGCCACCGAAAAGCAGGTCGACGACAACGTGCGCCGCCGCGGCTGCACCTGCATCGTCATCGCGCACCGCCTGAGCACCATCCGCGACGCCAACGAGATCATCGTCCTCGACCGAGGCCACGTCGTGCAGCGCGGCACGCACCGCCAACTGAACGCCGTCGACGGGCCGTACGCGCGCCTGATCCGCTCCGAGTGAGAGCCACGTGCCGGAAACCACCCCCCTCGAAACCGCGTTCCACGAGCTCCTCGCCAGGGTGGGCACGTCCGTCGAGGTCGGCTCCGACGCTCCGGTCCCGCTCACCGATCCTTCGACGGTGTGGTTCGTCACGCGCGGGCATCTCGATGTCGTCGCCATGACGATCACCCTCGAGCGCAGCGCCGCCGACTATTCGCGGGCCCACCTCCTCAAGATACCGGCCGGGCACCTTGTCTTCGGCCTCTCTCCCCCGCACGCGGGCTCTAATGTCCTGATCCTGGGCTTCGGCGCCGCGGGCACGGAACTGATCGAGCTGCCCCTCTCGGCGCTCATCGAGATCGGCGGAACGATCGAGATGGCGCCGCGTGTGGCGGCGATCGTGGACCGCTGGGTGGCCGACCTGTGCCGTCTGGCCGGTGCTGATCTTCCACCTGCCGCGCCGCTCAACATCCGTCCCGGCAATTGCATCGAGATGAACCGTGGCCAGGCGGTCCAGCCTCAGGCCGGCGTGGTATGGGCGCACCACGATGCGGGCTCGACGCGATTCCTGGGCAGTCCGCGCGCCACGCCGTTCCCGCCGGGGCAGGTCACGCCGGTGGGCCGGGATGCGTGGCTGGTCGCGGAGGAGCCGACCCAGCTCACCGTGGTCAACGGCGCCGAGGCGATCGTGCGCGAGGGGTACTGGGCCGGGCTCCAGGCCTTCCACGGCGCCGTTGAGGCGATCGTGGATTTGCAGCAGGTGCAGGAGCGCGACGCGGCCAAGCGGCGCCTTGCCGCGAAGTCCGAGCGCGGCCGATCGACGATTCAGGAAGCGTTCTCGCAGCTCAACGCGACCCTCACGGGCGACCGGCGCACTCGCCGGACCGACGGCGCCGGCGAGGGGCTCACGGAAGCCTGCCGCGTCGTCGGCGAAACGCTCGGCATCGAGATCCGCGATCCGCCGCTCAACGCGCGCAAATCCACCGCCGCCGGCCCGCTCGAACTCATCGCCAAAGCGTCGCGCTGCCGCGTGCGGCGCGTGCGTCTGACCGACGGGTGGTGGCGGCACGACGCCGGCCCGCTGCTGGGCTTCCTGAGCGATGGCGAGGTCCCCGTCGCCATGCTCCCGGCGTCGCCCGGTTCGTACCGGCTCCACAACCCCGTCGCCGGGACCGTCGAGAAGGTGACGCCCGAGATCGCCGCGTCGCTCTCCACGGACGCCTTTGTGTTCTACCGCTCGCTGCCCGACCGCCCGCTCGGCGGACTGGACATCGCGCGGTTCTGCCTGCGCGGCCTGGCGCGCGACGCCAACTGGGTGCTGCTCACGGGCGCCGTGGGCGGCGTGCTGTCCCTGGGCACGCCCCTGGCGCTCGGGTACGTCTTCGACACCGTGATCCCGGGCGCCGACCGTTCTCAGCTCACGGTCGTCGCGGCCGGGCTCAGCGTTGCGGCCCTCGCCAGCGCCATGGTCCGTGCAGCGCGCAACATCGCCGCCATTCGCGTCGAGACCCGCGTCGGCCCCGCGCTGCAGGCCGCGGTGTGGGACCGCATGCTCAACCTGCCCGCCCGCTTCTTCGCCGACTACTCGGCGGGCGACCTAGCGACCCGAGCCATGGGCGTGGCGACCATTCAGTCGGCCCTGTCGGCGTCGTTCGTGAGTTCGTTGATCACGGCCGTGTTCTCCGTGTTCAGCCTGGCGATCATGTTCACCATAAGCCCAAGCACCGCCGTGGTGGCGGTCGGACTCTGCCTCGTCGCCGTGGCGGTCGTGGTCGCGGCGGGCTACTTCCAGTTCAGAGTGCAGCAGAGTCTCCAGGGAACCGTCGGCAAGATGGCCAGCCTGCTGCTCCAGCTGATCCACGGCATGGCCAAGATCCGCGTTGCCGCGGCGGAGGATCGGGCGTTCGGCGTCTGGGCCTCGCGGTTCAGCGTGCAGACGCGTCTCTGGCTGCGGTCACGGGCGATCCAGAATCGGCTGGACGTGTTCAACGCCATCTACCCGACGCTGGTGGTCGCGCTGATCTACTACCTGATCACCCGCAAGACGGGGACGGCGCCGATCCTCTCGACGGGCGAGTTTCTCTCCTTCCTCGCGGCGTATTCCGCCCTGCTCAGCGGGCTTCTCGACGTCGGATCGACCCTCGTGTCGGCGATGAACGTCCTGCCCGTCTACGAGCGTCTGAGCCCGATCCTCCGCGCCGTCCCCGAGGTGGACGAGTCGCGGGCCGACCCTGGCCAGCTGCGCGGTCGGATCGAGGTCTCCAACGTCACTTTCCGCTACAAGTCCGACGATCCACCGGTACTCGATACCGTGAACATCCACGCCGATCCGGGGGAGTTCATCGCGATCGTGGGTCCGTCGGGCAGCGGAAAGTCCACGATGCTCCGCATCCTCCTGGGGTTCGAACGTGCCGAGTCGGGCTCGGTCGCGTACGACGGCTTCGACCTGGAAAGTCTGGACATCCAGGCCGTACGCCGCCAGGTCGGCGTCGTGCTCCAGGACGGCGCGCTCATGCCGGGCGACATCTTCACCAACATCATCGGGTCCAGCATCGAGCTCACGCTCGACGATGCGTGGGAGGCCGCACGCATGGCAGGCCTCGACAAGGACATCGAGGCGATGCCGATGGGGATGCACACCGTGATCCCCGAGGGTGGCGGCTCGCTCTCGGGCGGTCAGCGACAACGGCTCATGATCGCGCGGGCTCTGGTGAACCGACCGCGCATCGTGTTCTTCGACGAGGCGACCAGTGCGCTCGACAACCCCACACAGGCGATCGTGACCGCGAGCCTCGACCGGTTGAATTCGACGCGCGTGGTCATCGCCCACCGTCTCAGCACGATCGTGAACGCCGATCGGATCTACGTGATGGACCGCGGACGGGTGGTGCAGTCGGGCCCGTACGAGTCGCTGATCCAGCAGCCCGGCGTGTTTCAGGAGCTGGCGCGCCGGCAGATCGCGTAGGCGCCCGGCACCTTCGATCACAAACGCCAGCGACTCGCGGCGCGCACCGAAATGCGCGACGCCATCATCTCGGCTTCGCGCCTTCAAGGCCACTCTGCCCCGAGGCCGACGACGAACCTTCATCCTGCGGCTTGGGTTCGCCGCCGGGCTTGGGAGCCGTGGCCTTCCCGCCGCCTGCCGACACGCCCCGCAGGTCGGTGGGGCTCAGCAGGTCGCTCGGACTCAACTGGATGCGGATTCTCGGGAGAGGGTCGGGCTTGCGAGGTTTCATCCGTGCCCCTCCGTGTGCTCAAGCAGGTGTCGTGAACGAAAACTTCGCCACACGCCGAAGCCGGTTTCCGACCGATCTCTCCGTGCGGGGAACCGTACTCCGCGCGATGGGCGTACGTCGAGACCGGCGCCACATTCGGGCTTCACTACACGATCATCGCCACCGCGGGCGACATCCCCGTCCATCCCCGGGGCCAAGGTGCGTCGAAAAAGGTACAGCCTCCCGCGAAGGAGGCCGTACCCGTGTGTCCAAATCTCTCCCTCGACGAGGATTTGGACCGCGCTCTTACGGCTGCTGGGGGACAACGCCGCCGTCGTATTGACGTTCGGGATTTCCCGGGCCCCCGGACTGCTGCTTGTTCGTCCAGCCCGCGACGTTGGCGCCGGCGCCGCCGACCGCGCCGCCGAGCGACGTATCGCTCTGCTGAACGGGCCCGCCCGCCTGGTTCCCGCCTTGGGGGTTGGTCCACCCGCCCACGCCGATCTTGCCCGTGCCGCCGACCGCGCCGCCGAGGTCGGTGTCGCCCTGCTGCAACCCGCCTCCGGTCTTGTTGGTGCCCTGAGGATTGGTCCACCCGGCCACGCCGACCTTGCTCATGCCGCCTGTCGCTCCGCCGAGGGCCGAGTCACCCTGCTCTACGGGGCCGCCGGCCTTGTTGGCGCCCTGGGGGTTGGTCCACCCGGCCACGCCGACCTTACCCATGCCGCCTGTCGCTCCGCCGAGGGCCGAGTCACCCTGCTGGACGGGGCCGCCAGCCTTGTTGGCGCCCTGGGGGTTGGTCCACCCGGCCACGCCGACCTTGCCCATGCCGCCTGTCGCTCCGCCGAGGGCCGAGTCACCCTGCTGGACGGGGCCGCCGGCCTTGTTGGCGCCCTGGGGGTTGGTCCACCCGGCCACGCCGACCTTGCCCATGCCGCCTGTCGCTCCGCCGAGGGCCGAGTCACCCTGCTGGACGGGTCCGCCAGCCTTGTTCACGCCTTGGGGGTTCGTCCATCCGGCTACGCCGACCTTGCCGGTGCCGGCGGCGGTTCCGCCGAGAGCCGCGTCACCCTGCTGCACGGGTCCGCCGGCCTTGTTGGTGCCTTGCGGGTTCGTCCATCCGGCCACGTGAGCCTGGTTCGTCGTACCCGTTCCGCTTGCCTTCTTCAGATCGTCCTTCTTCACGTCCTTCGGGTTCGTTCCCATTTGATCAACTCCTTCGCTCGTGCGAATCTCGTGAATTCAACTCGGCCCGGAGGAGCGCCCTCCGACTGAGGATGAAGGCGTGTTTCACCACCGATGCGCCACCGGAGAACCTGGTGTTTTATGGAACATTTTCATAACTACTGAACCGTCCACAACATGCGAGATGCGGCGTGGTGATCGTTACGGGGTGCTGTGCAGACGATGTTGTGGTATGCTGCCCCACTTGGGAGACGGGTTCAGTGCCACGGCTGAGGGGACCGTTCGGTGCATCAACTCGAAAACAACGAATTGGAATCCGTGGCGGCCGGGGCCGGCGAGCACACCGCCGCCGATCGGCTGGTTTCGATCGTCTACGACAAACTCCGCGCCATCGCCGGCAGCTACCTCAAGCACGAGCGCCCCGACGTGAGCCTCGAGCCGGGCATGCTCGTGCACGAAGCCTACCTGCGCCTGGTGGAGACGCCCGACCAGAACTGGCTCGACGAGACCCAGTTCCTCCGCGTCGCGGCCGTGGCCATGCGTCGCGTACTGGTGGACCACGCTCGCAAACGCTGCGCGCTCAAGCGGGGCTTCGGACACGCCCGGATCTCAATGGACAATGTCGCTCCCGAACAGGGGGCCGGCGAGGCGGGGATCGAAGAGATCGACGCCGCGCTCCACAAGCTCGAGGTGTCGCACCCGCGCCAGGCCCGGGTGGTTGAGCTCCGCTTCTTCGCGGGGCTCTCGCACAAGGCCATCGCGAACGTCTTGGGCGTGTCGCGAAAGACGGTGGTGGCCGACTGGGCCCGCGCCCGCGAGCTGCTCGCCGAGGAGCTGGCGGCGCAGAATGCTCCGGGCCGCCCGGCGGGTGTATCGGAGATCGAGCACCGCCCCGATCCCCGCACCAACGGGCGAGCCCACTGATTCAACGGCGTCGCCTTGCACTCGCGCCCGCGCGGCCGTAGGTTTCCTGTCGACACACGGGAGCCGGACATGAGCCACGAGCGGGTGCTGAGGATGGGAATGGTGGGCGGCGGACGCGACGCGTTCATCGGCGCTGTGCACCGCACGGCCGCGTGCATGGACCACGGCGTGCGGTTCGTTGCCGGCGCTCTCTCATCGAGCCCCGAGAAGGCGCGGGCGTCGGGGCGCGACCTGGGACTGGACGAGCGGCGCAACTACGGGACATGGGAGGAGATGCTCAAGGGCGAGCTTTCGCTCCCGTCCGCGGAGCGCATTGACCTGGTCTCGATCGTCACACCCAACCACGCGCACTTCCCCGTGGCACGGGCCTTCGCCGACGCGGGGTTCAACGTCGTGTGCGACAAGCCGCTGGTGCACACGTCGGCCCAGGCCCGCGAGCTGGTCGCCATCGTGAAGCGCACCGGCGCGGTCTTCGGCGTCACGTACAACTACTCCGGGTACCCGCTGGTCAAGCAGGCGCGGGAGATGGTGCGGGCGGGCGAGATCGGCGACGTGCGCAAGGTGATCGTCGAGTACAACCAGGGGTGGCTCGCGTCGCGCCTGGAATCCAGCGGCCAGAAGCAGGCCGACTGGCGCACCGACCCGGCCCGCTCGGGCCTGGGCGGGGCGATCGGCGATATCGGCAGCCACGCCGAGCAACTCACGTCGTACATCACCGGGCTTGAGATCGAGTCGATCTGCGCCGACCTCACCTCGTTCGTGCCGGGGCGGAGGCTCGACGACGATGCCAACCTGCTCCTGCGCTTCGCGCCCCGAAACGGGGTGCTGGCCAGGGGCGTCCTCATCGCCAGCCAGGTCGAGGTCGGGCACGAGAACGACCTGCGCATCCGCGTCTTCGGCACCACCGGCACGCTGGAGTGGCACCAGGAGGATCCCAACGCCCTCGTGCACCGGCCCGACGGCCAGCCCGAGCGCGTGCTGCGCCGCGGCAACGGCTACCTCTGCGAGGCCGCGAAGAAGAACAACCGCCTCCCGCCCGGGCACCCCGAGGCCTTCCTCGAGGCGTTCGCCAACGTCTACAACGGCGCCTGCGCGGCGGTGCGGGCCCGCGAGAGCGGCGGGAAGACCGGCGGCGTCGGCCTCGGCGGACCCTTCGACTACCCCGACGTGGTGGACGGCGCCCGCGGCGTGCACTTCATCGAGAAGACCGTCGCGAGCGCGGGGAGCGACCGCAAGTGGACGCCGGCAAAGTTTTCAGTGTGACGCGGGCGGCGCCCCTGGCCCGGTCGTCCTGATCTTCACCAGAGCCGCGCGCACGTCCTCGAGCGTGCCGACCGCGACGTACATGGTGTACGAGTAGTCGCCGGGCTTGAGGTTCACCGGGTCGCTCACGCGGAAGACGCAGTTCCACTTCACGACGCGGGCCCAGTCGAAGGCCCATCGCCCGTAGCCGATCGCCTCGAGTCCCGCGGAAGGCCGGTCGGGCGACCAGACGCCCATCGCGAACTTCTCGTCGTCGGTGGAGAACACCAGCGGGCGGGCCTGCTCCCCCGGCCCGGCGTCGATCGGCTCGAGCGTGCCGTCGGGCCTGAGCGTCCGGAACTTCCGGAACTCCCACGGCATGTACCCGGTGAGTGCCTCGAACACGGCCTGCGTGTGGCGCTCGCCCGCGGGGATGGTGAACGTGACGTCGTAGCGGATGAGATTCTCGACACCGCCCGCTCCGATCTGCACGCGCTTGCGGAGCGTGTGGTTCGAGAGCACCGTTGTGTTCTTGGCGTCGTGGCCCTCGGACTCTTCGCCGGGCGCAAGCCAGAAGGCCATGCGCGTGGAGGTCTCCAGCACGTTGCCCGAGGCCTTGAGGCTCAGCAGCGCGCTCGACGAGGTCGGCCCCGCGCCGTCGCGCCTTGAACCCGCCTCGGTGGGGTTGTACGTCTCTCCCGTGATCGGCGTCGCGCAGTCGAAGTTGCTCGCCGACTGGAGTTGTCTGCCGTGGTCGGCGCTGTCGATGAACTCCTTGCCGTTCCACGTGAGCGAGTGGATCGCGCCGGCGACGCGGGCCGTGGTGGTGATGACGATCTCCGAGCCCAGGGCCTTGGCGCGAATCGTCGCGTCGCCGGTCACTGGCTGGGCGGGGATCGTCGGCGCCGGCGGCTGTACCGCCCCGAGGATCAACGCGAGAAGGATCGAGCGAGCGGGCATGCGGCGCAGCCTACCACCCGCGCGCGAGGGGCGTGGCCCGTGGGAAGACCTCGGGGAAAGCTGCTGCATTTGGGGGGTATGGCGGCGCCTCAGGGCCGGTGGGCGTCGCCGCGGCACGCCCCCGCGATTAGAGTCGGCTTTGGGGACAAGCCCGGACCTTGGAGAAGGGAGTCCACCATGAAACTCGCACAGACCACGGCCGCCGCACGCCTGCGCCGGTCCCGCGGAATGTCCGCGCCCGCCCAGCACTTCGAGGCTCTCGAGCCGCGGGTCGTGCTGTCGGTGATAAGTGCAGGGGTGGGGGTCAGCTTCGACGGCACGACGCTGACCCCGTACTCCGTGGAGGCCACGCTCGCGGACAACGGCGCGTTTGCCGCGAGCGTCCGCAACGCCACCGACACCGGCGCGGGCCCCGCGGGGGCCGGTGACATTCAGTCCCTGGGCTTCATGGCCGACGGGCGGATGGTTCCCGGCTTTGTGCCGTCGGCTTCGCCGTACCAGACGATGAGCGGAACGCGTTTCGTGAACGGATCGTCGTACCCGGTGGGCTGGTTCTCCGGCGTGGACGCGGGCTACACGCGGGGCAACTTCTGGCTCGCCACCCAAGGCCCCGTCAACTTCGCGCTCGCCGACATGGCCGGGCACTGGGATTCCCGATCCCTGGTGGTGATCCCCGACATGGACCTGGTCGCGGCCGGTTGGGGCACGCTGGACATCACGGGCACCAGCATCGCGCGGTACCAGTACCTCGCGGGCCACACAAGCAACGACACCGTTACCGTCACGTCCACGCAGCCGGGCGGGGCGTTCCGGCTCTCCGATGGAGAGTACGGGTGGGCGTCGAGCACCAAGCGAACCGGGCTGGTCGCCGACCTGGATTTCTCGGATGGCCAGGCGTCGATCACCCTGGTGTTCCAGCGTGCGAATCGTTCCCGGGCGCAGGTCGCCGGCCTCTACCGCGTCGGCAGCATCGCCACCGGCGCGTTCGCCCAGCTCCGGAGCGGGCGTGACGCGGTGGTGTTCGACGTGGCCCTGGACCTCCGGACCGACGGCACGTACTCGCAGTACGATCTTGCGGAGTACGACGCCGGTTCGCGCACTCCCGGCGCGACCGGGAGCTGGGACGACACCAACGGCTCGCTGACGCTCATCGAGAACGGGACGGGGCGATTCTGGAGCTACGACATCGCTTCCGACGGTGTCACGCTCGTGCCCTACAGCACGGCGCCCATCGCCGGCGGCAACGCGGACCTGCTCTTCGGCGCCGCCGTGCGCGTCGTGTCCGCGACCGCGCCGGTCTTCTCCGTGGCGCGGAACGACGCGGGCGCACCGACGCCGCTGTACACGCTGCAGAACGACGGTTCGTGGCGCGCGGTCGATCTCGAATCCAAGCCGGGGAGCCCGGCGATCACGGGGAAGGTCGTCACGTGGACCGACCCCAAGGACGCGCTCGTCTATGCGGCGGCGGAGGCCGGGTCGTCGCTGGTTCTCTACCGGCGCGACTCCAACGGGTCGTGGTCGTGCCGCAACCTTGCAGTGCTGATTCCGGGAGCCGCGCCGATCGCGGGCAACCTCGACGTGATGGTCGATCCGACGGGGACCGTGCACCTGGTCGGACTCGACAGCGCGGGCGATCTGGTGCACTACTTCCAGACGGGCGCCGCGACGGCGTGGGGCGAGTTCGACTGGGGCTTCGTGAACATCGCCGCGGCGGACCTGCGGGCCCACGGCGACGCGATGCCGGCGTTCGTCGGTCCCACGGTGAGCTACGCCACGTCGTGGGGCGGGCTGAACGTCGCGGGCCTGGACCACGCGGGGAACATCTGGTCGGTGTGGTGGGCGCCGGGGGTGACTCGCTGGTCCACGGCCAACCTGACGTCGGCGTACGGGGCCGACCCGGTGGCGGGCGGTCTGACGGTGTACCTCACGAGTTGGGGCGGCATCAACATCGCGGCCCTCGACTCGACGGGTCAGATCCAGGTGACGTGGTGGGTCCCCGAGTTCGCGGGAAAGTGGGAGCACTCGAACCTCACCTCGTCGCTCAACGGCCCACGCTTCACGGTGGACTCGGTGTCGAGTTACGTCAGCTCGTGGGGCGGGCTGAACATCGCGGGGGCCGACCGCACGACCGGCGAGATCATGGTGTACTGGTGGGCGCCGGCGCGGGTGGCGGAGGGGTGGGCGGTCACGGCGTTCGCGTCGGCCCTGCCGCCGGGCGCGGGGCTGCCCTCGCACGACCTGCGCGGCCTCGCGGGGCCCGACAGCAGCCTGAACGTGTTCGGCGCTTCCGACTCCGGCGCCTTCCTGCGCTACTACTGGTACCCCTCGTTCGGGGGCGCGTGGCAGTGGCAGGAGGTGAGCACCATCGCCGCGCCGGACTGAGGCTCACGCGGTTGGGCGGCGGGCGACCGGTTCACGCGGCCGCGGGGAGCTCGCACCGGCCCGCGGCCGGATCGCTGCGCACCAGCGCCCACGCGAGCACGTCTCGGAGGGTGACGATGCCGACGCAGTGCTGGTCGGCGTTGAGCACGGGCACGCACGACACGCGGCGCTCCAGCATCAGGCGCGCGACCTGAGAGATCGACATCTGCGGCGGGCACGAGATGAGCGGGCGCGACATCACCTGGTGGGCGCGGCGGTGGAGCGTGTCGGCGTCCTGGGCCCGCTCGGTGACCTTTCCGAGGAAAGGGCTGACGTGCTTGAGCAGGTCGCGGTCGGAGATCACGCCGACGGCGCGCCCGGACTCCACCACGATCACGTGGTGAAAGCTCTCGCGGTTGAAGATCTGGCGGATGCGGCGCATGTCGTCGTCCATCGAGACGGTGACAACGCGTCGGGTCATGATCTCGGCGATCGTGGGCGGGGCCGTGGCGGAGGGAGCGGGGGTGGGCATGGCGTGCTCCTGACGGGTCTGGGCCACTGTTATTTCGGCCAAATCCCCGGGTGAACGGAGCCGGGCCCGCCGGGGCGCGGCGTGGGCGCCGGTGTTCCGGTACAATCCCCGGCTCGGGTGGGGGGATGTGCGATGGCAGAGACGCCGGCCGACGACGAGCCCGACACTTCCGGAGGGGGGTCTCAGGACGCGACCGCCTCGGAGCTGCCCCGCCCGGAGTTCGCGGCCGACGGCGCGACGCCGCGGATGATCGGGCCGTACCACATCCGCCAGCGGATCGATTCGGGCGGGATGGGGATCGTGTACGAGGCGGTGCAGGAGCAGCCGCGGCGGTCGGTGGCGCTGAAGATCATGCGCCGCGGCCTGGCGTCCAAGTCGGCGCGCCGGCGCTTCGAGTACGAGTCGCAGCTCCTGGCGCGCCTGAGCCACCCGGGGATCGCGGTGGTGTACGAGGCGGGGACGCACCGCGAGCACGGGGAGGACTTCCCGTTCTTCGCGATGGAGTACATCGCGGGGGCCAAGCACCTGACGGACCACGCGGCGGCGATGGAGCTGTCGATCGAGGACCGCCAGCGGCTGATGGCCGAGGTGTGCGAGGCGGTGCACCACGCGCACCTGCGCGGGATCATCCACCGCGACCTCAAGCCTGCGAACATCGTGGTGAGTTCGGCGGGTGTGGCGAAGGTGATCGACTTCGGCGTGGCCCGGGCCTCGGACTCGGACCAGGCGCCTGCGACGCAGCAGACGAACATCGGGCAGCTGGTGGGCACGCTGCAGTACATGTCGCCCGAGCAGGTGGAGGGCGACCCACACGACATCGACGCGCGCTCGGACGTGTACGCGCTGGGCGTGATCCTCTACGAGCTGCTGACGGGGAAGCTGCCGTACGACGTCTCGACGCTGAGCATCGCGGCGGCGGCGCGGATCATCCGCGACCGCTCGGGCGTGCTGCCCGCCGAGGGACGGCGGAAGCTCCGCGGGGACCTGCGGACGGTGGTGGCCAAGGCGCTGGAGAAAGACCGGGACCGGCGCTACGCGTCGGCGGATGCGCTGGCGCGCGACCTGCGGCACGTGGTGGCCGGGGAGCCGGTGGAGGCGCGGCCGCCGACGCTGACGTACCTGGCGCGGACGATGGCGCGGGCGCAGATCGCGCGGCACCCGTGGCTGTCGATGCTCCTGGGCGCGGCGATGGCGATGGCGGTGGCGCACGGGGTGTTCCAGCCGCTGATCTTCGGGTTGTCTCCTGCGCCGGCGGCGACGTTCGAGAAGTGGGGCGCGGCGGTGGTGCCGATCCCGACGGCGGTGCCGGCGCTCGATCGTCTGCGGATCGTGGCGATCAACGACGGGACGGACTTTGAGGCGCTGGCGGCGGAGGTCGGGGTCGAGGGGGTGACGGCGGAGGATTTCAGGAGTCTGCGCCTCCTGCACGGGCGCCTGATGGAGCGACTGGCCGGTTCGGGTGCTCGAGGAGTTGCGTGGGATATTTCCTTCACCACCAGGGAAGACCGCTTCGACGGGGCTTTTCGTGCCGGTCTGGAGTCGCTCGTGAAGGCGGGGATCGACCCGATCGTGGGAGTCACCACGTGGGCCACCGATGAACTTGGTGCGCCGCCGCTCAGCGAAACCATCGTGTCCACACCGGGCGTGCGCTGGGGTGGGTGCACGTTCACAAACGGCCCGCAGAGATCCCTTGACGCGGCGTTCCGCCGCCCGGGCGGCGATGCCGTTCCCTCACTGGCGCTCCTGGCCGCGTGCGCGGCGCGAGCGCCGGGCCTGGAACTTTCGGTGGACTTGGACGAGCCGTCGGACGAAGTGCGCGTCACACGGTGG
This sequence comes from Phycisphaerales bacterium, assembly GCA_044223975.1. GTDB lineage: Bacteria > Planctomycetota > Phycisphaerae > Phycisphaerales > UBA1924 > CAZCPB01. The sequence continues at coordinate 157,011 of JBGALI010000009.1, read as the reverse complement.
AAACGCCACCCTTCGATCGAGCACGCGCGGCTGCCGCTCGGTGCTCCAGAAGTGTGGAGGGTAACGGGCGTTCAGCCTGCGAGGGAGGACGATGCGAAGGTCGGGATTCACAAGGGCGATCTATCGGGCCTCTGCACCATCCCCATCCCCGATGACGCGGTATTCGATGCGGTGACGCTCGACTACGCAGAGGTGGTGCGTGCCTCTCCACAGCAGCTGCGCACGTGGTTCGCGGGGAGGATCGTGCTCTTCGGTGACAAGCGGCCAAGGAAGGCGTGGGACCCGCCGGACAAGAAGGACGACTTCTCAGTACTCCCCGACGGGCGGCGTGCGTGGGGGTGCAGCCTTCAGGCCGCGGGGTTCGCCGCGCTGCTCGACGGACGCTACGCGACGGTGCCCAACGCCTCCACGTCGTACGCGATCACCGCGGCGGCGGCGATCGTCGGGGTGTTGGCCGCCCGGATCGCGGGAAAGAGAGGATGGCGACTAGCGTTGCTGCTCGTTCTGCTCGGCGCCGCTGCGGTGGCGGCGAGCCTGCTGTGCTACCGCCATTTTCTTGTGATGTGCAACCCGGCGGTGCCGGTGCTGGCGATGATCGGCGCGGCGGTGCTGGGGTGGTTTATACTTCGAGGAGGCCGGCCAAATGCGGCCGGACAGGGGGTTCACACATGATGACGCGAGGGTGGACGACAGGGGTGCTGGGCGCGGCGGTCGCTGTGTGCGCAGGGTGCTTCAACGAGGACAAGCCGACGCCCGTAACGTCGGACGTGGAGGTGGTGGGCTCTGCGGTCGTGCCGCTTGCGGCGGAGGAAGCCGCGGCGATCGAGTCCTACGACAGCGTGCTGCACGTTTCCGACAGCACGGGCACCGACTTCAAGGCGGTGTACGGTCCGTACTCGGACCCAACGTGCACCGTGAGCGCCACGCTCGCCCTGCCGCAGACCCAGGTGACGGTCTCTTCGAACGGCGGTGACTACTACGTGTACGTCAGCGGGCACTTCAGCGGGACTGCGCCGGGGGTGGCCAGCGACTTTGCACCCGCCAGCGGCGTGCGGCTGATCTGGCCGATCGTGTACGCCGGTCACATTATGACGGGGGCCGAGGGGACCTCGTTCCTGGTGTACACCAGCCCGTCGACGGGGAAGCAGACGGTCGTGCGTCTTGGAGAGAGCACGGGCGGGAAGGTCGAGGTGTGGTCGAGAACGTTGTCGCTCAACGCCAGCGTCCCGAACGCGGAACTGGCCGACAAGGCGATCCGCTATGTGTTCGACAATGCGACCGGGGGAGAAACAATGGGCGCGGCCGCGCCGCCGACGGTGCCGGAGCAGGCGGTCATTAAAGAGGTGATCCGCCGTGCCCGGCTCAAGGGCGCGCCGGTTCCGCCGCGGCCTGACAATCCGTGAGGGGCGGTCGCCGCCCGGTTTCTGCGCGCGTGCTATCCCCACGGGGAGTTTTGGATGTCGCGATGTGATGATGTGGACCCGCGGCGCGGGCGCCGCGTAATTGTGTAGAGGCGGCCCGTTCGAGGCCGCCAGCACCAAGGGGCTTCAACATGAGCGTGAAGGCGTTTATCACGGTGGTGGGTGCGGCGGTGGCGTTCGCCGGGGTGGCGGCGCGTGCGCCTCGAGACGTGGGAACTGAGAAGCCTACCGATCGCGCGGCGACGACCGCAGAGAGAGACAATGCGGTAAGTATCAAGGACCTGCCCCTGGCCGATTTTCAGGCGATGTGCGGTCCGTACGACGATCCGTCACTGCAGGTGAACATGGTGGTAACGCTGAATCCGCAGTTCCCACAAACCCGAGTCACGGTCGAGTCAGGCCCCGGCAGCTACTTCGCCTATTTCGCGGGGAAGTTCAGCCGCTTCGCACCGGAGCGAGAAGCCAACCACAACATGTTCCCGATCTGGCCCATCGTGACGACGGGCCGCGTCAAGACCGGTGCAGAGGGCACGTTCTTTCTGATCCACTTCGACGCTGCGTCGAACACTTACACGCTGGTCCGATTGAGGCAATGGGAGCCAACGATGAACGGCGGCGCCGGGGGTTGGGGCGGTGGTCCCGTCAAGTTCGATGTCTTCGGAGCAACCGACCCAAATAAGACGCGCACGATTCCCAACAACCAGGGCGAGGACCTCTTCTACCGAGTAACCGTCACGGTCAATCCGGACAACTCTGTCAGCGCGGTCTGGAACGGGTCCACCACCCAGCCTGTGGCGCTGGCCGATGACCCGGCGGCGCAGGCGATTGTTGCCAATATCAAGGCACGCGCTCCCAACAAGGGCGTGCCCCTTCCTACCGAGCAGCCCCAACCATTGCCAGGTCGTTGACCGTGCCCATTAGCGCTCACCGCCTCTCCACCACCACGCCTTCCTTGTACGCGCGGATCAGCGACTCCAGGTCGCTGATCTCGCGCGCCAGGCGCCGCCCCTCGTCGGTGTCGCCGACGGTGCGAGGACGCGGGTGGCGTCGGATCGGCGTCACCTTGGGGACGATGTCGGCGTCGGCGCGGATGGTCGCTTCGACACCCTTGAACGGCGAGTGCTCGGCGAGCTCGATGCCCTCGGGGCGGAGCACGAGGGTGTAGCCGCGGTCGCCGTACGCCTGAGAGAAAGCGCCGTCGATGGTGACGGCGTTGCCGCCGCGCTTCACGGGCTGCTCGCCCTTCTCGATCTTCACGGGGACGTGGCCGTTGACGATGAGCACGTCGTCGCCGCAGCCGAAGAGGCGGCCGATCTTCTTCACGAACTCAGCATCGTGGATCAGGTCGAAGTAGTGGTTCTTGACCTCCTTGTGCGCCTCCTTGTCGGCGATGAAATAGGTCTCAAACGTCGCGAGCTTGTCCTTGCCGAACAAAGGCGAGCGCGGGCCGCCCCACATGTACCAGAGCCAGTCGGTGTCGTGGTCGAGGCCGAACCAGCGCTTGCGCATGGCGCGCCGGACGACGCTGCCCAGCGCGTCCATCAGCTCGCGCCCCGCGACCTCGCGCCCGTCCACGGCCAGGGACTGGGGGTCGCCGTTCTCGTCGACGGGGACGCAGCCGTGGAAGATGAGGACCTCGTCGCGCCGCGTCCACATGTTGCCGCGGCGGACGACCCACTCCATGTGCGAGCGCAGGTGCTGCGAGCGCACAAAGGATTCCTTGATGCGGGCCAGGCACGCCTCCTCCTCGGGGGAGTAGCGGTAGGGGTCCTTGGGGTCGACGGTGGGGAGGCGGCCGTCGAGCATGTCGTAGGACCTGCCGTGGATCTCGACCGAGACGGCCCTGCCTTTGTCGAAGCGGATGCGGTGCAGGAGGCGGCGGTGCTCGAGCTTCCACTCGGGGTGGCGCTCGATCATGCGGCCCTCGGCCTTGAACTGCATGATCGCCAGGGCCTTCTGCATGCGCGCGACCACGATCTCCTCGCGGATGCCGCTCCCCTTGGGGGTGAAGCGCTCGGCCGGGTCGTCGCCGTAGACGTCGCGGACCAGCTTCTCCAGGGGCGTGACGAGGATTCCGTAGCCCTCCTCGAGCTGGGCGGCCTTGCGGTAGCGGGCGCTGAAGCGCATCACGGTGAGCAGGCAGGCCTCATGCCCGAGGTGCGCGCCCAGCCAGATCATGTCGTGGTTGCCCCAGAGCACGTTGACGCGCGGCTGGCGCATCAGCGTCTCGATCACGCGGTCGACACGCTCGCCGCGGTCGCCAAGGTCGCCGGCGACCAGCAGCTCGGCGCACGAGAGGTTGCGGATGAGGCGGGCACCGGCGCGGACGGCGGCCCAGTCGCGGTCGTGACTGCTGAGCGCGGCCAGCATGCGGCGGATGTACTCGGGGCGGCTGTTGCTGCCCAGCTCGACGAACAGCTCGCGGAAGTGGGGGTGCAGCAGCCGCTCGAACTGGTCGCGCCGGAACGTGCGGCGGAGGGCGCGGACGATCTCAAACTGCAGGCAGAGCGTCTGGAAGACCCACTCCTCGCGCGTGCCGGTGGAGATGAGCTCGGCGGCGAAGGCGGCGATGGCCTCGCGCGGGTAGTAAAGGACGGCGAGGAACCGGGACTTCTCCGGGGGGCTCAGGCGGTCGCGGAGGGTCTCTTCGACGAGCTGACGGAGCGCGCCCGAGGCGTTGTTGATGATGTGGCGGAGCTTGGCGTCCTCGCCGTGGATGTCGGAGATGACGTGGACGATGCCGGCCGGAAGCGAGCGGGAGGCCTCGAGGGCGGCGATCTCGGTAATCGCAGACTCGGCCGTGGGGTAGCGCTGGGCCAGCGCCCCCAGCAGGGAGACCTGGTCTTCGGAGAGCGTGTGGGGCATGGTGAATGGTACCCGCAGGGTGCAGGAATCCGGAGCGAAGGGCGCGAACCGGCGAGCGAGGAAGGTGTCGAACATGCCCGCGGGGGCGAGTATCCTTGCGGCTCGGGCCCGCCGCTTGTCTCTCACCAAAGGAAGATTCATGCACTGCGTTTTCTCCCGGTGTCGGTCCTCTCTGGCGTTGGTGGTGGTCGCGGGCACGGCGCTCGCGGTGGCGGGGGCGGTGGGAGGAGCGCAGCCTCCGCAGACCTCGCCCGAGCCCGGGCGCGTGCAGCCCGAGCCAGGGCATCCCGGCCAGCCCGGCGGCCCGCGCCCCCAGCAGGGCGATCCGCGCAACGTCGAGGGGGCGATGAAGCTCATCAACCGCAGCCTCCGCACGCTCAACCGTCAGATCGACGACACGGCGAAGAAGGCGGAGAACCTCAAGCTTGTGGGCGACGCGGAACGCGGGGCGGTGCTGGCCAAGGGAATGGAGCCGGAGAAGGCCCCCAAGGATGGACGCGACGAATTCCTCAAGAAGTTCCGCCTCAAGCAGATCGAGCTGATCGGCATGCTGCTGGAGCTGGAGACCGACCTCGTCAACGACAAGACCACCGAGGCCAAGGCCATGTTGGCCAAGCTCGCGACGTTCCGCGATTCCACGCACAAGTCGTTCGACGTCGAGGAAGACGGCGACGGGAAGGGCTGGGCGGGCGGGCGCGGGCCGGGGCGCGAAGGCGGCAGGCCGGAAGAGGGAAAGAAGTAAGAGACGCCGGAGCAAAGAAGGCACGCCCGACCCGTTCGCCCGTGCGGCGAACTTGCCGGGCGTGCCACCGCCCATGGAGCGCCGCCCTAGACTCCTCCCCTATGGCCGAAAACACCAAGAAGCCCGTCATCTCCACCGTCCGCTGCGGCGTCGCGCACCGCTGGTCGCAGACCCTGATCCCCACGGCCCGCGAGGCGCCGTCGGACGCGGAAACTCCCTCGCACGTGCTGCTGGCTCGCGCGGGGTTCATCCGCAAGGTCGCGGCAGGGGTGTACGACTACCTGCCGCTGGCGTGGCGATCCTTGACCAAGATTGGTTCCATCGTCCGCGAGGAGATGGACGCGGCGGGGGCGCGCGAGCTGTTCATGCCCGTCCTCGTGCCCATGGAGTTCTACAACGAGACCAAGCGCCACGAGGCGTACGGCGACCTGCTCTTCAAGCTCAAGGACCGCAAGGGGAACATCGCGGCGCTCGGACCCACGCACGAGGAGACCATCACCGAGATGGTCAAGGGCTCGATCACCTCGTACAAGCAGCTGCCGCTGAACCTGTACCAGGTGCAGACGAAATTCCGCGACGAGGCGCGGCCGCGGGCGGGGCTGCTCCGCTGCCGCGAGTTCATCATGAAGGACGCGTATTCGTTCCACACCAGGCTGGAAGGAGCGGGGGGGCTGAACGAGGGGTACGACGCGATGTACCGCGCGTACGTCAACATATTCACGCGCTGCGGGCTGGATTTCACGGTCGTCGAGGCCGAGAGCGGGCCCATCGGCGGCTCGGCCTCGCACGAGTTCATGGTCAACTGCGCCAGCGGCGAGGACACGATCCTCAAGTGCCCCGTCAGCGGCTACGCGGCCAACGTCGAGAAGTGCGAGATCGGCGAGCGGCCCCGCGGCACGTTCACCGAGCCCGCGACAGGCGAGATGGTCGAGGTGCACACGCCCAACCTGCCGGGGATCGAAGAGGTCGGCAAGTTCATGGGCGTGAAGCCGCCGCGCATGCTCAAGACTTTGGTATTTCGCCCGACTGCGTACGCCGCTCTTGATTCAAAGCACTTCAGTGAACTTGAGCGGTTGCGTCGAGAGTCTGGTGAAGCGGCCGTGAAGGCGCTCAAGTCGCAGTGGGGGCCCTTGCCCGACATCGAATGGGTCCTTGTCGTAGTCCGCGGCGATCATGATGTGAATATCGGAAAGGTGAAGAAACTCTGTGGCTTCGACGTCGAACTCGCGAACGAAGCACAAGCTAGACAAGCCGGATTCGCAATCGGATACGTCAGCCCACGCACGATTCTTCAAGATCGAGGCCAGACTCCGGGGGATTCGCATAGCAGGCTGCTGATCGTCGACGCAGACGCAAGTTTGGGTGGTTTCTGGGCTACTGGTGCCGACAAGCAGGACTATCACGTCAAGCATTTCAACTGGGGCCGCGACGTTGTGCAGAAACTGGTCGACCCGCGTTATGTAAAGGTTGGAGACGTGCGCAACGCCGTCGCCGGCGATCCCTCGCCGCGGGCGCCGGGGGCAAAGCTCGAGACCGCGCGGGGCATCGAGGTCGGGCACATCTTCAAGCTCGGCACCAAGTACTCCGACGCGATGGGCCTTTCGGTGCTCGACGACACGCAGCAGCGGGTCAGCGTGATCATGGGCTGCTACGGCATCGGCGTCAGCCGCACCATGGCCGCGTGCGTCGAGATGAGCCACGACGAGAACGGAATCGTGTGGCCCGCGGCCATCGCGCCCTACCACGTGCTCATCACGCTGATGAAGCCCGACGACGAGAAGCAGCGTGCCGCGGCTGGGAAGCTCGCATGCGAACTGGTCGGAGCGGGCGTCGACGTGCTCACCGACGATCGCGACGAGCGGCCGGGCGTGAAGTTCAAGGACGCGGACCTGGTCGGCATCCCGATCCGCGTGACCATCGGCGACAAGGCCCTCGAGCAGGGGGGCGTTGAGTTCAAGGCGCGCAAGGACACCGGCAAGGGCGAGGTGGTGCCCATGGGCGAAATCGTCGCCAGGTGCCTAGCGGTGCTGAACGGTTGAGCGGGGGTCTTCGCCGGGGACGCCGCGCTTTGCCGCGGCAGCCAGAGTGTGGGGGGTCTGGGGGCCGCGGGGCCCGGGGCCGAGGCGCGCGGGGACGGGCGAGCCGTTCCACGGTGGGGACGGGGGCCGCGGACGCGATCGCGGGCCGGGGCGCGAGAGCCGCCGGTTCCACGCGGCCGCGCACACGAGCAGGTACGTCGCCATCCATCCCATCGCGGCCAGGCACGCCATGCCGACGATCTCGCCCGCGGGCGTGGGCGTGCGGCGCAAGCGGTGCGGGATGTCGCGGAGCGCATCGAAGACTTCGAAACTGAGGGTGCCCGCGGCAAAGACGGTGAAGGCGATCAGCAGGATCGCCAGCATCCACATGCCGCGCTCGACGCGCGATCGCCGCACCATGCCGACGCAGAGCGCGAACAGCCCCGCGCCGTAGACGAACACCAGCAGATCGGACGGAAGCACGCCCAGGCGGATGAGGCCGAAGGCCGCGACCGAGAGCCCGACGATCCACCACGCCAGCCACGTGACCAGGTCGAGGGTCCGCCGACTTGTCAGCCACCAGCTGCCGCCCATGCTGGAATTGTGCCGCGCGGCAGGCGCGGAAACAAGGGCGGCGGAGGGGCCAAGCCCGACGCCCGCTCAGCGTGGGGGGCCTGCGGGGCGAGTCGTCGACCCATGGCCATGCTGCCTCTCGCCGGGGTGATGATGCACGCCGGCGCGGGGGCCGGGGCGCTCGTGCGTGGCCCGGGGTGGCGGCACCGGGCGCGGAGCAACCGACCCGCGACGGTGACGGTCTCGGCGGCGTCGCCAGCGGCGCGAGTCCTTCTCCAAGCGTGCCCGCTGAGCTTCGGTCCAGGCGCGGAGCTGCTGGATCGGGCTGAACGTCACGACCTCGTAGGCCAGGCGCGTCCACGCGTTGACCAGCATGGAACGGGCGAGCCCGGGGAGACCGGTCGATCGGATAAAGCGGACGGCGGAGCGTCCGACGGCGAACGCGCTGGCAGCGCCGACCACAATCACCGCGCCGGCCGCGAACTGCGTGAATGGCTGAAGGTCATGGAAGAATCCACACCATGGGAGACCTGTCCCTTCCTGGAAAAGGTGCCGCGCCGGGCGTGCCCTCGCCAGCGGGGCACTCCAAATTCTGGTGACGGGACGTGCGCCGTGCCGAATGAGTGGCCTGCGGGAACTGGCGAACCGCTCCGAGAGTCCGCTCTAAGCTCTTTTCTGACAAGGTTTTACATAACCTCCATTATAGGACGTTACCCCGGTCGGGTAGGGGGGTGACGCGGCGGCCGATTCCGAGTCGAATGCAAATCGGGAGCCCCCCGCCAACCCCAGCCGGACCGCTCGATCGCCAGATGTTCAGACGCCAATCTCGTCAGAGAAAGCCGCGTCACTCTCCCTCAGCCCTTGGGCCAATGGCTTCGCATCTCTCGGTTCTCTCTGATAGTCCTTAAGATTCGCCGCGCGGCGTGCTTCCTTGGCGCAGCATGCCTTGGCGTTGCTCGAGCATGTTGATGATCCGGCGCACCGAATTGCGATCACTCGTCCGCCGCAACACGCCGGTTACCTGACACCCGGCCCAGAGTCTCGCGCGGCAACGAAAACGGCGTGCTAAACTTGCAAGACTGCGGGCGTAACTCAGTGGTAGAGTGACAGCCTTCCAAGCTGTACGTCGAGGGTTCGAATCCCTTCGCCCGCTTTGACGGAAGTCGTGCTGAACGCCAGACTTAGGCGTACCTTGCCCGGCGTCGGGCAGACCAGCGGAAAACCCTGGAAACCGGTAATTACCGGCAGGAGTTTCGCATGCTGTTCGACGCCCTTAAGGCCCCCACTCCCCGATCCGTCGAGCCCAAGATTCCGAAGTACCGGCTGCACCGCCCCTCGGGCCGGGCGGTCATGACGATTGCAGGCCGCGACGTCTACCTGGGTGCCCGCGGCTCGGCCGCCAGCAAGGCGGAGTACCGGCGCCGGCTCGGCGAGTACCTCGCCAGTGGCGGCCTCGCTCACGCCTCAGGGGGGCAGTCAGAGCTGACCATCATCGAGATCATCGCGGCCTACTGGCAGTACATCTGCGGGGCGTACAAGCCCCAGAGCCGCGACGGGATGATCAAGCCGGCCCTTCGGCGCCTCCGGCTGCTTTACGGACAACCGACTGCACCGGGTCGAGTCGATCATGACGCCGCGGCAGCTCGTGCTCCTAGACCTTCACGAGGTCCGACGTCACCGCGGCTTTGAGGACCACGTCCTGGCCATGTCCAAGCACCCGGCGGTCACGCTGTGCGACCAGATTGCCGAGTCGGTGGGACGCTCCCGCCGCGGGTGGGACCAGGACGAACTGGTCCGGCGGACCCGGGCCGTCCAACGCGAGCGACTGCTTCTGGCCTGCCTGGCGCTGGGTTGCAACGAGCACCTGGCTCGGTCCGAGGATGAGCGGAGACTCTCGATCGCGTTCCTGCTGGCGCACCTGAACCTGCTGGTCGCCTGGTCCGAACTCGGGCAGCAGCCCGTCGGCATGGACGCCACCGCGTGGCTTGAGATCGTGAAGTGCCTACGGCACCGGCTGATCGTCACCCGCGACGCTATCCGGCTCATCCAGCAGGAGTACTTCGACGGCGCGACGCTTACCTACGCCGGCATCCGTGACCAGCTCGAACGCGACATCCTCGATACCGATCGGCTGCTCTCCCTGGGTGAGGGATTCTTGCGAGAAACCGACGCGACGGAACGCGGCCCGCGACGGCGGAAGCGTTCAAAGCAATCCCCTTCCGGTCCTATGCCGGGGGACGACGCGAAGGTCCAGACGTCGGCGCGGGCGCTGGCCGGCGACTGGGTCACCTTTGCCCGGGCCCAGACCCTGGCGCGAATGGACGAGACCCGCCGCGGCATGAAGTTGGTCAGCGACATGCTGCAGCGGCGCGACGCCGAAGATCACGCGGCGGAGGAAGCGCCGGCGCTCGAGGATGCTCGAGGTCCGGCCCCCTCCCCCACCGCCGCCGCGAATCAACGGCGCACGTGTTTGACGCGGTGAATCCGGTAATTACCGGCGCGATTGTGGCCCGCGTTGGCGGCGGCGTTCGCAACCGATTGGATTTGCAGCACTTGCGGGGGCCTCGAACCGCCGACTGACAACCGAGCGAGCGGCGCGAGATCCGGGCATACCCGACTTCAATGAGAATCCCCGCGCCCTGGACTGTGACGTGCGGACTCGCATTGTCAGATTCGAACACGCCGATCTCGATGGTCCCGCTTGTTTTCCGGTTTGGCCCCTCTGGGTGCCGTCATGCATCAGTGGCGAATGTGCCGGCCCCGGGCTTTGTTAGGCTGCGGCCATGCGAGAGAGCGCAGTATCAAGCGTCGGCGTGAACCGGAAGGCCCCCACTGCTCGGTACCAACCACCTTGGTCGCACGGGCGCGGGCGGTCGGCATCACGGTCGCCATGACCGCGCTCGCGAGGGTGGGCCAACCCAGACGATCGCCGACATCGCGCCCAACTTCCCCGGTATTTCGTCGCAGGATGTTGAACGCCTCTAGGCCCGTGAATGGCCCGGCTCCTCCAGAATAGGAGCACTTTCGCACGGTCTTACCTCGGGGGTAAATCGGGAGCGAGAACCGACCGCCGGCACCGCAATCGTCGGGCATCGATCACCAAGCGGACGGCCATCCGGTCGAATGACGTGCCTTCTAAATCGCCTCAAGCTCAGCACCCTGCCTCAAAGTCCGAAACGAACTGATCGAAATCCACTCCGTTGACGAACCCGTTGGCGTCGTAATCGGCACGGCTGTCGCCTGCCACAAACCACTCGACAAACGAATCGAAATCTACGCCGTTCACCCAGCTGTCGTGGTTGATGTCAGACGGACACAGCGGCGTGAACGTGAACTCGATTGTGGTGTTCAGAGGACCATTCTGCAGACTCGCGCCGCGGAAAACCTTCAAACTCTGGTCAACCCCGGGGATCGCAAAGTTTTGCGTGTAGTACGGCCCTGGCTTAACCACGTCGCCGGGCTGAATCGTCCCGCCGATGCCGTACATCGCGACCGGACCGTTGTACAAATAGTACTTGTCGGTCACCAGGAAATCAGCGCTATTCGACTGGCTGAACTTGATTTCGACCCAGTCCCAGACGTGGCTTGACGACTGCTGCACGAAGCCCTCGGAGGAGCCTTGGGCATCGATTCGCAACGGCGTGTTGGAAATGGAGTTGAGTGTGAACACCGCGTGGAGCTTCGCCTGAGCGTAGTCGGTGCCGGCGGGCGATCCCATGCTGACCTGGGCCGTCTTCTCGGTGACTCCGCTGGTATCCACCACCCAGTGCACATAAAAATCGTTGCCATCGCCGTTCGTGATAGAACTCCATGACCACGTGGCGTCAATGTTGTTTACCCGGACGGCAAGAGCGGTGACATCCCCGCGTGCCGCGGGCGGCGTCAGCAGAGCCGCGCCGCACGCCACCGCCGCGATCAATCGCCCAGCCCGAAGCGAAGTGGCCATCGAATCATTTCCTTTTCAAGGGATCATGAATGCTCGCCCGTGTTGTCGCGGGCCGAGTTGTGGAACTGAATGAGAGCATACCAGCGTTCACTCGAGCACCGGACCGCACGGCACGGGGCGGTGCGTGCAGACGCCATTCCTGCAAGAGCGACGATGGCAGGGTCGAACCGTATCGAATTTCCATCAACGATTTGGCGAGGGATCCTTACGGCACCAGCGCCGGAGTGTCGCTCTTGGTTTGGGCGAGAGCCGTCGAGGTTGACGCGGTCAGCCATATTCTGAGTGGTCTTTCGCGGTCGGGCGACGCCGCATGCCCCCTTTCAGGAAACCTCATGCCATCCCACAACCACGCCGAACGCAACGATCCGCCGGCAGTTCGTCCGCCTGTGGATCTTCGGCAGCTCAGCCAGACGATGTACGACCACATGCGCGCGGTCGGAGGCGGCCTGATGCGGAAGGAAAGATCGGATCACTCGCTCTCTCCCACCGCCCTGGTCGGCGCGGCCGTCGAGCGGCTCCTGGTGAGCGATCAGGTGCGGTTCAACGACCGCGCACACCTACTGGCCGCGGCCGCGATCGCCATGCGACGGGTTCTGGTTGAACACGCCCGCGCTCGGCACAGCACCAAGCGCGGCGGTGGTCGTGGGAAAGTGTCATGGGACGAGGTGGTCAACGCCGTCGCGACGCACGAGGATCCGTCGTTGCTTCTGTCGCTGGACGAGGGCATCGAGGCGGTCGGGCGGGAAGAGGAAAGGTACGGTCGCATCGTCGAGATGAAGCTGTTCGGCGCCCTGACCAACGCTGAAATCGCCCGCGTGCTGAACGTGAGCCCGAGCACCGTCGAGAAAGACTGGAAGTACATCAAGCCAAAGCTTCTGACGATCCTCGGGCATGATGCTCTTCGGCGATGAGCGGGAGGAGGGCCGACGCCTTCGGGCCCAAGGCCCGGGTCCCGCGCCATGGGCCCGCTCGCGGCGCCAGGTCAGCCAATCTTGGCCGTCATCCACTCCTGAGAGCTTGGCAAATCTCTACGGGGCCGGAACGCTTTCCGGCAGAAGTGACGAGGCCTGCCGTCGGAGTCTCTCTGCCGCCTTTGCCCGCAGGGCGGCGAGCGTATCGCCCTTCGGCCGCCCCTTCAGAGCCTCATCGCAGATCGCGATCGCGCGCATGGGGTTGTCGAGGTCGAGCTCAAGCTGCGCAAACCCTTCGCTAAAGCCGACGTTCTTGGGGAACTTCTTTAGAAGCAGTGACCACACGTATCTCGCTAAGTCCTGTTCGCCGACGTTCCTGGCCAAGTCGGCGTACGCCTTCCAGGTCCACGCCGCGTTTGCGGGTACCGGGTAGCGGATAGCGTCACGAATTGCCCTCGTTGCGTACTTTCTGCTTGCGTCTCCGGGGTTGGCGAGCCACTGGCTTCCAGCCAGAAACACCCGGGACTGCGCGACCGCCGGCCGGATATCGATAAACGACGTCGCCTCCGAAGTGCGGTCAAGCAGCGCCTCGGCTTCGGGCAGCTTTCGGTCTGCGATGGCCTGCACGGCGCGAGACAGCGAGGCAAGGGATGTTCCGGTGGGTCCCATCACTCGCTCAATCGTCTGCCAGTTTTCCTCGCTTACGGCCCCGCCGGCGACAGATACGTCCATCAATAGCTTGGGTATGGAGGCAAGCAAGCTTGGCATGCATGGCTGTGCCCTGACCTGGCCGTTCTTAAACCGCAGGACGGTCCCGGTCGCATCGGCCACCATCGCAACCCGCTTAATGAGGTCGGCCACGGAGGGGCCACCGAGGTTGGTGAAATCCACGGAAAATGATCGGAGCTCATGCAGGGCGTCCAGAGTGCTCTGCAACGCTTTGATCGTGGCCACATCGAGACGAGCGGTGAGACTCCTCAGCACTTCGGCGGCCTCGTCGGTCCGTCCCAGGGAATCCAACGCGATCATTTTCCAGGCCAGCACCTCCGGATCGTCGGGAAACAACGCCTCCTGACGAATGGCGAGGTCCAGGGCCTGCTGAAAGCGTGCGTTCAAGACGCTCGTGACGAGCGCCATGCGCCCAGCCTGGGGGTGAAATCTGCTCAGTGCGAGCGCCGCAAGGTATTTTTCCTCAGCCGTCCTCAGATCTGTGGCCAAGAGCCCTTGGGCGTACTGAATGTCCGCAGGCGAGAGACGTTGCGTCGCGTCGCGATCCGCCAAGTCCAAGCCCTCTTGAATCAGGGCCGCGGCCTGTGCGGTATCGTCCCCGGGATGAACTCCCAGAAGTCGCATATCACCGGCCCAGATGAGGACGCTGGCGCGGTTGGGGCCGAGATCCGCACGGCTGAGAAGTTCCTCAACGTCTTTTCGAGCCTCGTCCTGGCGATTAAGCGCAAGAAGGGCCGGGAGCCTCCTTCGCTTGAGGTCAACCGCGTCCGCCCCGTCGAGCGGCATCGCCTCATCGATCGCCCGCACAAGCAATGGCATGTTGCCGCGCAGTTCGGCGGCCTCCATGTCCTTGGAGTAAGTCTCCAGTCGGAGGTGCTCCAGTTCTAGGCGGCGGCTCGCGACACCTGCGCGCCAGGCACCGAGCGCGATGACGGCGGCCGCAATCCCAACAGCCGTGGAAGTCGCGGCTACGCGATGTCGCTTCAGCATCTTGCCGGTGCGGTAGGTCACACTCTCGGGTCCGGCCAAAAGCGCTTCCCCCGCCAGATAGCGCCGGACGTCCTCGTCGAGCTCCACGACCGTGGAGTAGCGTGCGGCTACATCGACGCGCATCGCTTTTCTTGGGATCCATTCCAGCTCCCGCTTCAGCGCGCGTTGCAGTTCGCGGAGATCAAGAGCGCGGACCTCGGCGATCTTGTGCGCGGCGAGCTCGCCCTCGGCGCTCGATACGCACTCGTCCAGCCGCCGTCCGGCCGCAGGCGATTCTTCTGAAGCGATGCTGGCCAGGAACTGCTGGGTGGTCTGCCCACGGAGGTCCAGCGGCCGTAGCCCGACGAGAAGTTCGTAAAGCACCACCCCAAGGCTGTACACATCGCTCTGCACGCTCACGGCCTTGTCGCCGGACGCCTGCTCGGGGCTCATGTACGCAAGGCTACCGATGGCTTGCCCTTCCCGCGTCACGTCCGCCGCGAGCGATCCGTCGCGGGCCCGGGTCAGCTTGGCGATCCCAAAGTCGATGACCTTTGGGACAGCCTTCCCCTCGACCTCGGCCACCAGGATGTTCGAGGGCTTGAGGTCCCGGTGGATAATGCCCAGGGCGTGAGCGTGCTGCACCGCATGGCAGACCTGCCGGAAGAGTTCCAGGCGATCGCGAATCGGGAGGCGGCGCTGATCGCAGTACTGCGTGATCGGGTCGGCGGGTTGAACATCCTGATCGCGGCGCACTGCCACGAGCTCCATGACGATGTACGCCTGACCCCATTCGGTCGTTCCGGCATCGAGCAGGGAAGCGACGTTAGGGTGCTGAAGCTGGCCGAGGACCTCGCGCTCGATCTCAAAGTGCCTGAGCGCAGCGGGCGTGGCGCACCCGGGGTCGAGCACCTTTATCGCGACCGGGCGTCGCACCGGGTGCTCCTGCTCGGCCAGGTACACCACGCCAAACCCGCCCCGCGCAAGGACGCGCCGAATCCGGTACGGACCGATTTGGGTGATGGCGCCCAAGAGTACGGTGCGCTCGGCCGAGGCGCGAACTCGCTCAAGTCCGATCGCTGACAGGTCGCCGGCGCTGCCGGCGCTTGCAATCAGGGATCGGACTTCCTCGACCACCTCCTCCGGACATCCGTTTGCCTTCGCTTCGAGAAAGCAACTCTCGAGCTGGGCTGACGAGACCTCACTGGCCTGATCGAACAACGCTCGCACCGTCCATCCCATGGGGTCCAGAATATCAGAATTGTCTGCCGGCCACCATTACGGTCCGCTGGGTCGCTTTTCGCTTCAAGGGGTACGGCGACCGCCGGAAACCTGTCCCACGTCCGACCGTCACAGTCGGTGTCGGCTGAAGGGAAGAACGGCCTCCTTCGGGGCACCGTCGCGGTGATGAGGTCGTTGCGGTCGCGTGGTTACGCCACGCGCCGGCCGCGATCGGAAGGAGGTGATGCTACTCAGGTCGGAGGCCCGTGTGGTGCTTCTGCTGATCCCGACACTCGCGGCCACTCCACCATGGTCCTGCGTCGTTGAACGCTAATCACCCAGTTCAGCAACAGGGTAATTCGAGCAACTGTGAATTGAAGGAAACAGTCATGAATGATCTCAAAGGACTTTCCGCCGCCGTTCTGATGACGTGGGGCTCGCTGATGGCCTTCCCCTCCGGCGCCGGAGCGGACGTGAACGTCACATTGGACAAGTCCACATCGATCCGCGCGACTTCCGTAGTGACCGACGGGTCGAACATCGCTCGTCCCCTCGTAGAGTCGTTCCGTGGCAACGGCAAGGTGCAGGCTCTCCTGCGTCACGCCTCGTCCCTGTGTGGGCGCCCCGTCACGCTCAACACCACCAGCTCCTACGTGGTGCGCACGTCGATGATGATCGTATCTGCGGGCGTTTCGTCTCCGATGACGATCAATGTCACCTACTGCGACGTGGATGCTCCCGGATCGAACTACACGTTCGTGCTCCAGGTCATCCAGGACGTAGACATGCCCACGGTGCCGTGCTTTCGCCTGCTGAGCCAGCCCAACCACTGGCCCGGGAAGGATTTCACCGAGTACCGCGTCAACGCCGATGGCAACATCAAGGAGACCACTGGCAGGGGCTTGGACAAGATCACGGCCCAAGCTCGCAGCCTGATCGAGTCGCGCGGCGGCGCCGCTGCCGCCAACTTCGTTCGCAACACCATGTCCGCCACCTCGGGCGATCTCTGGACGCGCCTCAAGGCGGTCACCGACAACCGCGGCGGCAACACGGCGTTCAAGAACTGCCATGACAACGTCATCGCCCTGCTCTGCGTGAATGCCCCTGCGAAGGAGTATACGGTCGCCCAGACCAACTCTGCGATCGAGTCGATCCGTCCCAGGGATCCCTACAACCAGATTGAGGCCAAGGTCAAGGAGCAACTTCGAAAGGCGCTGCACCTGATCATTGAGAAGCTGTTGGATTGGGTCGGGGACTTCCTGGGGAAGTGGCTCGGACTCTAAGCCGGCCGGCAATCTCTGCGGCTGACCATGCCCTCATCCGTTCATCAGTTTCACTGGCGGCCCGTGGCAGACTATTCCCGTGGACAGACTCGCGGTCGCCCGCTTGCAGGCGACTGTCCCGGGCCGCCAGTGCCTTGCGATAACTGCGTGCTGAAGGACTCTTCCCGGGCGCAATCGCCGTCGAGAGCACGCCGACCGCGCGCTGGTCCGTCTCGCCCTCGGTTGATCCGCATGATTCACAGCGCGGTCGCTCACCACCGACACCGGCGCCATTGCCAAGGAGTTGGACCATGCCACAAAGCGTGATGGAAGCCCTCGAGCCTCGCAAGCTCATGACGGTGTTCACGGTCGCCAACCTCAACGACTCTGGGGACGGGTCGCTTCGAGACGCGATCCTGTCCGCCAACCTCGCCGCGGGCGCCGATGTGATCGAGTTTGCACCGGGACTGGCGGGGACCATCGCTCTTGCCAGCGGCGAGTTGACGGTCACCGACAGCGTGATGATCAACGGTCCCGGTGCGGAGGCTATCTCGGTCACCGCAAATCGAGCCTCACGGGTCTTCAAGTTCACTTCGGGAACTTCGTCGCTGAGCGGCCTCTCGATTACAGAGGGGTATCTGGACGACACCAGCGGCGCAAGCAATTCGGGAGCCGGCGTCTATAACGCCGGATCGCTGGTTATCACTAATTCAAAGATCTCCAATAGCAGGGCGATCGAAGGCGGCGGCCTCTCCAACGACGGCGTGTTAACGATCGTCAACTCAACGATCGCGCAGAACGATGCGGAGCGAGGGGGAGGGGTGCGGAGCCTCGGCACGCTCACGATCACGGGCTCTGCGATATGGCGCAACAACGCGTACTACTACAGCGGGGGTGGCGTGTACAGCGCCGGGACCGCGACGATCACCAACTCGACTCTCTCCGAGAACTTGGCCACCGGCAACGATCTGGGCATTGGAGCTGGCGTCTTCAACGCCGGGGACATGCTGATCGCAAACTCGACGCTGGCGGTGAACACGGCGGGGTTTCACGGTGGAGGCGTCTCCAACGACGGTGCGTTGACGATCGTCAACTCCACGATCGTCGAGAACTGGGCGGGCAAGGCCGCGGGCGGTATTGAGAACCATGGCATACTGACCGCCAAAAGCACGATCGTCGCGGGCAACACCGGCGGAGATGTGTTCGGGGTGCTCGCCGCTGGCTCGACCCACAATCTGGTTCAGGACCCTGCAAACTCCGGCGGGCTGACCAACGGCATCAATGGCAACATCCTGGGCGTCGATCCGTTGCTTGACGGCTTCGCCAGCAACGGAGGGCCCACGCAAACCAAAGCTCTGCGCGCCGGCAGCCCTGCCATCGGCAAGGGCGTAAATCCGAACAACTTGGCCAGCGACCAGCGCGGCGGACCCTTTGTGCGCGGCACGGTCGTGGACATCGGGGCCTACCAGATGCAGTCGCTCGTGCTGGTCGTCGACAGCAACTCCGCCGATGCCGAAGACGCCAACTACGGCCCCGGGAATCTCACACTGCGCGAGGCCGTGAACATTGCGAACGCCAACCCCGGGGCTGATTCCGTCAGCTTCGCGACCGCCCTTCGCGGCAGCATCATCACGCTCGGCGGCGAGGAGATTACCGTCGATGCCGATCTAGCGATCAACGGGCCCGGCGCCGGCCTCATCACCGTGAGCGGGAATAACGCGTCGAGGGTCTTTAACTTTGCCTCGGGCGTTTCCTCGCTCAGCGGCCTCACGATTGCGAATGGCTTTGTTGACGACTCGACCAGTGATGGCCACACCGGTGGCGGCATCCTCAACCGTGGCACCCTGACCGTTACGAACGCAACGCTCCTCCGGAACGTGGCCACCGAGGGTGGCGGCATCTCCAACCAGGGGGTGCTCACGATCAATGGCGCGATGATCTCGCAGAACTCCGCGAGCAGCGGGGGCGGCGGCGGCGTAGGCAGCCGCGGCACTCTAACGATCATCAACTCGACGATCTCGCATAACCGGTCGAGCATCTCCGGCGGCGGAGTCTACACCTTTGGCGCCGCGGCGATATCGGGCTCGACAATCTCAGACAACCTCGTCAGCGGCACCTCCTACAGCAACGGCGGTGGCGTCTACTGCGGCGGTGGACAAATGTCGCTGATGGCGTCGACGCTCTCGGGCAACATAGCGAGCCAGGGCGGCGGCGGCATCTTTGTTGGTCCTCACGCCACGGTGGCCATCACCAACTCTACCATTTCTGGGAACACTGCGAGACTGGGCGCGGGCGTCTTCAGCTATGGGGATGTGACGCTGTCGAACTCTACCGTCGCACGCAACACCGCGAGCGACAACACCGGCGGCATCTATTGCTCGGACGCTGGCACCCGCTCCTGGCTGACGCTGCAGCGCACGCTCGTCGCGGAGAACACCGGCGGCGACCTCGGGTTGGTGGGATGGAGCAGTATCAAGTCTTCCTCGAACAACCTCATCGGAGACTTCAAGAGCGCCGGCGGCTTACTCAATGGCGTCGATGCCAACATTATTGGTATCGATCCCAAACTCGCCCCCTTGGCCGACAACGGCGGTCCGACCCTGACACACGCCCTTCGGTCAGGAAGCCCCGCCATCAATAAGGGCGGCAACCGCACCAGCCTCACCACTGATCAGCGGGGCGTGGGCTTCGCGCGCGCCATAGGCCAGGCTATCGACATCGGCGCGTTCGAGTTTGGCAACGCGATGCCGGCCATCACCGCAGAGCAGTTCATCGACAGATACGCGCAGGCAACCAAGGCCGCAGACGGTTTGGTGGACGGCGACTGGATCGCCGAGACGCTCCAGTCCCGCCTCTCCGGCGTCGCCAAGTCCGACGCCTACTGGGGTGGCAGGAACTTTTGGTTCCAAGACAGCAAGGGCGATGTTTGGTCGCTGTGGCAGGGCGGCGATGTTCATAAGAGCAAGACCCTCGCCGGCCAGCACGAGTGGACTCTGACGAACCTCACCGACGCGGGCGGCCTGACGGGCACGATGCACTTTGCTCCCGGATCGCTGTCGGGCATCACGACCGGGTGGAACGCCTTCAACATCCAAGGCATCCAGGACGGCAAGCTCACGGCGCTCTGGTGGTCGCCGGCGGGCAGCGCCGGGACCTATGTGGACACCGATGGCCAGACCAAGCAGGGCGGCGCCTGGGGGCTGCGCGGCAACGGGTGGAGCCTCAGCAGCATCAGCGACGCGGCCACCGCCATCGCCGGCGCGATCACCAGGCCTCCCGCGGCGTTCCTGGCGTACTCGGAGAGCCAGGGCAATGGACGCACCGAGTTTGACCCGCGCTCGACACGCACGATCATCAACACGGGCATGTCGGTCGTGGTGGTGGACACCAATCACCACGTCTTCGTCATCACCTTCAGCGTGTCGCAGCGGACGATCGCCGGAGCGCGGGCCGATCTCAACGGCACGTGGACCTTGGAGTCGCTGCGTGAGGTGCCCTCTCTAGTTGACATGGGTCTCGCAGGGCAGGTGGACCAGATCGAACAGGGTTACGTGGTTGCGGCGACGATGTGAGGATGGTGGCCGTGTGCCTCAACTGCTCCGGGCCGTCTCGGCGGCTCGTGGTTGGACTAACGCGTCATCTGCGCGCGACCGGTAATTACCGTTTTGTGTTCAGAGCTTACCGCAAACCCCCGCAATTCCAGACGCGCGCACGCGACCGCTTGCAATTTGCGCCCAACCTCGATTTGGTTTACAAAAGAAGCGCTTTTTCGCTGTTTCAGACGTCCGTCCCGGGCCAGTTCCCGACCTTCGGTGGCAGCTCTCGGACTTCTCCATGCTTGTTGGACCTCGTCCGTGTTCGAGTGGCTGATCACGCTAAGGGTGCCCACCCGAACACGCTCATTTCAATCTACAACATGGGGCAACTCCTTTGGCGCCGCGGCAAGTTTGCGGAAGCCGAGCCGTACCACCGCGAAGCGATGGCAAAGTACCGGCGGGCATGGGGGGAGGAACACCCCTACACGCTCACCACCTTCAACAATCTGGGCCTGCTGCTGCGGGACATGGGCAAGTTTGACGAGGCGACACGATACCTTCGTGAAGGAATGGAGAAGCGTCGGCGCGTGCTGGGAGAGGAGCACCCGGACACGCTGATCTCGATCGACAACATGGGACAGTTGCTGCAGTCGAAGGGCGATTTCGCTGGAGCCGAAGAATGTTACCGTGAATCGCTGGAGGCGTTTCGGCGGGTGCTCGGCCAGGAGCACCCGGACACGCTGATCTCGGTCAGCAATATGGGCAGTCTACTGCAGGCACAAGGCAGGAACTCCCAAGTCGTTGACTTGCTCGCACCCGCGGAGCCCATGTTTCGGAACACGTTCACGAACGACAACGCGTTCAGGCTCGCAAGACTGCTGGCGACCCTGGGCAAGGCTCGCGCTGAGCTTTCCCAGTTCACCGCCGCCGAGTCCAACCTGCTCGAAGCCCATGCCATTTTCCTCAGCACCCGCGGCGACACCCACAAGGACACACGCGACGCCATTCAGGCTCTCGTTGAGTTCTACACCGGGTGGGACAACACCGAGCCAGGGAAGGGCTACGACTTGAAGGTGGCGGAGTGGAAGACCAAGCGAGATGCGATCCCCGTCCCCGCTGCGCCGCCCCAGCAGTCCGCAACGCCCGCTGGCGGCTGATCGCTGCTTCAATCGCTCCCCGCCCGCCGTACAAGCGGAATCAAGGGGCGATACGCTGCCCGTTACCGGAGTGGATCAGGTGGTCCTCAAGTCGCGGACTTGACATGACTCCGCGATCTGGTAGCCTGCGATTCGTGCGCCGATGGGGTGCCACGCAATTTGTAGTCTGGCATGATTCTGCCCGGGCAGAGTCCAGCATCAACGGATTTCGGTCAACGCTGCCCAAGAGTTCACTCGGCTCGACGACGAATGGGACGATAGATTGAAACGATCCTTCAGGGGGGGTTGCTTCGATGCGCCGCATCACTCTGGATCCTCCCGACTCGGAACGGGTCCGCTCAGTTGCCGCTTGCCGAGGGCATTTCAATCAATGTGTCGCGCCCTCCGCACCGGGGCTCCAAAGCGGCTTTGTGATCCGACTGATCGCAACCGTGCTCGCCGCTTTGGTCGCACACGCGACGACGGGGTCGGCCCGCGCACAGTTCTTGTACCACTTCGACTGGTCCATGACCGACTACTACGTCCACGCTCATGATCCGAATAATCTCTACTCGAGTTATGAACAGAACAAAACGTGGAACTATGAAACGCTCACAAACTCGTACTTTCAAAACTGGTCATGGCCATATAATTGCCAAGGGTTCTACTCAGGCTGCGGATATTACGCGCTCGAAAGTCAGGCCATGGATGGGCTTTGGACTGGCTTCAGGCAAAGCCTGACGGGATGGCAGTGGGAGACGCCATGCTTCAGCTACCCTTTCGTCGGGCCGGTGACTTCGCCCAACGCTGACAATCAGATATGGTACGGCCGGCGGGGCGCCTTCAGGGGAGTTTGCGTCGCTCCTCCCGACCCGTTCTCGAGCTATTGCGCACAGGGCAAGCAGCGGACCATCATCGAGTTCGACAGCACGATCGAACGGCCGCTCGATCCGGGGCAGCAATACGAAAACGTTTCCATTGAAGTCAGTGCGCAGGTGCTGCTGAGCACCCTCGGGGATAACGCCCAGGTGTTCTTGAACAGCCGCTATGACATCATGAACGGCTACTATCGGCTGGATGTGCCTTCTAACGGCGCGGTTGCGCACGCGACATGGTCGCTGCCCGGTCGGTTTGATTACTTGTACTTTCCGCTCTCTGTTTCAATAGATGGCGATGGCTATAATTATTCAACCGATGTTCTTGATCTTGAGATTCAAGTGCACGCAGACGTGGTCTGCCCCTCGCTTCCCACGGTCACGGTCGAGCCCGTCGGGGTAACCAGGTGCCCGGGGGAATGGGTGACGTTCTCCGCGGTCGCCGACGGCGGCAACTCGGAATACTGGTGGTACCAGTGGTACCAGGACGGCTATCCGGTCGATGGCGCGACCGGCTCCGAGTTTAGTCTCCGGGCACCGGAAGGTTCCGCATTCAGTTCTGATGTTTACTGCCTTGTATCCAACGGGTGCGCTTCCGAGTGGAGCAGTGTGTCCTCGCTGGACGTGAATACAAGCAACTGTCCGTCGCTCAAGTGCGATGTGGCCGACTGGACATCGGTCGGCCCCCCCGGCGCGCGGCTCAGCGTCGCCTCCACTTACGACCCCGCGAGCCAATCGACACTCATCTTTGGCGGTTCAACGAACTTCAGCTCTTTGTTCTACGGTGACACGTGGTCCTTTGATGGCGCGGCGTGGAAGCTGCGAAGTATTTACTTTGGTGATGGCCCTACCGAGGGCGCCACGATAGTGAACCGCCCAACGAGCAGTACCCCGCTGATGTTCGGCGGGTACTCCGCGTCGCCGAACAGCTACAGCAAGCACCTGTATTGGTGGAACGGAATGGCTTGGTGGGGTGCCGCGGACCTCCCCGGCCCGGGCCGAGTGTGGCACAGCATGGCGTATGACTCGTTCCGTGATCGCGCTCTGATCTTCGGCGGTCAGACAAGCGGCGCCCACTTGAACGATCTGTGGGAATGGGACTGGGGGACCGACTTGTGGACTCAGCGCACCTGGAGCGGGGCCGGTCCCGGGATTCGGCGCCGAAGCGCCATGGCGTACGACCCGATCCAGAAGACCGCGGTGCTCTTTGGCGGCGAAAGCGGGGGAGCGAAGTTCGGCGATACGTGGACGTGGAAATCGCAGACCAGCGAGTGGACACTCTGGCCGAACGCGGGCGGCCCGTCGGCACGTGAAGGCTGCTCGATGACCTACGACCCGAGCCGGAGCAAGGTCGTGCTCTTCGGCGGCGACGACGGTGCGTTCCAAAGCGACCTGTACGAGTGGAACGGGGCAACCCAACAGTGGATTCCCATTTCAGCGACCGGGCAGATCCCCGGGCGAAGCCTCGCGGCGTTCGCTTACGACGACGCCCGCAATACGCTGGTGGTTTACGGCGGTCAGGGCGCGCCCGACGTCCCGCTCAACGACACGTGGGAGTTTCAGAACGGCGTTTGGACGCAGCGGAATGTCGTGCCGCACAGCCGGTTCTCTGCGATGGCCGCGTACGACCCGGTTCGCGCGGAGACTCTGGTATTCGGTGGAACCACGGACTTCAGCAACATCCTCGGTGATACGTGGGCCTGGAATGGATCGGTGTGGTCCTTCAAGACGAACGCGTTCCCCGGTGGTCCGACCGAGGGGGCCACGATGGCCTACGACACCGTCAATCAGAGGCTCTTCCTGTTCGGCGGGTACGGCTGGCCTTCCAACGAATACACCAACGCCTCGTACACATGGAACGGGACCACCTGGGTTCCGGTTACCACCAGCGGGGGACCGCCCGACGGGCGCGTGTGGCACGGCATGGCCTACGACTCCGATCGCGGGCGCATGATGGTGTTCGGTGGGCAACGTCGCGGCGTGGGTTACATGAGGGATTTCTGGGAACTCGACTCCGCCAGCGGTGTGTGGACTCAACTGAGTGCAGACAACAACAACGATTACGGTCCGTCCAGGCGAAAGCGCTTCGCCATGTGCTATGACCCGGTGCACCACCTCACCATGCTCTTTGGCGGCGAGACGTACCAAGGGACCAATAGCGGAGAGACGTGGCTCTGGGATGCCCAGACAACTATGTGGACACTCGCTAGCACCACCGGGCCGTCCGCTCGAACCGGAGCGTCGATGAGCTTTGATCCCGAACGGGGAAGCATCGTGCTGTTCGGCGGTAATGATGGAGCGTACGAGAATGATACTTGGATGTGGGATGGCGACGCCAGGAAGTGGACGCATATGGCCGGAACGATTCCGCCGGGTCGAAGCTTGGCGGCGCTCGTGTACGATTCTGGACGCAAGAAGCATGTCCTGTTCGGTGGGCAGGGCGCTGCCGGGTATCCTCTCGAAGATACGTGGGAACTGCACCTGGCCGGCTCCCCCACCATTGTGTCCCAGCCCGCGGACCGGTACTCGGACGTGACGAGCTCAACGACGTTAGCAGTGACCGCAACGGGAGCGGACTCGCTCACGTACCAGTGGCGAAGAAGTGGCGAGGTGATGGCGAACGAGACGGGTCATATCGAGGGTGCCACGACCGCGTCGTTGACCCTCGTCAACATCGTGCCGTGGGATGCGGGCACCTACGACTGCGTGGTGTCGGACGACTGCGGCAGCGTGACTTCGCGCGAGGCCAAGCTCATGGTGTGCCCTGCGGACTACAACGGCGATAGCTGGGTATCGGGCGACGACTTCGACGCCTTCGTTTATGACTTCGAGTTCGGCCTTCCGAGCGCCGACGTCAATCACGACACTTTCGTCAGCGGTGATGACTTCGACTTCTTCATGGACCACTTTGTTTCGGGGTGTTGAACGCGTCGGACTCGGCATTGCGGAGCCTTGGTTCCCCACGAAGGGTGCTGCCGGGCGCTCTTGTCATGGCGTCTTTCAAAAGGCCGCAGCGTCTCACCACAAGCCTGCGCGGCCCCGCGATGGTCCTTCACCGCCAGAGTTTGCCGCTCCTGCTGGCAACACGCGATCACGCCGATGAACGATTCGAGAGCATGTCCTTGGACGCGCCTCAGCCCATTTGGACGGCAAATCGATCCGGTATTTACCGTTTTGCTCGCGCGCAGTTACCGCAAACCCCTGCAATTCCAGATTCGTGCACGCGACCGCTTGCAATTTGCGCCGAACCTCGATAAGGTCTACAAAAGAAGGGCTTTTTCGCTGTTTCAGACGTCCGTCCGGGCCCACTTCCAAGCTGTACGTCGAGGGTTCGAATCCCTTCGCCCGCTTTGACGGAACTCGTGCTGAACGCCAGACTTAGGCGTACCTTGCCCGGCGTCGGGCAGAGCAGCGGAAAACCCTGCAATCCGGTGCATGCCGGCAGGAGTATCCAGTGCTCCACGACGCCTTTCGGGCCCCCGCTTCGAAGCCCGTCGAGCCCCGGATTGCCTCGTGCCGGCTGCACCGCGCCTCCGGTCAGGCCGTGGTCACCTTCGCCGTCCGGGATGTCTACCTAGGAACTTATGGCTCGGACGCCAGCGAGGCGGAATACGGGCGACGCCTGGGTGAGTAAATCGCCGGCGGCGGCCTTGCCTAGAGGTCGAACTTGATCATGAAGCTCATGCGATCACTCACTCATGGGCGATCCCTCACCCGGAGGGACCGGCCTAGCAGGTGCGCACCCAGCGAGATTCATCCCTGCCGCCCTGGTATTGGCACCGCTTCCACGCGTTGACCCGCGGCAGCGGCTTGGCGGCACGAGCGGAGCACCCGTCCGAGGAAAGCCTCGCAAGGGGGACCACGAAGCTACCGCATGAGTTGGGCGAGAGGTGTCGCGATGGCGTCGCGATCGGGAGTCGTCGCGCTGGCCGACGTGTTGGTGACCGTCGGCGAAGCGATCATGGACGGCCGCTTCAAGTCGGTGACGCCGCGGGAACGGGACCGGATTCGGTGAAATCACTTTCCCGCCGCGAGCTTTCTCCAGTTCGCGTCGGCCATGACCGTCAGCCCGGGCTCGTCTTTGTTCCAGTCGTTGAGGGCGTTGCCGAAGAGGCCCTTGTAGAAGAGAAAGAGGCGGCCGTTCGTGACTTTGAAGTTATTGGGATCGATCTCGACCTTGTCACCCTTGGCCATGGCCGTGGCGCACCAGCCGCCGTACGCCGGGAGGTACCTGGCGGGATCGACGTTGAACTTGTCGCGGCTGGCCGCGGATGCAAAGCGGTACACGATGCCCTTGAAAGAGGACTCGAACTTCTTGTCGCCAGGTACGGCTTTCCGCTCGTCCAGATATGCGACCGGGTCGTAGCCCTCGATCGCCAAGTGCGAGGCGACGTTGGCCTCGCGGGACTCCTTGTCCTGGGTGGCGGCGGCGAACTGCTTGGCGAACGCAGAGAACGACGGGCGGTCGGTCGGCGCCGTGCCGGCTTGGCGGAACAGTTCGTTCCGTGCCGGATCGAGCACGACAAGCGCCGTGGCGGTGACGGGGCGCGTGATGGAGAGTTGCGCGGCAAGCTGACCGTCTGCATCGCGGTAGACGGGTAGAGTGTCGCTGCCGGGGATGGCGGCCAGTGCCGCGTGGAACTGCTCGACCGGCTCATCGCTCACGAAGATCTGCCGAACGCCCGCGACGGTCGCGGACTTGTCGGCGCATTCCCGAATGAACGCTTGCGCCTCGGTCGAGCCGATGGTCGGCAGGAAAAACACGGCGAGCCACAGGTCTTTGGCCGACTCGGCATCGAAGCGTCGGTCGGGATCACCGACGACGAACCGTATCGAATTCGGCTTGCCGTCCGGGCCTGGCGACTGCTGTGCAAGACTCGGAACGGTCAGAAAGGACAGGATGAGCGTGACAATTGCGGGAATTCTCACAGGGAGCACCTCGAGGTGGAGTTGTTCCCTTCTCAGATGCCGCGTGCGGAGCTTGGTGACGGATCAGAGTCGACGAATGGAATCGGGGCGGACATTCAGGACGTTCAGGCCCCCCCACGTCGCCAGGTCAGCATTGATTTCGACCGGGTCGGCGATGAGCGGAAAGATCGCGGGATCGATTGGACCACCGGTGGGGTCCTGGAGCAGGTAGTACGTCGCGGTTCCGTCGGCGTCGCGGGCTACGAACATGGGGGGGATCCCGCCTCGGATGCAGAGCGTGGCGCATTCTTTGTGACCCTTCCCGTCGCCGGGCTTCATAGCGCCGAGAAAGCACTTGGAATCAACTATTTCACCGCGGAGGGTGACAGGTCCGACGCGCGTCACGGCGGGAGTCAGGGTACGCGACGGTGAATCGACTTCGGTGATAATCGCCGTATCGATGGGCTCGAGTTCGAGCACGCGTCGGCCGTCGCGGTGCAGCGGCCAGCCTGAGACGGCGGCCGAACGGCCGTTCAATGTCGCGGTTCGCCGGATGCTCCCGTGCTTGCCGGTCTCGACAAGGAGGATCGCCTCGGTCTCGCCGCTGGCGCCTTGCGTGAACAGAATAGGGTAGGGGTTGGAGACGATGACTCCGTGCAACGTGATGGGCCGGCCGTCGTCCCACACGGCGGCGCCTGGAGGATGTTGTGAGCGAGCCCAGAGAAAACTGGCGGCGCACAGGGTCCAGAGGATGAGCGGGACGGCCCAGCGGAGGAAACTTCGCTGCCGCGGCGGGACGGGGAGGTAGCCCACGTACATCTCGCCTCGTTCGTTTGTGGCCGAGGCGTCAGGCATGGATGGTCTCCGGCATCCGAGCCGGCGTGGTCGGCGTGCCGGGCGGGAGCGGGACGGTGTTGACCAGCACGCGACCGGCCCCCCCTCCCACTATGCGGACTTGGTACGTGGCGATTCGTTCCGTGAACGGTGGCGGGGACCGACCGTCCTGCGGGCGATACTGCCATCCGTGCCAGGGGCAGGTGATGCACCCGTCGATGATCTTGCCCTCGCCGAGGGGACCGCCCTGGTGGGCGCAGACATCGGTGACCGCGCTGATCGCGCCGCCGTGCCTGAACACGGCGATCCGCTCGCCGCAAGGCGTGGAAAGCGTGCGGGCGCGGTCGTCGGGAATCTGATCGGGTGCGCCGACATCGACCCATTGCCCGTCCTCGCCCGCAACAGAAGACGTGCCCGTGTCCTTGCGGACCTCTTTGAAGCCGGCGAGCAGATGGAGGGTCGTAACGGTGAGCACTCCGACGAACATCATGGTCGGGGGAATGATGGACCGGTCATTCTGAAGGGCGCCGAGCGCGACGTGGCCCACGAGAAGGGCGTAAGCCACATACACGAGCATGTGCAGTCGCTTCCAGGTTGCGGCCGAGAGATTCCTCAGCCAGAAGTCGTGGCTCGTCGCGGCCATGAGAAACATGATGATGAGAGCGCCAAGACCAAGGATCTGGAAGGGGAAGGCGCGGAACGAGGTGAAGTTCGTGTTGCTTGTGAGCAGCGATACGACCGGGTTGACGATGCCGAAGCCGTGGTAGAAGCCCAGAACAACCGTCGCGTGGATGATCGCGATGAGAAATGTCATCACCCCGAGGTGGCGCCGGTTGTAGAGGGCCGGGAGAACTCGGCGGTCGAGTCGGGCCAGCGGTCCAATGCACAGGATGATCTGCAGAAAGATGATGGCGCAGGAGCCGGTCGCACGGATGAGCACGATCTCATCGCTGTACGCGTTGTCGCCTGTCCACAGGAGTTTGGTCACGCCGAAGAAGATGCCGATGTACGCCACGGCCGCGCCGGCCATGAGGCCGTCGTAGATGCGCTTGTGCCGGTTCCATTGAATCCAGGTGTAGCCGACGCTCATGGGCGGCTCTCCGCCGCGGCGGCCGTCGGGCGCGAGAACTGCGATCTGGCGTGCGCCCGCACGACCAGCGCGCCGATGAGCACGCCGAGGATGGCGGGGCCGAGCACGACCCACGCGATGAGATGGTGCCGACGGTGCGCCCGCGTCATGGCGTGGGTCCTCCATCGGCGGCCGAGCGTCTCGCGTGCAGCCACTTGAGGAGCATGATCGGCCAGAACGCGGCCGCCCCAGGCAGAATCAGCAATCGGAACGACCACGGCGCGCCGACGGCGGCGTGGTCTACTCGCTCGACCCCGGCAGTGACAAAAAGCACGCCAAACACCACGCCGAGCGCGGCGTAAGAGGCGGCGGCAAAGATGATGAAGTCGGCCGTTCCCATCTGTGGTTGGATGCCGCACCGCGGTGCGGGTTTCAGTCTTCAGATCCCGCTCGAGAATCAACAGCGCCGAGGCCGACCATCCGCGCAGACTTGGCCGCTGGGTCGCACGACGAGACGCGCGGCGGGGTCTCTTTGCAATCCCGCGGGCATTTTCGGGCTGCCGCGCGACGATTGCGCCGGAAACGCGGGCGCCGTGCAGTTCCCGTCGGGAAGGGCGCTACGCCGGGTTATCAAGGGTTGACGTCATGGCGCGGCTTTTCACCCTTCAACCGGGCCTCACGAATCGCCTGAAGAAGGCCCTCCGGCACCGACTCCGTCGCCAACTCATCGAGATTCTGCATCGCCGACTTCCCGAGCTTGACGGTAGCCTGGTACGAGTCCAGGTAGTTCACGCACGACGGACAAACACCCAAGTGACGCTCGAACTCGTGGCGTTGTGCCGGCGTCAGTTCTCCATCGAGGTACGCCATGATGAAGTTGAAGACCTCGCGGCAATTGATGTAGGGTGTGTTTGTGGGCGTCGGGGGGCTCGTCACAGGGCCTCCTCAATTGAAAAGTGCGGGTCCAAGAGGGTGCGAAGTGCCTGGCGGGCGCGGTGCAGACGGGTCTTGACGGCGCTGGTGGTGATGTCCAAGGCCTGCGCCGTCTCCTCGGTGCTGAGTTCCTCAATGTCGCGCAGCATCAGAACAACTCGGTACTGCTCGGGAAGTTCGTTGATCCGGGCACGGACCAGTTCGCGGGTCTCGCGCTGTTTGATGCCGTCCGTGGCGTTTGGTTTCCAAGCGGCGGCTGGCCGTCTCTGGTGACCGTCTTCGACAAAGGTGGGCAGAAGATCCTCAATGGCACGCTCGGGCCGGCGTCGTTGCGCGCGCAGCCTCATCAGGCAGACATTGACGGTGATGCGGTGGAGCCATGTGGTGATTTGGGAGCGGCGGTCGAACCGGTCCAGAGACTTGAACGCGCTCAGGAACGCCTCTTGGACGGCATCCCGCGCGTCCTCCTCGCGTCCCAGCATGCGGCGGGCCACGGCCAGCATCCGGTCGCCGGCAAGACGCACCAACTCATCGAAAGCGGCATCCTCCCCCGCTCGCAGCCGCGCGAACAATCGGATCTCCTGGGGGTCCTGCTCTGCACGGGGGCTTGGAAGGGCCGTCATGGTCAATAGAGTAGTTCCGGGGACGGCCCGACATCCCACCGCCCCCTTGCATAGTCGACCTTCTTGCGCCGCGAGGCTTGCTGCGATTTCGTCCACGCGTGCGCGTGCACCCAATCCTGTGCCAATCGCGGGGTGAACGTTTCATCTCTTCCGGCATGCCATTCCGCGCTCGCGCACGCGACCCTTTGCGACTGCTGCGACTTCACGCAATGGTCTATAGGACGCGGGCTTTTTCGCTGCTCCAGACCTCCGTGCGGGCCCGCCTCCAAAGTGTACGTCGAGGGTTCGAATCTCTTCGCCCGCTTTGACGGAACTCGTGTCAACGCGGTTCACGGCGGCGAACGGCGCACCTTGAATTCAATGCGGGCGGGCCCGCCGTCCCAGCGGACGCGGACAGGCCCGCCACCATCGGCGCGCTCATTCAACACCGCCTCGACGGATGGGTTGTCTGAAGTGACCGACAGGACCGTGGTCCCTGGGGGCAACACAAATACGCATGGCTCCGGACTGCTTTGGATCCCGGGTCCGACCTCGAGCTTCAGCACATCGCCGTCCCCTCGAAGCGTGTAGTTGAGAACGCCGTGCTCCGTCGGGAATCCTTCGACCCCCACTCCCTGGTCCTCCCATGGCCACTCGGGCTTGATGCCCGCGCCCATGACCAGCGACTCGCCCTCTTCGTACACAAAGCAGCTCCGCACTGCGTGCAGAAACTCGGACCCAACCCACGTGTGCGGCATGTCCCCCAGGAACCGGGGCGTCTTCGGATCCGGGCACACGACCTCCGCCCACTGGTTCCACGCCGCGGGGCGCTGGTCCTTGAAGAAGTAGTCGAGCAGCGCGTGGGCGCGTTCGGGCTGGCCCAACCGGATGAACGTGCCGACGATGCGCAGCTCGTAAGGCGTGTAGTCCTTCCACCGCAGCAGGCCGTCCCGCCGGCTCGCGAAGAACGCGAAGTACTTGTCAAACGTCCGATCAAGCTCCGCCCGCGGCATGTTGGGTAGCTCGCCGCAGGGGTACAGCCCGATCGCGGTCGAGGTCGCATCGAAATCGCCGAGCTCGACGCACCCGGGGATGTAGTCGATGCCCTTGGTCGTGATCGCCAGGCGCATCGAGGCGTACAGCGCGGCACGGTACTCGTCCCGCATCGCGCCGATGCGTCGGGCCTCGTCGGATTTGCCGAGTTCGAGTGCCGCGCTGGCCGCGTCGCTCAGCCCTTTGACCACGAAGAAGCTGTCCCAGTACGAGTGCATCGGCTTGGCCGAGTACCCCTCATGGCTGATCGACTCGGGAACCAGCCCGTACTTGGCGCGATTCTCCGGAGTGCCCCGCCGGAACTCGTCGGTCATCCGCTGCCTGCGCAGCGAGTCGATGTAGTCCACCGCGGCCGCGATGTGCGGCCACATGCGCTCCAGGAACGCGCGGTCACCGGTAAACCGGAAGTAGTTCCAGATTGCGTACACCAGCTGTCCGTGACTGTCATGCTCGGGCACCGGGTCGGGCCCGCGCCGATCGACCACGCACGGCACCTTTCCGCCGGGATACTGGAACGACGCGAACCACTCGATGAACCGTCGGTCGTCCTCCGGGTGCCCGGTTTCGAGCAACGCGGCCCCCGTCATCGAACCGTCCCGCATCCACGACCGCTCGTAGCTGCGCGAGCCCGGCTGGATGGCGGGCCCGTCCTGGTTTATGAGGATGTACGCCTGCGTGGTGCGAAACGTGTCGGTGATCCGCTGTGCCGACCGGGGGAGCGTGAGGTGGACTTTGTTCAGGAGTTCTGTCCAGAGCCCCGCCGCGGCGCTCTGTCGATCGGCAACCGACAAGTGGTTCACCATCGGCGGGTTCGCTGAGGGACGCAGCACCGCTTCAACGGCGAACTCCGCCGAAGCGCCCGGCGCTATGTCGTAGTCGAACCGCAGGGCGCCGGACGCCAGCCGCAGAGGATCCGTCACCGCTCCTTCGCTCGAAGGCACGCCAATGTCCCACCGCTCCACCACGTCCCCCGCGGCAAAGCGCGACGCGCCCCACGCGCCGACCGGCGAAATCGCCCGCACGCGATCCTGGCCGTTCACGCGGACCCAGTCTCCGGATCGTTCGATCTCCGTAATGGCGGTAACACCGCCGGTGATGTTCAGGGCCTGCCACGGGGGCAGCACCTGGAACGGACGAATGGCCAGGACGAGCGACCCCTTTGCCGCGGCGTTGCCGTGATTGCTGATCACGTACCGCCCCACCACCACCGAAGACCCGGGTTCTCCGTCCGCGAACGCCGTGATGTTCAGTTCGAGTTCCCCGACTCGCCACCGGACGGTCGGGATGGGCAGGTAGCCCTCCGCCAGGCTCTGCGACAGCTCCGCGTCCGCCCACGACACCAACCCAATGTCCGTGCCCAGGAACGGTTCGATCGAGAACCCGCTGGTCGCGATCTCGATCGCGCCGTCGGTGTTGATCAACGCCTCGTCCCGGTCGGCGGGAACCCCCACCACCGTCCAATAGTTCTGTTCACCCCGAAAGTACCGAGGCAGCCGCCCGGAGCGCACCCGGCGGCTCATCTCGGCGAACATCGCGTTGAGCGAACTCCCAAACTCGACCGGCGGGACCTCGACGGCGTGCAGCCGCGGCGGTCGAGCGGCGGTCACCATCGTCAGGCGCAGCGCTTTCCCCTGCCCATCCTGGATCGGCACGAATCGCTTGCCGCCGCGGGCGCCGCGAACGGTCGCAACGGCTTCCAAGTGCTCGCCATCCTCGGACGAAAGCACGTCGTAGTCGGTTGGATAGGCGTCCTCGTCCCAATCGAGGATCAGCCCGCCGAACTCCCGCGACTGTCCGAGGTCGATATCGACCTCGTCCTTCGAAAGAACGCTGAACGTGGGCTCGTGCACGACCGGCGCGGCCGACGGGAGAGCTTCGTAGGTCAACGAATCCAAATCGACGGATCCTTTGCCGCCCTCGCTGGCGGCGATCGCAAACTCAATGAATCCCAGCGATCGCGGCCGCGGATTAGGGCTCGACGCACCGAGGGGCCCCCACGCGAACTCAACGCGGCGCGCCGGAATCCGCTGCAGGGTCCATTCCCGCGGCCACTCGAACGCTCGCTGGTTCAGCCACCAGACGTTGTCGCCGCTGGGGTCAACGAGCTTGAACTCAAGATTGTTCCGCGGGCCGCTCCCTCGCACTCGGAACGTGAATCTGAAGTTGTCGCCGACCTCTCGCAGTTCGGTCGGCACCTCTCGCCGAAGCACAACAAACCCGGAGCCCGCTTCGAAGTTGTACTCCAGCCGCAGCGCGTTGCCTTCGGCACCTTCAACTACGTGAACCGACGCCTTCACGCCGTCCGAGGGCATCACCTTCCACGCACTGAAGCTTTCGAACGTATCGATGGCATGGGACTGCGCGTGAGCCGGTCGAGCGGCGAACACCAGTGCCACAACCATGGCAACGGCCCGCATCACTCGCCTCGGTGGCGCGAAGGAGGCGATTCGGGCTGGCGATCCGATCGCTTCGTTGGTTTTCGTCATCGGCACGTGCATGCCCTCGCGCTGCGTCCGCCACCGGGCCCGCGGCGCATCCTGCCGCGCGAACGTCGGACGGCTCTGACTCGATCCTGTGTTCGACCGTAGTCCCGGACCGGAGGGGTGGCCCCGAGGCCATGCCGCGGGCGGCGCGGCTCACGCGGTCAGGCTCTTCACGAGCGTCACCTCGTTGCCCGTCTCGTTCCAGGAAACAAGATCGGAGTACGCCTTCATCAGAAGGATGCCCCGCCCGCTGGATTTGGCGAGGTTCGCCGGGTCGGTCGGGTCCGCCAGGGTCGAAGGGTCGAACCCTTTGCCCTGATCACGGATCACCATCGTCGCCGATGAGCGGCTGAACCGGGTCCGCACCTGCACCTGGCGAGAGGTGTACGGCTCCTCGGTTCGCCGGCGCTGGATGGTGTCGTAGTAGGAGTCCGAATCGCTGTCGCGCATCTCGGACCCGATCTCCAGGTTGCCGTGGATCATCGCGTTCGATATCGCTTCGCTGAGCGCGATGCCGAATCGGAAGCACTCTTTTTCGCGACTGAGGCCGTAGTCCTCCAGCACCCGCTGCAGGTACCCGACGATCACGGCCACCGCGCCGGGATCGTTGTCAAACTGGAGCTCGATATCCGCGGAGGACAGGTAGCCCTTGACACGGTCGCGATAGGGATTGCGCCCCGCCAGATCCAGGATGCACTGGATGGTCTCGACCAGCCGGCGCCGGCCCGAATCCCGTGGCACGTAGGTCATCGCTCCCAGTTGGAGGTGGTGCACCACCCCGCTGGCGGTTTCGTCCGCGGATGTCAGGACCACCACCGGGAGCGCCGGGTGCTTTTCAGTGACCGCAGTGCTCAGGCCGGCGCGATGCCAGATCGAAGCGTCCGCCAGGAGCAGCGCGACGGGTCGTGCTTCCAGCGCCTTGATCGCGGCGTCAGCGCTCGAAGCGGTGGCTATGTCCCATCCGTCACCCTTGGCCCGAGCGGCCAATTCACGCACGCGCTCTTCGTTGTCGTCAGCCACAAGGACGCTGGAAGTCGCCATCGGGCTGCTCCGCAAGTGCCGCCACGCGGGAGTCTACTGGAACCGAGCACGCGTGCCAATCGCCGGGGAAGCGCAAGTTCAACCCGACGCGCCGGCGGGTGGGCATCCGGACGCTTGGGTGACGGACGAACGCCGCCGGCGCATCCTATCGGAAGCCGAGTCGGCCCCGACGCGCCGTGCAATGGTGCCTGCGCCAAGGGGATGTCCGAGGACGTGGTCCTCCACTCACTTCGCGATCGAGACGTTCGACACGCTCCTCCTGTTGGCCCTCCCAGCCTCCGGCTCGCTACCCTGACGTTCCGCGACCGGGCCTGAAATCCTCTCGCTCCATTTCAGGAAGAACGCCACGGCCCGTGCACGTTGCACTTACCAAAGGACCAGAACTGTGAGTGACCGATCCTGGAACCGCTCCGTCCTCCACACGCTCACCGCGGCCGCGCTGGTGGTGCTCGCCGGCACCGCCCGGGCCGATGTCACGCCCCACGCCGGGATGCTTCGATTCCCGGACGTGAGCGCGGACAAGGTGTGCTTCGTCTACGGCAACGATGTCTGGGTGGCGTCCAAGGCCGGGGGCGTGGCGAGCCCGCTCACCACCCCGCCGGGCGGGGAGAGCATGCCCCGGTTCAGCGCGGACGGCAAGACCATCGTGTTCGTGGGCAACTACGACGGCAACCGCGACATCTACACGATCCCCGTGGCCGGCGGCGCCCCGACGCGCGTGACGCACCACCCGGGCGCCGAGACCATCTGCGATTGGACCCCCGACGGAAAGATCCTCTTCTTCACGAACGGCCTGGCGGGCCTGCAGCGTCAGACCCAGCTGTTCACGGTCGACGCGACGGGGGGCATGCCGCAGAAGCTGCCCGTTCCTTACGCCGCGTTCGGCGCGATCAGCCCAGACGGCACGTGGCTGGCCTACACGCCCCACACCGCCGACACGCGAACTTGGAAGCGCTACCGCGGCGGAATGGCGACCGACATCTGGCTGTTCAACCTCAAGGACAACTCCGCCAAGCGGATCACCGACTGGGAGGGCACGGACTCGCAGGCGATGTGGGTGCCCGGCGGTGACGGGCGCACGCTGTACTACATGAGCGACGCCGGCCCGGATCACCGGCTGAACATCTGGAAGTATGACGTGACCTCCGGCAACCGCGAGCAGGTCACCAAGTACACCGAAGACGACGTCAAGTGGCCTTCCATCGGGCCGGGTTCCGCAGGCAAGGGCGAGATCATCTTCCAGCTCGGATCCGAGCTGCGCCTGCTCGACCTGGCGACCAACAGGGACTCGGTGATCACGATCACCATCCCCGGCGACCGGCCCACCATCCGCCCTCGATCGGTTGACGCGGCAAAGAACATCCAGGGCGGGACGATCTCCCCCACCGGCAAGCGCGTGGCCATCGAAGCGCGGGGGGATATCTTCTCCGCGCCCGCCAAAGAAGGCGTGACCAGAAACCTTACACGGACCGACGGCGTGTTCGAGCGCGACCCGGCGTGGTCGCCCGACGGCAAGTGGATCGCGTATTTCAGCGACGAGAGCGGGGAGTACGAGCTCTGGATCCGTCCCTCCGACGCCAAGCCGCCGGAGGAGAAAGCTGACGACAAGAAGGACGACAAGAAGTCGGGTGAGGCCAAGAAGGAAGAGCCTAAGAAGGACGACGCCAAGAAGCCCGAGCCCAAGCCCGCTCCCCGCAAACTGACCAACCTTGGCGCGGGGTTCCGCTCCGACGCGGCGTGGTCTCCCGATAGCAAGAGCATCGTGTTCCACGACCAAGGCGGCCGGCTCTATCTCTGCGCCGTCGAATCCGGCGAGACCAAGCTGATCGACACCGACCCGTGGTCGAACGGGCCGTCGACGTCGTGGTCGTCCGATTCGGGCTGGCTGGCGTACTCCCTCTCCCACCACGACAGCGCCCAGACGTCGATCTGGCTCTACAACATGAAGTCCGGGCAGAAGACCCAGGTGACCAGCGAGTTCTTCGCCTCCGGCTCTCCCGCGTTCGACCGCAAGGGCGAGTACCTCTACTTCTCTTCCAACCGCGAGGTGTCGTCCCCGATCTACTCCGATCTCGACACCACCTTTGTGTACACGGGAACGCAGCGCCTGTACATGATGCCCCTTCGCGCCGACGTCAAGAGTCCTTGGCTCGCCAAGAGCGACGAAGAAGAGTTGAAGAAGGACGCCGCCAAGAAGGACGACAAGAAAGACGAAAAGAAGGACGAGAAGAAGGAAGACGCCAAGAAGGAAGGCGACAAGCCCGCCGACAAGTCCGACAAGCCGGCGGGAGAACAGGCCGCGGCCGACGACGGCATCAGCGGCTCGTGGTCGGGGAGCGCGACCGGCAGCGGTGAGAATTTCCCGCCCGGTGGCGTGGCCTTCACCATGAACCTAAAGGTCTCACCGGACGGCGCGGTCACCGGCTCGATCACCAGCGTGATGGGCACGGGCCAGGTCTCCTCCGGCACCTATGACAAGGCGACCGGCCAGCTCACGATCTCCATCACCATCGGACAGGAGCACGCAACCTTCACCGGCACCATGAAGAGCGGCGAGGGAAGCGGCTCGTGGTCGGCCGGCAATGCCAACGGAAGCTGGACCGCCAAGCGCACGAACTCCGCTTCAGGCGGCGACGAGAAGGCCGGCGAGGCCAAGAAGGACGAGCCCCCCAAGGAGGTCAAGATCGATCTTGACGGCATGGAACGCCGGGCCATCGCCCTCCCGATCGGCGCCGGATCGTTCGGCCAGCTCGCGGTCTCCGACGACGGCAAGCTGATATACGCCCGCATCCCGGCGCGCGGGGCGGGAGAGCCCCCCTCGATCAAGATCTTCGATCCCAAGGACGAAACCAAGGAAGAAAAGACCGTTACCGCCGGCGCCGGCGGGTTCCAGATCTCCGCCGACGGCAAGAAGCTCCTGGTCTTCCGCGGCGCCCTGAGCGTCATGGATGCAGCGGCCGGCGGCGGGAAGGCGACGACCGTCCCCACCACCTCGATGACCAAGACCATCGATCCGCGCCACGAATGGCACCAGATCCTGATGGATACTTGGCGCTTGGAGCGAGACTACTTCTACGAGCCCACCATGCACGGCGTGGACTGGGCCAAGGCACGCGATCACTACATGAAGATGCTCGACGATTGCGTGAGCCGCGAGGACGTCGCGTACGTGCAGGGCGAGCTGATCAGCGAGCTGAACATCGGCCACGCGTACATCACCAGCCCGGGCGACGTGGAGCAGCCGGTCGCCCCGGTCAACGTCGGCCTGCTCGGGTGCGACTTTGAGCTCGTGAAGGACGGAGCCAACTCCGCGTACAAGATCGTGAAGATCTACGAAGGCGGGCCGTGGGATGCCGACGCCCGCGGACCGCTCAGCCAGCCGGGGATCGACGTCAAGCCCGGCGAGTTCCTGCTCGCGGTGAACGGTGTCCCCGTCGACACCAGCAAGGACCCCTGGGCCGCCTTCATCGGCACGGCCGATCAGCCGACGACCCTCACCATCGGCAAGGGGCCGATCGCCGACGACAAGGTTCGCGACGTGCTCGTCAAGCCGATCGGGAGCGAGGCCGGGCTTCGGTACCGCGCCTGGGTCGAGCGCAACCGCGAGTACATCGACAAGCAGACCGAGGGCAAGGTCGGGTACATCTACGTCCCCAGCACCGGCGTCGACGGCCAGAACGAACTGTTCCGCCAGTATTTCGGCCAGCGCGCCAAGCCCGGCCTCATCATCGATGACCGCTGGAACGCGGGCGGCCAGATTCCCAGCCGGTTCATCGAACTGCTCAACCGCCCCATCACCAACTACTGGGCCCGGCGCGACGGGCGTGACTGGCCCTGGCCCCCGGACGCCGCGCCCGGCGCCAAGGTCATGCTGATGAACGGCCTGGCCGGTTCGGGCGGCGACTGCTTCCCGTGGATGTTCCGCTATTGCAAGCTGGGCAAGCTGATCGGCACGAGGACGTGGGGCGGTCTGGTCGGCATCTCCGGCAACCCCGGCCTGATCGACGGCGGTGCGATCTCCGTTCCCACGTTCGGCTTCTACAAGAACGACGGCACGTGGGCGGTCGAGGGCCACGGCGTCGACCCGGACCTCGAAGTGCTCGATGACCCGAGCAAGATGGTCAACGGCGGAGACCCGCAACTCGACGCCGCCATCGCCCAAGCGATGTCTGAAATCAGGGACCACCCGTACACGCCGCCCAAGCGTCCCGCGAGCCCGAACCGCAGCGGGATGGGAATCCCCCCGGCCGATCGCTGACGCAAACTCTTCCGACGCTCATGTCCGGGACTCTTCGACGCAATCCGACGCCGGTCGCCGATACTCTCTCGGCGACCGGCGTTTTCTTTTCACTCCAAGGGCTGCCCGGACGATGCTCGACCCGCTCATCCTTGCCGCGGCGGCCCGCACGAACCTGGGAGCGCTCGACTGGGTGGTGCTCGGCGCGTACCTGCTGTTGGTAGTCGGCACCGGAGTGTGGTTCTCACGCCGGAAGCAATCGGGCACGGAAGATTACTTCCTCGCCGGGCGACGCATGCCGGTGTGGGCCGTGGCGATCTCGATCATCGCGACCACTATTTCCGCGGCAACGTTCATCGGCGGGCCCGAACAGGCTTTCACGTCAAACCTGACGTACCTGTTCTCCAACGCCGGCGGACTGCTTGCCGTGATCGTCGTGGCCACTTTCTTCATCCCCGTGTTCTTCCGCGAGCGAGTGGGAACCATCTACGAGTTGCTGGAGACCCGCTTCGGACGCCCGGCGAAGTTCGCGGCCTCCGGCGCGTTCCTCGTCGGGCGCGTCTTCGCCAGCGGCGCCCGAGTGTACATCGCCGCGATCCCGCTCTCGTTGCTCATCTTCGGCGAGAGCGGGTCCGTGCAGCCGGACTGGCAGCTCTGGGCCGCGATCGGCGTGCTCGCGGCGGTCGCCGTCGCGTACACCCTGGCCGGCGGTGTGGAGAGCGTCATCTGGACCGAGGTGTTCCAGACCGGCGTGCTCCTGGCGTCGGTCGTTGGTGCCCTCGTGGTGCTCTGGAGCAAGATCCCGGCCGACTCGGGCCAGGTGATCGAGGCGCTCCGTCACGCGGGGCCGGACGGTACCTCCAAGCTCATCCTGGTCGACACGTCGCTCGACTTCTCGCGCCCGTACACGCTCACGTCGTGCCTCGTCGCCTTCACGCTCATGGGGCTGGCGTCCTACGGCACCGACCACGACCTCGTGCAGCGGATGTTGACCTGCCGGAACGCCGTCAGCGGAGGGCGCTCGGTGGTCGTGGCGATCATCGCCAGCCTGCCGATCGTTTCCCTCTTCATGGTCATCGGGCTTCTGCTGTTTGTCTTCTACCGCCGCCCCGACCTGATGGGCGCCGCGGCACCAAAGTACGCGGCGGACGATTCCCGCCAGGTGTTCCTCACGTTTATCATGCACGAGATGCCGCGGGGCATGAGCGGACTCATGATCGCCGGCCTCTGCAGCGTGGGCATCTCCAGCCTGGCCTCGGCGCTCAACGCGATGGGCGCGGCTCTGATCCGCGATTTCTATCGGCACGCCGCTCCCAATCGCAGCGATCGGCACTACCTCCGTGCCGGTCGCCTGTCGGTCCTGGGCTGGGGCGTGGTGCTCGGCGGGTTCGCGTGCCTTTGCGTGGTGTGGCATCGCGAGAGCCACAAATCGCTCATCGACTTTGCGCTCAGCGTCATGACGTTTGCGTACGCCGGACTGCTGGCGGTGTTCCTCACGGCCATCTTCACACGCCGCGGCAACAGCGCTTCGGCGATCGCCGCTTTGGCGGTCGGCTTCGTCGTCATCGCCCTGATGCAGCCCCAGATCTGGAAGTGGCTCTACGAATCGCTCAGCTGGACCGAGTACACGCCGGGAGCTGCAACAGTGCGGCACGCCCTGCCCGAGCGGCCCGTGTGGTTGACACTTGCCTACCCCTGGCACCTGGTCATCGCGACGGGCGCGGCATTGATCGTGTGCCTCCTGCCGCGCGGCCGTGCGGGTGTGGATAATCCGGCACCATGACCCGTGCCAACGACTCCATCTCGGCCCCCGATCACCCCCCACTGCTGTTCCCTCCGCCCCGGTCGTGCGAGCGGCTGGCGGGCACGATCACGATCACTCCGACCATGCTGTTTCATGGCGACGCCCCGATCGATGCCGTTCGTGCGGCGATCGGACCGGCCGTGCGCATCGAGCCCGCGGCCGACGTCGCCGGCGCCACGATCAGGTGCCGCGTGCTCAGCGCTACGCAATCGACCGAGTCGTACTCGCTGCGCTTGCGCGGCTCTCCGGCACTGATCGACGTCGAGTCGGCCGGGCCTCGCGGTTCACTCCACGCTCTTTCGACGCTGCGCCAGCTCGTGCGTCAATACGGTCGCACGCTGCCGGCGCTCGCGATCCGCGACGAGCCCGCGTTCTCCAACCGTGGGGTCATGCTCGACGTCTCGCGCGACCGCGTTCCGCGCATGGACGAACTGCTCCGGCAGGTGGACCAGCTCGCCGAACTCAAGTTCAACCATCTCCAGCTCTACACCGAGCACACGTTCGCGTACGCCGGGCACGAGGCGGTGTGGGAAGGGTGGTCCCCGATCACGCCGGCCGAGATCCGCGAGCTCGACGCGTTCTGCCGCCTTCGCGGCATGACCCTTGCGGCAAATCAGAACTGCTTCGGTCACCTCGCGTCGTGGCTCCGCCACCCCCGGTACGCGCCCCTGGCCGAAATCCAGGGGGCCGACACGCTCTGGAAGTTCTACGAGTACGAACGCCGCGGCCCGTTCAGTCTCTGTCCCACCGATCCGGGCTCACTCGCTCTGGTGCGGGACATGCTGTCCCAATTGCTCCCGTGCTTCACGAGCGGCCTGGTGAACATCAACTGCGACGAGACGGCGGACGTCGGCCAGGGACGCAGCCGCGCCGAGGTGGAGCGGCGCGGCACCGCGTCTGTGTACTTCGAGTTCATCCGCGCCGTCGCCGACGCGGTGCGCGAGCGTGGTTTCCGGCCCATGTTCTGGGCCGACATCGCTCTCAGTCATCCCGAGGCGGTCGGCCAGATCCCCGAGGACATGATCGCCCTGGCGTGGGGGTACGAGCCGGACTCGTACTTCGGCGATTGGTGCCGCCGCCTCCGGGATGCGGGCCGCGAGGCTTGGGTCTGCCCCGGGACCAGCTCGTGGCGAAGCATCACCGGGCGCACACAGGAGCGAATCGCGAACATCGGCGCTGCCGTGCGCGAAGGACTCGCGGCAGGGGCTAAGGGGTTCCTGATCACTGATTGGGGCGATGTCGGCCATCGCCAGCAGTGGCCGATCTCGCTTCACGGCATCGCCCACGCGGCCCACGCGGCATGGAGCGGCGGGGACAACGGACCGCCGCTCGACGGACTTTCCTTCCAGGTCTTTGGAAACCGGTCGCTGCGCCTGGCGCAATGGCTGGACGATTTCGGTGACGCGGACCTGGAACTGCGTCGCGTTGGCGGACGAAAGCTCCCGGATGGCTCCCCCACCCACCTCCGCAACGCGTCGGTTCTATTCAACGATCTGCACCCGCCGTTCGAGGGCGCCGATCGAATCGGGACCGCCGACGAATGGCGGCGGGTGGGTGAAGAACTCGACAGCCTGAGGTCCACGATGCCCGCCTCCGACGACGCCGTGCAGCCGGACGAATTGACCCATGCCTTGGACACCGCTTCGTTCGCGGCCCAGCGTGCGGTCTGGCGTCGGAGCGACCCCCGCGATGCGGCGGTCGGCGCGAATTTGTCGGATCAGTTGCGACAGATCATTTCGGAACACCGGCGGCTCTGGCTGCAGCGATCGCGCTCAGGAGGACTGGAAAGCTCCTGCCGCCACTACGAAGGATTGCTCGAGGGTCTCGGGCGCACCCGCTGAACCGTTCGCCCGGCGTCCGGCGGCCCGAGGCGAGTATCCTTGTGCCTCGCGGGTGTGCGTTCGACCGGCAAAGGGGTGACAGACGTCCATGGCTGCACGACTCGTGATCGGTTGCATGACGGGGACCAGCATCGACGGCTTGGACGCCGCGCTCGTCTCGATCGACGGTGAAGGCCTCGACATGACCGCCAAGGTCGTCCGCACGCTGAGCAAGCCGCTCGGGCCGTGCGGCGCCGACCTGCAGCGCATGGCCCAGCAGCGCCCGCTCACCAGCGCCCAGATCGCCCAGACCTCGGCGGAGTTCGCCCTGCTGCACGCCAAGACATGCCGCGAGCTGGCCGGAAAGTCGAAGATCGACCTCGTCAGCGTTCACGGCCAGACGGTCTACCACCATCCCCCGCTCTCATGGCAATTTCTCAACGCGGCGCCG
This sequence comes from Phycisphaerales bacterium, assembly GCA_044223975.1. GTDB lineage: Bacteria > Planctomycetota > Phycisphaerae > Phycisphaerales > UBA1924 > CAZCPB01. The sequence goes on along the minus strand of JBGALI010000009.1, from coordinate 113,572 downwards.
ATCGCGCGAGAGATGAACGCCCCCGTCGTCTTTGATCTGCGTGCCGCCGACCTGGCCGCGGGCGGCCAGGGAGCGCCAATCACGCCGATCGCCGACTGGGTGCTTTTCCGCAAGCTCAACTCCTACTGGGCGGTCGTCAATCTCGGCGGGTTCTGCAACGTCACTTTCGCCCCCGACGGCGTCAAGGCAAAGCGCAAGGGGTCTGCCGCCGAACAACTGAAGCTCATCGGCGGCCTCGATGTGTGCGTCTGCAATCAGCTCCTCGACCAGATCGCGCGCGAAGTCCTGAAGATGCCCTACGACGACGGCGGGGCGCACGCGCTCAAGGGGCGCTGCAACGACGACGCGCTGTGGGACCTGTCGGGCGTATTGTCCGGACAGACACGCTCGGGCCGCTCGCTGGGAACCGGCGACGAACTCTCCGACTGGGTCGGCCGATTCCGCAAGAAGCTCTCGCCAAAGGACCTCGCCGCCACGGCGTGCGAAGGCATCGCCCAGGCCATCGCCCAGCGCATCGGCGATGTCGACCACATCCTCCTGGCCGGCGGTGGCGCGAAGAACAAGGCGTTGTTCAAAGCCCTTGACGCGGCCTGCACGGGCAAGGTCGAGTCCACCGATGATCACGGCGTCCCTTCGTCCTATCGCGAGGCGGTGTGCATGGCCGTGCTTGGCGCCCTCTGCCAGGACCGCGTGCCGATCACGCTCCAGCAGGTCACGAACTTTCAGGGAACGCCCCCCATGTCGGGCTCGTGGGTGCTCCCGTGAGCGGCGCGATCCCCGAGCCCCCCGACCGCTCTCGCGTGCTCACCGAGCAGCGCAACCCCCGATCCATGCGCCTCCACGAGGCGTCCGCGGCAGAGTGCGTGGACTTGATCGCCTCGGAAGACGCCCGCGTGTTCGAGGCGATGCGCCGCGCGGGCCCCACACTCACCGCCTTCATCTCCGCCATCGAACCCGGGTTTCTCGCGGGCGGGCGTCTGGTCTACGTCGGGGCGGGGACGTCCGGCCGTCTCGGTGTACTCGACGCTTCCGAAGCTCCCCCGACGTTCCAGGTGCCGCCGGACCGCATCATCGGCATCATCGCCGGCGGGGACGCTGCCTTGAGGAAATCGAGCGAGGGCTTGGAGGACGACCCCCGCGGGGCCAGCGACCAACTTGACGCGCTCCACCTCACGTCGCGCGACGCGGTGCTGGGCATCGCCGCCGGCGGCACCACGCCCTACGTGCTGGGGGCCATCGCGCACGCCCGGACACTCCCGTCGGCGCCGACGACCGGCCTGCTGACTTGCTCCCCGATCGCATCCGCGATCGCCGTGGACCACCTGATCGTGATCGACACGGGGCCGGAGGTTCTGACCGGCTCGACGCGGATGAAGGCGGGCACCGCGACCAAGCTGGCGCTCAACACGATCTCGACCACGCTCATGGTGCGCTCGGGACGCGTGTTCGAGAACCTGATGGTGGATGTGCGTGCCAGCAACGCCAAGCTCCGCGATCGCGCGGCCCGAATCGTGGTCGCGCTGACCGGGCTCGATCGGGCCGCCGGCCTCTCGTTGTTGGAGCGTGCCGGCTGGTCAGTCAAGACCGCCGTGGTCATGCATCGCAGGTCGTTGCCGCGTGAGTTAGCCGAATCGGCCCTCGCGGCCGCCGAAGGGCGGCTCGACCGCGCGCTGGCTCACGGCACGGGGTAAATGGGGTTCATCCAGACCCCGCCGATCGCGGCGGTGAGCGAGCGGATCGACGAGTTTGCGACCAGGTGTGCAAAGCCCCACACGTACTGCCCGCCGCGCGAGAACAGCAGCGCGGCGATCAACAGGCCGGCGATCGCGCCCTTCTCGCTCCGCATTGCGCGGTCGAACGCCGGCACGAAGTCGGCGAGGATCCGCGACCCGTCAAGGGGGGGAACCGGGAGCATGTTGAACAACATCCCCATCACGTTGATCATCGCGCCCGTCCACAGAAACGTGTGGATGTTGCCGACCACGTGGGGCGCCAGCCCCGTGGTCATCCCGACCCGTAGCCACGCCGCGTCTCCCAGAACGCACACAACCGCCAGGCCGAGATTGACCGCCGGGCCCGCCGCGGCGACCATCGCCCCGCCGTGCCGGCCGCGAAACCGCGAAGGGTCGACGGGCATCATGCCCCAGGTGAACCCGAACAGGGCAAAGCACGCAAGGCTCACGGCCCCCATATGCACGAGCGGGTTCCACGTCATGTGCCCGGTGTCGATGGGCGTGCTGTCCCCCTGCTTGATCGCCGCGATCCCGTGCCCCAGTTCGTGGAGCACGATCGAGCCGATCACCCAGATGACCCACGATCCAAAGAAGACCTTGTTCAGATCCCAGCAGCTGGCAACCCACCAGTCGAACACGTGATCGCTCCCTGATTCGAGGGCACGCCAGATCGGCGGGCACGCGCCCGGCGAGGGTAGACTACTCCAAATCGTCAACCCATGAAGGGGGCCGAATATGGCCAAGGTCGCCGTCGTTCTCTCCGGCTGCGGGTTTAAGGACGGGAGCGAGATCCACGAGTCCGTCTCGGTGCTGATCCACCTGTCCCGAGTGGGTGCCGAGTACCGCTGCTTCGCGCCCGACAAGCCCCAAGCCGCGACCGTGAACCACGCGACCGGCAAGCCCGAAGCGCACCCGCGAAACTGCCTCGTCGAGGCCGCACGGATCGCACGCGGCCAGATCTCGCCGCTCTCCACACTCGACGTCGACGCGTTCGACGCGGTGGTGTTCCCCGGCGGTTTCGGGGCCGCCACCAACCTGTGCACCTTCGCCAAAGACGGGGCTGAGTGCAGCGTCGATCCCGATGTCGTCCGCGTGATCAAGGGCTTTCACGCGGCAAGGAAAGCGATCGGGCTCGTCTGCATCGCGCCCGTTCTCGCCGCTCGAGTCCTCGGGACCAAGATGGGCGGCCCGGGCTGCACCATCACGATCGGGGATGACCCGGGAACCGCCAAGGCCATCGCGGCCATGGGATCGGTGAACTCCGTAAAGGCAGTAGCCGAGGCCGCCATCGACCGGCGAAACCGGATCGTGTCAACTCCCGCGTACATGTGCGAGGCCCGTCCGAACCAGGTCTTCGACGGCGTCGGAAGAATGGTGGACGGGCTCATCGACCTTGTGACCGGCTCATGATGGCGCGCGCCGCCGCTGTTTGTATTCGGTTCGCTATCCCACTCCCGCAACCCGCAACCCGCTACGCTCACGACCAGTCGTCGGCGGTTGTCCGGCGTCGGAGCCGCCCCACGCACCTCGCCATGGCGGTCGGAACTTCCCCCTTCCATGCTCGTCGCTGAGAATCGGCCTCCACGCAGCCTGAACTGGCTCCACGCGGGCCCCCTCCTGTTCGGAGATTGGGGCACGAGCCGGCTGTACGTGCTGGGCCTGGCGTTCTTTTACGCCGCACACGCCTCGGCGCTGTACCTGGCTGCGATGTCGGTGATCATGATCGGCGTCGCCTGGTGCTACACCGTCATCTGCCGATGCTTCCAGCACGGCGGCGGGGTTTACGCGGTGGCACGCCAGATCCACCCCTTGCTCGCGGTGTTCGGGGCAACGCTGCTCCTCTGCGACTACATCGTCACCGCGTCGCTGTCGCTCCTCGACGGGATGCACTATTTCGGCATCGGCCACAACAGCCACGTCCTGGCGGTAGTTCTCTGCGTGCTCGCGATCGGCGGCATCGGGCTGGTGAACTGGTACGGCGCTCGAAACGCCGGGAGATTCGCCCTGGTCATCGCCATCGCCGCGATCGCGACGTCCACGGTCATCGCCGTGATGTGCCTGCCCTTCTTCAAGAAGGGCCTTGAAACGCTGAGCTGGGGGCATCCAACAGTCTCGGGGTGGAACGAGCGGTGGTCGACGCTCGTTCACATCGTCCTGGCGCTTTCGGGCGTCGAGGCCGTGGCGAACATGACCGGGCTCATGAAGCCTCCCGTGGCCAAGACGGCCAAACGCACCATCTGGCCGGTCCTCATCGAGGTCGTTGTGCTCAACCTCGTGTTCGGGATCGCTCTTTCGGGGCTCCCGGGCCTCGACAGGATCGAGCAGCCCGACCACATCACCCACGAAATGGCGCACGGCACGCAGGAAATCTCGGAAGCCACCAAGGCCTACCGCGACACCGCGGTCAAGCTCATCGCCGTCGAATCTGGCACCGCCCTGGGCGGACCCTCGCTCGGCGCGGCGATGGGCTGGATCTCGGGCATCGTCTTCGGGCTCCTCCTGCTCTCGGCGGGCAATACCGCGATCATGGCCATCGTGTCGGTGCTCTACTCGCTCGCGCAGGATCGGGAGATCCCCCGCCCGCTCTCCAAGCTGAATTATTCCGGCGTGCCATGGATCGCCCTGCTGTTCGCGTGCGCGGTGCCGGCACTGCTCCTGGTCATCCTGTCGGACGTGGCGGCGCTGGCGGACCTGTACGCCGTCGGCGTGTGCGGGGCCGTCACGATCAGTGTGCTCGGCTGCGTGGTGAACCGGGACCTCCCAATCTCACGCCGAGAGCGGATCGGCATGGGCTTCGTCGGGACTGTGATCCTGCTGATCGAGATCACGATCCTCATCACCAAGCCGCACGCGACCCTGTTCGCCGCGATCGTGACCGGGTGCGTGCTCGTGGCGTGGCTCGCCGTGCACGCCCACCGTCGCGCCACCGAGTCGATCCCCGAGCCCGACACCGGCTGGCTGGCCCAGGTCCGGGCCGCTCCCCCCCGACTCGACCCTGCGAAGCCCCGGATCATGCTCGCCGCCCGCGGCCAGGAACAGTCCGAGTTTGCCGTGAATCTCGCCAAACAGCGCGGGGCCGTGCTCTTTGCCATCTACGTCCAACGACTCCGCCTGCTCGACTACCAGCCCGGGCAGGTGCCCCGCGTCGAGGACAACGCCCAGGCGCAGGCCGCGCTCGGCACGACCGTGGTGCTGGCCCGTCGCGCCGGAGTGACCGTGGTCCCCATCTACGTGACCAGCACCGACATCTGGTCGGAAATTCTCGACTACGCCATCACCTACGGCTGCCAGACGTTGATCATGGGTGAATCGCGCCGCAGCGTCTTTGCCCGCAAGGTGACCGAGGACGTGCTCGGACAGGTCCGGCGCAACCTGCCTCCGGGGATCGAGTTCCTCATCCGGCACGCCGACGAACACGCCAAGGCCGCGCTGCGACCGGCGGAAGAGATCCAGGCGGCACATCCCTGAACGTCTCGCGGCGCGCGGTTGTTTGCGCAACCCCCGCCGACGCATTGGCCGCGGGCACGCGGCGTCGCTACGCTCGGTCCATGAGCGATAACGGAGTATCGCCCGAGGCGTCAACGGCCGGGGCCGGCGACGTCGACGAGCGCTTTGCGCCACTGTTCGACGACCTCACCTCCCCGCAGCGGCAGGCGGTCCTGCACACCGAGGGACCTCTCCTCGTGCTCGCCGCGGCAGGCTCGGGGAAGACTCGGGTCATCACCCGGCGCATCGCCTACCTGGTCGGGCTGGGCGTCCCCGCATGGCGGATCCTGGCCCTCACGTTCACCAACAAGGCCGCCGGCGAGATGCGTGAGCGAGTGACCTCGCTGCTCACCAGCGCCGGTCGCTCGACCCGGGGCCTCACCGTCACGACATTCCACTCGCTGTGCGCCCGGCTCCTGCGCCGCTACGCCACAGAAGCAGGGCTCAAGCCCGAGTTCACCATCTACGACACAGGCGATCAGATTTCGCTGCTGAAGAAGGTGCTCGAGTCGCTATCGCTGTCGAGCAGCAACTGGCCGCCCCGGTCCGTGCTAACGGCCATCTCCGACGCCAAGAACAAGCTCATCGACGCCGAGGAATACGCCGTCGGCGCCGGGGATTTCTACGCCAAGACCATCGCCAAGGTGTACGGCGGTTACCAGCGAGCCCTGCGCGCCGCCAGCGCTGTCGATTTCGACGACCTGCTCGTCCTTACCGCCAAACTGCTCAAGCTCTCGGCGCCCGTGCGCGACGAGTGCAGATCGCGATGGAAGTACCTGCTCATCGATGAGTACCAGGACACCAACCACGCCCAGTTCGTGATCGCGTCGCTGCTCGCGGGCGATCCCACGCCGGACCGGCCGAGCCCGAACATCTGCGTCGTCGGAGACCCGGACCAGGCGATCTACGGCTGGCGCGGGGCTGACATCGGGAACATCCTCGACTTCGAGGAGCAGTACCCCGGCTGCCGCGTGATCGCGCTCGGAGAGAACTTCCGATCCACCGCCCCGGTGCTGGGCGTCGCAGATTCCCTGATCAGGCACAACAAGCGGCGCAAGCACAAGGAGCTGTTCACCCGCCGGTCGGGCGGCGACAAGGTCGAGATCGTGCACTGCCGCGACGAGCAGCACGAGGCCACCCTGGTTGCCGACTGGCTCAAGAGCCGACACGAACACTCGGGCCAGGGTCCGTCGGTCGAAGCGGGCCTGGCGTGGCGGGAAATGGCCGTGTTCTACCGCACCAACGCCCTCAGCCGCGTGGTGGAAGATGCCATGCGCGCGGCCAGCATCCCGTACACCGTGGCCCGCGGCACGGCGTTCTACGACCGCGAAGAAATCCGCGCGGCACTGGCGTACCTCCGACTGGTTGCCAATCCCGCCGACGATGTGTCCCTCGATCGGATCGTCAACGTCCCGGCACGCGGCCTGGGTACCACCACGATGGCTCGCCTCGAGGCGATCGCGTCGGCGCAAGGGACGCCGGTACTCGAGGCACTCCGATCGGTCTCGGGCGGGCAAGGCGCCGGGCTCACCGCGCGGGCCGCGTCGAGCGCGGCCAAGTTTGTGGGCATGATCGACGGATGGACGGGGGCCGGGTCGTTCATGGGCGAGAACGTGGGCGGCTCGCTGGTTGCGTTGGTCGAGCGCGTCATTCGCGAGTCAGGGCTGGAGGCGATGTACCGCGCGCAGGCCCAGGCCGGGAAGACGGACGCGGACCTGGACCGCCTCGACAACCTCGCGGAGCTGGTCAGTTCCGCCCGCCAGTTCGAGAGCGAGTTCGACGCCGCCGCCGACCCCGGGGCGGAGCAGGATTTCCTGGATCCGCTCGCCGAGAGCGTGCCGCCCTTGCTGGCGATGCTCCGTGCGTACCTCGAATCGATCGCGCTGATTGCCGATGCCGACGCGGTGGATCCGGCCCAAGGGGCTGTGACCCTGATGACGCTGCACGCCGCCAAGGGCCTGGAGTTCGGCGCCGTCGCCATGGTCGGCCTCGAAGAGGGCCTGCTCCCCCACTCCCGCGCGATGGACTCCGATTCGCAGCTCGAGGAGGAGCGGCGACTCTGCTTTGTCGGGATCACGCGCGCGATGCGACGCCTCTTGGTCACCAGCGCGCGGTACCGAACGATCCGCGGCCTGTCCGAGCGCACGATCGCCAGCCGCTTTCTCGACGAGTTCGACCCGGCCCACGTGCGCGTCAGCGACCAGGCCGACGTGCACGCGGGGCTGCGCGATTCCGAGTGGGCGGATTCACGAACCACGGACTCCGAACCCGCACCCCGCCGCGCGGCCGCGCCGAGCGGATTGGAAGTGCAATTCCCGACCGGCTCTCGTGTTCGACACCCGCAATTCGGGGTCGGGACGGTTCGTAGTGTCATCAGCGGCGCCAGCGCGCGAGCCGTGATCGAATTCCAGAGCGTTGGCGTGAAGACGCTTGTTCTGGAGTACGCGCGCCTGCAGCGGGTCTCGTGAGTCGACCGCCCATTCCGAGAGCGGAGCGCCACGGCCGTCATTTTTGTGCGGTATGCCTGCGCCGCATTCCCGCCTTCGAGCGCGAAGCGTTCATGTGACGAACGTCTTCAGAACACCTTTTCACCAACTCTAAGGTCCCATAATCAACGTTCGTAATGCGATGGAAAACGCCGACTTACGACACGCCGCCCCGCGCACCGTCGCCCGACGACAGCCCGAAAACCACTCCCGTTACGGGGCATTTTTGACGTTTGCACAAGTCGAGGGCGAATCTCGCTTTACGCCAAGGCTTTCCAGCGGTATAGTGTGCCCGGAGTCGGAGTGTTTTTCAGTCCGGATGGCGAGAGATACGAGGGAGAAAATTCATGAGAACGGGACTTTTTGCTGCTTCGGCAGCGATGCTGCTGTCCGCAGGCACTGTGCTTGCAGCGCCAGTGTTTGTCGGCAAGACGGTGCTCACGGACAGCTATGGCAGCTTGGGCGGTGGTGAGTTCATCGCTTCCAAGAACCAGCTGACGATCAATCCGGTGAGCCTCTCCGGTGGGAGCTCGTTCGAGACCTTCTGCATGGAAGAGTTCGAGAGCGCGGGCTTCGATTCGGACGGCTTCTTCGCCGACATGAACGACCGCACGGTCGCTTCACCGACGAACCCGAACTACGCCGGCGGAATGCACGGCGGGTTCCAGGACCCGTTGTCGAACCAGACCGCGTACCTCTACACCCAGTTCATCTTGGGCACGCTGGCCGGGTATGACTACGCACCCGGGATCGGCCGCACGCAGAGCGCCGATGCCCTCCAGATCGCGATCTGGGCTCTCGAGGATGATCGTCCGGCCCCCGCGACGGGCTTGGCCAAGACGTTCTACGACGCCGCGAACACGGCCGTTGCCAACGGATACAAGAACGGTGGCGTGGTGGTCCTGAACCTCTACAAGAAGCCAGTCGGCGGCGATCGCAGCGAGAACCAGGACGTGCTGGCGCTGATCGTCGTCCCGCTGCCGACCTCCGCGGTCGCCGGCATGGCGATGCTCGGCGGCATGGGCTTCATCCGCCGTCGTCGGGCCTGAACTTCGTTCTCTCGAATTTCAGCGGGGCTGTCTTCACCGACGGCCCCGCTTGTTTTTTTGTACCGCTCGCCTGCGCGCACCCGTCATCGAGAAGGAGAGAGAGAGAGAGAGAGAGAGAGACGCGGCAGCGTGGGCCGGCTGTCCCCGCCGCAGCCGACGCCGCCCGGATTGAGGCACAAAGCCGCGTGCCGCATTTGTGGATGGCGGTTCTCAAGCGGGGCACACGGTCGCTCCGGCGCCGACGGGCACGTTCGCCCGCCATGCCGAGCGGACCGACGCGACCCCGCCGGTGCACTCTGAAAGAGAGGACGTGACGCGACGGTGACTGAATGGAATTCGATCCGGATCCAGATGTTCGCCATGGTCGCATGAACGCCGCGTGCAGCCAAGTCGGAGGTGGATGGACGCACCCGATGCCCAATCACCAGCCGATCGCGCAGTCCCCAACCAGGCGGCGGCAATCAGGTGTGCCGTAGCAGGGGGCCCCGACGGCGATGAGCTGTCCGGTCGCGGCCTGCTCGCCACCTCCCAGGTCCGCCGACTCGCCGCATCCGCGCACCGGTTGCTGGCGTTGCAGACGAATCCCGTCAGCGCCAATGAAAAACGCCGGCCCTCGCGGGTCGGCGTTTGAAGTGTTCGGCGATGGTCGGACGATCAGGCCGCGGCCTCGCTCTGCCCGGGCTCCTTGCGGAGCTTGGCGGCGAAGGCGGTGCGACGGTCGGCGGTGCGACGGCGGGCGCTGGGCTTGCCGCCGATCTCCGGACCCTGCTCGTTCCCGACGAACTGAATCAGAGCGAGTTCGCTGCCGTCACCGATGCGGCGACGGCCGAGCTTCACGATGCGGGTGTAGCCGCCCGCACGGTCGGCGAAGCGGGGTGCCACGTTCTCAAAGATGTGCCGCACGAGCTTGGGGCTCTTGCGGAGCTCGCCGTAGCGGTTTCGCTCGACCAACGCCTTGCCCGCCTGGGCCTTGGGAAGGTCGAAGAAGCCCTCGGCCGTGGACCGCATCTTGTCCACCTGCGACTTCTCGGCGTCGGAGGGGTTCTTGGGCAGGTACAGCCAGTCAAACGCCAGGCGATCCCCACCCAAGCGGGCGATCACGCGGCGCCGGGAAGCAAGGTCACCCTTCTTCGCGGCGGTGATGATCTTCTCGATGAAGGGCTGGACGGCTTTGGCCTTCTTGACGGTGGTGACGATCTGTCCGTGCTCGAACAGTCCCGCGGCGATGTTCCGCAGGGTGGACAGACGGTGGGCGGTGGTTCGCCCCAGTCGGTAGCCGGCTCTCATGTGACGCATGACTGACGTTCTCCGCGATCAATCCGTTCGGGCGTTGTATGCCGCAAACTGGCCTGAATCATAGCCCTCTGACGTGCCGCGACCCACCGGTGCGGGGGCGGCCATTCGCCTCAGCCGGTGATGTCCGGCTTGGTGACCGAAACACCCTCGGGCATCTTCATGCCCAGGTCCAGCCCGATATCCAGCAGCTTGCGCTTGACCTCGCGGAGGCTCGTGCGGCCGAACGACCGGAGCTTGAGCAGGTCGGCGTCGGTCTGCGTGACCAGCTGCGCGACGTTCTCGATGCGGGCCGACTCCAGGCAGTTGCTGGCCCGGACCGAAAGCTCGAGCTCGCTGATGGGCATGTTGAGCTTGCGGATGAGGTCCTCGTCGACCCCGGCGGCCGCCGCGGCCTCTTCGCTCACTCGCTCCTGGCCCAGCTCGTAGTACTGCACGAACGGGTTGAGGTGCTTGCGGAAGATCTTGGCGGCCTCGACGAGCGCCATCTCGGGCGTCACCGTGCCGTTGGTCCAGATCTCCATCGTGAGCTTGTCGTAGTTGGTGCGCTGACCGACGCGGGTCTCTTCGATCTTGTAGCGGACGCGCTGCACGGGCGAGTAGATCGCGTCGACGTGGATGAGGCCGATCTCCTGCTCCTCCTCGTCGCTGTGGTGCTCGCTGGCCGGGACGTAGCCGCGGCCCTTGCCGACGCGCAGCTCCATCTCGAACTCGATCGCGTCCGTGAGGGTGCAGAGGACCAGGTCCTTGTTCAGAATCGTCACGGCCGTGTCGGCCTCGATCATGTCGGCGGTCACTTCGCCCGGCCCGCGGGCGGCCAGTCGCATGACCTTGGGCTCGTCGGTCTCGAGCCGCACGATCAGGTTCTTGACGTTGAGGACGATGTCCGTCGCGTCTTCCAGCACGCCCGGGAGCGTGGTGAATTCGTGCGGGGCGCCCTTGATCTTGATGGCCGTCACCGCCGCGCCTTCGAGGGACGACAGCAGCACCCGGCGGAGGCTGTTGCCGACCGTCGTGCCGAAGCCGTGCTCGAGGGGCTCCACGGAGAATCGCCCGAACACATCGCTGTGGAACTTCGGGTCGGAGACGACGCGCATGGGGAGCTCGAGGCCACGCCAGCGGACGCGCATGGGATGAATCCTTCTGTCAGCAACGTGCAGGGGCACCGGGTCACGCGGCTCACGGAACGCGTCGGGAGTGCTGACTCTCCCGGGCGGCCTTCTTGCCGGGACCGACGAAAAACTCGCGGGGCCCTTCCGGGACACGCGAGGGATGATCGATCAGACGCGGCGGCGCTTGGACGGGCGGCAGCCGTTGTGCGGAACCGGCGTGTGGTCCTCGATCGCCGTGACCCGCAGGCCGGCGCTCGTGATGCCGTTGACCGCGGATTCGCGCCCGGGCCCGGCCCCGCGGATGCGGATCTCGACCTCGCTCATGCCCAGCTTGCGCGCCTTCTGGCCGCAGGCCTCGCCCGCCCGCGTGGCCGCGAACGGGGTGCTCTTGCGGGCGCCCTTGAAGCCGATCGTGCCGGCCGAATCCCAGCAGAGGGTCTCACCGTTCATGTCGGTGATCGTGACCATGGTGTTGTTCTGGCTGGCTTTGACGTGCGCGATGCCGCGCACCACGTTCTTGCGAATCTTGCCCTTCTTCGACATACATCCTCCCGCGGCTCAACCGACACGAAGTGTCGTCCCCGCGAATTGCCCTGGTGTGCCCGCGTGACGGACGATCAGGCCTTGGCCTTGACGCCCTTCTTGCCGGCGACGGTCTTCTTCTTGCCCTTGCGCGTGCGGGCGTTTGACTTGGTGCGCTGGCCGCGGACCGGCAGCCCCTTGCGGTGCCGCTCGCCGCGGTAGCTGCGGATGTCCTTGAGCCGCTGGATATTCTGCGAAACCTGGCGGCGCAGCGCACCCTCGACGATGTAGGTCGCGTCGATGATCGAGTTGATCTGCGCGAGCTGGAGCTCAGTCAGTTCGTTCGATCGCGAGTCCGGGTTCACCTTCGCTTCCTCCAGGATCTTGGCCGCAAAGTGCGAGCCGATCCCGTGGATGTACTGAAGGGCGAAGAGGATCTTCTTCTTGTCCGGAACGTCGATACCTGCGATACGCGGCACGCGGATGCTCCCTGATTCGATGGAAACCGGCTTCGATGGAAACCGGTTTCGATGGAGACCGATCTCGACGGACGTCTTAGCCCTGGACCTGCTTGTGCTTGGGGTTGGACTTGCAGATCACGCGGACCTTCCCCTTGCGGCGCACCACCTGGCAGTTGCCGCAGATCTTTCGGATGCTTGCCTTAACCTTCACGGGCTGGTTCCTCGCTCGCCACCTGGACCGCAGTGAACCCCTCCCAGCCTCGACGCCGACGGGCGTCCGGGCTCCGGAAGGGGCTCGGCCCAGAAAAACGGAAGCCGATCATAGGCCAGCGCCTCGGCCCAGTCACGCAGGACGCGCCACCTGGGGAGCGCCACCCGGTCAATGCCGGAAGGTGATCCGGGCCTTGGAGAGGTCGTACGGGCTCATCTCGACCGTGACGCGGTCGCCGGGGAGGATGCGGATGTAGTTCATCCTCATCTTCCCGGAAACGTACGCGAGCACCTCGGTTTTTTGCTCGTTCGGGAGGCGCACTTTGAACATGGCGTTGGGCAGTGCTTCGGTCACCACCGCCTCGAACGTGAACTTGTCGTCCTGTTTGGCCATACGTGGGCGGTCGCCCGCCGTTCCTCCTCTTTCGTGCGCCCGTCCCAACAGACCCCTATTCATGGCACGGCGGCAGTCCGGGTCAACACTGCGGCGCCGTCATTAGTCAAGGCGATCGTGACTTCTTCGTGACAGGCCCATGATCCGTCCGCCGTGACGACCGTCCACCCATCGCCCCGCACCACGACGTCGGGCGTTCCATCCACGACGATCGGCTCGAGCGTCAACACCATGCCGGACCTGATCTCAAAGTCAGGGCACGCGTCCGAAGGGCCGTCGGACAGCCAGCACCGCGGCGGCTCGTGAAGTTCGCGACCGACTCCGTGCCCGTCGTACCCCGGGACCATGCGCACACCTCTCGCCGCAGCGGCCCTTTGCGCGGCTGCCGCGACACCCGACCAGTTTGCGCCGACGCGGATTTCGCGCAGGGCGCTCGTGATGCATGATCGCACCGCCTCGATCAAGCGTGCGGCACGGGCCGACTCCCCCACCGTGACCGCCGCATCGGCGCACCATCCTTCGAAACACGCCGACGCGTCGATGGTCACGATGTCGTGAGGGCCGATGACGCGTGAGCCGGGGACCGCGTGGAGGACTTCCTCGTTCACGCTCACACAGCTGGCGCTTGGGTAAACGAGTCCCTCGCGCGTGCGCCGGCCGATCAGGACGGGCTCGGCGCCCGCGGCTCGGAGCGTCCGCTCGAACACGACGTCGATTTCACGGGTCGTGACGCCCGGCGCCACGGCGCGGGCCGCGGAATCGAGCGCCGCGCAGAGGCGTGTTCCCGCGGCCGCGATGGCGTCGATCTCCGCGCCGGTCTTGATCCAGACTCGCCTCAACGAACGCTCAACCGCGCGGACCCTTGAGGCGCGGCCCGCCCTCTTCACCGCCGCCCAGGAACCCGGCGTAGTTCCGCATGAGCAGGTTGGCCTCGACGCGCTGCAGGAAGTCGAGCGCGACCGACACCACGATCAGCAGGCCCGTGCCGCCCAGGAACTGCGTGATCGAGTGGTCGATGTTCATCGCGCGGTTCACGATCGTCGGCATCACGGCGATGACGCACAGGAACGCGGCGCCGACGTAGGTGATGCGGGTCATCACGGTCTCGAGGTACTCGGCGGTGCGCGGCCCGGGCCGCAGGCCCGGGATGAACGAGCCGTGCTCCTTGAGCTGCTTGGCCATCTCTTCGGGGTTGAACTGCACGGTGATCCAGAAGTAGCTGAAGAAGTAGATCATCGCGACGTAGAAGAGCTCGTAGAGGTACTGCCCGCTGGTGAACTCGTTGCCCATCCAGGACACGAAACGCGACCAGCCGCTGGTCACGGCGCCGGGCGCCTTGGCCACGTCGGCCAGGCCGCTGAAGATGACCGAGGGGAAGATCATGAGCGACGACGCGAACACGATCGGCATGACGCCGCCGTGGTTGATGCGCAGCGGCAGGTAGCTCCGCTGACCGCCGAACACGCGTTTGCCCTTGGTGTGCTTGGCCTGTTGGATGGGTATCCGTCGCTGCGCCACCGTCATGAGCACCGCGCCGGCGATGACGCCCACGAAGCCCACGCACAGCACAATCACTCCCATCCATCCCATCTTGCCGTCGACGCCGGGGTCGAAGTTGCGTTGGGCCGAGCGGATGGCGTCGGGCATGCGCGAGATGATGCCGGCCATGATGATCATGGAGACGCCGTTGCCGATGCCGTAGCGGTCGATCTGCTCTCCCAGCCACATGAGGAACACGGTGCCGGCGGTGAGCGCGGTGACGGCCATGACCCACCACAGCGGGTTGACCATCAGCTCGGGGTAGATGATGCCCTGCTTCTTGGCCACGCCGAGGAACGTGAGGGCCTGCATGATGCACAGGCCGACGGTCGCGTAGCGCGTCCACTCGATGATCTTCTGGCGCCCCGTCGGGCCCTCTTCCTGCAGCTTCTTGAGCCGGCTCCCGGGGATCGACCCGACGAGCTGGAAGATGATGCCCGCCGAGATGTACGGCATGATCCCCAGGCCGAAGATGGTCGAGTGCGAGAACGCACCGCCCGAGAAGATCGACATGAAGTCGGCGGCCTTGGAGATGGCCGAGCCGGACTGCTGCCCCTTGAAGAACGAGGCCAGCTGCTCCTGGTTGATCCCCGGGAGCGGGATCCAGAAGCCGATGCGGTACACCGCCAGCATCGCCAGCGTGAACAGCACCTTGTTCCGAAGTTCGGAGATCTTGAAGACGTTCAGGACGGTCGAGATCATGCGGTCGCTCGCTTGCGTGCGCCCGGCGCGGCCTGCGCCGGGTGCCGGACGTCATGTCATCAGAAACGGATACAAGGGTAGGCCCCGCGGCTTCCTAAATCGGCGGGTGCACGGTCCGCGCAGAAAAACGCCCCGACTTTTCGGACGGGGCGGAGTGGTGACGTTGGAATGAACCACGGGTTGCGTATCGCGGAAGACGATCGTGTCCCGATCAGCCCTGCTTCTCCGGCTTGCCCTGCGGCTTGGCGTCGGGCTTGGGCTGACCCTTACCTTCGGCCTTGCCTTCGGGCTTGGCGCCCTTCTTCTTGGCGGGCTCGGTCTCTTCCGCCGTCTCAGCCGCGACGGGCTTGGAGCCGCCCTTGCCGCCACGGTCGAGCCGCTTGGTCCAGTTCTTGGGAGTGCGGTCGTCGGTATTTCGGTCGATGCCGCGGGTGCGGTCGCGACGGGTGCCGCTCTGCTTGACCGATCCGCCGGCGCCTTCGATCAGCTTCTTGGCCTTGTCCGACACGCGGCTGGCCTCGACGTTCAGCTTGACCTTGACGCCCTCCTCCGTGACCGACCCCAGGATTTTCAGATCGCGGCTGGTGTCGCGGACAAGCCCGGCGTCGATCAGCGTCTGGGCCGTGACCGTGCCGCCCTTGGCGAAGTTGGGGTGCTTGAGGATGTCGGCGAGGTTGACGATCCAGAACTTGGTCTTGAAGACCGCGTTCGTGAACCCGAACTTGGCCAGGCGCCGGAAGTACGGCATCTGACCACCCTCGAAGGACCGCTTGCCGGCGTAGCCCGAGCGGCTGCCCTGGCCCTTGTTGCCGCGGCCGGACTGCTTGCCGTGCCCGCTGCCCTCTCCGCGGCCAACGCGCTTGCGCGCCTTGTAGCGTCCGGCCAGGGCGGTGATGTCGTGAATCATCATGGCGAATTACTCGTGAAAGTTGCGTTCGTGCGGGAGGTCGCGATCAGGGGTTGGCGCCGGCGGCGGGAGCGCTGCCGGAATCAAGGGGGCCGTCCTGCGACTGCTGCGGGGCCCGGCGCGGGCGACGGCCGCCGCCGCGAGGTCCGCCCTTGCGATCCTGGCCGATGGTGTTGGTCGGGCCGCGCATCTTCTCGCGGGTGCCCGCGGCGCTCGCGAACTTCGCGCCCTTGTCGATGCGGGCCTCGATGACGGTCTTGCCGACGGTCACGCCACGGACGCTCTCGACCGTCTCCCGGAGGCGAAGGCCGTCGAAGCCGTCGAACACGGCCTTGACCATGTTGCGGGCGTTCGTGGAGCCGTAGCACTTCGTGAGGCAGTCGGTGACGCCGGCCATCTCAAGAATGGCGCGGACGGTGCCGCCCGCGACCACGCCCGTGCCCGGTGACGCCGGGATCAGGCGGACCTTCGAGGACGAGAACGATCCCTCGACCTGGTGCGGGAGCGTGCGTCCGGCCATCGGGATCGAACGCATCGCACGCTTGGCGTACTTCTGCGCCTTCTCGATGGCCGAGGGCACTTCGTTGCTCTTGCCGTAGCCGAAGCCGACGCGCCCGCGCCGGTCCCCGACGACCACCAGGGCGCCGAAGCTGAAGCGGCGTCCGCCCTTCACCGTCGCGGCGGTGCGGTACACGCCCAGCGTGGTGGACTCTACTGAACCGGACTCGTCGAGCATTTCTGCCATGGTTTGCACTCTTACGGTCGGGCCGCTCCCTGGAGCGGCTGGAAACTCAGAACTGCAGCCCGCCCTTGCGAGCGGCGTCGGCGAGCGCCTTCACGCGCCCGTGGAATCGGAACCCCGCGCGATCGAACACGACCTTGCTCACGCCCTTGGCCTTGGCCCGCTCGGCGAGCTTGGCGCCGACCGCGGCGGCCGCCTGGGAGTTGCCCGTCTTGCCCGCCGCCTTCACGTCCTTCTCGACCGTTGATGCGGCGGCCAGCGTCTTGCCCTGCATGTCGTCGATGACCTGGGCGTAAATGTGGTTCAGCGACTTGTAGACGCTCAGGCGCGGGCGGTCCGGCATGCCGGTGAGCCGCTTGCGGATACCGGTGATGCGCCGGCCGCGACGGATCGCCTTGTCTTTCTGCTTGTTCATGACCAGTCTTCCCTTCGACAACCTCTTCGGCACGAACGCTTCGTATCAGTTCGATCAGGCGCCGAACTGCTTGCCCTGCTTCCGCTTGATCACTTCATCGACGTACTTGATTCCCTTGCCGTTGTACGGCTCGGGCTTGCGCTTGGCCCGCATCGCCGAGGCGAACTGCCCGACGGCCTGCTTGTCGGGCCCCGCGACCTTGACGATCTGCTTGTCGACCGTCACGGTGATGTTCGCGGGAACCTCCATGATGATCGGGTTGGCAAAGCCGACCTGGAGCTTGAGCTTCTTGCCCGCCAGCGCGGCGGTCCAGCCCACACCCACGACCTCCATCGACTTCTCGTATCCCTTGGTCACGCCCTCGATCATGTTGGCGATCAGAGCGCGGGTGGTGCCCCAGTACTTGCCGGCGTCGGCGTCCTTGGGGAGATTGTCGATCAGGCCGACGGAGATCGCCTTCTCGCTCTCGGTCCAGGCGACCTTCACCTCGGGCCGGTGCTTGAAGCTGAGCTTGCCCTTGGGACCCTCGATGTTGACGGTGCCATCCTTGATGGACACCTTCACGCCCGCGGGAACCTGGATGGGCTTCTTTCCGATTCGAGACATCGTTCAACTCCTCACGCGTCTGCTCGCCGGGCGTTCTTCGAACCCGGGCTTCCGCGGTCCTGCCTGCGCTTCTTCGATAGGCCACTCGGTCCCTACGTCGCTCCCTCGATCACTCAACCGTGCACAACAGCTCGCCGCCCACCTTCTCGGCGCGGCAGGTCCGGTCGCTCATCACGCCACGGCTGGTCGACACGATCGCGATGCCCAGGCCCTGGAGAGGCTGGGGGATCGAGTCGGACCGTGCGTAGACGCGGCACCCGGGCTTGCTCTCGCGCGTCACGCGGCGGAGCACCGCCTCGCCGTTGGGGGCGAAGCGCAGCTTGACCTTCAGCAGGCCCTGCCGGCCGTCGTCCACCACGTCGAAGTGGTCAACGTAGCCCTCGGACTTCAGAACGCTCAGGATGCCGCGGCACACCCCGCTGTTGAGGCACGTGACGGTCTTGGACCGGTTGCGTGCCGCGTTGCGGATTCGGGTGAGCATGTCGGCAATGGGATCACTGGTCGGCATATCGGTTCGCCTTGTCGTCGTCTTCGGTCGGTCGTTCGATCACCAGCTGGCCTTGCGCATGCCGGGGATCTTCCCCTCCAGCGCGAGCTTGCGGAGCATGATGCGGCTGATGCGGAACTTGCGGTACACCCCGCGAGCGCGCCCCGTGAGCTGGCACCGCCGCACGATGCGGCTGCTGAACTTGGGCTTGCGGCGGGACTTTGCTTCTTGTGCCTTGGTGGCCATGCGTTTCCTTCCGTCGCCGGCGGTGATCCGTCGGCGTCACGTTCTTACTTCTTGGCGCCCCCACCCTTGTCGGCGGGCTTCTCGGCGGGCTTGGCCGCGGGCTTCGGAGCAGCCGCGGGCGCGGCCTTGGCGGCGCCGCCACCGGCGGGCGTGGACTGCTGCGGCGGACGGGGTGCCGACACCCGCTTGGGCTTGTCCTCGGGCTTGGCAAACGGCATCCCCAGCAGCTCGAGGACGTGCCGGCTCAGCGCGGGGTTCGACCGCGAGAAGCAGATGTTGATGTTCATGCCGTGCGTGAACTGCGCATCGGCCATGTTGATCTCGGGGAACACGCCCTGCTCGGTCAGGCCCATGGCGTAGTTGCCCTGCTTGTCGAAGGCCTTGTCCGGGAGGCCGCGGAAGTCCTTGATACGCGGGGAGGCCAGGTTGATGAGGCGGTCGAGGAAGTGCCACATCCGCTCGCGACGGATGGTCACCATCGCCGCAGATTCGAGACCCTCGCGAACCTTGAAGTTCGACACGGACTTCTTGGCCTTGACGACCACCGGCTTCTGGCCCGTGATCTTCACCAGCGTCTCGAGCACCGTGCCGCGGATGTGCGGCGGGATCTTGGTGCCCTCGATGTGCCGGCCCATGTTGACGTTCAGGACGATCTTCTCAAGACGCGGCATCGCGTTGACGTTCTTGATGCCGAACTTCTCGGCGACCGACGCACGGACTTGCTCCTGGAACTGCACCCGGAGGCGCGGCGGGACCCTTGGCCCCGTTTCCGCGGGCGCGTCGGCGTCGTGCTGCTTCTTCTTCGGCGCACCGCCACCGCCGGGCCCGCGACCACCGCCGCCCTTGGCCTGCTTGTCGCCGCCGGGACCTCCCGGTCCCTTCTGGCCTTCCTTCGGCGGACCCTTCTGAGGTCCCTTGTCCTGATGCTGTTCGTTCGACATGGCTCTCACCTGCGTGCCGCGCGGGGGCGCGGCGGATGTTCTGGATTACGCCGACTTACGCCTTGCCCCGGGGGCCGTGGACGACGCCGAGGACCTTGAGTTCCTTGCCGCCGTGACGGGCGACGCGGACCTTGCTGCCGTCCTTCTCGACGCGGAAGCCGACGCGGACGGGCTTGCCGTCGACGACGGGGCTCACCTTGCTGATGTGGATGGGCAGCTCTTTGGTGATGATGCCGCCCTGGGGCGCGATGCGCGTGGGGCGGAGGTGCTTGGTCTTGAGGTTGATGCCCTTGACAACGACGGTGCTGCTCTTGGGGCTGACCCGCAGGACCTCGCCGATGCGGCCCTTCTCGTGGCCGCTGGTCACCATCACCGAATCGCCTTTTCGAACGTGAGACGGCATATCACACCACCTCCGAAGCGAGGGACACAATCTTCATGTAGTTCTTGTCGCGGAGCTCGCGGGCGACGGGCCCGAAGATGCGCGTGCCCTTGGGGTTGCCGTCGTCCTGGATCAGCACGACCGCGTTCGAGTCGAACGCGACGTACGAACCGTCGGCACGCCGGGTCGGCTTGGTCGTGCGGACAACCACGGCCTTGGACTTGTCGCCGGGCTTGACGTCGGCGCCGGGCAGGGCCTTCTTGATCGACACGAAGACGCGGTCGCCGACGTTGGCGGTGCGGCGCGTGAAGCGGCCGGTCGCGGTCGAGCCGCCGTACACGCGGATCACGTAGGCGATCTTCGCCCCCGAGTTGTCCGCGACCTCGCACCTGGTTTCTTGCTGCAACATGGCTTGATCCGTCGCTTGTGCGGGGCCTTCCGGGCGGGTCCCCGCGAACTTCCACTACCTCGGTCCGTCCTCACACCACCAGCGCGGCGCTGGCGAGGGCCGCGGCCTGCTCGGAACGCTTCTCCACAATCCGCACCAGCTTCCAGCACTTGGTCTTGCTGAGCGGGCGGCACTGCACCACCTCGACCACGTCGCCGACCTTGGACTCGTTGTTCTCGTCGTGCACGTGGAGCACGGTGCGCTGACGCACGTACTTGCCGTACTTGGGGTGCTTGGCCATGTAGCTCACCACGACCTTGCGGGTCTTGGCGCGCTGGTCGGTCTCGACGATGCCCGTCTTGGTGGCCTTGGTCGATGCCTCGGCGGCCTTGGGCGCAGCCTTGGCCCCGGACTTGACGGTCGTCGCGCTCATCTTCTTCTCTGCCATCTTCGTACCCCAATCGGTCGGCCCGTGTTCTGCTTACTTCTTGGCGGCCCTGGCGCGACGCTCGGTGAGCAGACGCGCGATGTCGCGACGAACCTTGCCGCGACGCGAAGTGTCCTCGATCTTCTCGGTGACGCTCTGGGTGCTGAGCTCAAAGAGCGTGGCGCGTTCGCGCTTCAGCTCGTCGCCCAGTTCCTGGTCCCGCATGGCCCTGACTTCTTTGCCCGTCATACCCGGCTCCCAATCGCGGCCCGCACACACACTTCTGATCCACGCCTCGCATCACACCCGAACGCGACGCTGCACGAACCGGCACCGCACCGGCATCTTCATCGCGACGCGCACCAGCGCCATCTTCGCCACCGGCTCCGGCACGCCGGCCATCTCAAAGAGCATGGTGCCGGGCTTCACCCGGGCCGCCCAGTACTCCACCTCGGCCTTGCCCGTGCCCATTCGCGTTTCCAGCGGCTTCTTGCTGATGGGCTTGTCGGGGAAGACGCGGATGAACAGCTTGCCCTCGCGCTTCACGAAGTGCATCGCGGCGATGCGCCCCGCCTCGATCTGCGTGCCCTTGAGCCAGCAGCCCTCGAGCGCCTGAAGGCCGTAGTCGCCGAACGCGACGTAGTTGCCCTTGGTCGCCTTGCGCGGGCGGACACGCCGCATCTCCTTGCGGTACTTCACTCTTTTGGGCATCAGGGCCATCGTCACACTCCAGCAAACTCAGCCGCACACTCGGTCCCGGAACAACGGAGATACGCCGATCACTTGCGACCGCGGGCCCGGGCGCGCCCGCCCGCCGCATCGCTCTCTTCCTCGGTCTTCTCCGTCGTGTACATTCCCTTGTAGATCCACACCTGGCAGCCGATCACGCCGTAGCTCATCATCGCCTCGGCGACGCCGTACTGGATGTTCGCCTGCAGCGTCGACAGCGGCAGCGAACCCAGGCGGATGTCGAGCGTGCGGCTCATTTCTCCGCCGCCCAGACGCCCCGCGAGCTGGATCTTGACGCCCTTGGCGCCGGCGCCCATGACCGCCTCGGCCCGCATCTTGACGACGCGCCGGAACGCGGCTCGCTTGACGAGCTGCTCGGCCACCGACTCGGCGACCAGCTTGGGGTCCAGATCGGGGTTCTTGATCTCGATGATCGAGATCGCGACCTTGCGCCCGGTCATGTACTGGAGTTCCTCGGTCATGCGGTCGACCTCGGCTCCCTTGGGCCCGATGACCAGGCCGGGGCGCGCGGTCTTGATGATGACCTTCAGCTCCTCGCGCGTGCGCTCGATGTGCACGTCGGAGACCGCGGCGCTCGGGGGCCGGCGGTTGAGGCGCTTGTCGATGAACCTGCGGATCTTTTCGTCCTCGACGAGCAGTTCGCCGTAGAGCGCCTTGGGGGCGTACCAGCGGCTGCGGTGAGCCTCGGTCACGCCGAGCCGGAAGCCGAAGGGGTGAGTCTTCTGTCCCATGTTCAGGCCCGTCCCTTCTTGTTGCGCTTCTTCTCGCCCTTGGCCCGTTCCTCGACGCCGATGGTGATGTGCGCGAACCGCTTGATGATCGCGTGAGCGCGGCCGCGGTCCTTGGGCTGGAATCGCTTGAGGCGCGGGCCGTCGTCGATCGTGCTCTCGGTGACGAACAGGCTCGTCACGTCGGCATCGTTCTGCTCGGCGTCGGCGATCGCGGCCGAGAGGCACTTGCGGACGTTGATCGCCGCGCGGTGCGGGGTGAACGCCAGCAGGTTCAGCGCCTCGTCCACGTGGCGCCCGCGCACCAGGTCGACGATCAGCTTGGCCTTGCGCGGCGAGCCGCGGTGGTTCTTCACCTGGCTGGTGAACCGCACGATGTCCTTGGGGGCGCAGCGCAGGGCGCCGGCGAGCTTGGTCACGTCGGCGAGCTTGGCGGCCGGCTGGTGCCGCCCCGCCATCCAGCTGCGCACGGCGCTCAACGCCCGGTCGCCCTGCAGACCGACGCGCTCCACTGCCTGTGCCAGCTGCATCGGGGTGACGCCCGCCTCGGTCGCCTTGGTCTTGAGTTTGTCGGCCAGAAGCTTCACGGCTCGTTCCTCTGCTTGCGGGCGGCGACGACGTCGCCCGCGTGAATCACCGGTCCTCGAACACTCAGTTCTTGCCGCCCGGCTTGGATGCTGACGTGTTCTCACCGCCCTCGATACCTTCCTTCTTGTTCGTGTGCCCGCGGAAGGTGCGGGAGTGGCTGAACTCGCCGAGCTTGTGGCCCACCATGTCTTCGGTGACGAAAACATCGAGGAACACCCGCCCGTTGTGCACCTTGAACGTGTGCCCGACGAACTCGGGCACGATGGTGCAACGCCGCGCCCACGTCTTGAGCGGCTCGCGCCGGCGCGTTTGGTTCATCTCCTCCACCTTGCGGAAGAGCTTTTCCTCGACATGCGGACCCTTCTTGGAGCTGCGTCCCATCGTCTTGTCCTCGTGACCCGCCCGTGCGGGTCAGCCCGGTCCTCTCTGCGTTAGCTCACGACGCCGCGCGCGTTCGAGCGGCGGCGGATGATCAGGGTCGTGGAGTGCTTCTTGCGGTTGCGCGTCTTGCCGCCCTTGGCCAGAACGCCGGTCGGCCCGCACGGCGGGCGGTTGCCCTTCGAACGGCCCGAGCCGCCGCCCAGCGGGTGGGCGTGGTGGCTCTTGGCCATGCCGCGCGTGATCGGACGGATACCCAGCAGGCGGCTGATGCCCGCCTTGCCCAGGCGGCGAAGGCGGTGATCGACGTTGCCCGTCTGGCCGATCGTGGCGCGGCACTCGATCGGCACGCGGCGCGTTTCGCCCGAGGGCAGCGTCAGCGTCGCGTACGCGCCTTCCTTGTTCGTCAGCTTGGCATAGGTGCCCGCCGAGCGGCACATCTGGGCGCCCGCGCCCGGCTTGAGTTCGACGCAGTGCACGCTCAGGCCGGTCGGGATGTAGTGCAGCGGCATGCAGTTGCCGACGTTGGGCTCGACCGGGCCGGTGCTGGACGTTTCGATCGACTGGCCGACCTTGATGTCCATCGGGGCCGGGATGTAACGCTTGACGCCGTCGGCGTACTCGACCAGCGCGATGTGGCACGAGCGGTTGGGATCGTACTCGACCCCGACGACCTTGCCCGCGATGCCGTCACGGTCGCGACGCTTGAAGTCGATGAGCCGGTACATCCGCTTCACGCCGCCGCCGATGCCGCGCGACGTGATCACGCCGGTGTGGTTGCGACCGCCGGTCTTGGAGAGCGGCGCGAGCAGCGACTTCTCCGGGGACTTCTTGGTCACCTCGGTGTGCATGTTCACCGACGCGAAACGGCGTCCGGCGCTGGTCTTCTTGTAGATGCGGATGGGCATGGGTCGTTCCTTCGCGCTCCCGCGGGGCCGGGGTCGCGCCTCTCAAATCAGAACAGCTCGATCTTCTGGCCTTCCTGGAGGCGCACGGTCGCCTTCTTGGTCTCCGGCTCGGAGACGGGGCCGTACTTCAGAACGCGGGTCTTGCCCTTGCGAACCTGCGTGTTCACCGAGGCGACCTTTACGCCGTAGAGCGACTCAACGGCCGCCTTGATGTCGGTCTTGCTCGCGCGACGATCGACCACGAACGCGTAGCGTCCCTGCTCGTTCATCCCGTAGGTGCTCTTCTCAGAGAGCAGCGGCTTCCTGATGACGTACAGCGCTTCCATCACCGCACCTCCCCGCCCTTAGGCCCAGACTTCTTCTTCACCGCGACAGGCTTGGGCTTGGCGACCGCCTCGGCCTCGGGAGCGCGCCCCAGCGGGTTGAGTTTGGCGTCCTTGCCCGTCTGCGATGTCGGGCCCTTGAGCCAGGCCTCAAGCTCGGGCTTGCCCACCACCAGGAAGCGGTGGTTCAGCATGTTGAAGCACGTCATCTGGTCCGCGCGGCAGAGCGTCACGCCGTCGACGTTTCGCGCCGAAAGGCGGGTGTTGCGGATCTTGCCCTCGTCGCCGCTGAGCGCCACGAGCACCGTCCCGTCAACCTTCACGGCCGTCAGGAAATCGGAGAACGCGCGCGTTTTGGGCTCGGCAAACTCGAGCTGATCGACGATGCGGACCTGGTTGTCCACGAGCTTGGCGAGCAGGGCGTTTCGGTTGGCCTTGCGACGCATCTTCTTGGGCATGTCCAGGCGGAAGTCCTCGCGGGTCTTCTTCTTGGAGTGCCCGTGGCCGCCACCCTTGAACAGGTTGGCCTTGCGGTCGCCGTGGCGGGCGCTGCCGGTGCCCTTCTGCTTGTAGATTTTCTTGGTCGAACCCTCGACCTGGTGGCGGTTCTTCGTGCGCGACGACCCCTGACGGAGGTTGCCGTGGTAGCGCACGTACGCCTGCTTGATGAGATTGGGGATGATCTCGCCACCGAGGGCCTTCTCGTCGATCGAGAAGCTGCCGACGGTCTGTCCGGCGATATTGTAGACGGGGACATTCATGTGTCTTACCTCGCCCGACGCCTGTGGTCCCGATTGCTCGGGGCCGCTCTGCCTATCCGGCTCGCCTCCCATCACGACGTTGGGGCGGCTCGGAATCGACTCGGCTGTCCTGAATTTTCGGGACCGTCCCGAAAATTCCCTTTTGTTGCCGTCCGGCGGTTTCGGTTGGTCTTCCTGAAGACCTCCCGACCTTTCGGACCCCTCGAGCGCGATTCCCGCCGCACCCGAGAGAAAATACCCTTCGATCAGCCGCCCGCGTCGCGGAAGGCGTTGTTCACTTCACCACACTCACTTCGCCGCGGCCTCGGCCACTTTCTTGGCCTTGCTGCGGTACAAACGAACCGACGGACGAATCGAAACCGTTCCACGGTTCGCGCCGGGGATCGGCCCCTTCACCAGCAGCAGGTTGTTCTCGGCGTCGATCCGCACGATGTCGATGTTGCGGGTCGTGACGCGCTCGGCGCCCATGTGGCCCGGCATCTTCTTGCCCTTGGCCAATCCGCCGCCGAAACCGCGATTCGAGCACAGGCCGCCGATCGAGCCCGGCGAACGGTGCTTACGTTCGGTTCCGTGGCTGGCGAACATGCCCTTGAAGCGGTACCGCTTCATGACACCGGCGAAACCCTTGCCCTTGCTGGTGCCGATGACGTCCACGTACGCCTGACCTTGAAGCTTGTCGACGGTGATCACCTGGCCGAGCGTGTACTCGCCGAGTTCCTGGGCCGTGACCCGAAACTCGCGGTGGGTCCGCTTGGGGCCGGTGCCGGCCTTGTGATCGTGCCCGATGATCGGCATCGTGGAATTGCGGGGCTTGACGTCATCAAACCCGATCTGGACCGCTCCGTAGCCGTCCTTCTCAGGCGACTTGATCTGGGTCACCACGCACGGGCCGACTTGAATGACGGTCACGGGCGTGCTCACACCCTTGTCGCCGTACACGCGAGTCATGCCGATCTTCTTGCCCAGCAGCGAAAAGCCCATAGCCATTTCATCCCGTCAAGCACAACGGGCCGGCCGCGAGAGCGACCGACCCGTATAATTTCCTATCAAGCCTTGATCTTTACAAACACGCCCGCGGGCACCACAAGTCGGTTCAGAGCCTCAACCGTGCGGGCGTTGGGCTCGATGATGTCGATAATCCGCTTGTGCGTCCTGATCTCGAACTGCTCGCGGCTCTTCTTATCGATGAACGGAGACCGAAGCACGGTGTACCGCTCGACCCGCGTCGGCAGGGGAACCGGCCCACGGACCTTGGCGTTCGTGCGTTTGGCGTGCTCCACGATCTCCTTGGCCGAAGCGTCCAAGGCGAGGTGGTCGTACGCCTCCATGCGGATTCTGATCTTGCCACCGGTCATCGAGATTCACCACCTCATCCGCCGCGCCAAATCGGCGAGGCAACCGAGCCGCGCGTACGCCGCGCAGTTCAGAGCCCGGAAGGGTAGCCGCCCCGATCGACGTGTCAAACGTTCCGTGACGATACCGTGAACCGAACGAATGGCGGCTTCGCACGCCGATACTGAAACAGGACCGGATTTCGGGGCGGAGCGTCTTACCACGGCCGCCCGGCACCACCACGGAGGAGACCCATGCACCGACTCCAGGGATTTTTGCGGCGATTGACTCTGGCCCCGATCGCGGTCGCCGTCTTTGCGCTGGCGTCAGCCACCCATGGGTTCGCCCAGGACAGCAAGCCCAAGCAGCCGCCCTCCCGCCAGCTGAAGACCCCTGCCCCGGCGGCAAAGCCCGGGCCCGGCGCGGTCGCCCTCACCGAAGAGGCGCTCAAGGTCGATTCCGCCGGACTGACATTCTTCGCTCCTGAGAAGGCCACGGTGAAATCAACGAGCGCCGGCGGCGAGCCGTCGTACCAGATCCTTGCCGAAGACTCGACCTGGTGGATCGATGTTCGCACACCCGCCACCAGCAATTCCGGCATCTCCGTGACCGACGCGGGGGAGGCCGCGCTCGAGCAGCTCCTCGCCCGCCACGGCGAGCAGAACGACACGACCAACGTCATCAAGACAGTCGCGAAGGTCCTCGACAAGACCGCGGGACTGGTGACCGACCCCAACCGCCCCGACGTGCGCGCCTTCCGCTTCTACGTGCTGCTGCCCCAGGTGGGCAAGAGCGTCAACGTCGTCCGCGGCTACACGCTCTTCAAGGTCTCGTCGAACCGGTTCGTGGCCTTCGAGCTCACCACGCCCGAGTCCGAGTTCGAGCGGTCGCGAGGGATCTACGAAACCGTCGTTGCGGCGGCGCGGTTCGAGGACACGAGCGCCGCAATGTCGCAGCGCGCCGTCGCCGTGAAGGCGGGCTTGTCACTCCTCGAGCGGATCGGATCGAAGGAGATGCAAGCCGCGATCGCCACCAGGAACGACCGCTGGGAGCGGCTGTACATTCCCCCGACCGGCGGCGCCGACATGGACGCCACCGAAGTCGCCTATCGCCGGATCCGGTGCCACGAGGGTCAGCGCGGTGAACTCGACCCGACCCGGGCCAAGAGCCGCTGGAGCGCGGCAGACAAGGAGCCCGGGTACATCCTGCAGGTCGACGCGCGGTATCTCGACGGGGCCAAACGCGTCGTGGACATGCAGTCGATGTTCTTCATGACCGCCGACCGGAGCGAAGAAACCTGGTCGATCCGCCAGGCGGTCCGCGAAGGCGACAAGGTCGCCACCACGACCGAGACCGGTTCGCGCAACGGCAAGAATCTGACGGTCAAGACCGAGGTCAGCGGCCAGCCGAACCCGCAGGTTTTCTCGCCGAAATTCGAGAGTGACGGGTACGTCTCGCAGATCGAGTCGTACCTGCTGCCCCAGCTCCTGATCTCGGCCAAGCTCCCCGCCCAGTACGGCTTCTACGTCTTCCAGTCCCGCGATGGCAAGGTCAAGCTCCGCAACGACACCCTCGAGCAGCCGCCGGATCGCCCCAACCTGTGGAAGCTGGTCACCACGTTCGCCGACGATCCGCAGAAGACCCGCCAGGTCTCGCTCTACAACGACGCCGGCGAGCTCATCCGCACCGAACTCCCCGACGGCAAGGTGTGGGAGCCGACCGACTTCGATCGGCTGGTGAAACTGTGGCGGGCCAAGGACCTGCCGATGAAATAGCGATCCCCCGGAGTTCGCGTGTACACTGGGCGGCATGGCGACGGAACGCCTCATCTCCCCCACCACGCGCACCACCGAGGACGAGCAGGTGAACTGGGCGCTGCGCCCCGCGCGCATGGCCCAGTACATCGGGCAACCGGACCTGGTCGAGAGACTCTCGATCGCGATCGAGGCCGGCAAGGGCCGCGCCGAGCCGATGGAGCACGTGCTGCTCCACGGCCCGCCGGGCTTGGGCAAGACCACTCTCGCGCATGTCATCGCCAACGAACTGGGGACCCGGATCACGTGCACGTCGGGCCCGGCCTTGGCCCGCGGCACGGACCTCGTGGCCGCGCTCACGCAGCTTCAGCACGGTGACGTGCTGTTCATCGACGAGATCCACCGCCTCCCCGTCGCGGTCGAGGAGTTCATCTACCCGGCGATGGAGGATTACCGGATCGACGTCACGGTGGACAGCGGGCTCTCGGCACGCACGGTGCAAATCCGGTGCAAGCCGTTCACCCTCATCGGCGCCACCACGCGGGCCGGGATGCTCTCATCGCCGCTGCGCTCCCGCTTCGGTCTGGCCCATCACCTCAAGTACTACAGCGTCGCCGACCTGCTCACGATCCTCGGGCGGAGCGCGGAGCTTCTGAAGATTGGGCGCGTCGAGTCGGCGGCCCTGCTCCGCATCGCCGAGAGATCGCGCGGGACGCCGCGGATCGCCAACCGCCTGCTGCGCCGCTGCCGCGACTTTGCGCAGGTGAAGCGCGGCGGCTCGCTCTCTCCCGAGGCCGTGGACGCCGCGCTCACGCTCGAAGGGGTCGACGCGTTGGGGCTCGACGAGCTCGACCGAGCCTACCTGCGGATCATCGGAACCACGTACTCGTGCGGTCCGGTGGGGCTCGAGACGGTGGCCGCGACGATGAACGAGGACTCCGGCACGCTCGAGGACGTTGTCGAACCGTACCTGCTCCAGATCGGCTACCTGGCCCGCACCCGGCGCGGGCGGGCCCTCACGCAGAGCGCGGCGGACCACCTCGGCATCGCGTTCCGCGCGCCGTCCGAGGACGAGTCAAAGGACGGCCTGTTCGCGTGACCCCGCCTAGCGCTTCGACGCCGCGGGCATCATCGACTTGGCGACTTCCTCTTCGATGTAAAGAATGCAGCCGCACGAGACGCAGGTGGTGAACTTCCCGTTGTTCATCAGACCGCTGAAGGTCTCGACGGGCAGGCTCATCTGGCACGAACCGCAGGTGAACTCGTGCCGCTTCTTGTCCTGCACCTCGATGGGCGCCATGGCTTCTTCGCCGCGGGTTTCCAGGAGCCTCTCGAGCAAGGCGAGCGAGCTCTTGGAAATGCCCTGCGCCGCGGCCGCGCGCTCGGCCTTCAGCTCGCTCACGCGCCCGGCGATCTCCGACTCGCGGGTGCGGCGGTCGTTCTCAGCGACCTTCTTCATCTTCTCGCGCTGCTCGCGCTCTTCCTTGAGCAAAGCGACCTGCCCCTTGATCGCGTCGATCTTGGTCATCTGCTCCAGGGCGGTCTGCTCGTGCCGATCCCGCTCGGCCTTGAGCGTGTTCACCTCGGTCAGGATCGCCTTGTATTCCTTGTTCGTGTTGGTCGAGTTCATCTGCTCGCGGAGAACGGCCATCCGGGCGTCGAGCCGGGCCATCTCACCCTCCGCGTCGCCGGTCTGCACCTGCAGCTGGCGCAGCTGACCCTCGGTGGCCGCAAGCTTCGTGTCGATCTGCGCGAGCTGGGAGGTCTGTTCCTTGAGGAACCGATCGGCCGAGCCCAGGCGGCTTTGCAGACCGCGGAGCTGTTTCTCCACCACGAAAAGCGAGAGCAGTTGCTTCGTCACGTCCATCGGGCACTCCGGGGGGGCGCAAGCCTCGCACGAGCGGGACAGCGCAAGTGTAGCACTCCATGGGCGGTAGCGTGCCGAATCTTCAACCCGCGAGCCGCATCCACCAGTAAGCCACGGGCATGACCAGCAGCGGAGAGTCGATCACATCGAGAATTCCGCCCATCCCCGGGATGCTCTTCCCCGAGTCCTTCAGCCCGGCGTCGCGCTTCATGAAGCTGGCCATCAGGTCACCGGCTTGGCCGAAGATCGCGGCCGCCACGCCAAACACGGCACCTTCGAGCGGTTCCAGCGGAGCGGCGCCTGTGAACCGCTTGAGCAACCAGAGCCCTCCGGAGGCCACCGCCGCCGCCCACACCGCCCCGCCAACAAGGCCTTCCCATGTCTTGCCCGGGCTCAGCCAGGGGATCAACTTGTGCCTTCCGACGGCGCGGCCCGTGAAATAGGCGCCCGTATCGCAGGCCTTGGTCGTCAGCACGACCCACAGCAGCACCCACGCGGAGTGTTCACGCCGAACCGCGAAGACGTACCCGAACATCAGCCCGAGGTACGCAAATGACAGCAGTGATGTCCCGACGAACGCCATGACCCCAGGGGGTGATTTCCGCCGCGCATACGACACCATGGAGCCGAACAGAACGATGCACGCACCGGCGGAAACAGCCCCGGCGCTCGACCGTGCGTCCATTGCCGCCGGATCGACCATCGAGATCGCCGCCCCGAGAAGCGCACACATCCGCAGATGCAGGTCCGAGACCAACGTTCCTTTCGCCCGAGCCATGGCCCCAAGCTCGCCGGCACCGAGCCAGACGAGCAACACCACCACGGCACCGATCAGCGTCCCCGGGGGAAACGTCGTCCCGCCGAAGCGGTCTTCGAGCCACACCAGGCCGATCACCGCGAGCACCAGAACGGGGCCGATCAGCAGGCGATCACGCATGTCCAGCCCTTGCCATCCTCAAGCTCCTCGCCGCGGTCGGCACGTCACGCCAGCCCGCCGAACGTGCGGTTCCGGCCGGCGTACGCGCGGACGGCCTGGTGCAGGTCGCTGACGCTAAAGTCCGGCCACAGCCGCTCGGTCACGAAGAGCTCAGCGTAGCTGATTTGCCAGAGGAGGTAGTTGCTCAGTCGCAGTTCTCCCGCCGTGCGCACCAGCAGGTCCGGGTCGGGAATCCCGGCGGTATAGAGGCGCGACGCGAAAGCCCGCTCGTCCAGGCTCTCGGGGTCGAGCGTTCCCGCCGCCGCGTCGCGGGCGATGGCGCGGGCCGCGTCGACGATCTCGGCCCGACTCGCGTAGTTGATCGCCAGCACGAGCGTGGTGCCCGTGCACGCCGCGGTATCCCCGACGAGCCGATCGAGCGCGTCGAGCACGTGGCCCGGCAGCCCCTCGCGCCGGCCGATCACGCGGCAGCGCACGTTGCGCTGGAGCAGTTCTTCTCGCTCACTATCGCAGTACGACACGCACAACCGCATCAGCGCTTCGATCTCGTCCTTGGGGCGCTTCCAGTTTTCCAGGGAGAACGAGTAGAGTGTCAGGAACTCGATCCCGAGGCGCGCACACTCCGTCAGCACCGTGCGGACCGTCTTGGCTCCGTTGTGGTGACCGATCTCACGAGGGAGCCCGCGCTCGATCGCCCAGCGGCCGTTCCCATCCATGATGATCGCCACGTGCCGCGGGATACGCGCCGGGTGCACGTCGGGCAGCACCGCGAGCGGGTCCGCGTCCGGGTGCTTCTCACGCACGCGCACCGCGGCGCTTTGGGCGTTTTCGCGGCACCCCGCGGGCGGCCGGAGCAGCCGTGGTTCGTTCGCGGGCGTGGCATTGGTCGACACGTTTTCGTTCATCTCGATGGTGCGTGGCCCGGGAGCCCGGAGTTCGATGCTCCCTGCAAATCCGGTCGCGCCCAGAGCACGCCTAAAGGTGAATCGTCTGCTCCCGGTCGGGCCCGATGCTCACCGACCCCAACGGCACCCCCACCGATTCCTCGATGAAATCAAGGTACCGCCTCGCCTCCGCGGGCAGGTCCGCCAGCCGCCGAGCC
This sequence comes from Phycisphaerales bacterium, assembly GCA_044223975.1. Lineage (GTDB taxonomy): Bacteria > Planctomycetota > Phycisphaerae > Phycisphaerales > UBA1924 > CAZCPB01. The sequence goes on along the minus strand of JBGALI010000009.1, from coordinate 81,616 downwards.
GCGGTGATTTCCTCCGCGAACCCCTTGAGCGTCGTGTATTCCGGCAGCGCGGTCGACAGCTCGAGCGCATCAGGCGGGAATCGGTCGGTCCGACGCCCCTCGACCCGGTATGCGGTGCACACGCGAAGCTCGTCGAACCCCGCCAGCACGTCCAGCAGCATGACCCCCAGCGTCGTGACGCCGTTGATCATCGCCGCGTAGCGCACCGCCACGAGATCCAGCCAACCCACGCGTCGCGGCCGGCCGGTGGTGGTTCCAAACTCGCGCCCGCGCTGACGGATGCGATCGCCCGTGGCGTCCTTGAGTTCCGACGGCAGCGGACCCGCGCCGACGCGCGTCGAGTACGCCTTCATCACGCCGACGATCTTCCCGATTGCCGACGCGGGCACGCCGGTGCCCGCCGCGATGCCCGCCACGCCAGTGTTCGAGCTGGTGACGAACGGGTACGTGCCGTGGTCCACGTCGAGCAGCGTGCCGTTGGCGCCCTCGAACAGCAGCCGCTTCCCGGCGTGCAGCTGATCGTGCAACAGGTACGTTGTGTCGGTGATCATGGGACGGAGGCGCTCGCCCCACGCGAGCGCCGCTTTGACCGTCGCTCCAACATCCGGAGAACCCTCCGGAGATCCGGCCAGCAGCGGGCCCTTCAGGCGGCAGGCCAGCGCCACGCGCGATTCCAGCACCTGCGGGCGGAGAAGGTCCCCGATTCGCACGGCCGACGCCCGCTGCACCTTGTCCGCGTAGCTGGGACCGATGCCGCGCCGGGTCGTGCCGATCTCGCCCCCGCCCGCGCCACCGCCGTCCGCCGCGCCGTGCTTCAGCAGTTCCTCGCGGAAGGCGTCCTCGCTCTTGTGGTAGGGCAGCACCACGTGCGCCCGGCTCGACACCACCAGGCCCGACGTGTCGACCCCCTTGGCCCGAAGCCCGTCGATCTCCTTCAGGAGCGCCTCGGGGTCGATGACGACGCCGTTGCCGATGACCGCGAGCTTGCCCGGCGACAGGATCCCCGACGGGATGAGGTGGAGCGCGAACCGCTCACCCTTGATCACCACCGAATGCCCCGCGTTGGCGCCGCCGTTGTACCGCACGACCGCGTCGTGATCGGCGGCGAAGATGTCGACGAGCTTGCCCTTGCCCTCGTCGCCCCATTGCAGGCCGATAACCGCGGTCCCCGCCGGTGGCGGCGTGGGGCGCAGGGTGCGTGCGATGGGCTCCGATCGGGTGGCGCTATCCATGCGTGCGGCTCTCGTACCCGTGCGGCCGGGCGCGAAAGCGTAGCCGCGTCCGGAAACCTGCACCGCCGCTACAAATCACGCAAGACCGGCCGAGGAACAACGCTCGACGTGAAGTGCACCCGGCACCGTGTCGATCCGAGAACAACACCACGGCACCATGTCACAAGAAACCGTCCGCATCATGTGTCCGAACCTCACCTGCCGCAAGGTGCTCGCCGTGCCCTCGACAGCGCGCGGCAAGACGGTCCGATGCCGCGCTTGCTCGACGAGCATCCGCATCCCGATGAGCAAGGCGCCCGAAAAGGTCGACAAGGTCGACGGGGATTCCAAGGCTCAGGAATCCAAGTGACGCGACTTCAACTCCGCCCGGTTCGGGCGGGGCGCCGGTCAGCGGGGAAGCGATCGTCCGCCATCTCGCCGGCGTAACGGGTCACAGCTTTGGCTGGCCCTTCTCATCATCGTCGTCGAGGAAATCAAAGTCGCTGAGGCTGCTGTCCTCCATGTCGTCCTTGGAGGCCGCGGGAGAGTCCTCGTCGTCGAGCAGGCTCGAAGGCTTGCCCGGTGAACGCTTGGCGGCCGCCGCGGTCTTCGCGGCGGGAGCCGGAGCCGGTGCCGCTGCCCCCGGTCCCATCGAAAGCGCTGTCCCGGAATCGATCGTCCTGGGATTCCCATCCGCCCGGACGACCAGCACCATGGGCCCCACGCTGATGACGTCGCCCGCGGCCAGCTCGGACTGCGTGATGCGCCGACGGTTGACGAAGGTGCCGTTGCTGCTGCCCAAGTCCTTGATCGACAGCTTGGTGCCTTCCTGCGTGATCTCGCAGTGCCGGCGCGATACCGCGTCGGTCGGGATCCGGATCTGGCAGGAGACGTCCCGCCCGATCACGATGCTCGGTTTGCGCAGCGGCACTTCCCGCTGCTTCTGATCCGCCTGTACCAGCACCAGAGTCACGTCCACGCGGCGACTATCCTTTCCCGGCGCGACTTCCCGCCTCCGGCCTTGACGACGGCCCCTCCAGTTTGCGCCGCCCGAAGGTCCCTCGAACGATCATGCAGAATACGTCGCTCCCCGTGGTTCCGCAACGCACTCTCCGGACGGCCGGGGATGTGCTGGTGCACGCCCCGCACGCATCTCCCGACGGAGTGCCGGTCCGCGCCTTGTACATTCACGTGCCGTTCTGCTTCCACAAGTGCCACTACTGCGACTTTTACTCCATCGTCGATACGCAGGATCGCCAAGAGAGTTTCGTAACCCGAGTAGAAACCGAACTATCGGCTCTTTCGCCGTTCGCCCGATCCGAACCGCTGAAATCGATATTCGTCGGCGGCGGTACACCGAGCCTGCTTTCGGTTGCGCTCTGGGACCGGCTGCTCGCGATCCTGGCCCGCCAATTCGACATGAGCCACATGGCGGCCGGAACCGGCGAGTTCACCGTGGAGTGCAATCCCGAGACCGTCTCGGCCGAACTCATGGAGGCCTTGTGCCGCGGCGGCGTCAACCGCGTCAGTGTCGGGGCCCAGAGCTTTGACGCCCGGCACCTCAAGACGCTCGAACGCTGGCACGACCCGGCCAATGTCGGTCGTGCCCTCGATCTCGCCCGCGCGGCAGGGATCCAGCGTCAGTCACTCGACCTGATCTACGCGGTGCCCGGCCAGACCCTCGACGACTGGCTGGGTGACCTGGACCGCGCGATCGCGCTGGGGACCGAGCACGTGTCGTGCTACGCCCTCACCTACGAGCCCCGCACCGCCATGACGGCCAGGCTCGAGCGGGGCCAGTTCACGCGTGCCGACGAGGACCTCGAGGCCGACATGTTCCTGGCGACGGTCGACCGCCTCCGAAGCGCGGGGTTCGACCGCTACGAGGTCAGCAACTTTGCAAGGCCCGGCGCCGAGTGCCGGCACAATCTGGCATATTGGCGCCAGGAGAATTGGCTCGCCGCCGGCCCTTCCGCATCCGCGCACGTGCGCGGCCATCGCTGGAAAAACATCGCACGCCTCGACGACTACCTCGCCAGCCCGCCCGGCTTCAGCCCCATCACCGACCACGAGGGCCCCGACCCGAAGCGGGCGATTTCCGAACGTCTCATGACGGGCCTCCGCCTTCGCGAGGGCGTGAACTCCGGAGCCGTGCTTAAAGATGCACTCGCGCTGGGCCCGGGCTGCTCCGAGCGACTGTCACGAACGGCGGAGCGACAGTCTGAGTCGGGTCGGCTCACGATCCAGAACGACCGATGGTCACTCACCGACGCTGGAATGCTCGTCGCCGACGCCGTGGTCGTCGAGTTCTTCGGCGCTCTCGACGGGCCCGGGCGCGAGAAACACCGCGCGGTCTGACCCCTCGGGCCGCGTGAGCTCGAACCGCTTCAGCACATTCCGCAGGTCCGCGGGCCACCCGCTGCGACAATCAAGTCGGCGCCCATCGGGGTGCGGCAGCACCAGGCGGTGGGCGTGGAGCGCCAGACGCGGCGAAAGACTGTGGAGCGCCGGCGGCGAATACAGGCCGTCGGCCAGGATCGGGCAGCCGATCGCCGCCAGGTGCACGCGGACCTGGTGCAGCCTGCCCGTGAGTGTCCGGCACTCCAGAAGGCTCGCGCCTTTCCCCGACGACAACACCCGGTACGCGGTCACCGCGGGCTTGCCGGCTCTCGACACCTTTGACAACTTCATCGTGGGCGCCCGGGGCGAAGCGCGTCCCTCGGGGCGTGCCTGCACCTCGTTCAGTGGCAGGCGCACCACGCCGGTCTGGGTCCGTGGCGTTCCGTACCCGACCGCCCAGTAGTACTTGCCCACGCGCCTGGCTTCAAAGCCCTTGCGCAACGCGTCGTACGAGGCGGGACGGAGCGCGACAACGAGCAGGCCGCTGGTCTCGCGGTCCAGCCGGTGCAGCAGGCCGTAGTCCCGGACGCTGCCCAGCTTCTGGAGCGCCGCCCCGTGCCGCGCGAACAGGCCGTTCAGCAGCGAATCACGCTCGTGGCCCGCGCCGGGCTGAGTCACCAGCCCGGCGGGCTTGAGCACCACCACGAGGTCGGAATCCTCATGGAGAACCCTGAACCCGACGCGTTCGTTGGGATGAACAGAGAGGGTGCTCACGGCGTGAGGCCGCCCACTCCCGGGCACGCCGCCGAATCCATGTACCAGCGAAGTTCTCCCCCCACCGGCCCGCGCGGCGAAAACAGGACGCGGCACGGGTCCTCGGGATGAATCCCCGATGGATCCTTGGCGATCGCCGCGCTGAGCAGACCTCGACAAGATGTGCCGAGCGCCACCACACCAACGAATCGAGACGCGGACACCAAACGAGCGGTCATCATCACTCGCTTTCGGACCGAGCCCCCGGAATCCTCATCGACCACCGTCGCGAGGCGGTCCGTCCCGCCCGCGCCTCGCGATTCCGCGCACCGCGGCACGCCGTCTCCACCCAGCAGAACATAGTCGAGCCGGTCGTGGCCCTTAGCCCGCCAGCCCAGGTGCTCGCGGATCTGCGCCTCGTACAGCGCATCGGGCGCCTCCGCGGCGGTGTCGATGACGTGCACCTGGTTCAGCGGGATGCCCGAGGGGAGGACCACCAGTTCGTGCAGCGCCGCCGCGCGCGTGTCGGACGATTCCCCCGGCGCGATCGATTCATCGACGAGCCACACGTGGGCGCGGCTCCAGGGAAGGTCGCGGCAGCCCGGGTCGTACATCAATCGCCGGAGCAGCGGCTCGGCCCCCGCCCCCGTCGCAATCGCGATGTGAAAGTCGCCAAATGTGCGGACGCAGTTGACCGCGTGGATGAGCGGGCGGGCAGGGGGGACGGGTCGAGGATCTCGTACACCGCTACATTCTCTGCGGTCGGCGCCCCCGATGCCAGTGCCGCGTGAGCCCCATGACACCTTCTCTCCGGATTATCGACGCCAACGCCAACCGCGCCCGCGAAGCGTTTAGGGTTCTCGAGGACATCGCACGGTTCGTCCTGGATGATCGTGAACTCGGCGCCGCGCTCAAGGAACTCCGGCACGATCTCCGCGGAACGCTCGAGGCGCTGCCGCTGGACCGGGCCATGCTGCTGGCGTGGCGCGACACCCCGGGCGACGTCGGCACGTCGTGTTCGACCGAGGGGGAGCGCGTTCGGCGGGACCTCGCCGACGTCGCGGGCGCGGCCGGCTCCCGGCTCACCGAGGCTCTGCGCTCGATCGAGGAGGCTTCCAAGACGCTGGCGGGAGCCGACAACCAAGTTCCGGTGCGAATAGAGCGGATCCGGTACACCGCCTACGAGTTGGAACGGCGGGTGCTCGCGAGCGTCGGCCCCTCGGGCGCCCCGCAATGGCGGTTGTGCGTTCTGGTGACCGGTTCGCTGTGCGCAGGGCGCTCGCGCGAGGAGATCGCCCATGCCGCCATCGCCGGCGGGGCCGACTGCATCCAGCTCCGAGAGAAGGACGTGGAGGATGCCGAGTTTCTGGAGGCGGCCCGCTCAATTCGGAGCGTGACACGAGCGGCCCGCGTTCATTTCATCGTGAACGATCGTCCCGACATCGCCCTGCTCGTGGCGGCCGACGGCGTGCACCTGGGCCAGACCGATCTCCCGGTCCGGGAGGCCCGTCGCCTCGCCGGTCGGTCCCTCCTCGTCGGGGTCTCGACGTCAAACGTGGAGCAGGCTCGCCACGCGGCACGGGAAGGTGCCGACTACTGCGGCATCGGGCCCATGTTCGCGACGACGACCAAGCACAAGCCGACCCTCGCGGGTCCGACTGCCGTGTCGGCGTACCTCGCCGACCCGGGAGCGTCGCGCCTGCCGCACCTGGCGATCGGCGGGATTACCCCCGGCAATGTCTCGCAGTTGGCGGCGTTCGGGGTACGCGGGATCGCAGTGTCATCGGTGGTGTGCGCCGCCCCCGACCCGGGCGCCGTGTGCCGCGAGTTGCGGCGCGCCCTGGGGGCGCCGATCCCTTCGTCGGCCTGATGCGCGCCGGGCCGGTACACTGGCGGCATGCCGGTGACCTTTGAAAAGCAGCGACTCGCCAACGGCCTGACCGTGATCGCCGAGATCGACCCTTCGGCCCACAGCGCCGCGTGCGGGTTCTTCGTCAAGACGGGCGCGAGGGACGAAGCGACCCCCGTGATGGGCGTGAGCCACTTCCTCGAGCACATGATGTTCAAGGGCACGGGCGACATCTCCGCCGAGGAGCTCAACCGTCGCTTCGACGCCATGGGCGCCCGCAACAACGCCTTCACGAGCACCGAGATGACGTGCTTCTACGCGACAACGCTGCCCGAGCGCCTGGGTGACGCCGTCGACCTTCTCGGGCGGATGATGCGGCCCGCGTTGCGCGAGAGCGATTTCGAGACCGAGAAGGGCGTGATCCTCGAAGAGATCGCGATGTACCGCGACAACCCCTTCAGCGTGCTGTACGACGCGTGCGTCGAGCGGCACTTCGAGGGCCACCCGCTTTCGCACCGCATCCTGGGCACCCCGGAGTCGATCAAGGCGTTGACCGCCGGGCAGATGCGCGAATATTTCGACCGTCGGTATTCCTCCGACAACACGACGGTGGCGCTCTCCGGCCGCGTCGACTTCGATCGCGCAGTGCGCGAGGTCGAGCGTGTCTGCGGCGCGTGGCGTCCCACCGGGGCCGGCCGCGACGCGGCCCGCCCCGCGCCCCGCGGTGGGCGCGTGACCCTGACCGACGAGAAAGTCAGCCGCGGGTACCTCTTGGCGCTGTGCGACGCACCGGCCCTGGAGGACGACCGGCGGTACGCCGCCTCGCTCCTGGCCCAGGTTCTCGGCGCGCCCGACAACAGCCGGCTGCACTGGTCCCTGATCGAGACCGGGATCGCCGAGGACGCGCAGGCCGCGTTCGATGCGCACGACGGGGTGGGCCAGTACTACGTGTTCGCGTCGGGAGACCCGGCGCGTCTCGGCGAGATCGAATCGGTGATCACCCGCGAACTCGAATCGCTGGTGGCCTCGGTCACGGACGATGACCTCGTGCGCCTCCGCAACAAGAGCGCCACCGCCGCGACGCTCGGGGGCGAGCGACCGACCGACCGGATGCACCGGCTGGGTCGTCTGTGGACCTGTCTGGGCGTGTACCGACCGCTCGAAGACGAGTTGGAGCGCATCTGCACCGTCAAGACCGGCGACCTCGCGGACGTCGCCCGAGCGTTTCCGCTCCGGCCGCAGACGCTGGGCACCTTGGTGAAGAAGACTTAGGCGGCCGCCCGGGCGGAGAATATGCGGGCGCAGTCCCCGCCGGCGTGCCGGGAAATCTGCACCGCGCGCGTCGCGCCCGCGATCATCTGCTCGAACCTCGTGAACGACGGCTTGCCCGCATCCAGTGCCGCGGCGCCGATGCTCACGGTGACCCGCAGCGCCGCCGGGCATGCCTTGGCCCATCGCTGACGGACGGCCAGCAGGTTGGCCCGGAATTCGTCCGACAGGGCCATGGCCGATTCCTGCGTGGTGCCGCGAACGATCACGGCGAAGATCTCCGGGGCGATCCTGCACACCGCGCCGCCGGCGGGCTCGAAGTTTTTCTTGAGCAGCGCGGTGACGCCGACGAGCACCTCGTCCCCCGCGTCAAGGCCTCCCGTGTCCACCACGGTCTTGAATCCGTCGAGGCTCGCCACCAGCAGAACCAGCGACTCGCCGGCGGACTGCGCGGTTTCGAATGCCTTGCGCATGGTGCTCTCGAAACCCAGGCGACCGATCGCGCCGGTGAGCGGGTCGATCTCGTTCCCGTCGCGCACCAGCGCCGCCAGATCCGAACCTTGGGACGGCTGGCCGCCGGCGCTCTGCCGGGCCAGGTCGACCAACTGCTCCTGGGCCTTGGTGAGCACGGCATCGACGTCGGCCGTCGACCCCGTGTCGAGACGGAACAGCGAAGAGATTTCCTTCACGGCCAGAGCCACGCGACGCACCGTGTCGTCCACACTCGCCGAGTCAAGGCCGAACCACTGGCTCGCACGCTCGTAAACCTGCTTCATCGCCGGCCCCGGATCCTCGTCCGTGAGGGCGTCGTGCACGGTGTTGCCAAGGCCCACGCAACGGACCAGGTCCGTGCATTCCTTGGGCGCGGCCGTGGGACGCTCGTGGTAGCGGACGGGGAGCACCAGCTCATCGGGGAGCTTCCAGCGCTTGGCCATCATCGCGCCGATCTCCGGGTGCTGCAGGTCAAACGCCGCCAGCTCCGCCTTCACCAGCTTCCGATGATCGCCGCCCGATTGCTCGAGGACCTCAAGGTACCGCGGGCCCAGAGCCCGGAGCATGGCGATCATGCCGACGTCCTGCAGCAGCCCGCCGAGGAACGCTTCCTCCGAGCACTTGAGCTTCGCGGACTCCGCCAGGCACTTGGCGGCCACCGCGGTGAACAGCGCGCGGCGCCAGTACGACCGGTAGTCGAAAGTCGGCTCGGCGTTCTCGGACACGGCGTGCACGAGCGAGAAGCCCAGGGCGAGCGTCTTCACCGGGCCCAGGCCCAGGAGCACGAGCGCCTTGCTGATCGTCGCGCACCGGGTGCGAACGGCGTAGAAGCTTGAGTTGACCGTCCGCAGCACCTTGGCGGCCAGGGCCTGGTCGTTCTCGATCGTCGTCGCCAGGTCCTTCATCGAGACGTCGGCATGCGCGGTCAGCTCCACCACTCGCAGCGCCACCGCGGGCAGCGAGGGCAGCGTGGGACAGCTCAGGATTTTCTCGAGAATGTCGTGGGTCAACCGGCCACCGACCTTCCTTGAATCCTCGCCCGCAACGGCGGGCGTGACGCCTCTGCTCCGATCTTCCAGAGCATCGACCCGCCCGAAGCCAAACTTCAGTAACCCCTTACGGTTCGACGCTTTCGATGCCGGGGAAGGCCCCCTCCGCGCTCGAAGGCCATGATCCGAGAACCGTCCGCAGGTACCAGGCCAGAAACCGGTTGGCGCGAGCGACGACCTCCGCGGAGACTTCCGGCACGCCGGGACCTGCCCCCGAGCCCCACGACGTCCGCGCGACCGCCCGAATCGCTTCGATGGTCTCCGATCGAACGCGCCAGAGCGGCCCGGGCCCCTCCCCTCCCGCTCCGATGGCCCGATCGGTGCCGATCAGGCCGCCCTGAGACGGGCTAAACTGGAAATAAGGCTCCCGAGCGTCGTTCCCTGCTCCGCCGACCGGCCGAGTCAGGTTCGGCCGGTATCCCGTGGCGACCAACGTTTCCCACTGGAACCTCAGGAGGCTCCGGGCGCTCGCGTCCGACGAGCCCAGCATTCGGAGGCACTCGAGCAGCGCATCGAACAGAACGGGGTGCGGGTCGGAGTCCCGGACCGCGTGATGCACCACATCAACCATGTACATCGCGCCGTGAAAGGCCGCCAGCACGGTCCGGACGGCGGGGAACGACTCCTGAAGATCCCACGCCGTGAGGGTGGCCAGAGCGTCGGGAGAACGCTCGCTCGGCTTCACAATCGCCACCATCTCGCCCCGAGCCGTCACCTCAAGCCCGCCGGAAAACCGGGCATCGGCACGGCGTGCCCCCTTCGCCACCGCACGAACCACGCCCAGTTCGCGGGCAAAGAGCGCCACGGTCTGGCTGGTCTCGGACCAGTCCCAGACGCGAAGGCAGATGGCTTGGTCACGCGCGGCGGGCACGGCAGAGAGTAAATGCTCCACGTCCAAATAGCCAAACCGGGGATGGCGCCACGCGCCGGCACCGGGTTTCCCGGCCCGATTCCGACCGCCGGGCCGTTCACCGTTTGGCGATTTGCCTATCCTCCGCGCATGCACTTTGACCTCGTCGACCGAGTTCTTGAGGTCTCCGGCGAGCGAGTCGTGACGGTGAAGAACATCACGAGCGCCGAGGAGTACCTGCAGGATCACTTTCCAACCTTCCCGGTCCTGCCGGGCGTGATGATGCTCGAGGCCATGGTTCAGGCCGCGCGCCGGCTGCTCGACCACACCGAGACCGGCCCCAATCGCTGGGTGCTCGGCCGGGTGCGGGCGCTGAAATACGGCCGCTTCGTCAAGCCCGGCGCGACGCTCCGCGTGACCGTCACCCGCGCCAAGGACTCCGACCCTCGGGCCCGTGAGTTCCGCGGCGAAGTTCACCTGATCGACCCGCAGGCCGCCACCGGCGGCCCAGCCCCTGAACCTGCGATCGCAGCGTCGGGGCGCTTTTCGCTCCGGCCCGTGACGCTCGGCGTCACGGCGTGCACCGGGGCAGACGCGGTGCTCGCGGCGAGGTAGAATCTCGCTCGGTACGTGGTCTGCCAGGTTTTTCCGGCCCGTTACTCGCCGGGGTGAACACAGGGTGCCCCCGCTCTCTTCGATGGGATACACGCGATGAATCGAGAGGAAATTTTCGACAAGGTCCGGGACGTCCTGGTCGACGCGCTCGCGGTTGACGAGGACGAGGTGAAGCCGACCTCCACGCTGACCAGGGACCTGGGGGCCGAATCGATCGACTTCCTCGACATCGTCTTCAAGCTGGAGCAGGCCTTCGGGTTCAAGATCGGCCAGGGCGAGCTCTTCCCCGAGGGCGTCACGCAGGACCCCGAGTACGTCCGCGACGGCAAGGTCACGGCCAAGGGCATCGCCATGCTGCGGGATCGCCTGCCGCACGTTGACTTCACCAACTTCGAGCGTGACCCGCAGATCGCCAAGGTGGGAGAGGTCTTCACCGTCGACGCGATCGTTCGCTTCGTCGAGCGCAAGCTCGCCACCAAGGGCTGAGCATGCACTGGCTCTGGATCGACCGCATCGTCGAACTCGTCCCCAAGCAGCGGATCGTCGCGCTCAAGAACGTGAGCATCGCGGAGGACCACCTCCACGACCACTTCCCCGCCGACCCCGCGCGGGGCCGGGAAGCCACACCGCTCATGCCCGGCTCCCTGATCGTCGAGGGCATGGCCCAGTCGGCAGGGATCCTGGTCGGGCACGCCGGAGATTTCCGCGAGAAGGTCGTGCTGGGAAAGGTCAACAAGGTCGAGCTCGACCGCGACGTGCTCCCGGGCTTCACGCTCCGCTACACCGCCACCATGCAGCAGTTCGACCGGGCCGGCGCCTCAACGCTGGGGACGGTCGAACTCCTCGATCCGGCGCGGCCCGGCGAGGCCCCCGTCGAGATCGGGCGTATCGACCTGATGTTCAGCCACATCGATCAGAACATGGCCGGGATCGAATTCCCCGAGCACAACTTTGTGTTCAGCGATTCGTTCCGCACGCTGCTTCGCTCCAGCGGCATCGAGCCCACGTTCTGAGCATTCCGATCGCGCCGCGCGTCACGGTGTCGGCCCGCCCCACCCGACCCACAACGCAAGCTGAAGCAGCCCGATGCCCACGGGCAACGCGCCGAGCAGGATCGCCGCGGACGCCAGCCACCGCCCGAGCCGCGGCCTGACGCGTCCGACGGTCTCGCACACCCCCACCACCACGATCACCGACGCGAACTTCAAGGCGATCAGGCCCCAGTGGTCGAACCGGTCCACCAGCCGCGCCGCAAGCGCGTTGACCTCCCAGCCGTTGAAGTAATTGAGAATGGCGTAGGTCACCATGATGTCGAGCGCGGACGCGAGGACGTACCACGCGTAATGATCGGGGAAGAGCACGGCGCGTCGCAACGCCGTGAACGCTCGTGGATGTTCCTGCTTCATTCCGCCTCCGCACGCGCGCCCGTCCCCGGGGTCTCAGGGCTTGGCCAACGACTCGCGCACGATCCTCTCGAACAGCTGACGCGGCGCCGCGCGACCGGTCCACACCTCAAACTGCTCCGCGGCCTGCGTCACGAACATCTCGACGCCGTCGATCGTCCGCCACCCCGCCGCGTCCGCCTCGCTCAGGAACGGCGTCACCACCGGCGTGTAGACCGTGTCGAACGCGATCGCGCGCGGTCCCAGCTCCGAACCGACCAGCATCCCGAAATTGACGGGCGATTGGCCCGTCGCGGGCCCGCCCTTCATGCCCACGGGCGTGCAATTGATGAGCACCTGGGGGGCCGCCGCTCCGAGCTCTTCGATCCCGCGCTCTTCGATGCTCACGGACGTCGACCGCCCGATGTCCTCCGCCAGGCGCCGCCCCTTCTCGCGTGTCCGATTGAAGATCGTGACGCGCGCCCCCGCCTTCGCAAGCACGTACGCGGCAGAGCGTGCAACGCCGCCCGCGCCGAGGATCGCGGCACGCACGCCGGAAAATCCCCTTGAGCCCAGCGCTCGTGAAAGCGGCTCGCGGATCCCCGCCACGTCGGTGTTCATCACGCGGGCGCTCGCGATCGCTCCGCCCTTTCTTTCCACGACGAGCGTGTTCGCGGCGCCGATCGCCGCCGCCGCCTCGTCGAGGTCCCATCCTCCCTCGCGAGCGAGCCGCACCAGATGTTCCTTGTGCGGCAGGGTGACGCTGCACCCCGCGAAATCGAGCCGCGGGTGATCCACAAGTTCACCGATCGTCGCCTTGAAGCTCTCGTACTCGGGCGCGACCGGGAGCGGCAGATAGACTCCGTCGTGCCCGACGGCCTCGAACCCCGCGTTGTGGACGAGCGGGGACATCGAATGAGACACGGGCCACCCCACCACGCCATACACGCGCGTGGCACGCCCGATCGCTCGGAAGCGGTACATCCCCATCAACTCAGCAAGCGTCGGCTGCCCCGGCGCCGTCGCACCAGCGGCGCGGAGCGCGGCGAACGTCAGGAACGCCCCGAACTTGGGAGCAAGCACGCGGCTCATCAGCCCGAACTCGCCCATCCCCAGCGCGATCATCGGCCGGTCGCTCTCGGTGACCAGATCAAACAGCTCGAGATTGTCGCGCAGCGACCGGGCCCTGTACGCCAGCTTCAGCACCTTGGCCGCGGGCTGGTTCCGCATCGCCAGCACACGACGCGTCAGGTCGCTCGGCCTTCCCTGAAAGTCGTGCGCCGAGAGAATGAGTGACGTTCGGAGATCACGGAGCTGGGCCGGGTGATCCACCGCAAGGTTGACCTTCTGCTTCAGATTCTCCGAGCGCGCGTACGTCGCAAGTTCCACATCGATGTACCGCGGTGGGCGCTCCCCCGGCCCCGACGCCGTGCCCAGCCGCTCGTACAGCGAGACCCGGGCCATGTCATCGCCGTCGTACCCGCCTCCTTCGCTCGCCGCGCGGCACGTGACAATGCAAGGCAGCGGCGAGTCCGCGACAAGGCGAAGCACCAGCGCCTCGCCATCCGCATCTCCCTCACCCGCGAAGACCTCATCGATCCGGAACTCGACCAGATCCGCGCCCGAATCGCGCGCCGCCTGCGCATCAGCGAGCGCGGCCGAGAGATCGTGCACCATGATGGGAACGCAAAGGAGCGTGGACACGCGGGGAGTGTACCGCGGCGGAGCCGAGCCTCCAGAAACCGATCGCAACGCCTCCCCAACAAACCTGCGGGGAGCCTTCGCCGTGATCGACCTCCTGCTCGAAATCGCCTGTTGGTTGTGCTTCTGGCGGGAAGACTGGTGTGACGACGACGCCCCCGAGGGCACGCGCCCGCCCAGATGGCTCCGCGCCCTCACGATCATCGTGGTATTCACTGGCGTGATCGCTCTGGCGCTCTGGCTCGTGTGACGCTACGTCTGTACCGCCGCGGCCGCGCCGCTCCCAGCAACGAACCCGCTGGCCCACGCCCACTGGAAGTTGTACCCGCCGATCCGCCCGTCCACATCGCAGATCTCCCCGCACAAGTGCAGGCCGGGGCACACGCGGGATTCCATGGTTTCCAGCCGCACTTCGGTGAGCGGCACGCCGCCGGCGGTCACCTCCGCGTACGCAAAGCCTCGGTCACCGGTGATCGGCAGAGGCAACTCGACGACTGCGTCGACAAGGCGACGGCGTGCCTCGCGCGTAAGCTGATCGACTCTCGTGGATGCGAGCACTCCTGCGAACCGGCAGATCGCCTCGGCCAGTCGCTCCGGCACGTGCTCGCGCAGCAGCCCCACCACCGTCGTTCGGCCCCCGGCCCTCAGGGCTCCGTCCAGCCTTTCGGCGTTCCAGCCGGGGAGCCAGTTCAGCACGAGCGCCGCGTTCGGATCGCTCGCCTTCGCATCGAAATAAAACCTGCTGACATCGAGCACGCTCGGCCCCGACAGTCCAAAGTGCGTGCACAGCGTCGAGTCCGTGAACTCGACCAGCTTCTTCCCCGTGCCCGAACGCACCGAGAGCGTCGCGGGCAGTGTGAGTCCGGACAGCGCGCAGATGAAATGCTCCCGCGGCAGGGTCAGCGGCACCAGCGCCGGGAACACCTTGGGCGTGATGCTGTGGCCGAGCGACCGCGCGATCCCGTAGCCGGCGCCGTCAGATCCTGTCTTGGGAAGGCTCTTCCCGCCCGTGGCGAGGATCACGCGCCTCGCGATGATGCCCTGCGTTCCTTGGTCTTTAGAGTCTGTCGGAGCCCCTCCGTGAGGCTCATCCAAAGCCGCCTCGCTCCCGACGAACGCCCGCGCGATTTCAAAGTGGCCATCATGATGAACGATCGAGCCGACACGCCACGGGTGCCGGATCTCGACCCCCGCATCCCGGGCCGCCGTGAGCAGTGCATCCAGCACGCTCCGGGCCCGATCGGTGGTCGGAAAGAGCTTGCCAGTCTCTTCGCGCTTGAGCTCGACGCCCAGCTCACGGAAGAACTCGATCGTGCGAACTACCCCGAATTGCAGGAGTACCTTCCGGATCGCATGCCGCGACGACCCCGCGTACGCGCTCTCGTCTACCACGTCGTGAGTGACGTTGCATCGGCCGCCACCCGCAACGAGGATCTTGGCCCCCAGGGTTCTAGCGCCATCGAGCACGACAATCCGGAGGTGCTCCGCGCGTGCTCGCGCAGATCGACCGGCCTGAATCGCGGCCATCAGACCCGCGGCTCCCGCGCCCACCACCGCGATATCGACGCGATCGATCATGAGCAAGCGTAAGGCGAGTTCACTCCGAGAAATCATCACGGAATGGGCGTTGTCTCCTCGGGTGATTCCAGCCGCACTCCGGGCACCCGGCGTCGAACAGCCCATTCAGCTCATAGGAACACGTTGGACATCGGCCCGCGCGCAGACGTCGGCGTGCCGCGGAGTGATGCACCCGACAGGAGATCAGCGAGCCCACCGTCAGGCACGTGAGCAAAACGAGTACCCCGTCGAGGGCAAGCAGTGGCCAATCAATCCATCGCGTAGATCCCTGCCCCTGCGCAAGCAACGTAGCGTAGCGCTGCGCACTTGGGAATGCCCAGTCGGGATCCGCAAGAAGCCATTGAGCGGTCTTCTGTCGCACCTGGTCATTAAGTGTGAGCGATGCCGGAACGGCCGGATTGAAACTCAAGGTGTGCTCGCAGTTTCGCATCCACGGAGCAAACAGTCCTCGCCCTTCCGCCGCGGGAAATGCCTGGACGCGTCCAAGATACGTCCACCCGGACGGCACCTTAGGGTCGTACCCGATTCCCAGCGTCTCCCACTCCGGCGTGTACACACCAATGATCCGGACTTCCTGTCCCGTGTCGAACACGTAGGCGTGCGCAATTCGAGGGTGCATGCCCGAAAGCACTTGCGAGAATCCGCGAAGCACCGTCCGATTGCGCACGTCATAGCGTGCAGAGCACGAACTGACGACGAGCAGCGCCAACACCAAGACCATCGCCAACGCCACCGAAGGCTTCGCGAACATCGGGATCTTGAGATCCATGGGCGTGTATTCACGCATAAATCACGACCCGACTGGAATCGGCGGTTTCTGACGATCAGCTGCGCCCCGCCCGCACCCGATCGAGCACCACCGCCCCCACGATGATCCCCCCCGTCACGACCTCCTGCACCCAGTTGTCCAGCCCCAGCTTCGTGCAGCCGTTGTCGACCACCGTCATGATGAACGCTCCGACGAGCGTCCCGAAGACGCTTCCCTCGCCGCCCGAAAGGCTCGCCCCGCCGATCACCGCCGCGGCAATCACTTTCAGCTCGTACCCGCCGGCCGTGGTCGGGTCGCCGATGTTCAGGAACGAGAACTGGAGCACCGCCGCGGTCCCCGCCGCGCCGACCCCCAGCGTGTAGACCCACAGCTTCACGCGCGCGATGTTCACGCCGGCGTACCTCGCCGCGGTCTCGTTGCTGCCGATAGCGACCGCGCGCCGGCCCAGCACCGTCCAGCGGATCAGTCCGGCGAACACCAGCGCTACCGCCAGCATCACCCACACACCCGGAGGCAAAACCGCCCCGAGCCCGCCCTCAGCCGGGGTCATCAGGTCGAGCAGCCAGCCCGGCTCCTTGGGGTACACGGGCTGGTTGTCGCCCAGTCCCTTCGCCACGCCGCGCAGAGCCCCCCACAGCCCGAGCGTCACGATGAACGGTGACAACTCGACCTTGGGCAACAGGAACTCGCCCGCGATCAGCATCACGGCTCCCGCGCCCAAACCAGCGCCGACCGATGGCCATGCGCCCCAATGGCCCGACGCCCACCAGCCCACGCCCACCGCCGCCACCAGAGCCGCGGCACGCGACAGCCGCCCCACCACCATGGACCCGATCGATGCGCCGATGGCGAGCCCCGCCCCGATCCCAGCCGCCGCGGCAAGGGCCGGCGCCCCGCCCGTGCGGCTGACCAAGGCGATCACCATCGTGCCCAGCGCGATCGTCGACCCCACCGAAAGGTCGAGCCCCTTCGAGATCAGAATCAGCGTCGCACCAACCCCCGCCGTCCCCACGACCGCGGTCTGCAGCAGCATCAGCCGCTGGTTGTCCCACGCGACAAACGGCCCTCCAACCAGCACCGCAAACAAGCCCCACACCGCCGCGAGTCCGACGACCGGGCCCAGCGCGCGAAGCACCGCCGCACCCCGATGCTTTGAGAATGGAACCAGATCGTCCGGCACGCGCGGAGCTTACACCAAATCCCGTTCGGCCCGGGCCGGCATCAATCGATCAGCTTCTTGATGTCGGGCTTGTCCATGCTTTCCTTCGTGACCAGCACGGCGCCCGTGTCGATCAAGGAGTCCACCTTCTCGCCTCGGAGGTGCTTCACGAGCGTCGTCACCGCCAGGTTTCCCATCCGCTCTGGGTTCTGAACGACCAATGCATCGATCTCGCCCTTCTTCAGCGCCTCGACCAGGGGCGGCGAACTGTCAAAGCCCACGAACTTGATCTTTCCAGCCAGCCCAGACTGCCGCAGCGCCAGCAGCATCCCGTACGTCGTCGATTCGTTCGGGCAGAACACGCCCCCGGCCGACTTGATCTGGTCCATCAGGTTCAGAGCCGCGGTCTTGGCCTCGCCCGGCGTCGCGCCCGCGTAGCGGTTGTCAACCGCCAGCGTGATCCCGGCCCCCTTCAACGCCTCGATGCACCCGCCCTCGCGTTGCTCGGTGCTCGCCGACCCGGCGAGGTAACGAAGCACGACGGCCGAGCCCTTCCCGCCCATGAGCTTCGCCAGGTGATCGCCACCGAGCTTGCCCGCCGCATTGCTGTTGGTCGCCACGAAGCCGACGAAGTCCTTCCCCGCCTCGCCCTTGAGCGCCGAGTCGAAGATCACCACAGGGATTTTCTTGTCCTGGGCCTGCTTCACCGGCGCGACCAGCGCCTCAAAGTCCAGCGGCGCCAACACGATGCCCGACACCTTGTCGGTCACGAACTGCTGCACGAGCTGGATCTGCTGCGCCCGGTCGTTCTCCTGCAGCGGGCCCTTCCAGACGATCTCGACGTTCAGGTCCTTGCCCGCCTGGCGCGCCCCGCGCTCGACCGCCTTCCAGAACACGTGCGTCGTGCCCTTGGGAATCACGGCGATCTTGAGGTCCGGAGGCGCCGTCTCTCGATCGAGCCTCCCCGCACCCGCGACGCACAGCCCGGCAACCAGCGTCAGCACGACGCGCCGAAGAACGCTCGCATTTCTCATCGGAATACCCTCGTCAACGCTCTTCCGTCGAATCTCGAACAACAGGCCTTGCCGCGGCCGCAGAGACCCCACCACAGATTACTCGAACTTCGCCTGCCGCTCCCGCAACACCCGCCGCCGGTAGTGCTCATCGCTCCGACCGTCGATCCGGCGCACGTCCTCGTCGCTGAGCAGGCGCACCCCTCCCGCCGCGAGCGCACCCAACCGGATGCACGCCGCCTTCACCGCCATCGCCGTGATGTTCTCAACCTCGCGCGCCGAATTCCCCAGCACGACAAGGCCGTGGTTCCGCAGGACGATCACCTTCGGCGCCCGCCCGCGTTCGGCCACGTACGCGTCTACCCGCCGCTTGATCTCGCGCGCCAGCGGCAGGCCCGGATCGACGTACGGCACCAGCACCGTCGCGGGCCCGCAGACAACCACCTCGTCGGGAAACACGCGCCCGGTGAACGCCTCTTCAAAGGACACCGAACAGGTCAAACTGTTGATCGCGACCGGGTGCGTGTGCCCGACGAAACGGACACCCTCCAGCGACAGGCACGCGGCGTGCATCAGCGTCTCGACCGAGGGCCTGGGCTCAGGACGTCCGTCGACCTTCGCGGCAATGAGAGCCGCGATCACGCCCTCGTCGTCCAGGTCGGCATCGAGCATCGCCATCACGCGCTCGAAAGAGACCCGCACGAAGCTCGCGGGGCTCGCGCTCCGCAATTCGGTTCCGCTGGCCTTCACCCAGAACGTGGAATCATCCTCCCGCGCCGAGGTGTTCCCTTCCGCAAGAATCGCCAGGTCGCGCGCGGGGTCGCCGAGCCTTGCGGAGAGCTCGACCAACTGCTCCAGAACGTTCGCTGGCACGAGATCCTCCCCGCCCGTTCACCGCATGAACGCCTCGTGCAGCCCCCCGTCCACGGAGATGATCTGCCCGGTGGTCTTTCCGCTGCGCTCGCTGGCGAGGAAGAACACCGCCTCGGCCTGATCCTCGGTCGTGACCGGCAGCTTGGTCAGCGTCCGCTGGGCATAGAAATCCGCCAGCCTCGCCCGCAGCGCCTCGGTCGATTCGCTGTCCGTGTACCCGATCTTGTACTTCGCCAAAGACGCGATCACGCGGTCGCGCGGGAACATGGACGAACCCTCGACCACCGTCGCCGGCGCGACCGCGTTGACCCGCACCAGCGGCGCCATGTCGATCGCCAGCTCGCGCGTAAGGTGATTCGCCGCCGCCTTGCTCGTGTCATAGGCAAGGCTGCCTCGCTTCGACACCACGCCGTTCACGCTGGTGGTCAGCACCAGGCTCGCCCGCAGGCCCTGGCGCTGCCAGAGCGCCTTGGCCTCGTCGGCGACCATGAACGCGCCGATCACGTTCACATCGAACGAGTCGTGCCACCTCTCGTCGGGCACGTTCCCCTTCTCGTCGGGCGACGCGTATAAGCCGGCCGTTACGACCACCGTGTCCACGCCGCCGTAGGCCAGCACGGCCTGCTTCAGCAGCGCCCGCACGCTATCACGCTTGGTGATATCGACCACAGCCGACACCGCCGGGCCGCACGAGGAAATCCCCGTGCCCGCAACGCCGATCCCAGCCCCGTGCGTCTTGGTGAGGCCGTCCGCTGTCGCCTTCGCACCCTCAACATCTCGGTCCGCGCACACCACGTGGGCGCCGTCCCGCGCCAATCGCGCCGCCGTGGTTCGCCCGATGCCGCTGCCGGCGCCGACGACAACCGCGATCGTCCGCGACATCTCCTTCTCCGGCGGCATCCGCTTGAGCTTGGCCTCCTCGAGCAGCCAGTACTCGATGTCGAACGCCTCCTGCTGCGGCAGGGAAACGTACGAATCGATCGCCTCCGCGCCGCGCATCACCTCGACCGCGCACGTGTAGAACTCGGCCGTCACGCGCGACTCGCTCTTGGTCTTGCCGAACGCCAGCAGGCCCACGCCCGGGATCAGCACCACCGTCGGGTTAGGATCGCGCATCGCCGGCGAGTCCGCACGCTTGCACTTCTCGTAGTACGACGCGTAGTCGCGCCGGTACTGCTCAAGCCCGCGCTCGAGCGCCGCCTTCAGCGCTGCAAGGTCGCGCGATGCCGGGTCCCAGTCAACCAAGAGCGGCTTGATCTTGGTCCGCAGGAAGTGGTCCGGGCACGACGTGCCGAGTTCCGCCAACCGCGGCGCATCCTTGCTGCACACGAAGCGCAGCACCTCCGGCGTCGCCTGCACGGTCGCGAAGACCCGCCGCTGCTGCGACAGCTTGCCGCGCAGCCAGGGCAGTAGCTCAAAGAGCAGCGCATCGCGCTCGGCCTCGGGCAAGGGTGCGCTCTTGGCGCCGCCGAACGTCCGATCGCCCTTGTCTCGCGCCGCGATGAACGCAGCCGCTTTCTCGATGAGCGCGAGCGAAAGCTCGTAGCACGCCTTGCCGTCGTCCGCCCAGTTGATCAGCCCGTGCTGCCCCAGGATCGCGCCCTTGAGCTTTGGGTTCTTGGCGCACACATCCCGAAGACGCAGGCCGAGGTCAAAGCCCGGACGCTGCCACGGCAGCCACGCGATTTCGTCGCCGTAGATCTCGCGCGTCAGCCTCTCTCCATGAGCCGACGCGGCAACCGCGATCACGGCGTTGGGGTGGGTGTGGTCCACGTGGCGCGCCGGCACGTACCCGTGCAGCGGCGTGTCGATCGAGGGCGCGCAGGGGTTCATGTTGAACGCCGCGTGCGCGTACCGGGCCACCATCGCGTCCTCCGGCGGCGTCTTGGGCCCCGGCGCGCCGTCACGCTGCCAGATCCGTTCCAGCCCCAGCAACTTGCCCAGCTCGACCGACGCGAAGTTTGAGCGGGTCGCCGTGCGGAGGTCGCCGCCGGACCCCTTCACCCACAGCACGCCCGTCCGCTCGCCGCTCAGGGCATCGGTCTCGTCGAGCTTGGCCGAGGTGTTTCCGCCCCCGGTGTTCGTGATCCGCTGGTCCGATCCCAGCATGTTGGACCGGTAGATCAACTGACCGACAGGATCGAGCGCCGCAGCCGCGCGGTCGTCCCAAAGGTAATTGACATGCCGAAATCTTTGAGTGTTGCCCAACGTCGGTCCCTCAATGACGGCCGCACGCTACCACTTTGCCGCGGCCCTTGTGCTCGCCGTTCACGATCCCACTTGTGGATACCACAGTATCAGATAGAATCAGACACAATCAAGCACGAACGCTGGTGCGCAAGTCCGATGTTGGCCCCACACTTTGGAACGGACACGCCACTGTCGAAAGCACACCGACATGGATGACAAGAGAACGCAACTGCTGGCACGAGAGAGGCACCGTGAGATCCTGAATCGGGTCGCGGAAGTCGGAGGCGTGCGTGTCGCCTCGCTCGCCGAGGAACTGAACGTCACGCCGGAGACCATTCGTCGAGACCTTGAGCGGCTCGGGTCGGAGGGCAAGCTCATTCGCATCCACGGCGGAGCCATGCCGATCGGCAACGATCGGCGGGAGCTCCCGCTCGACGTCCGCGGCACCGTGAACCTCGGTCAAAAGCGAGCCATCGCGCGCCACGCGATCCGGTACGTTGCCCACGGCGACGTCATCGCGCTCGACGCCAGCTCGACCGCCCGCGAGATGGCCAAGCTGCTTCCCGACATCCCGCTCACTGTGGTCACCAATTCGATCGCCGTAGCGACCGCGCTCGCCGAACGTCCCGAGGTGCGCGTCGTCTCCACGGGAGGGCTCCTCGACGGCCCCTCACTCTCGTACGTCGGCCCCATCGCCGAGGAAGCGCTCGCCCGCTTCCACATCAAGAAGGCGTTCATTTCGTGCCAGGGCGTCGACCTCCAGCGCGGGCTCAGCGTGACCGCCGACGAGCACGCGGGGATCAAGCGCCGCATGCTCGACCTGGCCGAGGCCGCGTACCTGCTCGCCGACAGCAGCAAGTTCGGACGCAAGGCGGTCGAGTTCTTCGCGCAAGCGAACGAAATCGATGCCATTATCACCGACGCGGGACTGCCCGCCGAACTGCTCCGGGAATTCGCGGCCGCGGGGCACACGGTCGAGACTGCGTCCTGAACAACCCATCGCTCGGCTAGACTGCCCGCCCCGGAATCTGCATGAAGATCGGCCTCTTCATCACCTGCCTCACCGACATGTTCATGCCGCGCGCGGGGGTCGCGGTGGTGAAGGTCCTCGAGCACCTCGGCCACACCGTCGAGTTTCCGCGCGACCAGACGTGCTGCGGCCAGCCGATGTTCAACAACGGACTCGAGGCCGAAGCGCGATCGCTGGCGTGCCGGCTCGCGTCCGTCTTTGCTCCGTTTGACGCCGTCGTCACTCCGTCGGGCTCCTGCGCGGCAATGGTGCGGGAACGCTTCCCGGGGCTCTTGGCCGGGGTGCCCGACCTGTCCGAACGCGCCGTCGCGATGCCCGCACGGACCTACGAGTTCGTCGAGTTTCTGACCGACGTCGTTGGACTTGACGCCGCCTCCCTGGGAGCTCGCTGGGAAGGGCGTGTGACCCACCATCCCTCGTGCCACCTGCGTGCGCTCCACGCCTCGGACCGCACACAACGCCTGCTCGCCGGCGTGCCCGGTCTGGACCTGACGCCCCTGGCGGATGCCGAGCAGTGCTGCGGCTTCGGTGGCACGTTCGCCGTCGCGTTCCCGCGCCTCTCCGGCGCCATGGCCCACGCCAAGGCCGCGCGAGTGCGCGAAACCGGCTGCCAGAACCTGGTCTGCAACGACGCCGGCTGTGCCATGAACATCGCCGGAGCATGCCGGCGCGGCGGATCACCCGTGCAGGTCGTTACGGCCGCCGAGATCATCGCCGAAGGGCTGGGGCTCCTGGAACGGGACGATCACCCATGAGCGGCGCCGCGCCCAGCGAACCTTCGGCGGTGGCGGCGAGCCCGCTGTTCCCGAAACTCCCCTACGACATGGGCCCCGCCGCGGCAAAGGCCACCGGCGATCGAAAGCTCCAGCAGTTCGTCCACTCGGCGACGCGCATCAAAGACCACGGGCGTGTCTCCGCCTGCCGCGAGGCGTTCGGCGATCGCTACGACGCCGTGCGCGAGCTCGCCGGGCGCATCAAGCAGCACACGCTCGATCATCTCGACGGTTACCTGGACCGCTTCATCGATCGCGCCGAGGCAGCGGGCGCCCGTGTTCACTTTGCCGCCGACGCCCGCGAGGCCAACGACATCTGCCTGTCGATCGCGAGAGCAAATGCCTGCCGCCTGTGCGTCAAGAGCAAGTCGATGGTGACCGAGGAGACACACCTTCTCCCCGAACTCGAACGGGCCGGGATCGAGACGCTGGAAACCGACCTGGGCGAGTTCATCCTCCAGCTCGACCACGACGCTCCCTCGCACATCGTCACGCCGATGATTCACAAGGACCGATCGGCGGTGGCACGGGCGTTCGTCAGCGAGCTAGGCGCCGAGTACACGGAGGACCCCGCCCGGCTGACCGCCATTGCCCGCGAGCACATGCGCCGCAAGTTCCGCGGGGCCGACCTTGGCATCAGCGGTGCGAACTTTCTCATCGCCGAGACCGGATCGATCGTGGTGTGCACCAACGAGGGCAACGCCGATCTGGCGATGGGCTGCCCGCCGGTGCACATCGCGTTCGTCGGGATCGAGAAGCTGATCCCGAGCCTCGAGCACCTCCCCGTGTTCCTCAAGCTCCTGGCCCGGTCCGCGACCGCACAGCCATTGACGATCTACACCTCGCTCATCACCGGCCCACGCCGCGCAACCGAGACCGAAGGCCCGCGCCAGCTGCACATCATCCTGCTCGACAACGGGCGCACCGAGATCCTGCGCTCCGAGGCCCGCGAGCTGCTCCGCTGCATCCGCTGCGGCGCGTGCCTGAACGCCTGCCCGGTGTACCGCCACGCCGGCGGTGGCCACGCCTACGGCGCGGTGTACTCGGGCCCCATCGGCGCTGTCCTCACGCCGCACCTGCGCGGCTTGGAAAACTACTCCGACCTGCCCCGGGCCAGTTCGCTGTGCGGGGCGTGCTACGAGGCGTGCCCCGTCAAGATCGACATCCCGACGCAACTGGTCGCCCTTCGCAAGGCCCTCGTCGACCGCGGCACGCTCGGCCCCGCGTCCACGCTCGCCTATCGCGCCTGGGCTTGGCTCCTGGGCCGTCCCCGACTTTACCGGCTGAGCCAGAGCCTGGGTCGGATCTCGCTGCGGCTGATGAGCGGCGCCCGTGGGCACGGCGACGGCCTGCGCGACGGCGCGTGGCTTGCGGACGCCCCCGGTCCGCTCGGCGCCTGGACCGGCGAGCGCGACTTCCCCACCCCTCCCTCGTCCGCGTTTCGGGACTGGTGGAAGCGGCAGGGCCGCTCGCCATGAGCCGCTCCACGCCTTCATCAACACCAGAAACTCCAGCCGGGGGAAGCAGCCGGGCCGCGTTCCTCGCGCGCGTCCGCTCCGCGGTGCTCGCGGGCGCCGGCGGGAACGCCGACAAGGCAAACGCAACCAATCCGTCCGTCGACGACGCGCTGCTGCGCCTGGAACGCGGCGGACCGGATCTCGTCGGACGATTCGAGCGCCGCGCCGCGGGCACGGGAATGACCGTGACGCGCTGCCGCGCGGGCGAGCTTGCGCCGACTCTGGCCTCAACGCTCGCGGCACTCGCGGCCCGGCGTGCCACCGTTTCGGTCGGCGACGTGTCCGTTCTCGCCGCGGTCGACGCCGCCTTGAAGGGCCCGGGCGTTGAGCGTCTCGAGGCCACGGCCCGACCCTCGCTCGACGCGTACTTCGACGCCGACGTTGGCATCACCGACGTCGTGGGCGCGATCGCCGAGAGCGGCACTCTCATCCTCTCGAGCGACGCCCACGGCCGCGGCTCGTTCCTCGTGCCGCCGGTGCATATCGCGATCGTGCGTGCCGCTCAGATCGTGCCGGACATGCTCGAGGTGTGGCCCCCCGGCGTCCCCGCCCGCGCGATGCCCGCGTCCCTTGTCCTGGTCACCGGCCCGAGCAAGACCGCCGACATCGAGGGGATTCTCATCACCGGCGTGCACGGCCCGCGCGAGGTGCGCGTGATCGTGGTCGAGCCGGACCGGAGCGCCGCATGAGCGATTCTCGCCCCGACCGCGTCCTCGCCCAGGGACGCTTCATCCGCCTCATTGACCGCAACGGATGGGAATTCGCCGAGCGTGCCGCCTCGAGCGCCGTGGTCACCATCGTCGCCATCACCGACCAGCAGGCGCTCCTTCTCGTGGAGCAGTTCCGCATCCCTCTCGGAAAGCGCGTCATCGAACTTCCCGCGGGGCTCGCGGGCGACTCCGCCGAACACCGCGGCGAGCCCGCCCTTTCCGCCGCCCGGCGCGAACTCCTCGAGGAAACGGGCTACGAAGCCGCCGAGTGGACGCGGCTTGCCGACGCACCCAGCTCCGCCGGCCTCACCAGCGAGTGCATCACGTTCTTCCTCGCGCGTGGCCTTCGCCACGTCACCGACACGCTCGGCGAGGGCGGGGAACAGATCACGCTCCACCAGGTTCCATTGTCAGGTCTCGACGGGTGGCTCGACGGCGCCCGGGCACGAGGCTGCGCCGTCGACTCCAAGATTTACGCCGGACTCCACCTTGCCCGTCGCGCCATCGCCAGCGAGCGTTGAGGCCGGCCCGCCCGTGAAGCGTTATTCATCACCGCGACCCCTCCGTTGGACCGCCGCGCTGCGTTTTTCGCTTCCTCGCGCATCCGCGCCAACAATTGGGCTCAGGGGACTTCCTCCCGTCACCCAAGGAGATCTCGATGACCTGTCGTTTCCGCTCTTCGTTGCTCGTCGCTGCCGCGGCGTGCGCTCTGGCCCCGGCTGCTTTCGCGCAGAACAAGCCCGCCGACCCGGCCAAGAGCGAGAAGCCCGCCGCGGCACAGCCCGCGCGCGCGAACGATCGCCAGGGGGATGCCTACACCCTTTCGACGTGCCCCATCAGCGGCGAGAAGCTCGGCGGGATGGGTGACGCCGTCGTCAAGACGTACGAGGGCCGCGAAGTTCGCTTCTGCTGCGACAAGTGCGTCGCGGGCTTTGAAAAAGACAAGGCCGGGTCCTGGGCCAAGGTCGACCAGCAGATGATCAAGGACCAGCTCCCCCACTACCCGCTCGACACGTCCGTCGTCTCGGGCAAGAAGCTTGACAAGCCCGTCGACTACGTCTGGAACAACCGCCTGGTCCGCCTCGCCGGCGAGGACGAGAAGGCCGAATTCCTCAAGGACACCAGGAAGTACATCGCGGCACTCGACAAGGCCGTGGTCGAGAAGCAGTCCAAGACGTACGCGCTGAAGTCCTGCCCCATGATGGGCGATCCGATCGACCCCTCCGACTTCAAGACCGTCGTGGTCGCCAACCGGCTCATCGAGGTCTGCTGCGGCAAGTGCCAGGGCAAGGTCAAGCGCGACCCCACCAAGGCCCTCGCCGCGCTCGACGCGGCCGAGGCCAAGGCGCCCGCTGGCGGCAAGTAATCCCGGCATCAAACTGAACGCAAGAGGTGGTGAGAGCGGCGCACGGGCGCCGCTTTTTTCATGCCCGCCTCACCCCGGCTCGATCGGCAGAAAATCGCGTGCCCGGCCCTCGGCCCACTGCCTGAACCGCGGCCAGAAGACCTCGTTGAGCAGGATCTTCAGGCACGCCCCGACCGGGATGGCCAGGAGCAGCCCGTAAAACCCCGCCAGCACACCGCCGGCGAGCGACACGAACAGAATCGTGGCCATGTCCATGTGCATGCTCTTGCCCTGGATCAGCGGCGTGAGCACGTAATCGAGCACCGCCTGCCCGATCGCGTACATCACCATGGGTGCAAAGACAATCCACCACCACTCGCCGCGCACGCCCGGCGAAGGGTCCAACCACATCAACACCATGGCGATCGGCACGCCGATCCCCGACACGTACGGCACGATCACCAGCACGCCCACGATCACGCCGAGCACGAGCGAGGCGGGTGAGCCGATCAGGAAGAAGCCCAGCGAGAAATAGATGCACATGATCCCGCACAGGATGAGCCGGCCGCGGATGAACCCCGCGATGACGGCGTCCATCTTCTCGAGCAGGTCGAGAATCCGGCCCTTGCGTTTCTCGGGGATCAGCCCGCGCCAGAACCGGAGCACCTCGCCGTACCCGGTGCAGAAGAAGTAGAAAAAGAACGCGGTCAGCAGGCCGCCGAACGCGCCCATGCCCAGCGCGGTGGCCCCGTGGATCAAGGCCTCGATCGCGCCGGCGCCCGTCTGGATCGCCTGCTTGCCGATCGCCTCGGAGTTCTTCTGCAGCCAGCCGATCAGCCACTGCAGGGCGGCCCCCGTGTCGCTGAGTGATCGCACCGGAGGGGTCGCCGCGGGCTCGGCGCCGGGAGCCGTTGGCTCCGGGCGCGGCTCGAGCTCGTGCACCAGCCCGTCGCGGATCCGGCGCCACGACTCGTTGGGCAGTTGCTGGCGCAGCGCCGCGTCCTCGGGCTTGGCGACCGAACGCGTCAGGGCGTCGACGTTGGTCGCCAGCCTCTGCGCGTACCGCACCCCCTGCACCGTGGCGAACCCGACGCCCAGGGTCAGCGGCACCACGAACAGCACCGCCGCAAGCGCGATGATCGCCAGGGCCACGCCGCCCCGCGAGAACCGCCCCGATGCCGTCGCCCACCGCACCAGCGGCTCGAACAGGTACGCCAGCGCCAGCGCCAGCAGCAGCGGCACTGTCACGACGCTGAGCACGTACCCAAGGTACAGCACGCCGAAGACCGCCGCGAGCACGAGAACATCCCGCACCGGCTGCATCTGCCACAGGTGAAGCCGCTTCCAATCTGACTGGGACGCCGCGGGGTCGGGCTTCGAAGGGCTGGCCATGACTCAAGCGTACCGCAAACGCGCACGGCCGTGGCTCTGTTCAGCTTGTTCAGGCCAGGGGCGGCGCTTCATGCGATCGAATCAGGCCCGTCCGCTCGCGCCGGCTTCGACACTCCCGAACGCCTCGCCAAAGTCGTACACCGCGCGGAAGTCTTCCATCGAATCCTGATCGGTCTTCCGCATGAGCTGCAGGTCGATCATCGCAAAGACGATGCGACCGAAGTCGTCCGTGCGCCGCACGCCCCAGCGGTTGAGCACCGTCCGCGCGAGCATCCCGTATTGGCAGATGGCAAAGTCGCGCAGCCCGAGGCAAAGCTGCTGCCCCGACACGTGTCGGCTCTCGTCGGGCGCAGGATCGCTGAGCGCGCCCTCGCCGTGCACCATCCGGACGGTGTGCCCCAGGCCCTGACGGATGAACTCGAACGCCTCGGGCGCGTAGGGGCCGGCTCGCTCACGCAGCTTCTGCCAGTCGACGGTGATCGGTTCAGCCACGTTTCGCGACTCCACTTCCGCGACAGACTGCCGCGAACTCCATTATCGGGCGGGCGGATGCTAGGACTGTGATCCTGCGGGCAACAATCGCCCGGGGCCCGAAGACCCATTGGTGGTACGCCCCGCTCGGGGCGGAGGATTCGCTCTTCCGCTCACATGGGGGTTCCCCCGGACGAACCAACGCAGGCGCCGGGCCGCCCAAGACCCCGCGTACGCCACTCCAATCCTGGCCGACCGGCGTACAAGACTCTCGGAAACGCCGGGCCCCGGTTCCAGCCACAAGCTATCGCCCGCCACCAGGTCGTGCCCGTTCAACGCACGGTCGATCGAAAAGGCCTGGCAGAGCCGCGCCGGGCCGCGGCAGAGATCGCGGTCGGGGACTGATCGGCCAGCCCCATGGGATCGCAAGGCCCGAAGTGTACCGATCCCTTCCGTCGGTTCGACCGCACGAATGAGCACCGCCTGCGGGTCGTCCGTGGCGCCGCACACCACGTTCACGCAGAAATGCATGCCGTAGGTGAAATACACGTACGCCGTGCCTGGCTCGGCGTACATCGCTTCGTTGCGCGGTGTTCGTCGGCCGCCGAAGGCGTGTGAGGCCCGGTCGGGCACGCCCATGTACGCCTCGGTCTCCACGATGGCGCCGGCCAGCCGCGTCCCGTCTGCGAGCTCGCGGACCAGCCGCTGCCCCAGCAGCGAGCGCGCCAAAGACGCCGCGTCGACGGCAAAGAACCGGCGCGGGAGCGCGCGGCGCGGTCGGTTCACGCCGGCTGCGCGGGTTTTACATCGTGGGGTGCCCATGCGACAAAGCCCGCCCCACTTGCGTCAGGTCGGCCGCGGCACGCCGCGCACGCGGCCTTGGTCCTTGGCCTTGGCCTTGGCCGGCGGTTCCGCGGGCGCCCGTTCACTGCGCCATTTCTTGATGGGAATGAGGCCGATCGCGATGAACACCAGTTGCAGCACGATGAACGCCGCGAGCCAGAAGACCGCCGACGCCATGAAGCCGTAGGAGTGCAGTCCGACGCCGAGCATGTTCGTTCCGAACCATGACCATGCGGTGACGATGTTCCCGCTGACCGCAAGCACCGCGACGCCCCGCTCCCGGATCATGCCGCCCCACCGGGCGTGGAGGATCAGAAGGTTCATGAGGACGATGAGCGCGGCACCGTTCTCCTTGGGATCCCAGCCCCAGAATCGACCCCAAGACTGGTCGGCCCAGATGCCCCCCAGCACGGTCCCGACGAAACTGGCGAGTGATGCGAAGCAGATCACTCCGTAGATCGTCTTGGGAAGGCTCTTGCCCAAGTCGCCGCGCAGGAGCGTGGTGAACACCCCCAGCAGGATGTACGCCACGCCCAGGAAGCCCGCGAGGAACGTCGCGGAGTACCCGATCGTGACCACGACGACGTGCGTGGCGAGCCAGAAGTTCGTGTCCAGCACGGCCTGCATCATCTCCATCGTGTCGCCGGTGTTGCTGAGGTTGTGCGCGACCACGAGCGTCGCAAAGCCGATCACCGACGCCACGAGGCTGCCCAGCCCCGAACGGAAGAACCACTCGATCGCCAGCCCGAGCAGCACGCAGATCCAACCGATGAAGACGGCCGATGAGTACAGGTTGGTCACCGGCGGCCGACCCTGCAGGTAGATCCGCGACACGATCCCGAAGGTGTGGACGACCAGCGTGACCACCAGCACGGCGATCGCCGCACGCCCGAGCGCCGCCGCCCACCCGCTGCGCGACAGGCATCCCATGATGAAACCGGCGCCCGCAAGCAGGAACGCCATCACGTACAGCACCGATGCCCGGTAGAACGGCTCGAAGCGATTGAACGCCACCTCATAGCCTGCGCGCCGGGTCTCCTCGGGCAGGCGCTCGCCGACGAGCGACAGATACGACGCAACCTCCTGGTTGAACGCGCCGGAGTCGTCCCGGGAGTACGCCGTGAGGATCCCCCGGAACGCTTCGATCGAAGCGTTCGAGGCCTCCGACGGCTTGCCCAGCGCGGCGGAGATCGGCATCCACTCCGATCCGGGCGCGAGCGGCGCCACCGCGTACGGCGCTTCCATTTGGCTGACCTGCACGTAGTGGATCAGCCGCTGCTGCAGGTCCACCACCTGCCGCTGAAACGGGTCCTGCTGCTTCGAGGGAGTGCGCTGAGCCAGCATCGCCTGGCGCGAGATCTCGTCCAGCTTGGCGCTGACTTCGCGGAAGCTGAATCGCTTGCGCTCACCGTCGCTCAGGCCCAGCAGCGTGACCACGTCCGGGTGATCAATTCGAAACACCTGCCGCTCCGCCGCACGCTCGGGGCGCGCCAGGGCCTCGGCCAGCCACTCGATCGCGGGGCGCTGGACGCCGTCGACCGTCATCGTCTGGCGGCCGCTCATGACCATCATGCTGCTGCGGGCGAAGCTGTCCAGCGGCTTGGTGCGGCCCTCGGCAGAGACCGGGATGCGGCCGAACGCGGCCAGGTCCATCGGGCCGCGCTGCTTCGCGGAGAGCAGACCCCCGCCCAGGTACGCCAGCGACAGGATCGCCGCGATCCACGGAACGATGCGTTGCAACATGTTCATGCGGTGCGTCTCCGAACGGCCGGGGCCAGCCTCATCACGAAGTGAAACAGCATCCCGACGCCGACCATGCCGCACGATACGTACGGCAGGAGCCACCCCGGGTTGCGCACGACCTGCAGGACCGTCCCCGAGTCGTTCTCTTTGAAGGAAGCCTGGTAGAACGTCTCGCCCGCGTACCGCAGGGGGCTGTTCATGTGGATCAGCACCTCGCGGTCCACCTGGCGCGTGGGGTCCACGAGGCGGACTTTGCTCGAGAAGTTCCTGGCGATCTCGGTGCCGACGAACTTGTCGTGCTTGAAATCGAGCAGGTGCAGCGTGTACGGCTTGTACGTGCGCTTGAACCGGAGGCGCAGGTCGTACGGCTTCCCGTCCACCACGACCGGCTGGGGCTCGTCGAGGTACACGGAGACGAGGTACGACCCCATCCTCTGCCCGTTCTTGAGGAGCGTCACGTACGCCGAGGGCACGTCGGTGGCCTGTCCATCCACGCCCGTTGCCCGCGGCGCGGGCACCGCAAAGACGGATGTTCCAAACCCCGAGTCCGCTTTGCCCTTGAGCTCCGCCGGAGCCTGGGCCGGGCCCAACAGCTGCGAATTGGGCATCCACTGATCTACACGGACTTGGAACGGCAACAACCCCGTCGAGATCGGTTCCCGCGCCCTGGCCAGTTCCCGATCGGGCACGACCACGACGAGGTCATCCTTGGGGTCGGAAGGATCAATCACCGCGAGCTCAGCCGAGCGGATGTCCTCGACGTAGTTGGACGACCCGCCCTCATCGATCGACATGTTCCCTTCCTGGGCGGCCAGACCCGTGACGAACTCCCCGACCAGGAGCAGGATTACACCCAGGTGTGTAAGGATGATCCCCAGGCGGCGCACGCTGAACTTGAACCGGATTGCGTGGGCCGCCAGGAGGTTAACCAGTAGCACGCCGGCGATCAGGAAGCCGCCGGGAAACAGGATCGCCCCTGGCACGCGCGCGATATCGCTGGGCACGAAGATCTGCAGTTCAATCCGGACCACCAGCGACCGGAAGTAGCGGTCAACGACGGTCCAGATCCCCTCGTGCACCTGCGCCAGCGTTCCCGCCAGGATCAGGAACATCGCGCACGCGAACAGCACGACCGTGAGCCGGAGGGAGGCGATCGCCTTCAGGGGTCGCTCGATCGATTTCATCATGGTGTCTGCTCCCCCAGCCCCACGTTCCGGACGAGCTTCTCGAACATCGACCGTTCGGCCTCGATCCCCTTGACCGATCCGGTGATCTTGAAGAACCACGTCTCGCCTTGCGAGGTCACGATCGCAGCCATGATCCGTCGGACGCCGTCCGCCGCCGTCAGGTCCACCATCAGGTTCCCCCGACCCAAGTCCGTCTTCGGCTGCTGCTCGAGTTTCTCGAACGGCGGCAGGCCGATCTGCTCGCGCCAGCGGTTGATGTTCGCGAGCAGCCCGCCACCGTCATTCAGCAGGACCGTCGCGGTGATCCGAGCCCCCCCGTCCGCGTTGGACGCGTCGTAGGCCGCGGCAACCATCGACGACGCCGAAGGGTCCGCCCGCCAGTGCGAGGGCGCCGTCCAGTGCGCGAGGCGGTCGTGCACTTCGCCGCCGGCCTCGGGCTCTGCGGCCACCGCCCCGCCCTTGAGCCTGAAGGAAAGCGCAAACGCGCGGAAAACCGGCTTGAGTGTGGCGATCACGTCCGGCGCGCCCGTC
The DNA here is from genome assembly GCA_044223975.1 of Phycisphaerales bacterium. GTDB lineage: Bacteria > Planctomycetota > Phycisphaerae > Phycisphaerales > UBA1924 > CAZCPB01. The sequence continues at coordinate 48,981 of JBGALI010000009.1, read as the reverse complement.
GCCTTCACGAACCACGTCTTGCCGTCGCCCGGAACGATGACGGCGCCCAGCATCTGCTGCCCGTTGGCGCCGGCAATGTCCACCGTGCCCACCTTGACGCCCTCGACCGTCCCCATCTCGACGGTGCGAAGGAGCTCCGCCTCATCGATGGGTCCCAGCCCAAGCTGATTGCGCCAGCGGTTGATGTTCGCGAGCATCCCCCCCGAGTCGCCCGGGAAGGCGGTAACGCTCACCTCGGGAAGCCCGGCCCCCGGGAGAAACGTCGCCAGCCGCATCGGCTGATCACTCGACACCGATTCCCACCCCTGCGGAGTCGTCCAGACGACCGACAGTGATTCGGCATGTGTCGCTCGCGCCTGCTGCTTCGGGGCGCGGTAGCTTCGGATGCCCGCTTCTTCGCACGCGCACAGCAACCCCAAGATCGCCGTGCCAAGCACGGTCCGCGGCAGGGGGCACGACGGCTTTCGCATCGATCTCATCCATGAACTCCCAAGCGGAACTCCGGCGAACCGTGAAGTCTAGAACCGGCGCCGCGCCGGCCACCCGGGAAACCCGTTGAATCCAGGCTACTCCCCCATCAGCAGAAGGCGGGGGCGCGCGCCGCTCGCCAGAATCGCCGCCGCGGGATTCCATCCCGCTCCCCCGCTCCCCGGGCACACCACCGCTACGAGCCCGGCCAGGCGCGAACCCACCGTGAATGCGAACGAGGCCTCGTTAAGTCCGAGCGCCCGCGCGCCGTGAATCGTCGCCATGCGCAAGAGCAGGAGCGGATCGATTCCGTCCCTTGCCCAGAGCATCCGCATCTCGTCCAGCACGCTCACGCCTTCGGAATCCGGCGCCACGGTCGATGGCGGCAGGTTCACGATCGAATCAGTACCCAGCGCCACGGTGATCCCGCGCTCGAGCATCTCGCGGTACCTGTGGGGCCCGAGCCTCGCGGGGTTGCCGAAGTACTCCGATGCACGCGGGCAGTACGCGACGCTCTGACCCGTGCCCGCCAAGATTGCAAGGTCTTCGTTGGACGCGTCGTTGACGTGGGCCAGCAGGAATCGATTCTGCTCCAGCACCGGCCGCAGGTGCCGTACTGGAGAGTGCCCGTGCCCGACCGCCGCGGCAGCGCGGTCGTCCCACAGTCCCAGCCGCTCCAGGAGGTCGCGCTGCATCCCTCGCCCGCGCCCGACGAACTCCCGCTCCTCCAACGTCTCTGCCAGGTGGGTCGCCAGCGGCAGCCCATGCGAGCGCGCCCGCCTGCATGCCCACGCGTACGACTCGGCCGACACGGTGTTTGGAGCGTGAGGCTGAAGGCCAAAGCGAACCCCCGATGCCGCCTCAATCTCCTCTGAGTCCAAGGTCGCTGCGGTTCGTTCCCTGCCGCGCTCTTCACCCTTGCCAATCGCAAAGAACTCCAGGAACGACACCCCCTGCAGGGCCGAGTCACGGATCGCTTGCCACGGCTCCAATGAAGGTACACCCTGAGGTGCTCCAGCGATATCCCCCACCGCAACGACACCGCCTGCGAGCGAAAGTTCGATCCCTCGTGTCACGGCCGCCCGGATCGCGCCGGGCTCTGCCGCCCGCGATCGCCTGATTTCATCGATCCATCCCATGAACCCGGCGTCTGCTTTGAACGGCCGCGGACCGATGTGGGTCAGGTCCAGATGGGTATGGGCGTTGACCAGGCCCGGGATCAACACCGAATCGGGGAATAGCGCAGACGTCGCGCCTGCCGCCAGCGGGTGGTCGGCAACCTCCGTTGGAGTTCCGATTGCCAGCACCGTTCCGTTGGCTCGCAAGCAGCCCTCAGGCACGGGCCGGCCGGGCCCCGCGCCTTCAGATACATCAAGCAGCAAAGCTCCTGGGCTTGATGCTGAGCCGGCGGCATCCACCACCCCGGCCGCGGTCAGCAGCAACCGGGTAGGTCGTGGGGAAAGGGGGGGGAGGATGGAGCGTGGCGGCGAAGGGGCGGGCATGGCGGTGCGGCACTCTCCGGTGACGATCGGGCAAGCCCCGTCGGAAGCTGGAGATCGACCGCCGTACGTCGCCCAACAATAGGGAAGGTCTCGCTCGTCACCGCAAAGCGGCCCCGTGCCGGCTCGGTTCAAAGCCCCAATTGACAGGGGCTTGCTGCCCCTGGCGGCCCTGATCCTGCCCTCCCAGATTGTTCCCCGGGACCGCCGGTGGTCGATAACAATCTGCCCCCGGCCTCGCGGATCGGGTACCCGACCGCCCCGGCACGAGGTACACTGCCGCCTCACCGCCGCGGAGCGCGGCGCAGAACGGAGTCTCGCCATGACGTTCCCCGTCCATGCCCATCGGTTCACCGTGTCCACATTGTGCCGCGCTGCCGCGGTTCTTGCGCTGGTTGCCGCGCCCTCCCTCGGGCTCGTCGGCTGCGTCAGCCAGGAGGAATATGACCGCACCTCCGAAACCGCTCGCGGTGCCCTGAACGGTAAGACGCTCGCCGAGCGCGAACGCGACGAGGCGCGTGCCGCCGCCGACCTCATGCGCAACCAATTGCTCCGTGCGGAAGCCGCTCAGCGTGAACTTGAGTCGCAGAACGCCCAGATGCGCGCGGCCCTCGACGCGGCGGGCATGTCCATCAAGGACCTCGAAGGCCGCATGAAGGACTTTGCCTTCGGCCCGCTGGACCAGACCACCAACGAAGCCCTCGCGCAGCTCGCGGCCCAGTATCCCGACCTGATCTCGTTCGATGAAGCCCGCGGCATGCTCCGCTTCAACGCCGACCTCACCTTCGATTCCGGCTCGGCCGTGGTCCGCGACACCGCTCGTTCCAGCCTCATGGCCCTGGCCAAAATTCTCAACAGCAGCTCGGCCTCGAACTACGAAGTTCACATCATCGGGCACACCGACAGCCAGCGCCCGAGCGCTGCAACGCAGAAGCTCCACCCCACCAACATGCACCTCTCCTGCCACCGCGCCATCTCCGTCCGCCAGGAGCTGGTCGGCATGGGCGTCGAAGGCGCCAAGATGGAAGCCGCTGGCTGGGGGGAGTTCCGCCCGATCGTCCCCAACAGCGGCACGGGCAACACGCCCGCCAACCGCCGGGTCGAGATCTACCTGACCCGCGCCACCGGCTCCCTCTCGTCGGGCGACACGAAGCTCGAGCAGCCCCTGCCCGGCGGCCGGAGCACGCCTGAGCGCACCGCCCCGCCGACGCGCCAGCCCGAAGTCACCAAGTAAAAAGGCCGCGAAGGCCTGCCGATCCGCTCGCTCCAAGGCCCCGGTCACACGCCGGGGCCTTTCTTTGCGCCCACGGCGCGGTACCCTGTGGTCTCGCGTGGCGGGCGGGCACTCCCGGCCTCCACCGAGCACGATGAGCAGCACGCCCGGCACCTCCTCGCTCTTGCTCCTCCGTCCCGTGGCCGCGATCGGCTCCGCGGTGTGGAGGCTTAGCGCGGTCGTGCCGCGTCTCCTGTCAAACTTCGGGCGATTCGCCCGGTTCACCGCGGCCGTGGCGGGCGGCGTGGGCGCCCTGCGCACGTGGGCCCGCCATGACCGTTTCGGCCGGCAGCTCTACTTCGTGGGCACGACCTCGGTCCCCGTGCTGGCGATCACCGGTTCGTTCATCGGCATGATCCTGGCGATCGAGGGCTACCTGCAGTTTGCTTCGATCGGCCAGGAAGGCCGGCTGGGCGGCGTGATCAACGTCTCGCTCGTAAAGCAGATCGGGCCGGTGCTCGCGGCGGTGATGCTCGCCGGGCGCGTCGGCTGCGCCCTGACGGCGGAGCTGGGCTCGATGCGGGTGACCGAGCAGCTGGACGCGATGCGGGCCATGGCCGCCGACCCCGTGCGCGTGCTGGTCTGCCCGCGGGTCATCGCGTGCATCGTGATGATCCCGCCCTTGACCGTCATCTCCAACGTCTGCGGCATCCTCGGCGGCTGGATGATCACCACCGGCTACTACCACGCCGACCCCGAGCAGTACTGGCACTTCACCGAGCAGTTCGTCGGGTGGTTCGACGTGGTCAACGGGCTGATCAAGAGCGTGTTCTTCGGCGCCGCGATCGGCCTGATCTCGTGCTACAAGGGCTTCAACTGCAAGCCGGGCGCCGAGGGCGTCGGGCGCGCCACCACCGACTCGTTCGTCACGAGCTTCGTGGCCATCATCTTCATCAACCTGTTCCTGGCCAAGATCCTCAACGACGTGAAGATCTGGATGCAGGGCGGCCTGGTCGACTCGGTCTTCGGCGGGTAGCCCGCGCTTCAGGCCGCGACGCTGGCCACGCGGCGCCGCGGCGATGCCGCGACCATCAGCGCACCGATCATCGTCAGCATGGACACGCTGGTCGCCGGGAGCGTCCACCCCATCGCGTGAAGGCCGTCGTCGGAGAACTGCGGGCTCGGGCCGCGGGCCGGCGGCATCACCATCAGCGCCGCCTGGAACTCCCAGGTGTTTTCCTTCAGCTCGTCCGCGGGCGCAGGGGGCACGGTGCCGGTACGGAGGTCGGCCCGGCGCTTCACGGGGAAGCTCTTGCGCTCGTGCTCGAACCCGCCCTCGGGCTTGAACTCGTGGAACTCAAAGGTCCAGGCGCGCTGGTTGACCTCGCCCCAGCTCGACGGATCGGCCCCGGGCTCCGGAGCACGCGTGACGATGACGAGCCGGTCGCGGATCTCGCCCGCGTCCATCTGCTGGCGGAGCCGGTCGAGCGTCGTGCCCGTCGCCGACACGAACCGCAGCACCCGGAGCCAGTCCTCGTAGGGCAGCAGGCCTGGCAGGCGCCGATCGCTCGCCATCGTCGGGTTGAGGCGCAGCACATCATCGCCGTAGCGCACCAGCACGCTCAGGCCCGAAGGCGATTCTTCGTCGGAGATCGACACCGCGCGGCCCGCGTAGGTGAACTCGCGCGAGGTCACCGCCTGGAACGCGTACACCTCGCGCTTGTTTTCCCGGTGGAACGCCGCCACGCGTCCGGCCATCGCCGAGGCGCTCAGCACCATGACCGCGCCGGCGACGCCGGCAACGGCCCATGCGAGTGCTCTTTGGCGGTTCACGGCCGTGGTCTCCCGGTCCCCGCCCCGATGATCAGTTGTGGCCCTGCCCACCCTCGGTCCCGTGACCGGCGGGGGCGGACTTGGCGTCAAAGAGTCCGGGAGTCGTGCCCGTGCGCGGGCGGGACTGGTTCGGCGAATTCCCGACCGGCGCGTGCTCGGGCGCGTGCGGCGAGTGCCCGTGCGACATCACCTCTTCGCGGATCTCTTCGAACCGAGCCTCAACGGCCTTGTCGAGCTCGGCGGGGTCCTTGTACCGGCTGGCGAGCTGGCCGCGGAGCTTTTCCTTGAGCTGCTGGGCCGGGAACAGGTAGATCGGGCCGCTGATCGAGACGGTCTTGCGCTCGCCGTCGATTTCCTGGTGGCGTGTCAGGCCGCCGATGCCGCCGGCCTCGACCTGGCCCGCCTTGAACGCGTACACCTCGCCGCGACCGGTCAGGTCGAGCGCGGTAAAGCCCAGGAATAGCGACAGCGCGAAGAAGCAGAACAGCATGATCACGGTGTTGATGGGGTTGTCGTACTTGAGTTGCATGAAGAACGCCGCGACGATGATCCCCTTCACGCAGGCGATGCTCATCGCGATGGCCACGTTCACCCAGTGGGGAAGGATGACGCCCGTCCACGCCTCGATGTACTTCTCGCCCTGGGCGCAGAAGACCGTGAGCACCGTGAACACCAGAAGAGCGCCCAGCACGGCGCGGAGCGTGAACGTCGAGAGCACGACGTGCCCGTGCGCGTGGCCCTTCGAGAAACCGTGCGGGTCCACCTGCTCTTCCGGGTCTTCGGCGAAATGGTCGTGCTTGAGTTCGTGGCTCGACATGGGTTGCGTCTCGTGTGTATCGGGGCCGGTCGATAAGGGCCGCTCGGTCAAAGTCCGCGGGCGCGGTCAGTGGATGAGGTACAGCAGCGGGAACAGGAAGATCCAGATCAGGTCGACGATGTGCCAGTACAGGCCGACGACCTCGACCCCGGTGTAGTGGGCCGGGCCGTACGCGCCCTTGCAGGCCTTGCGGTAGACCCAGTAGATCAGCGCGACGCCGCAGATCACGTGGAAGGCGTGGATCGCCGTGCCGCTGTAGTAGATGCTCCACCACAGGTTCTCGTTGGGATCGACCGCGAAGGGGTAGTTGAAAAGAACGCCGGGGCGCTTGCCACCGTACCCCTCGAGGTACCAGAACAGCCCGCCAAGCTTCGTTTCGACGTCGCCGTGGGACGCGAACGTCGGGTTGAACTGCCACCCCGACCACTTGGGGATGTACTCAAACAGCAGCTTGATGGCGACGAACAGCATCCCCAGCACCATGGTCACGATCAGGTTCAGCTTGAGCATGCGCTGGTTGTTGCGCTGCGCGTGATGGATCGAGATCGCCATCGTGTAGCTGGAGATCAGCAGGACGACGGTGTTCAGGCCGCCCCAGCGCCAGTCGAGGTAGCTCGACCCGATCTGGAAGACCCGCGGGTACAGAACGCGGAAGATCGCGTAGGCGCAGAAGATCCCGCCGAACAGCAGGACTTCCGTGCTCAGGAAGAGCCACATGCCCAGCTTGCACGCGTCGAACTCCTCTTCCTTGGAGCGGAAGTGCTGCGCGTGCTTGTAGCGCTCGGAGAGCGGGCGGTCGTCGAGGACCGCCCCGGGAGCGTTCGGGTCTGCGTGGATGCTCGCCATCGTCTCGGCCTTTCACCGGCGTCCCGTCGGGCGCCGTGCGTGTGCGCGGTCCTCGGTCGTGCGTCGCGGGCCCGGGCCCCGCGACCCTCGGTTCAGTGCCGGTGCGTCGTCGCGCCGGCGGGGAGCGGGTAGTCCTTGGGGTCCCAGTGCGGCGGCACGGTCGACTCGAAGTCGTACGGACCGTGACGCAGGATCGGCTCGTGGTGGAAGTTGTGCTCGATCGGCGGGCTCTCGACCTCCCACTCGAGCGTCAGACCGCCCCAGGGGTTCGCCGGCGCGGGCTTGCCCGCCACCAGCGAGTGGATGAACGTGAACAGGTGCACGAAGAAGCCGGTCGCCAGGATGAACGAGCCCACCGTGCTGATCTGGTGCAGCAGGTGGAACTCGTCCACGTACGTCGCGTAGCGGCGCGGCATGCCCCGCGTGCCCAGGAAGAACTGCGTGAAGAACGTCACGTTGAACCCGATGAACACGAGCACCGCGCCCACCATGGCCCAGTTCTCGTTGTACATCTTGCCGAACATCTTCGGCCACCAGTGGTGCAGGCCACCCACCAGCGCGATGATCGTGCCGCCCATCATCACGTAGTGGAAGTGGGCCACCACGAAGTAGCTGTCGGTCAGGTGCAGGTCGGTCGAGAGCGTCGCCAGCGGCAGGCCGGTGAGGCCGCCGATGGTGAACAGGAACAGGAAGATCATCGCGTACAGCATCGGCGTGGTGAACGAGACCGAGCCCTTGTACAGCGTGCCGACCCAGTTGAAGACCTTCACCGCCGTGGGGATCGCGACCAGGAACGTCAGGGCCGAGAAGACCGTCGACGCCACCTCGCCCATCGAGGCGAACATGTGGTGGCCCCACACCAGGAACGACACGCCCGCGATGCCAAGGCTCGCGAACGCCATCGCCCGGTACCCGAAGATCTTCTTGTGCGAGTGCACCGGGATGATCTCGTTGATGATGCCCATGCCGGGCAGGATCATCACGTACACCACCGGGTGGCTGTAGAACCAGAAGAAGTGCTGGAAGAGCACCGGGTCCCCGCCCAGGCGCGGGTCGAAGATGCCCACGTTGAACAGGCGCTCGAAGATGAGCAGCAGCAGCGTGATCCCGATCACGGGCGTCGCGAGAACCTGCAGGATCGCCGTCGAGTAGATCGCCCATACGAACAGGGGCATATCGAACCAGCCCATGCCGGGGGCCCGCAGCTTGTGCACCGTAACGATGAAATTCAGACCGGTCAGGATCGAGCTGAACCCCAGGATGAACGCCGCCATGACCATGTACACGACCTTCATCTGGTCGGCGTCGGTCGTGGTCGAGTACGGCGTGTAGAACGTCCAACCGGTGTCCACGCCCCCCATGATGATCGACAGGATGCCGAACATCGAGCCCAGGATGTAGACCCAGAAACTCAGGAGGTTGAGGCGCGGGAACGCGACGTCCTTGGCCCCGAGCATGAGCGGCAGCAGGAAGTTGCCCAAAGACGCGGGCACACCCGGCACGATGACCATGAAGACCATGATCGCGCCGTGCAGGGTGAAGATGCGGTTGTAGATGTTGTTGTTGTCCGCCTTGCCCGCCCCGGCCTTGGTGCTGCGGAACAACTGCCCCGTCACGACCGCTTCCATCACCGGGGCGCCCTGTGCGTCCACGATCGGCGTGTTGGTCGCGGTATCGATCTTCTGCACCATCTTGGTGCGGACCGGGTCCCAGAGCTCCAGCCGCACGGCCATCGCCGCCATGCCGCCGAAGAAGAACAGCAGCAGCACCGCCGAGAGGTACATCACGCCCAGCTTCTTGTGGTCGATGGTGGTCGCCCAGGACCACACCGTCTCCCAGAAGCCGCCCTGCGGCGTGAGATAGCTTCCCTCGTGGTGCCCCCCACTCCCGTGCCCGCCGTGACCGTCGTACGGACCGGCCTTGCCGTGGTCGAGCGTTGTCATCGCATCGTCTCCCGCTGTACACACCGGAGCCCCCGGCGCTCCGTCATCGGTGCTGTGTTCATTTCTTGGCCTCGCCCGCGGGCGCCGCGCCGCCCTCGGCCTGGCCCTTGTCGCTGAGGCTCTTGAGGAACGCAATGACCCCGGCGATCTCCTCTTCCTTGATCTGGCCCTGGAACGAGACCATCTGGTTGCCGAAGCCCGCGACGATCTTCTTGGAGGGCTCGAGAATCGATTCGCGGACGTAGTTGGCGAAGAAGATCGGATCGCTCATCTGTTCGGCGGTGTAGGACGTGCCGTCGGTGAACTTCACCTCGTACCCGTAGATGTTCTTCCAGCTCGGGCCGGTGCCCGCCTTGCCGTCGGTCGTGTGGCACGAGGAACATTTGACGGCATTCACCCGCTTGCCCAGCTGCACCGGCGTCATCCCCGCCGTGCCCCACGTACCCAGGATCTTCTCGTACGCCGAGGGCGGCACGACCCGCAGGATGCCCGTCATCTCCGAGTGCGAATCGCCGCAGTACTCGGCGCAGAAAATCCAGTGGTCCTCGTACGGCGCGCCCGCGGCGGGAGAACCGGGGGGCAGCACCTGCCCGCCCTTGGGATCATCGGCCTGGAACCAGTAGACCGTGTACCGGTTGGGCATCACGTCGAACTTGCCGCGGAAGTCGGGGACCCAGAAGCTGTGGATGACGTCGATCGACTTCATCCGCAGCATCACCGGCGTGTTGGCCGGGACGACGAACACCGGGACTTCCTTGTCGCCGACGACGATCTTCTCGGGGCTGTTCTCGCCGCCGGGGTAGGTGATCGTCCAGTCCCACTTCTGGGCCGTCAGCTCGTACTGCAGGGCCCCGGCCGGAGCGACCACGTGCTCCATGTAGCCGTGGAAGCCCTTGAAGAACATGATCGCCATGATGCCCAGCGGCAGCACCGTCCATGCGATCTCCAGCGGCGTGTTGTGCGATGCGCTGGGCTGCGAAATCTGCCCCGGCCGCCGCCGGTACTTGATCGCCCAGTACACCATCAGGAACATGAGGACGACAAAGCACACGACGCTCAGCCACCAGATGCCCATGAACACCGAATCGACCGCCGGCGCGCCCCGCGCCGACCCCGAGGGGCGGAAGAAGAGGCCGTGGAACCACTCCAAGACCCCGCCCTCGGTCTCGCCGATCACCAGCGCCCCGGCCTGCGCACCCATGCTTGCGATCGCACCCGTGATCATGTCACCATCCCCGCTGCGCCCCCGGGCGAGGTGCCCGGCGACGCGGTTGAATTCAGGGCAACGCGGGCGGCCCGACGGCGCCGGACGCCCTCGCTGATTCTCAGAGCCAGCACCAGACCGAACACCAGGATCATGGTGGCGACGCCACCGATCCTCATGAGGCTGAACGCCTGCAGCGTGTACGTCCCCGCGGCGGGGTCGTAGCGGTAGCAGAACGGCATGAACCGATCGCCGATCGTCGCGGCGATGGTGCCGCTGGAAGCCTCCAGCAGCGCCATCTTGACCGTCTCGGGCTTGTAGTCAAAGCCGTACAGGTAACGCGAGATCTTGCCCTGCGGCGTCGCGACAAAGATCGCGACCGGGTGCGCGTACTCGCCGTTGGTCTCGCGCCGGAAGGTGAACCCAAGCGCGTCGGCGAGCTGGCGCGTGTTCTCCGGCGTGCCGGCGTGGAACTGCCACCCGCCGCGCACGTCCGGTGCGTCCTTGGCCCGCGCGTACCCGTCGAGATACCTGGCCTTGGCGCCCGCGGCGTCGATCGCCGTCTCCTCGTCCTTGATGCTAAAGAGCAGCACCCGGAAGTCCTTGCCCGCGGTGTAGTCGACCTGATTAAGGCTCTCGACCAGCTTGGCCATGACCACCGAGCACACCACCGGGCAGCGGTAGTAGACCATCGCCACGATCGCGGGCTTCTGGTTCCCCGGCGCGAAGTACTCCGACAACCGGACGGTCCGGGCCGCGTCGTTCACGAACTCCAGATCCAGCGGCAGCCCCTCTCCCAGGTGCTCGACGACCTCGAGCCCCTTGGCCTGGCGCGGCAGATCGGACTTGAGCAGCTGCGCCCGCACGATCGGTGCGGGCAGCACCACCGCCAGCGCCCACGCGAGCACCGCGAACAGCCCCGCCGTGATTGACCGACCGTTCCGCATCAGAGGATCACACTCCGTTGATGGACCGCCCGCCTCACTTCGCCGGCGTCGGAGACGCCTTGGAATACCGCTCCAGCACCCGCTGCATCGCCTTATCGAGCGGGATGCGGACCGCGCCGGTCTGCGCGTCGGCGACCGCGTAGCCGCGGATGTCCTGCTCTTCCCACCTGCTCTTGTACTCGTTGAACGACTTGGAGAGGGCGGTGGTCTCCATGACCTCGGCCTTGTAACGCGTCGCGTACTGATCGAAGAACACCACCAGGATCAGCACCGTCAGCGCCACCGTGGTGCTGATGGCCAGGAACGCGATCAAGAGCGCCCCCGGTGACGCGACCGCCGCGTGCTCGGGCTGCGGAGTCCCCTCCGCCTTGGAATGCTGGTGCCAGACGTCCGGTGACTCGTGCTCGACCGGAAGGTGATGGGCTTCGTGCTTCATGATCCAGAATGCTCCCGCGCCGGACCTGGTCCGTTACACGTAATTCTTGTGGTGCATCGCCTCGTCGATCCACGCGTCATTGACCGCGACGAGCGGGCCCGACGAGATGCGACGCATCACCAGGAAACCGAACACGCCCAGAACGCCCGCGACTCCCGCGGCGTCGATCCACCACGACGAGAGCCCGATCGGGTCCTCCACGTTGCCGGGGTACACCACCGGCCGGACGATCCAGAACAGGTCGATGAAGTGCGCCACCAGGGCCAGGACCGCCATCACCGTCAGCAGCATGTACCGCTGCTTCACGCCGCGGAAGAGGAGGATCGGGAATGGGAGAGCAAAGTGCATGATGCACAGCAGGGCGCCCACGTACACCCAGTTGTTCGCCACAACCGGGCCGTCGGGTTCATGAGGCGACGGCACGCGGGCATTGAAGAACGCCGTCTCCTCGGGGATGTTGCTGTACCAGATCAGGAAGTACTGGCTGAACGCGACGTACGTCCAGAACACCGTGAACACCAGCAGCAGCTTGCCGATGTCGTGGAAGTGCTCGCTCGTCACCACGCCCTGGAGCTTGCCCTGACGCCGCAGCCACGCGCAGATGATGATCGTGAGCGCCACGCCCGAGTAGGCCGAGCCCGCGAAGAAGTACACGCCCCACATCGTGCTGAAGAACGTGAAGTCCAGCGACATCAGCCAGTCGAACGAGGCGAACGCGACCGAGAGCGCAAACAGCAGCATCCCCCACGACGACATCCACTTGGCGCGGGCGTTCAGCGATACGTCGGGGCCGCGGTCCTGGCGGATGCTCAGCGACAGCAGGGCCCGCGAGAGGACCGTCCACACGGTCAGGTAGACCGCCGCGCGGATGGCGAAGAACTTGGGGTTGAGGAAGCCGGCCTTCCCTTGCAGCAGCGTGTTGTGCGCGTTGGCGTCGTTCAGCCAGCTCCACAGCTGCCGGTCGCCGCTCTTGCCCATCATGGTGTCGATCACGATCCCGATCACCACCATCAGGCCGCACCACGGCACCAGGGCCATGACGTTCTCGCACTGGCGTCGGATGGTGCTCGCCCAGCCGGCGCTGGTGAGGTGGAACACCATCACCAGGAACATGCAGCCCAGGCTCATCGTGAGCGCCATGCAGGCGCCGACGTGGTACGCCGCCAGGGCCTGCAGCGGCTTGCCCGCCGCCATCCCGCCCGCGACGGTGGCGCCAAGACCGGCCAGGCCGATGATCAGGAAGACCCCCGCCAGCCCCTTGGCCGCGGAGGGCGGGGCGATGTTGTCGCCGCGGAGCTCGGGGTAGGTGTGCGGGGCGTGGGACGCCGCGGCGGCGCCCGGGTGTGCCGTCAGCTGAGTCATTGCTTGCCTCCGGGCGCGGGCGGCGTGGGCGCGCCCTTGGCCTTCTCGGTCCTGGCCTTTTCCTCCGCCGCGCGAGCTTCCTCGGCGAGGATCGCCTCCCGCATCGCGGTGCGCTGGCGCTCGAGTGCGCCCCGGTCGGCGTCTGGAACATCCTGCATCGTGCCGGACCGGGCGTCCTGCAGGACCCTGATGTAGGCGACGATCGCCCACGCGTCGCGCTCGTCGATCGCGTGCGCGTACCCGGGCATCTTCTGCACGCCCTGGGCGTCGTACAGCCCGTTGCGGGCGATGTTGAACAGGTGCCCGTCCTTCCAGAGCTGGGACTTGGGGTCGTTCTTGTCGGGCGCCTTGTACTTAGGGTCGTTGTAGTCGGGCAGGGCGTACGACCACTGCCGGCCGACCATCCCCTTGCCGTCGCCCTGGTACCCGTGGCAGACCACGCAGTAGATGTTGTACCGGTTCTGCCCGCGCTCGAGCAGCTGGCGCGTCACGTCGATCGGGATCCGCTCCACGAGCGAGCCGTCCGGCTCCTTGCCGAAGAACACCCGGTCATCGTCGCGGAGCAATTCCGCACGCTCGGCGGTCACCCACGGGCCCCACTCCGGCGCGCTCGCGAGTGACACGCGCCCGAACGCCACCGTACCCCGCACCGCAGGCCGCATCATGCGACCGTCCGCGTAGAACGGAGACTCGCCCTGCGGCCTCCACTTGAGCTGGTCGTCCAGGTCGGGGAAGAACTGGCGCGGCGGCTTGTCGGAGCGGTCGCCGCGGCAGGCCGGCAGCGCAACCATCGCCGCGCCCGCCAGCGCGCAGGCCCCCAGCGTTCTCCCGACTCGCATGATGGTGTCGCGTGTGCTCATCGAATCATCGCTCCGGCGATCGGCCCGCTCCGTCACTCAGTCACTTCGTCACTTCCGCATCAATCCTCGTCCTCGACCAGATCGATCATCAACGCCCCTGTCGACTCGAAGAGCCGCCGCGTGCCCTCGGGATCAAACTTGGGATCGCGCGCCTCGACGCAGATGAAGAAGCGATCGTCGCTGGAACTCAGGAACCGCTCTTTCCGCATCAGCGGGTGGTTCCAACGCGGCAGCCCATTCATCGCCAGCATGCCGATCAGCGCCGTGAAGGCGGCCAGCAGCACGCCGCACTCGAAGGTGATCGGGATGAACGCCTGCCAGGAGTTGTACGGCTTGCCCTGGGTCACTAGCGCGTAGCCGTGCACGCTCATCCACCACTCCATCAGGAACCCCAGGCCCGCGCCCGTGAGCCCCACGATCGCGACCAGCATGGGCAGCACCGTGCGGCGGACCCCCATCGCCTCCTCGAGCCCGTGGATCGGGAAAGGCGTGTGCACGTCCCACCGCGTGTAGCCCGAGTCGCGAAACTTCTCCGCGGCGTGATACACCGCGCCGGGAGTTTCAAACTCGCCCATGATGCCGTGGACCGGCACGCCGGCCTCGGTTGTGAAGACTCGTGTGGAGCGGCCCATGGATCAGTGCCCTCCCTTGGCGTGCCCGCCGTGATCGTGCCCGTGCCCAGGACCGTGCCCGTGCGGCGATGCCTGCGGCATCACGGCCTTGAGCTCGGCCATCGCGAACATCGGCAGGAACCGCATGAACACCAGGAACAGCGTGATGAACACGCCGAAGCTGCCGGCGAAGATCATGATGTCGACCGGCGTGGGGAAGAACATGCCCCACTGCCCGGGCAGGAACGCCCGGTGCAGGCTCGTCACGATGATGACGAACCGCTCGAACCACATACCGATGGTGACCAGCACGCACACGCCGAAGATCACGGCGGGACTGGTGCGGCAGGCCTTGAACCAGAACACCTGCGGGCTCAGCACGTTGCACGAGATCATGGTCCAGTACGCCCACCAGTACGGACCGAACGCGCGATTCTTGAAGGCGTACAGCTCGTAGTTGTTCGTGCTGTAGTACGCGATGAAGAACTCCATCGAGTACGCAAAGCCGACCATCGAGCCCGTCACCAGGATGATCTTGGACATGTTCTCGAGGTGCCGGAGCGTCACGAAATCCTTCATGTTCGGGTACAGCGTCCGGGCCGGGATCAGCAGCAGCAGCACCATCGCGAACCCGCCGAAGATCGCGCCCGCGACGAAGTAGGGCGGGAAGATCGTCGTGTGCCAGCCCGGCAGCACGCTGGTCGCAAAGTCGAACGACACGATCGAGTGCACGCTGAGCACCAGCGGAGTCGAGATGCCCGCCAGCACCAGGTACGCCGCCTCGTAGCGGTGCCAGTGCCGCCCCGAGAACCGCCAGCCAACGGCGAGGAAGCCGTACACGAACGCCCGGATCTTGTCGATCCGGATCGGCACGAACGGCAGGAGGATCGGCCCGTGCGAGGCCCGCCGCAGGCGACGGTCCGCCCGGTCCCGCAGGGTCGCCAGGTCCGGGATCATGCCCATGTACCAGAACAGCAGCGACACCGTCCCGTACGTCGAGATCGCGAACACGTCCCACAGCAGCGGCGAGCGGAAGTTCGGCCAGATCGCGTTGTAGTTGGGGATCGGGGCCAGGAACCACGCCATCCACTGGCGGCCGATGTGGATGCCCGGGAACGTCGCGGCACAGATCACGGCGAAGATCGTCATCGCCTCGGCCGACCGGTTCACGGCCGTACGCCACTTCTGCTTCAGCAGGCACAGGATCGCGGAGATCAGCGTGCCGGCGTGGCCGATGCCGATCCAGAACACGAAGTTGGTGATGTCCCACGCCCAGTCGACCTGGTTGTTCAGGCCCCACGTGCCGATGCCCGTGATCACCAGGTACAGGATGAACAAGCCCTGCAGCCCGGCCAACGTGGACGTAACCATGAAGACCGGCAGCCACCAGCGCGGCGGCTTGTTCTCGGCGTAACCGCAGATGATGTCGGTCACTTCCTTGAACGACCGGTTGCTCAGCACCAGCGGCGCCCGCACGCCGGGCGTGTCGATCAGCGTGCCGTCGCCCGTGCCGGGCGCGGGCAGCGTGGTCGAGGGCCCGCGGGCAAGCCCCGCCAGTCGCTCGGCCGTGAGCTGATCCGGGTGAATCGACGTCATGCGTGCACTCCTGCGCCCGGACCGGCGCCCAGAACGTTGAGGCTCAGGGCGTAGCCGGAATCCTCGCGGCGCCGACCCGGTTCGTGGCGGAACGCGTGCCCGCCCTTGCCGGCCTCACCGCCCTCGGTGGCCGGGTGCAATTCTTCAGCCCCGTGGTGCGCGAACGGATCCTCCCACGAGTGCCGCCGCGCATCGGACACCAGGCGCGGGTTGGGGTTGCGCACCCGCAGCAGGTAGCTCGTGCGCGGGCGGGTGTCGAGATACCCCAGCAGCGCGTAGCTGCGGTCGCTGGCCACGGTCTTGGCCACCCGGCTGTCCTTGTCGAGCAGGTCGCCGAACACGATCGCCTCCGACGGGCACGCCTGCTGGCAGGCCACCTGGAAGAACCCATCGGGGATGTTCTTGAGATCGTGCAGCTTGCTCTCGATCCGTGCGGCGTTGATCCGCTGGATGCAGTACGTGCACTTCTCCATCACGCCGCGCATGCGGACCGTGACGTCGGGGTTCTTCTGCATCCGCTCGATCTCTTCGATTTTCTGGCGGAGGCGCGGCGGGATGAAGTTGATGTTGACCTTGTTGAACTTGTCCGAGCCGTTCACGCCGCCGCGGTCGGGCGCGACCTTGTTGACCAGCTCCCGGCCGAGGTAATCGCCGTTGAACTTGAGCTTGCCGTACTCGAAGAAGTTGAACCGGCGGACCTTGTACGGGCAGTTGTTGGCGCAGTACCGCGTGCCGATGCAGCGGTTGTACGTCATGTAGTTCAGGCCCTCGGGCCCGTGCACCGTGGCATTCACCGGGCACACCGTCTCGCACGGCGCGTTCTCGCAGTGCACGCACGCCACGGGCTGGTGCAGCATCTCCTCGGGGTTCTCAAGGTCGTCCCCCGTGAAGTACCGGTCCACCCGGATCCAGTGCATGTTGCGGCCCTTCTGCACCTCACGCTTGCCGACGACAGGGATGTTGTTCTCCGCCTGGCACGCGATCGTGCACGCCCCGCACCCCGTGCAGGTGGAAAGATCGATCGTCATCCCCCACTGCGGGCGCGTCGTGTACGGCGACCCGGCCTTGGCGCCCCCCTTGGAGTCGTTCAGCGGGTTCTGGTACGCCGCGATATTCGGGGGCGTGTGGGCCATCTCGCCCAGCCGCTCGGCGAAGTTGATCGCCTGCTTGGTACCGTAGATCGGGTGCTTGGAGTAACTGCCGTCCTTGTGGAACTTCTGGAACGCCGGCAGGTCGACCGCTCGCACCAGCGCCGTGCGACCCTCCAGGGCCCACTGCTGCTGCGTGCTGGACACCTTGTAGTCGCCCGCGGCGCGGGCCACCGTGGCGCCCCGCGCGGCCATAGCCCCCGCGGGCCGCACCGGGTTCACGTCCACACCCACACCGTCGCCGACCCGCCCGGACACCCGCCGCCCGTACCCCACGGTGAGAATCACCGTGTTGTCGGCCATACCGGGGAGGATCCACACGGGGACGGTGACCGACTTGCCGCCGACCGTGACGGTCGCGAGCTGCGCCTCGGGAAGCTTGACCGTCAGTGCCTCGGGCGTGAGGCCAAGCGCCGTCGCCGTGCGCGGGCTGATCAGCGCCGGGTTGTCCCACACGTTGCGGGTGCCAGGCTCGGGCAGTTCCTGGAGCCACGGGTTACCGGCGAAACGGCCGTCCCCGACAAAGCTGCTGTGGAACCGGATCTCCAGCGAAGACTCGCTCGGCGGACCGGACAGCTTGCCCATCGCCGCGACGACCGCCCCCACCTTCGCCATGTCGCACGCGGGCGGCTTGGCGTCGGCCGCCGCGCCGGGCGCGACGCCGTCCTGCAGAGCGCGGCGCCAAGCCTTCTCGAAGCCCTTCTCGCCCAGCCGCTCCTTCCACACGCCGCGGACGATGTCGTACCCGCTGCCGCGCGTCACCGCCGGGTTGGCCCGGCGCGCCGCGTCCTTGGCGGCGTCGGCGGTGCGCGTCGCATCGCCGGTGGTGATGGCGTTGATCGCGTCAAGGCTCTTGCCGATCTGGGCCACCTCGTCGGCGCTGAGGTCAAACGCCTTGCGCACCTGGTCGATGGGCATCGCGCCCGAGATCGCCTCGGCCGCGGCGACCTCCGCGCGGGTCATTGACAGCAGCGCCAGGAACTCAAGGTCGCTGAGCGCCGGCTCGTACAGCGGAGCGATCATCGGCTGGACCGGCGCGATCGTGCCATCGACGGCCTCGGTGTCGCCCCAGGCCTCGAGGTAGTGCGCCCCGTTGAGCGACCACGTGCTCTCGTCGGCGGTCTCGCTGGCCTCGACCGACAGCGTGATGCGGGTCGGAACTTTCTTGAACGCGGCGCCGAAATCCCCCGCGCCGCCGGGAGCGTCGTACACCGGATTGGCGCCGACGCACACGACCGTGTCCACCGCGCCCGCGTTCATCCGCTTCACCAGGTCGGCGACCTGCGCGGTCGAGTCAGCGGCCTCGTCGGCGCCCATCGGGACCAGCGTCACCACCGACCCCACGCTATCGAGCGCCGCGTTCAGCGCGTGCGCCAGGGCGTGGATCTCCGGCGGCTGCGACGGGCCGGCCAGCACCAGCGCGCCGCGCGTCTCCCGCGCCTTGCGAAGGTCGTCCGCGCACACGTTCACGAACTCGTCGTTCAGGTCCGCGCCCGCGGGCACTTCCAAGCCGCGGATCGCCTCAAACAGCTTGCCCGCCGTCGGCATGTCCTTCAGGATCACCCGCGCCACGGCGACCGCGAACGCGGTCACCCGCGACGGAGCCATCTTCAGACGGTGGTCGGCCTGCGCGCCCGTCACCGAGAAGCCGCTCTCGACGACGTAGAGCCGGCTCATGGTGTCCGCGTCGCCCTCCGGCCGGCGCGTCGCGGCAAAGCCGCGGGCGTTGATCACCGCTCCCGCTTCACCCCACGCCGAGTTCTGCAGGAAATCGCGGTCCAGCGAGAGAATCACCTTGGCCTTGTCCAGGTGCAGCACCTCGCGCATCGGCGCGCCGAACGCAGTCTCCGAGCCCCGTGCCGCGCCGGGCGTGTGCAACGCGTCGTAGCTCACCCACGTCGCCCGCGGCCAGCGTCGCAGCACCCGAGCCTTCATCGCGTCGAAGCTCGGGCTGGTGCGCTTGCCCGCGATGATCGCCAGGCTCTCGCCCTTCGAATCGTCGAAACGGGCAAAGTGGCGCGGAGCCCACACCTTGAAATCGTCCCACGTGGCCTCGAGCCGTCCCCGCGCGCCGTTCACGAACGTCGGCGCCTTGAGGCGGTCGGGGTCGTACAGGCCCAGCACGCTCGCCTGGGCCCACGTCGAGCTGCGCCCGCGGTTGATCGGGTGCAGCGGGTTGCCCTCGACCTTGGTGGGACGTCCGTCGTGCGTCTCGACCAGCAGGCCCTCGGCCCCGCCCCCGGGGAGCGGCATGCTGGTCGCGTAGAACATGGCCTTGCCGGGGACCGCGTCCTCGGGGACTTCCTTGCTGTACGTCAGGATCTTGTGATCCGGCTGGCGGCAGCCCGGGATCGTGGCCGCGCCCGCCAGGGCCAGCGATGCGCTCATGAGCTTGAGGAAGTCGCGCCGGCTCTCGCCGTCAGTGGTCTTTTCAAGCTCGCTGGCGCCCGCCGTGAACTCGCGCTCGATCATCTCGCGGAACTCGGGCGAGTCGGTGATCTCGGCGGCGCTGCGCCACACCGGCGGCGCCCCCGCCCCGCCGGTGGTCATCAACGTCCGCGTCGTTCCGGCAAGTTCGGCCTTGCCGGGACGCTTCTTTTCACCCTTGGTTGTCGACGGGCATTGGTCGGTGTTGATCATCACTTCGCCTTACTCAGCACCCAGCACTCGAGTCTGGAGACCCCGAAACCTGCACGCATCGCCCGGACGGTTCAGTAGTGGCACGCCCCGCAGTTGGTCGGCGGGTTCAGGCCCAGGCTATCGATCTGCGCCGTGACCTCGGCGGCGCCCTTGCCGGGCTCGGCCTGGCGCTGCTTGAGGTGCTCCTCGACCCACTGGAGCTGCGTCACGCGGTCCGGCGGCACCAGATTCTGGTCCGGGGCCCGGTGGCACTCCAGGCACCAGCTCATAGTCAGAGGCTGCGACTGAAAAACGACCGGGAGCGCCGTGATCTGCCCGTGGCACGAATAGCAGCTCACGCCGGCCCGCACGTGCGCCTGGTGCGGGAAGTTGTGCACGTAATCGGGGAGCTTGTGCACCCGCCGCCAGTCGATCGACTGATCGTCCTTGTACGCCGCCCGCACGAACTCCGTCCGCGCCTTGTGCGTCTCGCTGGTGGCCAAGAGCGCCAGGCGAGGCTCGGCGTGGCAGCCGTTGCACGTCGCGACGTTCGGCACGTTCGCTTCGTTGGCCTTCTCGACCTTGGTGTGGCAGTAGCGGCAGTCCATGCCCAGCTTGCCGGCGTGGATCTGGTGGCTGAACCCGGCCGGTCCGGGCTGCGTCGGCATATAGCCGACGTTCCAGAAACTCGGTGTCGCCCAGTACCAAAACGCTCCCACCACCGCCGTCAACCCGCCCAGACCGCCGATCGCTCCGGCGGTCGGCAGCACGTTCATCCACTTCGGGAAAAGGACCGACACGAGTCCTCCTTTACGCCAGGGCGTCGGCTGCACCAAAAGCGAACAGGACGCAAATGACCGGTTCAGGTTTCAAACGTAGGTCGACCCGGACCGTTTCTGTAGGACAGAAATATCTGGGGGCCAATGCTATTCTGTCAACCTCAGTTCCTGTTCAACCGTAATTGAGACTAAGTCTCATCGGCTGCTCTCGGCCGCAAGGACCCAGTCGCATGACGGACTCGCACACTCGTCCGAGCGTACTTGGCCCCGCCCTGACCTTCGGATTCGGCACGGCCGTCGCCATGTGGTGCGTGTGGTGGATCACGCACCACCCGACCGTCGCCGCTCCAGCGCCGGTGACGGGTCCTGCTCTGCTCCTGGTCCTTCTCGTGGCGATGACGCTTGCGGGACGCTCCGCGGCGCCTGCGCCGGGCTGGAAGGTCGGCCTCGGAGCCGGTGTGATCGCGTCACTGCTCAATCTGCTCGTGGTGCTCAGTTTCGTCTCTCGTCCGCCCAAGGACGGCTACCTCCCCGCGCCCGGGTTCGAGGGGCTCAACTCCGACTCGGCCCTTGCCGCGCTGGGGTTCGTCGGCTTGGGCGCCATCGTCGGCTTGCTCGGCGGCCTGATCGGCTCGCGCCTGCCCCGACGCGAGCCTGCCGTGCAGCCGCGTTGGATCGGGCGCTTCGCGTGGGTCGCGTGCGCGGCGGTCGTGCCGCTGCTGGTCGTGGGCGGCGCCGTGACCAGCACCGCCAGCGGCATGGCGGTTCCCGGCTGGCCTGACACCTACGGCGCCAACATGTTCCTGTACCCGATCAAGTTCATGAGCAACCCGCGCGTGTTCCTCGAGCACACGCACCGGCTGCTCGGGTCGCTCGTGGGCCTCACCACGCTGACCCTGATGGTCTGGGCGCTGCTGGCGCCCGTCTCCCGCGCCGTGAAGGGTTGGGCGATCGCCGCGTTCGTGCTCGTCTGCATCCAGGGCGTGCTGGGCGGCCTGCGCGTGAACAACTCGAGCGTCTTCCTCGCGTTCATCCACGGAGTTTCTGCCCAGTTATTCTTCGCGGCGCTGATTTGCATCGCGATGTTTCTGAGCCCCATGTACGAGCGGGCGGCCCGCGCCGCGATCGACCCCGCGGACCGCCGCCGCAAGGCGTTCTGCATGGGCCTTCAGCACACCACGATCCTGCAGCTCATCCTCGGCGCCGCGTACCGGCACTTCGGCCAGGCCGGCGGCAGCATGCACGCCCTCTGGACGCACGCCGCGTTCTCCCTCATCGTGGTCGTCATGGCGATCGTCGCCGGCAGCATGCTCTGGAACCGCGGACCGCGTCAAGAGCCGCTGGGAATCTTCCTGCGCCGTGTCGGCGGTGCGATGATCGGCGTCGTCGCCGTCCAATTTCTCCTGGGATGGGCGGCGTTTGTCGCGGTGCTGGGCGCCGGGCCGCGCGGCGTGGCACCCACCGCCGAACAGCTCAGCGCCGCCAAGCCGATCCCGCCGCTTTCGGCGATCGTCGCCACGCTCCACCAGGCCAACGGCGCGGTGCTGCTCGCGCTCGCGACGATCGGCGTCGTGATCATGCGAAGAGTGTGGAAATCGGCCGTCGCCAGCCGGGACGCCGCGCCCCAGACGCCGGCCCCGGCTGCGCCGTAATTCAGGCCGCCGCGTCGGGCTCTTCGGGCGCGGCGCTCTGATCCGTCGGCGCCGCCACCGGCGGCGTGGACACCCCGTCGCTCAACGCCGCGTTCCGCGCAATCTCGTAGCACGTGGCCAGCAACCCCACGAGCGGAAACTTGGCGCTCTCCGACGGGAACGGGCTGGGCCCGAGCCGCCGCAGCAGCGGGTGCGTGACCTGCGGGGGCTCTATCGGAAAATCAACCTCGCGCAGCTCCGGCCCGGTCTCCCAGAATCGGTCGATGCACTCCTCGAGCGCCGGCGCCGCCTGGTCGGAAACGCCGGGGATGCGTGCGACGTAGACCGGGACCGCCCCGTGCGCCGCCGCGGCTGTCGTGGTCGCACGCCGCTGGCGCAGCCGCTCCAGCAGGTCGTCGCTCTCCAGCCCGCGCAGCGTGAACATCAGGAACGGATCGCCCGCCAGGCGCTCGGCAAAGAGCGCCGCGATGCAGCACACGTGCTTGCACCAGCCGCCTTCCCCGCACGTGCAGGACGGCGACACCTCGGAGAGCTCGGTCGGGAAGAGCTTCAGCCCTAGCGGCACGAACACATCCTCGATGTTGGCCGGCAACTCGCCCGCGAGCAGCTTCGCGGCGTACACCGCCTGTCCCGCCATCGTCTCAACGACGTTCTGCCACTGGTCGTGCTCGAACGGGGCCACACGAAGCTGGGTCGTGTACGGCCGCATCTGCCGCCCCTGCACGATCCCGTCGATCAGGCCGCGCTGCACCTCGAGCTTCTTGGTCTGGCCGAGCCTGGCGTACTCCATGCCCTCGACCAGGCGCGGCCCCTCGGCCGCCTGCTCGAGCAGCCGGATCCAACGCTGCGCCGTCCAGCTTTTTTCTCCGGGCGCCTCCGCCGTCAGCTTGATCCCCGCGCGCACCCGGCGCGGCTTGCTGGGGAGGATCCGTCGGGGCTGATTCGACCAGTGTGGAGGGGGCGTGGACATCGGGTCTTTCGGCTGGGGCGCTTCGGGAAGCGTTGTCATCACAACTCCTGTGGTCCACTCACGCCGCGGATTTGGCTGAGAACGCCCCGAGGGATCAGAGAAACACCTTCGCACACCCTGACGGAGCCAGCACCGAGCCTTGGGGTAAGCTCCGGATGGCTTTGACGCGCACGCGGAGTGTTCCGATGCAGTTCCTTTCTGAACCGCAGTCCAGAGCGATCGCCGAGAACTGGTCGCGGTTCCGTTCGCAGGCGGCGAGCGGAAGCGGTTCGGGCCAATCGGCACACACGCACATTGATGCCGATCACGTACCCGCCAGCAAGCTCGCCGCCCTCGCCCGCCTTCTTGTCGCTCTCGCAGTAAACCAGCTGCCGCGTGAGAACGAAACGCTCGTCATCGTCACCGAAACGGGCGTTTGGCCGTCAAGCGAGAATCTTCCCTTGTACTACGCCTGGCGCCGCTCCAACGGCGACACCGGGCTTCTTGAAAGCGAGCCGGGACATTTGCTGCCGCCCTTCGATCACCACGAATGCGAATCTCTTGTGTACATGTGCCTGGCGTTCGGGTGGGGATTCGAGCTTCACACGTCGGGCGCATGCCGGGAGGTTTCGTGCGATCACGACGGCCACGTTGTGCTTCGCGGCTTTGAGCCTGTCGACGCGGCCCGAGCGGTTCAATTGTTGGTCGCGTTCTGACGCACCTCGGTCCCCGTTTACGCCGACGGTTACGCCTCGTCCCCCACCGCGTCCGCCCGCAGCGCCAGGATGTCGCGGAGCTGCGTCGTCGTAAGCTCGGTAAGCCACCGCTCGCCCGAACCGATGATGTTGGTCGCCAGCTCGGTCTTCTGCTCGATCATCTCGTCGATCCGCTCTTCGAGCGTGCCGCGCACCACGAACTTGTGCACCTGCACCGTGCGCGTCTGCCCGATGCGGTACGCACGGTCGGTGGCCTGGTTCTCGACGGCCGGGTTCCACCAGCGGTCGAAGTGGAAGACGTGCGTGCCCGCCGTGAGGTTCAGGCCCACGCCGCCGGCCCGCAGGCTCAGGATCAGCACCGGGTGCGTGCCGTCGGCGCGCTGGAAGGCGTCGACGATCCCCTGGCGCTGCTGCTGGTTGGTCCCGCCGTGCAGGAACAGCACGTCCCGCTCGAACCGCTTGCGGATCATGTGCTGCAGCAGGTGGCCCATCTGGCGGAACTGCGTGAACACGAGCGCCTGATCGCCCTCGGCCAGAACCTCCTCGAGCATTTCGAGGAGCCGGACGCACTTGCCCGAGCGGCGCGGGTCCACGGCGTGGGCGATGTCCCCGCCCCCCTCGGCGTGCTCGCGGAGCATCTGCGCCGGGTGGTTGCACACCTGCTTGAGGCGGATGAGCGCCGAGAGCACCAGGCCGCGCCGGTGGATCCCGTCGGCCTGGTCCACCTCGCCCAGCATGCGCCGCACGCACGACTCGTACAGCGACGCCTGCTCGCTGGTGAGGTGGCAGAACTCGCGGCCCTCGATCTTCTCGGGCAGGTCCGCGACGACCGTGGGGTCGGTCTTGAGGCGCCGCAGCACGAACGGCCGGATGAGCGAGCGAAGCTGCTCCGCCCGCGCCTTGTCGCGATACCTCTCGACCGGCACCGCGAAGCGGGTGCGGAACTGCGCCGGCCCGCCCAGGTACCCGGGGTTAAGGAAATCCATGATCGACCACAGCTCGCTCAGCCGGTTCTCGACCGGCGTGCCCGTCAGCGCGACGCGGTGCTCCGCGGGGATCGACCGCACCGCCTGGCTCTGCTTGGCGACCGGGTTCTTGATGTACTGAGCCTCGTCCAGCACCAGCCGCCGCCACGCCACCTTTGACAGCGTTTCGATGTCGCGGTGCGCCAGGGCGTACGTCGTGAGCACCAGGTCGCTCGCCGCCGCCCGCTCCAGCAGCGTTTCGCCCATCAGCCGCTCGGGGCCGTGCTGCACCAGCATCTTCAGGTGCGGCGTGAACCGCTTGGTCTCGTGGATCCAGTTACCCACGACCGACATCGGCACGATCAGCAGCGTCGGCCCGATGTGCGGCGGCTCGGGCTGTGCAGCGGCGGCCTCGCGCTCGTGCGCGAGCAGGGCCAGGAGCTGGATCGTCTTGCCCAGGCCCATGTCGTCCGCCAGGCACGATCCCAGGCCCAGCCGCTCCAGGAACTCCAGCCACGACACCCCGCGCAGCTGGTAGGGGCGCAGCGTTCCCAGGAACGTCGCGGGCGCCGGCAGAATTTCCAGGTGCGCCGCGGCGCTCTCGCCACCGAGCAGCCCCGCCAGCCAGCCCGAAGCCTCCAGCCCCACGACCGGCAGCCCGGTCTGCTTGAGGTCGGCGCCGTACGCCATGCGCATCGCGTCGGCCACCTTGACCTGGCCGCCCGGGTTCTCGCGGAGGAATTTCACCGCCGCCTGAACGTCCTCCGGCCGAACCTCGACCCAGCGGCCGTTGATGCGGACCAGCGGCGTGCGCCGCGCGGCAAGGTCCTCGAACTCCTTCAGCGTCAGCGACAGGTCACCGACCGCGATGTCCCACCGGTACTTGACCAGCGTGCCGAGGCCAAACTGCGACCCCACCGCGGACCGCGACGCCGACCCCGCGCCCGCCTCGGGCAGCGCGTCGGGACTGTCGAGGCGGAGCTTCACGCCCAGGCGCGCCGACGGAGAGTCCCACCACTCGGGCGCTTCGACGCCGAACCCCTGCTCCTGCAGCAGCGGCCGGAACTCGCGGAGGAACTCGTACGCCAGGCGAGTCGTGAGCTCGAGGGCAACCGGCCGCGCATCGGAGAGCGCGTGCTCGAGGCGTGCGTAGATCTTTGAGGCTCGCCCCAGCTCACCCAGCAGGATCTCCTGCGGGTTCTCGACGCGCCGTCCGCCGATCGTCACCGAGTGCCCCGGGAGCAGCCAGATGTCCGATGCGTCCAGGAGCAGCGCGCCGCGATCCACCGCCTGAAGATGGAACGACAGCTTCCAAGCCGGCGCATCGGCCGACAGCCCGGCCGGGTCGTTCGCCGAGAGCAATGCCGCGTCGGGCTCTACCAGCTTCAGGCACAACCGCCACGCGGCGCTCGCGCCCCGCTCTTCAAGCCCGCCGATCCACTGGCGCACGCGGCGCACGATGTCCTGGCGCGCCGCGATGGTCCCCCGCACGTCCGTCGCATCGCCCAGCAGCCCGCCCAGCCACGCCACGTGGGCATCGGTGTCCGGGTCACGTTCCGAAACCGCCGAGGCAAGGTCTTCGGCCTTGAACGCGCCGCGGCACGCCGCGTCAAGCAACGACGTCAGAAAGTCCTCAAGGATCGCCGCCGGGTCATGCTGAAAATGATCGACCACCGCGCGGGCCACCGGGGGCATCGCCCGCACCAGCCCCGCGAGCCGGCGTGCCGTCGCCTCGTCGCTCATCCACGGCTGCCACCGCGCCTGCACCGATCCGCCCGACACCTGCACGAGCGCCGGCACGTACCTCTCTTGCGCGACCATGTGACGGACAAACCGCGCCGCGGCGGCGAAGAACTCGACCGACGGCGCGAGCGTGAACGCCCGCACGCCGCCCTGCTCGGTATCGTCCCCGTCTCCCGCCGCGGTGTCCGCGCCCTGCTCGGTCAATCGCTCGAGCACCGCCGCGCTCCGGTCCGGAGCAACCGCCAGGCACGGCACGCGGAACACGCACAGCGATGGAGGCGCCGCCGGCGTCGCACGCCCGGGCACGTCTCCCGCGCCGGGGCTGAGCGCCGGCACCCCGTCGCGCGCAGGCAGGCGAACGAGAATCGAGGAACCCACGGCGTCACGATCGATCGCGCCGACCGCACCCCGCAGCCGCGCCTCGGTAGCGCCGTACGGGTGAGCGCGTTCCATCGCGGGATCGGGCGAGCCGGGCTCGATCGGCCCCGGCGCGATGCCCGGATCCTCGGCCCAGAGGCAGAGACTGCCGTCGTACCACACCGCGTGCAGGGCGAGCGCCGTCGCGTTCATCCCGTGCTCCGGTCGCGTTTCGCACGATCCCCGCGCCGAACGCGTGAAGTGAGGGCGCTGGGACTCGAACCCAGGACCAGCGGCTTAAAAGGCCGATGCTCTACCAACTGAGCTACGCCCTCTCTGGCGCACCTGCCGTGCTGCGCCAAGGTGAATGGTAGGACGGAACGACGGCCCGTCCGAGGGGGACCGGTCTGGACGTGGCGCGCGTGCACACCGACCGGCACATCGCCGCCGGGCGTCGGGCGCGGACTCGACGCGGCCGCGCCGTGCTCAGGCTTTCGCGGTCCCGGCGGCAGCGCTGGCGGCGGCCGGGGCGTCTTCGCCGAGGCGGCGACGACGATCGCGGAGCCGCTGGCTCTTGCCGACGCGGTCGCGCAGGTAGTACAGCTTGGCGCGACGGGCATCGCCCCGGCGAATGATCTCGCACTTGGCGATCAGCGGCGAGTTCATCGGGAACTTGCGCTCGATGCCCACCTCGTCCACCACGCGGCGGACGGTGATCATCTCGTTGATCCCGCGTCCCTTCCGCGCGATCAGGACGCCCTGGAACACCTGCACGCGTTCCTTGTCGCCCTCGACGATGCGGCAGTGAACGTTGATCGTGTCCCCGACTTCCATCGCCGGAACGTCGGTCTTCAGCGTTCCCTTGGTGATCGACTCGAGGACCTTCTGCTGATTGAGCTTGGCGGTCATGCGGCACCTGTGTCTGGTCTCGGGCCGACGGCCCGGTTCGGTTGCTGGTCGTGGGTCAAGACGATAGGCCCGACCCCGGGGGGGAGCAAGCACCCGAGCCGCGCACACCGCGTCCGCCCATGAAAAAAGGCACCGGCCACCCCCTGCGAGATGGCCGGCGCCCTGTCCTTTTTGACCGCCGGCGGTCAGTTCCTCGCCAGCCCGAGCTCGTGCGCAAAGAACGCCAGCCGGTCCGCGGACTCCTCGATCTGCATCGCCGTCGGCTTTCCAGCCCCGTGCCCGGCGCGGGTCTCAATCCGGATCAACGTCGGCCGATCGCCGGCGTTGGCCGCCTGAAGCGTCGCGGCGTACTTGAAGCTGTGCGCCGGCACGACCCGGTCGTCGTGGTCGCCCGTCGTGACCATCACGGCCGGGTACTTAGTGCCCGGCTTGATGTTGTGCAGGGGCGAGTACGCGTACAGGGCCTTGAACTGCTCGGGGTCCTCCGACGAGCCGTAGTCGCTCTTCCACGCCCACCCGATCGTGAAGGTGTGGAATCGCAGCATGTCCATCACCCCCACCGCCGGCACCGCGGCACCGAACAGGTCGGGCCGCTGGTTAACCACCGCGCCGATCAGCAGGCCGCCGTTGCTGCCGCCGAAGACGCCCAAGTGCGCCGGGCTGGTGTACTTTTCCTTCACGAGGTACTCGCCGGCCGCGATGAAATCGTCGAACACGTTCTGCTTGCGGAGCTTGGTCCCGGCCTGGTGCCAGTCTTCCCCGTACTCGCCGCCGCCGCGCATGTTCGCCACCGCGTAGACCCCGCCCATCTCAAGCCATACCGCGTTGGAGACG
This sequence comes from Phycisphaerales bacterium, assembly GCA_044223975.1. GTDB lineage: Bacteria > Planctomycetota > Phycisphaerae > Phycisphaerales > UBA1924 > CAZCPB01. Next base: position 20,675 of record JBGALI010000009.1, on the reverse strand, counting down.
CTGAAGCTCGGCGTCATCGAGATGTTGAAGCCGCCGTACCCGTACAGGAGCGTCGGGTTCGAGCCGTTGCGCTTCATCCCCTTCTTGTACGTGATGAACATGGGCACCTTCGTGCCGTCCTTGCTCGTGAAGAACTTCTGCTCCGTCACGTAGTCGCTTCCGTTGAAGTCGACCTTCGGAGCCTTGAACACTGAGCTCTCTCCGGTGTTCACGTCGTAGCGGTAGACGGTCGCCGGCGAGGTGAACGACGTGAACGAGTAGAACGTCTCGGGGTCCGACCGCTTGCCGCCGAACCCGCCCGCCGTCCCGATCCCCGGGAATTTCACCTCGCGCACCAGCGCACCCTTGAAGTCGTAGACCCGCGTCACCGTGTACGCGTCCTTGAGGTAGCTGGCGATCAGCTTCCCGCCAACCGATTGCGCGCCCTGCAGCGTTTCATTGCCCTGCGGGACGATCTCCTTCCAGACGTGCGGCTCGGGGGAGGCGGTGTCGATCGCGATGATCCTGCCGCGCGGCGCGTCAAGGTCGGTCACGAAGAAGAACACCGGCCCGAAGTTGTCGATGAAGTTGTACGAAGCCTTGAGGTCGGGGATGAGTTCGACCACCTTGGCGCCCGTCTCGGCCAGGCTCTTGTAGAAGAACCGGTTCTTGGTCTCGGTCCCCTGCGACACCGTGATCGCCAGGTACTTGCCGTCGTCGGTCACCTGCGCCCCGAACCCCCATTCCTTCTGGTCGGGCCGCTCGTACACCAGCACGTCCTGGCTCTGCGGCGTTCCCGCCAGGTGGTAGTAGATCTTTTGGAAGTAGTTGGCGTCCCGCAGATCCTGCGCGCCCGCCGCCGCGTCGGGGTAGCGGCTGTAGTAGAAGCCCAGGCTGTCCTTGGTCCACGACGCCCCGGAGAACTTGATCCGCTTCAGTTCGTCCGGCAGGTCACGCCCCGTCGCCACCTCGCGCACGTGCCACACGTTCCAGTCGCTCCCGCCGTCGGCCGTGCCGTAGGCGATGTACTTGGCATCGTCGCTCACCGCCGTGCCCGCCAGCGACACCGTCCCGTCCTTCGAGAACGTGTTGGGATCGATCAGCACCCGCGCCGGCGCGTTCAACGCATCGGCCACGTACAGCACGTTGTGGTTCTGCAGCCCGTCGTTGCGCCCGTAGAAGTACTTCCCGCCTTCCTTCGCGGGCGTGGTGTACTTCTCGTAATTCCAGAGCTTGGTCAGGCGCTCCTTGATCGACTCACGCTCGGGGATCGACGCCAGGTACGCGAACGTCAGCTTGTTCTCCGCCTCGATCCACGCGCGGCTCTCCGGAGAATCGGGATTCTCCAGCCAGCGGTACGGGTCGGCGACCTGCGTCCCGTGGTAGTCGTCCACCTGCGCGACCTTCGCGGCTTCCGGGTACTTGAGCGGCGCCGCGGCAGGGGCCACGGATTTCGGCGAGTCGGCGCATCCGGTCATGCCGGCGGTCAAGGCCAGCGTGCCGGCCGTCAGCACGCACGCAAAGAGGGAACGCTCCATCCGGGTCTTCTCCTTGAGGGTTCGGGGCGTCAACGAATCAGGGCGGGTCGCACCTATTCTAAACACTTCCGGATGCGCCCGGGGGCCGTGCCCCGGCAGCCAATTAGTACGAATCGTACCATTCGGCACGCGAGACAGGCACGCGATGAGCGAGGGCGACCCTCCCCACAAGACGACCACGGTGGACACCCGGCCCGTCGACCTGGTCACCGTTGCACGGTCGCAGCGGGCCCTCATCCTCTCCATCGCCGCGCTGTGGATCCTCTACGGCGTCTCGGTGGCCTTGGGCGCCTTTTCGCTCGTGCCCCCGGGCACCCTGTGGGCCGCCGTTTGGGTGCTCCAGATCATCATCTGGCTCGTGTGCACGACCTTTACCGTCCGCCTGGCCGTCGCCTCGGGCTCGAACGTCCTCTCCGGCGCCGTTGCCGGGCTGTTCATGCTCATCCCCGTGATCAACCTCTTCATTCTTTTCAGCTTCAACCGGCACGCCACCAGACTGCTGCGGCCGCACGTTGGTGAACCGGGGTTCTTCGGCGTCACGCGGGCGCAGATGAACATGCTCCTCGAGGGCGCCTGCCGCGCGTGCGGCTACGACCTCCGCGGCATCCCTTCCCGGGTCTGCCCCGAGTGCGGCGCCGACAATTCCGATGCGGTCAGCACATCGTGACGAGGCCGACTACTGCACCAGACCCTTGGTCAGGCGCATGAACGCCGTCTCGAGGTTCACCGGCTCGTCGCTGAACTTGGTGATCCGGTACCCGTTGTTGATCAGGATGTTCGGAATATCCGTCGGCGAGTGCCCGCCGCTGTCGTCGTAGGTGATGTGGATGATCTTGTTCACCGCCAGCGTGTTCTTGGCCGCGCCGTTCATCGCCGCGGGCTGATCGCTGTCGACGAGCGCCACCTTCTTCACGCCCGGCACCTTCTGCAGGAGCGTCGCCGCGTCGGCCACCCGGTCGGCCACGCCCACGTGCAGGATGTGCCCGAGCTTGGCCCGCCGCACGATCTCGTCCACGCCGCCGCTGAACAGGAGTTGCCCGCGCTCGATCACTCCCACCACGTTGCACAGTTCCGCCAGCTCGGGCAGGATGTGCGAGCTGATCAGGATGGTCTTGCCCATCCGCCGAAGCTCCTTGAGCAGTTCGCGTATCTCGATGCGGGCCCGCGGGTCAAGCCCGCTGGCCGGCTCGTCCATCAGCAGCACTTTGGGGTCGTGCAGCAGCACCCGCGCCACGCTCAGCCGCTGCTGCATGCCGCGAGAGAGGCTGTTCACTTCCGCCGTTGCCTTGTACGTCAGGTCCGTCAGCTCCAGCGCGTCCGACACCACCTTCTTGCGCTGCTGGCCGTGGATGTTGTACGCCGCGGCAAAGAACTCCAGGTACTCCTGCACCACCATGTCCTCGTACGCGCCCAGGAAGTCGGGCACGTACCCCACCAGCGGCCGGATCTGCCGGTTCTGGAAGCCGATGGTCAGCCCCGCGATGGTCGCCTGCCCGCTCGAGGGCTTCAGCAGCGTCGCCAGGATCTTGATCGTCGTCGTCTTGCCCGCGCCGTTGGGGCCGATGAACCCGAAGCAATCGCCCTCGTTGATCGTGAGATTGAGATTGTTCAGCGCGATCAGTTCGCCGTAGCGCTTCGTCAGGTTGGTCGTCTCGATCATCACGCCCACGGCGCGTTCTCCTGGTCGTGCCGGAGCGCCCCGGCCGGCGCTGCTCAGCCCCCGCCCGCGTTGTCGTCGGGCTTTGACTCCGCACCGCCCGCGTTCTTGGGCGTCGGGTCCGGCGGGTTGTCGGGCAGAGGGTAGATCCACCGCAGGATGGTCGTGCCGCTCGTCGGGAGCTTTTCACCGTTCACCGTCAGCGGGATCGGGCACGGGCACGGCTTCTTGTCGTCGCCCAGCCGACCCACGATGATGATGCACGGCTGGCTGAACCAGCGGCCCAGGTCCCAAGTGTGCGTAAGACGGCGCCGGGCCACAGGCGCTCCGCGCCCCAGCCCGCCCTCGGTGGTGCTCGGCGGCTCGAGTTGGCTGTAGAACGCCCCGCCCGCCAGCCGCTTGATCGCATCCACCGGCTCGACCTTCTTCTTGGGGCCGACGTTTTGCTGAAAATCGTCGGTCACGCTCATGCGTTCCCGAAGCTTTTTGAAATACTCGGCTGCCGAGGGATCGTTGTTGTTCTGCTTCCGGGTCACAACGGCCAGGTCCAACACCTCGCCGGCAGCCCATTCGTCCGCCGTGAACGCCTGCGCGTTGGAGTTCATGCTCGAGAACGTCACGCTACTCCTGTTCAGCGCAAGCTGGCGCGGCACCACGACGATCACCACATCCTTGAGCGTCCCGGGAAGGTCGTGCGTGAGCGAGCCCTTGGCCCAGGAGTCGCCGATCTCGCGCACACCCTCCGCCGCCGTCAGCTTCTCCGGGTTCCCGTCCGGCCCGATCACCGGGAACGGCATCTTCCACACCGGCCCGCCCGCCCAGTCCACCTGGATCTGCTTCACCGTCGACCGCACCGGGATCGTCAGCTTCGAGGGCGACCGCGCATCCACCACGTACCCGCGGGCATCGGGGAACGAGCCGACCTGCCCCGTCGCCGTCGGCGGGTCCCACGCCGTGATCATGTTCGTGAAATCGCCGCGGTCCGCGCCCGCCTTCTCGTCGCCCACCGCGATCGTCGCCGTCCCGTACCAGGGAATCAGCACGCTCAGCCACGCCCGGGCCCGGTCGACGGGCTGCCCGAAGACGTGGTCCATGATCGTCACGTGGTCTGCCGAGATCTTCCGCGGTCGGATCAGCGTCGACCCGCCCCACGCGATCGCCGTGAACGCCACTCCCGCGCCGACGAACCCGATCCAGCTGTGCCTGATCCAGCCTCGCTTCTTGAGCAGCGCAAAGCTCAGCGGCCCCGCCACCAACCAGTACCCGACGAACACCACCAGCCCCAGCAGCACGCCCGTCGCGGCGTCGCCCTGCTGCGAGATCAGCCCGACGATTTCCGTATCAAAGTCGACATCGCCGCCGCGTGCCGGCGCTTCGCCCTTCAGCTGCGGTCCCTTGAACTGCGCATCGGTCGGAAGAATCCCGCGCCGCCCCAGCACGCGGTTCCAGAACACCCCCGGCTCGAGCATCTCAAGCTCTGCCAGCGAGCGGTTGTTCAGGTCGATCCCCACCAGCGTCACGGTCCCCGCGCCGTACAGCCGGCGCGCCACAACGCAATCTCCCTTCGTTCCCGTCATGATCAGCATCGCGTCCGCCGCTGCGACGGCCGCGGGCCGCGTGAACTGGTACACCACCGAGCCCTGCGGCAGCGGAGCCGCCGTGTTGAACGTGATCAGCGGGCGATACTCGCTCAGGTCCACGCCCTCACGCCGCGTGACGTTGACCGCCGGCATCAGCTCGTACAGCTCCGACGCCTGCGGGTTGGTCCAGTTCTCTCCCACCGCCGGCAGCACGATCACCAGGTGCCCGCCGCGCCGCACCCATTCCTTAAGCGCCGCGGCACGCTCGGCTCGCAACTCGCCCGGGTTGCCCTGTCCCCACACGACGATCTCGAACGGCGCGTACCCCATCCAGCGGTCGGGCAATTTCTCCGGCGTCAGTCCCGAAAGGATTTCCGTCACTTCATGGCCGAACGGCGGATACGACGCGCTCCCGCCCTGCGACCGGGCCGAGTACCGCCTTAGCCCGAAGTCCTTGGGCCCGACCACGGCCATAACACCCGTCGTCGGCTCGACCACCTGCTTGGAGATCAGGCGGTTGGTCCCAAGCAGGCGCCCCGGCTTGAGCCCCGCGCCCGGCGTCTCGACCGCCTCGTACGCCGACACATTGAACGCATCCCCGGGCCGGAACATCGCCGGCAGGCGCAGGTACATCCACGTCCCCTGCGGCACGCCCGGGTTGGTCGTGATCTCGCGCTGCACCAGCACGTGGTCCGAGTCGGCATCGGGCACGCTGACCTGGATCACGATCTCGCGCTGCTTGGGCGCCGTGTCGGTCACGCGCACGCGCACGCCGCACCAGTCTCCGGGGCGCACCACGCCGCCCACGCCGAACTGGTCCACGTCGAGCTGCACCTCGCCCGCGAGCGCTGCCGCGCCCTGGTCGGGCGGCTGGTAGGCGTGCACCGGCGCCGGCGACAGAGCGGCGAGCGCGACGATGACGCCCAGGGCGCACGCACGCATCACTCCTCGGACCTTCGCAGCCCGATACATCACGCAGGGTCCCCCTTCGGGCCTGTACGACGTCCGATCATCCCAAGAGTTTACTCGGATTGAAGCCCGCGGGTTCAGCGGTCGATCAAGCAGGCGTGTTCGACCCTCCCCCCCCCGGTCTCTACTTCTTCCTGGCTATCGCCGCCGCGTCAGCGATCGGGGTGCTCTACGCCATCGCCTGCCAGGTCCGCAACCAGACCAACGTCCACGACCTGAAGATCAAGGTCGAAGCCATGCGCGCCGACTACGAGCGCCGCAAGCAGGCGATGAAGGCGAGCGAGGTCATCATCGCCGTACCCGTCGATGAGCCCGCCAAGAAGGCGGCCTAGGTCGAAGGCGGGATTCACCACAGAGACACAGAGGCACAGAGAAGGCGCCAGAGTTGGGGCATTTCACAGCCTCCAAATCCCTCGCTTCGCTTTGACGCCATTTCGAACAGACCGCGGCGAAACTCGCGCCCACGACTCCCCCTCCCCGAGGGAGGGGGGCCGGGGGGGTGGGTTGCGAGCGTGCGATTCGGAAGCGGTATGCGTGCAACACGCTACCCCATTCATGTTCGGTGTAGTTCATGAAATCACGGAGCATGGGGTCTTGGCCGCGGAACTGGCACGCCGTCAAGCACGTTCAACGCTCGACTCGGCAAACCAAACCCACCCCCTGACCCCCCTCCCTCTGGGAGGGGGGAACTCGCACCGTTTGAACCGGGATTGGTCTCCCTTCCCCCGGCTTCCTTCTTCTTCCGCTGCTCTTCTCAGTGCCTCTGTGCCTCTGTGCCTCTGCGGTGAACCCTCTTCACATCGAACGCAGCCGCTGGATCAAGGCCGCGTGGCTTCGGCACCCGATCCGGAAGCAGTCGAGCTCGAACTTCTCGTTGGGCGAATGCACCCGGTCGTCGTCGAGCCCGAAGCCCATGAAGATCGTGTCCAGCTTCAGCTTGTCCTTGAGCATCCCCGCCACCGGGATCGACCCGCCGCTCTTGATCAACGCCGGCGATTTTCCCGTCGCGTCCTTGATCGCCCCGCTCGCGGCTTCCAGGTACGGCGAATCGACCGGCACCGTCACGCCGAACCCGCCGTGGTGATCGATGAACTCCCACCGGCACCCCGGCGGCGTCCGGTCCTTGCACCACTTGAAGAACGCCTTGGTCACCTTCGCCGGGTCCTGGTTCGCCACCAGGCGGAAGCTCACCTTCGCGCTGGCGTGGCTGGCGATCACGGTCTTGGCACCCTTGCCCGTGTAGCCGCCGATGATCCCGTTGATCTCCGCCGTCGGACGCCCCCACTCGCGCTCGACCGACGTGAACCCCGCCTCGCCGATGTCTGCCGCGGCGGGCAATCCGATCTGCCTGAGCGCTTCCTTCTGGTTGAATTTCAGCTTCTTCCAGTTGTCGCGCTCCTTCTTCGAGATCGGCACCACGTCCTTGTAGAACCCCGGAAGCGTGACGCGCCGCTTCTGGTCGTGGAGCTGCGCCAGCACGCGCGTGAGCTCGGTGATCGGGTTGGGGCAGCGCCCGCCCCACAGCCCCGAGTGCAGGTCCTGGTTCGAGCCGTGCAGCACCACCTCGGTGTACGCGATGCCGCGGACGCCGTAGGTGATCGCCGGCTTGCCGCGCCCGGCCATCCCGGTGTCGGAGATCAGGCAGAAGTCGCACGCGCCCAGCTGCTTCTTGTGATCGAGCACGAACTGCTCGAGGTGCACCGAGCCCGACTCTTCCTCGCCCTCGAGCATGACGGTGAACTTCACGCCCCCGCCCACCTCCCCGCCCGTCTCCTTCCAGGCCCGCAGCGCTTCGATGAACGTCAGCACCTGTCCCTTGTCGTCGACCGCGCCGCGGGCCACGATCCGTCGCCCGCCCGGCTCGCCCTTCTTGGCATCGCGCACCACCGGCTCGAACGGCGGCGATTCCCACAGTTCCAGCGGGTCGACCGGCTGCACGTCGTAGTGCCCGTAGAACAAGACGTGCGGGCCCTTGTAGTCGGGCGCGCCGGGGCAGTGCGCCAGCACGATCGGGTGCCCCTCGGTCCCCTTGGCCGCGTTGGCGGTCGGCACCGCCTCGGCATCCAGCCCGCACTCGCGCAGCCGGTCAGCCGCCCACTCCGCGGCACGCCGGCACTGGCCCTTGTACGCCGGGTCGGTCGAGACGCTGGGGATGCGCAGCCATTCGATCAACCGATCGATCGAGGCCTGCTCGTTCTGGGAGAGGAACTCAAAGACGGCGGGGAGATTCATCGCACGCTCCTGGGAGGGGAGCGGGATGGTACGTCGAATTTCAGAGAATCAAGGCACGCTTGCCGAGTGCCGAGCCATCGATCGAGCCCCGAGCACTCCGGCCCCGGCTCCCAACTACTTCGGCTCTTCCTGGAGCTTGCCAGCCAGTCTCGCCGCTTCCACGAGAAGATCCTGCGGGGGCATGGGGTTGTGTGCAACCACCGTGCGCCCGCATTCGGGGCATGCCGTCTTGCCGGGCTTTCCCACCAGCTCGTTGAGCAGGACGTAGGTCGGTTCAAGCTTGGCCTTGCCGTCCTTGGTCCAGAAGCAGAACTCGGCGGGATACAGCGTGTTCTCGCCGGTATCCGGGTTCTTCCAAGGGTAACTCGACCCATCAGGTACATTGGCGCTCGGATACGCCTTCAACGTCTTGGAATCGATCATCGCGCGCTGGCGCGAGAGCTTCTCCAAGGACGGCTCCGCAAGCACCGTGTGCCGGGCAATCACATACCCGAGCACCAGCACGGAGACCACCACCAAGGCGATCGATGCCGACTTCCTCGCATTCGCGCTTTTCAGGAATTCCATCGCGCCGCTTGACTCCGAGGCGTCCTACCGCATCTCACGGAACGATGTACTCAGCCGGCTTGCCCGTCTTCTCAGGCCACTTGGTCTTCGTGTACACCCAGGTGGAAAGGTTCTTGATTTTCGTGCCGGTGGGGAACCAGTAATCTGGGTTGGTCGCGTCCCCGTCATTCTTCATTTCGACGTGCGAATCAAAGAACGCGAGATACCCCATGCAAAGGTACCCCGATCCGCCGAGCGATGTTCGCTTGCCGGTGCCCGTCTGGGTGCCGTGACGGAACGCCCAACGCCTCGGATCGATGCTGGAAGGGAACACGCTGGAAAGCCCTTCCCCGGGGGCGATCGTGCGCAGCAGTGACGCATTCTGCGAGTACCAGGGTCCCGTGTCTCCGAATGCTCCGCCGTACGCGCCGTCGATGCTGGGATCGTAATCCGGCGGCTTGTCGTTCGGCGGCGGCGCGCTCAGCACCGAGTACCGCGCCGAGTCGTAGAACGCAACCTTCATGCTCGGTGTGCCGATGCGATTGAAATTGGGCTTGTGACCGCGACGATCAATGTCGGGCCTGCGATCGCCCGTTCCGCCGTTCGCGGCCGATTCCTCGGTTGACGTGAATTGGGTGGACATGGCGTACGACAACATACGCCCGGACGTCCACGTCTGTGTCGAACTGGGATACCCGACAGCCTGGATGTTGTTTTCGGTGCAGGTGAGGTATTTCACGCCGTTGCGGTACCAGTTGAACCGTTCCGCCCTGTCACTCTCCTGGAGCGAGCTCGGATCGACCCCGGCGCCGGGCCCTGCATTCCCCATGGAATGGAGGAGTGGTCCCATCCAGTCGTAGCTCTGCATCGCAATGCCGTTGTACTTCTTGTCAACGTGCGCTTGACGTCCGCTCGTGGTCGGCGACCCGGGAAGCCAATCCTTGTTGTCGTTGAAATACCCGTGCAGCCCCGTTGCCAGCTGCTTGAGCTGCGACGAACACACCAGTTTGCGCGCCAGCTTTCTGGCCTCTCCCAACGACGGCAGCAAAATACTGATCAAAAGCGCAATCACCGCGATGACCACCAGCAGCTCGATCAGGGTGAACCCGGGGCGGCGGCTACAGGGGCGATCAGTCTGGCTAGAGAACAGGCGGTCCATGCGGCGCTCCGAATGGCTTCCCACAGTCAGCCGGGCCTTCCAAGGCCCGGGGCACTTCAGAATACCAGATCCCCGGGACGACTGCCCCGTTCGGACAAGTTTAGCCGCTCCAACCCACGGCAAACTGTCAATTGGACGTCCGTATACCCGGTTTCACGCAAGCTTTACCGGTCCACGGAGCCTTCGGCCCCACTTCCGGGGGTTGTACCCCAATCGGGGGACAAGGCCTTCCTGAACCGGTGCCACCGCCCTACTTCGCCTCAACCGGCACCAGGTCGACCGCTACGGGGTAGTGGTCTGATGCGTACCCCTCGGGCGCCGGGTGTGTACGCCAATCCACCCCCGCCGGCCGCGCCGGCACGCCCAGCACGAACCACGATGTCGGGACCAACTCCGCCTTCAGATTGGCGTTGACCAAGAGGTGGTCGATCGCCCGCCCGGACTCGTGCGTCGGGCCCGGCTCCTTGCCGCCGATCGCGAACGGGTCGATCAGTCCGCCGCCAACGAAGGTCTTGAGGGGGGCGTCGTTGGGAGCGGCATTGAAATCACCCAGCACCGCGATGTTCGCGCCGGGGTGCTCCTTCTCGATCGTCCCGACCAGTTCCACCGTCTTCTCTGCCTCGGCCTCGCGCCAGTAGCCGCTGGCGCGGCCCGACTTCTGGTGGACCACCAGCAGCGTCAGGTCGTAGGGCTTGCCCTTGGTCACCGCCTCAGGCACCCGCACCACCACTTCAAGCGGGGAGCGGTGGAACTTGATCGTAGTTCCCTCGGGCTCATCGACGCGGTCGGGGTGCACACCCTTGAGCGCCAGCCCCGGCCAGTTGCGGCACTCGGTGATGGGGAACCGGCTCAGCACCGCCTGCTCGATGCCGCGGGGGTCGCCCGCATCGATCGACCGCGCGAAGGAGTACCCCAGGTCCTTGAGATAGGTGTCGCGGAACCACAGCAGCACCTGCTCGGATTCGATCTCTTCCAGGCAGAGCACATCGGCATCGAGCCTCTTGATCGCCGCGGCAAGGCCCTTGAGCTGCGACTCGGGCTTCACCGAGTTCATGTCCTCGTACTGCCCCGTGAGCGCCGGGTCGTCCTTGTTGTCGTACAGGTTTTCGGTGTTGTACGTCGCCAGCCGGATCGCGCCCGCGGCTTTCTTCGGTGCCTCGGCCACGCCAAACCGGATCGCACCAAGGTCGGGCGCCGGTTGCGCCGCCGGAGCGGGAGCCGGGGTCGGGGGCTGGGCGGGGGGCTGAATAAGCGCCGCAATCAACAGGGCAAGCGTCGAGAGCATGCGGAACATCTCCTGGGTCCGTCAGCGTAGGAATCCAAGCCCGCGCGCACCCAATTCCTACTATTCCATACTGCCCACTGCCCACTGCCCACTGCCCACTGCCCACTGCCCACTGCCCACTGCCCACTGCCCGCCCTCCCATGAAACTCCTCCTCGCCAACCCCCGAGGCTTCTGTGCCGGCGTTCGCATGGCGGTCGATGTCGTCGACCAGGCCATTGAGCTCTTCCCCGGCCAGACCATCTACGTCTACCACGAGATCGTGCACAACAAGCACGTCGTCGGTCGCTTCGTCGACCGCGGCGTGATCTTCGTCGAGGACCTCGACGAGGTGCCCGAGGGTGAGGTCGTCGTCTTCAGCGCGCACGGTGTGTCCCCCCAGCTCCGCGAGCACGCCCGCCGGCGCCGCCTGCGCACCATCGATGCCACGTGCCCGCTGGTGACGAAGGTCCACTCCGAGGCGATCCGCTACGCGCGCCAGGGATTGCAGATCCTTCTCATCGGTCACCACAACCACCAGGAAGTGATCGGCACCAGTGGCGAGGCGCCGGATTCGATTCAGGTCGTCGAATCGCCTGCGGATATTCCGGGGCTGAAGATCAAGGACGCGACGCGGCTGGTGTATCTCACGCAGACCACGCTGAGCACCGATGATGCCGACGTGATCATCCGGGCGCTGCGTGCCGCGTTCCCGCAGATCAAGGCGCCGCCGAGCGATGACATCTGCTACGCCACCACCAACCGCCAGCACGCGGTGCGGACGATTGCTCCCGAGTGCGACCTGGTGCTCGTCGTGGGCAGCGTGAACTCGTCCAACTCCGTCCGGCTTACCGAGATCGCCAGAAACGTCGGCACCCAGGCCCGCCTGCTCGATGATGTCGGCGGGCTCGACTACGCATGGTTCCCCACGGGCGACGAAACCGTGATGATCACGGCGGGGGCGAGCGCGCCCGAGGACCTGGTCGCGGAAATCTGCCGCGCGTTGGTGAAGCGGTTCGGCGCGACGATCGAGCAGCGGGATGTGTTCGAGGAGGACGTCAGTTTCGCCCTGCCCGCGGCGATGCGGAAGGAGATGGAAGCCAGGGGGATCGACGCCGAAGCGCGGAGGATTCGCGTTTCGGCCCCCCGTGTGACCGAAGAGGTATACGGCGCCATCGCCCTGACGGTGAGCGCGAAGCGCCGCTGATCCCTACGCTTCGTCGTCCATGCGCAACCCCGTCAATCACATCTTCGACCTCACCCCCGACACCCTCGAAGCCTGGTGCGAATCGCGCTCGATGCCGAAGTTTCGCGCCCGCCAGATCCTCGAGTGGGTCTACCAGAAAGGGATCGCCGAGCCGGAGAAGATGTCCAATCTCTCGAAGCTCGACCGTACCCGCCTCGCGGCTGACATCACGTTCCTTTCCGGCGAAGTCATCCGCCACCAGTCGGCGACCGATGGTGTTCAGAAGCTGCTGATTGAGTGGCGGGAAGGAACGGGAGCAACTGGTGGGAAAGAAGAGTCGGTAGAGGGCAGGCGGGACGCCCGCCCCACGAGCTTGGGTAGAGAAGAAGGAGCCGAAACGGGCACCTCCCTCCCCATGTTCAGCGCAAGCCCCTCCAATCCTTCGTCACTCCGTCACTCCGTCACTCCGTCACTTCCCCAGACCGAATGCGTCATGATCCCCACCGACGACCGCCGGACGGCGTGCATTTCGTCACAGGTCGGCTGTCCTGTGGGCTGTCGTTTCTGTGCTTCCGGCCTTGGCGGCCTTGAGGGCAACCTGTCCGCCGGCCGCATCGTCGAGCAGGTGTGGCGTCTCTCGCGCGTCGAGGGTGTCGACCGCATCTCCAACATCGTCTTCATGGGGATGGGCGAGCCGCTGGCCAACTTCGCCAACGTCACCCGCGCCATCCGCATCATCAACGCCGAGTGGGGCTTCAACATCTCCGCCCGCAAGATCACGATCTCGACCGTCGGCCTGCCGCAGGCGATCGAAAAGCTTGCCGCCGAATTCGACCTGCCCGTCACGCTTGCGCTCTCGCTCCACGCCCCCAACGACACGATCCGACGTGACCTGATCCCCTGGGCCAGCTACACCACGATCGCCGATCTCCTTGCCGCGTGCCGCAAGTGGTTCGACAAGACCGGGCGCGAGATCACGCTCGAGTACACGTTGCTCCGCGGCGTCAACGACCGCCCGGAACACGCCACGGAACTCGCCGGCATCGCCAAGTCGCTGCGCGCCAATATCAACCTCATCCGCTACAACGAGGTCCAGGGCATGCCCTTCCAGCGCCCCCTCACCGACGACGTGCTCGAATTTCAGCGGCTCCTGCGCGCCCGCGGCATCAACGCCCACATCCGCGCCAGCCGCGGCAGGGATATCGCCGCCGCCTGCGGCCAGCTCCGCCACGAGACTGCCGCAGCGGGAGACCCTGCGTGACCGTCCTCGTGGCGCAGAACGGCGCCGAGGCGTTCGACTGGGCCACAGAGTTCCGGCCCTTCACGCTCTTCCACGCCGTCACCACCGCAGCCTGCATCGCCGTCATCGCCGCGGCCACGATCCTCGGCGTGCGCTGGCGTGGCACACCGCGCGAGACTTTCCTCCGTCGAGCCTGGGCCTGGCTCGTCCTGGGCGGCCAGGTTGTCCTCGGCATCTACTTCCTCTGGCCCCCCTTCGATGTCCAGTACAGCCTTCCCCTCCACATCTGCGACGTCGCGGGCTGGATCTCCGCGTTCGCCATGCTCACCGACCGACGCTGGCTCCGCGTCATCCTTTATTACTGGGGCATCGTCCTCTCCACGCAGGCGTTCCTGACGCCGGTGCTGCACGGCCACGGCTCGGGCTTCGCCACGCCGAACTTCTGGGCCTTCTGGGGCCTGCACGTGATGATCGTGGGCTCCGCCGTCTACGACATCGTCGTGCACCGCTTCCGCCCCACGTGGCGTGACTTCCGCACCGCCGTCCTCTTCACGGCCTCATACACCGCCGCGATCTTCGTCCTCAACATCATCCTGAAGACCAACTACGTCTACGTCGGCAACCTCCGGCCTCTCAACCCCACCATCATCGATCGCCTCGGGGATTGGCCCCTCCGCGTGGTGTGGCTCGGCCTGATCGTCACCGCGGGCTTTGCGCTCTTCACCGCGGTCTGGCCCACGGCGTGGAAGCCGACCCCCGGCCTGCGCGCCGATCCTCCCGCCGCGTAGACTGGCCCCATGCTCTGGGCGTGCCTCAGCCTGATCGCCGTGTCCTTCGCGCTCTCCGCGGTCCTCACCGCTGTCGCCGCGCGAGTGGGACGCCGACTCAACGCACTCGACTCCGCCGGCGTCCCCGGCCAGGTCAAGGCCGCCCGCCGCGCCATTCCCAACACCGGTGGCGTTGCGATCTTCCTGGGCTTTACGCTCCCGATCGCGCTCGGGCTCATCGCGCTCCGCATCCTGCCGCCATCCACCCTGACCGGCTGGGTCCCCGCGCTCGCCGAACACCTGCCCGGTCTCGAGTCGCGCGCCGTCGAGGCGATCATCATCCTCGCCTGCGTTACGGTGCTCCACGCCGTCGGTCTGGTCGATGACCGCCGCCCCCTGGGCCCCTGGCTCAAGCTGATCCTCATGATCGGCGTGAGCGTCGTCGCCGTGCGTGCCACCGACTCGCGCCTTCTCACGCTCCTTGACGCTTGCGTCGGCGGCACCTGGGCCTCGATCGCGCTCACCGTCCTCTGGATCGTCGTGGTCACCAACGCCATGAACTTCCTCGACAATATGGACGGCCTCTCCGCCGGCGTCGGCGCCATCGCCGCGTCATGCTTCCTTGCCTCCGCCCTCATCCACGGCCAGTGGTTCGTTGCCGCCGCATGGGCGCTTTTGGTCGGCTCGCTCATTGGCTTCCTGCTCTTCAACTTCCCCCGCGCCAGGATCTTCATGGGCGACGGTGGCTCGCTCGTGCTCGGATTTCTCCTTGCCTTCCTCACCATCCGCACCACGTATTTCGACTCCGTCTCCGTCGCCCCTCAGTCGGGCGCGTGGTACGGCCTGCTCGCGCCGCTGGTCATCCTTGCGGTTCCGCTGTACGACTTCACGAGCGTGGTTCTTCTCCGTCTCTCGCAGGGACGCAGCCCCTTCGTCGGCGATCTCCAGCACGTCTCGCACCGCATGGTCGACCGCGGCCTGTCTCGCCCCGCGGCAGTCCTGGTCATATGGGGCCTCGCCGCCATCACCGGCATGTCGGGAATCTCTCTCGCCTCACTCGCACCGTGGCAAGCCGCGCTCGTGGGACTCCAGACGCTCCTCTCGGTGCTGGTTCTGGCGCTCTTCGAACGAGCAAGCCGCGCCGCCCACTCCGGGAGCGCCCCGTGAGCCCCCCGCGCGTCGCCACCACCGAGGCACGCGGCTTTGCGCTCCGTGTGACGGGCCTCTCCGTGATCCTCGCCGCCGCGCTCACGCGCATGGGCGTCGGCTTCGAACCGTTCCCTGGGTGGGACGGCGACCCGTTCGTCCTCGAGATCCCGGGCACCGCCCTGGGCCCCGCGGGTTCGATCGCGCTCGACCTCGTCTCGATCCTCGGCGCCGCCATCGCCATGTTCGGCGCCGCACTCGCCGGCGCACGCGCCTGCACCCCGCTCTGGACCGCCATCGCGCTCGGCGCCGCCCTCGTCGCGTACCACGCCCGCCTCGGTCAGGACGTCTTCGTCGATCATCTTCGCCTCGGATCGCAATGGGCCGCGGCACTCATCGGCGCTGCCGCGGCGTTCGAGGTCTGCCGGGATGAACGCCTGCGCCGTATCGCCGCCGCCGCGCTCGTCGGGGGCGTCGTCGTGCTCGCGTGCAAGGGCGCTCTCCAATTGCTCGTCGAGCACCCGCAGACCCTTGACCTGTACAAGCAGAACCGCCAGGAGTTCTTCGCGTCCCAGGGATGGGCCGCCGACTCTGCCGCGGGTCGCGCCTTCGATCGCCGGCTCCTTCAGCCCGAGGCCACCGGCTGGTTTGGGATGGCGAATGTCTTTGCGTCCTGGGGCGCCTTCGGCGGCGCCGCGATGATCGCCGCGCTCGCGTTCCTCGCGCCCCGGCGCAGCACCCCGCAGAAGCCGATCCCATGGGTGACCGCGACGCTCACCCTCGGCGCACTGGCGGGGATCGCGTGCGTCGCCATGGCCGACTCCAAGGGCGGATGGGCGGCCCTGGCGTTCGGATGCACGATCGCCGCGGCACTCGCCATCGCCACACGCCGCACTCGCGACGGCGCACCAATCGGCTTCGTGCTTCGCCACTTGCCGCTGGTCCCGATCGCCGGCGTGGCGCTCGCGCTCCTGGCTGTTGTGGTTCGCGGACTGATCGGCGAGCACCTCTCGGAGAACAGTCTTCTCTTCCGTTGGTTCTACATGATCGGCGCCTCCCGCGCCGTTGCCGCGCACCCGCTGGCGGGAGTCGGTCCCGACGGCTTCAAGGACGCCTACATGCTCCTGAAGCCGCCCCTCAGTCCCGAGGAGGTCACCAGCCCGCACAGCCTGCTCTTTGACTTCGCCGCGACGCTGGGCGCCGGCGGCATCGCGTGGGGAATCGTGTGGCTCTGGTGGGTGTGGCAGATCGGGTCGTGGTTCACGGTCGATCCTCGCACTCGCGCCACCGAATCTCCGACCGCGGGCTGGACGCCCCGTCACGAGATCCGCCTGCTGTTTGTGATCCTCAGCGCCCCCACCGTCATCGGAGCCATGACCGAGATCTCCGCCGGGACGCCCGAGGGCACGATCGCCCGCTTCGTCGGACTGATCGCCGCGACCGCCGTGGGCGCCGGGATCCTCGCAACCCTCCGCACCAGCCCCCGCGCCGCCGCGGCCCTCGCGTGCGGCGCCGCGGCCATGGCCGCCCACGCGCAGATCGAACTCACTCCAGTGTGGCCGGGCTCGGCGCCGGCGTTCTTTCTCGTGTTCGGTGCCCTGGCCGCCCGCAGGACCGCCGAGCCGGGCGTGAAAATCACAACCGCCGCGGCGCGAGGCTCGCTCCTCGTCTCCGGCGCGATCCTCCTCTACGGAGCGTCACTCTTCACGCTGGGCTGGCGGCCGGTCGCGCGATGGGAGAGCGAACTTCGTGCCGCGCTGGCTGCTTCCGAGCCGGCATCAGAATCAAGGTCCCTGATCCAGCAACTCGAGCACGCCACGCCCTCTGACCGGGCTGCTGCCGCGGGCCGCCTCTCCGATCATCTGTCAAGGGTTCTGGGCCGACCGATCGGAGACACCGAGTCCGCCATGCGCCGAGGGCTCGAAGACGTCTTCCTGAACAGCGGTAACAAGGCGCTCGCCCACCTGAATTCCGCCGCCGTCCGCGTCACCCACCCGGGCACACTCCGGGCCATCAGCCGTCTGGCATTGCAGCTCTCCGCGACGCTTCGCGAGCGAGGCGAACAATCCCCGTCCGCTCTGCTGGCCGAACGCGCCGAGGACTCCGCCAGGCAAGCCGCAGAACTCCCTCTCCAGCACGCCTCATCCCTGGGTTGGCTGGGGACGGTCCGAATGTCCCGGGCGACCTCTACCGACAACCGTGCCGAACGGGAGCTGGCGGTGAGCGCCTGGGAAGGGGCCGCCGCCGCAGACCCGTACGGATTGACCTGGCACGTGAAGCTCGCCCGGGCCCTGGCCGACCTCGGTCGGACCGAAGAGGCCGCCGGGTGGGCCCGCCGCGCCCTGGAAAACGACGAGAATTCACACCTCGACACCCTCCGGGGCCTCACCGCCGCGGAAAAGGTCGAGATGTCCGGCATCGCCCGCGGTTCTTGATCCACCCGCACCCGTCGCTACTATTTCCCGCCCATTTTCCGGGTATCCCGTGGAGTGTTCGTCGTGGACGAGGACGAGGACAGCGAACCGCACTGACGACCTCCCACACCCACCGGCGGGGCACGCCGGAACGATCCGAGGCCAAGTCTGAACCGAATCCCGCGGCGCCGGGCGCCGCGGGGGTGATGATCCGATCAATGAGGGCTCCCGCCCTCCCCGACCGCAGTCCCCATCGCATTGGAAGGTCCGAGCCATGACAGTGATGCAAACCGATCTCGCCCACGTCCGCAACATCGGCATCTGCGCCCACATCGACGCCGGAAAGACCACGGTCTCCGAGCGCATCCTCTTCTACACCGGCAAGAACTACAAGATGGGCGAGGTGCACGAGGGCACCGCCACCATGGACTTCCTCGAGGAAGAGCAGCAGCGCGGCATCACCATCCAGTCCGCCGCCACCACCTGCCCGTGGGAGCACAACGGGGAGATGTACAAGGTCAACCTCATCGACACGCCCGGGCACGTCGACTTCACCATCGAGGTCGAGCGATCCCTCCGCGTCCTTGACGGCGCCGTCGCCGTCTTCGATGGCAAGGAAGGTGTCGAGGCCCAGTCCGAGACGGTGTGGCGTCAGGCCGACCGCTACAAGGTGCCGCGCCTGTGCTTCGTCAACAAGATGGACAAGCTGGGCGCCAGCTTCGACTTCTCCTTTGCCACCATCAAGAGCCGCCTGGGCGCCAACGGCGTCGCCATCCAGTACCCCCTGGGCACCGGCAACGAGTGCAAGGGCATCATCGACCTCATGACCATGCGCGCCTTCGTCTTCGAGGGCGACAAGGGCGAGGTCGTGATGGAGAAGGACATCCCCGAAGACTTCAAGGAGATCGCCGAGAAGTGGCGGCACGACCTCTACGAGAAGTGTGCCGAGCTTGACGATGCGCTCATGGACAAGTACCTGCGCGAGGAGGCCCCGACGGTCGCCGAGCTCAAGGCCGCGCTGCGCAAGGGCACCATCCAGCAGAAGTGCTACCCCGTTCTCTGCGGCGCCGCCCTCCGCAACATCGGCATCCAGGCCCTGCTCGACGCCGTCGTCGACTACCTCCCCTCGCCCCCCGAGAAGCCCGAGGTCGAGGGCACGGACCCGCAGGATAAAGAGATCCACATGAAGCGGCCGCACGACCGCTCGGCGCCCTTCTCCGCGCTCGTGTTCAAGGTCGTCAGCGACATGCACGGCGACCTCACGTACATCCGCGTCTACTCCGGCACGCTCACCAAGGGCACGCGCCTGCTCAACCCCGCCAACGGCAAGCGCGAGAACGCCAGCCGCATCTTCGAGATGCACGCCCAGAACCGCATCCCGCTCGACGAGGTCGCCGCGGGCAACATCGTCGCGGTGGTCGGCATCAAGGACAGCTACACGGGCGACACGCTCTGCGACATCGACCAGCCCATCCTGCTCGAGCGCATGCACTTCCCCGAGCCCGTGATCTCGATGTCGATCGAGCCCAAGAGCTCCGAGGACAAGCGCAAGCTCTCCGAGGCCCTCATGACCATCCGGCGTGAGGACCCCTCCTTCCGCTTCCACTTCGACGACGAGACCGGCCAGACCATCATCAGCGGCATGGGCGAGCTGCACCTTGAGATCATCCGCAACAAGCTCGTCCGCGACATGAAGGTCAACGTCGACGTGGGCAAGCCCCGCGTGTCGTACCGCGAGGCCATCACCAAGAAGGTCGAGTACGTCCGCGGCAAGTTCGTCAAGCAGACGGGCGGACGCGGCCAGTTCGGCGACTGCACCATCAACCTCGAGCCCTTCACCGCGGCCCAGGCCAAGGAAGAGGAGATCGACTTCGAGGACAACATCGCCGTCGTCAACAAGGTCGTCGGCGGCGCCATCCCGAAGGAGTTCATCCCCTCGGTGCTGTACGGCATCCGCCAGACGGCCGTCACGGGCGTCAAGTACGGCTACCCCATGATCAACATCAAGGCGACCGTGGTCGACGGCTCGTCGCACGCGGTCGACAGCTCGCAGGTCGCCTTCGAGCAGGCCGGTCGCCTGGCCATCATGGAAGCGGTCGAGAAGGCCGGGCCCGTGCTCCTTGAGCCCATCATGCGGGTGGTGGTCACCGTTCCCAACGATTACCTCGGCAACATCACCGGCGACATCTCCAGCCGCCGCGGCATGATCATCGACACCGACGACCGCGGCGTGGTGAAGCTCGTCACCTGCGAGGTCCCGCTCTCAGAGATGTTCGGCTACACCACCAGCCTCCGCGGCATGTCGCAGGGCCGGGCCAGCTCCACCATGGAGTTCCTCGAGTACCGCCCCATGCCCCGCAACCTGATGGAAGAGGTCCTGGAGGCCGAGGGCCGCGGCGGCAAGGAAAAGGCCAAGAAGTAATCCCCCGCGAGGGCGGGCAGAGCGTGATCAAGAAGGGGCTCGGCGCCGGCCGGGCCTCTTTTCATTTTGGCGTTGCCGCTCTCGCGCACGGCCGGGCGGGTGCCGGGGCCGCCGCTTGTTGCGAACCCCGAACGTAAGGGAGTGGGCCTCTTGGCCGGGCGTGCGGTGATGTCCGTGTGCCCGGAGTGCGGGGCGGCGGCAAGTGTGTGAACACGGACGCCGAGCCGCGGGCGCAGCGGTTTTTCAGGGCGGAGCCCTGTGATGGCATAGCCGGGGGAAACGCCCCCCGTTCCGGGCGCCCCTTCGTCCCCGACCGCGAAGCGGTCGGATCGCCGGAGGTCATCGCGCGGCCCGGAAAGCCCGGGGCACGCGCGGCGCGAGCACGCGGGCGCGGGACCGCGACGTGTGCAACCGCGCCGGTGATGTTCGCCCCGTCAATCCGACCGCTCCGCGGTCGATGTCCGCGGCGGGGCGTACCGGGGGCGTTGCCCCCGGCTATGTCATTTGAGGCCTCCGGCCTCTACAGCCGGGCGGGAGGGACGTGCGATAGACTGCGCGGGTGGGAAGCACGCGCGACA